>NZ_QTQI01000033.1 GCF_003853705.1 Burkholderia sp. Bp8992 | reverse complement strand
GATCGAGGAAGGCGTGAACGAGAACGCGTTCCTGGTGCCGCAGATCGGCGTCACGCATGACCAGAAGGGGCAGGCGATCGCGATGGTGGTGAACGCCAGCAACAAGGTCGAGCCGCGTCCGCTGAAGACGACCGGCATGCAGGGCCCGAACTGGATCGTCGAAAGCGGCCTGCAAGCGGGCGATCACGTGATCGTCCAGGGCGTCGACAAGGTGCGCCCGGGCGCGACCGTGAAGACGGTCCCCGCCCAGCTCGCACCGGCGGCCGATGCCGCGTCGGGCGCCGCTGCCTCCGCCGCGCCGGCTGCCGCCGGTTCCGGCGCCGCTGCCGCTTCCGGTGCCGCCGCATCGGGCGCCGCGCCCGCGAGTGCCGCCGCTGCTTCGAGCGCGCAATAACAGGGAGCCTGCTTCATGGCAAAGTTTTTTATCGATCGCCCGATCTTCGCGTGGGTGATCGCCATCATCCTGATGCTGGCCGGGGTTGCGGCGATCTTCACGCTGCCGATCTCGCAGTATCCGACGATCGCGCCGCCATCGATCCAGATCACCGCGAACTACCCGGGCGCTTCCGCGAAGACGGTGGAAGACACGGTGACGCAGGTGATCGAGCAGCAGATGAGCGGTCTCGACAACTTCCTGTACATGTCGTCGACGAGTGACGACTCGGGCAACGCGACGATCACGCTGACCTTCGCGCCGGGCACCAACGCCGACATCGCACAGGTTCAGGTGCAGAACAAGCTGTCGCTCGCGACGCCGGTTCTGCCGCAGGTCGTGCAGCAGCTCGGCCTGTCGGTGACGAAGTCGAGCAGCAGCTTCCTGCTGGTGCTCGCCTTCAACTCCGAAGACGGCAGCATGAACAAGTACGACCTCGCGAACTTCGTGGCGTCGCACGTGAAGGATCCGATCAGCCGGTTGAACGGCGTCGGTACCGTCACGCTGTTCGGCTCGCAGTACGCGATGCGGATCTGGCTCGACCCGACCCGCCTGACCAACTACGGCCTCACGCCGGTCGACGTCAGCTCGGCGATCACCGCGCAGAACGTGCAGATCGCGGGCGGCCAGCTCGGCGGCACGCCGGCGAAGCCGGGCACGATGCTGCAGGCGACGATCACCGAATCGACGCTGCTGCAGACGCCCGAGCAGTTCGGCAACATCCTGCTGAAGGTCAACCAGGACGGCTCGCAGGTTCGCCTGAAGGACGTCGCGCAGATCGGCCTCGGCGGCGAAAACTACAACTTCGACACGAAGTACAACGGTCAGCCGACCGCGGCACTCGGTATCCAGCTCGCGACCAACGCGAACGCCCTCGCCACCGCGAAGGCCGTGCGCGCGAAGATCGACGAACTGGCACCGTTCTTCCCGCACGGCCTCGTCGTGAAGTATCCGTACGACACGACGCCGTTCGTGAAGCTGTCGATCGAGGAAGTGGTCAAGACGCTGCTCGAAGGTATCGTGCTCGTGTTCCTCGTGATGTATCTGTTCCTGCAGAACCTGCGGGCGACGATCATCCCGACGATCGCGGTGCCGGTCGTGCTGCTCGGTACGTTCGCGATCATGTCGATGGTGGGCTTCTCGATCAACACGCTGTCGATGTTCGGCCTCGTGCTCGCGATCGGCCTGCTGGTCGACGATGCGATCGTGGTGGTGGAGAACGTCGAGCGCGTGATGGCCGAAGAGGGCTTGTCACCGAAGGAGGCGACCCGCAAGGCGATGGGCCAGATCACCGGCGCACTCGTCGGCGTGGCGCTCGTGCTGTCGGCGGTGTTCGTGCCGGTGGCGTTCTCCGGCGGCTCGGTCGGCGCGATCTATCGCCAGTTCTCGCTGACGATCGTGTCGGCGATGGTGCTGTCGGTGCTCGTCGCGTTGATTCTGACGCCGGCGCTGTGCGCGACGATCCTCAAGCCGATCCCGCAAGGGCATCACGAAGAGAAGAAGGGCTTCTTCGGCTGGTTCAACCGCACGTTCAACAACAGCCGCGACAAGTACCACGTCGGCGTGCACCACGTGATCAAGCGCTCGGGCCGCTGGCTCATCATCTATCTGGTCGTGATCGTCGCGGTCGGGCTGCTGTTCGTGCGCCTGCCGAAGTCGTTCCTGCCCGATGAAGACCAGGGCCTGATGTTCGTGATCGTGCAGACGCCGTCGGGCTCGACGCAGGAAACGACCGCGAAGACGCTCGCGAACATTTCCGACTACCTGCTGAAGGACGAGAAGGAAATCGTCGAATCGGCGTTCACGGTCAACGGCTTCAGCTTCGCGGGCCGCGGCCAGAACTCCGGTCTCGTGTTCGTGCGCCTGAAGGATTACTCGCAGCGTCAGCATGCGAACCAGAAGGTGCAGGCGCTGATCGGCCGGATGTTCGGGCGCTACGGCGGCTACAAGGACGCGATCGTGATCCCGTTCAACCCGCCGTCGATTCCTGAACTCGGTACGGCTGCCGGCTTCGACTTCGAGCTGACGGACAACGCCGGTCTCGGCCACGATGCGCTGATGGCCGCGCGTAACCAGCTGCTCGGGATGGCGTCGAAGGATCCGACGCTGCAAGGTGTCCGTCCGAACGGCCTGAACGATACGCCGCAGTACAAGGTCAACATCGACCGCGAAAAGGCGAATGCGCTGGGCGTGACGGCGGATGCGATCGACCAGACGTTCTCGATCGCGTGGGCGTCGAAGTACGTGAACAACTTCCTCGACACCGACGGCCGGATCAAGAAGGTCTACGTGCAGGCAGACGCGCCGTTCCGGATGACGCCGGAGGACATGAACATCTGGTACGTGCGCAACGGGTCGGGCGGGATGGTGCCGTTCAGTTCGTTCGCGACCGGTCACTGGACGTACGGTTCGCCGAAGCTCGAGCGCTACAACGGCGTGTCGGCGATGGAAATCCAGGGTCAGGCCGCACCGGGCAAGTCGACCGGCCAGGCGATGGCCGCGATGGAAACGCTCGCGAAGAAGCTGCCGGTCGGTATCGGCTATTCGTGGACGGGCCTGTCGTTCCAGGAAATCCAGTCGGGCTCGCAGGCGCCGATCCTGTACGCGATCTCAATCCTCGTCGTTTTCCTGTGTCTGGCGGCACTGTATGAAAGCTGGTCGATCCCGTTCTCGGTGATCATGGTCGTGCCGCTCGGCGTGATCGGTGCGCTGCTCGCGGCCACGATGCGCGGCCTCGAGAACGACGTGTTCTTCCAGGTCGGCCTGCTGACGACCGTGGGCTTGTCGGCGAAGAACGCGATCCTGATCGTGGAATTCGCGCGAGAGTTGCAGCAGACGGAGAAGATGGGGCCGATCGAGGCCGCGCTGGAAGCGGCGCGCCTGCGGCTGCGTCCTATCCTGATGACGTCGCTCGCGTTCATTCTCGGTGTGATGCCGCTCGCGATCAGCAACGGCGCGGGTTCGGCCAGCCAGCACGCGATCGGTACGGGCGTGATCGGCGGGATGATCACGGCGACGTTCCTCGCGATCTTCATGATCCCGATGTTCTTCGTGAAGATCCGCGCGATCTTCAGCGGCGAGAAGGAAGACGTCGACGAGGCGCTGCGCCTGGCTCAGGAGCACTCGCACCACGAAGAGAAGCCGGGCAACGGCGACGAAGGCAACAAGGGACAGTGATGATGCAAAAACACGCTTTGACTGCAATCGCGGTCGCGCTCTTTGCCACGGGCTGCACGATGGCGCCGCATTACAAGCGGCCCGACGCACCCGTCGCGCAGGCGTACCCGGCCGGCGGCGTCTATGCGACGCAGCCGGGCGCTGCCGGCGCGCGCAGCGCGAACGGCCAGGCGGCGACCGCCATCGGCTGGCGCGAATTCTTCGTCGATCCGCGCCTGCAGCGGCTGATCGAGATCGCGCTGAAGAACAACCGCGACCTGCGCGTGTCGGTGCTGAACATCGAGGCGGCGCGCGCGCAGTACCAGATCACGCGCGCAGGGTTGTTCCCGACGCTCGACGGTACGGGCACGGGCAACATCCAGCGCGTGCCGCAGGGTCTTTCGCAGACCGGTGCGCCGTACATCTCGCGCGCCTACAACGTCGGGCTGTCCGCATCGTGGGAGCTCGACCTGTTCGGCCGCGTGCAGAGCCTGAAGGACCAGGCGCTCGCGCAGTACCTGTCGACGTCGTACGCACGGCAGGCGTCGGAGATCTCGCTGGTGTCGCAGGTGGCCGATCAATACCTGACGCTGCTGTCGACCGATGACCTGCTGAAGGTCACGGAGGACACGCTGAAGTCCGCTCAGGCGCAGTACGACCTGACGAAGCTGCGCTTCGACAACGGCACGGGCTCCGAGCTCGAGTTGCGCCAGGCGCAGACGGTGGTCGAACAGGCGCTGTCGAACCAGCAGGCGCAGGCGCGTGCGCGTGCGCAGGCGCTGAACGCACTGGTGCTGCTGATCGGCGAGCCGCTGCCGGACGATCTGCCGGCGGGCATGCCGCTCGACGCGCAGAACCTGCTGACGGACGTGCCGGCAGGCCTGCCGTCGGATCTGCTGACGCGTCGCCCCGACGTGATGCAGGCCGAGCAGACGCTGCTGGCCGCGAACGCGAACATCGGTGCGGCCCGCGCGGCGTTCTTCCCGAAGATCTCGCTGACGGGCGCGTTCGGCACCGGCAGCCCGACGCTCGGCGGGCTGTTCAAGGCCGGCACGGCCGCATGGTCGTTCGCGCCGCAGATCACGATGCCGATCTTCGAAGGCGGCCAGAACATCGCGAACCTGAACCTCGCGCATGTGCAGAAGCGCATCGAGATCGCCAACTACGAGAAGGCGATCCAGTCGGCGTTCCGCGAAGTGGCGGATGGTCTGGCCGCACGCGGCACGTACGACCAGCAGATCGCGGCGCTGGAGCGCAACGAGCATGCGCAGCAGCGACGTTTCGACCTGTCGGACCTGCGCTACAAGAACGGCGTCGACAGCTACCTGTCGGTGCTGACCGCGCAGACGGACCTGTATTCGGCGCAGCAGACACTGATCAGCGCGCGTCTGGCGCGCTGGACGAATCTGGTCGACCTGTATCGCGCGCTGGGCGGCGGCTGGATCCAGCGTGCCGGCGAAACGCCGCGCGCGCCGGATGCGCCGGCCGACTACGACAAGGCAGCTGCTCCGGCGGCGGCGTCGGCAGCGGCGACGAACGGGTAAGCGCAACGCAGGGCAGGCGCGGCTTCGCGCGCTTGTCCTTCGAACCGGCTGTACGCAGAAACGAAAACGCCACGGACGAAGGTCCGTGGCGTTTTTTTTGTGCCGTCGAAGCGTGTGGCGCGAAGCGGGTTGGGTGACGACGAATGCATCGGACTTTCATGATGCCGATCACACCGGGCGCGTTGGCCTGCGTGGCCCGCGCTGCACATCGTCTCCGATGGCCCGCCTCTAGACGCGAGGAGTGGCCGCCGTGAGCACGCCATCTGCTCCGTCGCCCCCAAAGCAAGACGCCACGGCATGCCGTGGCGTCTTGCGTTTACCGCGTTGCGCCGTCGTCGGGCGCGGGGCGATCAGTGGTGCACGTCGACGGGACGCCCGTCGAAGTCGTGTCCCGCGCGCCGGATCTCGCAGCGCGCATCCTTTTCGCCTTTCACGCCGTTGAACACGATGTTCAGGATCACGGCCGAGGCCGAGGCCAGCAGGATGCCGCTGTGCAGGATCGGCGCGAGCGCCGGCGGCAGCTTCGAGAAGAAGTGCGGCGACACGACCGGCACGAGGCCCATGCCGACGCTCACGGCGACGATGAACAGGTTGTGCGAGTTGTTCACGAAGTCGACCTTCGACAGCACCTTGATGCCGTTCGCGGCGACCATCCCGAACATCACGATGCCTGCGCCGCCGAGCACGAACGGCGGTACCGACGCGACGACCTGCGCCATCTTCGGGAACAGGCCGAGCAGCACGAGGATCACGCCGCCCGTCGCACACACGAACCGGCTCTTCACGCCCGTCACGCCGATCAGGCCGACGTTCTGCGAGAACGACGTATGCGGGAACGAGTTGAAGATGCCGCCGATCAGCGTGCCGAGGCCGTCGACGCGCAGGCCGCGCACCAGGCGCTCCTGGTTGACCGGACGATCGACCATGTCGCCGACCGCGAGGAACATGCCGGTCGATTCGATGAACGTGACGAACATCACCGTGACCATCGTCACGATCGACAGCGGGTCGAAGTGCGGCATGCCGAAGTGGAACGGCATCACGATGCCGACCCACGGTGCATGCGCGACGCCGTCGGTATTCACGCGGCCGATCGCGAATGCGATCGCGAAGCCGGCGACGATGCCGAGCAGTACCGAGATGTTCGCGATGAAGCCGCGGCCGAACTTGTTGATCAGCAGGATCAGCGTCAGCACGAGCAGCGACAGGCCGAGATAGACGGGGCTGCCGTACTCGGGGTTGCCGACGCCGCCGGCCGCCCAGTTGATGCCGACTTCCATCAGCGACAGCCCGATCACCGCGATCACGGTGCCGACGACCACCGGCGGGAAGAACCGCAACAGCTTGCCGATCATCGGCGCGAGCACGATGCCGATGATGCCCGCCGCGATCGTCGATCCGAAGATGTCGAGAATGCCGAGGCCGGGGTTCGTGCCGATCGCGATCATCGGGCCGACTGCCGCGAACGTGCAGCCCATGATGACGGGCAGGCGGATCCCGAAGATCCACAGGCCCAGCGTCTGGATCAGCGTGGCGATTCCGCACGAAAACAGATCGGCGCTGATCAGGAACGCGATCTGGTCTTTCGGCAGCTTGAGCGCCGCGCCGACGATAAGCGGCACGGCGACGGCGCCGGCGTACATGACGAGGACGTGCTGCAGGCCAAGCGTTACCAGCTTGCCGGTCGGCAGCACCTCATCGCACGGATGGACCGTGTTCGATTGCATCTGTCTCACTCCATGATCTTGTTTTCGGGGTGATACGAAGTTATGCGGAATGAATCCACGCAACAAGAGCGCTGGGTACTATTCCGTTCTTTGCTGGTTCGATATGCCAATTCGGCATGGAGCAGGGTGTCGATCATCGGGAAACAGCCGCAGGAGTGAGGTTCCCCGGTTTTATAGCCCTTCAAAATAGCGCCGGCCCCCATGTCAAATATGGGCCGCTTTATGGTGTGTATCGGGCCGCGCGCATAGTGGCAAAAACGGGTGTCGAAAAATCGTGCCGGGTTAACCCGCGAACGGCCGCTTTTGCACGCAAGGTGCCGCCCGGTGAAACCCCGGTTTCGACCGCGCATCCGGCGCATCGAGCGGGCGGTAAAAACCGGGGCGCGTATCGCGATCCCGTTATCATCGGGATCCGTTCACACGAATTCACCAACCCGTCATGCGCCTGCTCGGAATCGACCTCGGCACCGGCTCCGTCAAACTCGTCACGCTCGATGCCGACGGCGTCGAGCGGGCAGTCGCGAGCGAACCTTACGCGCTGTCGTCACCGCTGCCCGGTTGGGCCGAGATCGCGCCCGATACGTGGTGGCAGGCGCTCGTGCGCGCGGCCGCGCGGCTGCCGGCCGGCGAGCGCGCGCAGGTCGCCGCGATCGGCTTCTCGGGCCAGATGCACGGCGTCGTGCTGATCGACGCGGCCGGCCGGCCGGTGCGGCCCGCGCTGCTGTGGCCCGACACGCGCGCCGTGCGCGAGGCGGACGCGGCGGTCTGGCCCGATGCACCGAACCCCGTCGCGCCGGGCATGGCCGGCCCGCTGCTGCGCTGGCTGGCCGCGCACGAACCCGATGCGCTGCGCGCCGCGCGCCGGGCCGTGCAGCCGAAGGACTGGCTGCGTATCGCGCTCGGCGGCGACGTCGCGGCCGATCCGAGCGACGCGTGCGCGACCGCGCTGGCGACGCCCGACGGCGCGTGGGATGTCACCTTGATCGACGCGCTCGGCCTGCCGGCCGACCGCTTCGCGCCGGTGCTTGCATCGACTGCGCGCTGCGGCACGCTCGGCGCGCAGGCGGCCGCCGCGCTCGGGCTGCCTGCCGGCGTGCCACTCGCGACGGGCGCAGCCGACACTGCTTGCGCGGCGCTCGGCAGCGGGCTGGTTGCTGCGGGCGACGCATTGCTGACGACCGGCAGCGGCGGCCAGATCGTCGTGCTCGCGGATGCGCTGCCGCCCGCGCGGCGCGGGCTGCATCGCTATCGCACGGCGGCCGGCGGCGGCTACTACACGATGGCCGCGATGCAGAACGTCGGGCTCGCGCTCGAGGCCGTGCGCGGCTGGCTCGGCTATGCGGGATGGGCCGACGCGTATGACGACGCGTTCGCGCAGCCGGCGTCGGAGCGCCTGTGCTTCCTGCCGTACCTGACGGGTGAGCGTTCGCCGTGGATGAACCCCGATGCGCGCGGCGGCTGGCTCGGCCTCGGGCTCGGCGATACGCGCGGCGCGATGATGCGCGCGGCGTTCGAGGGCGTCGCGTTCGCGTTGCGCGCGGGGCTCGACGCGATTCGCGATGCCGATCGCCGCGACCCGGTGACGACGCTGCGCCTCGCGGGCGGCGGCTCGGTCGATCCGCGCTGGCGCCAGCTGCTCGCCGACGCGCTCGGCGCGTCGCTGCACGCGATCGACTGCCCGAATGCCGCGACGCGCGGCGCCGCGCTGCTCGCGGGCGTCGCGATCGGGCACTGGCGGGAAGACGCATTGCGTGCATTGGCGCCGGCCGCGTCGCCGGTCGCGGCACCGCGCGACGACCGCTCGCTGGCCGCGCGTCATGCACGCTTCATCGATCTGTACGCGCGCACGGATGCATGGTTCACGACGGGCGTTTAAACTCGAACACTTGTTCTTTTGCGCCAGCGATGACGCATCGTGGCAAGCCGGCGGCCGTTTCCCGCACGCGGCGCGTGGCGGGACCGGCCATCATGGCGAGCACGGAATGCTTTCTTCGTGTCGCGCGCGATGCCGCGCGGCACGGCTTCGACAACTTTGCATGGAACCCGGCGGGCGCCGATGCGCGCGTGCGGGCCGACCTCACAGACACACAGGAGTGACACGATGAAAACGAAAGCCGCGATTGCCTGGAAGGCGGGTGCGCCGCTGACGATCGAGGAAGTCGATCTCGAAGGGCCGCGCGCAGGCGAAGTGCTGATCGAAGTGAAGGCGACGGGCATCTGCCACACCGACTACTACACGCTGTCGGGCGCCGATCCGGAAGGGATCTTCCCGGCGATCCTCGGCCATGAAGGCGCGGGCGTGGTGGTCGACGTCGGCCCCGGCGTCGGGACCGTGCGCAAGGGCGATCACGTGATTCCGCTCTATACGCCGGAATGCCGCGAGTGCAAGTTCTGCCTGTCGCGCAAGACCAACCTGTGCCAGAAGATCCGCGCGACGCAGGGCAAGGGCCTGATGCCCGACGCGACATCGCGCTTCTCGCTCGACGGCAAGCCGCTGTTCCACTACATGGGGACGTCGACGTTCTCGAACTACATCGTCGTGCCGGAAATCGCCGTCGCGAAAGTGCGCGAGGACGCGCCGTTCGACAAGATCTGCTACATCGGCTGCGGCGTGACGACGGGCGTCGGTGCGGTCGTGTACTCGGCGAAGGTCGAGGCCGGTGCGAACGTGGTCGTGTTCGGCCTCGGCGGGATCGGCCTGAACGTGATCCAGGGCGCGAAGATGGTCGGCGCGGACAAGATCATCGGCGTCGACATCAACCCGAAGCGCGTCGAGCTCGCGAAGAAGTTCGGGATGACGCACTTCATCAACCCGAACGAAGTCGAGAACGTCGTCGACCACATCGTGCAGCTGACCGACGGCGGCGCCGACTACTCGTTCGAGTGCGTCGGCAACGTGAAGCTGATGCGCCAGGCGCTGGAATGCACGCACAAGGGCTGGGGCCAGTCGTTCATCATCGGCGTGGCCGCGGCGGGCGAGGAAATCAGCACGCGCCCGTTCCAGCTGGTCACGGGCCGCGAGTGGAAGGGCTCGGCGTTCGGCGGCGCGCGCGGGCGCACCGACGTGCCGAAGATCGTCGACTGGTACATGGAAGGCAAGATCAACATCGACGACCTGATCACGCACACGCTGCCGCTCGAGCGGATCAACGAAGGCTTCGACCTGATGAAGGCGGGCGAGTCGATCCGCTCGGTCGTGCTGTACTGACCGGGAGCGCACCGTCATGCTCGAACTCGTTTCCTCGCATGCGTGCCACGGCGGCGAGCAGCGCTTCTACCGTCACGATTCGGCGGCCATCGGCCTGCCGATGAAGTTCTCGGTGTACCTGCCGCCGCAGGCGGCGCACGGCCGCGTGCCGGCGCTGTTCTATCTCGCAGGGCTCACGTGCACCGACGAGACGTTCGCGATCAAGGGCGGTGCGCAGCAATATGCGGCGCAGCACGGCATCGCGCTCGTGATGCCCGACACGAGCCCGCGCGGCGCGGGCGTGCCGGGTGAAACCGACGCGTGGGATTTCGGCGTCGGCGCGGGCTTCTACGTCGACGCGACCGTGGCGCCGTGGTCCACGCATTACCGGATGGAGTCGTACGTGACGGGCGAGCTGCGCGAGTTGGTCGCGGCCGAGCTGCCGATCGACGGCGCGCGGCTCGGGATCTTCGGCCACTCGATGGGCGGGCACGGCGCGCTGACGCTCGCGCTGCGCCATCCGGGCCTGTACCGGTCGGTGTCGGCGTTCGCGCCGATCGCCGCGCCGACGCGCTGCCCGTGGGGCGAGAAGGCGTTCTCGGGCTACCTCGGCGACGATCGCGACGCGTGGAAGGCGCACGATGCGAGCGAGCTCGTCGCGCGCGCCGATGCGCCGAAGTTCGCGGACGGCATCCTCGTCGACCAGGGGCTGGCCGATCAGTTCCTCGCGAACCAGCTGAATCCCGACGTGTTCGAAGCCGCGTGCGCGAAGGCCGGCCAGCCGCTGACGCTGCGCCGTCATCCGGGCTACGACCACGGCTACTACTTCATCTCGACGTTCATCGCCGATCACATTGCGCATCATGCGCGGGTGCTGGCTCGGTGAGCCGTCCTTGACGCCACGTCGTTGCGCTTCAACGGGCGACGTGGCTGTCATCCTTCGATATGTACCCGGGGGCACACCCGGAAACATCACCTGCCGCCGCAAATTCGTATTCGTTCTATAGGATATCGAATCGATTCGCCGAATAATGATCGACGATTTAATCGTGGTGAAATTTGTTCGAGCGAGGCTTTGACCTGAATGGGCGACAGGGTTTGCAAGGTGTCAAACGTGTCCCCGAGCCGGGGTCTCCTTCGCTTCGTCATTCACGTCGCATGTATCCTCGGATTGCTCGTCGTTGTCACGATCACCGGAAGCAAGTACGCGTGGATGCATGAAATCGATCCATCCGTCGCGGTCGACGCGATCAAGGACGAAGCTTGCGATCACATGCTTGTCAGCTACGCATTGCTCATGGTCGTTGCGATCACACAGGTCGTGTTGCTCAAGAGAGCCGGGGCCACAGGTGCCAAACCCTGGATCGGGTTCCTGATCCTCGCGGCAACGGTTGTGTGCGCATGGAGAGCGATCTCGTGACGCCATCCGCACGCATGCAACTCGTCATGCCCGGCGCAACAAGCTCGCGCCGTACACGAGCGCCGACAGTGCGGTGATCCAGAAGCTCGTCGGCCAGTCGGTGTGATACGCGAGCACGATGCCGGCCCACGCCTCGAACAGCGCGAACAGCGCGGCGAGCAGCACGCCCGTCGACAGTCGCGTCGACACGTTCTGCGCGGCCGCCGCCGGCCCGACCAGCAACGTGAACACGAGCAGCACGCCGACGATCTGCGTGGCCGCGGCCACCGCGAGCGCGCACACCGCGAGGAACAGCATCGACACCGTGCGCAGCGACACGCCCTTCGCTTCGGCCAGTTCCGGCTGCAGCGACGCGAACAGCAGCGGCCGCGCGATCAGCGCGAGCGCGGCGAGGCTCACCGCGCCGATGCCCGCGAGCACCGCGAGCGTGTCGCGGCTCACCGCGAGCACGTTGCCGAACAGCAGCGCGGTGACCTGCGTCGCGAACGACGTATAGAAATGCAGGAACAGCAGGCCGAAGCCGAGCGCACCCGACAGGATCACGCCGATCGCGACGTCGCGGCCCGCGAGCTTTTCGCCGAGCGCGCCCATCCCGATCCCGGCCGCGAGCGTGAAGCCGACCATCCCCCAGATCGGCGAGATGCCGAGCAGCACCGCGCCCGTCGCGCCGGTGAAGCCGACGTGCGACAGCGCGTGACCGGCGAAGGTCTGCCCGCGCAGCACCAGGAAGTAGCCGACGATGCCCGCGAGCACCGCGACGATCCCCGACGCCGCGAAGGCGTTGATCATGAAGTCGTATTCAAACATCGTGCGAATGCCCGGGATGAGCGTGTCCGTGGTGGTGATGGCCGTGGCCGCCGCCGCCGCCGCCGCCGTGCGAGTGACCGTCGTCGTCCTCGTGTTCGTGGTCGTGTTTCTCGATCTCGACGTCGCCGGACATCACGAAGATCTTGCCGTTCACACGCATCACGTCGATCGGCGACCCGTAGAGCCGCGACAGCACCGGCTTCGTGATCACCTCGTCGACGGTACCGAGCGCCGCGACGCCGTTGCCGAGATACAGCACGCGGTCGAGCGCGTTCAGCAGCGGATTCAGTTCGTGCGCAGAGAACAGCACGGTGATGCCGAGCTCGCGCTGCACGTTGCGCACGAGTTCGACGACGCCGCGCTGGTGGTTCGGGTCGAGGCTGATCAGCGGCTCGTCGAGCAGCAGCAGCTTCGGATTGCCGAGCAGGCACTGCGCGAGCAGCAGGCGCTGGCGTTCGCCGCCCGACAGCTCGGATAGCGGCCGGCGCGCGAGCGTCCGGCCGCCGACGAGATCGAGCACGCGGTCGACGTCGCGGCGCGTGGCCGCGTTCGTGTGCGGCAAGCCCCAGCGGTGGCCGTCGGCGGCCATCGCGACGAAGTCGTAGCCGCGCATCCGGCGGTTCGCGAGGCCGCTCCTGATCTGCGGCATGTAGCCGATCGACGGGTTGCCGCGCACGACCGGCACGCCGCCGACGGACAGCGTGCCGGCCGACACGGGCACGAGGCCGAGCACCGCGCGCATCAGCGTCGTCTTGCCCGCGCCGTTCGGCCCGAGCACGCCGACGAATTCGCCGGGTTCGATCGAGAAGCTGACATCGCGCAGGATCGTGCGCCCGCCCAGTTCGAGCGTGACGCGATCGACGGCGAGTGCGTGGGGAGTGACGGTCATGTCGTTACGGTTAGCTATTACTTGCCGGCTGAAAGCGCGTTGCCGAGCGCGTCGAGCTGGCCGGCCATCCATTGCTGGAAGGTCTTGCCGGCCGGCTGCGTCTCGGTGACGCTGACGGTCGGCACGCCGCCGTCGCGTGCGATCTTCAGCATGCGCTTGGTCATCGGTTCTTCGGCCTGGCTGTTGTAGATCAGTACGTGCACCTGCTTCTTGCGCAGGTCGTTCTCGAACGCGGCGACATCCTGCGCGCTGGCTTCGGTGTTGTTCATCGTCGCGAGCTGGAAGCGCTGGTTGCGCATGTCGAGGCCGATCGCATCGGACATATAGCCGAACACGGGCTCGGTGGCCGTCACGGGCACGCCCTTGTACTTCGCGCGCAGCGCGGCGACCTTGTCGTCGACGGGCTTCAGCGACGCGACGAACTTCTGCAGGTTCGCATCGTAGTCGGCCTTGTTCGCCGGGTCGGCGCGGCCGAGCTCGGTCGCGATCGCGCGCGCGGCCGCCGGCATCGTCGCCGGGTCGTACCACAGGTGCGGGTTGTCGCCGGCCTTCTTGCCGACCAGGTCGGCGACGACGATCGTCGCGCGCTTCGCCTGTTTCGATGCGCCGAGCAGCTTGCCCATCCACGGATCGTAGTCGGCGCCGTTGTAGATCACGACCTGCGCGCGCTGGAGCGCGCGGGCCGTCTTCGGGCTCGCTTCGAACAGGTGCGGATCCTGGTCGGGATTGCTGAGGATGCTCGTGACCGCGACATGGCGGCCGCCGATCTGCGACGCGACGTCGCCGTAGAAATTCTCGGCGGCGACGACGTTGACGGTCGAGGCCTGCGCAACCACGGGCGCGGCGAACGACAGCGCGGCGACGGCGGTGGCCAGCCAGCGGACAGGCGACAGGGCGCGCCGCGGCGCGCGCTTCAGGGCAATGGACATGGAACTCCTCGTTGGAAGGGGCGGCGCGTGGCCGCGCGATACGGCGTCAGCGCTGGGCGGGCTTGCGCTTGCAGTGCCCGCACAGGCCGCTCAGCTCGACGACCTGGTGGTGGACTTCGAAACCGTGTGCGGGCTCGCTCGCGGACAGCTGCTTCGCGAGGTCGCCGCCGGGAATCTCGACGGTGTCGCCGCACGAATCGCAGATCAGGAACTGACCTTCGTGCGGCACGCCGATCTCGCAGCACGCGAGGAACGCGTTCTTCGATTCGATCCGGTGGATGAAGCCGTGCTCGACGAGGAAATCCAGCGCGCGATAGACGGTGGTCGGCGGCACGCGGCCGCGCTGCGGTTCGAGTTCGGCGAGCAGGTCGTACGCGCCGATCGGGCGCTGCGCGGCCAGCACGCGTTCGTAGACCTGACGGCGCAGCGGCGTCCACGCGAGCCCGTGCTCGGCGGCGAATGCGTCGGCCCGGGACAGCCGGGCGTCAATGGACGAGGAGGTAGCCATGGCGTGAAGCAGGGCGATGAAACAAAGTATGGCGATGATATAACGTATCGTCGCGCCGTGCAGCGCGAATTCTCCTTTCCGTTCCCGCTCCGTCCCTTTCACCGCCGCTGCCACTGCGCCGCACCGTGCGCCTCTCGCCTTGTCGAGCGGGCGCGGCGGCGCATCGTCATGCGCCGCTGTGCGGCAGCGCGTCATAGAAAGCCGTCACGTCGTCTTGACAGCGCGTATCGCGTATCCGATCATTCGATCACTAACAGAGCAATTGATCGGTCATCGAGCGTTCGCTCACCTCGTGGCCGTCGTACAGCAGAACGAACCGGAGACAGCCAGTGAGACTGGAAGACAAGGTCGCGATCCTGACGGGCGCCGCAAGCGGCATCGGCGAGGCGGTCGCGCAACGCTATCTGGACGAGGGCGCGTGCTGCGTGCTCGTCGACCTGAAGCCCGCCAGCGGCTCGCTCGCGCGGCTGATCGAGGCGAACCCGGGCCGCGCGGTGGCCGTCACCGCGGACGTCACGCGCCGCGACGACATCGAGCGGATCGTCGCGACGGCGGTCGAGCGCTTCGGCGGCGTCGACATCCTGTTCAACAATGCGGCGCTGTTCGACATGCGTCCGATCCTCGACGAATCGTGGGACGTGTTCGACCGGCTGTTCGCGGTCAACGTGAAAGGGCTGTTCTTCCTGATGCAGGCCGTCGCGCAGCGGATGGTCGAGCAGGGGCGCGGCGGCAAGATCGTCAACATGTCGTCGCAGGCCGGCCGTCGCGGCGAGGCGCTCGTTTCGCACTACTGCGCGACCAAGGCCGCGGTGATCAGCTATACGCAGTCGGCCGCGCTCGCGCTCGCGCCGCACCGGATCAACGTGAACGGGATCGCACCGGGCGTCGTCGACACGCCGATGTGGGAACAGGTCGACGCGCTGTTCGCGCGCTACGAGAACCGGCCGCTCGGCGAGAAGAAGCGGCTTGTAGGCGAAGCCGTGCCGCTCGGCCGCATGGGCGTGCCGGGCGACCTGACGGGCGCCGCGCTGTTCCTCGCGTCGGCCGATTCCGACTACATCACTGCCCAGACGCTGAACGTCGACGGCGGCAACTGGATGAGCTGACGTGATGCCGCTCGCACGCGCAACCTGCCTGCCGGCCCGCGACGAAGCGGCCGCCGGCGAACGAGGAGGGCACGCCTGATGGCCGAGATCGTCGTCGCCGGCGAACTGCTCGCCGAATTCGTCGCCGCCGAGCGCGGCCAGGGTTTCGAGACGCCGGGCCTGTTCGCCGGACCGTTTCCGAGCGGCGCGCCGGCGATCTTCGCCGACCAGGCCGCGCGGCTCGGCGCGCGTGTCGCGTATGCGGGCTGCGTCGGCCGCGATGCGTTCGGCGACGCGATCGTCGCGCGGCTCGAACGCGACGGCGTCGAGGTCGCACGCATCCGCCGCGTCGCACGCCCGACCGGCACCGCGTTCGTCGCGTATCGCGAAGACGGTTCGCGCAGCTTCGTGTTTACGCTGGCCACCAGCGCGGCCGCGTGCGTCGATGCATCCGACGTCGATAGCGCGATGTTCGACGGCTGCCGCTACTTTCACGTGATGGGCTCGTCGCTGACGAGCGAATCGGCGATCGCCGCCGTGCAGCGCGGCGTGATCGAGGCCGCGCGCACCGGAGCCAAGGTGTCGTTCGATCCGAACGTGCGCCCCGAAATGCTGGGTTTTCGCCCGATGCGCGCGGCGCTCGACGAGATGCTCGCCGCGTGCCACCTGTTCCTGCCGAGCGAGGCCGACCTGCCGTTCTTCTGCGGGCCGCAGCCGGCCGAGCGCGCGATCGCGGGCCTGCTCGCGACGCATCCGCTGCTCGAGCGCGTCGTGCTGAAGCGCGGCGCAGAGGGCAGCGTCGCGTTCGACCGTGCGAGCCGCGTCGACGCACCGGCCTTTCCGGTCGACGAAGTCGACCCGACCGGTGCCGGCGACTGCTTCGGCGGCACGCTGGTCGCGAGCCTCGTCGCGGGCGTGCCGATCGATGCCGCACTGCGCCGCGCGAACGCGGCCGGCGCGATCGCGGTCACGCGGCGCGGTCCGATGGAAGGCAACAGCAGCGCGGCCGAGATCGACCGCTTCCTGACCGAACGAGGTATCGCATGTCCGGCCTGACGTCCTTCGCCGTGCGCCCGCGCACCGCGCATGCGGACGCGGTGCTGCGGATGATCTTCGACGCGAACCGCGCCGACGCGCAGCGCGGCATCTATTCGATCTGCAGTGCGCACCGGCTCGTGCTGGAGGCCGCGTGCGAAGCTGCGCGCGCGGACGGTTCGCCGCTGCTGATCGAGGCAACCTGCAACCAGGTGAACCATCTCGGCGGCTATACGGGCATGACGCCTGCCGATTTCCGCCGCGACGTCGATGCGATCGCCGCGCGTTGCGGGCTCGCGCCGTCGGCGCTCGTGCTTGGCGGCGATCACCTCGGCCCGAATCCGTGGCGGCATCGCCGCGCGGCCGACGCGATGCGCGAGGCCGTCGCGATGGTCGCCGCCTATGTCGAGGCCGGCTTCGAGAAGATCCACCTCGATGCGAGCATGGCGTGCGCGGACGATCCGGTGCGGCTCGACGACCGCACGATCGCCGCACGCGCGGCCGAGCTGTGCCGCGCGGCGGAAGACGCGGCGCAGCGCGCCGGGATCGCGCCCGTCTATGTGATCGGCACCGAGGTGCCGACGCCGGGCGGCGAAGTGAGCGGCAGTGCGAACGACGGGGACGATGCGGCGATCGCGCGAATCGCGGTCACGCGCAGCGACAGCATCGCGGCGACGCTCGACGCGCACCGCCGCGCGTTCGCGGCAGCCGGGCTCGACGATGCATGGACGCGCGTCGTCGCGATCGTCGCGCAGCCGGGTGTCGACTTCGACGATCGCCACGTGCTCGACTACGACAGTGCGAAGGCGGCGTCGCTCGGCGCGAGTATCCTGCAGACACCTCGCCTCGTATTCGAGGCGCATTCGACCGATTACCAGACCGAAGGCGCGCTCGCCGCGCTCGTGCGCGACCACTTCGCGGTGCTGAAGGTCGGCCCCGCGCTGACGTTCGCGCTGCGCGAGGCGCTGTTCGCGCTGACGTTCATCGAGGATGCGCTGATCGACGACGTCGCGCAGCGCTCGCGGCTGCGCGACGTCGTCGACACCGCGATGCGCGCGCAGCCCGAGCACTGGGCGCCGTACTACCGCGGCGACGAGACCGAGCAGCGGCTCGCACGCCAGTTCAGCTACAGCGACCGCATCCGCTATTACTGGCTGCAGCCGGCCGTCGCGGCCGCGGTCGAGCAGCTGTTCGGCAACCTCGCGCGGCAGCCGGTGCCGGAGACGCTCGTCGCGCAGTGGCTGCCGGATGTCTACGCGGCATGCCGCGCGGGCGGCCTCGCGAAGGAACCGCGCGCCTGGGTGCGCCACCGGATACGCGACGTGATCGCGCACTATGCGCGCGCGTGCGGGATGCAGCGGCCGGCATGACGGGCCGCGAAGGAAACGACGCAACACCACGCAAGACCGACGACATTTCGAACAATCACAGGAGACATGCCATGCAACGAAAGATGCTCGACGCCGCCGCACGCTGTTTCGCCGGAGCCGCGCTCGCGACGGCGGCCTGCGCGGCGTCCGCCGGCACGCTGACGATCGCGACGCTGAACAACCCCGACATGATCGAGCTGAAGAAGCTGTCGCCGGCGTTCGAGAAGGCGAACCCCGACATCAAGCTGAACTGGGTGATCCTCGAGGAGAACGTGCTGCGCCAGCGCGCGACGACCGACATCACGACCGGCAGCGGCCAGTTCGACGTGATGGCGATCGGCACCTACGAGACGCCGCAGTGGGGCAAGCGCGGCTGGCTCGCGCCGATGACGGGCCTGCCGGCCGACTACGACCTGAACGACATCGTGAAGACCGCGCGCGACAGCCTGTCGTACAACGGCCAGCTCTATGCGCTGCCGTTCTACGTCGAAAGCTCGATGACGTTCTACCGCAAGGACCTGTTCGCGGCGAAGGGGCTGAAGATGCCCGACCAGCCGACCTACGACCAGATCGCGGATTTCGCGGACAAGCTCACCGACAAGTCGAAGGGCACCTACGGGATCTGCCTGCGCGGCAAGGCCGGCTGGGGCGAGAACATGGCGTTCGTGTCGACGGTCGTGAACACGTACGGCGGGCGCTGGTTCGACGAGAACTGGAACGCGCAGCTCACGTCGCCCGAATGGAAGAAGGCGATCAATTTCTACGTGAACCTGCTGAAGAAGAACGGGCCGCCGGGCGCGAGCTCGAACGGCTTCAACGAGAACCTGACGCTGACCGCATCGGGCAAGTGCGCGATGTGGATCGACGCGACGGTCGCGGCCGGGATGCTCTACAACAAGCAGCAGTCGCAGGTGGCCGACAAGATCGGCTTCGCGGCCGCGCCGGTCGCCGCCACGCCGAAGGGCTCGCACTGGCTGTGGGCGTGGGCGCTCGCGGTGCCGAAGACGTCGAAGCAGCAGGATGCCGCGCGCAAGTTCATCGCGTGGGCGACGTCGAAGCAGTACATCGAGATGGTCGGCAAGGACGAGGGTTGGGCGTCGGTGCCGCCGGGCACGCGTACGTCGACGTATCAGCGGCCCGAGTACAAGGCGGCCGCGCCGTTCTCGGACTTCGTGCTGAAGGCGATCGAGACGGCCGACCCGAACGACCCGTCGCTGAAGAAGGTGCCGTACACGGGCGTGCAGTACGTCGGGATTCCTGAATTCCAGTCGTTCGGCACGGTGGTCGGCCAGTCGATCGCCGGTGCGGTCGCGGGCCAGATGACGGTCGACCAGGCGCTCGCCGCGGGCCAGGCCGCCGCCGACCGTGCGGTGCGGCAGGCAGGCTACAAGAAGTAACGCGTCAGCCGTCGTGCGGCCCGCGGCGTGCGCCGTTGCACACGCCGCGGGCCGGCGAAGCTGAAACGCGGGCAGGTCGTTCGCGCCCGCGCATCAACCGGAGGGACTTCGATCATGCGTCACCTGCGTCTTCCCCTGAGTCACGCTCATGCGCCGTCGGTCGGCGATGCGTCGTCGCCGCCGGGCGCGCCGCGCCGCGCGCGCGGCGGTGCGAGCTGGCTCGTGTCGCCGTCCGTCGCGGTGCTGCTGCTGTGGATGTCGATTCCGCTCGCGATGACGATCTGGTATTCGTTCTCGCGCTACAACCTGCTGAACCCCGACGTGAAGGGTTTCGCCGGGTTCGACAACTACCGCTTCCTCGCGACCGATCCGTCGTTCCTGCCCGCGATCTGGCACACGCTCGTGCTGATCGGCGCGGTGCTCGCGATCACGGTGGTCGGCGGCGTGCTGATGGCCGTGCTGTTCGACCGCAAGTTCTACGGGCAGGGCGTCGCGCGCCTGCTCGCGATCGCACCGTTCTTCGTGATGCCGACCGTCTCCGCGCTGATCTGGAAGAACATGATCCTGCATCCGGTGTACGGGCTCGTCGCGAACGCGATGCGCGCGCTCGGAATGACGCCGATCGACTGGTTCGCCGATTACCCGCTCACCGCGGTGATCATCATCGTCGCGTGGCAGTGGCTGCCGTTCGCATTCCTGATCCTGTTCACCGCGATCCAGTCGCTCGACCAGGAGCAGAAGGAAGCCGCGCGCATCGACGGCGCGGGCCCGATCGCGATGTTCTTCTACATCACGCTGCCGCACCTGAAGCGTGCGATCGCCGTGGTCGTGATGATGGAAACGATCTTCCTGCTGTCGATCTTCGCGGAGATCTACACGACGACCGGCGGCGGCCCCGGCGACGCGACGACCAACCTGTCGTACCTGATCTATGCGCTCGGCCTGCAGCAGTTCGACGTCGGCCTCGCGTCCGCGGGCGGCATCATCGCCGTGGTGGTCGCGAACGTCGTGTCGTTCTTCCTCGTGCGGATGCTCGCGCGCAACCTGAAGGGGGAGTACGAAAAATGAGCGACCTGACTATCGCAGGCCGGCGCGCGCCGGCTGCATTCGACCTCGTGCGGCGCGCGCTGCCCGGCACGCTCGCGTGGCTGATCGCGCTGCTGCTGTTCTTCCCGATCTTCTGGATGGCGATCACCGCGTTCAAGACCGAGCAGCAGGCATACGCGTCGACGCTGTTCTTCATGCCGACGCTCGACAGCTTCCGCGAGGTGTTCGCGCGCAGCAACTACTTCTCGTTCGCGTGGAATTCGGTGCTGATCTCGGCCGGCGTCACGGTGATCTCGCTGCTGTTCGCGGTGCCGGCCGCGTACGCGATGGCATTCTTCCCGAACCACCGCACGCAGAAGGTGCTGCTGTGGATGCTGTCGACGAAGATGATGCCGTCGGTCGGCGTGCTGGTGCCGATCTACCTGCTGTGGAAGAACGCGGGGCTGCTCGATACCGTGTCGGGCCTCGTGATCGTCTACACGCTGATCAACCTGCCGATCGCGGTGTGGATGACCTTCACGTACTTCAACGAAATCCCGAAGGACATCCTCGAAGCCGGGCGCATCGACGGCGCATCGACGTGGCAGGAGATCGTCTACCTGCTGATGCCGATGGCGCTGCCGGGGCTCGCGTCGACCGCGCTGCTGCTCGTGATCCTGTCGTGGAACGAGGCGTTCTGGAGCATCAACCTGTCGAGCTCGAACGCGGCGCCGCTGACCGTCTTCATCGCGTCGTACTCGAGCCCCGAAGGGTTGTTCTGGGCGAAGCTGTCCGCGGCGTCGCTGCTGGCGGTCGCGCCGATCCTGATCGTCGGCTGGCTGTCGCAGAAGCAACTCGTGCGCGGGCTCACGTTCGGGGCCGTCAAATGAGCGCGACGAACGTCCTGATCTGCGATTGCGACGGCGTGCTGATCGACAGCGAGGCAGTGGCGGCCGACGTGCTCGTGCACGAACTCGATGTGCGCTGGCCGGGCATCGATGTGCGGCCGGCCGTGATGCCGCTGCTCGGGCTGCGCATCGAGCGCGTGCTGGCCGGCGCTTCCGAGGCGGTGGGGCGGACGCTGTCGAACGACGACGTCGTCGAAATCCGCGCCGCGGTCGAGGCGGCGGCCGTCAATGCGCCGATGGTCGACGGCATCGATGCGGCGCTCGCCGCGATCCCGTTGACGACGGCCTGCGCGAGCAACAGCTATCGCGCATACGTCGAGGCGGCGCTCGCGCGCACGGGCCTCGCACGCTTCTTCGGCGACCGGCTGTTTTGCGCCGATACGGTCGCGCGGCCGAAGCCGGCGCCCGACGTGTATCTCGCGGCCGCGCGCACGCTCGGGGTCGCGCCCGCGCAGTGCCTCGTGGTCGAGGACAGCGTGACGGGCATCACCGCGGCCGCCGCGGCAGGCATGACCGTGCTCGGCTTTGTCGGCGGCGGGCATGCGTCCGCGGCCCAGATCGACGCGCTGCGCGGGATCGGCGCGCGTCACGTATTCGACGACATGCACGAGCTGCCCGGCTACGTCGCGCGCTGGCAGGCGACGGGCGCGGTGCTGCCGAACTAGCAATCAGGAACGAAGGCGCGCCGTTTTCAACGCGGCGCATCACGAACGAACGGAGACAGATCATGGCAAGCGTGCTCCTGCGCAATATCGCGAAGCGCTACGACGACACCGAAGTGCTGCGCAACGTGAACCTCGACATCGCCGACGGCGAATTCGTCGTGTTCGTCGGGCCGAGCGGCTGCGGCAAATCCACGCTGATGCGGATGATCGCGGGCCTCGAGGATATTTCGAACGGCGACCTGCTGATCGACGGTGCGAAGGTCAACGACGTGCCGAGCGCGAAGCGCGGCATCGCGATGGTGTTCCAGTCGTATGCGCTGTACCCGCACATGACGCTGTACGACAACATGGCGTTCGGCCTGAAGCTCGCGGGCGCGAAGAAGCCCGAGATCGACCAGGCCGTGAAGCAGGCCGCGAAGATCCTGCATATCGATCACCTGCTCGACCGCAAGCCGAAGCAGCTGTCGGGCGGCCAGCGGCAGCGCGTCGCGATCGGCCGCGCGATCACGCGCAAGCCGAAGGTGTTCCTGTTCGACGAACCGCTGTCGAACCTCGACGCCGCGCTGCGCGTGAAGATGCGGCTGGAATTCGCGCGGCTGCACGACGAACTGAAGACGACGATGATCTACGTGACGCACGACCAGGTCGAGGCGATGACGCTCGCCGACAAGATCGTCGTGCTGTCGGGCGGCGCGGTGCAGCAGGTCGGCACGCCGAACGCGCTGTATCACGCACCGGCGAACCAGTTCGTCGCGGGCTTCATCGGCTCGCCGAAGATGAACTTCCTGAAGGGCACGGTCGAATCGGTCGATGCGGGCGGCGTGCTCGTGCGCTTCGACAGCGGTGAGACGCAGCGCGTCGCGGTGGAAGCGACCGGGCTGCAGCGCGGTGCCGCGGTGACCGTCGGCGTGCGGCCCGAGCACCTGCTGGTCGATGCGGCGGCGGCAGGCGTCGCCGCGCGGACGATGGCCGTCGAGTCGCTCGGCGATGCCGCATATCTGTATGCGGAGTCGGCCGTCGCGCCGGACGGGTTGATCGCGCGGATTCCGCCGCTCGACACGTATCGCACCGGCGACACGCTGCGCGTGCATGCGCAGGCCGAGCACTGCCATCTGTTCGACGAAAACGGGCAGGCGTTCCGCCGGCTCAGCGTGCACGCGAAGGCGGCGTGACGCACGGCACGTGCGCCTGCGGTGCTCAGAGCCGCAGGTGCTCGGCCATGTAGTCGACGAATGCGCGTAGCTTGGGCATCGGATGGCGGCCCGACGGCCACAGCACGTAGAACGGCGTGCGGCTCGCGACGTGGTCGTCGAGCACGGCGCGCAGCCTGCCGTCGTCGAGCGCGTCGCGCACGAAGAACTCGGGCAGGCATGCGATGCCGAGCCCGCGCAGCGCGAAGCACAGGCGCGTCTCGGCGTTGTTGCTGACCATCGAGACGGGTACCTCCGGCGGCGTGCCGTCACGCGGCGCGCGCAGCGGCCAGATCTCGAGCCTGCCGCTGCTCGGGAAGCGGTAGTGCAGGCAGCGATGCCGCGCGAGATCGGCCGGCGTGCGCGGCGTGCCGTGCCGGTCGAGGTAGCCGGGCGACGCGACGAGGTGCTGGCGGAAATGGCCGAGCAGTCGCGACGACAGCCG
Source organism: Burkholderia sp. Bp8992 (assembly GCF_003853705.1). Lineage (GTDB taxonomy): Bacteria > Pseudomonadota > Gammaproteobacteria > Burkholderiales > Burkholderiaceae > Burkholderia. Next base: position 60,767 of record NZ_QTQI01000033.1, on the reverse strand, counting down.
CGAATCCGACGGCTGGCCCGTGCGCAGCACCACGTCGAAGCCTTCATCGACGACGTCGACGAGCCGGTCGCTGAAATCGATGTCGAGTTCGATCTCCGGATACGCGGCGATGAAATCGGCGAGCACCGGCAGCAGCAGCGTGCCGATCGTCGGCAGGCTCACGCGCAGGCGCCCGCGCGGCGCTTCGGCACTGTGCGTGAGTTCCTGCTCGGCCGCGTCGATTTCGGCGATCACGCGCCGGCACCGTTCGAGAAAGCGCGCGCCCTCGGCCGTCAGCGTGATGCTGCGCGTGCTGCGGTGAAAGAGCCGCACGTTCAGGCGCGCCTCGAGCCGCGCGATACGCTTGCCGATCGCCGATGCCGACAGTCCGAGCGCGCGGCCGGCCGCGACGAAGCTGCGCGTTTCCGCGACCTGGACGAACACGACGAAACCGCCAAGATTTTCCATGCTGGGCCCCGATTACGGACATCGATGTCCGGAGTGTCCGGAACTCTACCCCGGTTTTTCTTCCCGCGCCGGCTCCCTACGATGGGCGTTCCTTCATCGTTCGAGGTCACGCCATGTCATCCCTGTCTGTCCCCACCCACCGCAGAGAGCCGGACGCCGCGCTGCGCGCGCGGCTCGACGCCGTGCTCGATCGTGCGATGGCCGACGCGCGCGCGGTCGGCGCGGTCGTGCTGGTCGCGCGCGACGGCGAGTTGCGTTATGCACGCGCGGCCGGGCTGGCCGATCGCGAAGCCGGCACGCCGATGCGCGAGGACACGGTGTTCCGGCTCGCGTCGGTGTCGAAGCCGATCGTGACGGCGGCCGCGATGCGGCTGGTCGCGACAGGGCGCATCGGGCTCGACGAGCCGGTCGCGCGCTGGCTGCCGGCGTTCCAGCCGACGCTGCCCGACGGCACGCGTGCCGATATCACGCTGCGGCATCTGCTGTCGCATACGGCCGGGCTCGGCTACCGCTTTCTCGAAGCCGATGGCGACGGCCCGTATGCGCGCGCCGGCGTGTCCGACGGGATGGATCGCGCGGGCCTGTCGCTGGCGGAGAACGTCCGGCGCATCGCTCGTGTGCCGCTGCGGTTCGCGCCCGGCACATCGTGGGACTATTCGCTCGCGACCGACGTGGTCGGCGCGCTGATCGAAGCGGTCGACGGCCGGCCGCTCGCCGATGCCGTGGCCGCGCTCGTCACGACGCCGCTGGGGATGGCCGATACCGGATTCGTCGCGCATGACGCCGCGCGCGTCGCGACGCCCTACGTGAGCACGCCGGGCGCGCCGCGCCGGATGGCCGACGACGAGCTCGTGCCGGTGTTCGACGGCACGGTCGGCATCCGTTTCGAGCCGGCGCGCGCGTTCGATGCGACCGCGTGGCCGTCGGGCGGCGCGGGCATGGTCGGCACCGCGCACGATTGCCTGACGCTGCTCGATACGCTGCGCACGGGCCTCGACGGCTGGCTCGCACCGCGCTGGATCGACGAGATGTCACGCATCCAGCCGGGCGCGCACGACCTGCCGGACGCGCCGGGGTTCGGCTTCGGGCTCGGCTTTTCCGTGCTGCATGACCCGGTGGCCGCGCAATCGCCGGAATCGGTCGGCACCTGGCGCTGGGGCGGCGCCTACGGGCATGCGTGGTTCGTCGACCGGGCGGCAGGGCTGACGGTGGTGGCACTGACCAATACGTTATACGAAGGGATGCACGGGCGCATCGTCACCGATGTGCGCGATGCGGTGTATGGCGTCGACGATCGGAGTGCGCCATGAGCGAGTGCGTATCCGTTTCCGAGCGCGCTGCCGATCGTCCGGCGGATTCGGCCACGCTGGCCGGTGCGCGCCTGCCCGTCGCGAACCTGCTCGCGCTGGCCACCGCCGGCTTCATCACGGTGCTCACCGAAGCGCTGCCGGCCGGCCTGCTCCCGCTGATGAGCGCCGACCTGCGTGTGACCGAGGCGCTGATCGGCCAACTGGTGACCGTCTACGCGCTCGGCTCGATCGTCGCGGCGATTCCGCTCGTTGCCGCGACGCGCGCGATGCGCCGGCGCCGCCTGTTGCTCGCGGCGCTGGCCGGCTTCGTCGTATCGAACGCGCTGACGGCCGTGTCGCCGTACTACGCGCTCACGCTGGCCGCGCGGTTCGTCGCGGGGATGTCGGCCGGCCTGCTGTGGGCGCTGCTGGCCGGCTATGCGAGCCGGATGGTCGACCCATCGCTGCGCGGCCGCGCGATCGCGGTCGCGATGCTCGGCATACCGGCGGCGATGTCGATCGGCATTCCGGCCGGCACCGCGCTCGGCGCGCTGTTCGGCTGGCGTGTCGCGTTCGCGTTGATCACGCTGGCCGCGCTCGCGCTGATCGGCTGGATCCGCCTGCGCGTGCCCGACTATCCAGGGCAGCCCGCCGGCGCACGCGAGCCGGTGCTCGGCGTGATGACGCTGCCCGGCGTGCGGCCGGTGCTGACCGTGATGTTCGCGTACGTGCTCGCACACAACATGCTGTACACGTATGTCGCGCCGTTCCTGGCAGGCGTGCGGATGGGCGCGCAGGTCGACGTGGTGCTGTTCGTGTTCGGGATCGCGTCGCTGGCCGGCATCGCGCTGACGGGCGCCTGGATCGGCGCGGCGCAACGGCAGCTGACGCTCGCCAGCATCGCGCTGTTCGCGCTCGCGGCGCTGATGCTCGGCGCCGGTTCCGGGATCGCGATCGTCTACGCGGGTGTCGCGCTGTGGGGACTCGCGTTCGGCGGCGCACCGACGCTGTTCCAGACCGCTGCCGCGAACGCGGCGGGCGAGTCGGCTGACGTCGCGCAGTCGATGCTCGTGACGGTGTGGAATCTCGCGATCGCCGGTGGCGGCATCGCGGGCGGGATGCTGCTCGGCGCGACGGGCGCGGGTGCGATTCCGTGGGTGCTCGTCGCGCTGCTGGCGGCCGCGTGGATCGGCGCGTGGCGCGCACGCCGCCATGCGTTTCCGGCGCCGCGCGCGGCGTGAGCGGCTAGCGCCGGCGCCGGCGGCGGTGTCAGGCCGCCTTCGCGGCGAGCGCGGCGCGTGCGCATGCTTCGTCGGTGACGAGCCCCGACAGCCAGCCGCCGCGCAGCGCCGCGATCACGGCGTCGTGCTTCTTCGGGCCGCCGGCGAACGCGATCGTCGGCAGCTTGGGCGGCGTCGCGAGCGCCACGCTCGTCACGCGCGCGCTCGTCGACACGGTGATCTGCGTGCCTTGCGCGTCGATCGGCACGCCGAGCAGTTCGGCCACCGCGCCGAGCGCGGTCATCTCGTCGCGTTCCTGTTCGGTGATGAAGCCGTCTTCGTAGAGCGGGCAGTGCGGGCCGATGTTGCCGATCCCGACGAACGCGACGTCGGCTTCCCCGGACAGCGCCTCGACGATCCGGTACAGCCGGTGGTTGCACCACTGCGCGCGCTCGGCGTCGCTGTCGGCGAACAGCGGCGCGGGCAGCAGGAAGTGCTTGCTGCCGGTTTTCTCGGAGATGTACTGCGCGACGTCGTAGCGGTTCGACGAGCCGTCGGCCGCGATCGCGCCGACCATCGACACGAGCCGGTGCTGCGGGCGGTCGATCTGCGCGATCTGCGCGACCGCAGCCTTCAGCGTCCGGCCGCTGCTGACCGCGATCACCATCGGCCGCGTTTCGTTCAGGTAGCGCTCCATCACCTGCGCGCCGGCGACCGCGAGCTTGCGGTCGATCGCGTCGGGCGCATCGGCGTCGACGGGCACGACTTCGCACATCGCGAGGCCGTAGCGTTTCGACAACTGCGCGCCGAGGTCGAGACAGTCGGCGAGCCGATGGTCGACGCGCACGCGGATCAGGTTCTTCTCGACCGCGAACGCGACGAGGCGCTGCGCGACGGGGCGCGACACCTGCAGCTTCTCGGCGATTTCGTTCTGCGTGTCGCCTGCGACGTAGTAGAGCCACGCGGCGCGTGTGGCGAGATCGAGTTTTTCTGAGGACTTGGACACGATAGCGATTCGGTTCGGATCAGGGGGCCCGCCCCGCGGGCCGGCCGGCAGGCAGGCCGCACGACGGCGTCCACTGTAACGCATGTCGTGCGTGCGGCCCCGCAGTCACGCCTACGCGAGCCGCGCGCGTGACGGTTCGTACAGCGGCTGCACGTGACGGTACAGCGAGCGGAACGCGTCGAGGCGTTCGCGCAGCCGCGCATGGCGGGCGGCGTCCGGCGCGTATTCGGCGCGTACCGGCGGCTTGGTCAGCACCGCGTGCGGATCGCCGCCGACGGCCAGCCAGCCGAGCCGTGCGGCACCAAGCGCCGCACCCGTTTCGCCGCCGCCGATCTGGCGCGTGCGCACGTTCAGCGCGTCGGCGATCAGTTGCGCCCAGAATGCGCTGCGCGCGCCGCCGCCGATCAGCGACAGCTGGTCGGTTTCGACGCCGGCCGCATGCAGCGCGTCGAGGCCGTCCGCGAGACCGAGCGTCACGCCTTCGAGCACCGCGTAGCCGAGATGCGCGCGCTCGGTCGCATGCGTCATCCCGAAGAACACGCCCTGCGCGTACGGGTCGTTGTGCGGCGTGCGTTCGCCCGACAGGTAGGGCAGGAACAGCGGCGCGGTGGCGAGCGCGTCGGCGTCGAGCGCCCCGACCTCGGCGAGCAGCGCGGGCTCGTCGGTGCCCGTCAGCTTGCAGACCCAGCGCAGGCAGCTCGCGGCCGACAGCACGACGCTCATCAGTTGCCAGCGATCGGGAATCGCGTGGCAGAACGCATGCACGGCGGACGCGGGGTTCGGCATGAAGCGGTCGCCGACCACGCTCAGCACGCCCGACGTGCCGAGCGACACGAAGCCGTCGCCCGGGTGGATCGCGCCGATGCCGAGCGCGCTCGTCGCGTTGTCGCCGCCGCCGCCCGCGACCACGACGGCCTCCGACAGCCCGAGCTCGCGCGCGACGTCCGCACGCAGCGCGCCGGACGGTGCATTGCCCTCGACGATGCGGGGCATCTGGTCGCGCGTCATGTCGCACGCGGCGAGCAGTGCGTCGGACCAGTCGCGGCGCGCGACGTCGAGCCACAGCGTGCCGGCCGCGTCCGACGGATCGGACACTTTCGCGCCGGTCATCCGGAACCGCAGGTAGTCCTTCGGCATCAGCACGCAGGCGGTGGCCGCGAACACGTCGGGTTCGTGCTTCGCGACCCACAGCAGTTTCGGCGCGGTGAAGCCCGGCATCGCGAGATTGCCGGCCAGTGCGTGCAGATCGGGCGCGCGTTCGGTGAGCAGTGCGCATTCGTCGGCGCTGCGCATGTCGTTCCACAGGATCGCGGGGCGCAGCACGCGGTCGTCGCGGCCGAGCAGCACGGCGCCGTGCATCTGCCCCGACAGGCCGATGCCGCGCACTTGCGCGAACGCGTCGCGGTGCCGTTCGCGCAACGTGGCGAGCGCGGCGAGCGTGCCTTGCCACCAGTCGTCCGGATGCTGTTCGGCCCAGCGCGGATGCGGCCGCGACACGGTGAACGGCGTGCCGGCCGTGCCGACGACCGTGCCGTCGGGGGCCAGCAGCAATACCTTCACTTCCGAGGTGCCGAGGTCGATGCCGAGATACATGAGCGGTTCGTTCCGTCAGTGGGGAATCGCTACTTTAGCCGCGCGGCAGCGCACGTGCCAAGGCAGGTTCGCCCGGATGCGCGTCAGCGCTGCGCCAGCCATGCATCGACCCGCGCGAGGCCCGCGCGCAGCGCCTCGAACAGCGCCGCGTTGCCGGCGAGCGAACCCCACAGCGCGCGGCTCGCGCACAGCGCGACGACCGGATCGTCGGCCTCGACGATCGCCCGCGCGGTGCTTTCATCCATCACGCCGTCCTGGTACGCATACGGCAGCAGGCCGCGTGCCCGGCGTTCGAGAAAGCGCAGGAACAGCGCGGGCAGCACGGCGGTGGCGACCGGCGCCGCACCGCGCGCGAACGATTCGACGAGCGTCGGCGCGATGAAGCCGGGGATCTTCGAGAAGCCGTCGGCCGCGACGCGCTGGTTCGTGTCGAGCACGTACGGGTTGCCGAAGCGCTCCAGCACGACGTCGCGGTAACGCGCGAGATCGAGCGGGCTCGGCGTGAGGCACGGGATCACGTCCTGCGTCACGTAGTCGTGCGCGAAGCGGCGGATCGCCGCGTCGTGCGTGCCTTCGTGGATGTACGTATGGCCCGCGAGCGTGCCGGCCCACGCGATGCAGCTGTGCGTCGCGTTGAGGATGCGGATCTTCGCTTCCTCGTACGGGTGCACGTCGTCGACGAGTTCGGCGCCGGCCAGCTCCCAGCGCGGCCGGCCGGCTGCGAAGCGGTCCTCGATCACCCACTGGATGAACGATTCGCCCATCACCGGGCACGCGTCGTCGAAGCCGGTGGCCGCGAGTACGCGCTCGCGCACGTCGGCGGTCGGGCGCGGCGTGATGCGGTCGACCATCGCGCTCGGCGTCGCGACGTTCGCGTCGAACCACGCGAGCAGGGCGGTTTCACCGCGCCGTTCGAGGAATTCGCGCATCCCGGCGCGAAAGCGCGCGCCGTTGTTGCGCAGGTTGTCGCAGCTCTGCAGCGTGAGCGGGCCCGCGCCGCGCTTCATGCGTTCGGCGAGCAGTGCCGCGAGCGCGCCGTACAGGGTCGTGCGCGCGCCCTGCAGGTCGGCCGCCAGATCGGCGTTCGCGATGTCGAGCCGGTTGTGTTCGTCGAGGTAGTAGCCGCCTTCGGTGACGGTGAACGACACGATCCGGCATGCCGGATCGGCGCCGGCGTCGATCAGCGCGGCGAGGTCGATCGACCACGGCAGCACGCGCGTGATCGCGCGGATCGTCTCGTATGCGCGCTCGCCTTGCGGCGTGACGGTTTCGAGGGTGTATTCACCGTGCTGCGCGGCGAGCGCGTCCATCGTCGCGCGCATGTCGTCGCGGATGTTGCCGACGGTCAGCGACCAGCGTTCGCCGGCCGGCACGGCCGCGTTCACGCGATGCAGATACCACGCCTGGTGCGCGCGGTGAAACGAGCCGGCGCCGATGTGCAGCAGCACGGGCGCGCGGGCGGAGGGCGATTCGCTCATGCGGTGTCTCCTGTTCGTGCCTGTCTTTCCAGTCGAATACGATCATTTGCTCTTTATGTGAGCGAATGATCGTATTCGGGCGAGCGAAAGTCAAGGCGGGGAAACGGTATTTCGATGGTGCGCTGCGGCGGCAGCGCGGGTGCGGCGGTGCGGAAGGAACAGGGCGTCAGCGCCCTTCGCGGGTGAGCGCGACGAGTTCGTCGAGCAGCTTGCCGGCCGGCCCCGGCAGGATCCCGTGGCGGCGCCGGAACGCGGTGAGCGTGCGCACCGCGACGACCTCGCGCACGGGCAGCGTGTCGATCGTGCCGGCGCGCTGCTCGGCGCCGTACATCGGCTCGGCCATCCAGCTCAGGAAGCCGGCATGCGCGACGAGGCTTTTCAGCGTCGTCACCGAGCGCGTCTCGACCGCGATGTCGGGCAGCGCGAGCCCGTGCGCGTCGAAGGTCGCCCGCATGTGGTCGAACGGTGCGGTGCCGCGCGGCGGAATCGCCCAGCGCGCGTGCAGCGTGTCGGCGAGCGTCGGCGCGCGGCCGAGCGTGCGCAGCGGATGGTGCGGCGCCGCAACGATATGGCTGCGATCCTCCCAGCGGCACTCGGGAATCGCGACGATCTCGTCGGTGTCGGGCCCGTGCGCGGACAGCGCGAGATCGATCTCGTGCTTGTTCAGCCCTTCCGCGAGCCGGTCCCACACGCCTTCGATGATCTCGACGCGCAGGTTCGGCCAGCGGTCGAGCACGCGGCCGACCGCGACCGGCAGCACGAGGCTCGCGATGCTGCCCACCGCGCCGACCTTGATCGTACCCTTCGCGAACCCGCGCATCGCGTCGAGCTCCTCGCGCGCGTGCTCGGCCTCGTGCTGCAGCAGCGTCGCATGCGGCAGCAGCGCCTCGCCGAACGCGGTGAGCTGCACGCCCTTCGAGTGGCGCTCGAACAGCGGCGCGCCGACCTGATCCTCGAGCCGCTTCAGGATCCGGCTCAGTGCCGGTTGCGTCACATGCAGCGCGTCGGCCGCGCGGCCGAGGCTGCCGCACGCGACGATCGTCGTGAAGGCGCGCAATTGCCGGAGATCGAAACTCATGCCGTTGTGTAATGACTTATCGCAAAAAATACAGTATCCGAGAATGGCTTGCACTTCGATACTGTGGAAACCGCCAAGCCATCGAGGAGACACCCGAGCATGTCCGGCCATCCGCCCCCTTCCGCCGCATCGGTCACCGTTCGCGATGCGGTGATCGATCTGCTTCGCCAGTTCGGCATCGACCGCGTGTTCGGCAATCCCGGCTCGACCGAGCTGCCGATGTTCCGCGACTTCCCGGACGATTTCCGCTACGTGCTCGGTCTGCATGAAGCCGTCGTGGTCGGGATGGCCGACGGCCATGCGCAGGCCACCGGCAATGCGGCGGTCGTCAACCTGCATTCGGCGGCGGGCGTCGGCAATGCGATGGGCAATCTCTTCACCGCATTCAAGAACCGCACGCCGCTGATCGTGACCGCGGGCCAGCAGGCGCGCGCGATCCTGCCGTTCGACCCGTTCCTCGGCGCGACGCAGGCCGCCGAACTGCCGAAGCCGTACGTGAAGTGGAGCATCGAGCCCGCTCGCGCGCAGGACGTGCCGGCTGCCATTGCTCGCGCGTACCGCATCGCGATGCAGGAACCGCGCGGCCCGGTGTTCGTGTCGATCCCGGTCGACGACTGGGATCAGCCGGCCGACCTGCTGCCGCGCCGCGACGTCAGCAGCGTCGTGCGGCCCGATCCGGACGCGCTTGCGCGTCTCGGCGACACGCTCGACGCCGCGCGGCACCCCGCATTCGTGGTCGGTGCGGCCGTCGATCGCGCCGGTGCGTGGGATGACGTCGTGCGGCTCGCCGAGCGGCACCGTGCGCGCGTGTTCGTCGCGCCGATGTCGGGGCGCTGCAGCTTCCCCGAGGACCATCCGCTGTTCGCCGGCTTCCTGCCCGCGATCCGCGAGAAGATCGTCGCGCGGCTCGACGGGCACGACCTCGTGTTTGCGTTCGGCGCGCCCGCGTTCACCTATCACATCGAGGGTTTCGGCCCGCACGTGCCGCCGGGCGCGTCGCTCGTGCAACTCGTCGACGATCCGGGCGTCGCCGCGTGGACGCCGTCGGGCGACGCGGTCGTCGGTAACCTGCGGCTCGCCGCACGCGACCTGCTGGCGCGCCCGGCGCCGCCCGAGCGGCCGATGCCCGCGCCGCGGGCGCCGCGAGTGCGCGTCGACGCGCCCGCTGCGGGCGAGCGCATGTCGGTCGCATTCGCGCTGCAGACGCTTGCCGACGTGCGCGACGCGCACGATATCGTTGTCGAAGAGGCGCCGAGCGCGCGGCCGGTGATGCAGGCGCATTTGCCGTTCACGCGCAGCGGCACGTTCTACACGATGGACAGCGGCGGGCTCGGCTACGGCATGCCGGCCGCCGTCGGCGTCGCGTTCGCGCACCCGGAGCGGCGCGTGATCGGGCTGATCGGCGACGGCTCGAGCCTGTATTCGATCCAGGCGCTGTGGAGCGCCGCGCAGCTGAAGCTGCCGATCACGTTCGTGATCCTGAACAATCGCCGCTATGCGGCGCTGCAGGATTTCGCGCCCGTGTTCGGCTTCGGCCCGGACGATGCCGTGCAGGGCACCGATCTGCCGGACCTGGATTTCGTCGCGCTCGCGCAAGGGATGGGCTGCCGCGGCGTGCGCGTCGCCGATGCGGCGCAGTTGCGCGATACGCTGACCGACGCGCTGCGTGCGGCGACGCCGGTCGTCGTCGACGTCGAGATTGCCTGACGCGCCGCGCGCGTCTTTCCGGAGAATTCATGCAAACCGTATCGATGCTGATCGGCGGCCAACGCCGACATTCTTCCAGCGGCGCGACCTTCGTGCGCCACAACCCGCTCGATGGCGAAGTCGCGTCCGAAGCGCCCGCGTGTACTGTCGACGATGCGCGTGCGGCGGCCGATGCGGCCGCCCGCGCGTTTCCCGACTGGGCCGCGCTCGGCCCCGGTGCGCGTCGCGCGTTGCTGCTGAAGGCGGCCGCGGCGCTCGAAGCGAAGCACGAACAGTTCGTCGCCGCGATGGCGGCCGAGACGGGCGCGTCCGCGCTGTGGGCCGGTTTCAACGTGCAGCTTGCCGCGAGCGGGCTCGTCGAGGCCGCGTCGCTCACCACGCAGGTCGGCGGCGAGCTGATTCCGTCCGACGTGCCGGGCTCGCTCGCGATGGGCGTGCGGCAGCCGGCCGGCGTCGTGCTCGGCATCGCGCCGTGGAATGCGCCGGTGATCCTCGCGACCCGCGCGCTCGCGCTGCCGCTCGCGTGCGGCAACACGGTCGTGCTGAAGGGCTCGGAGCTGTGTCCCGTCACGCACGGGCTGATCGTCGAGGCATTGCAGGAAGCCGGGCTGCCGCCGGGTGTCGTCAACTTCGTGACGAACGCGCCGGAGGAGGCGGGCGCCGTCGTCGATGCGCTGATCGCGCATCCGGCCGTGCGCCGCGTGAATTTCACGGGCTCGACGCGGGTCGGCCGGATCGTCGCCGAAGCCTGCGCGCGCCACCTGAAACCGTCGGTGCTGGAGCTCGGCGGCAAGGCGCCGTTCGTCGTGCTCGACGATGCCGATCTCGACGCGGCGGTCGCAGCGGCCGCGTTCGGCGCATTCGCGAATTCCGGGCAGATCTGCATGTCGACCGAGCGCATCGTCGTCGACGCGGCGATCGCCGATGCGTTCGCCGCGAAGCTCGCCGACAAGGCTGCGTCGCTGCCGCTCGGCGACCCGCGCAACGGGCCCGTCGTGCTCGGTTCGCTGATCGACATGAAAGCCGTCGAGCGCTGCAACGCGCTGATCGACGATGCGCTCGCGCACGGCGCGACGCTGCTGTGCGGCGGCAAGGCCGATACGACGCTGTTTCCCGCGACGCTGCTCGACCATGTGACGCCGGCGATGCGCATCTATGCGGAAGAATCGTTCGGCCCGGTGAAGGGTATCGTGCGCGTCGATGGCGAAGCAGCCGCGATCCGCTGCGCAAACGACAACGCGTTCGGGTTGTCGTCGGCCGTGTTCAGCCGTGACGTCGCCCGGGCGCTGCGCGTCGCCGCACGTATCGAATCGGGCATCTGCCACGTGAACGGCCCGACCGTGCACGACGAGGCGCAGATGCCGTTCGGCGGCGTGAAGGACAGCGGCTTCGGCCACTTCGGCGGCAAGGCCGGCATTGCGGCATTCACGGACCTGCGCTGGATCACCGTGCAGACCGCGCCGCGCCACTACCCGTTCTGACGAGGGCATCGACGATGAGGATCGCGATTCTGGGAGCGGGCGCGATGGGCTCGCTGTTCGGCGGGCGGCTCGCCGAAAGCGGCGAAGCCGTCACGCTGATCGACGTGAACGACGCGCATCTCGACGCGATCCGCCGCGACGGGCTGCGTATCGACGACGCGCGCGGCGAGCGGCGCATCCGCGCATTGCAGGCCGTGCGGCCGGAAGCGGCCAATGCGGATGCGCTGGCCTCGCCCGACACCCCGTTCGACCTGCTGATCGTTTTCACGAAGTCGCTGCACACGCGTGCCGCGCTCGACGGCGTGCGTGCGCTGCTGTCACGGCACACCTGCGTGCTGACGCTGCAGAACGGACTCGGCAACGTCGAGACGCTCAATGCGTTCGTGCCGCTCGAGCGCATCCTGGTCGGCGTGACGACGTGGCCGGCCGATGCGGCCGGGCCCGCACACGTGCGCTCGCACGGCGCGGGCACGATCCGCATGATGACGGCCGACGGCGCGGCGCGCCCGTTCGCCTCGGCCGTCGCCGATGCGCTGTCGCGCGCGGGGCTTGCGTGCACGCTCGACGCCGACGTCTGGGCCGCGGTCTGGGAGAAGGTCGCGTTCAACGCGGCACTCAACACGCTGTGCGCGGCGACGGGCTGCACGGTCGACCAGCTCGGCCATCATCACGACGGGCCGCGGCTTGCGCTCGCGATTGCTGCCGAGACGGCCGCCGTCGCCCGCGCGAAGGGTATCGCGGTCGACGGCGAACGCATCGCCCGCAACGTCGAGCATGCGATCCGCGAGCATCGCGGCCATCGCCCGTCGATGCTGCAGGACGTGCTGGCGGGCCGCCGCACCGAAATCGACGCGATCAGCGGCAAGGTCGTCGCGGCCGCGCGCGAAGCGGGTGTCGCGGTGCCGCATGCGGAGACGCTGCTCGCACTCGTCCGGCTGATCGAAGCAAGGGTGAACTGAGCGGCAAGCCGGCGGCCGGCTGGCGCCGCACGACGAGACGCGCGCACGACGGGTAGCCGATGGCGCCGGATCGTCACGGATGGGACATCGTGAGGGCACCGGCGCATCGACGCCGGCCGCGCAGCGAGAGATCCGGGCACGCGCATGCGCGCCAGCCCGGGCAACTGGAGACGCCATGAAAGCCATCGAATGCCGTTGTCTTGCCGCGCGCCGGTCGCGCACCTTGCCGCCGGCGCGCGGCGCACGGGAGGCCGCATGAGCACGCGCGACGGATTGCCGACGCCGTCGGTCGACATCGGCACGACGCTGGACGACGGGCCGTTCACGACGATGCAGCGCTGCGTGGTGCTGCTTGCCGCGCTTGCGATCGTGCTCGACGGCTTCGACGGCCAGCTGATCGGTTTCGCGATTCCCGTGCTGATCCGCGAGTGGGGCATCACGCGCGGCGCGTTCGCGCCGGCCGTCGCGGCCGGGCTGATCGGGATGGGCATCGGCAGCGCGTGCGCGGGGATCGTCGCGGATCGTTTCGGCCGCCGCCAGGCCGTGATCGGCAGCGTGTTCCTGTTCGGGATCGCGACCTGCGCGATCGGCTTCGCGCCCGACGTCGCGGCGATCGCGACATTGCGCTTCTTCGCGGGGCTTGGGATCGGCGGCGCGCTGCCGACGGCCACGACGATGACGGCCGAATACACGCCCGCGCGGCGCCGCACGATGATGGTGACCGCGACGATCGTCTGCGTGCCGCTCGGCGGGATGCTGGCCGGCCTGTTCGCGCACGAGGTACTGCCGCGCTACGGCTGGCGCGGGCTGTTCTTCGCGGGCGGCGCGCTGCCGCTCGTGCTCGGCTTCGTGCTCGTGCGCGCGTTGCCCGAATCGCCGCGTTATCTCGCGCGACGCCCCGCACGCTGGCCGGAACTCGGCGCGCTGCTCGCGCGGATGCAACGGCCGGTCGCGCCGGGCACCGTGTTCACCGACATCAAGGACGCACGCGCGGCCGGCGGGCGCGGCGGCTTCGGCGCGCTGTTCGCGAGCGGCCAGGCGCGCGACACGATCGCGTTGTGGTGCGCGTTCTTCATGTGCCTGCTCGCCGTGTATGCGGCGTTCAGCTGGCTGCCGACGATGCTCGCGGCGAGCGGGTTGAGCGTGTCGGTCGCGGGCGCGGGGCTCACCGCGTACAACCTTGGCGGCGTGATCGGCGCGCTGCTGTGCGCATGGGCGATCGCGCATGCGGGGTCGCGCTGGCCGCTCGCGCTGTGCAGCATCGGCGGCGCGGCGAGCGCGGTATGGCTGATGGGGGTCGATGCCGGCCGCCATACGAGCTGGCTGATCGTCGGGCTCGGCCTGCACGGGCTGTTCGTCAACGCCGTGCAGTCGACGATGTATGCGCTCTGCGCGTACATCTACCCGACGGCCGTGCGCGCGACGGGCACCGCGAGTGCGCTCGCGTTCGGCCGGCTCGGCGCGATCCTCAGCGCGTTCGCGGGCGCGATCGTGATCACGACGGGCGGCGCCGGTGCGTACCTGACAATGCTGGCCGTCGCGATGGGTGTCGTATGCGTCGCGCTGCTTGGGGTGCGGCGGCACATTCCGCGGCTGTCGCGCGTGCCGGCGGCGCCGCGCGAAGGGGAGGAACTGGCCCGCACGTCGTCGTGACGGCGGGCGCGTGGCGTGCGTTACAGCGTGGTGCGCACGTGCCAGAGCTCGGGGAACAGCACGACGTCGAGCATCTTGCGCAGGTACGGCGCGCCGCTCGTGCCGCCGGTGCCCTGCTTGAAGCCGATGATGCGCTCGACGGTCGTCACGTGGCGGAAGCGCCACTGGCGGAACGCATCCTCGAGATCGACGAGTTCCTCGGCCATCTCGTACAGCTCCCAGTGCTGCTGCGGGTGGCGATACACCTTGAGCCACGCGGCTTCGACCGTCTCGTCGTGCCGCGTCGGCTGCGTCCAGTCGCGATCGAGCCGCTCCGGCGCGATCGGGAATCCGCGCCGCGCGAGCAGGCGCACGACTTCGTCGTAGAACGACGGCGCTTCGAGCGTCGCGCGCACCTGTTCGAGGATGTCGGGCCGATGCGCATGCGGCTGCAGCATCTGGACGTTCTTGTTGCCCAGCAGGAATTCGAGCTGGCGATACTGGTACGACTGGAAGCCCGACGACTGGCCGAGATACGGCCGCATTGCCGAGTATTCGGACGGCGTCATCGTCGACAGCACGTTCCACGCCTGCACCAGCTGCTCGAGGATGCGCGACACGCGCGCGAGCATCTTGAACGCGGGCGGCAGCGCGTCGGTGCGCACCGCGTCGAGCGCGCCGCGCAGTTCGAACAGCGCGAGCTTCATCCACAGCTCGCTCGTCTGATGCTGGATGATGAACAGCATCTCGTTGTGATCGGGCGACAGCGGATGCTGTGCGTCGAGGATCGAATTCAGCGACAGGTAGTCGCCATAGCTCATCGACTTCGAGAAATCGAGCTGCGCGTTGTGCCAGCCGGCTTGCGTGTCGGCTTCGCCCGGCACGTGCGGCGCTTCATGCGCGGCTTGCGCCGGTTGTGCGGCGCGTGCGCCCGAGAACGGGCAGCCCGCCGGCGCGTCGCCGCCGGGTGGCTGCATATGACCAGAATTCACGACTTTCTCCAGATTTGAATGACGAACGCGTGGCGCGCGATCCGCATGCAACGGCGGCGCGCCGCGCAAAACCGGTCAGGTCACCGCGCCGCGTTCGGCGAATTCGGGTGCCTTCCACGCACCGGTGGCGAGGATGTCGCGCAGCGTCTCGACGGCATCCCACACGTCGGCGAAGCGCGTATAGAGCGGCGTGAAGCCGAAGCGCAGCACGTACGGCTCGCGGTAGTCGCCGATCACGCCGCGCGCGATCAGCGCCTGCATCACTTCGTAGCCGTGCGGATGCTCGAAGCTCGCCTGCGAGCCGCGCTGGTGATGCGCGCGCGGCGTGACGAGCTTCAGCGACAAGCCTGCGCAGCGTGCTTCGACAAGCGCGATGAACGCGTCGGTCAGCGCGAGCGACTTGCGGCGGATCGCGTGCATGTCGGTCTGCAGGAACACGTCGAGCCCGCATTCGACCATCGACATCGACACGATCGGCTGCGTGCCGCACAGGAAGCGCGCGATGCCCGGATCGGGCGCGAAGGCCGGCTGCATCGCGAACGGTGCGCGGTGGCCCCACCAGCCGGACAGCGGCTGCGAGAAATGTGCGAGATGGCGCTGCGGCACCCACACGAACGCGGGCGAGCCGGGGCCGCCGTTCAGGTACTTGTACGTGCAGCCGACCGCGCCGTCCGCGCGCGCGCCGTTCAGGTCGACCGGCACCGCGCCGGCCGAGTGCGCGAGATCCCACAGCATCAGCGCGCCCGCGTCGTGCACGAGCTGCGTGACGGCCGGCATGTCGTGCATGTAGCCGGTGCGGTAGTTCACGTGCGTGATCATCGCGACGGCCGTGTCCGCGCCGAGCGCGGCCGGCAGGTCGGCCGGATCGTCGATCAGGCGCAGCTCGTAGCCGCCGCCGAGCTGTTCGATCAGCCCCTGCGCGATATACAGGTCGGTCGGGAAGTTCGAGCGTTCCGACACGATCACGCGGCGCTCCGGCGCGCGCTCGGCCTGGTGGCGCAGCATCGCCGACAGCAGCTTGAACAGGTTGATCGAGATCGTGTCGGTGACGACCGTCTCGCCGGGCGCGCCGCCGATCAGCGTCGCGAGCTTGTCGCCGAGCCGGCGCGGCAGCGCGAACCAGCCGGCCGTATTCCAGCTGCGGATCAGGCCTTCGCCCCATTCGGCGCCGATCACCTGCTGCGCGCGCGCGGCCGATGCGCTCGGTTGCGCGCCGAGCGAGTTGCCGTCGAGGTAGATCACGCCGTCGGGCAGCGAGAACTGGTCGCGCAGCGGGGCAAGCGGGTCGTCGCGGTCGAGCGCGAGCGCGTCTTCACGGGTCTTGATCATCATGATGTGGGGTCGTAGGTTGGGTAATCAGGAAGCCTGCGCGGGCAGCGCGCGCAGCACCGCGCGCACGGGGCTCGCGTCGAGCGTCGCGAATTTCAGCGGCAGTGCGATCAGTTCGTAGTCGCCGGGCGGCACGTCGTCGAGCACGATGCCTTCGAGGATCGCCATCCGGTGTGCGCGTACGCGGCGATGCGCATCCATCGTCTTCGATTCCTGCGGGTCGAGCGACGGCGTATCGATGCCGATCAGCTTCACGCCATGCGCGGCGAGCAGGTCGACGGTCTCGGGCGCGACCGCGCAGAAAGCGCTGTCCCATTGTTCGACCGCGGCGCGCGCATACGTGCGCAGCAGCACGCGCGGCGGCACGCCGTCGAGCGCGGCTTCCACATCGGCCGGTCGCACGACGGGCGACGCGCCGATGCAATGGATCACGCGGCACGGGCCGAGATAGGTGTCGAGCGGCACGGCACCGATCGGTGCGCCGTCGGCGTCGTAGTGCAGCGGCGCGTCGCAGTGCGCGCCCGTGTGCGGCGACAGCGTCAGGCGCGCGACGTTGACCGGCGAGCCGGCCTCCATCCGCCACACGCGTTCGACGGAAACCGGCGTATCGCCCGGCCACACGGGGGTGGCGGGGCTGACCGGCGGGGAGATGTCCCAGAGTGTGTCCATGGCATGACGTTTCGATGAGTCGATCCTTCGAATGATAGGTGGACGCTCGCAGAAAGTGCTTGCGAAATAAACATGGACAATCCGCCGGATTGGCAGATAATTCGACTCAGAGGGAAAACGGGGACCAAAAATGCACGCGATCACGCTCGATGCCACCGACTGCCGGATTCTGGCGGTATTGCAGGAGGAGGGCAGAATCAGCAATCTCGACCTGGCGGAACGTATCTCGCTTTCGCCATCCGCCTGCCTGCGCCGCATGCGCCTGCTCGAGGAGCAGGGCGTGATCGAGCACTATCGCGCGTGCCTGAGCCGCGAGAAGCTCGGCTTCGAGCTCGAGGCATTCGTGCAGGTGTCGATGCGCAACGAAGAGAATCAATGGCACGAGCGCTTCGCGGAAGCGCTGCGCGAATGGCCGGAGGTGGTCGGCGCGTTCGTCGTGACGGGCGAGAGCCACTATCTGCTGCGCGTGCTCGCGCATAACCTCAAGCACTATTCGGATTTCGTGCTGAACCGGCTCTACAAGGCGCCGGGCGTGATGGACATCCGGTCGAACATCGTGCTGCAGACGCTGAAGGATGAAGCCGGCGCGCCGGTCGGGCTGGCGCGCACGGGAGCGATCAAAGCGGTGTGAGGCCGTGGAAGCCGCCGCCGTGGAACACGAGCGGCGGCGCCGTGTCCGATACCGCGCGCACGCCGCAGCGTTCGACTTCGCCGACGAAGATCACGTGGTCGCCTTCATCGTAGCGGCTGCGGTTGTGGCATTCGAACCACGCGAGCGCGCCGTCGAGCACGGGCATGCCCGAGTTGCCGGCCGCATGCGCGATCCCTTCGAAGCGGTCGCCCTTGTAGGTCGAGAAGCGCTTGCACAGGTCGAGCTGCGAGGCCGCGAGCACGTTCACCACGTAATGGCTGTTGCCGCGGAACACGGGCGTCGACGCCGATTTGTGCGCGAGGCTCCACAGCACGAGCGGCGGATCGAGCGAGACCGAGTTGAACGAGCTGGCGGTGATGCCGATCAGCTGGCCGGACGGCGCGCGCGTCGTGATCACCGTCACGCCCGTCGCGAACTGGCCGAGTGCCTGCCGGAAGGCCGTCGCGTCGAAATCCGGCGGGTTGGCGCGGCTCATCGGGCCGCCATCCGGAACGGGACGGGCAGGCGCGGCGCGACGCGGGTGGGGCGGGCACGGCGGACGAAAGGCGACAAGGCGGTCGATTGGGAAGGGGTGCGCATGGCCCGATTTTAGCGGAATCGGGGCCGTCGAGCCCGGCCGGACGGCGCATTGCGGAGGCAGGGTGGCGTAGCGAACACTGCGGCGCGTTGCTCGATGTGCCGCTGCAGGTAGCCGGCGTGGCCGTTCCGTCGTGTTTTCGTGCGGCGCCGCCGTTCGGACTGGCGCCGCCGCATCCCACCGGCCGTCGACCACCGCACTATTGCGACGCCGCCAGTCCGAGCGACAGCGCGCCCGTCACGATCAGGCTCGATGCCCACACCGCGTCGAGATTGAACCAGCTCCGCGACACGAACTTCAGCCCGAGATAGCGGTACACGAGCCATGCGAGCCCGCCGCCGGCGGCGATCATCGCGGCCGCGTGCACGGCCGCGACGACGAGCGCCATCCCGAGATGCGCATCGACGAGCATGGCGGCCGCACGGTGGCCGGCATCGCGGTCGAGCCCGCACAGCCCGAGGTAGATCGGCACCAGCATCAGCCCCGCGCCGTGCGCGATCGCGATCGCGAACGACCACAGGCCGAGCCGCGCCGGCGGGATCCGTGCGAGCGCACGGGGATGCCGGCGCCGGATCAGCAGCACGGCGCCGAAGCCGATCACGAGCGCGCTCGCGCCGATCCGGATCGCCGACTGCCACGCGAGCAGCGCGGCGAGCAGCCCGAACGGCAGCATTACCGCGAACACCGCGAGCGCGTGGCCGAGCGCGAGATAGCCGAGCGCCGCGACGAGCGCGGTGCCGCGGCGCGTCATCAGCGCGTTCGACACCGCGAGCGGCCAGCCCATCGCGGGATTGAGCCCGTGGTAGACGCCGCTCGCGAGCACGGCCGCCCACAGGGCGGCCTGCGCGTGCAGGCCGGCGCTCAACGCTTGACCGACGGATAGCAGAACGAGTCGGTCGAGCAGTCGCCGCCTTCGAGCCGGATCTGGTGCGCGCGGTAGCCGTCGGGGAATTCGACCCAGTAGTCGTCGGCGAGCGTCAGCCCGCCGTCCGGCCCCGCATGCGCGAGCACCTGCGCGCCCGGCACGCCGTCCGGATAGAACTGGTCGTCCCACGTCGAATACAGCGAGTTGGTCCAGTACACGCGCCGGCCGTCGCGGCTGATCTCGACCATCTGCGGGCCGCCCGCGAACGTGCGGCCGTTCGAGTGCGGCGCACGGCGCGCGATGCCGCCGATGCGGACCGACCCCGCGAGCACCGGATTGTGCGGATCCGACACGTCGTACTGGCGCATCTCGCCGGTGCCCCAGCACGACACGTACAGGAAGCGGTCGTCGAGCGACAGGTCGATGTCGGTCACGAGCGGCGGCACCGCGCCGAATCCTTGCAGCAGCGGCGGCAGTTCGTCGGCCGCGGCCGGCTCGGCCGGGATCGTCGCCGTCTTCTTCACATGGAACTGGCCGCCTTCGCGCCACCAGGTCCAGATCGAGCCTTCGAGATTCGTCGTATCGACGACGACGCCGACGAACCCGTATTCGCGCGCGGGGTCATGCGCGGGCCGCACCTCGAGTGCCATCTGGTGCTGCGCGCCGAGATCGATCGTCTGCACGTTGCGCCGCGCGCGCAGGTCCCAGAAATGCAGCCGGTGCCCGTACTTGTTCGCGAGCAGGTCCTCGGGGACGATCCCGTTCTCGAATTGCGGCGGCAGCGCCCATTCGCTCGATACCATGTAGTCGCGCGGCAGGTTCCACCAGAAGTCGTAGTGCTTGTCCTGCGAGCCGCGATCGATCTCCCAGCGGCCGAGTACGTCGAACGTCTCGCAATCCATGATGAAGATGCCGGGCGCGCCGTCGGTGCCGTCCTTGCCCGCGCCGCCGAGCGTGCTCACGTAGATGCCTTCGGGGCCGCAGTGCACGGTGTGCGGGCGCGAATAGCCGGTCTTCGCGAAGACTTCGTCGGGCTCGATGATCTTGTGGATGCGCGCTTGCGTCGGGTGCGGCTTCGTGTCGATCACGTAGATGCGCGACGAGCGCAGGCCGGGGATGATCAGGAAGCGGCGCTCGAGGAACGCATGGCCGGTCAGCGGCGACAGCGACGACGAGCACGCATTCCAGCCGAAGTGGTGAAACTCGTCGCCGGTGTTCGGCATCGTCACCGTGTGCACGATTTTCCCGTAGGTCGGCGAACCGGGCTTCACGTCGATAACGGCGAGCGCGTCGGGTCTGGAAAAATCGGGGCTCAGCAACAACGTATAGGCGAATTCTTCCGCCGGCGCCTGCATTGCAAGCTCGGGAGAAGCGTGAAACGTCGGGTCAGGCCGCATGCTCATGGTGATGCCTCCTCGATGGGTTCGGATCGTGAACGCACGGCCGTTCGTTGCGGGCGTGCGGGTCGGGATGGCCGCGCGGCGTGCAGCGTGCCGGCGGGTGCGATCGACGCACGGACGCGCGTGTCGGTGCCACGCGCGGCGCCGTGCATCAGATCGTGAAAGCGGGGAACTCGGGTAACGGCGACAGGCCGGATCGCCGCGCGGGGAGCGGGACGGATGCACGGCAACGTGATGAAGCAGTCGAAGCGGCACCCCGCGACGCGGCAGCGGCCGGGCGGGTGATGCGGGCGAATTCTGTCAAGGCATGCATAGCGATGTTCCGGCAGATGATGTTTGCATCAGGGTCGGGCATGCATCGGACGCTGCGCGCGTGACGGCGGGTTTGCCACCGCGCTGGCGCGTGCCTAAGTGTAGACGAGAATCGCGCAGGGAAGTCGGGCGCGGCACCTGCGTAATCTGCCAGGTTCGCGCGCGAGTGAGATACTTGCCGGAGTGCCGCGGTGTCCCGTATCACGGGCGCGCAGCGGCGGGATGGAACGGCGGCGGCCGGCACGGGCGTGCCGCTGCCGTCATCAACGAGGGTCTGAATTCATGGGGAACGAGATGCTTGAAACCGCGACTTTGGGAGGCGGGTGTTTCTGGTGCACGGAGGCCGTGTTTCTCGATGTCGACGGCGTGACGGCCGTCCAGTCGGGTTATGCGGGCGGCCATACGCGCAATCCCGGCTACCGCGACATTTGCGAAGGCGACACCGGCCACGCGGAAGTCGTCAACGTGACGTTCGATCCGGCGCGCATCGGCTATCGCGAGATCCTCGAGATCTTCTTCGCGACGCACGATCCGACCACGCTGAACCGGCAGGGCAACGACGTCGGCACGCAGTACCGGTCGGTCGTGTTCACGCATTCGGATGCGCAGCGCGACACGGCGCTCGACGTGATCCGCGGGCTGGAGCGCGAGCAGGTGTTCGGCCAGCCGATCGTCACGCAGGTCGTGCCGCTCGACGGCAACTACTGGCCGGCCGAGGACTATCACCAGAACTATTACGCGCGGAACCCCGGGCAGGGCTACTGCTCGGTCGTGATCGGGCCGAAGCTCGCGAAATTCCGGCAGAAGTTCTCGCACCGGCTGAAGTCGCTGCGCGGCGCGTAGGCGTGCAACCGGCGGAAGCCGGCGAAGACACGCGAGAACAGGCGAGAACAGGCGAGAACAGGTGTTACGCCGCCTCGTTGCGCCACTGCGCGCACGCGGCGGCGATTTCGCGTGCGAGCGCGATGCACGACAGCGGCGCGGAGCCTTCCGCCTTGTTGTTGATCGTGATGATCACCGGCTGCCCGGCCAGCGCGTAGCGCGCGGCCAGTTCGGCGAGCGCCGAGCGCGTGGCCGGATCCTCGTCGACGAGCTTGTCGAACGGCTCGTATTTCGCTTTCGCCTGTTCGTACTTGAAGCCGCCGTGCAGGCTCCAGCGCACGATCAGCGGGCCCGGTGCGTCGCCGTCGAGCAGCGCGAGCGCGGCGGCCTGGCGCAGCGGGTCGGGCATCCGCGCGTGCAGGCCGACGCAGTAGCGCACGCCGAGCGACGCGAGCGCGCGGATGAAGCGCGGCGTAAGCAGGCTCGCGTCGCGGATCTCGATCGCGTAGCGCGTGCCGTCGGCTTCCGGCGCCAGCGGCGGGAGCGCCGCGAAGAACGCGGTCAGCCGGTCGATCAGTGCGGCCGGCTCGGCAAGCAGCGGGTCGGGCAGCGGCGAGAACTGGAACACGAGCACGCCTGC
Organism: Burkholderia sp. Bp8992; assembly: GCF_003853705.1. Taxonomy (GTDB): domain Bacteria; phylum Pseudomonadota; class Gammaproteobacteria; order Burkholderiales; family Burkholderiaceae; genus Burkholderia. The sequence goes on along the minus strand of NZ_QTQI01000033.1, from coordinate 38,619 downwards.
TTTGCGGCCGAGCCCTTCGAGGCACGGCTGCACGAATTCTCGGGTCGCGAGCTGCGCGTCGAGGAAGGTCGGGTTCGGCCCCGACGGCTCGCCGCGGCGGCCGCGGATCACCGCATCGGTCACCGATGCCGGCGCCTTCACGACGAAACGGAAGTCGTCGGGCACCTGCTGCGCATAGCGCAGGTAGTCGGCCACCGACAGCGGGCCGTAGAACGACCGGTCGAGGCTCACGCTCTTCAGCAGCGGATGCGCGCCGTACGCTTCGAGCCCTTCGCGCGACAGCTTCGTCTGCGCGAAATCGCCGTCGTAGACGATGCCGTTCCAGCCGGGGAAATACCACGACGACGTGCCGAGCCGGACGTTCGGCGGCAGGCCGGCCGCGGCGTCGGCGACGTCAGCGGCAATCGGCGCAGGCAGCACGCCGCGCTTGCGCCGGCCTTTCTTCGGCGGCGTGGCGGGCGGCGACGGTTCGTCCCACAGCAGGCCCGAAGAAGGTGCCGGTTCGTCGTCGGCGGCGCGGGAAGGTGCAGGTGCGGGCGGTGCTGCGTCCTGCGCGTGCGGCGTCACACGTTCATCGGGGCGGGCGGGGCGGCCGTCGTCCGCCGGCGCTGGCGACACGCGTGCAGCGTCCGCCGGCACGCCGAACAGGTCGAACTGGCCGTCGGCGTGCGGCGCGTCCAGGTTGTCGCGCTGCTGTCGTTCCTGCGGCGCCTTGCGCCGCGTCCTGCCGTCACCCATGCATGCCCAGCGTGAGGCGCCGCCTAGCGCGGCAGCGCGTGTTCGTACATGTAGCGCCGCGACCACGGCAGCGTTTTCGCGCTGCGGCCGGCCTTGCGGCACACGATCTGGAAGATCGACACGTCGTCGTGCTCGAATGCATACGCGCAGCCGGCAAGATACACGCGCCAGATGCGGAATTTTTCGTCGTCGACGAGCGCTTTCGCCTGGTCGGCCTTCGCCTCGAAGTTCTCCGTCCAGATCTCGAGCGTGCGCGCATAGTGCCGCCGCAGGCTTTCGACGTCAACCGCCTCGAGTCCGCCGCGCTGCGCCGCTTCGAGCGCGAGGCTGATGTGCGGCAGTTCGCCGTCCGGGAACACGTAACGGTCGATGAATTCGCCGCCGCCGAGCGCCGTCTCGCCGCTTTCCGCGTCGGTCGACGTGATCCCGTGGTTCATCGCGATGCCGTCGTCGGTCAGCAGCTCGCGGATGCGCGAGAAATAGAGCGGCAGGTTCTTGCGGCCGACGTGCTCGAACATCCCGACGCTCGTGATGCGGTCGAACTGGCCGTCGATCTCGCGGTAATCCTGCAGGCGGATCTCGATCTTGTCCTCGAGCCCCGCGGCCTTCACGCGCGCGGTCGCGAGGTCGAACTGGTTCTGCGACAGCGTCACGCCGAGACACGTCGCGCCGAACTTCTGCGCGGCGCGCAGCACGAGCGCGCCCCAGCCGCAGCCGATGTCGAGCAGGCGCTGGCCGGGCTGGAGCTGGATCTTCGTCAGGATGTGATCGATCTTCTTGATCTGCGCGGTGGCGAGATCCTCGTCGCCGTTCTCGAAGTACGCGCACGAGTACACCATGTTCTCGTCGAGCCACAGCTGGTAGAACGCGTTCGAGACGTCGTAGTGATACTGGATCGCCTTCTTGTCGGTGCTCTTCGAGTGATTGAAGTAGCGCTTCACGCGTGCGAGCTTGCTCGCGTTCGTCACCGTGCTGCGCGCGAGCGAGTAGCTGACGTTGATGATGTCCGACAGCCGGCCTTCGATGTCGATCTTGCCCTTCACGTACGCCTCGCCGAGATTGTCGAGGCTCGGATCGAGCAGCAGCGGCAACGCCGACGCGCTGTTGACCTTCAGCGTGACCTGCGGTGCGCTGAAGGTGCCGAAATCGAGTTGATCGCCGTTCCAAAGCACGAGGCGCGCCGGTATGTCCGCTTTCGCCCGTACCTCGTCCGCCCACTGTGCCAGCTTCTTTTCCCAGAACATTTGGATTCTCCGTTTGTTCGTTGAATCGAATACAGCCAAGTATCTTGACCGGCGCCCGCCGCTTGCGAAGCGGGCGCCCGGATGCAACACGAGACACGACCGGCGCGCGCCGGTGCCGCGCTTACGGCGACAGGCGCGAGATCGTCCAGCCCGACGCCGCCGCGGCGTCGCGCGTGTAGAGCAGGCGGTCGTGCAGCCGCGACGGGCGGCCTTGCCAGAACTCGATCGAGTCGGGCACGAGACGGTAGCCGCCCCAGTGCGGCGGCCGCGGCGGGTTGTCGCCGTAGCGTTCGCTGACGGCCTTTTCGCGCGCTTCGAGCGTCGCGCGGCTGTCGATCACCGCGCTCTGCTCCGATGCCCACGCACCGATGCGCGAGCCGAGTGGGCGCGACGCGAAATAGCGGTCGCTTTCTTCCGCGCTGGTTTTCTCGATCCGGCCTTCGATGCGCACTTGGCGCTCGAGCTCGATCCAGTAGAACAGCAGCGCGGCTTGCGGATGCGCGGCGAGATCGCGCCCCTTGCGGCTTTCGTAATTGGTGAAGAAGACGAACCCGCGTTCGTCGACGCCCTTGATGAGCACGATCCGGGCCGACGGCCGGCCGTCGTCGCCGACGGTCGCGAGCGTCATCGTGTTCGGCTCGGGCAGCTTGGCGGCGAGCGCCTCCTTGAACCAGCGATCGAACTGGGCGAGGGGGTCGGGGGCGGCATCGGCTTCGTCGAGCGAAGCACGTGAATAGTTGATGCGGAGATCGGCGAGAGTCGTCATGTTATGCAAACGCTTCAATCTGGGGCCAGTATAGCGAACGCGCAAGAATCGTGCGTGCAGAGTGGCGCGTGCGAGCGGGGAGTTCAGGCAAAATAGAGGGCTGCACGACTTACGTTTTCCTTGCTGCCATGTCCGTTGCCGACGCTGCCCCGCCCAGTTCTTCTGATCTTACCCCGACCCCGGAAATCCAGCTTGACGTGGATCGCGCCCGGCGCTTCGGCGGCGTCGCGCGCCTGTACGGCGCGCCGGCCGCCGCCGCGTTCGAGCGGGCGCACGTCGCGGTGATCGGGATCGGCGGCGTCGGGTCGTGGGTGGCCGAGGCGCTCGCGCGCAATGCGATCGGCACGCTGACGCTGATCGATCTCGACAACGTCGCGGAAAGCAATACGAACCGGCAGGTCCACGCACTCGACGGCAATTACGGCAAGCCGAAGGTCGACGCGATGGCCGAGCGGATCGCGCTGATCGATCCCGCGTGCCGGGTGAACCGGATCGAGGATTTCGTCGAGCCCGACAACTTCGACGCGCTGCTCGGCGGCGGTTTCGACTACGTGATCGACGCGATCGACAGCGTACGCACGAAGGTCGCGCTGATCGCGTGGTGCGTCGCGAAGCGGCAGCCGCTCGTCGTCGTCGGCGGCGCGGGCGGTCAGCTCGACCCCACACGAATCCGTATCGACGATCTTGCGCTGACGATCCAGGATCCGCTGCTGTCGAAGGTGCGCGCGCAGTTGCGCAAGCAGCACGGCTTTCCGCGCGGGCCGAAGGCGCGTTTCAAGGTCAGCGCCGTGTATTCGGACGAGCCGCTGATCTATCCGGAAGCGGCCGCGTGCGATATCGAGGACGGTGCCGAGCCGTCCGCGGCCGCGCATGTCGCGGGGCTCAACTGTGCGGGATTCGGTTCGAGCGTGTGCGTGACCGCGAGCTTCGGGTTCGCGGCCGCCGCGCATGCGCTGCGCGCGATCGCGGCGCAGGCTGCCGGCTGAGCGAGGGAGAGGAGGCTGCGGCGCGGGTCGTGCGCCGCAAGCAAGACGGCGATCCGGCCGGGCCGTTGCGGCCCGGCGCGTTGCGTTGCGTCGCGTGTCAGTTGAGCGCCATGCTCAGCTTGCGTCGCCATCCGGCGACGAGGTCCGGGCGATCGCCGGCCAGCTCGAACACCGAGATCAACGTGCGGCGGCCGAGATCGTCGCCGTACGCGCGGTCGCGCTGGACGATTTCCAGCAACTGCTCCACTGCACCTTCGTATGCGCGCCGCGCGATCAGGCTCTGCGCGAGGTCGAAGCGCGCGTCGAGATCGGCCGGGTTCGCCGCGATGCGTGCTTCGAGCGCGTCGGTCGGCGGCAGGTCGGCCGTGGCGTCGAGCGCGTCGAATCGCGTCTTGATCGCCTGGTAGCGCGGATCGCCGTTCTGGACGGTCTGCGGCGACAGGCGCTCGGTCTCGGCGCGCGCGGCGTCGACCTCGTTGCTCGCGAGCAGCAGCTCGATCAGGTCGAGGCGCGCGTCGTCGAAGCCGGGGTTCAGCGCGAGCGCCGCTTCGAGGTGCGTGAGCGCGTCGTCGTAGCGCTGTTCGGCCATCGCGTATTGCGCGGCGCGGCGCTCGGCTTCCTCGGGGGCGGGCAGCAGCCGGTCGAGGAATGCACGCAACTGGCCTTCGGGCAGCACGCCGACGAACTGGTCGACCGGGCGGCCGTCGGCGAAGGCGATCACGTGCGGGATGCTGCGCGTCTGGAAGTGCGCGGCGAGTTCCTGATTCTCGTCGACGTTGACCTTTACGAGCTTCCAGCGGCCTTCGTAGTCGGCCTCGAGTTTTTCCAGCAGCGGGCCGAGCGTCTTGCAGGGGCCGCACCACGGCGCCCAGAAGTCGACCAGCACGGGCGTGTCCAGCGACGCCTCGATGACGTCTTTCTCGAAAGTGGCAAGCGTGGTGTCCATGTCGTTCTCTTCGGTTCGAATATCGTCAGGATGAGGGCGGTGCGCCTCTTTTTCAACGCGGCTTCGACTCGGGCAGCGGAATCCACTCGGTCTCGCCCGGCACCTTGCCCATTTCCTGGCGCGTCCAGGCCGCTTTCGCGCGCTCGATCGCGTCGCGGCTGCTGGCGACGAAATTCCATTCGATGAAGCGTTCGCCGTCGATCCTGTCGCCGCCGAGCAGCATCGCGCGCGCGCCGCTGTCGCTCGTCAGCGTGACCGCCGCCCCCGGCGCGAGCACGGCCATCTGTTCGGCCGGCACCGGCGTGCCGTCGATCGCGAGCGTGCCGTCGACCACGTAGACCGCGCGCTCCTCGTGCGACGCGTCGAGTTCGAGCCGGCCGCCGGCCGCGAATTCGGCCGCGACGTACAGCGTGCGCGAGAACGTCGTGACGGGTGAGCGCAGCCCGAACGCGTCGCCTGCGATCACCGTCAGCGCGACGCCGTCTTCGTCGCGCTTCGGCAGCGTGTCGGCCGGATGGTGCTCGAACGACGGCTCGGTCGTCTCGTGCGCCTGCGGCAGCGCGACCCAGGTCTGGATCCCGTGCACGGTGTGACCGCTGGCGCGCTGCGCGTCGGGCGTGCGCTCGGAGTGGACGATCCCGCGGCCGGCCGTCATCCAGTTCACGTCGCCCGGCACGATGGCCTGCAGCGAGCCGAGGCTGTCGCGGTGCAGGATCGCGCCGTCGAACAGGTAGGTGACGGTCGCGAGCCCGATGTGCGGATGCGGGCGCACGTCGAGCCCCGTGCCGGCCGGCAGCGTGGCGGGGCCCATGTGATCGAAGAAGATGAACGGGCCGACGAGGCGCGCGGCGAGCGCCGGCAGCGTGCGGCGAACCTGCAGGTTGCCGATGTCGCGCACGTGCGGCTTCAGCAGGGCTTTGATCGAGTCGGTCATGGCGGCTCCAGTGAGGCGGCGGGGGATGCCGGTCATTGTACTGGCCGCCCGCCGCCGATTCCATGCGCGCCGCGCGGGTATCGGCCCGCCCGGCGAAACCCGCTAGACTGACGCGCTTCGGAACAACGATTCGAATCGAGGAGACACCGATGATGGCCCCGAAGGACTTGCTGCTCGCGCTGGTCGTGATTCTGGCGTGGGGCGTGAACTTCGTCGTGATCAAGGTCGGCCTGCACGGCATGCCGCCGATGCTGCTCGGCGCGCTGCGCTTCACGCTCGCGGCCGTACCCGCGGTGTTCTTCGTGCGCCGGCCGCAGATTCCGTGGCGCCTGCTGGTGCTGTACGGCGCGACGATCCAGCTCGGCCAGTTCGTGTTCCTGTTCACCGGCATGTACGTCGGCATGCCGGCCGGCCTTGCGTCGCTCGTGCTGCAGTCGCAGGCGTTCTTCACGCTCGTGTTCGCGATGCTGTTCCTCGGCGAACGGCTGCGCGTGCAGAACCTGGTCGGGCTCGCGATCGCCGCGGGCGGGCTCGTCGTGATCGCCGCGCAGGGCGGCCGCGCGATGACGCTCGCGGGCTTCCTGCTGACGATCGGCTCGGCCGCGATGTGGGCGTTCGGCAATATCGTCACGAAGAAGGTCGGGAAGGCGAACCTCGTGTCGCTCGTCGTGTGGGCGAGCCTCGTGCCGCCCGTGCCGTTCTTCCTGCTGTCGCTGTGGTTCGAAGGGCCGCAGCGCATCGCGACCGCGCTCGCGGGGCTCGACGGCGCGTCGATCTTCGCGGTCGTCTATCTCGCGTTCGTCGCGACGCTGCTCGGCTACGGGCTGTGGAGCCGCCTGCTGTCGCGCTACCCGGCCGCGCAGGTCGCGCAGTTCTCGCTGCTGGTGCCGGTCGTCGGGCTCGCGTCGTCGGCGCTGCTGCTCGACGAGCACCTGACGCAAGCGCAGCTGATCGGCGCGGCGCTCGTGATGGGCGGGCTCGCGGTGAACGTGTTCGGCGGGAAACTGATGCGCCGCTTCTCGGCGTCGTGACGCGCCGGCACGCGATGCGTGCCGGCGGCAGGGGACGGACGGCCGTCAGGCCATCCGGTTCTTCGCGAGCGGCGGATTCGCGGCGAAATAGCGCTTGATGCCGCGGAAGATCGCGTCGGCCATCTGGTCGCGATAGCTGTCGTCGTTCAGCCGGCTTTCCTCTTCCGGGTTGCTGATGAACGCGGTCTCGACGAGGATCGACGGAATGTCGGGCGCCTTCAGCACCGCGAACCCGGCCTGCTCGACCGACCCCTTGTGCAGCTTGTTGATGCCGCCGACTTCCTTCAGCACGTAGTTGCCGTAGCGCAGCGAGTCGCGGATCTGGGCCGTTGTCGACATGTCGAACAGCGCGCGGTTCACGGCCGCGTCCGCCGTCTTGATGTTGATCCCGCCGATCAGGTCGGACGAATTCTCCTTGTTCGCCATCCAGCGCGCCGCGGCGCTCGTCGCGCCGTGATCGGACAGCGCGAACACCGACGAGCCGCGCGCGGACGGCGTCGTGAATGCATCCGCGTGGATCGACACGAACAGGTCGGCGCCGACGCGGCGCGCTTTCTGCACGCGCACGTTCAGCGGCACGAAGAAGTCGGCGTCGCGCGTCATCATCGCGCGCATGTTCGGTGCGCCGTCGATCTTCGCGCGCAGCTTCTTCGCGATGTCGAGCGCGATGTGCTTCTCGTACGTGCCGCCGCCGCCGATCGCGCCCGGATCCTCGCCGCCGTGGCCCGGATCGATCGCGACCGTCAGCAGGCGCACGGTGCCGCCCTTGCCGGATTTCGGCGCGGTGAACTTGTAGGTGTCGCCGTCGTCGTCGCTGTCGTCGCGGCGCGCGATGACGGGCGGCGGCTTGACGGCCGGCTTCGGCGGCGTCGAAGGCGTGCCGGCCGCCGGCGGCGTGCGCGGCGTGGCCGGCGTGTTCTGCGCGAAGCGCTGGAAGAACGCGTCGCTGTTGTCGCCCGCGCCGGGCGGCGGCGTACCGGGGCCGGCCAGCGTGGACGGCGGCTGCATCTGCTGCGCGCGCGCGTTGTCGTTGAGCGCCTGTTCCTTGCGTTCCGTCTGCGCGATCAGGTCGGACAGCGGATCGGGCGCGACGGCCGGATACAGGTCGAACACGAGCCGGTACTTGTAGGTGCCGACGGGCGGCAGCGTGAATACCTGCGGCTTCACCGAGCCTTTCAGGTCGAACACCATCCGCACCACGTGCGGCTGGTACTGGCCGACGCGCACCGACTGGATCTGCGGATCGTTCGGCGCGATCTTCGACACGAGGTCGCGCAGCGCCTGGTCGAGATCGAGGCCGGTCAGGTCGACGACGAGACGGTCGGGACCCTGCAGCAGCTGTTGGCTATTCTGCAGCGGCTGGTCGGATTCGATCGTGACGCGCGTGTAATCGCGCGCGGGCCACACGCGCACGCCGAGCACCGACGACGCGTGCGCGAGCCGCGGCGCGACGAGGCCGAGCACCAGCGTGGACGCCCCCGCGCGCAGGATCTGGCGGCGCCGCCAGTTGTGCGTCGCGGTGGCCGCCGATTCGATCGAGCGGAACGGTTTGATCAACATCTTTCGAGACATGCCTTTCCTGAAGCGCTGTACGCCCGGACGGTGAGGGCGCGGCCGTCGCCATCCACGTCGAGCGAGAAAACCAGATCGGGCACGCCGAGCAGGGCGCCCGCCTGTTGCGGCCATTCGACGAGGCAGATCGCGCTGGAATTGAAATATTCGCGAAAGCCTGCATCGGACCATTCGGCCGGATCGTTGAATCGATACAGATCGAAGTGATAGACCTCGAGTTCCCCATCGCTGCGTTCGAGCGCGTAAGGCTCGACGAGCGTGTAGGTCGGGCTGCGCACGCGGCCCTGGTGGCCGAGGCCGCGCAGGATCGCGCGCACGAGGGTCGTCTTGCCCGCGCCGAGATCGCCCACCAGCTGGATCTGCAGCCCGTCGAACGCATGGGCGCGGTCGAGTTCGAGGCGTGCCGCGTCGAGCGCGTGCGCGAAGCGCGTGCCGAATGCGTCGGTCGCCGCTTCGTCGGCGAGCGCGATCACGCGCTCCGCGAGCGGGGCGGGCAGCATGGCGTCGTGAGGCGATTGGCTGGACGTGGCTGGCATTCTCGTAAAATAGTGCGATGAACCGATTACCGGAACTCGCCGCATCCGACAGGCCTTCGACTCATGCCGAAGGCGCGGCGCCGTGCGCGCTCGATGATGCGGCGTTGACTGCGCTCGCCGCTCGCATCAGGGCGTGGGGGCGCGAATTGGGTTTCGGGGCGATCGGCATCAGCGATACCGATCTCTCGGATGCCGAAGCAGGCCTCGCCGCCTGGCTGGAAGCCGGATACCACGGCGAAATGGATTATATGGCGAAACATGGGATGAAACGCGCGCGCCCGGCCGAACTTGTGGCCGGTACGCGACGCGTGGTTTCCGTGCGGCTCGCCTATTTGCCGGCAGAAACGCTCGCGGGCGGCGAGCCCGGCGCGCTCGTGCCGCACGACTGGCGTGCCCGTGAACGCGCGCGGCTCGACGATCCTCAGGCCGCCGTCGTGTCGATCTATGCGCGCGGTCGCGATTATCACAAGGTGCTGCGCAACCGGCTGCAGACGCTCGCGGAGCGCATCGAGCATGAGATCGGCGCATTCGGCTACCGCGTGTTCACCGATTCGGCGCCCGTGCTCGAGGTCGAGCTCGCGCAGAAGGCCGGCGTCGGCTGGCGCGGCAAGCACACGCTGCTGCTGCAGCGTGACGCCGGCTCGCTGTTCTTCCTCGGCGAGATCTACGTCGACCTGCCGCTGCCGACCGACGCGCACACGTCGCCGGATGCCGCGCCCGAGACGCCGGGTGCGCACTGCGGCAGCTGCACGCGCTGCATCGATGCGTGTCCGACCGGTGCGATCGTCGAGCCGTACCGCGTCGACGCGCGCCGCTGCATCTCGTACCTGACGATCGAGCTGAAAGGCAGCATCCCCGAAGCGCTGCGGCCGATGATCGGCAATCGCGTGTACGGCTGCGACGACTGCCAGCTCGTGTGCCCGTGGAACAAGTTCGCGCAGGCCGCGCCCGTCGCCGATTTCGACGTGCGGCACGGCCTCGACCGCGCGACGCTCGTCGAGCTGTTCGCGTGGGACGCGGAGACATTCGACACGCGGATGCAGGGCAGCGCGATCCGGCGCATCGGTTATGAAAGCTGGTTGCGCAATCTCGCGGTCGGGCTCGGCAACGCGCTGCGCGCGGACGCGGACCGGCTCACGCCGCCGGCGCGCGACGCGATCGTCGCCGCGTTGCGTGCGCGGGCCGACGATCCGTCGCCGGTCGTGCGCGAGCATGTCGAATGGGCGCTGCGTGCCGCGTGAAGGCGGCGTAAAGTGTCGTCGGCGCGCGGCACGGGGCGCGCATTCATCGGTCAGGAGAAGGCAATGTTCAACGCAGTGATCGACGCGCCGTTCGGCAAGGTCGGCATCCGCACGGACGCCGCGGTGGTGCGCGAGATCGTCTATCTGCCCGAATCGGTGAAGTCGGTCGATCCGGATTCGCCGCTCGCGAAGCGCGCGGTCCAGCAGATCGAACGTTATTTCGGGCGTGCGTCCGCGCGCTTCGACCTGCCGCTCGCCGAAGTCGGCAGTGCATTCCAGCACCGCGTGTGGGACGTGATCAGCGATATCCCGCCCGGCACGGTGCTGACCTACGGGCAGGTCGCGAAGCGGATCGGCAGCGCACCGCGCGCGGTTGGCCAGGCGTGCGGCGCGAACTATTTCCCGCTCGTGATTCCGTGCCATCGCGTCGTCGCGGCGGGCGGCCTCGGCGGCTTCGCGAACCACGACGACAACGGCTATTACCAGAAAGTGAAGCGCTGGCTGCTGGCGCACGAAGGCGTGCCGTACTGATGAGTGAACCACTGACGACTCCCGAAGCCGACGGCGATGCTGCCGCGGCCTCGCCCGCGCTGCTCGCGAGCCGCGCGTCGATCGACGTCTTCTGCGATGCGCTGTGGCTCGAGCACGGGCTCGCGCGCAACACGCTCGATGCCTATCGGCGCGATCTGGTGCTGTTTTGCCAGTGGCTGGCCGAGACGCACGATACGCAGCTCGATCTGGCCGACGAGGCGATGGTGACGGGCTACATCGCCGCACGCAGCGACGGCAAGGCTACGTCGTCGAACCGGCGGCTGTCGGTGTTCCGTCGCTATTACGGCTGGGCCGTGCGCGAGCATCGCGCGAGCGCCGACCCGACGCTGCGGATCACGTCCGCGAAACAGGCGGCGCGGTTTCCGTCGACGCTGTCGGAGGCGCAGGTCGAGGCGCTGCTCGGCGCACCCGACGTCGGCACGCCGCTCGGCCTGCGCGATCGCACGATGCTCGAGCTGATGTACGCGAGCGGGCTGCGCGTGAGCGAGCTCGTGACGCTGAAGACGGTCGAGGTCGGCCTGAACGAAGGCGTCGTGCGCGTGATGGGCAAGGGTTCGAAGGAGCGGCTCGTGCCGTTCGGCGAAGTCGCGCACGGCTGGATCGAGCGCTACCTGCGCGAGGCGCGGCCCGCACTGCTCGGCGCGCGCGCGGCCGACGCGCTGTTCGTGACCGCGCGCGGCGACGGGATGACGCGCCAGCAGTTCTGGAACATCATCAAGCGCCACGCGCAGCAGGCCGACGTGCGTGCGCACCTGTCGCCGCACACGCTGCGGCATGCGTTCGCGACACACCTGCTGAACCACGGCGCCGACCTGCGCGTCGTGCAGATGCTGCTCGGCCACAGCGACATCTCGACCACCCAGATCTACACGCACGTCGCGCGCGAGCGGCTGAAGACGCTGCACGCGCAGCACCACCCGCGCGGTTAGTGCGCGGGGCGCGCGTATCCGGCACCGCGCGGGCGCCGGTGTGCGCTCGATGTGCGCGCAGCCGCCGCCGGCGTCAGACCAGCTCGCGCAGCTTGTGCTTCAGCACCTTGCCGGTGGAGGCGGCCGGCAGCGCGTCGAGCACGCGGATGTGCGCCGGGCGCTTGTAAGGCGTGAGCCGCTCCGCGCACCACGCGTGCAGCGCGGCTTCGTCCGCGGTCGCGCCCGGCACCAGCTCGACGAACGCGAGCACTTCCTCGTTGCCGTCGACCGAGCGGCCGATCACGGCCGCCTGCACGACGTCCGGATGCGCGTTCAGCACCTGCTCGACTTCCACCGGGTACACGTTGAAGCCCGAGCGGATGATCAGCTCCTTGCTGCGACCCGCGATCGTCACCGCGCCGTCGGCTTCCTGCCGCGCGAGATCGCCGGTACTCAGCCAGCCGTCCGGCGACACGGCCGCACGCGTCGCGTCGGCGTTGCGGTAATAGCCGAGCATCACGTTCGGCCCGCGCACGCGGATCTCGCCGACTTCACCCGGCGGCACGTCGGTGCCGTCCGGCGCGACGATCCGCATCTCGACACCCGGAATCGGCACGCCGACCGAGCTGTCGGCGCGCGGCGCGTCGAGCGGCGTCTGCGTGATCGTCGGGCTGCTTTCGGTCATCCCGTAGCCGTTGTGCAGCGGCACGCCGTACTGGCGCTCGACGCGTGCCTTCAGGTTCGCGTCGAGCGGCGAGCCGCCCGAATACGCGAAGCGCAGGCGCGGCGCGTGCCACGCGTGGCCGTGCGTGTGCAGGTGCTCGAGCAGTTTCGCGTGCATCGCGGGCACGCCCTGGAAGATCGTCACGCCTTCTTCGGCGAGCGCGATGCGCACGGCTTCCGGCGAGAAGCGCGGCGCAAGCCGCAGCGTCGCGCCCGCGTACAGGCTGCCGAGGCAGACCGACGCGAGCCCGTACACGTGCGACACGGGCAGCACCGTGTAGACGACGTCGTCGGGCGACACGCGGCGCAGCGTGCTCGACGTGGCCGCGATGAACAGCAGGTTGCGGTGCGACAGCATCACGCCTTTCGGCGCACCCGTCGTGCCGGTCGTGTAGATCAGCGCCGCACATTGCGCAGCGCCGTCGGCGGCGACCGGTTCGGTGGGCGCGTTCGCGTCGACGCGATACGACCACGCGCCGATGTCGACCGGCAGCGCGCCGGCGGGCGTCGCGCCGAGCCGCGCGGCATGCGCGCGCGCGTCGGGCGATGCGTCGATCGTGAACACGACCAGCTTCGGGCGCGCGTGCGCGGCGATCGCATCGAGTTCGCCGGCCGACAGCCGCGCGTTCGACACGAGCGCCCACGCGTCGACGCGGGCGACCGCGAACAGCAGCACGACCTGCGCGACACAGTTTTCGGCGACGATCATCACGCGGTCGCCGCCCTGCACGCCGAGGCTCGCGAGCCGCGCGGCCGCCGCATCGACGGCCTGCGCCAGCTCGCCGTACGACAGGCGGCGCGCATCTTCGATCAGCGCCGGATGCGCGGGCGCCTGCGCGGCCCAGCGCGCGGGCACGTCGGCGATGCGGCGCGGCAGCGCGGCGAGCAGGGCGTCGACGTCGAGCGACTCGGAAGAATGGATGGGCGAGGGCATGGCGTCTCCAGAAAAGGGGGCCGGGCGGCGGCTTCACGATGTTTGCGAACGATCGTGCCATGACGGCGCACACGCCACAATCGGCCAATCGGGCAATAGCACTTCGCGATGTCCGCAATGATGACGGGCGGAATCGTGGCGGTGGTGGCGGCGACCCGGGCGGCCATCCGGCGGAAAACGGGCCGCGAGTATACCGCCGACCCACCCGCCGGCCCGCGCACGTGGCCGCCCGCCTGCCGGTCGTTCGCCATTAAAATGCCGCCATGAGCAAATCCAGACACGTGTCCGAAACCCCCGCGACCCAGCTGTTGCGCCGCCATGGCGTGACGTTCGGCGAGCACCCGTACGACTACGTCGAGCACGGCGGCACCGGCGAATCGGCGCGCCAGCTCGGCGCGGACGAGCACTGCGTCGTGAAGACGCTCGTGATGGAAGACGAGCACGCGAAGCCGCTGATCGTGCTGATGCACGGCGATCGCACCGTATCGACGAAGAACCTCGCGCGGCAGATCGGCGCGAAGCGCGTCGAGCCGTGCAAGCCCGAGGTCGCGAACCGCCATTCGGGCTATCTCGTCGGCGGCACGTCGCCGTTCGGCACGCGCAAGACGATGCCCGTCTACGTCGAGGCGACGATCCTCGAATTGCCGACGATCTACCTGAACGGCGGCCGCCGCGGCTACCTCGTCAGCCTCGCGCCGGCGGTGCTCGTGTCGCTGCTCGGCGCGCAGCCCGTGCAGTGCGCGAGCGTCGACTGAGGGTTTCACCTTCGTGGCACCCCGCGCCCGTTCGGTAGAATGGGCGCCGTTTCGGCCTGCCGGCTTGCCGCGCACGGCCGTCCCTTCACCGATACGTTGAAAGAAGAGTCCTCCGCATGCAGATCCTGCTCGCCGCCCTCGTTGCCTACCTGATCGGTTCGGTGTCGTTCGCCGTCGTCGTCAGTTCCGCGATGGGCCTGGCCGACCCGCGTTCGTACGGGTCGAAGAATCCCGGCGCGACCAACGTGCTGCGCAGCGGCAACAAGAAGGCCGCGATCCTGACGCTCGTCGGCGATGCATTCAAGGGCTGGATTGCCGTCTGGCTCGCGCGGCGCCTGGGCCTGCCCGACGTCGCGGTCGCGTGGGTCGCGATCGCCGTGTTCCTCGGCCACCTGTATCCGGTGTTCTTCCGCTTCCAGGGCGGCAAGGGCGTCGCGACGGCCGCCGGCGTGCTGCTCGCCGTGCACCCGGTGCTCGGGCTCGCGACAGCGCTGACCTGGCTGATCGTCGCGTTCTTCTTCCGCTACTCGTCGCTCGCGGCGCTGGTGGCGGCCGTGTTCGCGCCGGTGTTCGACGTGTTCCTGTTCGGCACGGGCCACAATCCGGTCGCGTGGGCCGTGCTCGCGATGAGCGTGCTGCTCGTGTGGCGTCACCGCGGCAACATTTCGAAGCTGCTTGCGGGGCAGGAAAGCCGGATCGGCGACAAGAAGAAGGCGGCTGCAGACAGCAGCGCGCAGGACGGCGGGAAAGCCTGAGAAAGCGCGGCGCCTGGCCGCGCGCCGGGCGCGCCGCGTATGCGGGGCCCGGCGGGATGACGCGACGGATCGGCTGGCGATCAGTCGCGGAAGTTGTTGAAGTCGAGCGGCGTGTCCGTCACGTCCTTGCGCAGCATCGCGATCGTGCTCTGCAGGTCGTCGCGCTTCGTGCCCGATACGCGCACCGCATCGCCCTGGATGCTCGCCTGCACCTTGATCTTGCTGTCCTTCACGAGGCGCACGATCTTTTTCGCGAGATCGCCCGTCACGCCCTTCTTCACGGTGACGATCTGCTTGACCTTGTCGCCGCCGATCTTCTCGACCTTGCCGTAGTCGAGGAAGCGCACGTCGACATTGCGCTTGGCCAGCTTGCCGATCAGCACGTCCTTGACCTGGCCGAGCTTGAAATCGTCGTCGGCGAACAGCGTCAGCTCGCGTTCCTTCTGCTCGACGCGCGCGTCGGAGCCCTTGAAGTCGAAGCGCGTCGAAATTTCCTTGTTCGACTGCTCGATGGCGTTCTTCACTTCGATCATGTTCGCTTCGGAAACGACGTCGAACGATGGCATGGCATTCTCCCTTGAGATGCGGGCACCCGGCTCGCGCGCGGGCACTCGCTATAATTGCGGACTGTTTGCCATTTTACCGATGCCCCTCCGTTTGCCCAAGGCCGGCCGTCCGCCGGCCCCGGGCCGACGTGACCGCGAATGCCGATGCCTCCTGACGATTCCGCCCTGTCGCTGCTTCCCGACCATCCGCTCGCCGCGCACAACACGTTCGGCATTGCCGCGAACGCGCGCTTTGCCGCGCGCATCACGCAGGCGTCGCAGTTCGAGGCGCTGCACCGCGATCCGCGCGTCGCGAACCTGCCGCAGCTCGTGCTCGGCGGCGGCAGCAACGTCGTGTTCACGCGCGATTTCGACGGCGTCGTGCTGCTCGACGAGATCGCCGGCCGCCGCGTCGTGCGCGAGGACGACGGCGCGTGGTACGTCGAGGCCGGCGGCGGCGAGAACTGGCACGCGTTCGTCGCGTGGACGCTCGAGCACGGGATGCCGGGCCTCGAGAACCTCGCGCTGATTCCCGGCACCGTCGGCGCCGCGCCGATCCAGAACATCGGCGCGTACGGCCTCGAGATGAAGGCGTATTTCGACTCGCTGGTCGCGGTCGAGCTGGCGACGGGGCGCAGCGAGCGCTTCGACGCCGCGCGCTGCGCGTTCGGCTACCGCGACAGCTTCTTCAAGCGGGACGGGCGCGGCCGGTTCGCGATCGTGTCGGTGACGTTCCGGCTGCCGAAGCAATGGACGCCGCGGCTCGGCTACGCGGACGTCACGCGCGAGCTCGACGCACGGGGCATCGCGGCCGATGCGGCGACGCCGCGCGACGTGTTCGACGCGGTCGTCGCGATCCGCCGCGCGAAGCTGCCCGATCCGCTCGTGCTCGGCAACGCGGGCAGTTTCTTCAAGAATCCGGTGATCGACGCCGCGCAGTTCGACGCGCTGCGCGCCCGCGCACCCGAGGTCGTGTCGTATCCGCAGCCGGACGGGCAGGTGAAGCTGGCGGCCGGCTGGCTGATCGACCGCTGCGGCTGGAAGGGCCGCGCGCTCGGTGCGGCGGCCGTGCACGACCGCCAGGCGCTCGTGCTCGTCAATCGCGGCGGCGCGACGGGCGCCGACGTGCTGGCGCTGGCGCAGGCGATCCAGGCTGACGTGCGTGCGCAATTCGGCGTCGAGCTGGAGGCGGAGCCGGTCTGCCTGTAGCGCCGGTCCTGCGCCGCTTTCCAGGTGCCCAAGCAAAAAGCGCCGATCGTCGATCGGCGCTTTTTTTACGCGTGTGCGTTCCGGCGCGTCAGTGCTTGAGGCGGCCGAGCAGCAGGAACTCCATCAGCGCCTTCTGCACGTGCAGGCGGTTTTCCGCCTCGTCCCACACGACGCTCTGCGGGCCGTCGATCACGCCGGCCGTCACTTCCTCGCCGCGGTGCGCGGGCAGGCAGTGCATGAAGAGCGCGTCCGGGTTCGCGTGGCCCATCATTTCCTCGTCGACGCACCAGTCGGCAAACGCCTGCTTGCGCGCCTCGTTCTCGGCTTCGAAGCCCATGCTCGTCCACACGTCGGTGGTGACGAGATCGGCGCCCCTGCATGCTTCGTTCGGATCGTCGAACACCTCGTAGAACGGCGCGCTGCCGGGCGACACGAGCTTCATGTCGAGTGCATAGCCGGGCGGCGTGGACAGGCGCAGCTTGAAGCCGAGGATCTGCGCGGCTTCGATCCACGTGTAGAGCATGTTGTTCGCGTCGCCGACCCAGGCGACGGTCTTGCCGGCGATCGGGCCGCGGTGCTCGTAGTACGTGAAGATGTCGGCGAGCACCTGGCACGGGTGGTAATCGTTCGTCAGGCCGTTGATCACCGGCACGCGGGAGTTTTCCGCGAAGCGTGTGATGACGTCCTGCTCGAACGTGCGGATCATGATGATGTCGACCATCCGCGAGATGACCTGCGCGGAATCCTCGACGGGTTCGCCGCGGCCGAGCTGCGTGTCGCGCGTGCTCATGAAGACGGCGTGGCCGCCGAGCTGGAAGATCCCGGCCTCGAACGACAGGCGCGTGCGCGTCGAGCTCTTCTCGAAGATCATCGCGAGCGTGCGGTCGTGCAGCGGGTGATAGGTCTCGTAGTTCTTGAACTTGCGCTTCAGGATACCCGTGCGTTCGAGCACGTACTCGTAGTCTTCCAGCGAGAAATCCTTGAACTGCAGGTAGTGACGAATGGTTTTGGCGGTCATGAAGCGAAATACGGCGGGTTTCACCCGGCAGCGAGGCCGGACGGCGCCGCCGTCGGGTGTGGATAACTCAAAGCAGCATAAAGGATTTTCTGTGCTTTGACGAGCCGTCGAACGAAACGGGGCACGATCGCGACCGGCAGCGGATGGCGCGGGAAGGCGGCCGTCGGGACGACGCGCGATGGCGCGCTGCGGTATAATTCGAAAGTTTTCTCCAGCCCGGCAGGCAAGGCTTTTCGCGCTCTGCCGGACACAAGCCGTGCGCTGCACAAATCCGGTGCAGTTTACCGGCGGCGCGCATCGACGTCCCGTTTTCGGGATACCGGAATGCTTGTGCCGCCGTCCGTTCCAGCTTTGTGTTCGCGTATCCAGGCGCCGTTGCCTGGACATCGCCGGGCCGTCACTTGGGTAACCACATGGCTGAAACCCCTCCGACCGAATTCTTCATCCAGGGCATCACGAAAGAAGGGAAAAAGTTTCGCCCGAGCGACTGGTCGGAGCGTCTGGCCGGTGTGATGGCCTGCTTCGGGCCGGGGGCGAGCGGGCCGAATGCGCGTCTCAAGTATTCGCTGTACGTGCGCCCGACGATGCTCGGCGACCTGAAATGCGTGATCCTCGATTCGCGGTTGCGCGACATCGAACCGATGGCTTTCGATTTCGTGCTGAATTTCGCGAAGGACAACAACCTCGTCGTCACCGAGGCCTGCGAATTGCCGGATTACAACACGAAGAAGTGATGCCGACGGGCGAGGGCGCATGCAGCGCCCGCCCTGGCAAGTGCCGTCGCCGCCTCGCATGATGCGCGGGCGACAGGCAACAAAAAAGCCCGCCTAGGCGGGCTTTTTCGTGATCGCAGGAAACAGGAACGCCCGCGTAAGCGGGCGCACCGGATTACGCTGCTGCCTGCAGGCCCTTGACGGCTGCGGCCAGGCGGCTCTTGCTGCGAGCGGCCTTGTTCTTGTGAACGATCTTCTTGTCGGCGATCGTGTCGATCGTCTTCACGGCAGCCTTGAACAGCTCGGCAGCCTTTGCTTGGTCGCCGGCTTCAACAGCCTTGCGAACCGACTTGATCGCGGTACGGAATTTCGAGCGCAGCGCCGAGTTGTGCGAGTTTGCCTTCGCGGCCTGGCGGGCGCGCTTGCGTGCTTGTGCGGAGTTAGCCATGACGGTTCCTTATCCTGTCCTGTTTCCAGAGCTTGGAGCCTGACGGCCAAGCGCTGCTTTTCGATCCGTCCCCTGAGAACGATTGCCCAGGGGCGCATAAAAAAACGGTGATTTTAACCGAGGCAGGGACATGAAAACGGCAGCTGCCGTGCATGTACGAGCCCAGAAACCGGCGATTATAGCAACAAAATCAAGCGAGTGGCAAGTTCGAAGTGACATCCGCCGGACGGGCCGCCGGCGGCGTGCGCGCTTTTCGGCATCGGCCGCTGGCCGGGTCGCGCAACGTCCGTATAATAAGCGCCCCATGAATCTATTCCGAGCCCTGCTGACGGTCAGCGGCTTCACGCTGCTGTCGCGCGTGACCGGACTGGCCCGCGAGACGCTGATCGCCCGTGCGTTCGGCGCCAGTCAATACACCGACGCGTTCTACGTCGCTTTCCGCATTCCGAACCTGCTGCGCCGCCTGTCCGCCGAAGGCGCGTTCTCGCAGGCGTTCGTGCCGATCCTCGCCGAGTTCAAGAACCAGCAGGGGCACGATGCGACGAAGGCGCTCGTCGACGCGATGTCCACCGTGCTCGCGTGGGCGCTTGCCGTGCTGTCGGTCCTCGGGATCGCCGGCGCGTCGTGGGTCGTGTTCGCGGTCGCGTCCGGCCTGCACACCGATGGCCAGGCGTTCCCGCTCGCGGTCACGATGACGCAGATCATGTTCCCGTACATCGTGTTCATCTCGCTGACGACGCTCGCGTCCGGCGTGCTCAACACGTACAAGAGCTTCTCGCTGCCCGCGTTCGCGCCGGTGCTGCTCAACGTCGCGTTCATTGCCGCGGCCGTGTTCGTCGCGCCGCACCTGAAGGTGCCGGTCTACGCGCTCGCATGGGCCGTCATCGTCGGCGGCGTGCTGCAGTTCCTCGTGCAGCTGCCGGGGCTGAAGAAGATCGACATGGTGCCGCTGATCGGCCTGAACCCGCTGCGCGCGCTGCGCCACCCGGGCGTGAAGCGCGTGCTCGCGAAGATGGTGCCCGCCACGTTCGCGGTGTCGGTCGCGCAGCTGTCGCTGATCATCAACACCAACATTGCGTCGCGGCTCGGGCAGGGCGCCGTGTCGTGGATCAACTACGCCGACCGCCTGATGGAATTCCCGACGGCGCTGCTCGGCGTCGCGCTCGGCACGATCCTGCTGCCGAGCCTGTCGAAGGCGCACGTCGACGCCGATTCGCACGAATATTCGGCGCTGCTCGACTGGGGGCTGCGCGTCACGTTCCTGCTCGCGGCGCCGAGCGCGCTCGCGCTGTTCTTCTTCGCGACGCCGCTTACCGCGACGCTGTTCAACTACGGCAAGTTCGACGCGCATACCGTCACGATGGTCGCGCGCGCGCTCGCCACCTACGGGATCGGCCTCGTCGGCATCATCCTGATCAAGATCCTCGCGCCGGGCTTCTATGCGAAGCAGGACATCAAGACGCCCGTGAAGATCGCGATCGGCGTGCTGATCGTCACGCAGCTCTCGAACTACGTGTTCGTGCCGCTGATCGGCCACGCGGGCCTCACGCTGAGCATCGGCGTCGGCGCGTGCCTGAATTCGCTGCTGCTGTTCCTCGGGCTGCGCAAGCGCGGCATCTACCAGCCGTCGCCGGGCTGGCTGCGCTTCTTCGTGCAGCTCGTCGGCGCGGCGCTCGTGCTCGCGGGCCTGATGCATTGGTGCGCGATCAACTTCGACTGGACCGGGATGCGCACGCAGCCGCTCGACCGCATTGCGCTGATGGCGGCGTGCCTCGTGCTGTTCGCTGCACTATATTTCGGTATGTTGTGGGTGATGGGCTTCAAATACGCTTACTTCAGAAGGCGCGCCAAGTGACGACCGCAATGACCCGCGTCCTCGACTACTTCAGCACGCTCGTGGCGGACGACGACAGTCTGCCCGTCACGGAAGCCGCGCTGTCGCTGGCGCAGGACGCGTATCCCGACCTCGACCTGCAGGGCACGCTGGCCGAGCTCGACATGCTGGCGGCGCGACTGCGCCGGCGGCTCGCCGACGATGCGGACCTGAAGGGCCGCGTCGCCGCGCTGAACGACTTCTTCTTCCGCGAACTCGGCTTCGCGTGCAATCACAACGATTACTACGACCCCGATAACAGCCACCTGAACGCGGTGCTGAAGCGGCGGCGGGGGATTCCGATCTCGCTGTCGGTGCTGTACCTGGAGCTCGCCGAGCAGATCGGCGTGCCGGCGCGCGGCGTGTCGTTCCCCGGCCATTTCCTGCTGCGCGTGACGCTGCCGGACGGCGACCTGATCATTGATCCGACCAACGGCCATTCGCTGTCCGAAGCCGAGATGGTCGAGATGCTCGAGCCGTACGTCGCGCGTGCGGCGGGGGCGGTCGACAGCGCGTTGCGCGCGCTGCTGCAACCGGCGACGAGCCGCGAGATCATCGCGCGGATGCTGCGCAACCTGAAGACGATCTATCTGCAGACGGAACGCTGGCAGCGGTTGCTCGCGGTACAGCAGCGGCTCGTGATCCTGTTGCCCGAGCAACTCGACGAGGTGCGCGACCGCGGCTTCGCGTATGCGCGGCTCGATTACCTGCGCCCCGCGCTCGAGGATCTCGAGCAGTATCTCGGCGAGCGGCCGGAGGCGGAAGATGCGACCGTCGTCGAGTCGCAGGTGAGCGAATTGCGCCAGCGGATGCAGCGCGACGGCGAGGATTGAGCCGCAGCGCGGCTGCCTGAGCCCGTAACGAAAACGCCCGCATCGCGGGCGTTTTTTCATGCGCGGTTTACTTCGGCTGCATCCGGATCGCGCCGTCGAGGCGGATCACTTCGCCGTTGAGCATCGGATTCTCGACGATCTGGCGTACCAGCATCGCGTATTCGGCCGGTTTGCCGAGCCGCGGCGGGAACGGCACCATCGCGCCGAGCGCGTCCTGCACGTCCTGCGGCATGCCGAGCAGCATCGGCGTCTCGAACAGGCCGGGCGCGATCGTCATTACGCGGATCCCGCTGCGCGCCAGGTCGCGTGCGATCGGCAGCGTCATGCCCGCGACGCCGGCCTTCGACGCCGCATAGGCGGCCTGGCCGATCTGGCCGTCGAAGGCGGCGACCGACGCGGTGCTGACGATCACGCCGCGCTCGCCTTCCGCGGTCGGCGCGGTCGCGGCCATCGCGGCGGCCGCGAGCCGGATCATGTTGAACGTGCCGACCAGGTTGACGTTGATCGTCCTTGCGAACACGTCGAGCGGGTGCGCGCCGTCCTTGCCGACGGTTTTCGCGGCCGGCGCGATGCCCGCGCAGTTCACGAGGCCGCGCAGCGTGCCCGCGCGCGTCGCCGTGTCGACGGCCGCGTGCGCGTCGGCTTCGCTCGACACGTCGCAGCGTACGAATGCGCCGCCCAGCTCGGTCGCGAGCGCGGTGCCCGCCGCTTCGTTCAGGTCGGCGAGCACGACCGTGCCGCCAGCCTGCGCGAGCATCCGCGCGGTGCCGGCGCCGAGGCCCGATGCACCGCCCGTGATCAGAAACACGTTGCCGCGAATGTCCATGACTGTCTCCAGGGTTCTGTCCGATGCCGATCGGGCAGTCGGAAAGCCGGTGCGCCGCGAGAGCGGGGCGCGCATCCGAGCGATTGTACGGGGCGTCGTCACGCGAAGGCGATACCCGCACGGCCGTGCGCATCCCCATCGGGCGAAAAAAAAAGCCGCCCGGAAAGGGCGGCTTCTGCGAGGGCGAGACGCGCTGCTTACTTCAGTGCGTCAAACGCGCGCTCGCGGATTTCCTCGACCGCGCCGAGACCCGAGATCTTGCGATACTGCGGGGCCTTCAGGCCGTTTTCCTCGCCGCGCTGCGCCCAGTCGCCGTAGTACGTGATCAGCGGCTTGGTTTGCGCTTCGTACACTTCGAGACGCTTCTTGACGGTTTCTTCCTTGTCGTCGTCGCGCTGGATCAGCGGCTCGCCCGTCACGTCGTCATGGCCTTCGACCTTCGGCGGGTTGAACTTGACGTGGTACGTGCGGCCCGAGGCCGGGTGCGTGCGGCGGCCGCTCATGCGCTCGATGATTTCCGAGAACGGGACGTCGATCTCGAGCACGTAGTCGATCGCGACGCCGGCGTCCTTCATCGCGTCAGCCTGCGCGATCGTGCGCGGGAAACCGTCGAACAGATAGCCGTTCGCGCAGTCGGATTCCTTCAGGCGTTCCTTGACGAGGCCGATGATCAGCGCGTCCGGCACGAGCTTGCCGGCGTCCATGTAGCCCTTCGCCTCGACGCCGAGCGGCGTGCCGGCCTTCACGGCCGCGCGCAGCATGTCGCCCGTCGAGATTTGCGGGATGCCGAACTTTTCCTTGATGAAGTTTGCCTGGGTGCCCTTTCCCGCGCCGGGCGCGCCCAACAGGATCAAACGCATGGTGATATCTCCAAGTATGTAGATTCGTGTGGCGAGCCTCGAAGGCGTCGGCGACAGCGGGCGCGGGGCTTGCCTGGCGCGCGGCGGACCGGTCTGATGCGGCGCGTCGACTTGGGCGACGCGCGGCTGCCGGCAGGGCCGCGGGCGGGGTCAAGCGAGGACGCGCTGGTCGCGGACGGCTCGCACAATCGCCTGATTATGCCACGGGTTATTTTGAACCCGGCTGAAAAAGGGCCTGCACGCGCGCGAGATCGGCAGGCGTGTCGATCCCGGCTTCGGGTGCGGATTCGGTGATCAGCACTGCGATGCGCTCGCCGTGCCACAGCGCGCGCAGCTGTTCGAGCTGCTCGGCCTGCTCGATCGGCGCCTGCGCGAGCGACGGATACGTGCGCAGGAAACGCGCGCGATAGGCATAGAGGCCGATGTGCCGGTAGACCGGGAAAGCCGGTGCTGGCATGGCCGCGACGTCCGGCCAGTGCGGCTGGTACGCATCCCGGCTCCACGGAATCGGCGCGCGCGAGAAGTACAGCGCGACGCTTTGCGCGTCGAGCGCGACCTTCACGACGTTCGGGTTGAACACGTCGGCCGCGTCGTGGATCGGGTGGGCGGCAGTCGCGATCGCGCACGCCGGATGCGCGGCGAGGTGCGACGCTACGTCGCGCACGAGCACGGGGTCGATCAGCGGCTCGTCGCCCTGCACGTTGACGACGACGGTGTCGTCGCTCCACCCGAACGCCGCCGCGACTTCCGCGAGCCGGTCGGTGCCGGACGGATGGTCGGCACGCGTGAGCACCGCTTCGAAGCCGTGATCGCGCGCCGCGTCGAGCACGCTCTGCGCGTCGGAGGCGACGAGCACCTGCTGCGCGCCCGCTTCGCGCGCGCGCTCGGCGACGCGCACGACCATCGGCTTGCCGCCGAGATCGGCGAGCGGCTTGTTCGGAAGGCGCGTCGACGCGAGCCGGGCGGGAATGACGGCGATGAAGGGTTGCGGGTGAGTCATCGGGGTGAGCGGTGAGAAGAACGGGGCAGGCGGCGCGTCCGGAGCCGGTCGGCCGGCAGGGTTCGTCACCCCGGCCGGGGCCGGGGTGGCGTCGGGCGGCTTAGCGGCCGGCCGGATCGACCGGCGTGCCTTCGACGGTCTGGCGCGCTTCGTCGACGAGCATCACGGGGATGCCGTCGCGGATCGGGTACGCGAGCTTGTCCGCGTTGCAGATCAGCTCCTGCGCGGCGCGGTCGTAGTGGAGCGGGCCTTTGCAGATAGGGCACACAATGATTTCAAGCAGGCGAGCGTCCACGGAGTTTCTCCACAACGAGGGCAATGAGGCGAGGGTCGAGCGCGGCTTCGACGGGGACCACCCACAGTCGAGCGTCGCGCCAGGAAGCGCCCAATTTTACTGCATCCTTCTCGGTGATCAGGATTGCGTCGACGGCGTCGTCGACGAACGGATTGTCGGCGAACGCGTAATGGTCGGGCAGCGCGCGCGTCGCCGGCGCGAGACCGGCCGCGCGCAGCGTCGCGAAGAAGCGTTCCGGCGCGCCGATGCCGGCCGCGGCGAGCACGCGCTCGTGCGCGAACTGCGACAGCGGGCGGCGCAGCGCGGGCTGGTCGAGGTGCCACGCGGCGCCCGGCGTCAGCGCCAGCGCGTAGGTGTCGGGCCACGGCGGCAGCGCGCCGCTGTACGGATCGTTGACGAGCGTGGCGTCGCGGTGCCGCGACAGCGGCTCGCGCAGCGGCCCGGCCGGCAGCAGGAAGCCGTTGCCGCCGAGCCGGTGGTCGAACACGACGAGCTCGACCGTGCGTGCGAGGCGGTAGTGCTGGAGGCCGTCGTCGCTGACGATCACGTCGACGTCCGGATGCGCGGCGCGCAGCGCCTGCGCGGCCGCGACGCGGTCGGGGCACACCCAGACGGGCGCGTCGGTGCGGCGCGCGATCAGCAGCGGTTCGTCGCCGCCGACGCTGGCGCGCGACGCGGGCGTGACGGCAGTCGGCGCCTTCACGTTCGCGCCGTAGCCGCGCGACACAACGCCCGGCGTGAAGCCGGCCGCGCGCAGCGCGTCGACGAGCGCGATCACGGTCGGCGTCTTGCCGGTGCCGCCGACGGTCACGTTGCCGACCACGACGACGGGCACGCCGACGTCGACCGGTCGTTTCCACCCCTGCGTGTAGGCGGTGCGCCGCAGCGCCGCGCACAGGCCGAACACGCAGGCGAACGGCGTGAGCGCCCAGGCGAGCGCGCCGCGCCGCTGCCATTCGCGTGTCAGGCGCGCTTCGAGCCGCGCGAGCGGGCCGCCGGGCGCGCTCATCGGGCCGGGCGCGGCGCGTCGTGCGCCGCGGCGTGGGACGGATTCGTCAAGGCGGATTCTCCGTTGGGCGGCACATGCCGCGGGGTCTGCGGAAGGCGGCACTCTAGCGCGCCGCACGCCGGCGCGGCAAGCGCGACCGGCCGACGCCGCCCGCGGGGCCGGATCGCGGCTGCCTGTGGATAACTCTGTGAAAAACTCCTCGGTCGATTGCGTCAAACGCCCGTCCGGCGGGCATCGAATCGGATGAGAATCATTTCGAAAGGTTTAAAAAATTATAAAAATCAATGTGTTACGAAGAATCGTCTGGGTTTTTTGGCGGTTTCCAGGCGTTTTAGGCGGACGAATGCCAGAGTGTGGACACCTTCCGCGCTCGGCGGCGAATGCCGCGGCGCTGGACGTCGCGCGCAGGTCGGACTATCGTGACGCCGCCAGCATTCATCCAATCGTCCATGCTTTCCGACTCTCCTTTTTCCGCACCCGGCGCGACGCGCGGCGGCGACGAAGTGATTCCCGTTTCGGCGCTCAATCGCGCGATTTCGACGATGCTCGAGCGCTCGTTTCCGCTGCTGTGGATTTCGGGCGAAGTCTCGAATTTCACGCGCGCCGCGAGCGGCCACTGGTATTTCTCGATCAAGGACCAGCAGGCGCAGATGCGCTGCGTGATGTTCCGCGGCCGTGCGCAGTACGCGGAATTCACGCCGCGCGAAGGCGACCGCATCGAGGTGCGCGCGGTCGTCACGATGTACGAGCCGCGCGGCGAAGTGCAGCTGAACGTCGAAGCCGTGCGGCGCACCGGGCAGGGGCGCCTGTACGAGGCGTTCCTGCGGCTGAAGGCGCAACTCGAAGGCGAGGGCCTGTTCGCCCCCGAGCGCAAGCGGCCGCTGCCGGTCCACCCGCGCGCGATCGGCATCGTCACGTCGCTGCAGGCAGCCGCGCTGCGCGACGTGCTGACCACGCTTGCCCGGCGCGCGCCGCACATTCCGGTGATCGTCTATCCGGCGCCCGTGCAGGGCGCCGGTTCCGCCGAAAAACTGGTCGCGGCCGTCGAGGCCGCGAATGCGCGCCGTGAGGTCGACGTGCTGCTCGTCTGTCGCGGCGGCGGCTCGATCGAGGATCTGTGGTCGTTCAACGACGAAGCGCTGGCGCGCTCGATCGCGGCGAGCGAATTGCCGGTCGTCAGCGGTGTCGGGCACGAAACCGATTTCACGATCGCGGACTTCGCGGCCGACGTGCGCGCGCCGACGCCCACCGGCGCGGCCGAGCTCGCGAGCCCGCAGCGTGCGCTGCTGCTGCGCGAGGTCGACGAGCGCCAGCGTGCGCTCGCGCGCGGCATGGCGCGCCGGCTCGAACAGCGCGCGCAGCAGCTCGACTGGCTCGCGCGCCGGCTCGTGAGCCCGGCCGAGCGGCTGCAGCGGCAGCGCACGCACGTCGAGCAGCTCGCGGTGCGGCTCGCGTCCGCGGCGTCGCGGCCGGTGCGCGACGCACGCGCGCGCTTCGCGCTGGCACAACTGCGCTGGCAGCGCGCGCGGCCCGATGCGTCGCAGGCGCGCCAGGCGCTCGCGGGGCTGTCGCAGCGTCTCGTCATTGCATTGCAGCGCCGTCATGAACGCGACACGGCGCGCGTGTCGGCCTGTGCGGCACGGCTCGAGGTGCTGAGCCCGCAGCGCACGCTCGAGCGCGGCTATGCGGCGCTGATCGATGCGCAGACGGGTCGTGCGGTGCGTGCGCCGAACGCGCTGAAGCCGCAGCGGCGCCTGACCGTGCATCTGGCCGAAGGCTCGGCCGACGTGTCGCTCGCCGACGTGCAGCCGCGGCTGGCCGATACGATCTGACGTAACGGCGGCAAGCGGGGCGAAGGCTGCTGCAACGGACGCAACGTGCTCGGGAACGGAGGCTGCTCCGCATCGGGTTCATCCTGCCGGACGTTGCGCAAACATCGCTTTTCCGCATACCGCGGATAAATGGCCCGTGAGTTTGCGGGGTTATTCGTCCTCGCCTACAATCGGACGCTCGGCAGCATCCAACACAGCCTCCCTACATACTCAACGAAGGAATCGCCATGGCTCATACGCTCCCGCCGCTCCCGTACGCTGAAGACGCACTCGCGCCGACCATCTCGCTCGAGACGATCCAGTACCACTACGGCAAGCACCATCAGGCTTATGTGACGAACCTGAACAATCTGATCCCGGGCACGGAATTCGAAAACCTGTCGCTGGAAGAGATCGTGAAGAAGTCGTCGGGCGGCATCTTCAACAACGCCGCGCAAATCTGGAACCACACGTTCTTCTGGAACAGCCTGTCGCCGAACGGCGGCGGCGCACCGACGGGCGCGCTGGGCGACGCGATCAACGCGAAGTGGGGTTCGTACGACGCATTCAAGGAAGCGTTCACGAAGGCCGCGGTCGGCACGTTCGGTTCGGGCTGGGCATGGCTCGTGAAGAAGGCTGACGGTTCGCTCGACATCGTGTCGACGAGCAACGCAGCGACGCCGCTGACGACCGCCGACAAGGCACTGCTGACGATCGACGTGTGGGAACACGCGTACTACATCGACTACCGCAACGCACGTCCGAAGTTCGTCGAAGCGTTCTGGAACATCGTGAACTGGGACTTCGCAGCGAAGAACTTCGCGTAAGTCCGGCGCCGGCGCGTCGCCACGGCGCGCGGCACCCAGCAAAAAGCCCTCGAAACGAGGGCTTTTTTGTTTTTATCGTGCAGGAAGGCGGCACGCTTGCCGGGATCAGGCGACCAGGCCGAGCGCCCAGCCGAGTGCCGCGCTCGCGATCACGACGGCCCACGGCGGCACGCGCCAGAACACCAGCGCGACGAATGCGACGAGCGCGGCGGCCAGGTCGCGCGGTGCGGCGATCGTGTCGGTCCAGACCGGGTGATAGAGCGCGGCGAGCAGCAGCCCGACGACGGCCGCGTTCACACCCGCGAGCGCGGCCTGCATGCGCGCGCTGCGGCGCAGGCGCTCCCAGAACGGTGCAGTGCCGGCAATGAGCAGGAACGACGGCGCGAAGATCGCGACCAGCGCGATCGTGCCGCCGAGCCAGCCGTTCGGCGCATCGCGCAGCGACGCGCCGAGGAACGCCGAGAACGTGAACAGCGGCCCCGGCACGGCCTGTGCGACGCCGTACCCGGCGAGGAACGTCGAATCGCCGACCCAGCCGGGCGCGACCACGGCCGCCTGCAGCAGCGGCAGCACCACATGCCCGCCGCCGAACACGAGCGCGCCGGTGCGGAAAAATGCATCGACGACGGCGAGCGTATCGGAGTGGAGCGCGCGGGCCGCGAACGGCAGCGCGACGAGCAGCACCGCGAACAGCGCGAGCCACAGCATGCCCGCGCGGTGCGACACGTGCAGCGGCAACGGTTCGTGCGCGTCGCGTGCCGGTTGTGGCAGCAGCGCGAGGCCGGCCGCACCGGCCGCGACGATCACCGCGATCTGCGTCCACGCGGCCGGCGCGAGCAGCGCGACGCATGCGGCCGCGGCCATCAGCGTGACGCGGCGCGCATCGGGGCACAGCGTGCGCGCCATCCCCCAGACGGCTTGCGCGATCACCGCGACCGACACGATGCGCAGCCCGTGCAGCGCGCCGGCTTCGATCGGCGCGCCCGTCGCATGCACGCCGAGCGCGAACAGCATCATCAGCAGCGCCGACGGCAGCGTGAAGCCGAGCCACGCGGCGAACATCCCCGCATAGCCGGCGCGCGCGAGGCCGATCGCCATCCCGACCTGGCTGCTCGCGGGCCCCGGCAGGAACTGGCACAGCCCGACGAGATCGGCATACGTGCGTTCGGTGAGCCAGCCGCGCCGCGTGACGAATTCGGCGCGGAAGTAGCCGAGGTGCGCGACCGGGCCGCCGAACGACGTGAGGCCGAGCCGCAGGAACGCGACGAAGACGGGCCACGGATGACGGGACGGGGCGGCGGCGGTCGATGGATTCAAGACGGGGCGCGGGGAGAACGGACGAGCCGCCACGATAGCGCAATGCGGCAGCGGCGGGGCAACGTACTGCAGTGCAGTGCAGTGCAGTGCAGTGCGCGTCGCTCAGCGCGTGCCGTCGCCCAGCCCGCTCGCGCGGCGCAGCGCATCGATGTCGACGAGTTCGATTTCGCCGACATGCAGCCGCACGACGCCGTCGGCCTGCAGCGCCTTCAGCAGCTGGTTGGTGGTCTGCCGCGTGATCGACAGCATCGACGCGAGCGTTTCCTGCGACAGCCGAACGCGCGTGCGCCCGGCGCTGATGCCGCCATAGCCGTCGGCGATCATCAGCAGGCGCGCGGCGAGCCGTTGCGCGGCCGGCATCACGCTCATCGACTCGACGGTCAGGAAGCTCAGGCGCAGCTTCTGCGCCATCAGCAGCGCGAACTGCCGCCAGTATTGCGGCGTCGCCTCGAGGATCGCGAGCAGCGCGGCCTGCGGGACGTGCAGCAGCAGTGCGTCGTCGAGCGCGATGGCGTCGTGCGTGCGCGGCTGGCCGTCGAACAGGGCGATTTCGCCGAACCACGTGACGGGCTCGGCCACCGTCAGCAGCGTTTCCTTGCCCTGCGGGTCGACCGCACCTATCGTGAGTGAACCGGCCAGGACCGCATACAGCCCGCACGGCGGGTCGCCGCGCCGGAACAGCGCATGGCCGGCCGGCAGGCGGCGCAGCACCGCGCCGGCGAGCAGGTCCGCGCGCAACGCGGGCGGCAGCGCGGCGAACCACGGGTGCGCTTCGATCTGCGGCAGGTACGGGGCGAGCGAGGAAGGCATGGGCACGCGATGTCGGGTAGCTGACAGAGGTTCTCGGGCGTGACGCGCATCATAGCGCTCAATAACCGACCAGGAGACGCGATGAAGACGCTCGAAGATCACCTTTCGCAGTATGCGGCCTACCATCGCGACGCGCGCAACATCGCGACGCACCTGGTCGGCATTCCGATGATCGTGTTCGCGGCCGAGGTGCTGCTGTCGCGGCCGGCGGTCGGGATGCTGGCCGGCGTCGCGCTGTCGCCGGCGCTGCTGCTGGCGCTCGCGTTCGTCGTCTTTTACCTGCGCCTCGACCTGCGGTTCGGGATCGTGATGGCCGCGCTGTTCGCGCTCGGGTTGTGGGCCGCGCAATCGCTCGCGCCGCTGCCGACCGCGCAATGGCTCGCGATCGGCATCGGCACGTTCGTCGTCGGCTGGATCGTGCAGTTCGTCGGGCACTGGTTCGAAGGGCGCAAGCCCGCGTTCGTCGACGATCTGGTGGGCCTGATGGTCGGGCCGCTGTTCGTCGTGGCCGAAGTCGCGTTCCTTGCGGGGCTGCGCGGCGACGTCCGCCGCGAAGTCGAGCGGCGCGCCGGCCCCGTGCACGGCGGTGCACACTCGCATGTCTGATGTGCCGGTCTGCGTGTTCGGTGCAGGCGCCATCGGCTGCTATCTCGTCGGCCGCGTAGCCCGGCTTCACGCGATCGCCGGCGCGGGCCGCGCGCGGCACCACAGGCCGGGCGCAACGGCTAAGATGCGGGGAGCGTCATACGACGCCTATGCGGAGCACTCGCCATGGTGGATCGCCCGACACTCGACGCCTACGACGCCCATGCCGCGCAATACGCGCAGGACTGGCTCGACCAGGCCGCGCCCGACGACATGTACGCACTGCTCGAACAGCATTTCTCGCCGGGGCCGACCGCGGACGTCGGTTGCGGCGCGGGGCGCGATACGGCCTGGCTCGCGTCGCGCGGCTTCGACGTGCGCGGCTACGACGCGAGCGCCGCGCTGCTCGACGAGGCGCGGCGGCACCATCCGGGCCTGACCTTCGAACTCGCCGTGCTGCCGGCGCTGGCCGGCGTGCCGTCCGGCGCGTTTCGCAACGTGCTGTGCGAAACGGTCGTCATGCATCTCGAACAGGCCGATGCGGCGGCGGCCGCCGCGCGGCTGGCCGATCTGCTGATGCCGGGCGGCACGTTGTACCTGAGTTGGCGGGTGGCCGGAAACGGCACGTTGCGCGACGAGCGCGGCCGTCTCTACACGGCACTGGATTCGGCGCGGATGCATGCGGCGCTCGGCGCCGGCGTGCACGTGATCGACGAGCACGAGGTCGTGAGCGCCTCGTCCGGCAAGCGCGTACACCGGCTGATCATGCGCAAGGCGGCCGGCGCCGCGTGAAGGCGGCGCGCCGGCGCGCTCACTCGCGGCTGAGCGCCGCTTCCCAGTTGATGTCGACGCAGAGCACCTGCATGCCGGTCGCGGCGGGCGCCGCGATCGACGCGGTCACGCACAGGTGCGCCTCGTTGATCGACAGGTAGGGCGGCGTCAGGTGCACGCGCCCCGGCGCGCGCATCGCGTCGATGAAGTACGGACGACGCTCCCAGCTTGCCCCTTCGGAATGCAGCAGCGGCCGGAAGCGCTTCGCGCGCTGCGATACGCTGCCGCGCGCGAGCACGTTGTCGCCGATCTGGCGTCCCGATGCGTCGAGCAGGAAGCAGCGTGCGGTTTCGGGCAGCCCCAGCACGGCGACGGCCGCGTCGGTGAGCGATTCGCCCGCGACGAGCTTCTGGCTTGCTTCCTCGAGCGCGGCGACATACGGCGCGAGCCGTTCCGCCTGCGTGCGCTCGCGCTGCGCGACGCGCAGCCGCAGCGCGGCCGACAGCGTATCCATGCAGCCCGCGGCGGCCTGCGGTTGCACGGGATCGACGCTCGGCCCCGCGAAATACTGGCCCTGCACGAAATCGACGTCGCATTCGAGCGCGATCAGCGCGTCGCGCTCGGTCGACAGGCCGCCCATCAGTACGAGCTGGCCGGATTCGTGCAGCAGCGACACGAGCCCCGGCAGCACGCGCTCGAGGTGCGAGTGCTCGCTTGCCTGCGCGAGGATGCCGCGGTCGAGCGTGACGATGTCGGGATGCAGGTGCCACACGCGGTCGATGTTCGAATGCTTCGCGCCGAACCCGCCCAGCGCGATCAGGAAGCCGGCCTTGCGCAGCCCGTCGATGATCGCCGCGTAACGCGGCGTTTCGCCGCCGGCCTGCTCGGGCACCTCGAGCACCACACGGTGCGGCGGCAGCCCGAGCGCCTTCAGGTTCGCGAGCAGCGCGTCGCTGTAGATGGTGTCCATCAGCGCCGCCGGATGCAGGCTCAGGAAGAGCCATTCGTCGTGACTGTCGAACGCGTGGAAGTTGCCGAGATGCAACGATTCGGCGAGCCGGCCGAGTTCGAGCAGGTCGCCGCGGCGCGCGGCCTGCGTGAACACCTCGTGCGATGCCACCTGGCGGCTTTCCTCGTCGTGCGCGCGCAGCGACGCGTGATAGCCGATCGCGCGGCGGTGCGACACCGAGAAAACGGGCTGGAACACGCTGAACACGGTGTAGCCGCCGTACAGCACGGTGCGCCGGTTCCCGTCGTCGCCGGCGACGGGGCGGGGCGGCTGAAAGCCGGGGGGATCGATTTCGATCATGCTCATGATGTCGCCGATGGAAGACTGCCAGTTTACCTAGAGAATAGGCGAGCAAGAAGCATGCACGGCATCGCGCCGCGTGCGGCCGCGCGTCGCGGACGGGAAAGAGCGCTGCGACGCGCGCATCGACGGGGCGATATGCACCTCAATGGTGCGCGCGACGGCGGTGCGGCCCCCGAAACGGCGCGCGCCGCGCATCACGCGCGCTCGGACGGATCGGTCTTGCGCGCGGTGCTGCGGATCTCGGGCGCGAGTTGCGCGAAGATCCACGCGGACGCGGCCGTGATGATCCCGACGCAGATGAAGGTCGCGTGGAACGCCGGCAGCGTATTGCTCGGTGTCACGGTGCGCAGCATGCCCGTGAACGTCGCGAGCAGCGCGCCCGCGACCGTGACGCCGAGGCTCATCGACAGCATCTGCACGAGCGAGAACAGGCTGTTGCCGCTGCTCGCGCCGCCCGTGCCGAGATCCTTCAGCGTCAGCGTGTTCATCGCGGTGAACTGCATCGAGTTGAAGCCGCCGAACAGCGCGAGATGCACGACCTTCACCCATACCGGCACCGAGTCGCGCATCAGCGCGAAGCTCGCCATCATCACGCCGACCATGATCGTGTTCGCGAGCAGCACCTTGCGGTAGCCGTGCTGCGTGATCAGCCGCGTGATGATCCGCTTCGAGAACATCCCGGCCGCCGCGACCGGCAGCATCATCAGCCCGGCCTCGAACGCCGAGTAGCCGAGGCTCACCTGCAGCAGCAGCGGGATCAGGTACGGCATCGCGCCGCTGCCGATCCGCGCGAACAGGTTGCCGAGCAGCCCGACGCTGAACGTGTGGATCCGGAACAGTTCGAGCGAGAAGATCGGTTGCGGCGCGCGCACCGCGTACAGCCCGTACGCGACGAAGCACGCGAGGCTCAGGATCAGCAGGACGAGCACGGCCGCGTGCTGCATGCCGAGATCGGCGAGCCCGTCGAGCGACAGCGAGATCGCGACCATGCCGATCGTCAGCAGCAGGTAGCCCTTCAGGTCGAAGCGGCCGACGGCAGGATTGCGCGAATCGGGCATCGAGTAGAAGGTCGCGATGCAGCCCGCGACGCCGACCGGCACGTTGATCAGGAAGATCCAGTGCCACGACGCGATCTTCACGAGCCAGCCGCCGAGCGTCGGCCCGATCAGCGGGCCGATCAGGCCGGGAATCGCGACGAACGACAGCGCGGCCAGGTAGCGCTCGGCCGGAAAGGTGCGCAGTACCGCGAGCCGTCCGACCGGCAGCAGCATCGCGCCGCCGACCCCCTGCACGACGCGGAACGCGACAAGTTGCGTGAGCGTATGCGCATTCGCGCACAGCAGCGAGCCGAGCGAGAACACCAGGATCGCGCTGAAGAACACGCGCCGCGTGCCGAAGGTATCGGCGAGCCAGCCCGACACCGGGATCATCACCGCCATCGTCAGCGAGTACGCGATCACGACCGACTGCATCCGCAGCGGCGATTCGCCGAGGCTCGCGGCCATCGACGGCAGCGCCGTATTGACGATCGTCGCATCGAGCGTCTGCATGAAGAAGCCCGTCGCAACGAGCCAGAGCATCACGGTGAGGTTCTTTTCGCCGGGGGCGACGGCAGGTGGACGCTGGAACATGAGGGTAGGCGGTGGCGCGGGACAGCCGACATTGTAGGGAAAGCCGATGGGCCGTGCAGGTTCGGCGCCCGGTGTGACGCGAATGCCGGCAACCGGATGCCGTCCCCGTCGCCCGGCCAGTACAGTTCAGTCAAAAGTGTCTGCAGCCGTATCTGTCCGTGTGCCGCCACTGTCCGAAATACTGGTGCCATCGAACCCGTGCGACCAGGAGGCTGCCATGCGCGAACTGCGACTTTACGTGATCGACGGCGACGAGCCGGCCGGACGCTGGCGGATCGTCGATCGCACCGCACTGCAGGTGGCCGACGGCGAAGCGTGGGTGACGGTCGAGGGCCGGCCCGACGACCACTGGCTCGGCGCCGGCGATTCGCTGGCGTTCGAGCCCGGCGTGCGCGTGTGGATCAGCGCGGGGCCACGCGGCGCCGGCCGTGCGTGTTGCGCACGCGTGGTGGCGGCCGCTCGTCGCGTGGCGCGACGGCCGGCGCCGCGCGGCCGCGTCGCTGCCGACGTAGCGTGCGGGGCGTTCGCACGAATATGGAGGAAGCCGGCGGATGTCGTGCGCGATCTCGCCTGCCGTGCCGCATGAAGCATGCCCGCACGTGGATTCGCGCAATCCGGATTGATTGCGCCGGGCGCGAATTCTAGACTCGAATCCGTGCCCTCCATCGCGCTCCGTTCACCATGACGCCCGAATTCGCATTGACGCATCTGTGGCAACTCGCACGCGGCGAGCGCGACGCGCTGGCCCGCGCGAACGTGACGGGGCAGGACCCGACGCTGCCGTCGACGTTTCATGTCGGCGCGCTCGCGGCAGCCACGATCGCGGCTGCCGGGCTCGCGGCTGCCGAGTGCCACCGGCTTCGCACGGGCGTCGCGCAAGCCGTCGACGTGTCGGTGTGCGATGCGCTGGTCGCGTTCCGCAGCGAACGCTATTTGCGCGTGGACGATGGCCCGCCGCCGGAATTGCGTCATCCGGTGACGGGCTTCTTCGAGACGGGCGACGGACGCTGGATCCAGCTGCATGCGAACTTCCCGCATCACCTGCGCGGAATCCTCGACGTGCTCGGTTGCGGCGCGCAGCGGGCCGACGTCGCCGCGGCGATCCGCACATGGGACGGCACGGCGCTCGATAGCGCGCTGGCCGAGGCCGGTCTGTGCGCGGCATTGATCAGAACACCTGACGAATGGGCGGCGCACGGGCAGGCGCATGCGATCGCATCGCTGCCGCTGTTCGAGATCGAGCGGATCGGCGACGCGCCGGTCGAGCCGATCGGCCGTGGCGCATCCGGGCAGCCGCTCGCCGGCGTGCGCGTGCTCGATCTCACGCGCATCATCGCGGGGCCGGTCGCGGGTCGCACGCTGGCGTCGCATGGCGCGCAGACGCTGCTCGTCAACGGGCCGCACCTGCCGAACATCGCACCGCTGGTGATCGACAACGGGCGCGGCAAGCGTTCGGCGTGGATCGACCTGCGCGATAAGGCGGGTGTCGCTAGGCTGCAGGCGCTCGTGCGCGATGCGGACGTGTTCCTGCAGTCGTACCGCCCCGGCGCGCTCGCGGCCCGCGGTTTCGCGCCGCACGCGCTGGCGGAGCGGCGGCCCGGCATCGTGTACGTATCGATCTCGGCGTATGGACACACGGGGCCGTGGGCGGAGCGGCGCGGCTTCGACAGTCTCGTGCAGTCGGCGAGCGGGATCGCATCGCAGGAGCAGCAGGCCGCCCATGCGGCCACGCCGCGCCACCTGCCGTGCCAGGCGCTCGATCACGCGACGGGGTATCTCGCGGCGTTCGGCGCGATGATTGCGCTCGCGCGGCGGGCGAGCGAAGGCGGAAGCTGGCTTGTGCGGATGTCGCTCGCGCAGACGGGGCGCTGGCTGCAGTCGTTCGGCAACGTGCCGGACGGCTTGAGTGTGCCCGACCTCGCGGCCGCCGACGTGCGCGACCGGATCGATCGCGTCGCATCGCCGTTCGGCATGCTCGATACCGTGCGGCCGGCCGAGCGCTTGTCGGCCACGCCGCCCGCGTTCGCGCGGCCGCCCGTGCCGCTCGGCACCGACGTCGCGCGCTGGCTGTGAGCGGCAAGCGCCGGCCGCGCGGCCGCCCTTACTTGCGCAGCTCGACGACGAAGTCGTAGTAGTCGTTGCGGCAGTAGGTATCGGTCAGTTCGATGGCGCGCTGGTCTGACGTATAGCCGATCCGCGTGATCAGCAGCAGCGCGTCGTGCGGCGCGATGCCCATCTGTTCGGCGATTTCGTCGGTCGCGTTGACCGCGCGGAAATGCTGCAGCGCACGCACGATCGGCGTGCCGCGCGCTTCGAGATAGCTGTACAGCGAACCGCCGATCGCTTGCGGATCGGGAATCAGCGTCGCGGGGAACGTCGAGTTCTCGACGGCCATCACGATGCCGTCGGCGAGGCGCAGGCGTTTCAGGCGTGTAACGGATGCGGCAGGCGACAGCCCGAGCTGGATCACTTCGTCGCGGTTCGCCGGCTGGATTTCGCGCGCGAGCCATTGCGAACTCGGCTTGAAGCCGCGGCGCTCGAGCATTTCGCTGAAGCTCGACAGTCGCGACAGCGGATCCTCGTAGCGCGGCTGGATGAAATTGCCCGCGCCCTGCGTGCGGCGGATCAAGCCCTGCTCGACGAGCAGCGCGATCGCCTTGCGCGCGGTGATGCGCGACACGCCGAGCGCATCGGACAGCACGCGCTCCGAAGGCAGGGCCTCGCCGGCTGTCCAGCGGTTGTCGTGGATCGCGTCGCCGAGCTTGCGGGCGAGCTGCAGGTACAGCGGCGTGTCGTTGTCCGGGTCGGGGCGCAGGTCCTGCCACCGGTCGTCCGTGGGTGCCTTCATGGAATGGGTATCGATCAGGTTGCGGCCATTCTAAGTCATCATGCGGTGCCGTTATAGCCGGTTTTTGCCGTGCAACAGGCCGTCGGCGTGCCGATTGACTACACTGACGCGTCGTATTCCATGATTCGGCCGCGCTGCGCGGCCACGAATCCGCAACGAGGAACGCATGACTGACACGATCGCCACGGTCGTCCTGCCGGACGGCGAAACGATTCCGAAGCTCGGCCAGGGCACCTGGGAAATGGGTGAGCGGCCGGCCCGCCGGGCGGACGAGATCGCCGCGCTGCGCGAAGGCATCGAACTCGGGATGACGCTGGTCGATACCGCCGAGATGTACGGCGACGGCGCGACCGAGGAATTGGTCGGAGAAGCACTCGCGGGCCTGCGCGACGACGTGTTCCTCGTCAGCAAGGTCTATCCGCACCATGCGAGCCGGCGCGGCGTCGTCGCCGCATGCGACGCGAGCCTCAAGCGCCTGCGCACCGATCGTCTCGATCTGTACCTGCTGCACTGGCGCGGCGCGGTGCCGCTCGCGGAGACGGTCGAGGGCTTCGAGGCGCTGCAGCGAGCGGGCAAGATTCGTCGCTGGGGCGTGAGCAACTTCGATACGGCCGATATGGAAGAACTCGTCGACGACGCGGGCGGCGGTGCCTGCGCGACCAACCAGATCCTCTACAACATCGCGCGGCGCGGCCCGGAATTCGACCTGCTGCCATGGCTCGCCGATCACCGGATGCCGGCGATGGCGTACAGCCCGGTCGACCACGGGCGGCTGCCGAAGCGTTCGCCGCTCGACGAGATTGCGCGGCTGCGCGGCGTGTCGGTGATGCGCGTCGCGCTGGCATGGGTGCTCGCGCAGCCGGGCGTATTCGCGATCCCCAAGGCATCGAGGATCGAGCACGTGCGCGACAATCGCGCCGCGCTCGATTTCGAATTGAGCGATGACGAGCGCGCGCAGCTTGACGCGTACTTCCGTCCGCCGCGCAGCAAGCGCGCGCTCGAGATGCTCTGACGGCACCCGGCCGGGCAACGCGTCCGGTCAGTGGTTGCCGCCGGACGAGCCGCCGTTGCCGTGACCGCCGCCATTGCCGTTGCCGGTACCGTGGCCATTGCCGACCCCGTTGGGCCCGCCGTTGCCGGCGCCACCACTGCCGTTGCCATTGCCGTTGCCGCCGCCATTGCCGTGGCCACCGTTGCCGTTGTTGCCGCCGTTGCCCTGGCCACCGTTGCCGTTACCGCCACCGTTGCCTGAGCCGCCGTTGCCGTTGCCAACGCCATTGGCACCACCATTGCCAGCGCCACCACTGCCGTTGCCATTGCCGTTGCCACCACCATTGCCGTGACCACCGGTGCCATGGCCACCGCCGTCGCCGTTGCCGTGCGGTCGGCCGGCCGCTCGACGTGCGCGACGAGGCATCCGTGCTGCAGGTCATCCACGATGCGCGCGAGTCGCTCGG
>NZ_QTQI01000032.1 GCF_003853705.1 Burkholderia sp. Bp8992 | reverse complement strand
CGCTTGCGCTCGTCGGGCATCTGGAAGCCGAGCGGGTTCTGGAAGTTCGGCATCACCATGCATGCCGCGATCGGCTGCGACTTCGCGATCGCGGCCAGCGCCGCGATGTCGATCCCGTATTCCGGATGCGTCGCCACTTCGATCGCCTTCATCCCCATCCGCTCGATCGCATGCAGCATCGCGTAGAACGTCGGCGACTCCACCGCGATCGTGTCGCCCGGCTTCGCCACCGCCTGCAGGCACAGGTTGATCGCCTCCGTCGCGCCGACCGTCACGATGATCTCGTTCGGGTCCACCGACATCCCGTTTTCCAGGTAGCGGCGCGCGATCTGCCGGATCAGCCGCGGATGGCCCGGCGGCAGCCCGTCGGTCACGCCCCACAGCGACTTGTCGCGGCCGGCTGCGTACGCATAGCGATTCAGCTTCTCGAACGGGAACAGGCTCGGGTCCGGGTACGGCGAGCCGAGCGGCACCGCGTCGTCGGTGCCGATCGAGCGCAGCGTCGACAGCACGAGCCGGCTCACGTCGACCGACGACGAGATCGCGATCGGCTTCGATGGCCGCAGCTCGCGCACCGGCGCGTGGCTGTCGTCGCGCCGCAGGTTCACGAAATAGCCCGACTGCGGGCGGCTTTCGAGCAGCCCGCGGCTTTCCAGCAGCAGATACGCGTGCAGCACGGTCGTGATGCTGATCCGGTGCTGCTGGCTTGCCTGCCGCACCGAAGGCACACGATCGCCGTGTCGATATACACCTTGCCGGATGAGTCTCTCTATGTCGTTTGCAAATTTCTCGTAGAGCTTCATCCGCCTCGCCCCGCCAGCGGTGAACCGGCCTGCGATGCATGGGCGGCACGGCCGCGCCGGCGCACGAAGCCGGATAGCCGTGCCCGGGCGCGGGTGTCCCGGTGCGAACCTCGTCCGTTATCGAAATTGAAGGCGGATAGCAATGCGAATCTCATCAAGACAAGGTTCGGCATCCTACTGCGTCATTTCGACGAATGTAAGTGACAGTTTGGCGAGGAAACGTGAAATCCGGCCGGCGTGGTGAACAGATTCGAACGCGGCCGCGCGCGTTCACGCGTCGTCGACGTTGTCCGCGTAATGGTCGATCGCGACCTTGCATTCGTCGAACACCACCGTCAGCAGCGCGATGTCGTTCGACTCGACCCACTTGCGGATCTGCAGGAACTGGCCGGTGCCGAGATCGGCGAGGCGGCCCGGATCGTCGGTCGTCACGTCGACGGTCGCGATCGCGCGGTTGCCGTGGCCGGGCAGCGGCGCCAGCGTCGCCGCGATGTCGAAGCGCCGGTACGATTGATCGATGCGCATGCGGTTCTCCCGAGGCAGTTCGAAAAGGGTGTGGGCTCAACCGAGCGCCTGGCGGAACACCTTGCCGCCGAATCCCGTCACGACGTTGTCGACCGAGAACGGCGTGTCCTCCTTCGCCTCGACGATGACCGCGACGCTGCCGGGCGCGAGCCGCGCGGCCACCGCCTCGACGAAGGTGCCTTCGAGCAGCGCATTGCCGGCCGCATCCGCGAGGATGCCGGCGCCGGCGCCCGCCGCCATGCCGGTGACCACGCCGAGCGGCCCGGCCAGCAGGCCGAGCAGGCCGCCCGCGATCGCGCCGATCACGCCGCCCTTGAACGGCCGCGATTCGGCCGCGAGCACCGCGAGCTTGCCGGTCGCGTCCTTCTCGACGACCACTCCGTTCTCGATGTGGAATCCTTCATTCTTCTCCGACAGCGCCTCGAAATCGTTCACGGCCTGATGGGCCGTGCCGACGCTGTCGAACACGGCGACGATCAGTTGCTTGGTCATTCGACACCTCGCTTGGTTGGATGATCAGCTGCAGCGGCCGCCATGCGTGCAGCACGCCGGGATTTGGATTCAGATGCCGGTTGCCGCGACGCGTGCGCGGGCCGCATCGGCATACGCCTGCGCGGCCGCCTGCTGCAGGCCGGCGACCGACGGCGCACGTGCGCGCGCCGGGTCGGCATCCAACGCGTCGCGCGCCAGCCGGTACGCATCCGACGATGCGTGCTGCAATTCGATGGCTTCTGCCGTAGCGACGGATTGCGGTTTCATGCGACACCTCCTGCGAAAACGTGGCGAACGCAAGCGTCATGCCGCTTGCCGCTTACCTGCGTGCGTGCACATCGTCCTCGACATCGTCGACGTCCGCCGGAAAACGATGCTGGCCGAAACTGAGGATCAGCACGCCGACCGCGAGCAGCACGATCCCGAAGGTCGTCATCAGCATCCGCTCGGGGCTGTCGGTCGCGCCGCGCAGGATCAGGTCGCGTGCGAGCGACGTCATCGCAATGAACAGCGGAAACCGCACGGGCAGGCGGCCGAGTCGCAGGTAGCGCACGTCCATCGCGAGCACTTCCAGATACAGGAACATCAGCAGCAGGTCGGTCAGCGACACCTCGCCCGCGAGCACGACCTTCCACGCTTCCTGCGTCATCGCGAACGCGGTCGCGAGCCCGATCACGATCAACCCGGCCAGCTCGGCCGCGTGCAGGAAGTGACCGAAACGCCGACGGATGCGCTCGGCCGGCGAACCGGAAACGGTGGACGTATTCAAGGCGACAGTCGGTGTGAAAGTGTGTAAGCGGCGCCGGGCGGCGGGAAATCGGGACAATGCGCGGGACAATGCGCGGGACGATGCGCGGGACCATACGCTGGCGAATACGCGGCATCGCGTGCATCCGGCGCAGGCACGCGAGCCGGGCCGGTCGCCTGCTCGACCGCGGACAGCGTGCGGCGGCAGCACACGTGGAACGCGTCACCCGCGTCGGTGCAGGCGACGTCGTCGTGTTCGCGGCACAGCAGCAGGCGGCAGCCGAGATACCGTTCGAGCGCGTCGATCCGGTCGCTCACCTGCGCTTCGCCGAGCTCGAGTTCGGCCGCGGCGGCGGACAGGCCGCCGTGCTCGACCACCGCGACAAATACTCGCATCGCTTCCAGCAGGTTCATGGTGACGCTCCTCGTCGGCGGCGCAGCGGGACCTAATCTACTGCACGCGGCACACGCGCTCAAGAGCACAGCGCCGCAGCCGCCAGGAGTACAGCTGCGCGGGCGCCGCGCAAAATCCGGCCCCGTTTGACGCAATCGAATGACAGATTCACGTTACGTGTTCCAAAGACCCGCCGAAGCTGCTAGATTGCATGCTCGACGACGTTACGCGGTGCGGGCAGGTCACGCGCCGGGCGGCCGGCCGCCGCTGCCGCGGCCCGTTGCGCGATGCCCGCGCAACGTCCTTCATCCGCATGTCACAAAGAGAACAGTCGCATGACACAGTTCAACCGTTCGCCTTCGCGCGCCGCGGCAGCCGCGGCCCGTCCGTCCCGACATGACTGACCGGCAGGCCGCGATGCAGACTCCTCCCCCGCTCTCCCAGGCCGTTCACAGCACGATCACGCGCAGCGCGATCTTCCTCGTGGCGACGATCAATCCCGGCGCCGATCACGCCGACACGATCCGTTCGTGGTGCG
Organism: Burkholderia sp. Bp8992; assembly: GCF_003853705.1. Lineage (GTDB taxonomy): Bacteria > Pseudomonadota > Gammaproteobacteria > Burkholderiales > Burkholderiaceae > Burkholderia. Next base: position 82,839 of record NZ_QTQI01000032.1, on the reverse strand, counting down.
GCGACATCGCCGCCCTCGTGCGCTCGGTCGGCAAGCGCGTGCCGGGCGGCAACCTCACGTGCGTCTGCGGCTTCGGCGCCGACGCGTGGGATGCGCTGTTCGGCGATCCGCGCCCCGCGTCGCTGCACCCGTTCCGTGAATTCGGCGCCGGCCAGCGCGTCGCGGTCGCGACGCCCGGCGACATCCTGCTGCACATCCGCGCCGACGCGATGGACCTGTGCTTCGAACTCGCGACGCAACTGCTCGGCGCGCTCGGCGATGCGGTGACCGTCGTCGACGAGGTGCACGGCTTCCGCAATTTCGACCAGCGCGCGATGATCGGCTTCGTCGACGGCACCGAGAACCCGGAAGGCCGCGAGGCGGTCGACTTCACGGTGATCGGCGACGAGGATGCCGACTTCGCCGGCGGCAGCTATGTGATCGTGCAGAAGTACCTGCACGACATGGCCGGCTGGAACGCGCTCGCGGTCGAGACCCAGGAGCGCATCATCGGCCGCACCAAATTGTCCGACATCGAGCTCGCGCCGGACGTGAAGCCGTCGTGCTCGCACAGCTCGCTGACCACGCTCGACGAAAACGGCCAGGAAGTGAAGATCCTGCGCGACAACATGCCGTTCGGGCGGCCGGGCGCCGGCGAGTTCGGCACCTATTTCATCGGCTATGCGCGCTCGCCGGCACCGATCGAGCAAATGCTCGAGAACATGTTCGTCGGCCGCCCGCCGGGCAACTACGACCGCCTGCTCGACTACAGCCGCGCGGTCACCGGCTCGCTGTTCTTCGTGCCGTCGGCCGACCTGCTCGAGGCGCTCGCCGACCGCGCGGCGCCCGCCGCCGACGCCGCACCAACGGAATCCTCGCCGTCCGCGCCGCAGCGCGACGGCTCGCTGAAAATCGGCTCGCTGAAAGGGACCCCAACCTATGAATAACCTGCACCGCGAACTCGCCCCGATCTCGTCGTCCGCCTGGGAACAAATCGAGGAGGAAGTGGCGCGCACCTTCAAACGATCGGTGGCCGGCCGCCGCGTCGTCGACGTCGACGGCCCCGAAGGCCCCGAACTGTCGGCCGTCGGCACCGGGCACCTGACCGAGGTCGCCGCGCCGCGCGAGCACGTGAGCGCACGGCTGCGCGAAGTCCGCTCGATCGTCGAGCTGACGGTGCCGTTCGAGCTGAGCCGCGAGGCGATCGACAGCGTCGAGCGCGGTGCGCGCGACGCAGACTGGCAACCGGCGAAGGAAGCCGCGCAGCGGCTCGCGTTCGCCGAGGACAACGCGATTTTCGACGGCTACCAGGCGGCCGGCATCGTCGGTATCCGCGAAGGCACGTCGAACCGCAAGCTCACGCTGCCGGCAGACGTGAGCGCCTACCCGGACGCGATCAGCGATGCGCTCGAGGCGCTGCGCCTCGCCGGCGTCGATGGTCCGTATTCGGTCGTGCTCGGTTCGGACGCCTACACCGCGCTCAGCGAAGCGCGCGACCAGGGCTATCCGGTCCTCGGCCACATCAAACGCATCGTCAGCGGCGAGATCATCTGGGCGCCGGCGATCAGCGGCGGCTGCGTGCTGTCCTTGCGCGGCGGCGACTACGAGCTGCACCTCGGGGAAGACGTATCGATCGGCTACACGAGCCATAGCGACAAGGCCGTCCGCCTGTACCTGCGCGAGACGTTCACGTTCCTGATGCTGACGAGCGAAGCATCGGTGGCCGTGGCACCGCAAGGCAATACGGCGGCCTGAACCCGGTTGCCCGCGCGCGGCGCCCCGAGCCGGGGCGTCGCGCGCGACCGGCCGCACTGCCGGCCGCATGTTCGTCGCCGATCGAGCCCATCCTGCATGGAGAGATTGTCATGAGCGATACGAATGATGCACTGCAGGCGCTGCAAGCGTCGGTCGACACGTTGAAGCAGACCGTCGACGCGAACGCGGGCAGCCAGGCCGGCGACACCGCCGTGCTGTTTACCGTCGTGTCACTGATGCTCGCCGAGCTGCCGCCCGACACGCGCAACCTGATCGAGGATTCGTTCTCCGTCTGGGCCAATGGTCTGCCGAATGCGGCATTGTCGAGCGACGTGAAGCGCATCGCCCGGCAGCGGCTCGCGATGAACCTGTCCGACTGATCGCGGTTCACCACGGTCGTGCCATGTCCGGCCCGTTCCGTGCAACCCGCCCTCTCCTTGGCCGGCCCGCCGGCACGCATCGGCTACGGTGCGTGCACGGCCGGACCTGGCCGGTTCGCCCGCGCCACCGGCGCGCGCGTCATGCTGCGCGCGGCCCTTCGCTACCCCGCCGGGCCGCCCGCGGCCGGCCCCCTGCGCGCCGATGTCGCACCGCGCGCCGTTCGCGTTCCGCGGGCCGCCACCCCCGCGCACCGCATCCCCCGCCTGCCGCACACGCCCGCGCCGCCGCGTGCGCGCCCGTCTGTACTCCCTGGCACCCGCGCACGCGTCGATGTGAGGGTGCAATTCACGGCCGGTCCGGCACGGAACTGTGTCTTGGATGGCCCCCGCCGATTCGCTATTTTGAACGCAGTCGAAGCGATGCCGTGGGCTCCTCGCAGCACTCGCGCTTCCCGCCCCGACCGCGACCGTGCGCCACGCCGGCGCGCGCTGCGCGACCGTCCGGGCGCGGCACGCGCGCCGCCGCGCCGCGCGTCGCGAGTGCGCGGTCGGGACGCGCGAGCGCCGCACCGCATCGGGACTTCACCCTTCGACCCACCTTCACTGACAGGAGCCAGACCACCATGCCCGCACTTTGCGATATCTGCCACGCCCGGCCGGCCGTCGCGCGCGCAACCGTGATGCAGGACGGCGAGCGCAAGACGATCTCGATCTGCGATTACCACTTCCGCCAGCTGATGCGGCATCAGAGCATGCTGAACCCGTTCGATTCGCTGCTGGGCGGTGGCGGCTCGTCGTCGCTGTTCGGCGGGCTCGACGACGATGCACCGCTGGCCGCCGAGATTCCGCGCGAATCGGTCGACCCGACCGACGCATTCAGCGAACAGACGCTCGAACTGCTGCAGCGCGCGGCCGAGAAGGCGCACGAGCTGCGCCGCAGCGAGCTCGACTCCGAACACCTGCTGTACGCACTCGCGGACACCGACGTGTGCGCCGCGCTGCTGAAGGAACTGAAGCTGTCGCCACAGGACATCAAGTCGTATATCGACGAGCACGCGCACACCGGCACGGCCGCCGCCGATGCGCCGCTCGACAAGCTGTCGATCTCGCCGCGCGTGAAGAAGGCCGTGCAGTACGCGTTCCAGGCGTCACGCGACCTCGGCCACTCGTACATCGGCCCCGAGCACCTGCTGATCGGCCTCGCGTCGGTGCCGGACAGCATCGCCGGCACGCTGCTGAAGAAATACGGCGTAACGCCCGAGGCGCTGCGCCAGAAAGTCGTGAAGGTGGTCGGCAAGGGCGCCGAGGACGGCCGCGTCGATGCGCCGACCGGCACGCCGAACCTCGACAAGTTCGGCCGCGATCTCACCGCGATCGCGCGCCAGGGCAAGCTCGACCCCGTGCTCGGCCGTGCGCAGGAAATCGAGAGCACGATCGAGGTGCTCGCGCGCCGCAAGAAGAACAACCCGGTGCTGATCGGCGAGCCGGGCGTCGGCAAGACGGCGATCGTCGAAGGACTCGCGCAGCGGATCGTCAACGGCGACGTGCCCGAGGTGCTGCGCGACAAGCGGCTCGTCGAGGTCAACATCAACTCGATGGTGGCCGGCGCGAAGTACCGCGGCGAATTCGAGGAGCGCGCGAAGCAGCTGATCGACGAAGTCACTGCGAAGCAGGACGAACTGATCCTGTTCATCGACGAGCTGCACACGATCGTCGGCGCGGGCCAGGGCGGCGGCGAAGGCGGCCTCGACATCGCGAACGTGCTGAAGCCCGCGCTCGCGCGCGGCGAGCTGAGCCTGATCGGCGCGACGACGCTCAACGAATACCAGAAGTACATCGAGAAGGATGCCGCGCTCGAACGGCGCTTCCAGCCCGTCTTCGTGCCGGAGCCGAGCGTCGAGCAGACGATCGTGATCCTGCGCGGGCTGCGCGACAGCCTCGAGGCGCACCACCAGGTGACGTTCTCCGACGACGCGTTCGTCGCCGCCGCCGAGTTCGCCGACCGCTACATCACGTCGCGCTTCCTGCCCGACAAGGCGATCGACCTGATCGACCAGGCTGCCGCACGCGTGCGGATCGGCGCGACGTCGCGTCCGGTCGACATCCAGGAAGGCGAAGCGCAGATCGCGCAACTGAAGCGCGAGCAGGACTACGCCACGTCGCGCAAGCGCTTCGACCAGGCGAAGCAGTTCGAGGAGCAGATCAACGAGAAGCAGAAAGCCGTCGACGAGAAGATGGAGGCGTGGCAGCGCAAGACCGGCTCCGAGACGCTCGAAGTAACCGTCGAGTCGGTGGCCGAGGTCGTGTCGCGCCTGACCGGGATCCCGGTCTCCGAACTCACGCAGGAAGAACGCCAGAAGCTGCTGCAGATGGAAGAGCAGCTGCGCGAGCGCGTGGTCGGCCAGAGCGATGCGGTGGTCGCCGTCAGCGATGCCGTGCGGCTGTCGCGCGCGGGGCTCGGGCAGACGCACCGGCCGATCGCGACGTTCCTGTTCCTCGGGCCGACGGGCGTCGGCAAGACCGAGCTCGCGAAGGCCCTGGCCGAGACCGTGTTCGGCGACGAGCAGGCGATCATCCGCATCGACATGTCCGAGTACATGGAGCGGCACGCGGTCGCGCGGCTGATCGGCGCGCCGCCCGGCTACGTCGGCTACGACGAAGGCGGCCAGCTCACCGAGCGCGTGCGGCGCCGCCCGTACAGCGTGATCCTGCTCGACGAGATCGAGAAGGCGCATCCGGACGTCTACAACGTGCTGCTGCAGGTGTTCGACGACGGCCGGCTGACCGACGGCAAGGGCCGCGTGGTCGACTTCAGCAACACGATCATCATCGCGACGAGCAACCTCGGCGCGGCGATCATCATGGACAACCTCACGCAGCCGGAAGCCGCGCGCAAGACCGACAAGGCCGTGCGCGAGGAGCTGATGCAGGTGCTGAAGGGCCATTTCCGCCCCGAGTTCCTGAACCGCATCGACGAGGTGATCGTCTTCCACGCACTGTCGAAGGACAACATCCGCTCGATCGTGCAGATCCAGCTCGACCGCGTGGTGCGGACCGCCGCCGCGCAGGACATCACGCTCGTGATGGGCGACTCGCTCGTCGATCACCTGACCGAAGTCGGCTACCAGCCGGAGTTCGGCGCGCGCGAGCTGAAACGCCAGATCCGCCAGACCATCGAGACGCGGCTCGCGAAGGAGATCCTCGCCGACCGGTTGAAATCGGGCGACCGGTGCGAAGTCGACTTCGACAAGGACAGCGACGAAGTGAAGTTCAACAAGCTCGCCGCGCCGGAAGCGAAGGACGCGAAGCCGGACGCCGACGGCAAGGCCAAGCCGAACGGCAAGGCCGCCAAGGCATCGGGCGATGCGAAGTCGGACGACGCGCCCGCCGCCGCGCCGCCGCCCGCGGCGAAGCCCGGCAAGAAGTCGTCCGGCGCGAAGAAGGACGCGCACTAAAAAAACGCGTGCCCTGCAACCCGGGGCACGCATGACCGGCTCCGTCCGCCGGACGGAGCCGCCCCACGCCGCGACACGGCGCAACCGAGCCACCCGCACCGGGCCCGGCTATTGGAGATTCACCATGACAAATCGACGCGAAGTGCCAGGCATCAGGAAGTACGATGGGCCCGCCGGCGGTTGGGGCGCGCTTCGCGCGACAGCCGATGCGGTGCGTACGCAGATGGAAACCATCGAGGCGCCGATCGTGCTGATGCGGACCAACCAGCCCGACGGCTTCGACTGTCCCGGCTGCGCGTGGCCCGACAAGGAACACAAGTCGACGTTCCAGTTCTGCGAGAACGGCGCGAAGGCCGTCACGTGGGAGGCGACGACCAAGCGCGTGACGCCCGACTTCTTCGCGGCGAACACCGTATCGTCGCTGCTGCGCATGTCGGACTACGAACTGGAGAACATGGGCCGGCTCACGCATCCGCTCGTCTACGACCGCGCGACCGACACGTTCCGCGCGATCGAGTGGGACGACGCGTTCGCACGCATCGGCGAAGTGCTGCGCGCGCTGCCGCCCGAGCAGGTCGAGTTCTACACGTCGGGCCGCGCGTCGAACGAAGCCGCGTACCTGTACCAGCTGTTCGCGCGCGAGCTCGGCACCAACAACTTCCCCGACTGCTCGAACATGTGCCACGAGCCGACCAGCGTCGGCCTGCCGCAGTCGATCGGCATCGGCAAGGGCACCGTGTCGCTGGAGGATTTCGACCACTGCGAGCTGATCATCTCGATCGGCCACAACCCCGGCACGAACCACCCGCGGATGATGGGCACGCTGCACGAGTGCTCGCGCCGCAACGTGCCGATCATCGTGTTCAACCCGCTGCGCGAACGCGCGCTCGAACGCTTCGCCGATCCGCAGGACATGATCGAGATGGCGTCGTTCGGCTCGACGCGCATCGCATCGACGTACTACCAGGTCGATGCGGGCGGCGACGCGGCCGCGCTGAAAGGCATCATGAAGGCGCTGCTGAAGCTCGAAGCCGAGCAAGGCAACGTGCTCGATCGCGACTTCATCGCGCAGCACACCAACGGCTTCGACGCGTTCTCGGCCGACCTCGAAGCCACGTCGTGGGACGACATCGAACGCGCGAGCGGCCTCAGCCAGGCGCAGCTCGAACAGGTCGCGCTCGCGTACGCGAAGTCCAACGCCACCATCATCACGTACGGGATGGGCGTCACGCAGCACAACAAGGGCACCGCGACGGTACGCCTGATTGCCGACCTGCTGCTGATGCGCGGCAACATCGGCAAGCCCGGCGCCGGCGTGTGCCCGCTGCGCGGCCATTCGAACGTGCAGGGCAACCGCACGGTCGGCATCACCGAGAAGCCGTCGGCCGAGTTCCTGAAGAAGATCGAGGACGTGTGCGGCTTCACGCCGCCCGCGCAGCACGGGCACGATGCCGTGCAGGCGATGCAGGCGATGATCGACGGCACCGCGAAGGCGCTGCTGTGCCTCGGCGGCAACTTCGCGGTCGCGCTGCCCGATCCCGAGCTGTCGTTCCCCGCGATGGCGAAGCTCGACCTGAGCGTGCATCTCGGCACGAAGCTGAATCGTTCGCACCTGCTGGTCGGCAAGGAAACCTTCATCCTGCCGGTGCTCGGCCGCACCGAGCTCGACATGCAGGCCACCGGCCGGCAGTCGATCACCGTCGAGGATTCGATGTCGATGGTCCACGCGTCGGCCGGCAAGCTCAAGCCGGCATCCGACCAGTTGCGCTCGGAGCCCGCGATCGTCGCGGGGATCGCGCATGCGACGCTGCCGAACAGCAAGGTCGCATGGCTCGACCTGATCGCCGACTACGATCGCATCCGCGACCTGATCGACAAGACGGTGTCCGGTTTCGAGGCGTTCAACGAGCGCATCCGCACGCCGGGCGGCTTCCGCCTGCCGCTGCCGCCCACCGAGCGCGTGTGGCCGACGCCGACCGGCAAGGCGATGTTCTCGGTCTACAAGGGCGTGAAGGAAGACGCGGACGTGCTCGGCGCCGAGCAGGTACTGCGGCTCATTACGCTGCGCAGCCACGATCAGTACAACACGACGATCTACGGGCTCGACGATCGCTATCGCGGCGTGTTCGGGCGGCGTGACGTGCTGTTCATGAACGCGGCCGATCTCGCCAAGTACGGGCTCGAGCACGGCGACCTCGTCGACATCGAGACGATCACCGCGTCGGGCCGCACGCTGCGCCTCGAGAAGATCACCGCGATCGAGTACGACATCGCGCCGGGATCGGTCGGCGCGTACTACCCGGAAGCGAACGTGCTCGTGCCGCTCGACTACATCGACAAGGAAAGCGGCACGCCGTCGTACAAGTCGGTGCCGGTGCGCGTCGCGCGCTCGGCGGTGGTCTGATTCCGGTTCGGGCAGGTTCGCGCCGCACGGCACGCAGCGACATGCCGCGCGCCTGAACCTGCCCGCCGCCCCACTCTGCCCGTTCTACCCGTTCTACCCTCTCCCGTCCGCCGCATCGCCACCGATGGGGCGGACGCTTCATTTCATCCCGTCGAACGACGCGACGCTTGCCGCGCAGCCGACGTCGGCGGCTGGGCGCCCGATGCGCGAACGCGCGCCGATGCTGTCCTTTTTTTGTGGCTGTCGACCAGAAAAAGCTGGGGTCGTGGGCTGGCCGAAATAGCGAGCAAACCGTCTGCCGCGCCGTACAGGAACGAACCGTGCTCGTTTTTTCAGGTACTTGATGGAGGACAGATCATGAAACCCACGAGAATTGCAACCCGCCGAATTCTGGCAACGCTCGCGGCAGGCGGCGCACTCGTCGCGGGCAGCGCGGCCTTCGCGCAAGACTATGCCCCGCAACCGAGGTACGAACAACGAGAACCTGACCCGGGCGCAGGTGTGTCCGTCACGATTGGCATGCACGGTGACCGCTACTGGGACGGCCATCGCTACTGGGAACACGATGCATGGAGGCATCGTCATCCGCGTGATCGGGATCCGTGGCGCGAGCATGAACACGAGCACGAGCATCGTGAATAACTGACGGCCCGCAGGGCACACGACATTGCACAGTGCCCGTCAGATCAGCTTGAGTGCGGCCTCTCCGTCTGGAAGGGGTCGCGCGCCTTTATGATTCGCGCAGCTGTAGCCATCAATGCTCGGTCAGGCGGCAACGCCCTGCCGCTACCCTGGCCCCGACAATTCTTGACTGTGCCCCTACCTCCGAACTGGTAGGATGTCGGTCGCTCGGCATGGACGGCGGCCACGGGGCGCTCAACTGTCCCCCTTTTAAACCGCGATCGGCCGACCTGCCGTCCCCTGAGCGACACAGTGCGCCAATCGCACCTGCCCCCGTAGCCCCGCAACACCCCGGCTCGCCGCGCGCGACCCGTTGCAGTAACCGTTGGAGTGGCGCGCCCCCGCGCCTGCAAGCATGATGAAATCGAAGCAGTCCCCCCGTCCATCGCACCACAAAGACCGCACGCCATTCGTACGCGCCGGCGCATTGCTGCTGATGGCCGGCCTGCTGTACCTGCTGTGGCCGTCCGCCGAAACCGCGTACCTCGCGATGGAGTCGGTGATCCGCTGACGCGCACGGCCGGCCGCGCACTACGCTATACTTGCGCGATGGAAACCAAACCTGCCTCGCCGATCGTGCATTGCTGGTGGCGCGCCTGACCCAGGCGGCCCGTTTCCTTTTGCATGTCCCAAACGTGATGCCGCCAGCGATGGCGGCATTTGCGTTTCTGCGCTGACGTCATGGCTGGCAGCTTCGATAACCCGGAGCCAACGACGACCATGACGCAACCCACCCGCCCGATCATCCTCACCGGCGACCGCACGACCGGCCCGCTGCATCTCGGCCACTACATCGGCTCGCTGCGTGCGCGCGTGCAGATGCAGCACGAAGCGACGCAATTCCTGCTGCTCGCCGATACGCAGGCGCTGACCGACAACATGGGCCGCCGCCAGCGCGTCACCGAGAACGTGATCGAGGTCGCGCTCGACTATCTCGCGGTCGGCATCGATCCGGCGATCTCGACGATCGTCGTGCAGTCGCAGGTGCCCGAACTCGCCGAGCTGTCGCAATACCTGCTCAACCTCGTCACGGTCGCGCGCCTCGAACGCAATCCGACCATCAAGGAAGAGATCCGCCTGCGCGGGTTCGAGCGCGACATTCCGGCCGGCTTCCTGACCTACCCGGTGAGCCAGGCGGCCGACATCACCGCATTCAAGGCGACGCACGTGCCCGTCGGCGACGATCAGCTCCCGATGATCGAACAGACCAACGAACTCGTGCGCCGCTTCAACGCAACCGTCGAGCAGCCGGTGCTGGTCGAGTGCGAGGCCGTGCTGTCGTCGGTCACGCGGCTGCCGGGTATCGACGGCAAGGCGAAGATGAGCAAGTCGCTCGGCAACGCGATCACGCTCGGCTCGACGCCGGACGAGATCGCTCAGGCCGTGAAGGACATGTACACGGACCCGAACCACCTGCGCGTGAGCGACCCGGGCCAGGTCGAGGGCAACGTCGTGTTCACGTTCCTCGATGCGTTCGAGCCCGACGTCGCGAAGGTCGACGAGCTGAAGGCCCACTATCGCCGCGGCGGCCTCGGCGACAGCGTCGTCAAGCGCGTGCTGAACGAGCGGCTGCAGGCGCTGATCGAGCCGATCCGCACGCGCCGCCGCGAGTTCGAGACCGACAAGGCCGAGGTGATGGCGATCCTGAAGCGCGGCACGCTGCACGCGCGGGAAGTGGCAGGCGCGACGCTCGCGGAGGTGAAGGGCGCGATGGGGCTCACGTATTTCGATTGAGCGGCAATGCCGGCGTGCATGGCTCTCACCACGCCATGCACGCTGGCTCTGAACGATGACATGTACCGAATCATGCAAGCCGACGCGCGACGCGCCGCTCGACCACCGTGCCCGCCCACGTCGCGATTTCGACAAGCAACAGGTAACACACGGATAGCGCGAGCAATGTCTCGACGAACGCGAAGCTCGCCGAGCCGATACCGGTCAGCACGAATGTCAGTTCCGGTACGGTGACGATCGACAGCACCGCGGTTTCCTTGCTCAGCACAATGGTCAGGTTGGTCAGCGCCGGCAGGATCAGCACCATCATCTGCGGCAATTGCACGCGAAAGGTCGTTTGCCAGCGGCTCAGGCCGAGACAGGATGCCGCTTCGACATGCCCTTTCGGCACGGCCAGGAATCCGGAACGAAATGCCTCGGTGAAATAGGCGCCCGCATAGAGCGCAAGGCTGACCACACCTGCCGTCAACGGATCGAGCGTCAAGCCGAATGCCGGGCCGCCGTAGTACAGCAGAAAGAGCTGCACGAGAAACGGCGTGCCGCGAAACAGCTCGACATAGACGCGAATCGCCGCGCGTACGAAGCGGCCGCCCGCCTGCTGCGCGAGCGCCGCACCGAAACCGATCGCGGCCCCGGCGAGCGTACCCGCCGCCCAGGTCGCGACGGTCATCGCGAGACCCGCACCGATCTCCGGCAGGTTGTTCACGAGTACATCGGGATGGAAAGTCAGCATGGGGATCTCCGGCAAGCCACTGACGCGTCACGCCGCGCGCAGGCGCCGCTCCGCGCCATGCGCAATCAGTGCCAGCGAACCGCAGAGCAGAAAATAGATCATCCCGGCCGCAACATAAGCTTCGAGCGGCTGGTACGTGCTGGCCGCAATGTTCTGCGCGGTTCGCGTGATCTCCGCCACCCCGACCACGGAGACGAGCGACGATGCCTTGATCAGCAGCACCATTTCGTTGACGAGCGACGGCAGTGTCATCCGCACGGCCTGCGGCACCTGGATCCGCCACAGACGATCTTTTGCCGAGAACCCGAGCATCGTCGCGGCCTCGAGCTGCCCCTTCGGGAGATTCGCGAATCCGCCCCGGAGAATTTCGGCGATATACGCGGCGGAGCACAGCGACACGGCGCTGACGGCCGCCATCACGGGCGGCACATTGATGCCCACGAACGGCAGGAAGTAGTAGACGAGCAGCAGTTGCACGAGCAGCGGCACGCCGCGAAACACCCGGACATACGCACCGGCAGCGGCACGAATCGCAGCTTGCGGCGCAAGCCGTCCGCAGCAGATCGCGAGACCGATGAAGAAGCCGAGCACCAGGCCGGCTACGGAGACTTCGAGCGTCATCAGCGCCGCATGGAACAGCAACGGCAGGCCGTCGATGAAAGTGGTCAGGCTGAACATGTCAGGTTGCTCGGTCTTGGTGCTCGGCGGTAGCGCGCGATGATGTTGCCCGGACGTGGCGCTCAGTAGTTCGGCGTGGGCATCTCGGTCGGCAGTGCGGTCGCGACGCCGAGCCACTTGCGCTGCAGTGTCGCCAGCGTGCCGTTGTTGTTCAACGTGACGAGCGCCGCGTTGAACGCGTTGGCCAACGACGCGCTGTCCGCATCCTTGCGCAACGCATAGGCGAAGTAGACTTTCGCGCCGAACGCAGGTTGCACCACCGAGAACACGGCCGGGCGCTGCTTCGCGACATACGCGATGTTGGTCAGCGAGTTGGCGACGGCGGCAATGCGCCCGGTCGCGAGATCTGCATACGCCTGGTTGTTGTCGACGTATTCGCGGATCGTCGGCGGCTTCGGCAGTGTCGCCGCGTAGCTCTTCAACTGTTCGAGTTGCGCGCTGCCCTTGCCCGCTCCGACCACTTTGCCCGCTATATCGGCCGAGGTCTTGAGACTGCCGTCGCCGGTTCGCTTGAGCAATGCATCGGTGGCTTCCGCGATCGGCAACGAGAGCGCGTAGCGCTCCGTGCGCGCCTTCGTGACGGTCAGCGGCCCCGCGACCATGTCGAACTTGCCCGCGTCGAGTCCGGGCAGCACGCTTTCCCACGGCAGATCGATGAAGCGCACCTTCACGCCGACAAGCTGCCCCACGGCCGCGAACAGGTCCTTGTTGAAGCCGGCCTGCTGGCCGTTCTCGAGGAAATCGAACGGCGCAAACTGCATTTCGGTCCCCACCACCAGCTCGCCGTGCTGCTTGACTTGATCGAGCAGGCTCCCGGCATGCGCGGCCACACTGGCTGCCGCGAGGGTCAACGCCACGAACAGCGAAGTACAGGACTTGGATCGTTTCATCTGACGTGTTCCATTCGAATCGAAAAGTGACTGGATGACCGGACCGACGCCCGCCCGCTGATCGCCAGGCGACTCCGCCGTCAATGCAATCTACGTGGTCAATTTACCGACCGAAATATTGTTTTCCGATCCACCGAAAAGCTTTTCCCTATGTACGCGGTCTTTCATCGGCTCTGCGAACAGGCGCATCCGCGCCATCCGTGGGGCGCCCGCGCAAATGCACATGGAAAAAAATGATGCAGATCTTCCATGACCATCTTTTTGACTATGCAAAATAGCAGCGCGCCTCGCGTCGCGAGCCGCGTCCGATTCGATACCTTGTGCGAGCCACGCGTCATGGAAAACATTGCGTTGCGCTATTCGTTGCGCCAGTTGCGCTACTTCGTGGTCACTGCGGAAACACTGTCGTTTACCGCCGCCGCACGCCAGTTGCATATCTCCCAGCCGTCGATCTCTACATCGATAGGCGAACTGGAATCTTCATTCGGCGTCCAGCTCTTCATCCGCCATCGTGCGAGCGGTGTGTCGTTGACGCCTGCCGGACGCGACTTGCTCGGCCAGGTGCGCAACCTGCTGAAGAATGCGGAAGAACTGCAGACAATGGCACGCGAGATGGACGGCGGCATGTCGGGCACGATCGCGCTGGGCTGCCTCGTCTCGCTGGCGCCGCCCTTGATGCCGCCATTGATGAGCCGCTTCGTTTCCGAGTACAGCGGTATCGGCTTCCGCACGATGGAGGCAACCCAGGACGACCTGCTGTCGGCGCTGCGCAACGGCACGCTGGACATGGCACTCACTTACAGCCTCGATATTGCCGAAGACATTTCGTTCACGCCGCTCGTCACGCTGCCGCCGTATGCGATTCTGCCGCCCGAACACAAGCTCACGCGCGGCAAGAAAGTCGCACTCGCCGATCTGCTCAACGAACCGTATGTCCTGCTCGACCTGCCGCACAGCCGGGAGTACTTCGCAGGACTTTTCGATCCGCTGGGCCGCCGCCCGTCGCCGACGTTCCGTTCGTCGCAGCCGGAAGTCGTGCGCGGCATGGTTGCCAACGGTCTCGGCTACAGCATCCTGAACTTCCCGCTTCGCTCGACCCGCACCGTCGACGGTGCGACTTTCGCGATCCGTCCGTTTCGCGACGAGGTCACGGCGATCACCCTCGGCATCGCGATGTCACGCAGCATGAAACCCCGCCAGCTCGTCACGCGCTTCGCGCAATTCTGCGAAACCTATATCCCTCAGGTGCACGTTCAGGCCACGCCGGCTGCATAGGAAAAAACTTCTTGTTGCATCCGAAAAGAATATTTCGACTCTTTATTGGACTTGCTAAATTGGTCGCCAATGTGATCGGTTTCAACGTTTCCCGGAGGCACGATGCGTTCCATCCCTACGGCCGCGCCGTCCATCGACGTGATCGTCCGCGACCTGAAAACCAATTGTGAACGCGACTTCAGCGACGCCCGCGCGATGCCGCCGGGCGTCTACATATCGCCCGAGTTTCTGGAGCGCGAACAGCAAACCCTCTTTCGCAACGAATGGCTGTGCATGGGTCGCGCGAGCGCGCTGCCCAGCCCGGGCGACTACCTGACGGCGGAGATCGCCGGCCAGCCGATCATCGTGATCCGCCGCGACGACGGCACACTGCGTGCCATGTCGAACGTATGCCTGCACCGCATGTCCACGCTGCTCGAAGGCCGCGGCAATGTGCGCCGGATCGTCTGCCCCTATCACGCGTGGAATTATTCGCTGGACGGCGACCTGCGCGGCGCGCCGATGATGGACAGGCAGGACGGATTCTGTAAGGACAGTTACAAGCTTCCGCAGGTTCGCTGCGAGATCTGGCAGGGCTGGGTTTACGTCACGCTCAATCGCGAGGCACCGCCTGTTGCCACGCAATTGAAGGAACTCGACGAACTGATCGCCGATTACGACATGGCGTCGTATGTCGAGACCTTCCACGAAGAACACGTGTGGGACACCAACTGGAAGATCCTCGCGGAAAACTTCATGGAGAGCTATCACCTGCCGATGCTGCATCGGGCGACGGTGGGCCCGCATTCGAAGCTCGACGAGATGGAGTGCCCGCCTGGACTTCCGGCATTCAACTATCACTGGATCACGAAAGAGGCGTCGCTGCCGATCGGCAATGCGCATCCGAACAACACGCGCCTGCAAGGCCAATGGCGCAAGACGACCGCGCTCCTCGCGATCTACCCGACCCATCTCGTCACGCTGACACCGGGCTATTTCTGGTATCTGGTCCTTCAGCCGCTGGGCGTGGATCGCGTGCATATCCGCTTCGGCGGCGGCCTGTCGCCGGAATTCGTCGACGACCCGAAGGCGGCTGAATACATGGCGACGCTGAAGAAGCTGCTCGACGAAGTGAATCTCGAAGACCGGCGCGGCGTCGAGGCGGTGTTCCGCGGCGTGCATGCCCCGCTTGCGAAGCCCGGTCACCTGAGTCATCTGGAACGGCCGAACTACGACTTCGCGCGCTATCTGGCGTCGCACGTCGCAGTTTGAAGCCGCACGCAAACGACTCGCCACTCACGTCACCTCATTGAAGCTCACGATGACCAGCCAACCCTACATTTCGTTCGTCGGCGTCAGCAAGTCCTACGACGGCCGGCATGCGGTTGTCGACGGTCTCGATCTCGACATCGCCCGAGGTGAATTCGTCTCGCTGCTGGGACCGTCCGGCTCCGGCAAGACCACCACGCTGATGATGCTCGCCGGTTTCGAGGCGCCGACCGACGGCACCATCCTGCTCGACGGCCACCGCCTCGACGACAAGCCGCCTCACCAGCGCGACATCGGCATGGTGTTCCAGAACTACGCGCTCTTCCCGCACCTGACGATCGCCGAGAACGTTGCGTTTCCGCTCTCGGTGCGCAAGACCGCTCGCGACGAGCGCAAGCAGCGCGTGCAGCGCGCGCTCGACATGGTGGAGCTGTCGCATCTCGCGTCGCGACGTCCCGCACAGTTGTCGGGCGGCCAGCAGCAGCGCGTCGCACTGGCCCGCGCGCTGGTATTCGAGCCTCGCGTGGTACTGATGGACGAGCCGCTCGGCGCGCTCGACAAACGGCTTCGCGAAACGATGCAGTACGAAATCATGCGGCTGCATCGCGACCTGTCGCTCACGATCGTCTATGTGACGCACGACCAGAACGAAGCACTGACCATGTCGAATCGTGTCGCCGTGTTCTCGGACGGACACATCCAGCAGGCCGCGACGCCGACCGAGCTGTACGAAAACGCGCAGAACGCATTCGTCGCGAACTTCGTCGGCGAAAACAACGGTCTCGCCGGGCGCGTCAGCGCGCTCGACGGCGAATGGGCCGTGCTCCAGCTTCATGGCGGCGCCACGATCCGCGGTCGCCGCGGCAACCAGGTCGAGGCCGGCGACGACGCCACGCTCGCGCTGCGTCCCGAGCGCGCGCAGGTACTCGGCGCGGTCGAAACCGCGAACGTGCCGGCGGGATCGAACGCACTCGCCGCGACGGTGCGCGACATCGTGTATTGCGGCGATCATCATCGCGTGCAGTTGCAACTCGGCAGCGGCGACACGATGGTCGTCAAGGTCCCCAACACGCGCCTCGTCGCGCTGCCGCCGATCGGCGCGGCCGCGACGATCGTATGGCGCCAGGACGACTGCAAGGTGCTGTCGCCGTCCGCCGTCGCCCGCGTCGCAAGCTCCGCGGTTCGCTTACCCACCCCGCCTGTTGCCATGCCCATCGCCTCTGGAGCCTGAAAATGAAAAACCCTCGCTACGCCCCTCTGCGCCGCACGATCGCGGCTGTCGTCGGGCTCTCCGCATTCTCCGCGCTGCCTGCCGCTCATGCCGCGGATACGCTGTCCGTCGTCACGTTCGGCGGCGCCTATGAAACGGCCGCACGCCATGCGTGGTTCGAGCCGTTCACCGCAAAGACCGGCACCCAGTTCCAGACCGAGTCGTACGACGGCGGCCTCGCCAAGCTGCAAGCCATGGAACAGGCGAAGAACCCGACGTGGGACCTGATCGACATGGAGACCAACGACGCGATCAACGCGTGCGACGAAGGTCTGCTCGAGAAGCTGGACGGCAAGACCCTCGGCAACACGTCGGATTTCCTGCCGGGTGCGCTGCGCGATTGCTCGGTGGCCGCGATGGTCTGGTCGACCGTGTATGCGTACGACGCGTCGAAGCTGAAGACCGCGCCGGCCGGCATCGCGGACTTCTTCGACCTGAAGAAATTCCCGGGCAAGCGCGGCCTGAGAAAGTCGCCGAAGGTCACGCTCGAATGGGCACTGGTCGCGGACGGCGTGGCCCCGGCCGACGTCTACAAGGTGCTCTCGACCCCTGCCGGCGTCGATCGTGCATTTGCGAAGCTCGACACGATCAAGTCGAACATCGTCTGGTGGGAAGCCGGTGCGCAAGCCCCGCAGCTGCTCGCGGACGGCGCGGTGACGATGGTGCAGGCATACAACGGCCGCATCGACAGCGCCGTTCACCAGGACAAGAAGCCGTTCAGGATCGTCTGGGACGCGCAGGTGTACGACTACGAATGGTGGGGCGTGCCGAAGGGTGCGAAGCATGCCGCGGCCGCGAAACAGTTCATCGTTGCATCGGCGCAGCCGCAGGCATACGCGGATCTGTCGAAGTACATCGCTTACGCGCCGCCGCGCAAGGCATCGTTGCCGCTGATCGACAAGGCGCGCGTTAACGACCTGCCGACGGCGCCCGCCAACTTCAAGCGACCGATCCAGATCAACGCGAACTTCTGGGCCGACAACGGCGATACGCTGACCAAGCGTTTCCAGACATGGCTCGGCCAGTAACGCGCCTCGCCACGACGGCGTAGTGGTTTTACGCGACGCGTCCTGCTCCGGGCGCGTCGCTCCGGAGTCCCGATGAACAACTCGTCGATGTTTCCCGTGCGGGCGGCAGGCCCCGAGCTCGCCACCGGGCACGCCGTCAAATACCGGCAGGCGCGGCGCAAGGCGGCTTTGCGCGCGCTGCTGCTGACGCTGCCGCTGCTCGTGTTCCTGCTCGCCACGTTCATCGCGCCGATTGCGTCGCTGCTTGCCCGCAGCGTGCGCAATCCGGAACTGTCCGGTGCGATGCCGTCGTTCGCGCAAACGCTGCGACACTGGAACGGCCAGGGCGTGCCGGACGAGCCGGTGTTCGGCGCCCTCGCCAGCGGACTGAAAAGCGCCGGCGAGGCCGGCTCGCTCGGCGACGTGGCGCGCCGGATGAATTTCTACCAGCCCGAGTTCCGCACGCTGCTGCTGAAGTCGGCACGCACGGTACGCGCCCAGGATGCCGTCACGGCATGGAAACCCGTCCTGCTCGCCGCCGACGATCGCTGGAATCAGCCCGAAACCTGGCGCCTGCTGAAACGCGCGGCGTCGTCATGGACGCCGGACTATCTGTTGAACGGTCTCGACGCACAGGTGTCCCCCGATGGCGCCGTCCATTCGGTGCCCGCGAACAGCGCGGTCTACCGCACCGCGTTCATGCGCACGGTGTCGATCAGCGCAACGGTCACGCTGCTGTGCCTGCTGCTCGCGTACCCGGTCTCGTGGCTGCTCGCCAACCTGCCGGCAAAGCAGGCCAACCTGCTGATGCTGTTCGTGATCGTGCCGTTCTGGACCTCGCTGCTGGTCCGCACGACCGCGTGGTACGTCCTGCTGCAACCGGGCGGCGTGGTCAACCGCGTCCTGCTCGCGCTGCATGCCGTCGATCATCCGCTGCCGTTGATCTTCAACCGTGCCGGTGTGCTGATCGGCATGACGCACGTGCTGCTGCCCTACATGATTCTCGCGATCTACTCGGTGATGAAAAGCGTGCCGCCGATCTACATGCGCGCCGCGCAGTCACTCGGTGCCCACCCTGTCGTCGCATTCTTTCGCGTGTACGTCCCCCAGACGCTGCCGGGCATCGGTGCCGGGTGCTTTCTCGTGTTCGTGCTGGCGCTCGGTTACTACATTACGCCGGCCCTGCTCGGCGGCGCAGGCGACGAGATGATCAGCCAGCTGATCGCGTCGCAAACCAACGATCTGCTCAACTGGGGGCTGGCCGGTGCGCTGTCCGCGTATCTCGTGATCTTCACCGCCGTGTTCTATTTCATCTTCAACCGGCTCGTCGGCATCGACCGGCTCCGGTTCGGCTGACGCCCGACGTCACTGGAGCCGCATCGTGTCCGTGAACCCCAACAGCCTGCCGTCGACGCGCATTGCCACTGCCGGTGTGCGCATCCATTGCGCGATCGTGCTGTTCTTCCTGGTTGCGCCGATCCTCGTGATCATTCCGCTGTCGTTCAATTCCGGGTCGTATTTTTCATACCCGATGGAAGGCTTCTCGCTGCGCTGGTACGCGCAGGCATTCGGTAGCCCGGACTGGCAGCGGGCATTCCTGAACAGCATCGCGATCGGCGCGGCGTCGACCGCGATTGCAACGAGTCTCGGCACGCTCGCCGCAATCGGTCTCGCGCGCGACGACTTTCCGTTCCGCACGCTGATCATGCCGATCCTGATTTCGCCCATGATCATCCCGATCGTCGTGGTCGCGGCCGGCTTCTACCTGATCTTCGCGCCACTCGGGCTCGTCAACTCCTACCCGGGGGTGATCCTCGCGCACGCGGCACTCGGCACGCCTTTCGTCGTGATCACCGTGACCGCATCGTTGCTGTCGTTCGACCAGAGCCTGCTGCGCGCCGCCGCGAATCTCGGTGCCGCGCCGTGGACCACCTTTCGCCGCGTGACGATGCCGCTGATCCTGCCCGCGGTTGCCACTGGCGCCGTGTTCGCGTTCGCGACGTCGTTCGACGAAGTGATCGTGATCCTCTTCATCGGCGGTCCCGATCAACGCACCGTGCCGCGGCAGATGTGGAGCGGCATTCGTGACCAGATCGACCCGTCGATCCTCGCCGTCGCCACCGTGCTGATCGTTTTCGCGATCCTGCTTTTCACCAGCATCAACTGGCTGCGTGGCCGCGCGCAGGCGTCGGGCGCGGCACGCGAAGCGGCATAGCCGCCGTCCGCCGCGCAAGTGACAGTCAGCCTGAGCCGATGCCGCCGGTGCGGTGCGTTTCGTTGCGTCCTCCCCCATTCATTTCCCTGATTCGATCGCGACTGCTGACGATCGCTCTCTCATGTCTCGTCGCGCGCATCTGCATAGGCAAATCAGATGCAATACATTTTTTAAATATATTTTTCAGATTCAGTGCACCGGCGTAGATTTTCTTCAACTTCACGCAATGCGCGGGAAACACGGCCACGCGGCGCACATCGATTCGGACTCCCGAGGCGTTCCGGATCCGGTGCTTGAACGTCGATTTCCTCGCGCGGCATCGTGATGCGTTGCAGCGAATTGCAGCAAAGACGGACCTGTCAGTCCATGAACAACCCGATCGATACGCACCAGGAAGAACTCACATGACCGTCGAAGTCACATCAATCGATACGCTGGTGGTCGGCGCCGGACAGGCCGGTATCGCGATGAGCGAACACCTCGGTGCGCTTGGCGTGCCGCATCTCGTGCTGGAACGCGATCGCATCGCCGAGCGCTGGCGCACCGCGCGCTGGGATTCCCTGGTGGCGAACGGCCCGGCATGGCACGACCGCTTCCCCAACATGAATATCGGCGGTGTCGATGCGGACGGCTTCGCCACGAAGGATCAGATGGCCGAGTACTTTGTCGACTACGCGCGCATGATCGACGCGCCGATCCGCACCGGCGTCGAAGTCAAGCGCGTGGTCCGCGAGAGCGGCCGTCAAGGCTTCGTCGTCGAGACGACGGATGGCACCTTCCACGCGAACCGCGTCGTGGTCGCGACCGGCCCGTTCCAATGCCCGGTCATTCCGGCCATCGCGCCCACCGACGCGCGCCTGACGCAGATTCATTCCGCCGACTACCGCAATCCTGCGCAACTGCCCGCCGGCAACGTGCTCGTCGTCGGCGCGGGTTCGTCGGGCGTCCAGATCGCGGCTGAACTGCAACGCTCGGGCCGCCAGGTCTATCTGTCCGTCGGTCCTCACGACCGTCCGCCGCGCGCGTATCGCGGTCGAGACTTCTGCTGGTGGCTCGGCGTACTGGGTCTGTGGGACATGGAAACGATGCGCCCCGGCCGGTCGCACGTGACAATCGCGGTGAGCGGCGCGGACGGCGGCCACACGGTCGACTTCCGCCGTCTCGCGCACGACGGTGTGACGCTGGTCGGCGTGACGCGGGCTTTCGAACAAGGCATCGTCACGTTCGAAGCGGATCTCGCGGCCAACATCGCGGCCGGCGACGAAAACTACCTGTCGCTGCTGGACGCCGCCGACGCGTACGCGGCCAGCAACGGTCTCGATCTGCCGGAGGAGCCCGAAGCCCGTCGCATTCCCGCCGATCCGCCCTGCCTCACCGAACCGCTCACGCAACTCGATCTCGCCGCGGCCGGTGTCACGTCGATCATCTGGGCGACCGGCTACGCGAACGACTTCGGCTGGCTGCAGGTCGACGCCTTCGACGAGCACGGCAAACCGAAACATCAGCGCGGCGTCGCGAGCGAGCCGGGACTCTATTTTCTCGGTCTGCCGTGGCTGTCGCGGCGCGGCTCCGCGTTTATCTGGGGGGTCTGGCACGACGCGAAACATGTGGCCGGACATATCGCGACGCAGCGCAGCTACCAGCGCTATCACGAGGCCGCCGCGCAACGAGGCAACGCGGAGGCGTCGCAAGCCGACGACCAGGTTGCCGAACCGGCAGTCCCGAGCCCGGTGCAGACCCGCGCCGCCGCGCACTGAACGCAAGACCGATTCGCACTGCACTGCTTGCCGAACCCTCCTTCAGGAATTCACGACGATGAGCCAGCCGACCCACACCCGTATCCGGATGTTCAACACGAAAGACACCTATCCGAACCAGACGCTCGACAACGATCTGTGCCAGGCTGTCCGCGCCGGCAACACGGTCTATGTGCGCGGCCAGATCGGCACCGACTTCGACGGCAATCTGGTCGGCCTGGGCGATCCGCGCGCGCAAACCGAACAGGCGATGAAGAACGTCAAGCAACTGCTCGAAGAAGCCGGCAGCGACCTCTCGCATATCGTCAAGACCACCACGTATCTGATCGATCCGCGTTATCGCGAGCCCGTCTATCAGGTCGTCGGCAAATGGCTCAAGGGCGTCTATCCGATCTCGACCGGCCTCGTGGTCAGCGCGCTCGGCCAGCCGGAGTGGCTGATGGAAATCGACGTCATCGCCGTGATTCCCGACAACTGGCAGCCGGCTCCTGCCGCCGGAGCGTGACATGACATTCTCCATCGTCGGACGGTGCGCCGAAACCGGACAACTCGGCATCGCGATCAGTTCCTCGAGCATCGCAGTGGGCGCGCGCTGCGCGTGGGTTCGCACCGGTGCGGGCGCCGTGGCGACGCAGAACGTCACGCTGCCGTCGCTCGGCCCGCGGGTGCTCGACCTGCTCGGCGACGGCGCGGCCGATCCCGTACAGGCGCTCGAAGCCGCGCTCGCCACCGATCGCTGGCGCGACTACCGGCAGGTCACGGTCGTCGATACACAGGGCCGCACGGCATTCCAGACCGGCGCGCACGCGCTCGGCCTGCATCATGCGGTAGCGGGCAGACAGTGCGTCGCCGCGGGCAACATGCTCGCCAGTCAGGACGTGATCTCCGCGATGGTGCCCGCGTTCGAGCAGACGCCCGGCCCGCTCGCCGACCGTCTGCTCGCGGCGATGCAGGCCGCGATCGACGCGGGCGGAGAAGCCGGCCCGGTGCATTCGGCCGCGTTGAAGATCGTCGATACGCAGGTGTGGCCGCTCGTCGACCTGCGGGTCGACTGGACCGACGACGCACCGATCGCGGCCCTCGCCGCGCTGTGGCATGCATACCGTCCGCAGATGCACGACTATGTGACGCGCGCGCTCGATCCGACGGCCGCACCGAAATACGGAGTCCCCGGTGATGAGTGACCCGACCAGCCGCACCCTGCTCGCCGAACTGATCGGCTTCGATACGGTCAGCCGGCACTCGAACCTCGCGATGATCGAGTTCATCCGCGGCTATCTGGCGCGCTACGGAATAGACAGCGAACTGTTCTACAACGACGCGCGCAGCAAGGCGAACCTGTTCGCCACGATCGGGCCGCGCGAGCGCGGCGGCATCCTGCTCTCGGGTCATACGGATGTGGTGCCCGCCGACGGCCAGGCATGGACCGTCGAGCCGTTTCGGATGACTGAGCGCGACGGCCGGCTGTATGGGCGCGGCACCGCGGACATGAAGGGCTTTCTCGCGTCGGTGCTGGCTGCGGTACCGATGTTCGTCGAGCGCCGGTTGTCGTTGCCGATCCATCTCGCGTTCTCGTACGACGAGGAGATCGGCTGTCTCGGGGTGCGGCCGATGCTGGCCGAACTCGCGAAGCGCCCACACAGGCCGGTGCTGTGCGTGATCGGCGAGCCGACCGAATTGAAGCCGGTTCTCGGCCACAAGGGCAAACTGGCGATGCGCTGCCACGTCAAAGGCGCCGCGTGCCATTCCGCGTATGCGCCGTATGGCGTCAATGCGATTCAGTATGCGGCGCGTCTCGTCAACCGGCTGGAGGAAATCGGCGAGCGCCTCGCACAACCGGAGCATCACGACGCGCGCTTCGATCCGCCGTATTCGACTGTCCAGATCGGCCTGATCCACGGCGGCAAGGCGTTGAACATCGTTCCCGACGCATGCGAATTCGATTTCGAAGTCCGCACGCTGCCCGGCTTCGACGCCGATGAAGTGACGAGCGAATTGCAGGCCTATGCGCAGCAACACCTGACGCCGAAGATGCGCGCGGTTCACGCGGATTGCGATATCCGTATGCAGCCGCTGTCCGCCTACCCGGGCCTCTCGACACCGGGCGACAGCGACGCCGCCCGCCTGCTGTCGATACTCAGCGGATCGAGCGCGTTCGGCACGGTTGCGTTCGGCACCGAAGGCGGACTGTTCGAGCAGGCCGGTATCCCGACCGTGGTGTGCGGACCGGGCAGCATGGATCAGGGGCACAAGCCGGACGAGTTCGTGAGCGTCGAGCAACTGCAGGGTTGCGATGCGATGCTGCGGCGGCTGGCAGACCATCTCGCCGCGACCGAAGCGACTGATCGCATGACTGACTGATTTCGACTCCGTCGAGCTCGGCTGGCTGTTCCCGTACTGCCGCGCAATTCCCTCCGCCGGTGCGCGCATCTTCTTCGCCGCGCACCGGCGCGCCGCATAGGAAAAACTTGCGAATCGCATTCGAAAAGAGTTTTTCCCCGATCAATATTGACCACGTAAAGTCGGCTCATCGAACTTGCATTGCGCCCGTCGCCTGACCCAGGCGATGACGGCACGATGACCGGAACTGATCGAGGCCATCATGAACGCAGTCAGCGCCATCCCCGCAAGCGTACCCGCCGCCACGCTCGCGCCGGCGTCCGCAACGCCGCTCGTCGAAGTCAGGGGTTTGCACAAACGTTTTGGCGATACCGATGTGCTGCGCGGAATCGATGTGTCGATCGCGAAATCCGAAGTGGTCTGCCTGATCGGTCCGTCCGGATCGGGCAAGAGCACGCTGCTGCGCTGCATGGCCGCCCTCGAAACCTATGATCACGGCGAGATCCGGATCGGCGGCGAGATGCTCGGCTATGTCGAACGCAACGGCGTACGCGTGCGCGCGTCGAGCGCCGAGATCAACCGCGTGCGCCGTAACATCGGCATGGTGTTTCAGCAGTTCAACCTGTGGCCGCACATGAGCGTGCTCGGTAACGTCACCGAAGCGCTGCGGCGGGTGCGCCGCCTGCCCGGTGCCGAGGCGGATGCCATCGGTGGCCGCATGCTCGACATGGTCGGCATGTCCCACAAGGCGGATGCCCATCCGTCGAAACTGTCCGGTGGCCAGCAGCAGCGCGTGGCGATCGCCCGCGCGTTGGCGATGGAGCCGAACCTGATGCTGTTCGACGAGCCAACCTCCGCACTGGACCCGGAACTCGTCGGCGAAGTGCTGCAGGTCATGAAGCAGCTCGCGCGCGACGGGATGACGATGGTCGTCGTCACGCACGAGATGGGTTTCGCCGCCCAGATGGCCGATCGCGTCGTGTTTCTCGACCATGGCCGGATCGCGGTGAGCGGCGCGCCGGGCGAGGTGTTCCGCCGTTCCACGAATCCCCGGCTGCAGCAGTTCCTGCAGAACTACCGCGACCGCAACGCGTTCTGGCACTCGGACGACGCGACGGCCGACGCGGACGGATCGACCGCCCCAAGGCAGTAAGCGGGTCGATGCATCGCGGCGTGGCCGGCGCTCGGCCGCCCGACTGGTCGAACCCTTTCGACAAATCCCTGCGGCCAACCATGAACCTGCGGCCGGCGCCCCCGTTTCCCACGCTTCCGCTCACGCACCTCGACATGAACGAAACCCAGCTTCGCACCGATCTCGCCGCCGCTTTCCGCTGCTTCGCCCGCCTCGACATGCATGAAGCGGTCGCGAACCACTTCAGCGTCGCCGTTTCCGACGACGGCCGTCACTTCCTGATGAACCCCAAATGGATGCACTTCTCGCGGATCCGCGCGAGCGACCTGGTTCTGCTGGACGCCGACGATCGTTCGAGCCTCGAAAACGGCAGCGTCGATCCGACCGCATGGGCGATCCATGGCCAGTTGCACCAGCAACTGCCGCATGTGCGCGTCGCCATGCACCTGCACCCCGTCCATGTCACTGCGATCTCGACGTTGTCCGATCCGACCATCCTGCCCATCGAACAGAACACCGCCCGTTATTTCAATCGTGTCGCGCTGGACACCGCATTCTCGGGAATGGCGGATACCGAAGACGAAGGCGCCCGCCTCGTGTCGCTGCTCAAGGACAAGTCCCGTTTGCTGATGGGCAATCACGGCGTACTGGTGACCGCGCCGACAGTCGGCGAGGCGTTCGACGACATGTACACGCTCGAACGCGCGTGCCGGATCCTCGTCAACGCGTACGCGACCGGCAAGCCGATCAATGTGCTGTCCGACGAAGTGGCCGAGAAGACCGCGCGTGACTGGGAAGGATTCCGTGACTTCTCGATCGCGCATTTCGACGAGATGAAGCGCATCCTGGACGTCGAGGAGCCGTCGTATCGGGATTGATGCGTTCGGCCACTCCTCGTCAGATCCGTCTCGTCGATTCCGGGCAGGGGCTCGGCGGCCAGCGACCGCGTCGTCAAGCGTGCGCTGATCGGGCCGGTCCGCGCGCGCCGCCGCCGGGGCAAGGCCGACGAGGCCGAAGTTAAGGCGATCGCGAAGCGCGGCACGTTGCATGCACGGGAAGTGGCAAGCGCGACGCTCGTGGCCGTGAAGAGTGCGATGGGGTTCACGTATTTCGATTGAGCGGCGACGGCGACTTGCATTGGATCCACCACACAATGCACGCTCGACATGAACGTCGACGTGGAGCGTAATCGGCAACAATTCGACAACCTTCCGTCCCCGGCATCACAACGAAGAAAATGATCGTCCGCGCGAGCGTCCCGTGCCGCTCTTCCGTCACCACACGGCGAGCAACGGCCTTCGTGTCGTTTTTGCGTGAATCGCTCGTCAGCGCCACCGCAGCAGCCGGCCTCCCTCCGATATTGCCCCGCAAAGACCACTTCGCTAACGTAGCCCGCCAACGACAACGACGGCGAACGGGACGTGCAGCGAATGCGGCCTGTGTCGCCGGCATCCCGAGGGCACCGCGTGAATACTTACCACTACCGGAACGAACCAGACCTGACTCCGATCGAGTTGTTCTTCCTGATTGCCGCAGACGAAACCTGCAAGCAGATCGGCATCGACGATGTCGAAGCGGTTGTTCTGATACTGTCGGGTCTTCCCATTCTTCCAACCCGAGCCAAGCCGGCCGGCACGACCCGCGGCACGTCCGTCGCATCGGTCATGTCGAGGTCGATATTTCGGTATGAATTCAAGCGCAAGGTATTGCCGACCGTTACGCTGAAAAGCATCAAGAGATTGCGGGTAATCCTGACCCATCGACTGGCAGTGTTCGTCGGACGAACCATACCGGGTGTCGGATGGGTGGTACTTGGGACGGATGTATTCCATATTGTCCGGAACACCGTTTACCAGTACAACCGGATTGTGAAACCAGAGGACAGGATTCTCTAATGGACGACCGACACAATTGGGAAGCGCTGGAAGCGTTCGTTCGCAAGGAAGCCGCTGCCTCGGACAAGCACCGCATTACGGAGCGCACCTCGATCTCGGACGACCTGGGACAGACCGGGGACGACGCCGACATCTTCATGGAACGCTTTTTCGACCGATTCGGCGTCGACCGAGGAGACTACGATTTTGGGCGTTACTTCCTGATGGAGGGCGAGGGGCTGCTATATCACGTCTTGCGAAAATACCTGCTCGGAAAACCCCATACGTTCCAGCGACATGCATTGACCGTCGGCATGCTGAGCAAAGCGATATCCCTCGGGACGTGGGACTCCGAAGCAGTCGAAAACTAACGACCGCCGGACCTCACCACCGTTACGGCTACTCGT
Source organism: Burkholderia sp. Bp8992 (assembly GCF_003853705.1). Classification (GTDB taxonomy): domain Bacteria; phylum Pseudomonadota; class Gammaproteobacteria; order Burkholderiales; family Burkholderiaceae; genus Burkholderia. The sequence continues at coordinate 55,625 of NZ_QTQI01000032.1, read as the reverse complement.
GCTCCGCCACCGCTGCGTGACACACGGCCTCGACCTGGTTGCCGGCCGGATCGACGAGAAACGCCGCGTAGTAATCGCCGTGGTAGTGCGGCCGCAAGCCGGGGTCGCCGTTGGACCGGCCGCCCGTAGACAGGCCGGCCTCGAAAAACGCATGCACCTGCTCGCGGGAAGCGGCCTTGAAACACCAGTGCCGCTTGTTCGTCCCGATTTCGGCGGGATCCAGATACACCGCGAGGAAGGTCGATGCAGGGTCGTTCGCGCTGCAGCGTTCGCCATAACCGAGCGCGGTGGCCCGGTCATAGACCTTGGTCGCGCCCAGCGCGGTCATGACGGCATCGTAGAAGGGGCGTGCCTGGTCGATATCCGGCACGCCGATCGACACGTGATCAAGCAGTTGCATGGTGTGGGCTCCATTGAACGAGCCCGAGTCTACACAACCTCTCCCGATCCGACCGATCAACCTTACCGGCGACTACACTACCGAACCGGCGCCCTACGTGATCTGATACGTCGACGCCGGCGCGAACTCCTCCGGCATCGGCCGATCGCCGAGTTCGAGCACCGACCGCTCGATCGTGCGCGTCATCGCATTGAGCGCGAGCGCATTCGGCGCGAGGCCGAACGGCTCGGCCACTTCGTTCGCGATCGCCTCGAGCGCGATCAGCGTGTACGAGATGAACACGCAGATCAGCGGCGTGAAGAACTCCGTCGAGTCGACGAGCCCGAACGGCAGCAGCACGCAATACGCATACACGGTGCGATGGAGCAGCACGCTGTATGAAAACGGGATCGGCGTCGACAGGATGCGCTCGCAACCCCCGACCGACTTGCCGAGCTCGTCGAGCTGCGTCTCGAACATCCAGCAGGTCGCGTCGCTGCCGTGCGCTCGGCCCAGCGCACGGACGATGCCGCCGCGCAGTTCGTCGAGGATCGCGACCGGCTTGTAGCATTTGCCGCCGAGCGCGGCCGTGCGCTCCGCGCCGAGAATGCGCAGCAGGTCTTCGGTCGGATCGGTATGGCGCAGCTGGTGCTTCAGCGCATACGCGAGCGCGATCAGCAGATCGGCGAGCCGGTTGCGCTCGGCGTCGCTCACGCTGTCGGGCAGGTAGCGATGCAGTTGCGACGTCACCGCGCGCGCCGCAATCAGCAGGTTGCCCCACAGGTGCCGCGCCTCCTTGAAGCGCTCGAAGCTCGCGTTGTTGCGAAACCCGAGGAAGATCGCGAGCGCGAGCCCGAACAGCGTGAACGGCGCGGTGTTGAGCGGAATCTTCTCGCCGAAGATGCGCCCGTTCGTGAAGACCGCCAGCGTGCTGACGATCGCCATGAACACGAGCTGCGGAATGATCGATTGCAGCACGGAGCCGTTCCATACGAACAGCATCCTGAGCCAGTTTTGTCGTGGTCTGACGATCATGGTGTTTTCTCGACTGCCAAAGGAATACGCAACGCAACCCGTTGCGCCCGCACCCGATGCGCAGCGGCCCGCGCGTGGCGGGCCGCTTTCGCATCGGGTGCCGTGCCGGGCGCCGCGCTGTGCGTGATGATACGCGCACGCCGCGCCCCGTCACTTCGCATGCCGCTCAGTGATAGCCGATGTCGCCCTCGCGCACCTTGCCGCGGAACACGCGGTACTGCATCGCGTTGTACACGAGGATGATCGGCAGCACGATCACGGTGCCGACGAGCGCGAACAGCTGGCTCGAATGGCTCGACGATGCATCCCAGATCGTCAGCGAAGGCGGCACGATGTTCGGCCAGATGCTGATCACGAGCCCCGTATAGCCGAGGAACACGAGCGCGAGCGTCAGCAGGAACGGCGTGGCTTCGTGCGTGCGCTTCACCGAGTGGAAGATGCCCCACACGCATGCGACGACGAGGATCGGCACCGGCAGGAACCAGCCGAGGTTGCCGCTGCCGAACCAGCGGTGCGCGACGGCCGGCAGCCCGATCACGGTCCACAGGCTCACGACACCCATCACGGCGAGCAGCACGCCCGCGAGCGGCTTCATCAGCAGCCGCATCTTGCGCTGCAGTTCGCCATCGACCTTCAGGATCAGCCAGCCGCAGCCGAGCGTCGCATACGTGACGAGCACGCCGATCCCGCAGAGCAGGCTGAACGGCGACAGCCAGTCGAACGGGCCGCCCGCGAACTGGTTGTTCTCGATCTTGATGCCCTGCAGCAGCGAACCGAGCACGATCCCCTGGCAGAACGCCGCGAGCGCGGAGCCGCCGATGAACGCGAGATCCCACATGTGTTGCGTGCGGGTAGCCTTGGCGCGCAGCTCGAACGCCGCGCCGCGGAAGATCAGTCCGACCAGCATCAGCACCAGCGGCAGGTAGTTCGCGGGCAGCAGCGTCGAATACACGACCGGGAACGCGCCATAGAGGCCCGCGCCGCCGAGCACGAGGAACGTCTCGTTGCCGTCCCACACCGGTGCGACGGTGTCGAGCATCACCTGGCGCTCGGCTTTCGCGTCGAAGAACGGAAACAACAGGCCGATACCGAGATCGAAGCCGTCCAGCATCACGTAGATGAATACGCCGAGGCCGATGATCGCGGCCCATACGACAGGAAGATCGATGTGCATGGCTTACTCCGCTTCGGTGACGTTCAGCGGCGTGGACAGCGCGCTCTTGCGCAGCCCCGGATGCCGGTGCAGCTCGATGTACCCGGCCTGGGCAGCCGGCCCGCGCCTCATCAGTTTCATCATGTAGTAGATACCCGTCCCGAACACCAGGAAATAGACGACCACGAAGATCAGCAGCGACACGCCGACCTGTTGCGCACTGAGCGGCGCGACCGAATCGATGGTGCGCAGCACGCCGTAGACGGTCCACGGCTGCCGCCCGACCTCGGTCGTGATCCAGCCGGCGAGCAGCGCGACGATGCCGGACGGCCCCATGCAGACCACGAACCACTGGAACCAGCGCGTTTCATAGAGGCGTCCGCCCTTTCTCAGCAGCAGCCCGAGCAGCGCGGTCAGCAGCATCAGCATCCCGAGGCCGGCCATGATCCGGAACGTCCAGAAGATGATCGGCGAATACGGGCGATCCTGCGGCGGGAATTCCTTCAGCCCGCGAATCTCGCCGTCCCAGCTGTGCGTGAGGATCAGGCTGCCGAGGTGCGGCACCTGGATCGCATAGCGCGTGGTTTCGGCCTGCATGTCGGGCAGCCCGAAGAGGTTCAGCGCGGTGCCGCCCTTCTCGGTTTCCCACAACCCCTCGATCGCCGCAATCTTCGCCGGCTGGTATTCGCGCGTGTTCAGCCCGTGCGCGTCGCCGACGACGATCTGGATCGGCGCGAGCACCAGCAGCATCCACAGCGCCATCGAGAAGCTGCGCTTCACCGGCTCGTCGCGGCGCCCCTTCAGCAGGTGCCAGGCGCCGCACGCGGCGACGATGAAGCCTGCGACGATGAACGCCGCGATCGTCATGTGGACGAGGCGGTACGGGAACGACGGATTGAAGACGATCTTGAACCAGTCGACCGGTACGACGAGGCCGTTCTCGATCTTGTAGCCCTGCGGCGTCTGCATGAAGCTGTTCGACGCGAGGATCCAGAACGTCGAGATCAGCGTGCCGACCGCAACCATCAGCGTCGCGAAGAAGTGCGCCCGCGGGCTGACGCGCTGCCAGCCGAACAGCATCACGCCGAGGAAGCCGGCCTCGAGGAAGAACGCCGTCAGGACTTCATACGTCAGCAGCGGCCCGGTGATGTTGCCCGCGACGCGCGAGAAGCCGGCCCAGTTGGTGCCGAACTCGTACGCCATCACGACGCCGGAGACCACCCCCATCCCGAAGCCGATCGCGAAGATCTTCGACCAGAACTGGAACATGGATTTGTAGGCGGCGTCGCCGGTGACGAGATAGCGCCACTCCAGGACCGCCAGGAAGCTCGCCATGCCGATGCTGATCGCGGGAAACACGATGTGGAACGACACCGTGAATGCGAATTGCAACCGGGCGAGATGGAACGCATCGAAGATTTCCATGACCGTAATTTGCTCGTGGTTGTGAGGACGTACGCCCGAAGCAGGAAATCGCGCGACGGCTTGGCGACAACACATGCGAACACAAACAGTCACTCGCATGGCATCGAAGCGTGAATGACGATATCGCGTTTGCAACGATACTCGCAATCACTCGAACGCGCGCTGAAACTGTGCTGCTCCCGTCGCCGAAGATGTGTGCACGGAAAACACATTTCGTGCCTGCGGGGTGGTCAGCTGTACTGCTTTCCGCGTCGCGGCGCTGTGCCTGCGGCGCGCTGTTCACTCCACTTAACATGTTATGCAACGCCTGCCCGTGGCGGTAGTGCGCCGCCCCCGGCACCCGCCCGGCAGCATCGATTCCCGTCGTCCGGCGTACGCGCCGGCCGATCCGCCTGGAGAAAAACCGCATGGAGTCCTGCACCCGCGTCGACGATCCGACCGGCAGCACCGCGTGCCACGTGACGCGCCATCGCGCCGGCGAAGCGCGCGACACCGTCGATCGCGTCGTCGACGAAACGCCGGTTGCACTCGTGTTCAACGGCATCTCGCACACGGTCATGATGGCGACGCCGATCGACCTCGACGCGTTCGGCCTCGGCTTCGCGCTGAGCGAAGGCATCGTCGAGCGTGCATCTGACGTATTCGACATCGAAAGCGAATGCCGGCCCGGCAGCGCCGAAGTGCGGCTCACCGTGTCGCAACAGGCGTTCACGGCGCTAAAGGCGCACCGGCGCGCGCTGGCCGGCCGCACCGGCTGCGGCGTCTGCGGGATCGAAAGCATCGCGCAGCTCGACCTGCACCCGCCGCGCATCGCGGCCGCCGGCGCGGCGGCCGGCATCGGCGCCGACGCGATTGCCCATGCCGCGCGCGCGCTGCCGGCCCGCCAGACGCTGATGCGCGAGACGGGCGGCATCCACGCGGCCGCGTGGTGCGACCGCGACGGCGCCGTGCTCGACGTGTTCGAGGACGTCGGCCGCCACAACGCACTCGACAAGCTGATCGGGCATCTCGCGCGGCGCCGCGCCGACCTGCGTGCGGGCTTCGTGTTCCTGTCGAGCCGCGCGAGCTACGAACTGGTGCGCAAGGCCGCGCGGGTCGGCATCCCGATGATCGCGACGATCTCGGCGCCGACGTCGCTGGCGATCGACGTCGCCCGCGAAGCCGGCGTGCGGCTGCTCGGCTTCTGCCGCAACGACGGGTTCGTCGAATATGTGTCGCCGGCCGCCGTTCACCCCGACCAACCGGCGCTTGCGCCCGCGCACCCGGCCCGCTCGTCATGAAACACCTGTTCGATTTCGATACCGCGCAGCAGCAATTCGCCGGCGCGTTTGCGCCGCTTGCCGCCACCGCTTCCCTGCCGGTCGCCGCAGCAGCCGGCCACGTGCTGGCCGCGCCGCTGACCGCCGTGCTCGACCAGCCGCCGGCCGACCAGAGCGCGATGGACGGCTATGCCGTGCGTCACGCGGATCTCTCGCAGGGCGAACCGCTGCGCGTCGCGCAACACTGCTATGCAGGCGACATGCCGGCGCCGCTGGCCCCGCGCACGGCCGCCCGGATCTTTACCGGCAGCCTGATTCCGCCCGGCGCGGATACCGTCGTGATGCAGGAGCATGCCCATGAACAGGACGGCCGCGTCACGTTCGACGCGCCGCAGCGCAGCGGATCGCACATCCGCCGTCGCGGCGAGGAAGTACGCGCCGGCGACCTGCTCGTGCCGGCCGGCGTGCGGATGGGCGCGATGCACGTCGGCGTGGCCGCCGCGCAAGGTTTCGCGCGCATCGATGTGCGCTCGGCGCTGCGCGTCGGCATCCTGACGACCGGCGACGAGCTCGTCGCATGCGGCCAGCCGCGTGCACCGCAGCAGATCTACAACAGCAATGCGCCGATGCTCGCCGCGCTGGTGTCCGGAACCGGTGCCGGTGTCGCGATGTGCGTGCATGCGGCCGACACGGCGGCGGCCGTCGATCGTGCGCTGCGCGACCTGCACGCGGGTTGCGACCTGGTGATCTGCGTCGGCGGTGCATCGGTCGGCGACAAGGACCTGCTGCGCCCCGTGCTGACCGCGCTCGATGCATCGTTCATCGTCACCGGCGTGCGGATGAAGCCGGGCAAGCCGGTTGCGCTCGCGCGGCTCGACACGCGGCCCGTGGTGCTGCTGCCCGGCAATCCGGGCGCCGCGATGACGGCGTTCGCGCTGTTCGTCGCGCCGCTGATCCGCCGCCTGCAGGGTCGCGACGCGTGCCTGCCGGTCGTGCCGTCGCTGCCGATCGACACCGGCTTCGAGCCCGATGCGCAGCGCGAACGCTTCGTGCGGGTGCGCTGCACCGTCGGTGCCGATGGCGCGCCCGTGCTCGATACGCTGCGCCAGCAAGGCGCCGGCACGCTGCAGTCGCTCGTGCAGGCGAGCGGGCTCGCGCGGTTGCCGGCCGGGCGAGCCATCGCGCGCGGCGACTCGGTACCGTATTACGAATTCGCGCCCTGGCTCGCATGAGCGCGACGCCGATCACGCGCCCGATGCGCCCCCTGCGCCGCGCCCGCCGCAAGGAGAACTGTATCCCTGCAATTCGGGCGCGATTGTGCCTCTGCCGGCAAAACCCGGCGGACTATGCTCACGATGAGGCTCGTCACGACCTGTGCGCCGACACGTCGGCACACGCGCGGCCGACCGGCGACGCCCCTCCGCTTACTTCATGCAGGCCGACGAACCGATCGTGAATGCCATCGTTTCAGCCGCGCCGGCCGCCGCCGCTTCATCCGGCGGCGTATCGCCCGGCGCCCTTCCCCGCACGTCCGACACGCTCGGGCGCCCGCTGCGCGACCTGCGCCTGTCCGTGATCGACCAGTGCAACTTCCGCTGCGGCTACTGCATGCCGCGCGAAAGCTTCGGTTCCGACTATGCTTTCATGCCGTCGTCCGAGCGGCTGTCGTTCGCACAACTCGAAAAGATCGCGCGCGCGTTCACGTCGCTCGGCGTCGAGAAGATCCGCATCACGGGCGGCGAGCCGCTGCTGCGCCGCAATCTCGAGGCGCTGATCGAACGGCTCGCCGCGCTGACGACCGTCGACGGCAAGCCCGTCGAGATCGCGCTGACGACCAACGGTTCGCTGCTTGCCGCGAAGGCGCGCTCGCTGCGCGACGCCGGGTTGTCGCGCGTGACCGTGAGCCTCGACGCGCTCGACGACGCCGTATTCCGCCGGATGAGCGACGCCGACGTACCGGTGTCGCGCGTGCTCGCCGGCATCGAAGCCGCGCACGCAGCCGGGCTCGCACCGGTCAAGGTCAACACGGTGATCGAGCGCGGCGCGAACGACGACCAGATCCTGCCGCTCGTACGCCACTTCCGGAACACGGGCGTGGCCGTGCGCTTCATCGAATACATGGACGTCGGCGGCGCGAGCTTCTGGTCCGGCGACAAGGTCGTGCCGGCCGCGCGAATGCGCGAACTGATCGACGAACGCTATCCGCTCGTGCTCGTCGGCGAACCGGGGCACGACGCGACCGCGATCCGTTGCGCGCACATCGACGGTGCGGGCGAAGTCGGCTTCATCGCGAGCGTGTCGCACCCGTTCTGCGGCACCTGCTCGCGTGCCCGCGTGTCGGCCGACGGGCAGCTCTATACATGCCTGTTCGCGACGCAAGGCACCGACCTGCGGCCGTGGCTCGACGATGCGGCGTCGACCGGCGACCTCGCGGCCGCCGTGCGCGATCGCTGGACGCGGCGCGACGACCGCTATTCCGAGCGCCGGGCCACACGGCCGGCCCGCGCGCCCGGCAAGACCTATCCGACCGTGCGCATGTCGCTCGTCGGCGGCTGACCGGCCGCCGCGCCACACAGGACGCACCGCCCACTGGAGAACCTGTCATGACGACCTTCACCGAATCTCGCGCCGGGTTGCCGGACGATCCGTTGCGCGCCGGCGGCCACCCGCCTCCCGCCGACGCGGCCGACCCGCACACCGAACCGCCGCCCGCCATCACCGCCGGCTTCGAAGTGCGCGTGCAGTACGCGCCGATCGATGCGGGCGCGGAGCTCGCGCCGATCGTTCGCAATCCGAATGTCGGTGCCGTCGTGAATTTCCTCGGTGTCGTGCGCAAGGAGGGCGACGTCGACGACGTCGTCGCGCTGGAGGTCGAGCACTACCCGACGATGACCGAACAGGCGCTGTGGGGCATCGTCGAGGAAGCGAGCGCGCGCTGGCGGCTCGAAGCGGTCAAGATCGTGCACCGCGTCGGCCGCATTCCGCTCGGCCAGTCCGTCGTGCTGGTCGTGGTGGCCGCCGCACATCGCGCGTCCGCGTTCGATGCGTGCGAATTCCTGATGGACTTCCTGAAGACGCACGCACCGTTCTGGAAGAAGGAGATCCGGCACGACGGCGAATCCGGCTGGGTCGAGGCGAAGGCGCACGACGACCAGGCGATGCGGCGCTGGGGCTGACCCCAGCCGCCTTGCACGCTGCGCTTTCCGATCCCGTCGACTCCATTCAAGACCTCGCCATGAAACTGACGATCAAATACTTTGCGAGCATTCGCGAACAACTCGAACGCGACGAAGAAACCATCGAGGTCGATGCACACGAACTCACCGTCGATGCGCTGCGCAGCACGCTGGCTGCGCGCGACGCGCGCAGCGCGGATGCGCTGCGGATGGACCGCCCCGTGAGGGCGGCCGTGAACCTCGAGATGGTGACCGGGGAATTCGTCGTGCGGGAGGATAGCGAGGTCGCGTTTTTCCCGCCGGTGACGGGTGGGTGACACCATCACGCGCGAGACACGTTTCGATGTCGATCCGTCACGCCGCGCGCCTCTCGATACAGAATGTCCTCGCAGGTCATCGCGCAGCCTCCAGCGCCGTCAGCGCCGCGTCGAGCGCATCCAGTCCCTCGTCCAGCTCCGTGCGCGAGATGACGAGAGGCGGCGTCACGATCACCACGTTGTAGCGCCCGTAGGCGTGAACGCCGCGCCTCAGCAGCTCGCCATAGAAAACCCGCATCGGCGCCGATCCCGCCGGGTGATGCCACTCGACGAGCGGCTCGCGCGTTTCCCGATCGCGTACCAGCTCGATGCCGAACTGCGCACCCATGCCCCGCACGTCTCCGATCGACGGATGACGCTCCGCCAGTTCGCCGAGGCCGTCGCGCAGCCAGCCCTCGATCTCGCGCGCCCGCTCGAACAAGCCCTCTTCCAGATAGACCTTCAGCGCGGCGAGCCCGCCGGCGACCGCCAGCACGTGGCCCGCATGCGTGTGACCCACATCGAAGAGTTCGGTATCGAAGTGGCGGGCCACGCTTTCGCGCACCAGGACACCGCCGAGGGGCGTGTACGAAGAGCTGGCCCCCTTGGCGAACGAAATCAGGTCCGGCAATACGCCGACACGCTCGGCGCAGAACAATGCCCCCGTGCGCCCGAAGCCCGTCATGATCTCGTCGAAGATCAGCAGGATGCCGTGCCGGTCGCACAGGTTCCGAACACCTTCGAGATACCCCGGCGGGTAGACGACGACCCCGCTGGATCCGGTCATCGGCTCCAGCAGGATCGCGGCCACGTTTTGTGCGCCTTCATACGAGAGGACGCGCGCCAGGTGATCGAGGGCACGGCGTGTCTCCTCGGCCGGATCCGATGTATGGAAGGGGCTGCGGTACGGATACGGCGCAAAGAACTTCACCATGCCCGGAAGCGCCGGAAAAGGATCGCGCCAGCGGTCCACGCCCGTCACCGCGCTCGCGCCGAGGGTGCTGCCGTGATACGACCGATGAGCCGTCAGCACCTTGGGCCTGCGTGTCACCAGCCGCGCGATCTTCACCGCGTCGTCGTTAGCCTCGGCGCCGCCGCAGGTGAAGTGCACGCGCAGTCCCTCCGGCCACGGTGAAACGCTGTTTAGGAGTGCGGCATATTCGGCGCGCACGTCGTTGAAGTAACTGGATGCGACCCAGCACATGCGCCCGGCCTGCGCCTGGATCGCCTGGACCACCTTCGGATGGCCGTGACCCAACGACACCGCGACATAGCCGCTGGTGAGGTCCAGATAGCGCTTGCCGTTCGCATCGTAGAAGTAGCACCCCTGCGCGTGCGTGATGACCGGTGGATTGAGCCCGCCCTGGACCGCCCAGGGAACGAGCACCTTTCGAAACGACGGAGCGAGCGCGGAATTCGGCTCGCCGTGAATGCTTAGATCCATGTTGACTCCGGAAATGGCATGGCCCACTATTTCTGAGCCTCGTGATGTGAGGCGTCCAGATTAAGCACGCATTTCCGGCGCGACAAATCAAACATTTACATACTGAGCCTGAATTTAACTGAGTCATGCCGCGACAACTTCCGCCCCTGCTCTCCGTACGCGCATTCGAGGCGGCTGCGCGCCATGGCGGCTTCGCCCGTGCGGGTGAAGAGCTATGCGTCACGTCCGGTGCAGTGGGACATCAGGTGCGGCTACTCGAGGAGTGGCTGGGAACGCCGTTGTTCATGCGCGGCGCCCGGTCCGTCCAGCTGACGGACATCGGACGGCGGTACTTCCTCGAAATCGAGCGCTTGATGGACGAGCTCGAGCGCGCGTCGCTCGGCATCCGGCAAGCTGCGGATTCCCCCGAGGTGACGGTCACCGCGATGCCGTCGTTCGTGACGCGTTGGCTGATGCCGCGGCTGGGCGAGTTCCGGCAGTTGCATCCCGACATCGAGGTGCGCCTGCTGGCCTCGGTGCCGGCCATCGACTTCAGCCGCGAGCGCGTGGACGTCGCGATCCGCCTGGGGTTGGGCCCTTATCCGGGGCTCGTCGCGGAAAAGCTGATGTCGGAGACGTTCCTGGCGGTCGGGCAGCCTTCGATATGCGCGCCGCTGCGCACCGTGGACGATGTGTTGCGTGCAACATTGCTGCATGACGAATCCGAGGCCCGCATTCCGGAGCAGGTGGACTGGGTGCGCTGGTGCCGGATGCAGGGCGTGCACGCCGGCGCGGCCCGGTTGCGACAAGGGCCGAGCTTCTCGCATACCTATCTCACGCTCGATGCCGCGATAGCGGGCCAAGGCGTGGCCGTGGCGTCGGATGTCCTCGCCGCCGATGCGGTCAGGCAGGGGCTGTTGGCCATTGCACCGGGCAACCCGGTGCCGGGACCCTACAGCTATCATCTGCTGACGACGCGCGCGGCCGCCAGTCGACGCCTTCTGCCGTTGGCTACGATCGGCGGCACGGTCGTTTTCGGAAGCCGGTTGGGCTTGAACGACCTGAGTCGCCACGCGGCAGGTCCCACCGCCCGCGACTTGCGTCGCCCGCCCGCTCACCGCATGCACGCCGCAGCCAGCTTCCCGACCGCGATCACCGCCTGCTCGATCTCCGGCGACCACGGGCTGCTGTAATTCAACCGGATGAAGTTCCGATAGTTGTCGGTGATCGAGAACATGTAGCCGGGCCCGATCGTGATCCCCTGCTCCAGCGCGAGCTGGTACAGCCGCATCGCATCGACCTGCGCGGGCAACTCAACCCATAGCACGTAGCCGCCGGCCGGGCTCGACATGCGCGTGCCTTCCGGGAAGAACCGCGACACCATCGCTCGCATCAGGTTCGCCTGCTGCGCATACGCCTTGCGCAGACGTCGCAGGTGATGCTCGTAGCCGTCGCGCTCGAGAAACTCCGCGATCGCCAGCTGCGGCAGCGACGGCGTTGCGAGCGTATTCAGGAACTTCAGCTTCTCGACCTGATCGCGATAGCGGCCCGGCAGCGCCCAGCCGATCCGGTACGCGGCCGTCAGGCTCTTCGAGAACGACGAGCAATGCAGCACGACACCGGTCCGGTCGTAGGACTTCAGCGAGCTCGGATGCGTATCGCCGAAATACAGTTCGTTGTACACGCCGTTCTCGATGATCGGCATACCCGTCTTCGTTGCGAACTCAACCAGTTCGCGCTTGCGCTCGTCGGGCATCTGGAAGCCGAGCGGGTTCTGGAAGTTCGGCATCACCATGCATGCCGCGATCGGCTGCGACTTCGCGATCGCGGCCAGCGCCGCGATGTCGATCCCGTATTCCGGATGCGTCGCCACCTCGATCGCCTTCATCCCCATTCGCTCGATCGCATGCAGCATCGCGTAGAACGTCGGCGACTCCACCGCGATCGTGTCGCCCGGCTTCGCCACCGCCTGCAGGCACAGGTTGATCGCCTCCGTCGCGCCGACCGTCACGATGATCTCGTTCGGGTCCACCGACATCCCGTTTTCCAGGTAGCGGCGCGCGATCTGCCGGATCAGCCGCGGATGGCCCGGCGGCAGCCCGTCGGTCACGCCCCACAGCGACTTGTCGCGGCCGGCCGCGTACGCATAGCGATTCAGCTTCTCGAACGGGAACAGGCTCGGGTCCGGGTACGGCGAGCCGAGCGGCACCGCGTCGTCGGTACCGATCGAGCGCAGCGTCGACAGCACGAGCCGGCTCACGTCGACCGACGACGAGATCGCGATCGGCTTCGACGGCCGCAGCTCGCGCACCGGCGCGTGGCTGTCGTCGCGCCGCAGGTTCACGAAATAGCCCGACTGCGGGCGGCTTTCGAGCAGCCCGCGGCTTTCCAGCAACAGATACGCGTGCAGCACGGTCGTGATGCTGATCCGGTGCTGCTGGCTCGCCTGCCGCACCGACGGAATCCGGTCGCCGTGCCGGTACACGCCCTGGCGGATCAGGCGCTCGATGTCGTCCGCGAGTTTTTCATAGAGTTTCATCGTGCGTCTCCCGCCGGCATGTGCCGCCGCGCTGCCCTGCCGTGTGCGTTCCGCACGCACGTGTTTCGCCTGCCGCCCGGGCCGTCGTGATTCCTGATCTTTCCCTCCGGTTTTGCCTTTTCCATCGCACTGGCTCTCTCTTGAAGATGCGCCGACAGGGTTCCGGTACGCCTGGATCTGCGGCACTGTGCACTTGATGATGGAATCTTAAGAGCAGAACAGTTGACGGCGAGTACACACATCGACCACGCGAACAAGAGTACAGTTCGACGCGAATCGCGCATGGCGGGAGAACTGTACGTCTTATGAAATGGCCGGACGGCCGGAAACCTGGCTCGACGTAGCCGGATCGGCCCGGAACGCCCGCCGCACGGACATTCGTCCGACTGTCTCAATGGGGGTGCAATACTGTGCGACCGCCCGATATTCATTGCCGGAGTCAGGCTCGTGCCGCACACGATCGAACCAACAGCCCACCCTGGCAGCGCAGTCCGCGCTGCCCGACAAGTACAGATGATGAAATGGTGTCAGAACGTTACGACCGACCGCGAATCGCGCGCCGCCGGCAAGGAAACCGCAGATGACTGATCGCGACCTCGTCGCGCGGCTCGTCGCGCGACTGACCGGCACGGCCGACCATCCACGCTTCACCGGCGCGCCGATCGACCTGTCGGCGCTCGATGCACACACGCTCGGTACCGTCTGGCCGGCGCTGCGTCGCGTCGAGCACGAGATCATGCTGCGTGATCACGCGTACGACGACCCGCGCGCCGAATTCGCGCGCTGGCTGCGCGGGCAGATCGATGCGCTCGGCCTCGTGCCGCTCGTCGACGCCGATGCCGCGCTCGAACTGTTCCGCGACATTCCGCCCGGCGGATGGAAACGCGCGCTGGAAGACCTGCCCTGCCTCGATGCGCTGCCGTCTCCCGCGCTGCAGGCCGAGCTCGCGCGCATCGCGGGCGAGCCGGAAGACGACGAGATCGGCGCGACGTCCGCGTATGGCGCGTATGCGCTCGACTGGTTCGCCGGCCGCCGCGACTTCTCGGCACGACGCGAGGCCTATGCACAGGCGCTCGCGGGCTCGCCGTTTCGCGTACGCGAACTCGACGTACTGCCCGAACTCGGCGCGGCCGCGCTGCTCGCGCTGGCCGCGACGAACGACGGCTATTTCGCGCCGAAGCGGCTGTGGCTCGACTTCAGCGATCCGGCCGTCACGCTCGCGGAAGACGCTGCATACGTCGCGTTCGCACGGGACGCGCTGACCGCGGCCTCGCACCGGGTCGCCGCGCTGCATGCCGGCGCCGTGCCGTACGAGGCCGATCGCGCGTTCACGACCGACGACGCGCAGGTCGTCGCGCGCGCCGCGCGGGTGGCCGCCTATCGCGACGAAGCGTGGCTGCGCCCGCTGATCGGGCCGCTGCTGACCGGCGTATGCGTCGCGCCGACAACCGCGAAGACGGCGCCGTCGCAGTCGCTCGCGATCGCGCTCGGCCACGCGGTCGAGACGATCCCGACGCCCGAGGGCGTGCGCGCGCTGCGCGACGCGCTGGCCACGGTGCGTCACGCCGGTGTGCAGAAGAAGCTCGCGCGCAACCTGAAGCCGGCCGAACGCGCGCTGGGCGAGCGGCCGCGCACCGCGCTGCGCATGACGCTCGATGCGAAACCGGACAAGAAGCAGCTTGCGATGCTCGCCACGTGCATGGAAGCCGGCTTCTGGCAGCCGATGTCGCTTGGCCAGGCGGAATGGCGCGAGCGGCTCGTCGATGCGCCGGCCGGCGCCGCGTTCTCCGCACGGATGATCTGGCAAGCGCGCGGCCGCGATGGATCGACGCAATCGTTCATCCCCGACATCGCGAAAGGCAAGGTCGTGCTGCGCGACGCGGCCGGGCACACGTGCAATCTCGCCGACGATTGCGAGATCCGTCTCTGGCATCCGCTGCTGGCCGACGCGGACGAGCGGCTCGCGTGGCAGCGCGCGATCGTGCGCCGCACGCTCCGGCAGCCGGTCAGGCAGGCGTTCCGCGAGTACTACGTGCCGGCCGACAGCGACGCGTCGGCCAGCGATTCCGCGATGTTCGAAGGTCACGTGCTGTCGAGCCGGCCGCTGCTCGGCGTCGCGCGCCGCGAAGGCTGGTCGATCCGCGCCTACGATGACGGGCTCGCCCGCGAATTCGGCGACGTGCGCGCGACCTTCCTCGTCGATGCGCGGCTCTATCCCGGCGCGCAGGGCCACGGCACGTCACGCCGGCTGTACTTCGAACGCCGGCACGACCGGCGCTGGGTGCCGCTGCCGATCGGCGAGATCGACGCGGTCGTGTTTTCCGAAGTGGCACGCGCGGTCGACCTGCTCGTCAGCGTGGCCGCGTTCGCGCTCGACGACGATGCGACACACGCGGCGACCGCTTCGCTTGCGGCGGACCCGGTCCGCCTGCGCGACCTCGAATCCGAACGCCGGCAGCGCCTTGACCGGTTGTCGGATCTGCCGCTCGGCGTGATGGCGCGGCATCGCAAGCACGTGCTGTCGCTCGTGTTCGCCGAACCGGTTGCGCAGGGGAAGATCACGATCGACGAACGCCACGTGCGGGTCGGCGCGTGGTCGGTGCATTGCGCGACCGGCCGCGTGACGCGCGACGGCGAGCCCGTCGATGCCGCGATCGAGCCGCCGCCGTCACCGCTGCGCGCGGTGCCGTGGTTGCCCTACGACGAAGCGCTGCTGCAGCGGATCGTCGACGTCGTCGCGGCTCTGCTCGATTGAGCGGCCGCCGTCAGATCGACCCGAACAGCGCGCGCGGCCGGTCCTTCAGCGTGCCGGACAGGATCCGCAGCCCGTTGACGAGCTCGTCGCGCGTGGCCGGGCACGCGAGGTTGATGCGCACGCCGTGCTCGATTTCCGCGCGGTCGACCGCGAACGTCGACGACGGCATCACGATCACGCCGCGCGCCTTCGCATTCGCGGCGAAATCGTCGGCGCGCCACGGCGGCGGCAACCGCAGCCACACGAACATGCACGCCGGGTCCGACTTCAACTGCCCGGCCGGCAACAGCTCCCGTGCGAGATCGACGCGTGCGCGGATCTCCGCGAGTTGCGCGGCCATGATCCGCTCGGCGGTGCCGTCCTCGATCCATGCCGTCGCGATCAGCATCGACGTCGGCGCCGGCATCCATGCGGTCGTGCGCACGGCCTCCGCGCACAATGCGACGCTGTCGCGCGGGCAGCTCAGGTAGCCAAGGCGCAGCCCCGGCGCGAGGATCTTCGACGTCGCGCCGATATGGAACGTCAGCTCGGGACACAGCCCCGCAATCGCCGGCAGCCGGTCGCGCACGAGCGGCCCGTATACGTCGTCCTCGATGATCGTCACGTGATGGCGGCGGGCGATGTCGACGAGCGCCATCCGGCGCGCGAGGCTCATCGTCGTCACGGTCGGATTCTGCAGGTTCGGCACGACGAAGATCGCCTTGACCGGCATGCGCTGGCAGATTCGTTCGATCTCGTCGGGGAGCAGGCCATCGTCGTCGGCCGGCGCGCTGACGATCTCGAACTGGAACACCGGCGCGAGCGCCTTGAGGCCGTAGTACGTGAGGCGATCGGCGACGATCACGCCGCCGGTGCCGATCAGGCTGTTCAGCACTGCATAGAGCCCGTGCTGCGCGCCGCTCGTGACGACCACCTGGTCAAGCGACGGCGTGAAGCCGGGCGCGGCGAGCCACTGCGCACCCGCCGCGCGCGCCCAGTCGGGGCCCTGCGGCGGCTGGTATTCCTGCAGCGCGGCGAACCGCGGGTCGCTCGGCAGCGTGCCGAACGTCTGCGCGAGGCTCGCGAGAAATTCGCCGGTGGCCGGGCGGTTGACGGTCAGGTCGATCACGCCGTTTCCGGCCGCGAGCGACGCGCGGGCCGGCGCGATGCTCGGCATCGCGCCGCCGGTGACGAGCGAGCCGCGCCGCTTGCTACCGATCACGAGGCCGCGCAGCTGCAGCTCCTTATATGCACGCGACACCGTCGACACGTTGATGCCGAGCTCGGTCGCGAGCTGGCGCTGCGGCGGCAGGCGGCTGCCCGGCGGATACGTGCCGTTGCGGATTTCCGCCTCGATCGAGCTCGATACCTCGACATAAGTCGGCCGCTTCGCCTGCGCCGGCAGGCCGCTGTCACGCTCGCCGGAAAGTTTGTCTGATGCCATTTGTCGCCCGTGACCACACAAAAAGCGTTTGTCTGCCATTTTGGCTTGCCCAGCGATTGTATATGACATCCCCACCCCGTCAAACCATTGCGAAAAAGTCTGCAGAATCAATGGGCTGAAACCGGGTAAACACTATCACCACACAATCGTTTTTTGATTGCACACAAAAAATTACTGTGTGATTCTTAATCGCAGCTTTGTGTGAATCATGTGGACCGGAGGGGAAGCGTCATGGCGAATGTCGCCATCGTGGGTGCAGGCTTCATCGGGCTCGGCGCGGCGGCATGGCTGCAGCGCGACGGGCATCGCGTGACGCTGTTCGATCCGGCCGGTGTCGGCGAAGGCGCGTCGTTCGGCAATGCCGCGACGTTCGCGCCCTACGGCTGCGTGCCGGTGAACGGCCCGTCCGTGTTCCGCAACATGCCGCACTTCCTGTTCGCCGCCGACAGCCCGCTGCGCATCCGCTGGCCCTACCTGCTGCACGGCGCGCCGTGGCTCGCGCGGTTCCTGCTCGCATCGACGCCCGCGCGCCACGCGCGCAGCGCGAGCGCGCTGGCCGCGCTGCTGTCGCGCGCCGCCGACGCCTATGCGCCACTGCTCGCGTCGGCGCGGCTCGCGGCATTCGTGCGGCCGCGCGAATGCCTGTACCTGTACGCGCGGCAGGCGTCGTTCGATGCCGCGCAGCCGTCGCTCGCGCTGCGGCGCCGGCTCGGCGTGCCGTTCGAGACGCTCGACGCGAGCGCGATCCGCGCGCTCGAGCCCGCGCTTGCACCGATCTTCGCGCGCGGCGTGCTGTTCGTCGGCAGCTGGCACTTCTCCGATCCGCACGGCTTTCTCGGCGAACTGTTCGCGCAACTCGCCGCAGGCGGTGCGACGCTCGAACGCGCCCGCGTCGAGCGGATCGCGCCAGCCGGCGACAGCGTGAACGTGCAGGCGGCCGGCACGGTGCGCGCGTTCGATCACGTCGTCATCGCCGCGGGCGCCCGCTCGCGCGAATTCGCGGCCGCGTGCGGCGACGCGGTGCCGCTCGATACCGAGCGCGGCTATCACGTGCAGTTCGGCGCGCCCGATCCGATCGTCACGCGGCCGGTCGGCTGGGCCGAGCGCGGCTTCTACATGACACCGCTCGACGAAGGGCTGCGCGCGGCCGGCACCGTCGAACTCGGCGGCTTCGACGCGCCGATGAACCCGTCGCTCGTCGCGCTGCTCACGCGCTCCGCACACGAAGCCGTGCCGTCGCTCGGCACGCCGACGCGCAGCTGGCTCGGCTTCCGGCCGACGTTGCCCGACGGCGTGCCCGTCATCGGCCACGCACGCCACAGCGCACGCGTGATCCACGCATTCGGCCATCAGCATCTCGGCGTGACGCTCGCCGGAATCACCGGGCAGATCGTCGCCGACCTCGTCGCCCGGCGCACACCGCCGCTCGACCTCACGCCGTACCGGGCCGCGCGATTCTGACGCGCGCCACGACTTCCACCCACGCAAGGAGAGGCATCATGAATCGTCGTCACTGGCTGGTATGGCTGGCCGTCTGCTCGATCGGCACGGCTTCCGGGATCGCGCAGGCCGCGGACCCGGAAACCGTCAAGATCGGCTTCGCCGGCCCGCTGACGGGGCCGGTCGCGCGCGTCGGCAAGGATCTGCAATACGGTGCGCAGCTCGCACTCGACGAGGAAAACGCCAAGCATCCGACCATCGGCGGCAAGCCGGTGCGCTTCGTGCTCGACGTGCAGGACGACCAGGCCGATCCGCGCATCGCGATCCAGGTCGCGCAGAAGCTCGTCGACGACGGCGTGGTCGGCGTGATCGGCCACTACAACTCGGGCTGCAGCATTCCCGCGTCGGCCGTCTACAAGCAGGCGAACGTCGCGATGATCACGCCGGGCTCGACCAATCCGCAACTGACGATGCAAGGCTTCAAGAACGTGTTCCGCACGATGGGGCACGACGGCGTCGGCGGCGTGGTGGCCGGCCGCTTCGCGGTCGAGCAACTGAAGGCGAAGCGGATCGGCATCATCGACGATCGCACCGCGTTCGGCCAGGGGCTGGCCGACGCGTTCGAGAAAGGCGTGAAGGACGCGCACGGCAGCATCGTCGGCCGCGAATACACGAACGACAAGGCCGTCGATTTCCGCGGCATCCTGACGACGATGAAGAGCAACAACGTCGACCTGCTGTTCTTCGGCGGGCTCGACGAACAAGGCGCGATGCTCGTCAAGCAGATGCGCTCGCTCGGCATCCGGGCGCAGCTGTTCGGCGCGGGCGCATTGAAAAGCAACGCATTCCTGAAGATTGCCGGCACCTCGGGCGAAGGCACGCAGGATCTGGAGCCCGGCCCCGCGCTCGACAAGCTGCCGTCCGCCGTCGCGTTCGCGCAGCGCTACAAGGCGCGCTTCAACCAGGACGTCGAGCTGTATGCGCCGTTCGCGTACGACGCGGCACTCGCGATGATCGCGGCCGTCCGCAAGGCCGATTCGCTCGATCGCGGCAAGGTCGTCGCGAGCCTGCTGGGCGTGTCGGTGACCGGCGTGACCGGCAAGATCTCGTTCGACGAGCGCGGCGACCTGATCAAGCCACCGTACACGCTGTTCCGCGTCGAACAGGGGCAATGGCACAGCATCCGCACGGTCGGCGGCGCGTCGAACTGATGCAGGGCAGCACGGCGACGGATCGCACCGTCAGCGCGCCGCCTGCTGCCGCTGCACCTCCTGCGCTTTCATCTGCAGATACGCGCCGCGCTCGACTTCGTGCAGTTGCTGCGGATACTGCTCGGTCGCGTCGAACCAGCGCGCGAGGCGCTGGTCGAGCGGCTTGTCGAGCGTCGCGAGATACGTGTCGATCGCGAGGTAGTAGCGCATCGTGTTGCGCTCCAGCAGCCCGCGCACGCCGCCGACGTACTGCGGCTGCGCGGCCGATGCGCCGACGTTCGTGAACCCGACCTTCTCGCTGCCGACCGTCGCGAGATAGGTCTTCATCGCCATCCTGCCGACCGCGCCGAAGCCATACGAATACGTGAGGTGCAGGAACGTGCGCGACGCGCCGACCGGCACGGCCTCCAGCGCGATCCGGTAATCCTTCGTACCCATCGGGCCGCTGTCGGCGGTCAGGTCGACCTGGAAATAGTCGGATGTCGCGGCCGCCACGCGATAGCGGAACTGCACGCGATAGGTATCGGACAGCTGCTGCTGGATCTTGCGGCCGAGGTTCACGTCGAGCACCGGGCCGTTGCTGCCGCTCGACGCATGACAGTATTTCGTGTTCAGGTGCAGGATCAGCACCGCGCACCAGTTCGCGGGGCCTTGCGCGGGGTCGTTGAACTGGCCGTTCACGACCGCGAACGGATAGTCGACCACCGCGTAGATGTCGCCCTTCAGCGACGACGACGCCTCCGCCGATTCGAGGTAGAGCGGCCGGTGAAACGCGTTGTCCTTCAGTTGCGCGCCGAGGCTGCGATAGCGATCGAGCAACGCGGCGGCGCCGTTCGCGCCGTCCGCGCCGAACGACAACGCGCTCCAGCCGACACACAGGGCCGCGACGAACGCTTGCCACGCGCGGCGGGCATGCCACCGGCCGCGCGGATGTCCGGATGTCTCCATTCTTGTACTCCCTGCCGCGCGATGGTCGCGCGCATGTGTCACAGAATACGCCTGCATGTCACGCTGCCGCTATCGGCTCCGCTTCACCGGCATCGGCAATTGCGCGGCGGTGATCCGGATCAGTGCGGACAGCCATTCGCGGTCGTCCCAGCGATCGCCGGCGATGACGAGGTGCGGCTTCGCGGTCGGATACGGCGGCGCTTCTTCGCAGGCGCCGAGATACGCGCGCCCTTCCGGCGTCGGCTTGACGAACAGCCGGTCGTCGCAGACGAGCGCGACCATCCTGCCGTCGCAATAGATGCCGTATTCTCCGAACATCTTGCGGGCCGATACCGTACCGGCCGCCGCGATCTGCTCGACGATGAAATCGACCGTGCCCTGGCTCGATGCCATTCACTGCTCCTTGCGAAAAAAATTTATGACCGTCATGTGCACCGACCGTTCCGCTCCATCGGCAGATGCGCTGCGGCGCGTCATCGATTCGTCGACGGAAAGCGTATTGCCGCACGGGCCCACTTCGCTGGCCGACAATCTCCTGACACACCTGACAGTTACATCGCAGCGCGATGAATCGTCCAATGGCGCTTCACGACGAGGAACCCGATGAGCGTACCCGCCCACTATCCCGCATGGCTCAGGCAGGCCTATGAACCATGCCGGCGTCTCGTTCCCGGTGCGATGCTGAGCGAGTCGATCGCGATCGACGAAGCGGCATTGCGCGTCACGGCGGAGGACATCCTCGCACCGGACGACGTTCCGTCCGTTCCGCTGGCCGCCTGCGACGGCTACGCGCTGCGTGCGGCCGATACGGCAACCGCTTCTGGCCGCGAACCCGTCGAGCTCGACTGCAAGGTCGCGCTGGGCGAACTGGCGTCGCGCACGGCCAGCCCGGCCGCCCGCGCGCTCGGCGAACGGCAAGCGGCCAGCATTCCGGCATACGTCGCGATGCCGGATCACGCCGACACGGTTGCGCCGAAAGCCGAGCATCAGTGGATCGACTCGAACACGGGCGCACGCCTGCGGTTTCATGCGCCGCTGGCGGAAGGACAACACGTGATCGCCATCGGCAGTGAGTTCCGGAAAGGACAGCTGCTCCTCGCGAAAGGGTCGCGGATCACGCCTGCGCGGCAGGCGGCGCTGATCGCGGCAGGTGTGCGCGACGTTGCCGTCACGAAGCGGCCGCGTGTCGGCGTCGTGATCGCCGGCTACGATGGGGTGCCGCCGGGTCACGCGCGCGAGCCCTGGCAACGATTCGACTCGATGGGCCCGTATCTGCGCGCGGTGCTGCGGCAATGGGGCTATGACGTCCCGGCGGTCGAATATCTGCCGCTGCACGCGTCGTTTCCGTGGTCGTCCGACGTGGAGCGCAACGAACGGGAATTCAGGCAGCAGCTGGGCGCGCTTTCCGGCCGCTACGACCTGATCGTCGGTGCCGGGTTGCCGGCCGGCGCGCCGTTCGGGATTCACGGGCTGAATGCGCAGACGATGTATCCGAACAGTTCCGAGCGGATCGCGATCAAGCAGGCACCCGGCGAGCGGTTCAATATCGGGCGAAGCGACAACCGTTCGCCGCCGACGAAGTGGACCGTCAAAACCCCCATGCCGTCCGGCGTCGCTGACCGCACCGAGGCATTCGTCAGCTACGACCAGGCCGTGCTGGTCAACCTGCCGGGACATACGAGCGGCGTCGCCGTGCTGCTGCACACGATCGTCCCGCACGTGCTCGATTCTCTGGAGCATGTCGCGGCGCCGGGGCCGTACTGGGAAACCGCACTGACCGCGCACGACGTCGAACCCGATGCCGAATGCAACGGGATGCGATGGGGCAACCTGTCCGCCACCGAGCGCGGCGAATCGCGCGTCCGCCTGCTGCCGTTCCAGGGTGACGGGCCGATTCGCGGTGTCGCGCAAGCCGACGTGCTCGTCGCGATCCCGGCGGGCGTCGATGTGCTGCCGGCCGGGACGCCCGTCCTGTTCCTGCGGCTGGACGGCACCGGCACGCGCACGTCGCCCACCGGCGTGACGGCGGACGAAACCGCGAACGTTCCGGCGCAGCCGCAGCAGGCCGCACCCTCCCCCGACGCACCGGTTGCCGGCACGGCGACGCCTGATGTTCGCGACACGTGGAAACGCATCGAACACGCGATCGCCGCCCATCCCGCCAGCTTGCCGGGCGGCCTGAACGGACCGGCCGACGATCATGTGCTTGCCGAATTGCATGCCGCACTGGGTGCGATGCTGCCCGACGACGTGATCGACAGCCTCCGGCTGCACGACGGGCAAGCCGATCCGGACGCCGTATTCACCGAAAGCGACGCGTTGCTCAGCGCGCAGGAGATCGTCGCGCAATGGTCGATCTGGCGGAAACTCGTTACCGGCGGCGACTTCGACGAAATGACGTCGGAGCCCGACGCCGGCATCCGCGACGACTGGTACAACCTCAAGTGGATTCCGTTCACGCACGACGGCAACGGCAATCATCTGTGCATCGACCTCGATCCCGCGGAAGGCGGCGTAGCCGGCCAGGTGATCCGCGTGTGGCATGACGACGAGCTGCGCGAGCGCGTCGCCTCGAGTTACGCGGAATGGCTCGCACGCGTGGCGGCGGAACGCGACGACCCGGCCGGCGACTGACCGGCCTGATCGGCTCGCGCAAGCGCGCAGGTGTGCCGCCGCTCGCGCCGCTTACTTGTCGGCCGCGAATGCGCTCGACATCTGCCGCGCGCGCTTCACGTCGTCGCCGTGCAGATAGATCGACGTCGTCGAGATCGACGCATGCCGCAGGTTGTCGCGCACCGTCGTCAGCTCCGCCCCGCGCGCAAGTGCGTGAGTTGCATGCGTATGCCGCATCCAGTGCGGGCTCGCCTGGCGCAGCTTCTGCGCGAGTGCCGGGTTATCGGCCTCGACGGCATCGGCCGTCTGCGCAAAGAAACGCTGCATCACCTTCCACAGCCGCACGCTCGTGATCGCGGCTACACCGTCTTCCGCGAGACTCGCGATCAGCGGCGTATCGGGCCGCCAGCGCACCGGTGTCACCGGCAGCCGGCGCGCGACCAGATAGCGATCGAGCGCCGAGCGCGCAAGCGGCGGCAGCGCGACGCGTGCGGCCTTGCTCCCCTTGCCGATCACCTTCAGCCATGCGTCGCCGTGCGCGTCGGTCTCGATGCCGCCGAGCGTCGCGCCGACCAGCTCGCTCGCGCGCAGCCCGGTCGCGTAGCCGAAATCGAGGATGAAGCGCAGCCGTTGCGCGGCTGCCGGCGTCCAGCCCGGCTGCGGCGCGCCGACCGGCGTGCGCTTCTGAAACTCGAGCCCGTCGGCGATCGTGCGGACCAGCAGCCACTCGCCTTCGGTAAACGCATGCGACGTGTCGAGCGCGTTCGCGC
This sequence comes from Burkholderia sp. Bp8992, assembly GCF_003853705.1. Classification (GTDB taxonomy): domain Bacteria; phylum Pseudomonadota; class Gammaproteobacteria; order Burkholderiales; family Burkholderiaceae; genus Burkholderia. Next base: position 31,780 of record NZ_QTQI01000032.1, on the reverse strand, counting down.
CGCCCGTGTCGCGCACCTTCACGCCCGCGAACGGATTCGCGAGCAGGTAGCGCTGTTCGATCAACCAGCGGAACAGCGCGCCGAGCACCGACAACGTATACGCCGCCGACCGCGCGGACAGCGCGCCCGAGAACGGCCGCCAGTCGGGCGCGCCGCGCGGCCGCACCGGCCCGACCCAGCGTTCGTGCGGTGTCGGGCGCCGGATGAACGCGCGATAGGCGACCGCATCCTCGGTCGTCAGCGACGACAACGCGCGGCCGCGCTCGACGATTGCCCACAGGATCAGCCGCTCGGCCTCCTTCCGGTATGCACGCCGCGTCGCGGCCGATTCGTGCAGCGACAGCCAGGCGTGCACGGCCGCGTAGTCGTTGTCCGCGTCGAGCGTGCTGGTCGCGCGCGGCGCGCGGAACGTGCCGGCCGAGCCGTCGACTTCGTGCGGCAGCTTCAGCTGCTCCCACGGCACGATGCTGCCGCGCGGCGTCGCGGCGATCAGTGCGCGCGCCCGTTCGGTCAGGTCCGGATGCCCGGCGAAGAATGCCTCGATGCGCCGCGCACCGGCCGCGCCGAGGCCCGCGATCGCGCGCCACCACTGGCGCCGGCGCGGAATCCGCACCGTCAGGTCGGCCAGCGTCGCGATGCCATGCGCACGCAGCGCGACGACCGCGCGGGCGGGCAGCCACAGACCGACGTCGTCGCTGATCTGCGGGATTGGCGCACGCGCATGACGCAGCAGGGCGATCGCTTCGGCCGCGGCTTTCGCCTCCCGTAAACGCTCACCGTCGGCATGGCCGAGCCGTTCCGCGAGATCGGCCCGGCCGGCCTGCCGCGCGACGCGCACGAGGCGGCGGCGAATCGCGCCGATCGCGCCGCGCGCCGACCGCCCTTCGCCGAGGCGATCGGGCAGGTAGCGCTCGACGGCCTGGCGCACGGTCATGCCCGCGTACCACGCGCGCAGCGCGGCCAGTTCGTCGGCGTCGGGAAAGCCTGCGGGCGCAGGCGCGGAATCGGGGGAAGGCGGTGAAGCGAGGCGCGGTTTCATGGGCGCCAGTTTGACAGAAGCGCGTGCGGTCGGAAACGGCCTGCGCGAAGCCTGTGCGACCGGGTTGACGCACACGCGCGAGATGCGGCCTCCCGCGTCACTCCTCGCCTTTCGCGCCCGGATTGAGCATCACGACGAAGCCGGCCACGCCGACGATCAACGCGATGGCGCCGCCGCGCAGCGCCATCGCTTCGTCGAACAGCAGCCCCGTCACGACGGCCATCATCCCCACGAGCGACACGAACACGGCAATCGCCGCGACGACGATGCGGTACTGGCGACGTATCATCGCGTGCCGCCGCGTCAGGCTGCTGCGGCAGCGGCCGGCTCGTCGGTGTCGTCGCCGCGAATCAGCAGCACCGGGCAATTCGAACCGCGCACGAAGCGCTCGGCGACGCTGCCGAGCAGCATGCGCCGCAGGCCGCGGCGTCCGTGCGTGCCGACCACCGCGAGATCGATGCCGCGCTCCCTCACATAGCGTTGCAGGCGTTCCGCGATGTCCTCGCCGATACTCTCGGTATCGACGAGTTCGGCCTCGCCTTTCGCGCCGGCCAGCGCGACGATCTGTTCGGCTTCGCGCAGCACCTTGCGCCCCTCGTCGCGGATTTCCTCGACGAGCGCATGCGGATCGAGACGGCCTGCGTACGTGAACAGCACCGACTTGTCGACCACATACACGACGCTGACGTGCGTATCGCCGGCGAGCGCCATCTTCACGGCCTCGGCAAGCGCCTGTTTCGACGAAGCGCTGCCGTCGACGGCCACCATGATCTTCTTGTACATGCGAACCTCGCTGGGTGAACTGCCGCGCGCCCCATCGCGCTCGGCCATGACACCATCATCGGCCGGCGACGGCGACGGACGTTGACGATCGTCAAGCCCGGCCGGAGCCGCGCATGCGGCAAAGCGACGCGACGTGAGCTCGGTCATCGCGTTTTCGGCGACGCCCGGAACAGCAGCCGACAGCCGGTCCGCCGAAGGGGCTTTCGAGCAGCCATCGCGCCGAAGGCGCTATCATCGACCATGCGACTTTCGTCCGGCCCTTTTTTGCCGGCCCCACTTTCAACTCGCTCAACCGACATGACAACGACTATCGAACGCGTGGACGGCGCCGCCCAGCATCTCGTCGCCGCCCGCCATGCCGGCTCGCCCGGCCCGCTGTTGCCCGATGCGCTGCGCCCCGAGGACGTCGACACCGCACTCGCGATCCAGCAGCGCGTGGCCGACCTGCTCGGCGAACCCGTCGGCGGATGGAAATGCGCGCTGCCGCCGCCCGACCGCGTGATCCTCGCGCCGATCTTCGCGTCGACGATCCGCGAAGCCGATGCGCCGTATCGCGTCGTCGGCGGCCCGATCGTGCGGATCGAGCCGGAAATCGCGTTCGTGCTCGATCGCGACCTGCCGGCACGCGAGCAGCCCTATGAAGAAGGCGACGTGCGCGCGGCGATCCGCGAAGTGCGCATCGTGCTCGAGGTGCTCGGCTGCCGCTATGCGGAGCCGGCGCGCGCGTCGAAGTTCGAGCTGCTGGCCGATGGGCAATTCAACCAGGGGCTGTGCGTCGGCCCCGTCGTGCCCGACGGATTGAACGTGCCGCTCGCGACGCTGGCGCTGTCGTTCGAAGGCGCGCTGAACCGCACGATCGACGGCCGCCATCCGGACGGCGATCCGCTGCAGCCGCTGGTATGGCTCGTCAATTTCCTCGCGTCGCGCGGCGACGCGGTGCGCGCCGGGCAGATCGTGACGACCGGTTCGTACGCGGGCGCGATCGACGTGCCGCTCGGCGATGCGCTGACGGTCCGCTTCGGCGAGCTGGGCAGCCTGTCGGTGACGTTGACCGCGTGACGGTCAGGTGCGTGGCTGCGCGGGCTTGCGCGACGGCAACGTCATCGCGGCCGGCGGGCGCCAGCCGCGTCGATGCCGATCGGCACGCGCAGACAGACACGCACTGACCGAAGACATCCGACGCAGCTGACGCCGTATGCGGTCGCGTCTCGCACCGCCACGGCAGCCCCGTGATCGATCCGCCGCGCCCCGCCGTGATAACGTTGCACATCATCGCGCTCGCGGCCCAAGTGCCGCGCACGCGAACCGCTTTCACGCCGATACCCGCCATGTCGCTGACACCGCTTCCCGCCCTGTTCGACGAAACCCTGCGCATCGTCGCTCGCCGCTACCGGCTGCCGCCGCTCGACAGCACGCTGTCGCTGACCGACGGCACGAATCCGGCCACCGCCCTCGCAATCGTGATCGAGGAAGCGCGCCGGATGCAGACGGAGGGCCAGGCGCCCGGTGCGGCATTACGGCAGCGCTTCATCGATGCGCTCGCGCGGATGATCCGCGACGCGATGGATCCTGAATCCGGCGATCCGTCCTTTCAGGCGTCGGTGCTGCGGCACGATGCGCCGAGCGTGCGCGAATATGCCTCGCTGGCCGCGCACGCCGAGCAGGACCGGCGCGCGCTGCACTCGGCGGTCAATGCGGTCGCACACCCGGCCAAGCTCGAACGCAGCGCGCAGGCATGGCAACGCGACGGCCTCGCGCGCCTGCATGCGGCCGCGACCTCTGCGTCGTGGGCCGAACTGCATGCGGCGCTCGCGCAACTGCTCGCACTGCCCGAGATGGCGACCGACGAAGCGTTCGAGCAGGACATCGTCAGGCTCGAGGACAGCCCCGCGCTCGAACGCTTGCTGCGACTCGATGCGCTGGCCGCGGACGAGGACGTCCGTCGCTACCGCGCGCTGTGGGTCCGACAGGGGCCGCTCGTCGGCAGCACCGTCGCCGTCGCGCAGGGCGCCGCGTCCCAGCAGCGCGGCGCGGCCGTCGAGGCGCTGGCGGCACAGGCGCTCGACGCACTGGCGCGCAGGCTCGACGCGGTGGACGAGCAACGCACCTACCGCGTGGTCACGTCGATGCGCGTGCCTTCGTCGATCCCGGGCCGGCACGATCGCGCGAAAACCGAATGGGACGCGATCCTGCTCGAACGCGCGCGGGGCAGCGACCCGGCGTCCGCATGGAACGTGCGCTTCCTGGTCGAAGCGAAGGCCTCCGCGGATGCCGCAACGACCGATCTGCCGCGCCTGCTGCGCGGCCTGAACCTGCTCGCGCAGGCCGCGCCCGACACGGTCTATGCATTCGAGACGCATCAGGGCACGGTGCACGTGCATGGCGCATCGCTGCATGCATTGACGACCGACGAAGCGGCGCTGCCACGCGAAGTGCTGTATTGCTGCGACGCGTCCGCGGACACCACGCCGCGCCTGCTGGGCGCCGCAAGCCGGATGCAGTTGCTGTCCGCACAGGCGAGCCTCGAATACGCGAGCGCGCTCGCGCAACGGCCGGATACCGATCCGGACGGCCTCGGCGTCATCTGGCACGCGCTGCTGACCCTGCCGCAATGGCAAGCCGTGTTGCATCAGTACCCGTCGTTGCGGCAGGTCCGCGAGCTGATGGTGGCCATCGACGACTTGCGCGCCGTGCTCGACGAAATGGACGACGGAGGCATCGCCAGCAGCGTATGCGCATGACGCGCTCAGTTGGTGAGCACCCCGAACGGCAGCGTCCATCCCGCCAGCCGGCCGCCGTCGCCCCAGCGAGCATCGGTTGCACCGCACGGCAGCAGGATCGGCGCGGCCGCGCACTCGAGCGTCTCCTTCGGCGTGTGGCCGAATTCCGCCTTGAACAGCCGGTGGAAATACTTCTCGTCGGGAAAGCCGTGCGCCCATGCGATTTCCGCGATGCGCTGATGCCGGCGCTGCGGATCGCCGAGCACGTGATACGCGTGACGCAAGCGCCGCCGCGTGATCTGCCGCATCACGCCGCCCTCTTCCTTGAACAACTGATAGAGCCGCGCCCGCGACACGCCGATGTCGCGGCAGATCCGTTCGGGCGTGAGATCCGGCTCCAGCAGATGCACGTCGATGTAGCGACGCACGCGGTCGGCCAGCGCATGTTCGATCGGGCCACGTGCGTCGTTCAACGCCTGCGCGGTCGGCGACACCGCCGCGGCCAGCAGCAACAGCATCGATTGCACGATGCTCGGCACGTCCTGCATGCGCACGTTCGGCAGGTTCCGGAACAGCGACAGCATCTGGTCGGCGACCAGCCGGCCCACGCCGCTCGTTAGCGTCTGGCCATGCATCTGCGCTGCATGGCTCGGCAGCAGGTATCTGGGCACGACGAGGCTGATCACTTCGCCGGCCTCGACCTTGCTGTCGTTGATCTGCGCGACGTCGTAGACGAACAGGTCGCCGGCGCCCTTGATCAGCTCGGGCCCGCCGGTATGGCTCGCGACCCGACCGCCGCGCAGCAGCGTGAAGCGGATCGAATCCTGCCCGTCGAGCCGGATCCGCCGCGGCGTGCGGCGGACCGTATAGGTCGGCGCGCGCGAGTGCCAGTGCCTGCCCGACAAGATCAGTGGGCCCAGCGCCGCGCCGCTGGCTTCCGCGTCGCATGCGCCGTGGCCGCCTTCGTCGTCGAGCCGGTAGTCGCACAGCATGTCCTTGACCCAGACGTGGAACCGGTCCGGCTCGGGGTAGTCGATGGTGCGAAACTTGAAAACAGGGACAAATGCAGCTTGATCCATGACAGTTTTTTATCGAACCGGCGGGACAGGAAGAATCGGTTCGTCGATTATCGGACCAAATTGCGCGAGCGCAAGGCCCGCGCGGTGCATCGTCCCCTAAGCGATCGACCGACGCCCGACGCCGGGCGTGGTCGTCATCGCGGCCATCAGCGTTGCGGATGGCATTCCCAGTTGTTGTACGTCGGCCGATCGATCGGCGTGAGCCCCGGAATCATAAACACCGTACAGCCGAAACGCCGCCCCTTGCCGGTCGTCGCGTCGTAACTCACCTTCTGGCCGCCCAGCCCATCCTTCTTCCCGTACTGGACGTTGGCGATCGTGATCTCGTCCGACGACGCGAGCCCGAGCGTCTTCGCGGTCGACGTCTGGACGTCGATCATGTTCATCTGCGTCGTGCCGCACGCGGCAAGCACGAGGCCGGCGGCCGTGACGCCCAGCGCGGTCCGTACGGTGCAATGCAAGGTTTGCTTCATGGTTTCTCCTTCGATTTCCCCAACGCGAGGTGCTTACGTGCCCGGCGTATAAAAGCTGGCCTGTACCTGGCTGCCGATCGTCGCGACGTACGATTGCCAGAGCAGCGCCATCGCCCCCGTCGCGTTGACGGCCAGCGCGGGCCACGACGCGCTCTGCGGCGCCACCGTCGACGCGCTCCACGCGCCCTTCCGGTAGCTGGCCGCGATGACGGCCGACGCACCCGGCAAACCGGTGTCCTGCCACGCAGCCGTCACGTTGCCGCCCGCATCGACCACGAGCGGCGGGTACTGGATTGCGGCGCCGTTCAGGTGTTCCGTCAGCCGCTGCAACGGCCCCCAGTTGCCGCTGGCATCGGACACGCTCACCTGCAGCGCCGCGCCGCCTTCCGCCCACATCGCGGCGGCCACGCCGTTTTCGGCGACGGCCAGCATCGGCGTCGCGATGAAACCGGTCGGCTCGACGATGGCAGGCGCCACGGGTTGCGACGGCTGCCACCCGGTGCCGGACACATAGCGTTGCGACATCGTGGTGGTAGTGAGCCTCCCGCCCGTCACGTCGAGTTGCCCCCAGAGCAGCGTGATGTTGCCCTTCGCGTCCATGCCGGCCACCGGCGAGATGATCGTCGTGAACAGGCTCGTGTTCGATACGGCCTGGTTGACGTCGGTCCAGCCGTTGGCCGCGTCGTACGTGGCCGTCCACAGCGCCGAGTGCGTATGGTTGGTCTGCCGCCACGCGAGCACGGCGCGGCCGGACGGCAGCACCGAGATCATCGGCCCCACGTTGTCGGTGTCGCCGGTCACCGCGCCCGGCCCGGTCTGCACCGGCATCTGGATCAGCGCCGTCGGCGACCACTGTCCGGCCTGCGTGTAGCGCGTCCACGCGATACGCGTATCGAGCAGGCTGATCGACTGCGTCCACGCGACGAGCGCGTTGCCCTGGCCGTCGATCCCGGCCGAATAGGTCGAACCCGTCACGTCCGGCGCGACTTCGAACGCCGCGCCCCATCCGCCGGCCGGGGTGTACGGGCGCGCCCACAGCGCATACGTGTTCGGGCCCGGCATCCATTCGGTCCAGAACGCGACGGCCTGCCCGCTCGCGTTGCCGACCACTCTCGACGGGCTCGAGCTCGTCGTGTTCATCGAATGCGAACCGTCGCCCGTGTCGAGCCGCGTCGCGGGCCCCCAGCCCGAGCCCGCGGCATAGCGCGCGCCCCACATCTCGTTGCCGTTCGCGCCGGCCGGCCCGTTGGTCATCCACGTGGCGAGCGCATTGCCGCTCGCGTCGAGCGTCACGCTGGGGGCGGCCTCCGGCCCCTTGCCGTCCACCGCGGCGGCCGTCGACCAGCCGGCCTGCGGCTGCGTGGCGCCGCCGCCCGTCGGGCCGCCGTTCGACCCGCCGCCCGAACCGCCGCCGGGGGATGTCGAGCCGGACGGCGAGCCAGGATTGCTCGGCGTCGACGACAACGCGCCGCCGTTCGTCGTGACATCGTCGCCGCCGCATGCGGCCAGCGCGAGCGCAGCCGCCATGACCATCCATGTAATGGGTTTCATCGGAATCCTCTTGTTTTCATGTTCCGGCGCACTCTCGTCTGCCGTTGGCCGATACGACGTAACGTGTCGCCCTTGAGATTGTTAAGTTGTGCTACCAAATAGGCATGGAAACCGGCATCCGTTCGCGTCCGCTTCATGATCGATTCCATCGTTCGGATCGACGCGAACACCGCTTTCGCAGACCTCCCCCGTCGTGCAGCGCGGCCCCCCGTCAGATCGTCTATCGCCGGACGTCCGCCGCTGCCGGCTGCATCTTAATTCAAGCGATCCGGATTCAAGGTGGCGTTGCGTCCACACTGAGTGGATTTCCGTTTCACGGCGGCCGGGCTTCGGCCCGGATGGCGACCCTGCGCACTGCCAGCCGTTACGCCCCGTGAGGTACGATACGCGCCGGGGCAAAGCGCCCCCCTGAGAGAACCGGCCGTCGCGGCCACCCACCCAGCACAAGAAAAATGCGAAGAAACCCGACGCTGCACCGAAACCTGTTCGCCGCGCTGGCGGCCAGCCTGCTCTGGATTCCGGCCGCCCATGCCAGCGGGGACGACGGCTGCTATGCCCCGACCACGCTCCGGCAATCCGGCTACTCGTGCGCCAACCTGCCGATGCTGAGCCCGGCCAACGACACGCGCGTCAACGCGATGCTGCTGATGGTCGACAGCGCCAAGGTCGCGCAGGTGTTTCCGGACCCGAAGACCATTCCGGCGAAAGACCGGATCAACCAGATCATCGTGCCGTTCCCGATGGATTTCTCCGGATGGATCGATATCGGCCAGAAGGCGCCCGAGAAGTCCGGCGACACGGCGGATGCCGACGCATCGTCGAACCGCTACGCCGACGGCGAAGGCAGCATCTGCCGCAGCATGAGCGCGGGCGCCGATGCATTCACCGAGGCGCTGACCGGTGCCGGCGGCCTGCCCGCCGACGAAGCCGCGCGCCTGCGCGCGGCGCGCACCGACATCGCGCAGAAGACCTGTGCCGCCGGCGGCGCGAGCGCCGCGTGGACGAAGCCGCCGGTCAAGTCGCCGCTCGGCCAGCAGTTCGCCGCGTATCTCGACGGCACGAACGCGTTCTACCGCGCCGACTTCCTCACCGCGACCCAGTCGTTCGCGAAGGCTTCCCACAGCGCGAACCCCTGGCTGAAGGAAACCGGGCTCTACATGGCCGGCCGCGCGCAGCTGAACGCCGCGCAGGCCAACGTGTTCGACAACGACAGCCCGACGCCGACGCGTGCGCGCGTAATGAAGGTGTCGCTCGACGCCGCGAACACGGTGTTTCGCACCTACCTGAAGGTGTATCCGCAGGGGCGCTATGCGGTGTCCGCGACGGGGCTGTTGCGACGTGTCGCGTGGCTCGGCGGGAACGTCACGCAGCAGGCCGACCTTTACGGCCACGCGCTCGCGCGCTGGTCGCCGGCCACCTCGAACGTGCCGCTGATGCAGCTCGCGAACGAACTCGACAGCAAGCTCCTGTTCGGGCCGGAATTCGACGCGCGCCAGATCCAGTCGCCCACCGTGCTCGCGACCGTCGACCTGATGCGCATGCGCGTGTCGGACAGCGGCGATTCGAGCAGCAGCAAGCCGATCACGCTGGACGAGCTGCAGGCGCAGAAGCCGCGCTTCGCGAACGCGCCCGCGCTCTACGACTATCTGCTCGCGACCTGGTATGTGCAGGTCGGGCACAAGCCGGATGCCGCGCTCGAACTGCTGCCGCAGACGCCCGCCGCACCGCTCGACTACTTCGGCCTGAGCCAGCAGGCGCTGCGCGCGTTCGCGCTGGAAGACAGCGGCCAGCGCGACAAGGCGCGCCAGCTGTGGCGCGACCTGATCCCGCTCGCGACATTCCGCTTCCAGCGTGAAGCGCTGGAACTCGCGCTCGCGATCAACCTGGAGCAGGCCGGACTCGTCAACGACGTGTTCGCCGACGATTCGCTCGTGCAGAACACCGCGATTCGCGCGGTCCTGCTCCGGCGCGCGGCCAATGCGGACCTGCTGCGCGCGCAGGCGCAAAACCCGGCGGCAGGCGGCGCGCTGCGCGACACCGCGCTCTACACGCTGCTGTACAAGGAACTCACGCGCTCGCACTACGCGGAGTTCATCGCCGACACCGCGCTGGTGTCCGGCACGCCGGCCGATCCGCTGAAGCCGTTCATCGCGGCCGGCCCGAGGAAAGACGACGGCTATACGTGTCCATCCGCACGCGACATCGCGACGACGCTCCAGCAGAATCCCGCCGACGCGAAAGGGTTGAACTGCCTCGCCGATTTCGTGCGCCTCAATCCGCTCGTGGCCAACCTCGAAGGCGATTCGACGCCGTGGGTGCGTTATGCGGCACCGGCGAGCACCCCGCGCACGCCGCCGCCGACCCTCGGCAACGCGCCGTCGCAGTTCGCGGGCAAGCCGTACGAGCGGATGGCGAGCTACGTGACGGTGATGGCCGATGCGCAGGCGAACCCGACCGACCGCGCGTACGCGTTCTACCGCGCGATCAAGTGCTATGCGCCGGCCGGCTCCAACGAATGCGGCGGCAAGGAAGTGTCGAAGAGCACGCGCAAGCGCTGGTTTGACACGCTGAAGACCGCCTATCCGGGCAGCCCGTGGGCGCAGAAGCTCCGCTACTACTGGTGAGCACCGCATGAAGCGCATCGCGTGCATCGCGCTGCTGCTGGCCGCACGCGTCACGCTGGCCGGCACCGTCGATGCCGCCCGGTACGACGCGTTCTGGCTGTGGGCGGGCGTGAAACCGCAGGCGGTCGTGCGCGGCGCGCGCACCGTCTACGTGCTGCAAGGGCAGATCGAGGCGGCACCGCGCGACGAGTCGCAAGTCCGCGTGATCGCGCAGGGCGTCGCGCTGCCGCCGGCGCCCAACGCACGCGTGTGGCTCGTCTATCGTGCGCACACGCTGCGCTGGACGCCGCGCGTCACGCAGATCATGCTCGCGCAGCTCGAGCGCTGGCGCGCGTCGGGCCGCACGATCACCGGCATCCAGATCGACTTCGATGCGCGGACGCGCCATCTGCAGGATTACCTCGAATTCCTGCGGACGCTGCGCGCGACGCTGCCCGCCGATTGCCGGCTGAGCATCACGGGGCTGCTCGACTGGAGCAGCCGCATCGAACCCGACCAGGTCAACCAGCTCAGGGGAATCGTCGACGAAGTGATCGTGCAGACCTACCAGGGGCGCAGCACGATTCCCGACTATGCGGACTACCTGCCGCGCGTCGCGCGGCTGCAGCTGCCGTTTCGCGTCGGCGTGATCCAGGGCGGCGAATGGGACGCGCCGCCGTACCTCGCGTCGAATCCGTGGTTCCGCGGCTACGTCGTGTTCCTGCGCAACGATTAGCGGGCCGAAACGGGCCGACGGCGAGCCGGTTGCCACGCCTGGTGCATCCCGGCGTCCGCTTCAACGGCTTGGGCTGAAACACGCGGCAGGCGGTCGCGCCGCCTGCCGCCCGTCACGGCGCAGCCCGCCGAAGCAGGCAAGCGCCCGACATCGTCAGGCCTGCACGAATGCCAGCAGGTCGGCGTTCAGGACGTCCGCGTTGACCGTCAGCATCCCGTGCGAGTAGCCCGGGTAGGTTTTCAGCGTGCCGTTCTTCAGCAGCTTGATCGACTTCAGCGCGGCGTCCGCGATCGGCACGATCTGGTCGTCTTCGCCGTGCAGCACGAGCGTCGGGACGGAGATCGACCTCAGGTCGTCGGTCTGGTCCGTTTCCGAGAATGCCTTGATGCCTTCGTAGTGCGCCTTCGCACTGCCTTCCATGCCTTGGCGCCACCAGTTGCGGATCACGCCCTGATGCACGGTTGCGCCCTCCCGGTTGAACCCGTAGAACGGGCCGCTCGGCACATCCAGGAAGAACTGCGCGCGATTGTCCGCCAGCGCTTTGCGGAAGCCGTCGAACACCTCGAGCGGCAGGCCTTCGGGGTTCGATTCGGTTTTCAGCATCAGCGGCGGCACCGCGCTGACCAGCACGGCCTTCGCGACGCGGCCGGCCGGCTCGCCGTGCTTCGCGACATAGCGCGCGACTTCGCCGCCGCCGGTCGAGTGGCCGATATGCACGGCATTGCGCAGGTCGAGCGCTTCGACGACCGCGAACGCATCCGCGGCGTAATGATCCATGTCGTGGCCGTCCGAGACTTGCGCCGAGCGCCCGTGGCCGCGCCGGTCGTGTGCGATCACGCGATAGCCCTTCTGGACGAAGAACAGCAGCTGCGCATCCCAGTCGTCGCTGGACAGCGGCCAGCCGTGGTGGAACATGACGGGCTGCGCGTCTTTCGGACCCCAATCCTTGTAGAAAATCTCGACGTTGTCCTTCGTGGTGACGTATGGCATCGCGATGCTCCTGTGAGGTGGATGAACGTGGCGAACGGGCCGCAGCCATTATCGGCCATTATTGTGAAACCCCGGTGCCATCGTGCGTCGCGACAATCGATCATCCACCGGCAGGAAAGGAACGGTGCCGCGCGTCAACCGTCCGTCGAGACCGTCACGGCTTCCCACTCGCGGATTTCGTCGTCCAGTGCGGACAGCTTGTTCCGCACCAGCCGCAGTGCATCGCTACCGAGCAGCAAATGCGCGGGCGGGTGTTCGGCTGCGATGACGGCGAGCATCGCCCGCGCGGCCTTCGCGGGGTCGCCCGGCTGCTTGCCGCTCTTCTCCTCGCGCGCCTGGCGGATCGGGTCGAAGAGCGCGTCGTAGTCGGCGATCGAGCGCGGCGTGCGGGCCATCGAGCGGCCGGCCCAGTCGGTGCGGAACGATCCCGGCGCGACGGCCGTCACCGCGATGCCGAACGGCTCGAGCTCCTTGCCGAGCGATTCGGAAATGCCTTCCAGCGCGAATTTGCTGCCGCAGTAGTAAGCGATGCCCGGCATCGTGATGTGGCCGCCCATCGACGTGATGTTCAGGATGCGTCCGCGCCGGCGTTCGCGCATGAACGGCACGACGGCCTTCATCATCGCGACCGCGCCGAACACGTTCACGTCGAACTGCCGGCGCATCTCCGCGAGCGGCGCTTCCTCCATGATCCCTTCGTGCCCGTAGCCCGCGTTGTTCACCAGCACGTCGACGGGCCCGACGTTCGCCTCGATCTCCGCGACGACGCCGTCGATGCGGTCGAAGTCGGTCACGTCGAGCACGCGCGCGAACGCCGCCTGCGCGGACAGCGCTTCGAATTCCCGCGCCGCCTGCTCGCTTCGCACCGTACCGACCACCGTGTGACCGGCCGCCAGCGCCTCCTGTGCCAGCGCGCGACCGAACCCGCTGCTGACGCCCGTGATGAGCATGATGTTGCCGGATGCCATGTGTGCTTCTCCCAAATGTCGATTGGAGCATGCATACTAGTCTGGCGAGCAACGCCGAATAAGCCCGATTCCGCTGATTTTCTTGCACAAAACTATGAGCGCCGCCCCCACCTCCGCCCAACCACCATCGCCGTCTCCGCGCGACCGGAAGCGCCTGGCGACGCTGCTGCGCGCGCTGGCGCCCGACGAGGGCTACAACCTGACGGCACTGCCGAGCGTGCGCATCCTGCGTTCGAACCGCGCGCTGTCGCGCACGCCGGTGCTGTACGACCCCGGCATCGTGATCGTGTGCCAGGGATCCAAGCGCGGCTACTTCGGCGGCGAACGCTACCTGTACGACGAACACCACTACCTGGCCGTGTCCGTGCCTGTCCCGTTCAGCATGGAAACCGACGCGACGCCCGAGCGCCCGCTGCTCGCGCTGTACCTGCACCTCGATTTCACGCTGGCCGCCGAACTCGCGGCGCAGATCGACCGCGCAGGCAGCGCGGAACCCGTGCAGGCGCCGAAGAGCATGATGTCGACGCCGATGGATCACGCGATGCACGCATCGGTGCTGCGTTTCGTCGAGGCGATGCACCGGCCGCTCGACGCCGCGGTGCTCGGCCCGGCGTTGCTGCGCGAGCTGTATTTCCGGGTGCTGACCGGCGCCCAGGGCAGCGCGATGCGAAGCGCGCTCGCGATGCGCGGGCAGTTCGGCCGGATCGGCCGGTCGCTGCGCGTGATCCACGCCGACTTCGCGCAGCCGCTCGACGTGTCGCAACTGGCCAACGAAGCCGGCATGAGCGTGCCGAGCTTTCACAGTCACTTCAAGGCGATCACGCGGGTCTCGCCGATGCAATACCTGAAGTCGACGCGCCTGCATCAGGCCCGGCTATTGATGGTGCGCCAGGACCTGACGGCGGAAGCAGCCGGCTACGCGGTCGGCTATACGAGCCCGTCGCAATTCAGCCGTGAATTCAAGCGCCTGTTCGGCCTCACGCCGGCGAAGGAAACGCAGCGCATGCGTGAAAGCTTCGCGATTCCGGAGGCATTCGACGACGCGGTGTTCGTGTCGTCGCATTGATGGTCGAGCGACGAAATCCGGCCGCGCCGCACGCACTCAACGTGCGGCATCGAGCGCCAGGCCGGCCAGCGACTTCAGGATGAACGCGGTCACGCCCCAGATGTCCTGCGGCTGGTCCGCCCAGTACCAGCCGCCCGCGCGTTCGCCGTCGCTGTACTGCCGCGGCAGGTCGGGATTCAGCAGCGCCGAGAACGGAAACTCGAAGATCTCCTCGACTTCGACCGGCGCGGCCTCCCATGCGGCGGTTTCCGGCACGATGCCGATCACGGGAAAGATTGCGTGATTGCGCTTGCGGGTTTTATGAATCGGCAGGCTGCCGACCACGCAGACCGCAGCGGGATCGAGGGCGATTTCCTCGAATGCCTCGCGCAGCGCGGTCGCGCCGATGCTCGCGTCGGATTCGGTCGGACGCCCGCCCGGAAAGCTCACGTGCGATGCGTATTCGCTGAGCCCCGACGATCGCTTGGTCAGCAGGATCGTCGGCTCGCGCCGTGTGACGATCGCCACCAGGACCGCGGAGAATTTCCACTGGCCGTCGTTATCCGCGAGGGTCTGCTTCGCCGTCGGCCAATCCGTTGCGGCGGGAATGCGGAAGCCTTCCACACCTCGCACGATCGCTTCCAGTGCAGCCTGCCCGCCGGCGTGACTCGGCACGCTTCCGTCGGAATCCATGTCTTCCCCCTGCCTGCCTGAATCGGCACGCGTCGAGCGACACTGAACCCGACACGTGTTACCTGGGCGCGGCGTCGTTGTCTTGGTCGTACAACCGGATGAATCGGCATTCGAATGCGATCGCGGATAGCATGCGCGAATGCGCGAATGCCTGCTCCAGCGCAAGCGCATCCGCCATCGTTGCGGAAATCAGGATGCCTGGACCGGATCGCTGTCGGCGAACCGGATATCCCCGATGATGCATGAAAAGCGGATCGCAGGTACGCCGCCCCTTCATCGCATCTTGCGGGCACAATGACGTACCGCATGACAACGCCATGCATCGATCACGCCGGCGCAAACCGCCGATCAACCCTGCTCCAGAATCGGGCAATCGCCGCCCCCACGCGAGATTCCAATGACGCCGTATGCCTTCCGCCTGCTGAATGTCTTCGCCGAATCGACGTTCGGCGGCAACCCGCTTTGCGTATTCGAAGACGCGCGCGGCATGGACGACGCGACCATGCAGGCGCTGGCCGTGCAGTTCAACCTGTCGGAAACGACCTTCGTGCTGCCGTCCGACCATGCACACGCGCGGGTCCGCATCTTCACGCCGGGCTATGAGATGGCCTTTGCGGGCCATCCGACGCTCGGCACCGCGCATGTCGTGCGCGACCTGCTGAAAGCGGGCGACGCGCTGGCGCTCGAATTCAAGGCCGGCGTCGTCGACGTCGATGCGCGCGACGACGTGTGGACGTTCGTCGCGCCGCACGCGGGCATGCCGAAGACGGCACCGTGCGAATTGTCCGGCGCACGGACGGCGGCACTGCTGGGGCTCGCCGAAGATGATCTGCTCGCGCCGCCGATCTGGGTCGACACGGGCGCCGATCAGTTGCTCGTCGCGCTCAAGGACCCGGCTGCCGTGCGGCGCGCACGGCCCGACGGCGCTCTCCTCGACAGCTGGCCGCATAGCAGCCTCGGCCGCAGGACCGCGTATGTGTTCGCGTTCGACGCCGAACGGCCGGGGACGGTGGTGTCCCGTTACTTCTTCGTGAAGCAGGGCGGCGGCGTGTCGGAAGATCCGGGTACCGGCTCGGCCTGCGCGAACCTGGGTGGCTGGTTGCTTGCCGCCGGACGCGATCTGCCTGCCGCGTTTCAGGTCGAGCAAGGCGAAGCCGTCGGGCGGCCCTGCCTGCTGCGGTTGTCGGTCAGCGCGCATGGCAGGATCAGCGTCGGCGGGCGCGTGGTGGAACTCGGGCGCGGTGTCGTCAACGTGTAGCGGGCGGTATCTGCCGAGCGGGGCGCAGCGAGAAACCGGCCAGCGCACCCGCGATCGAACCATTCGCGGCTCGCCGTCAATCCGCCACGTATAGCGGATTCATTTCAACTGGCGCACCGCGCCGAACGAGGTCGGCGAGCGCCTGCGCCGGGTCACCGCCTCCCGACGACATCCGATCGACAAACGCGTCGGCATCTTCGATCTTTACCCATCCAACGATGGCCTCGGCCGAAACGCCCGTTGCATTCACCTCGTGCCCGGTTGGATCATCACCGTCCGGTGCAACGGTCATGTGACCGTTCGCGACCATCGTCTTCGTCATGTCGTACGCGTGCTGTCCTTCGCCCAGCCGCCGCGTGTCGATCACGTAGAGATACCCGGGCCCGGAGCCTGCGCCGTTTGCACAGTAAGGCAAAGCGTGCGCCGCAGTTTTCGCGGTCGATACTCCCGATTGCCCCGTCGCGCCCTTGGTCCGCGCAAGCCCCTGCGCCTCCAGCAGGTGCGCGTCGACGTCAAGCGGATTCCGGCTCGCGAACCCGCCGGCCCCGACCACTTCGCTCGGCGAGCGCGAATCGCCTCGGAACACCATCCCGTGATAGGCAAACAGCGCTTCGTTCGCCGGCGACACGGTCGAGCGCCCCGCCGCAGCCGTCACGCCGTGCGGCTGCGCCCCGACGACGAAGCGCGTCAGATCCGCCGGGCTCCGGATCGCGAGCGCCCCGCCGTCGGGCGTTCGGCCTTCGACCGGCATGTCCATGCCCAGCGTGCCCATGACCTCCGCAGAGAAGTCGCCGACGCCCAGATCCGGCATCGGCAGCTCGAACGCGCCGCCCGATGTTGCGTCGGCGGACGCCGATTCCAGCGCACCGGACGTGTGCGCGCCTTTCTCCGTGCGCGATGGCAGCGCGCGCGCATCGCCGCCGTGCAGCACGAACGTGCAGTTGCTCCGCTGATCGTGGCACAGCACCGCGTCGACGTGCGAAGCCGGGCTGCCGGCAGCAGCAGCCGCTCCGCCGACAAGATGCGGCGCCCCCTCGCCGGTCGCATCGACGATTTTCACGTTCGCGCCGGGCTTGCCGAACACGTCCGCCGCAATGCGCACGATCGCGTCCCGATCGCGCACCACGTCGACGTGGCGATCCGGCTGCGCGGCCGTTATCTCGGCCAGGATGCGGCGGCGTGCGCTCATCACCTTGCGCGACGCGATGTTCGTCGGCATTTCGCTGTGTCCACCGAGTTGCTGATGCAGCGCATACAGCATCGAGTCCAGTCCCGGCGAGCCATGGTTGCCGATCACGCTGACGCCGGCCTGTTCCAGCTTCAGACGCCACGTCAACGGCTCGGCGGCCGACACGCCCTGCTCCGGCATCCGGTCCGCCACCGCCGAGGCCGCGTCGACGCCGCGCGAATCCAGCACCTGGTCGGAAAAGCGGCGCCGCAGGTGCTCGCCGAACAGGTGCGATTCGAGCCACGCGGCCGCCTTGTGCTTCGGCATCGCTTCCAGCTCGCCGATTTCCGTCTCGGTGAAGCGAAAGTCGCGCAACGTGTTGCGCGCGGCCACCGCGGCAGGGCCGCCGCCGCGCAGTTCCGCGGCGAACAGCCGTGCGGCGAACACGGGGTTGTCGGCCGCGAAGCGCGTCGCCAGCATGCCGGTCACTTCCGACGCCGGCCGGCCGCGATACGGCGCCACGTCGAAACCGACAGTCGCCGGCGCGTCGC
The DNA here is from genome assembly GCF_003853705.1 of Burkholderia sp. Bp8992. GTDB lineage: Bacteria > Pseudomonadota > Gammaproteobacteria > Burkholderiales > Burkholderiaceae > Burkholderia. The sequence goes on along the minus strand of NZ_QTQI01000032.1, from coordinate 14,123 downwards.
CGCCGGCCACGCGTGCGCCGAGCGCGGCGAGCGCCGGCCCGGGCGTATAGGCAGCCTCTTCAAGACAATGCGCCTGCAATGCGTCGTAGCTGTCGTCCGGCTGCGACATCGGCGTGATGCCGGCGAGTGCCGTGTAGCTGTCGCCGCTGCCGAGCGCGGCTTCGCGCGCGACAAACGCGAGTGCATCGCGCTGCTGTGCGTCGGTGCCGAGCCCGCTGCATTCCTCGGCGAGCACACGCAGTGCCAGCTTCGCGCTCGCGTCCGGAGCATGCGCGGTCAGCAGCGCACGCGCGTCGTCGAAGCGGTCCGCGCGCTCCAGCGCATTGAGCTTCGCGATGTCGCCGGGCGACATCTTCAGCGTGTTCGCAAGGAAATGATCGGCATTGCGCAGCCGCATCGCACGTGCGCCGCCGTTCGCGATTCTTGCATGGAGATCGGGCAACCCGCGCAGCAACGCCTCCTCGCGCATCGCCGCGGTAACGGGAATCGCATTGCGCCGGTTGATGTCGGCGGCAAGCGAACGCCGGCCGGCATACGCGAGATAGACGGGGCTCATCACCGCGCGCGTCGCGCTGACGCCTGCCGCCGCACCGGGATTCGCCGCCAGTTCCGCGATGGACAACGCGCCGCTTACGGCTCCGTAGCCGACCTGCACCTTCGCATGACGCTTCTCCTCACGGAGCGCGTCGAGGGCGACGTCCTGATGCGCGAGGATGTGCTTGCGCAGCGTGTCGGTCGTGTCCATGTGCGGATGCGTGCGGCCGGTCTGCAACGGCAGCACCTTCTGGTTGTAGCGCGTCCGCAGCTCGCCGAGCCGGTCGAGGTCGGTGCCCTGCGAGAATTGCCTGACGAGCGCGGCGCGAATATCGGCCCGCTGAGGGCGCGTGGTCGGCAGCGTCGCGTCGGCCTTCCAGAAGCGCCACGAGCCGAAGTGCAGCGTCGCGTGGAAGCGCTCGCGGTCCGCGGCCGGCAGTGCCTGGTAGCGCGCGATGAAGGCCGGCACATCGCCGGCCGCGGCGATCGCGCGCAGCGTCGATGGCGGGAACGCGTGCAGGTCGATGCCGGCCTTGCGCAGTTGCGCTTCCGCGGACGCGACGGCCGGCGAACTCCTGGCACCCAGCGCCTCCGAGCGGGCGGTCTTCAGCGCATCGAACACGGCCTCGCTGCGGCCGGGCCGCACTTCGGCCTCGATCAGCGCGTCGATCACGGCCTCGCGGGCGCCGCGCCGCATGCTCGCACTGTTCAGGTTGGTCGTGCGCCCCATGTTCAGCACCTGCACCGCATTGCGCGTACTGGGGAAGTGCAGCAGGTTGAGCAGCTTTTTCTGGCCAACCAGACCGAGGGCGTTGAAATGCTTCACGAAGCGCGCGACCTCCGCATCGCTGCGCGTGCGCAGGATCGCGTAGGCGTTCGAGCCGATCCGGCCGGACGCGTGCAGATCGTCGAGTTCACGCAGCGCGGCGCCGGACGAATCCGTACGCGCGCTGACCGGGTTCCTGACCGCCGCACGCAGCAACTGGATGCGATCGACGCTGCGGTCGACCTTCGCGCTCGTCATCGCACCGGCCGCAACGTACATCGCGCTGCCGGCCAGGCCGATCGCGCCGTCGGCAGTCACCGCGTGACTGCCGTACATCGACTGCCCATGATGCGCGGCACTCTCGCCGCGCCCGACCTCGCCCAGCACGCCGAGCCCGACGTCGCGGATCGCGCCGGGCGCGGCACGCGCGGCGTTACCTTTCGCGAGATCGTACGCGACCCGCGCGTCGTTGCCGGCGAGCGTGCCCGGCTTTGCATCCTTCGCGGCGCTCGCGGTCTTGGCCAGCGTCACCGTCTTGTTGGTCATCGAGACCGCGGTCGCGGCAACGTCGAGCGCCTGCGGCAACATGCCGATACCGGTGGTCGCCTCGCCGACCACGTGCGTCTGCTCGGTCGCGCCGTGGAACGTGCTGACGAGCCCGCTACCGGCGGCGGTCGCATTGGACGCAGCCCACAACTCGTAGCTGGCCGCCGCCGCCGCGCCCACTTCCGGCTCGGCTTTCTCGAGCCCCTTCGCGACCTTGCCGCCTAGCCGGCGCGGAACCTTCGACAGTCCGTCGAGCAGCGTGTGCCGCGCTTGTGCCGCGGGTTTGTCCACGTCGGCGTGAGTGGTTGGCGCGTCGCTGCTCGTGCTGGTGGTATCGGCGCTCGATGAGTGAAGCCGGCCAGGAAGCCGCAGGGGCATGGGGAGATCCTCGAATCATGACGGCGACCGCGCGTCGGCGGCGCCGTCATCACGAATACGGTATCGGATTGATTCGGGTAGTAGATCGGAGATCGCCCGCATGATGAAACATGATCGGAATTCATGTCGCGAAATGCGAAATGAGTCGCAGCCGGCACGCGTGGCCGGACAGGAAACTGTCACAAACAACAGGATCGGCCGCGCGCCGGGCGCAGGAAGAAATGGCGGCCGCCCGCCACATGCCGCCCCCCTCCCCGGACGGCCAGCCCAAATAGTGATCAATTTCACATTTCAAGATTGCATTCTCACATTTTATGTGATTTTATTATCACCTGTTGCGGCCGCCAGCGACCACGCGCGGCCCACCTCATACCAAGGAAGAGACCCAGATGGAGACAATCGCCGTTATCGGCAGCAACATGGTCGACCTCGTGACCTATGTCGAACGCATGCCCGCCCGCGGTGAAACGCTCGAGGCGCCGAACTTCGAGCTCGGCTGCGGCGGCAAGGGCGCGAACCAGGCCGTCGCGGCCGCCCGCCTCGGCGCGCGCGTCGTGATGGTCACGAAGGTCGGCGACGACGTGTTCGCCGACAACACGATCCGCAACTTCGAGCGCGAAGGGATCGACACCACGCACGTGCGCAAGGTCGCCGGCGTGCCGAGCGGCGTCGCGCCGATCTTCGTCGAACCCGATTCGAGCAACAGCATCCTGATCGTCAAGGGTGCGAACCGCCACCTGAAACCAGCCGACATCGACGCGGCCGCGCCGGCGCTCGCCGAATGCGCACTGATCGTGCTGCAGCTCGAGATCGAACTCGATACCGTCTATCACGCGATTGAATTCGGCGCGCGCCACGGCATCCCCGTGCTGCTGAACCCCGCACCTGCGGTGGCCGGCCTCGATTTCGACCGGATCCGTTCCGTCGAATTCTTCGTGCCGAACGAAACCGAGCTCGCGATCGTGTCGGGCATGCCGGTCGATTCGCGCGAGAGCGCCACCCGCGCCGCCGAAGCGCTGGTCGCACGCGGCCTGAAGCACGTGCTCGTCACGCTCGGCAGCAACGGCTCGCTGCTCGTCTCGCGCGACCGCGTGCAGCACGTGCCGGGCGTCCCGGTCGACGCGCGCGACACGACGGGCGCCGGCGATGCGTACATCGGCTGCTTCGCGCGCTGCTACGCCCAATCGCGCGACGCAGTCGACGCGATGCGCTACGCGTCCGCGTATGCCGCGCATTCGGTCACGGGCCTCGGCACGCAGAAGTCGTACGCCGACGCCGCGACGTTCGAACGCTTCCTCCACGACGCCGGCTTCTGATCGGCGCCTTCATCGACGAGACATTGGGAAGGAGACACCCATGAGCCGAGCCAGGATCGAACACACCTCCGACGGCTATTACCTGAACCGCACGCCGCTCTTCGCGTTCACGCTGCTGTGCTGCCTGTTCGCGCTGTGGGGCACCGCCGCGAACCTGAACGACGTGCTGATCGCGCAATTCAAGAAATCGTTCTTCCTGTCCGACTTCGAATCGGCATTCGTGCAGTCCGCGTTCTATCTCGGCTACTTCTTCCTCGCGATTCCGGCCGCGACCGTCGTGAAGAAGTTCAGCTACAAGACGACGATCCTCGTCGGCCTGCTGCTCTACACGACCGGCTGCCTGCTGTTCTTCCCGGCCGCGTCGATGGCGAAATACGGGATGTTCCTCGTCGCGCTGTTCGTGATCGCGGCCGGCCTGTCGTTCCTCGAAACGGCGTCGAACTCGTATTCGACGCTGATGGGCCCGCGCGACACCAGCACGCGGCGGCTGAACATCTCGCAGACGTTCTATCCGTTCGGCGCGATGGCCGGCGTCTACATGGGCAGCCTCCTGATCTTCAAGGAAGGCGACGCGTCGCACGCGCAGCTCGCGGCGATGTCGGCGGCCGACGCGCGCGTGCACCAGCTCGCGATGATCCAGGCCACGCTCGCGCCGTACAAATGGCTGATCGCCGTGCTCGTCGCCGTGTTCATCGTGTTCGCGCTCACGCCCTACCCGGCCTGCAAGGGCAACGGGCCCGGCGCGATCACGCACCGGATCGACGCGCGCGGCACGCTCGCGCGGCTGTTCGGCAACCGGCGCTTCGTCGCGGGCGTCGTCGCGCAGTTCCTGTATGTCGGTGCGCAAGTGGGCGTGTGGAGCTTCACGATCCGGCTCGCGATGCAGATCGGCGGCCTCACCGAGCGCGGCGCGTCGCACTACCTGCTCGCGACGTTCTTCGCGTTCTTCGTCGGCAAGCTGGTCGCGACGCTCGTGATGAAACGCGTCGGCCCGGCCAAGGTGCTGATCGTCTACGGCATCCTGTGCATCGCGCTGCTCGCGTACACGATCAGCGTGCACAACATCACGGCCGTCTATGCGGCCGTGTGCGTGAGCGTGTTCCTCGGCCCGTGCTGGCCGACGATCTATGGCCTGACGATCGACGGTCTCGGCAAGGACACCGAATACGGCGGCTCGATCCTCGTGATGAGCATCGTCGGCGGCGCGGTCGTGCCGCTGATCCAGGGGCTGATCTCCGATCACACCGGCGGCAACATGCAGCTCGCGTTCGTCGTGCCGCTCGCATGCTTCGTCGTGATCGTCTACTACGGCTTCTACTGCCTGCGCCACCTGCCGGCCGCGACGCCCGACGCCGCCGCCGACGGCCGCGCAACCGCGCGCTACGCCGCGTCGCGCAACACGTCGGGAGCGTGACCATGCGAGGCGAGATCGAACTGCGGCGCGACGACTTCCGCGAAGCGCCGCGCACGCTGTACCGCACCGACGGCCTCACCGTCACCGCGTTCGCGTATCCGTCCGGCGTCGAGGCGCTGCGGCTCGAGAACCGTCGCGGTCACCTCGTCGTGCTGCCGTATCTCGGCCAGATGATCTGGGCCGCCGAATTCGACGGCCGCGACCTGACGATGAAGCACATGTTCCGGCAGCCGAAGCGCGCAACGTCGATCATCGATACCTACGGCTGCTTCATGTTCCACAGCGGGCTGCTGCGCAACGGCTGCCCGGGGCCGGACGACACGCATGCGCTGCACGGCGAGATGCCATGCGCGCCGATGGACCGCGCGAGCCTCGTCGTCGGCGCGGATGCGCGCGGCGCGATCGTCGAAGTGACCGGCGAATACGAGTACGTGCAGGGCTTCGGCAGCCACTATGTCGCACGTCCGTCGGTGCGGCTCGCCGAGCACGACGCGCGGATGACGATCACGATGGCCGTGACGAACCTCGGCGGCACGCCGATGGACCTGATGTACATGGCCCACCTGAACTACGCGTACGTGCCGGGCGGCCGCTTCACGCAGTCGCTGTCGCACGGCGGGTTGCGGCTGCGCGACAGCGTGCCCGCGCACGTGAAGCCGACCGCTGCATGGCGCGACTACACGGCCGCGCTCGCGCACGAACCCGAGCGGCTCGCGACGCTCGATACGCCCGCGCTGTACGATCCCGAGATCGTGTTCTTCATGAACGGTGCGGAAACGGACGCCGACGGCGTCGCGCATTTCCGGCTCGCGCATCCGGACGGCGGCGCGTTCCACACCGCGTATCGCCCGGAGCAATTTCCGCATGCGGCGCGCTGGATCCTGCACAACGCGGACCAGCAGGTCGCCGCGTTCGCGCTGCCGTCGACCTGCGAGCCGGAGGGGTATGAAGCCGAACGCCGCAAGGGCCATGTCGCGGCGCTCGCGCCGGGTGCGACGCGCCGCTTCGAAGTGCTCACCGGCTACGTGAGCGCGACGGAAGCACGTGATGCTTGATGCGATGCAAGGCGCGATGCATGGCCGCGCGGCATCAGGTCACGAGCGCGATCCCGTGTTCGCGGATCGCCGTTTCGTAGCGGCGACTCAGTTGCCCGTCGGAGATCACGTAGTTGAAATCGGTCAGTTCGGCGAAGTAGGCCGCGCGCACTTCGTCGAACTTCGTGTGATCGACGAGCAGGAAGCGGTTCTGCGCGCGTGCCATCACCTTCTTCTTCGCGTCGACTTCGTGGAAATTGAAGCACGTAACGCCGCAGCGGTCGCTGACGCCGGCCGCCGAGATGAACGCCTTCGACACGCGCACCGAGTCGAGAATCCCCGTTTCGGCGACCGATTCGAACACCATGTTCTGGCGGTGATACGCGCCGCCGCACAGGATCACGTTGCAATGCGGCTTCTGCTGCAGCTTCGCGAACACGTTCAGCGAGTTGCAGACCGCCGTGAATTCGAGGTCGTCGGGGATGAAATCGACGATGAACGGCGTGGTCGAGCCGCAGTCGACGAAGATCGTGTCGCCGGTCGTCACGAACTGCGCGGCCAGCTTGCCGATGCGGCGCTTCTCCTCGGTCTGCCGGTTGTTCTCCGCGCTGATCAGGTATTCGCCGATGTCGCTGCGCTGCGCGGCGAAATGGCGCGTCACGTAGCCGCCGATCAGGCTGAGGCCGTGCGGGTTGTCCGCGAGATCGCGGCGGATCGTCATCTCGGACACGCCGAACAGCTCGGCGACTTCCTTCAGATGAATCGCGTTCTGCCCTTGCAGCACGTTCATCAATGTCTTGATCCGTTCGCCCTTCTTTGTTTCCATGCCTGTATCCTGCGTGCCCGTCGCGTGAGTCGCTCGTCGTGCCGGGCGCGCAGGCCCGGCCGGAATGTCGTATTTGTAACAAACCGATGTGAAAACATCAACTTTCCGTGTGCCCTTCCGGCACACGAACCGTGGAGTCCTGACACATGCCGCTTTCCAACGCCCAACTCGCCCAAACCATCGATCACACGCTGCTCGCGCCCGATGCGAGCGACGCGCAGATCCGCGAACTCTGCCGCCAGGCGGCCGAGCATCGCTTTTACTCGGTCTGCGTGAATTCGGCGAACGTGCCGCTCGCCGCGCGCGAACTGGCAGACACCGGCGTGCTCGTCTGCGCGGTGGTCGGCTTCCCGCTCGGTGCGGGGCTGTCGGCCGCGAAGGCATTCGAAGCCACCGCCGCGATCGACGCGGGCGCCGGCGAGATCGACATGGTGATCAACCTCGGCGCGCTGAAGAGCGGCCGCGCCGACGACGTGAAGGCCGACATCGCGGCCGTGCACCGCGCATGCGGCGCGGTGCCGCTCAAGGTGATCCTCGAAACGGGGCTGCTGTCCGACGACGAGAAGGTGCGCGTGTGCGAGATGTGCCGCGATCTCGGCGTCGCGTTCGTGAAGACGTCGACCGGGTTCGGCCACGGCGGCGCGACGCTCGCGGACGTCGCGCTGATGCGCCGCACGGTCGGGCCGACGCTCGGCGTGAAGGCATCGGGCGGCGTGCGCGACCGCGCGGCCGCACTCGCGATGCTCGAAGCCGGCGCGACGCGGCTCGGCACGAGCTCGGGGGTCGCGATCGTCACCGATCAGGGTGGTGGCGGGTCGGGGTACTGACGCACGAACGGCCGGCCTTCGCACGCGTGCATCACGCGTCAGGACCGGCCGTCGGCAACCAACGTAAGATATCGAACAGAAGCGTCCCGCGCGAAAATACGAAAATCGAAAATCAGAGCTCATCTGCATCGCTTCGCGATCCCCGAACTTATCGTCAAGGCGCCAATGCAAGCCAATCTTCGGTCCCGGTTCCATCGCGAAGGCTTTGCGGTTATCGACCGGCTGATCGACACATCGGAGATCGAGGACTTGCGCGAAATGGGCCATCGTCTGCTCGGCAGCCGCACCGGCTATGCGCAGGGCCTGATGTTCGATTTCTATCCCGAGTCGAACGGGCGTGATGCCGGGCCTCAACTTCTCCAACTCCACTGGGCATCCTATTTCGAGCGTCGGCTATCGAAACTCCGTATCCGCCGTGCCGCGTTCGATATCGCCAGGGCGCTGCTCGGCCCGGATGTTCGCTTTGCCGGCGACAGCTTTTTCCTGAAGCAGTCGCGTACGGACACCGTGACGCCCTGGCATCAGGACGACGCGTTTACCGACGCGCGCATCGACCATCGCGAAGTCAATTTCTGGATTCCGTTACAAGCCGTCTCGATCGACAACGGATGCATGCAGTTCATCCCCGGATCCCATCTGTACGACGTCCTTCCGCATGTCCCGCTCGGCGGCGACGTGACCGCACATGGACTCGAGTGTGTTGGCGGATTCGATCCGGCGCGCGCCGTGGCGTGTCCGTTGATGCCGGGAGACTGCACCGTGCATGCGGGACGCACGCTGCATGCCGCGGGGGCAAACTTCTCGGACCAGCCGCGGTTCGCGTATTCGCTCAATTTCCGGTTGCCGCGACGGCGCTCGACCAGGGCGACGAACTTTCCCTGGCACGACACGTGGCGGCCCTCGCGCATCGAGCGCTCCCGGGCGTCCCGGAGCCTGCGTGGGTACTGGCCGCACCTTCGACGCGAGCTGTACACGTTCGATTTCCGCAATCCGTTCGAGTGGCAGCTCGCGGGCGGCAGGATCGCGCGTTGGCTGAACGTGTCGCGGCAGCCGATGCGCGAACCCGAGCCGGAATGAATCGTGGCGGGATCGGTGCAGAGCTGCCACCTGTCCCATACGCGTGCGTCACGCGTGAAGACCGGCCCGCTGGATCCAGCGCACGATCGGCACCATGCGTGCGGTGCCCGGCAAATGCACGCGGTTCGGCCAACGACACTGCCCCGCCTCTTTCGCGCATGCGACAACCCCGGCACAATGCCGCCCATGCGCTACGACAACGCCTTCGCCTACCCGTCCACCGGCCTCGCCGGGCGGCTCGCCAACCGGATCGTCGCGAGCGGCCCGCTGCTGCGCGCACGCCGCGCGCTGCTGTCTCGGCTGCCGTTCCTGCAGCTCGCGCGGCGCTCCACGCATGGGGTGCGCGACGCTTTGGCTGACAAATATTGTGAAAATTTCCGCCCAAAGAACTAGCGCTCACTCATCATGGCTTGGAATGCGAGTCCGGCGATCTATCCGTCACGTCTTCGCTCCCGCATGCGCCGCGGTTCCGGGATAGGCATAGGTCCAGATTACCGATCATGACGCCATGATCAAAGTATCCGGCGGAAAAGAAACTTCGGCCTATGTCCGTGAAATTAAAATCGACCGGATCTACCCGCTACTCAGCGAGAAGGAAACAGCCCGTGCTTATTTTCTGGGACGGTGCCGATCCATTATCGACATCCGGGAACACCGGCCCATCCTGGATCGCGATCGTATCTTGCAGTTTTCTCAACAATGTGACGTTCGTCATCCGTTCCACGACGGCGCACCGGAACCGTTCACATTGAATTTTCTCGTTACAGAGCTGATGACAAGGGGCTTGCGTAGTCGGTGCCAGCCTGCGGTCGCACGACGTGATCCTGACGCTGTCGCGACTCGTGCGCTTGCGCAGCAAGCTGCGCGACGGATTGCTGAACCGCGAACGGTTCCGTAACCGTGCCGAGACAAAGCTGTTCATCGAACGCTGGCGGCAGCTCTTCAACGAGCGTCGGCCCCACAGCGCACCTCGCTACCAGCCTCCGGCCACGGTCCGTCGAGCCTGGATGGATTCCGATAACATCAACGCGAGACTCACTGCGTGACAGGTCACAACATTCCGCCGCAAGACAATCCTGCTCTCGTCATGCTCACTGGTCCGCATCGTCGCGCGGCACCCGAAACGTCTCGGGATCCTTACCTACGAGCCATCGCGGCGTTCTTCCCCTCCCCGACCACGTGACGCCCGTTTTCGGGTCCCAATACTTCGGCTTGATCCTTTTCCGCTCACGCGGTTTCGACTGCGTGCCGTCGACAATAGCCCGAATGTCGACCCCGCTTTCTGAAAGCAGTGCCAACACCCGCTCGGCTATCAGCTTCGCCTCGTACTCGCGTACGGCGTCGATATCCTGCTTCAGTTTCTCGAAGTCAGCGATCAACTCGCTATACGTCTTCATAGATGAAGCCCCCACATCGTTGACCACACAACCTTCATCGTTGAATACACAACCGTCATTCCATCGCACATGTGACGCACACCACGCAACCAACTTGATGAAGCCAGCCAAGATTGCCCGTGAAGGAACGGAAGCACGTCGGCTGCCATCCTTGTCATCCGGGCCAATCCCGCTTACGACGCTTCTATCTTGCTGTCCGCCGGCATCGCATGGTGCCCGATCATCGAGCGCATGAGCACCCCATGCTTCCGTCCCAACTCCTCTGCCTTGCCGAGCAGGTTCGATGACAGACGGATCGGCGATATGTGTACTGCGTCGTCAACGCCTTTCCTGATACCCACTGAGACGGCGGAATCCGGCCCGTAAAGCCCCTCCGTCACTCCGTAGTCGTAAACCATCAGATAGACCTTGCTTTCCACCTCGTCGAATACCGCACTCAATATCGCGTTCAGTCTTTTCCGGAAAGTCGACAACACCCGACTCAATTGCTCGTCGTTTGCTATTTCTTCCAGTCCGGCAAGCAGTTCATCCCGCACATCCATATCAGAGCCCCGTTCTCACCCGGCATCGAAAAGCTCGCCCGATACCCGACGGGCGAACACGAATACGTTCGACATCCAGGTCGAACGGTCATTGTCGCGGCGACACTCGGCGCCAGCGACATGCGCGCACTCTCAACGCGTCGAATAAAAAGGCGCGACATGTCATCGCGCAAATGCACCCCGAGGACTTTCAGGTTCAAGGTACAAAACATTCAAATACGACCTGCCTCGATCTCAAATGCATCGACTGCGTAGCCGGCTATCGAATGAGCGAAATTTCGACACGCCGATTGCTGGCGCGGCCCTCTGGCGTCGCGTTGGTCGCGGCCGGATCGACCTTGCCGCGGCCCGTAACCGACCATGAGCCGCCCCTCAATCCCTGCGCCTTCAAATAGCTCGCCACGGACTGTGCACGGCGCTGCGACAGCACGAGGTTATAGGCGTCGCTGCCGACGGAATCCGTGTAGCCGGTGACCACCACCTGCGAGTAGGTAATGTCTTCGCGTTCGCCAAGCAGCTTGTCGAGCGACGCACGGGCCGTCGGCGTGAGAGCAGCCTGACCGGTTGCGAACAACGTGTCGCCCGACAGTCGCAGGTGCTCGACCGGTACCGTCACCGGTGCGAGCGTTTCCGGTACAGCTGCTCGAGCAACAGGTGCCGGCGCCGCGCCGCACTGGAAGACCAGCATGGCCGGATCGGATTTGTCGCGCAGCGCGCGGGCCGAATCGACGGTACGCACGGGCTGGTCGCCGCAGATCTTGCGGGCGGCCTTCATGCAGGTCTGCGGGCCCGACAGCAGGCCGTGGCAGTCCACCTGGAACGTGCGCACGCCGTCGCTAGGCTGCAGTTCGGAGGCGCTGAAGGTCGGGCCGGAGGCGGTCGAGCACGCGGCGAGGGCCGTTGCGGAAAGCGCGAGCGCAAGAGCGAGTTTGTTCACGGTGACGTCCTTAAAGCTTGGGTTGACCGGGCCCGCCGCAGGGTGTGCGGCGGGCCCGTCCTGCTGTCGGGGCCGCGGGCCGTCCGGCGGGCGAGCCGGGCGGCGGGCGGCGCGACGCGTTACTTCCACTGGTACAGCATGCCGGCGCCGATCACCTTCTGACCGCCGCTGAAGCCGCCGTTGATCGACGCCTTCAGGTTCTCCGTGATGCGCGCCTGCATGTTGACCGCCATCGCCTTCTGGCCGAGGAAGGTCGACGTGCCCACGCCCATCCCGAAGTTGGCGTCGCGATCGAGCTGCGGGATCGACGCCATCGCGCCGACGGCCGCGATACCCTGCTTCGCCATCTGGTCGGTCTGCTGCAGTTGCGAACCCAACGAGTTGATCTGCGCCTGCTGGCCCGACAGTGCCGTCGACAGCGTCGTCTGCACCTGCGTCAGCTGGTTCACGTTCACCGCGTCGGTGCCTTGCGTACCCGGCGCGACGTTCGTGATCTGGCGCTGCTGCTGGTCGCTGCCGACCGACACCACGTTCGAGCGGCCGCCGTCGTTCGAACCCGCACCGATCGCCACCGAGTTCGAACCGGCCGTGACCACCGGAAGGTCGTTGCCCTTGCCGTTCATGTCGGCGGCGACGCCGTTGTTGTTCGCCGTACGCGTCGTGTTGTTGTTGATCGTCGTCGACAGCGAGTTCAGCGTGTTGTTGATGTTCGTCACGCCGGTCGACAGCGACGCCACGTTGCTGTTCGTCGTACTCAGGCCGGTGGACAGCGAACCGATGCCCGTCGAGGTCGACGTCGACAGCGAGTTGACGTTGCTGTTCGTCGTGCTGAGGCCCGTCGACAGCGAGTTGATCGCGGTCGAGGTCGACGTGGACAGCGACGCCACGTTGCTGTTCGTCGTGCTCAGGCCGGTCGACAGCGAGTTGATGCCGGTCGACAGCGACGCGACGTTCGACGCGGTGGACGTCGACAGCGTGTTGATCGCGTTGTTCGTCGCGTTCAGCTGGCTGCCGTTGATCGCGTCCGTGCTCGAAGCCGAGATCCGGCCCGCGGCGACGTTCGTGACCTGGCGTTCCTGGCCCGGTGCGCCGACGCTGACCACGCCTACCGGCGAGCTGCCCGCGAAGGAGTACGTGACACCGCCGATCGTGGCGCCCGAGGTGCCGACTGCCGCAGCCGTGACCGAATTCGCGCCGAGTGCGATCGAGTTCGCGACGTTCGCTTGCGCGTTCGTGCCGAAGGCGAGCGCATCGGCGGCCGTGGCCTTGGCAGCAGAGCCGTAGGCCTGTGCGCCGGTGGCGCTGGCCGTGGCCTGGCTGCCCAGCGCGATCGTGTTGTCCGCGGTGGCCTGGTTCGAGCTGCCGAGGGCGAGCGCGCTGGCGCCGGTTGCCGTGTTCGCGTTGCCGAGCGCCACTGCGCCGTTGCCGGTCGCCGTGTCGTTCGCGCCCAACGCCACTGCGCCAGTGCCCGTCGCGATGCTCGGGTCGCCGATCGCGACCGCGCCGTCGCCGGATGCCGTGTTGCCGGAGCCGATCGATACCGCCTTGCCGCCCGTTGCCGATGCGTTCTGGCCGATCGCGACTGCGCCCGCCGACTGCGCGTTCGAGCCGTCGCCGACTGCCACGCTGCTGGCGCCTGCCGCGCTGGCGTTCACGCCGGCGGCGAGGGCGTTGGTGCCGGTGGCGCCCGTGTTGTCGTAGTTGGCTTGCTGCACGCCGTTGTCGTTGACGCTGTAGTAGTGCGTCTTCGCGGCGTTGATCGCGGTCGAGGTCGAGGTGGACAGCGACGACACCGAGCTGTTGGTGCTGCTCAGGCCGGTGGACAGCGAGCCGATGCCGGTCGAAGTCGAGGTCGACAGGGACAGGATCGTGCTGTTGGTCGAGCTCAGACCGGTCGACAACGAGTTGATGCCCGTCGAAGTCGACGTGGACAGCGAGGTGATCGAGCTGTTGGCGGACGACAGGCCCGTCGACGTGGAGGTCGACAGCGACGACACCGAGCTGTTCGTGCTGCTCAGGCCGGTCGACAGCGAGTTGATGCCGGTCGAGGTCGAGGTGGACAGCGAGGTGATGGAGCTATTCGCCGACGACAAGCCCGTCGACGTTGAGGTCGACAGCGACGACACCGAGCTGTTCGTGCTGCTCAGGCCGGTAGACAACGAGTTGATGCCAGTCGAAGTCGACGTCGACAGCGACGTGATCGAGCTGTTGGCTGACGACAGGCCGGTCGAGGTCGACGTCGACAGCGAGGTGATCGAGCTATTGGCCGACGACAGGCCGGTCGACGTGGAAGTCGACAGGGACGTGATCGAGCTGTTAGCCGACGACAAGCCGGTCGAAGTCGAAGTCGACAGCGAGGTGATCGAGCTGTTCGCCGACGACAGGCCGGTCGACGTGGAAGTCGACAGCGAGGTGATCGAGCTGTTGGCGGACGAGAGGCCCGTCGACGTCGAGGTCGACAGCGAATCGATCGAGCTGTTCGCCGACGACAGGCCGGTCGACGTGGAGGTCGACAGCGAGGTGATCGAG
>NZ_QTQI01000031.1 GCF_003853705.1 Burkholderia sp. Bp8992 | reverse complement strand
TCAGGTGTGTAAGCGCAGTAATGCGTTCAGCTAACTGATACTAATTGCCCGTAAGGCTTGATCCTATAACAAGTCTGTTTCGGCTCCAGCGATGTGAGCCAGGACTGGTTGGATTCTCGTGTGTGATACACACAACTCAAAATTACTGCTTCTTCCAAGATTGGTTGCGCTGCGAAGCCAGCACAACAACCCTCTTTGCCTGATGACCATAGCGAGTCGGTCCCACCCCTTCCCATCCCGAACAGGACTGTGAAACGACTCTACGCCGATGATAGTGCGGATTCCCGTGTGAAAGTAGGTAATCGTCAGGCTCCCTAAGCCAGAAACCCCCGCCCGAAAGGCGGGGGTTTTTGCATTTCAGCGCCGGAAATGCGCGCAGGCTGTCGGCCAGGCGCAATGCGGCTCGAGCTGAAGCGTCGATGACCTCGAATCAGGATCTTCGCGGCCTCGAGCGATCGGTCGTCAGGCACCCAAGAAATTCTCGGCACGTTCTTCTACGGACTACGCCATCCATCTTCAGTCGGTGTCCGGCCGATGTCGGCAAATCCAGCGGCGATGTCTTGTTGGCCGGTGATGGCCGACGTTCGTGGACGATGGTCGACAAATGCCGATTTTTACCGAAAAATTCACCGCGCCATCCACCTGATTTTCGACGCACCAGGTCGACCTGATCGTGCGTGCCTCCGGCGAACGCGCCAGAAATCTCCATAAAAATCTATGCGCATAAAGTCCGTTTGCTCGATATGTGCTGCAGAGCGGCGAGCAGGCCCTTCGGGGTAATATCGGCATTCGTCCCGATTCGCGGCATCTGCCTGCATCTGCCGGCGATCGGTGTCTTCTGCATTCCTTCTCCCGCATCGTTCATGACTGACAGCCCTGCCCAAGGTAGTCGGACGACCGACTTCTTGCCGTATCTCGTCGCCGCAACGTTCTTCATGGAGTACCTCGACACGACCGTGATCGCGACTGCGTTGCCGCAAATGGCGCGCTCGTTCGGTGTCGGTCCGAATGCGCTGAGCCTCGGCATGACGGCCTATATGCTGGCGTTGGCGGTGTTCATCCCGATCAGCGGCTGGATCGCGGATCGCTATGGATCGCGCACGGTATTCGCAAGTGCGATCGTCGTGTTCACCGGGGCATCGGTGCTGTGCGGGCTGTCCGACGGTGTCGTGACGTTCACGGCTGCGCGGCTGCTGCAGGGCGTCGGTGGGGCGATGATGGTGCCGGTCGGACGGATGATCGTCGTGCGGAGCACCGAGAAGGCCAAGCTGATGCGTGCGATCGCGACGATCACGTGGCCGGGCATCGTCGCGCCTGTCGTCGGGCCGCCGATCGGCGGCTTCATCACGACCTACGCGTCATGGCGCTGGATCTTCCTGCTGAACGTCCCGTTCGGTATTGCCGCGCTCGTCTGTACCTGGCTGATCGTCCGGAACACGCGGGCTGACGAGCAACGGCCGCTCGACTGGGTTGGATTCGTGCTGGCCGGTGGTGCGCTGACTTGCCTGCTGATCGGCACCGAAGCGGCCGGGCAACAGGATGTCGATTTCACGCGCGCGGGCGTCCTGGTGGGGGCGAGCGTGCTGTTCGGTGCGGCCGCGTGGCTGCATGCACGACGCTGCGTACATCCGCTGCTCGATTTCACGACGCTGAAGGTGCCGACGTTCTCGGTGACCGTGATCACCGGTTCGGTCACGCGAATGGCGATCAACGCCGTGCCCTACCTGCTGCCGCTGCTGTTCCAGATCGGCTTCGGGCTGTCGCCGTTCCAGTCGGGCCTGCTGCTGCTCGCGAGCGCGCTCGGCAATCTGGGGATGAAAGCTGGAACGTCGTGGATTCTCGACCGATATGGCTTCCGGCGCGTTGCACTCGTCGACGTGACGATCGTCGGCTTCTTCACGATCGCGTGCGGCTGGCTGACCGCGTCGACGCCGCTGGCGATCACGCTGCTCGTCGTATTCGTCTACGGACTGACGCGGTCGATGCAGTTCACGACGCTCGCGACCCTCGCCTATGCGGATATCCCGGCGCATCAGACGAGCGCGGCCAGCACGCTGTGGAGCGCCGCGCAGCAGATGACGATCGGGATGGGGATCGCGTTCGGTGCGTTGTCGCTGCGGCTCGCGGCGCTGGTGCGCGGCGATGCGGCCGGCATGCATTACGTGCTCGACGATTTCCGCTGGGCATTCGTCGCGGCAGGTGTGCTCGCGCTGCTGACGTTGCCGGGCTATGCACGGCTGGCCTCCGATGCAGGCGATCGGCTGCGGGCGACTATGGCGCGAGGGTAGGCCGAACGGCTAATCGAATCTGCACCACGACAGGTGAGCGAGGCTGTTTTCCGCTGCTCACCTGAAACGTCGATCCGGTGCGGGTGTGATGGCCCGACGGTCAGCGCAATCGCTCATTCGTCGCGGCTGCAGTAGCGTGAGCAGACCGCGCGGTGCGCCTGGCGCGACCCTGAAATCATCCGAGCCACGAATGCCGAGACGACACCAAGCTCATCCCGACTGTTGTCACTGCGCGTCATGAAAGATGATGCCGACCGTGTGGCGATGGCCGCTGCGAATTCGGCTCACGCCGTGGCGCAGGTTGACGCGATAGACGCCGCGCGTTCCCTGCACGGGTCTGCCGTGCACGGCGAAGATCACCGCGTCGCCCTGCATCAACGGCACCACTTCGGTACGTGATTGCATGCGTGGCCGCTGCTCCGTCAACACGAATTCCCCGCCCGTGAAATCGCGGCCCGGCGCCGACAGCAGGATCGCGACCTGCAGCGGAAACACGTGTTCGCCGTAGAGATCCTGATGGAGGCAGTTGTAGTCGTCGGGACCGTATTGCAGGATCAGCGGCGTCGGTCGCGTTTGTCCCGCCGCGTGGCAGCGATCGAGGAAGGTCGCGTGGTCGTTCGGATAACGGACGTCGATTCCGAGTGCCTGGTTCCAGCGATTCGCGACGGGTGCGAGATGCGGATAGATCGTCGCGCGTAGCTCGGCGATGGCCGCAGGCAGCGGGTACGCGAAGTATTTGTATTCGCCGCGGCCGAATCCGTGCCGCGCCATCACGACGCGTGAACGATAGAGTGCATCCAACGGATAGAGCGACGCAAGCGTATCGCATTCGTCCGGCGAAATCAGGCCCGGCACATGCGCGCACCCATAACGATCGAGCTCGGCACCGACGGTCCGCCAGTCGATGGTGTCGACGCGTTGCGCGATGTCGGGAGATTCGATGGCAGGTTGCAGATCGGCGATGTTCACGGGCGTCCCTCGGTTCGTCAGCGATGTGGCGCCGCGCGGAATGCTCGGAAGCGTCGCATGCACGGTTGCAGCCACAAAAAATGATGCCCCCAGTCTAGCGACGTTCGAGCACAGATGCGCTCCAGATCTTGCGCTTCAATTCGGAAGGGGGAGGAGGGCATGCGGCGCGCACGATACATCGAAGGCTGCGACGTATCAGTGCGGAAAGGCGGAGAAGCGGAGCGGCGAATCTTCCACGACAGGCAGCCGGCGCACACCGGCCACCCGTCGCAACGCGAATCAAGCCATCGACCGGAACAACCAGTAGAGCGCGCCGGCAAGCACGATCGACGCCGGCAGCGTCAGCACCCACGCGAGCACGAGGCTGCGCACCGTACCCCATTGCAGCCCCGACCCGTTCGCCGCCATCGTGCCCGCGACACCCGACGACAGCACGTGGGTCGTCGACACCGGCAGCCCGTACACGTCGGCGGCGCCGATCGTCAGCATCGCGACGAGTTCGGCCGATGCGCCCTGTCCGTAGGTCAGATGCTGCTTGCCGATTTTCTCGCCGACGGTCACGACGATCCGCTTCCAGCCGACCATCGTGCCGAGGCCCAGCGCGATCGCGACGGCAACCTTCACCCACGTCGGAATGAACTTGGTCGCGTGGTCGAGCTGCTTGCGATAGTTGTCGATTGCGAGCTTGTCGTCGGCGGCGAACGCGGGCTGGCCCGACTTCTCGATCAGGCGGATTGCTTCGGATACCAGATACATCGTGTTGCGCACGTTGTCGACGTCGCGCTGCGGCACGGCGGCCATCGACCCCGACGCGCCGACTGCCGTCGCGAGCGATGTCGACAGCTGCTGCACGGCCGGCAGCACGGCAGGCGTCAGTTCACGACGCTGCACGTAGTGTTCGACGTCGGCGCGCGGGTTCGTGGACGGCGCGACGCCGTTCGTGTACTTGCCGAACGTCGCGGCCGCCTGGTTCGCGACGGCCACGAAGGTCTGCGATTCGGCCGGCGTGACGGCCTTGTTCAACGCATACGCGGTCGGCACCGTGCCGATCAGGATCAGCATGATGAGGCCCATCCCTTTCTGCCCGTCGTTCGAGCCGTGCGCAAACGAAACGCCCGTGCAGGTCAGGATCAGCAGGCAGCGAATCCAGAACGGCGGCGGCTGATCCTTCGGCGGTTCCTTGTACAGCTCGGGAATCCGCACAAGCGTCTTCAGCACGAGCAGCAGCAGTGCCGCGCACAGGAAGCCGACGATCGGCGAGAACAGCAGCGACTTGCCGACGCCGAGCGCCTGGCCCCAGTCGACGCCGCTCGTGCCGGACGGCCCGTGCATCAGCTGGTTCATCAGCCCGACGCCGATGATCGACCCGATCAGCGTATGCGAGCTCGACGACGGCAACCCGAAATACCAGGTCGCGAGGTTCCAGACGATCGCGGCGATCAGCAGCGCGAATACCATCGCGAAGCCCGAGCCGCTGCCGACCTGCAGGATCAGCTCGACCGGCAGCAGTTGCAGGATGCCGAACGCGACGGCGCCGCTCGAGACCATCACGCCGAGGAAGTTCCACATGCCGGACCAGATCACCGCGACGTTCGGCGTCAGCGAGTGCGTATAGATCACGGTGGCGACCGCGTTCGCGGTGTCGTGGAAGCCGTTGACGAATTCGAAGCCGAGCGCGATCAGCAGCGCGGCGCCGAGCAGCAGGTAAGGGAACAGCTTCCCTTCGCGGACCGGCGACAGATCGTCGATCAGGTGCGTGGCGATATAGATCGCGCCGAGCGCGAGCACCAGCAGGAAGACGGCATAGCCGACCTGCCTGGTGCGTTCGACGGAGCCCGAATTGTTCGGTGCGGACGAAGCAGGTTGATTCATGACGGCATCTCGTAAGGGAACCGCGTCCGATCCTATCTGCGGCCAGCAGTCAGTTTGATGACAGTCGGGACCACGAACGGTGTACCTTGCCGATGCGTAAGGAAATTGAAGGCATGCATGTGCAACGCGAGGTACCGGCCCGCATCGTCGTCCACATAGTGAGCGCAATACGGGCCTACGCGTTGTCGTCCGTGCTCAACGTCCACCCGTGCGGTGATGCGACGAGCGTCGTGCAGGACAGCGGCGCGATGTCGAGGCGGGTCGCTGTCTTCGAATCCATCCGCAACGCATGCGCGACAGCCGCGCGAACGATCGTCGCATGCGTGACCGCGACGATGTCGCGGTCACGCTGCAGCGTGTTCAACCAGATGCCGACGCGGCGCATGGCGGCGTCGAACGATTCGCCGCCGTGCGGCGACGCTGACGGGTCGCCGATCCACGCATCCAGCTCGTCCGGCAAGTCGCGTGCGAGGTCGTGCAAGCGCCGGCCACGCCAGTTGCCGTAGTCGATGTCGCGCAGCGCGTCGTTAACTTCGGCATGTAGCCCGAGTGCTTCGGCGGTCTGCCGCGCGCAACAGGCAGGGCTGCACAGCACGAGCGAGCCATTAACGCCTGCCCACCGGTCGCGCAGTGCAGCGGCTTCGGCGAGCCCGCGGGCATCGAGCGGATCGTCGTCGGGAAACGTGCCGGTGCGCATCGCCCGGGTCGATGCGTGTGCGATCAGGTGCAGCGAGGCATGCAGGGTCATGGCGGTTTTCGGGGAATCCGGAGCGGGACGCAATCGCCACCGTGCGATCACTTCAATACGCGAACGTTCGCGCGTACAATTCGCCCGATACGAAACGCGGAAGCCGGTGCAATTCCGGCGCGGTCGCGCCACTGTAACCGGGGAATCGATGATCCCGGAAGCCAGACCTGCCTTCGTACCCATTCAACATTTGTCGGGGCGCGAATCCCCTGAGGTGCATCCATGAGCGAAGCAGTGCTGAAGCCGGCGGTCGTGCCGGCACCCATCCCCGTCCGCGAACTGTTGCCGTGGGCCGTGTTCGTCGGCCTGATCCTGTTGCTCGCGCTTTATTTCGTCGGCGCGGAACAGGGCGCGACGTCGCTCGTGCCGGGCATGTACGTCCACGAGTTCGTCCACGACGGCCGCCATCTGCTCGGCTTTCCCTGCCACTGACGCGGAGGTCGTGATGGTCGGAAAGCTGCTCATGCGCGGGATGCTCGCAGGCATCGCCGCAGGCCTCCTCACGTTCGGTTTCGCCAGAATCGTCGGCGAACCGCAAGTCGATCAGGCGATCTCCTTCGAAGAAAAAACCACCGCCGCCAATGGCGAGGCACCGGAGCCCGAACTGGTCAGCCGCCACACGCAGGCGGGCCTCGGGCTGCTGACGGGTGTCGTGACCTACGGCGCGGCATTCGGCGGGCTGTTCTCGCTGGTCTTCGCGTTCGCCTACGGGCGAGGCAGCCGCCTTCCCGCACGGCCGCTGGCCGCGTGGCTCGCGCTGGCGGCGTTCATCGCGCTCGTGATCGTGCCGAACCTCAAGTACCCGGCCAATCCGCCGTCGGTCGGCGATCCCGACACGATCGGCTACCGCACGGGCCTGTTCTTCCTGATGATCGCGATCTCGGTCGCGACGATGGTGTTCTCGGTCAGCGTGCGCCGCCATTTGCTGGCGAAGCTCGGCCAGTGGAACGCGTCGATCGTCGCAGGGCTCGTGTTCGTCGCGATCATCGCGGCCGTGCAGGTCGGGCTGCCGTCGGTCAGCGAGTTGCCGGCCGATTTCCCGGCGGCCGTGCTGTGGAAGTTCCGCGTCGCGGCGATCGGCATGCAGGTGATCATGTGGACGACGATCGGCCTGTTGTTCGGCGCCTGGGTCGAGCGCAGCGAGCGCATCGGCCTGCGCGCCGCCTGACGCGCAGCGCAGCAGAGCGGGGCGCGCCTAGCGCAGCATGCGCGGCGCACTCCCCGTCGATTCGCGCGCCAGCGCGACGAACGCGGCCAGATAGTCGATCGATGCGTCTGCTTCGCGGATGCCGAGGAAGATCTGCTTCGTGATCCCCTTCTTGCCGAGCTTGACCGGCACGACCGCCATCCGGTCTGCATACTCGTCGGCCAGCCATCTCGGCAGCGCGGCCACGCCGCGTTCGCTTGCCACCATCTGCAACATGATGTCGGTCGTCTCGATCGACTTGTGCCGCTTCGGCACGATGCCGGCCGGCGTCAGGAACTGGTTGTAGATGTCGAGCCGGTCGGTCTCGACCGGGTACGTGATCAGGATCTCGTCGGTCAGTTGCTCGGGGGTCACGTAGTCGGCGTTCGCGAACCGGTGCGAGTCGGCGACCACGAGGACCTGCTCGTAGTCGAACACGGGATCGAAGCGCAGCCCCGGCTTGTTCAGCGGATCGGGCGTGACGAGCACGTCGATGTCATAGCCGAACAGCGCGCCGATGCCGCCGAACTGGAAGCGCTGCTTCACGTCCACGTCGACGTCGGGCCAGCGCGACAGGTAGGGCGACACGACCTTCAGCAGCCACTGGTAGCACGGGTGGCACTCCATCCCGATGCGCAGCGTGCCGCGCTCGCCCTTCGCGTACTGCTTCATCCGCTCTTCGGCGAGTTCGAACTGCGGCAGCAGCCGGTTCGCCAGCTTCAGCAGATATTGCCCGCCCTGCGTGAGCCGCAGGCCGCGGCCTTCGCGGTCCCAGATCGGCGTGCCGAGCTGCTGCTCGATTTTCCGGACGGTATGGCTGAGCGCCGATTGCGTGAGGTGCAGCGCATGGGCGGCCGCGGTCAGCGAGCCCTGGCGCTCGACTTCACGAATGACGACGAGATGGAATCGTTCCAGCATGGATTTCGCTCGCGCAACGAATACATGAACAGTTTTAATGGATGAATGAAATAATGCCATTTTATTTCATGGTTTGAAATCCCTATGATGGCTGCCGGATCTTCAATTCTTCTCTGGACGGCAGCTCATGGTGACGACACACAACCTCGGTTTTCCGCGCATCGGCGCGAAGCGCGAACTCAAGTTCGGTCTCGAACGCTACTGGAAGGGCGAGTCGTCGCGTGACGATCTGAAGGCGCTCGGCGCCGAGTTGCGACAGCGCCACTGGCACGACCAGCGCGACCTCGATCTCACGCCGATCGGCGATTTCGCGTTCTACGACCAGGTGCTCGACATGAGCTTCACGCTCGGCAACCTGCCGAAGCGCGTGCAGGGTTTCCATGGCGACGCGCTCGACAACTATTTCCGCGTCGCGCGCGGCCGGTCGGCGCAGTCGGCGGAAGAACACGCGGCATGCTGCGGCGGTGTCGCGGCCGGTGAAATGACGAAGTGGTTCGACACGAACTACCACTACATCGTGCCGGAGTTCCACGCGGACACGAACTTCTCGCTCGACCCGTCGCGCCTGCTGCAGCAACTGGCCGAGGCAAACGCGCAGGGCGTGAACGCGAAGCCCGTGATCCTCGGCCCCGTCACGTACCTGTGGCTCGGCAAGGCGAAGGACGATTCCGATCGCCTCGCGCTGCTGCCGAAGCTGCTGCCCGTGTACGGCGCGCTGCTCGATACGCTGACCGCGCAGGGCGTCGAATGGGTGCAGATCGACGAACCGATCCTCGTCACCGAGCTCGACGCTGAATGGCGCCAGGCCTTCCGCACCGCATACGCGGCGCTGGAAACACGCCGCATCAAGCTGCTGCTCGCCACGTATTTCGGCCAGCTTCAGGACAACCTGACGCTCGCGGCGTCGCTGCCGGTCGACGGCCTGCATGTCGACGCGATCAACGCACGCGACGAAATCGACGCGCTGGTGCGCGAGCTGCCGGTCGAGCGCGTGCTGTCGGTGGGCGCGATCAACGGCCGCAACATCTGGAAGACGGACCTGAGCGCGACGCTCGACTGGCTCGAGCCGCTCGCGAAGCAACTGGGCGACCGGCTGTGGCTCGCGCCGTCGTGCTCGCTGCTGCACGTGCCGGTCGATCTCGCGAGCGAGGAGAAGCTCGATGCGGAAATCCGCTCGTGGCTCGCGTTCGCGCTGCAGAAGCTCGATGAGCTGAAGGTGCTCGCGACCGCGCTGAACGAAGGCCGCGACAAGGTGGCCGATGCACTTGCCGCGAACGCCGCCGCGATCGATTCGCGCCGCCGCTCGCCGCGCGTGAACAACCCGGCGGTGAAGGCCGCGATCGCGCGCATCGACGCGCAGCTCGGCAACCGCGTGAGCCCGTATCCGCAGCGTGCGTCGAGGCAGTCGGCGCGACTGAACCTGCCGGCTTTCCCGACGACGACGATCGGCTCGTTCCCGCAGACCGCCGAAATCCGCCAGGCGCGCAGCCAGTTCAAGGCCGGCGCGCTGGACGAAGCCGGCTACCGCGCGGCGATGCAGGCCGAGATCGAGCGCAGCGTCCGCGAACAGGAATCGCTCGAACTCGACGTGCTCGTGCACGGCGAAGCCGAGCGCAACGACATGGTCGAATACTTCGGCGAGCAGCTCGACGGCTACGCATTCAGCCAGTTCGGCTGGGTGCAGTCGTACGGTTCGCGCTGCGTGAAGCCGCCGATCCTGTTCGGCGACATCAGCCGCCCGAAGGCGATGACGGTCGAATGGATCACGTACGCGCAGTCGCTGACGAACAAGCCGATGAAGGGCATGCTGACGGGCCCCGTGACGATCCTGAACTGGTCGTTCGTGCGCGACGACCAGCCGCGCTCGGTGTCGTGCTACCAGCTCGCGCTCGCGATCCGTGCGGAAGTGCTCGATCTCGAGAAGGCCGGCGTACGCGTGATCCAGATCGACGAGGCCGCGCTGCGCGAAGGGTTGCCGCTGCGCCGTGCGCAGTGGGGCGAGTATCTGAAGTGGGCGGTCGAGTCGTTCCGCATCACCGCGAACGGCGTGCAGGACGATACGCAGATCCACACGCACATGTGCTATTCGGAGTTCAACGACATCATCGCGTCGATCGCCGACATGGATGCGGACGTGATCACGATCGAGACGTCGCGCTCGGACATGGAGCTGCTCGACGCATTCGACGAATTCAAGTATCCGAACGAAATCGGGCCGGGCGTGTACGACATCCATTCGCCGAACATCCCGACGCAGGATCACATCGTCGGCCTGATGAAGAAGGCGGCCGAACGGATTCCGGCGGAACGCCTGTGGGTGAACCCGGATTGCGGCCTGAAGACGCGCCAGTGGGCGGAAGTGATTCCGGCGCTGACGAACATGGTTGCTGCCGCGAAGACATTGCGCAACCAGGTGCAGTAACGCAGCGAGCGCTGTGCGGCGCCGTCGCGACCGGTGACCGGACGGCAAAGAAAACGACCCGCGGAAGCGGGTCGTTTTGCGTCATGCGGGCGCTTGCGTCACGCGGTGCGTGCGGCGCGCGGCAGCACGTCGTCCTGCTTGCGCGGCGCACCGGCATCGTCGATGCTGACGCGGCGCGAGATCAGCCACACGCACAGCGACGACAGCACGGCCGCGCTCGTGTACTGGATCGCGAGCGGCCACCATTGCGGCGCGGTGTTCTGCGCGATGATGGTCGCCACCAGCGGCGTGAGGCCGCCGGCAAGCGCGCCGCACACCTGGTACGCGATCGAGATCGCCGTATAGCGGATCCGCGCGACGAAGATGCCGCTCACGAAGCCCGCCACGACCGAGTAGTAACCCGATTCCGCGAGCGTCGCGAGGCCGACGCCGGCCGTGATCGACACCGGCGTGCCCATGTGCACGAGCGGCAGCATCAGGAACGGGACGATCGCGGCCCATGCGCCGGTGATCAGCAGCACGCGCGTGGTGCCGAAGCGCTGCGCGAGGAACGCGGCCGCGAGCTGCACGACGAACTGCAGCACCGCGACGATCGTCATGCAATGCAGCACCATCGACCGGTCGAGCGACAGGAACTGCGTCGCATAGCTGATCATGAAGATGTTGCTGAAATACACGCCGGCGATGCCGTACACGTTCGCGCCGATCGCGAGCAGCAGCAGCGGCCAGACCTTGAGCGCTTCGCGCAGCGGCTGTTGCGCGATGTTGCCGCTCTTCTTGACTTCCTCGAACTCGGGCGATTCGGACACGCTCGCACGGATCACGAAGCCGACGATCAGCAGTACGGAACTGGCGAGGAACGGCACGCGCCAGCCCCAGCTCATCATGTCGTCCTTCGACAGCGTGCTGATCGCGCCGAACGCGAGCATCGACAGGATCAGGCCGCTCGCGCTGCCGAGCTGCGCGAACGACGCGAAGAACGTGCGCTTGCCTTCGGGTGCATGTTCGCCGGCGAGCAGTACCGCGCCGCCCCATTCGCCGCCGACGGCGATGCCTTGCAGCACGCGCATCAGCACGAGCAGGATCGGTGCGATCACGCCGGCTTGCGCATGGGTCGGCAGCAGGCCGATCGCGACGGTCGACACGGCCATCAGCATCAGCGTCGCGAGCAGCGAGCGCTTGCGGCCGAAGCGGTCGCCGAGATAGCCGAACATCACGCCGCCGAGCGGCCGCGCGAAGAAGCCGACCGCGAACGAGCCGAACGACGCGAGCAGGCTGATGAAGCGGTTTTCGCCGGGAAAGAACAGCGGCCCGAACACGATGGCGGCGGCGGTCGCGTAGCTATAGAAGTCGTACCACTCGATCGTGGTGCCGACGAACGACGCGAGCGCCGCCCGCTTCGGTTGCTTGACGGAAGTCCCCATCTTGATGTGTGCTCCTCTGGAATCCTTTGATTTGGAATAGTGGCGGTACCGGGATCAGTCGCGGTACGCGACGCCCGGCAGCACGCACAGCAGCTCGTACGCGAGGTTCGCGCCGAGCAGCGCCGTGGTGCCGAACGGGTCGTACGGCGGCGCGACTTCGACGAGATCGCAGCCGACGATGTTCAGCCCCTTCGCGCCGCGGATGATCTCGAGCGCCTGCGGCACCGTGAGGCCCGCGATTTCCGGCGTGCCGGTGCCCGGCGCGTAGGCCGGGTCGATGCCGTCGATGTCGAAGGTGATGTAGACGGGCGTGTCGCCGATGCGTGCGCGTACTTCTTCCATCAGCGGCGCCAGCGACTTGTTCCAGCATTCCTCGGCCTGGACGACGCGGAAACCCTGCTCGCGGCACCAGTCGAAATCCTCGGCCGCGTAGCCGGTGCCGCGCAGGCCGATCTGCGTGACCTTGTCGCCGTGCAGCAGGCCTTCCTCGACCGCGCGGCGGAACGGCGTGCCGTGCGCGATCTTTTCGCCCATCATCGTGTCGTTCACGTCGGCGTGTGCATCGACGTGGATCAATGCAACCTTGCCGTGCTTGCGGTGGATCGCGCGCAGGATCGGCAGCGCGATCGTATGGTCGCCGCCGAGTGTGATCGGCTTGCAGTCGTGCTCGAGGATCGCGTCGTACGCGGCTTCGATGCGAGCGATCGAATCGTGCAGGTTGTACGGGTTGATCGCGACGTCGCCGATGTCGGCGATCTGCAGCGAATCGAACGGTGCGGCGCGCGTGGCCATGTTGTACGGGCGCAGCAGCACGGATTCCGTGCGGATCTGGCGCGGGCCGAAGCGTGCGCCGGTGCGGTTGGACGTGCCGAGATCGAACGGCACGCCGACGAAGCAGGCGTCGAGGCCTTCGGCGCTCGCCACGTGCGGCAGGCGCATCATCGTCGCGATGCCGCCGCAGCGCGGCATTTCATTGCCGCCGAGCGGCTGGAAATGGGTGTGGTCGTTCATGGGGATGCCTCTTCCGATGTGGGGTTGCCGTATCATGCGACGCGGCCTGGCGCACAGTTTTACGCGCTCCGCCGGGAAAGAAGAATGCGAAGATATCGACGTAAACATCGATTTTCATCGATGTATGGAAGGGGATGAACGTGCTGGGGAATCTGTCGACCCTCGATCTGCGGTTGATCCGCGTGTTTCTCGCAGTCACGGACGCGGGCGGCGTATCGGCCGCGCAGGCCGTGCTGAACGTCGGGCAGTCGACGATCAGCGCGCAGCTGTCGTCGCTCGAGACGCGGCTCGGCTACCGGCTCTGCGAGCGCGGCCGCAGCGGTTTCCGGCTCACGCCGAAGGGCGAGCGGTTCCACGCGATGAGCCGCAAGCTGCTCGCGGCGCTCGACGAATTCGGGATGGCCGCGCGGCACATGGACCGCCAGCTGGTCGGCACGCTGAACATCGGCCTGATCGGCCATACGCCGGTGAGCCAGAATGCGCGGATCGCCGAGGCGATCGCCGCGTTCCGCACGCGCGACGAAGCCGTGCGCTTCTCGATTTCGGTGCGCGCGCCGGGCGACCTCGAGGAGAAGCTGCTGAGCGACGAGATCCAGATCGCGGTCGGCTACTTCTGGCACCGCGTGCCGTCGCTGCACTACACGCCGCTGTTCATCGAGCGCCAGGTCGCGTACTGCGGCCGCGGCCATCCGCTGTTCGACGGTGCGGGCATGTTGACGCCGGCCGATGTCGCGGGCTTCGAATGGGCATGGCGCTCGTATCCGCTGCCGGAGGCGCAGCTGTCGACGACGCCCGACCGCGTGACCGCGACCGCCGACAACATGGAGGCCGTCGCGCTGCTGATCCTGTCCGGCCACCACCTCGGCTACCTGCCGCAGCACTTCGCGGCGCCGTACGTCGCGCAGGGGCTGCTCGCGCCGCTCAATCCGGACGAACTGCGCTACGACGTGACGTTCCACATGGTCGTCGCGCGCAACGGGCGCGGGAATCCGCTCGTGGAAGCGTTTCTCGAGGATCTCGAACGCGCGCACCAGGCGCCCGACATCGCATGACGCCGGTGCCGCCAACACTGTGAACCAGTGTTACGCCGGCGCGCTTCGCCGCGCCACGCCGCGCCATGCCATGCATCACGGCACCGGCAAGCCTGCGTCGTGCTTCACCTCGCGCAGCGACAGCGCCGATTCGATCGACGTCACGCCCGGCAACATCCGCAGCGAGTCGCGCAGGAACGTGCCGTAGTCGTCGAGGTCGCGCGCAACCACCTGCAGCAGGTAGTCGGCCGTGCCCGCGACGTTGTGGCACGCGAGGATCCGCTCGATGCCGAGCACTTCGCGTTCGAACCGGTCGGCGACCTTGCGGTCGTGCGTCGCGAACCGCACGAGCACGAACGCGACGACGCCGAAGCCGAGCGCCTGTCGCGACAGCTGCGCACGGTAGCGCTCGATGTAGCCGTCGCTTTCGAGCCGCTTGAGGCGCCGTGCGCAAGGCGTCTCGGACAGGCCGACGGATTCGGCGAGGCGCGCGATCGGCAGGCGGCCGTCGCGCTGCACCGCAGCGAGGATCGCGCGGTCGGTTTTGTCGAGCTCGGTCATGTTGGCGGAATCCTTGTTTCGATTCGGTGATTGTGGCGGATTCCGCTACGAATCGCCAATCCGAAGCCAAAGATGGCCAATAATCTCTCCTCCTTCAGCGGCAACATATCGTCATTGAAGGACGGGGGCAGACCATGATTTCCACGCATTTGCTGTTGATTTATCTCGCCGCGCTGGCGGCCATTTATGCGGTGCCGGGGCCCGACATGGCGCTCGTGCTGCAGACCAGCATCGGCCGCGGCGTACGGCCGGGCATGGCGGCGGCGGCCGGGTTGTCGCTCGCGCGCACCGCGCACGTGACGCTGTCGGCGTGCGGCGTCGCGGCACTGATCCGCAGCGCGCCGTGGCTGTACGAGGTGATCCGCTACGGCGGCGCGCTGTATCTCGCCTATGTTGCAATCCAGGTGTTCCGCTCGCCGGTGTTCGCGCTCGGCGACAGCGACGCGGCGGCGACGGCCGGCGAGCTGCGGCAGTCGTTCGTGAAGGGGCTGCTGACGAACCTCCTGAACCCGAAGGCGCTGCTGTTCTGCTCGGTGCTGCTGCCGCAGTTCGTGCGGCCCGAGGCCGGACCGGTCGTCCTGCAGATGTTCGAACTCGGCGCGCTGCTGGTCGCGGCCGGCGTGTGCTTCGACCTCGCGTGCGTGTTCGGCGCGTCGCGCATCGCCGCGTGGATGCGTGCGCATCCGCTCGCGCAGACCGTGCAGCGCTGGACGTTTTCGGCGGCGCTGATCGGATTCGCGCTGCGCCTTTCAATGGACTGAACGCGGTTGCCGCGCCGGTCGACAGGCGGCGCGGCAACGATGCGCCGCGCGCCGCGGCCGCGCGCGATGCCGACCTTCACGCGCGAGCCTTGCAGCAGAAGGGCGTGCGCGCAAATCGTCTGACTGTTCTAAACTTCCCTTAACTTCGCGCAATCGCGAACCGACTGACCGAACGGAACCGATTTCCGCCGGCTATGTCCGATTTCCCGGCTGTTCCGTGCAACGCGGTACCAAGGAGGGTCTGAACATGGCAAGGCATCTTCACGCCGACCGTGAACCCCGAATCGTCGCCGAGTCCAAGTGCCTCGGCCCGTGCGATCCGGCAGAACGCATCCACGTCACGATCATGTTGCGGCGGCAGGAAGAAGGGCAACTCGATACGTTGGTCCACCAGCTCGCCACCGGCGAAGCACAGGCAAAACCGCTGTCGCGTGAAGCGTTCGCGCAGCGTTTCTCCGCCAATCCCGACGACATCCGCAAGACCGAGGACTTCGCGCGTCATCACCAGCTCGCGGTCGATCGCGTCGATCCGGTCGAGAGCGTCGTCGTGCTGTCGGGCACGATCGCGCAGTTCGAGGCCGCATTCAGCGTGAAGCTCGAGCGTTTCGAGCATCGGTCGATCGGCCAGTATCGCGGCCGCTCGGGCCCGATCGCGCTGCCCGACGATCTCGGCGACGCCGTCACGGCCGTGCTCGGCCTCGACAGCCGCCCGCAGGCGCGGCCGCACTTCCGGCTGCGTCCGCCGTTCCGGCCCGCGCGCGGCGGCGCGGCGGGCGTCACGTTCACGCCGGTCCAGCTGGCGTCGCTGTACGGTTTTCCGGCCGGCGACGGCGCCGGCCAGTGCATCGCGATCGTCGAACTCGGCGGCGGCTATCGCGCGGCCGACATCCAGCAGTATTTTCGCGGGCTCGGCATCACGACGCCGCCGGCGCTCGTCGACGTGAACGTCGGTACCGGCCGCAACACGCCGACCGGCGACCCGAACGGCCCGGACGGCGAAGTCGCGCTCGACATCGAGATTGCCGGCGCGATCGCGCCGGCCGCGAAGATCGCCGTCTACTTCGCGCCGAACAGCGACGCGGGCTTCATCCAGGCCGTCAACGCGGCCGTCAGCGACACGACCAACAAGCCGTCGGTGATCTCGATCAGTTGGGGCGGCCCGGAAGCGACCTGGCAGGCGCAGTCGGCGCAGGCGTTCAACCGCGTGCTGCAGGCGGCGGCCGCGCAGGGCGTCACCGTCTGCGCGGCGTCGGGCGACAGCGGCTCGGGCGACGGGCTGCAGGATAGCGCCGATCACGTCGACTTCCCCGCGTCGAGCCCGTACGTGCTCGGCTGCGGCGGTACGCAGCTCGACGCGCTGCCGGGGCAGGGCATCCGCAGCGAGGTCGTGTGGAACGACGAGGCAGCCGGCGGCGGCGCGGGCGGCGGCGGCGTCAGCACGCTGTTCGACGTGCCGGCATGGCAGCAGGGGCTCGCGGTCACGCTCGCCGACGGCAGCCGCACGCCGCTCGCGAAACGCGGCGTGCCCGACGTGGCCGGCGATGCATCGCCGCAGACGGGCTACGAGATATCGGTCGCCGGCACGGCCGCGGTGATGGGCGGCACGAGCGCGGTCGCGCCGCTGTGGGCCGCGCTGATCGCGCGGATCAATGCGGCGGCCGGCGCATCGGCCGGCTGGATCAATCCGGTGCTGTACAAGAATCCGGGCGCGCTGCGCGACATCACGAAGGGATCGAACGGCACCTATGCGGCCGCCTCCGGCTGGGACGCGTGCACGGGCCTCGGCAGCCCGAACGGCGCGCAGCTCGCCGCGATCCTCGCGCGCAAGCCGTCGAGCTGACGCGCGGGCACACGCCTTTCCGTTCGACGCGGGTGTCCTGCCCGCGTCTTTTTTCACCTCCAGGAGCAGCACGATGGGCATCGATTCCGCATCTTCCGGCGGCGTGTATCCGCTGCATCACGGCGACCACAATTCGCATGGCGTGCCGCCGACCGTCAACCCGGTCGCGCTGAGCCGCGGCCGCGACCAGCCGTTCTTCGATCCGGTCGCGTACGGCAACGGCCCCGACGATTCGGTGACCGACACGACCGAGGCGGCCGCGATTACGCATCACACGATCCTGATCGACGGCAAGCGCATCGCGTACACGGCGACGGCCGGCCACCTCGTGACGGTCGACCCGAGCAGTTCGCAACCGGCCGCGAAGCTTTTCTATGTCGCGTTCACGGCCGACGGCGCGAAGGAAGAGACGCGCCCGGTGACGTTCTTCTACAACGGCGGCCCCGGTTCGTCGTCGGTGTTCGTGCTGCTCGGCTCGTTCGCGCCGAAGCGCATCAAGACGTCGATGCCGGGTTTCACGCCGCCCGCGCCGTACCAGATGGAAGACAACCCGGACAGCATGATCGACCACAGCGATCTCGTGTTCATCAACCCGGTCGGCACCGGCTATTCGGCGGCCGTCGCGCCGAACAAGAACCGCAACTTCTGGGGCGTCGACCAGGATGCGGATTCGCTCAAGCAGTTCATCAAGCGCTACCTGACGAAGAACAACCGCTGGAATTCGCCGAAGTACCTGTTCGGCGAGTCGTACGGCACCGCGCGCAGCTGCGTGCTCGCGTACAAGCTGCACGAGGACGGTGTCGACCTGAACGGCGTCACGCTGCAGTCGTCGATCCTCGACTACCGGCAGGCCGGCAACCCGGTCGGCGCGCTGCCGACCGCCGCGGCCGACGCGTGGTACCACAAGAAGCTCGGCATCACGCCGGCGCCGACCGACCTCGGCGCGTTCGTCGAGGAAGTCGCGCAGTTCGCGCGCACCGACTACCTGAAGGCGCTGCGCACGCTTCCGCATGCGGATCCGGCAGCCGTGCAGAAACTGTCGCAATACACGGGCATCGACGCGGCGACGCTGCAATCGTGGAGTCTCGACGTCGCAGGCTACGACACGCGCGGCAATTCGCTGTTCCTGACGACGCTGCTGCATGCGCAGGGGCTCGCGCTCGGCTCGTACGACGGCCGCGTGACCGGAATCTCGTCGGGTATCGCCGGCAAGATCGACCCGAACTCGGGCGGCAACGATCCGACGATGACGGCCGTGACGGGCGTCTATACGGCGATGTGGAACAGCTACCTGAACGAGCAACTGAAGTTCACGTCGAATTCCGCGTTCACCGACCTGAACGACCAGGCGTTCCGGAACTGGGATTTCAGCCACATCGACCCGACCGGCGCGCAGCAGGGCATCGATGCACAGGGGAACGTGATTCTCTATACGGCCGGCGATCTCGCCGCGGTGATGGCGTTGAACGTCGACCTGAAGGTGCTGTCGGCGAACGGCTTGTACGATTTCGTCACGCCGTTCTACCAGACCGTGATCGACCTGCAGCAGATGCCGCTGGAGGACCTGAAGGTGCGGCAGAACCTGTCGGCGCGGTTCTATCCGTCGGGGCACATGGTGTATCTCGACGGCGGCTCGCGCACCGCGCTCAAGCGCGACCTCGCGACGATGTACGACGCGACGGTCAGCGATACGGGTGCGCGGATGCGGATTCGCGCGTTGCAGGCGAAGAAGGCGGGCGGGCACGCGTAGCGTCGCCCGTCGCGGTGTGCCGCGCGCAGCCTTGACGGCTCGCGCGCGGTATTTCAGCCGCAGCGGCCGGCTTACGCGGCCGGCCAGTCGAACGGCGTGTACGGCAGCGCGCGCTTGTGGCGCGAACCGTCGAAGAAGCGCAGCACCGTTTCGTACACGCGATCTTCAACCGGCTTGCCTTCGAGGAAATCGTCGATCTCGTCGTAGGTCACGCCGTACGCGTGCTCGTCGGGCCGCAGCGGGCGCAGTTCCTCGAGGTCGGCCGTCGGCACCTTCATCACGATCAGTTCCTCGCCGCCGAGCGCACGCGCGACCGCACGTACGCGACGCTTGCTCAGGCCCGCGAGCGGCAGGATGTCCGCGCCGCCGTCGCCGAACTTCGTGAAGAAACCCATCAGCGATTCGGCCGCATGGTCGGTACCGATCACGATGCCGCGCCGCGCGCCGGCCACCGCGTACTGCGCGAT
Organism: Burkholderia sp. Bp8992; assembly: GCF_003853705.1. Taxonomy (GTDB): domain Bacteria; phylum Pseudomonadota; class Gammaproteobacteria; order Burkholderiales; family Burkholderiaceae; genus Burkholderia. Next base: position 67,835 of record NZ_QTQI01000031.1, on the reverse strand, counting down.
CATGCGCTCGCGCGCCTTGATGTTGCCGTGCACGAAATCCTGCTGCGCCGGCGTTTCGAATGCGTGGCCGGAGGCGACCAGCGAGCGCAGCATCGCGTCGGCGGCCGGCTTCACGTCGACCGTCAATACCTCGTCCGCGCGCACGAACGCGAGCGCGCGTTGCGCATCCTCTTCGTCGTTCTGCACGCCGTTCGGCAAGCGCATCGCGATGAAGCGCGCATCGTAGCCGCCGGCGCGCAGGTGCTCGACCGACAGTTGCGCGAGCCGGCCGGCCGTCGACGAATCGACGCCGCCGCTGATGCCGAGCACGTAGGTCCGCAGGCCGGTCGAACGCAGGTACTGCGCGAGGAACTCGACGCGGCGGGCGATTTCGGCCTCGGCATCGAAGTGCGGGGCGACGTTCAGTTCGGCAATGATCGCGCGTTGGCGGCTGGCGTAATCGGCGGATGTCATGAAGGAAGTTCCGGAACGAAATGCAAGGCGCTCATCATAAGCGCAATCGCGGCGCGCCGCCGCGCCGGGCGTGCGTTCCGGCGGTTTCGCGTTGCATCGGCGAGACGCGCTGCCTCGCAGTGGTGCAGGGTGCGTCGGCCGGGTGCAGGACGCCGCGCGACGGGCATCCATGCTCGCCCTTTCGACGGGGATGCCGGCCGGATGGCCGAGATCAGCGCCGTGCGAGCACGACACCCACCAGCGCGAGCGCGAAGCCGGCGAGCTGGATCGCCGCGAGCGTTTCGCCGAACAGCCAGTAGCCCTGCAGCGCGGCCAGCGGCGGCGCGAGGAACAGCAGCGATGTCGCGCGCGCTGCATTGCCGCGGCGCAGCATCCACATCAGCATCGTGACCGCGCCGCCGGACAGGAACACGACGCCCCACACCAGCGATACCCACAGCGCCGGCGCGCCGATCCAGCGTGTTTCATGAAGCAGCGCGGCGAAGACGGCCGCGACGAGCGCCGCGCCGAAGTTCTGCACGGCAACCGCCGTGCGCAGGTCGCTCTGCGCGAGCTTGCCTTTCTGGTACAGCGAGCCGGCCGTGATCGACCCGACCGCCAGGACCGACACGGCGACGACGAGCCATGCAGGCGCCGCGTCCGGCGGCGGCGCGACGCCGCCCGTGACCTTCGGCGCCAGCACGAGCGCGACGCCGGCGAGCCCGAGCGCCATCCCGAGCCAGCCGCGCCTGGGCAGGCGCTCGTTGAACAGCGGGACGGCGAGCACGGCGGTGGCGAGCGGCTGCAGCGCGCCGAGCAGCGCCATGACACCGGCGTTCAACCCTTGCGCGACGGCCCAGTAGCTCGCGCCGAGATAGACGCCCTGCAGCAGCGCGCCCGCGATCAGGTGGCGCGGCCATTCGCGGCGGGCCGGCCACGGTGCGCGCGCGACGAGCGCCACGGCGCCGAACAGCACGGCGGTGCCCGCGAAACGCGCGAGCAGGAACAGGTTGGGATCGGCGTAGGGCTTGATTGCCCGCGCAACGATGAAGCCGGTGGACCACAGCGCGACGAACGCGGCGGCGACGATCGAGGTAAGCATGCGTGACGGGCCGCGACGCGGCCGGACAGAACCAGGAAGTCCGCCAGTATCGGGTGAAGCGGTGCCGGCGTCTTGTCGAATCCTGCACTCGTGCCGCGTGATGCGTGGCGGTGCCCGGTGCTCATGGCGCGCCGGGTTGGCGGCGCGGATAGGGATGGGTGCCGCGCCGCACGATGCGGCGCGGGCTGCCGTGAAGGCGCGGCGATCTGCCGAATCGGCGGAATCAGTCGATCGAGAACGTGTCGAGCGGCTGGTTCGCGCGCGCGTCGGTCGCGAAACGCGCAGCGAGCTGTTCGTAGAGCCGGCGCGCTTCGTCGAGCGTCAGGTCGATCCAGTACGGATCGCCGGCCGCGTCGTTGAGGCGTTCGGGCGGAAACTGGATTTCGATCACACTGCCTTTGCGATACATGGCGCGAGCCCCTTTGCTTGATCCGTCGTTCGGCGAAACGCAAAGTGTAGCAACCGGCATTGCGCCGATTCGCGCGCGTCAGGCAATACAGAATTTCGCTTTCGGGAAACGCGGCCGGCCCCGGCCGACCCCGTTTCGCGCCGCCGTCAAATGCCGGTCAAACGGCCGTAATACAATGGCCGGCTTACCCATAACTGTCGCCTCGGGCGCACACGCGATGCTGGCGGAACAACGTCATCAATACATCCTGTCGGAGCTCGGACGGTCGGGCGCGCTGTCGGTCGCGGAACTCGTCCGTTCGCTCGACGTGTCGCGCGAGACGATCAGGCGCGACCTGAACGCGCTGGCCGCGCGCGGCCTGCTCGTGATGACGCACGGCGGCGCGCTGGCCGCGGATCGCCGCGAGCCGAGCCTGTCCGAGCGCGAAGCCGCGAACGCCGAAGCGAAGCGCACGATCGGGCGGCGCGCGGCCGAATTCGTGCCCGACGATGCATCGGTGCTGATCGATTCGGGCAGCACGCCGCATGCGGTCGCGCTGGCGCTTGCCGACCGGCACCGGCTGTCGATCTACACGAACGACTGGCGTACCGCGTTCGTGCTCGCGCGGCGCAACGGCAACCGCGTGACGCTGCTCGGCGGCGAGCTGTCCGACGACGAGGACGCCACCTTCGGGCTCGACACGATCCACCAGCTCGCGCAATACCACGTCGATTTCGCGTTCGTCGGCGCCGGCGGCATCACGCCCGACGGCGAATGCACCGACTACTCGCGGCTCGCGGCCGAAGTGCGCAGCCGGATGATTGCGGCGGCCGGCACGGCGATCATCGTCGCCGACCATTCGAAATTCGGCCGCGTGACGCCGGTGCGGATCAACGGCACGGCTGCCGCCCGCTATCTCGTGACCGAGCGCGCGCCCGACAAGGCCGTGCGCCGCGCGCTGACCGCACGAGGGATCGAACTGCTCGTGTGCGACTGACGCGCGTCCGACATACAAGGTTCATCGAACCGTCATCCCGCGGGAAGAACCGCCGTCAACACTGACCCATTCACCTCGACCGGCCGCCTGGCCAGGGAGCAACGAATGACCGTCAGCGTGCGCAGCTATCTTTCCCCCACCTTGGTCCTGCTGGCCTTCGACTGGCCCGATGCGGCGTCGCGGCCCGATTTCCTCGGCTTCGCGATCCGGCGCACGCCGGGCTTCTGGTCGGTCGACGGCAAGACGCGTGCGCCGGACAGCTGGCTGCCGAACCGCCTGACGTTCGACGGCCCGGCCGCCGACACGCAGGGCGACGCACCGACCGACCAGGCGCCGATCCAGAAATTCATGTGGTGGGATGCGCGCATCGATCCTCAGGACCGCGGTGCGTCGTTCCGCTACGACGTCTACCCGGTCGTCGGCACGCCGGCGAACCTGCAGGTGCTCGACGCGCAGGCCGGCGTGTGCGACGTCGTGCTGCCCGCACACATCGAGGACGGCATCGGTACGTGGTTCAACCGCGCGGTGGTCAGCTCGCAGGCGTTCGCGAAGCAGGTCGCGGCGCTGGGTCTCGCGCCGAACCAGGCGCCGGGCGCGGCGCAGGCGCTGAAGCTGCGCACCTGGCTCGCGAACGACATGGAGCAGGTGTTCGCGGAGATGCTCGACCCCGCGTCGCGCGCGGCGTCGGCCGTCTATCACCTGACCGACACGCTGTGGGCGCTGCCCGCGTTCGAGGCGTTTGGGCGCAAGCACGGCGAAGCGTCGCTCGCGATCGTCTACGACGCGCACACCACGGCGCGCAAGGGCAAGCCGCCGCTGCCGTCGCCGAACCAGCCGGCCGTCGACGCGCTGCAGGGCCTCGCGACGCTCGCGCCGCGCGACAAGACGCACATCATGCACGACAAGTTCATCGTGACCGACGCACCGTCGAATCCGGCGCCCGCGCGCGTGCTGACCGGGTCCGCGAACTTCACGACCGAGGGGCTGACCGAGCAGGCCAACGTGCTGCACGCATTCGACTCGTCCGTGCTGGCCGCGCTGTACAACGACCGCGCGCATGCGCTGGCCGGGAATCCGTCGATTGCGGAGACGGCGAAGCTGACGTCGGGCTGGTCGGCGCCGATGACGATCGGCAGTGCGCAGGTGCGCGTCGCGTTTTCGCCGGAGCCGGCGGGGCAGCGCACGGAGATCGACACGATCGTCGCCGCGATCGCGGCCGCGAAGCATTCGGTGTCGTTCTGCCTGTTCATGCCGACCGATGCGGCGCTGCGCGACGCCTGTTTCGCGGCCGGCGACCGCGGGCTGATGATGTTCGGGCTGGTGAACAGGATCAACGTCGGCAGTGCGACGAAGGCCGATACCGCGCAGCAGGCGGGCCAGGCGCTCGATGCGGCGACGCTCGCGAACCTCGAGCTGTACCACCGCAGCCGCGACAACCACGACGTGATCGATGCCGCGTATTTCTCGCCGGCCACCGTGCCGCAGGGCTTCGCGCCGGAGCTGCGGCTCTTTCCGGGCGAGCCGGCGCCGGCCTTTCCGCCCGTCGTGATCCATCACAAGTTCATCGTGATCGATGCGGAAGGCGCGCATCCGGTCGTCTATACGGGCTCGGCGAACATGAGCCGCAATTCGGAGCAATACAACGACGAGAACCTGCTCGAGATCCGCGACCAGCGGATCGCGGCGATCTATCTCGCGGAATTCCTGCGGCTCTACGAGCACTATCGCGCGCGGGCGCTGGCGATCAACGCGAAGCAGCACGGCACGGATGCCGGGACGGGCGCGCATGCGCGGCTCGCGCTCGCGCCCGATTCGAGCTGGGCGAAGAAGTATTACGTGGCGGGAAGCCCGGAAGAGAAGGCGCGGATCGCGCTGGCGTCGACCGCGCCGACGGACTGACGCGCTGAAGCGCGACGGGCGCAGAGGGTGCGTGCCCCGGCCGGCGGTTATCGCTGCTTATGCGGCGACGTAGCGCAGCACGGCGTCGGCGATCGTGTCGCGATGCCGCGCGCGCAGGCGCGGCGCCGACGGATCGCGGCCGAACGCGGCGCCGAACGTGTAGCGGTTCGACACGCGATGGAAGCAGAACGAGCTGATCAGCAGGTGCAGGTCGAAGGCGTCGATGTCCTTGCGGAACACGCCGCTGGCCGCACCACGCTCGACCAGTTCCTCGAGCGTCTTGATGATGCTGACGTTGCGGTTCTTGAACGACTTCAGCTGTTCGACATACTTCGCGCCGTGGATGTTCTCGATCGACACGAGACGGACGAAGTCGCGATGCTTGTCGTGATAGTCGAACGTGAATTCGACGAGGCGGCGCATGCCTTCGCGCGGCTCCATGTCGCCGACGTGCAGTTCCTGCTCGAGCGCGCGGATGTCGCCGTACACCTTCTCCAGCACGGCCTCGTACAGGCCTTCCTTGCTTTCGAAGTAGTAGTAGAGCATGCGCTTCGTCGTGTTCGTGCGCTCGGCGATCGCGTCGACGCGTGCACCGGCGAGGCCCATCGCAGAGAATTCCTGCGTGGCGACATCGAGGATGTTGCGCTTGGTTTGCTCGGGATCGTATTTACGCCGCGCTTCGGACGCAAGCGCGCGGGTATCGGACGTGGCGGCCTTGCTTCCTGCTTTCATGTGACTTTGTTGTGGCTTCGCGGCGGCTTGGAAGAGGCATTCTAGCATGCGGGAAATCGCCGCCCGGCCGACCTTCCGCTCTAATCGGCAAGGCCGCCCGGCGGGCCGTTTCCGCTGCCGCGGCCGCTCAGCGGCGGCACGATGCGAGCGCGTCGCGGGCCTGGTATGCGGTGTACGTGAGCTGCGCGGCGGCGAGGCCGGCCAGCCCGAACGTGCGTGTGAGCCCGAACGCGGCGAAGCCGTCCGGCACCGGCCGGCCTTCGGCCAGCGCGGCGGCGAGCGCTTCGCCGGCCACCGTGGTCGGCGCCATTCCGTGGCCGCCGAACGCGATTGCGTGCCACACGCCGTCCGCGTCGCGCCCGATCTGCGGCATCTTGTGCCGCGCGTAGCTCATCAGCCCGCCCCACGCGTAGTCGACCTTCACGCCTTCCAGTTGCGGATACACGCGCAGCAGGTCGCGCCGCAGCAGGCGCGCGATCGCGTCGGGGCCGCGGTCGAGCACCGAGATCCGGCCGCCCCACAGGATCCGCGTGTCCTTCAGCGGGCGGTAGTAGTCGAACGCGAAACGCGTGTCGTAGATCGCGTACGGCGCGTCGATCGCGTCGGGCAGCCGCGTGCCGAGCGGTTCGGTCGCGATCACGTAGGTCGCGATCGGCAGCACCGCGCGCTCGATGCGCGGCGACACGCCGCGCGCGTAACCGCCGCCGGCGAACACGACGTCCTTTGCGCGCACCGCACCCTGCGCCGTGCGCACGACGTACCCGGCGCCTTCGCGCGCGATGCCGAGCGCCGCCGAGCGTTCATACACGCGTGCGCCGCCGCGCGACGCGGCCGCCGCGACGCCGAGCACGTACTTGAGCGGATGGAAGTGGAACGCGTTCGGCTCGAACAGGCCGCCGTAATAGCGTTGCGTCTTCAGCCGCTCGCGCAGCGCGCCGGTCGGGACGGGTTCCCAGTCGACGCCGAGTTCGTTCTTCATCAGCGTGCGCACGCCGTCGAGCCGCGACGGGTCGTCGAACCAGTTCGCCAGCATCACGCCCTGGTCGACGATGTCGCAGTCGATTCCGTAACGTGCAATGCGCGTGCGGATCAGGTCGACCGCATCGACGGTGAGCCGGTACAGCCGGCGCCCTTCGTCGCGGCCGAGCATGCGCAGCAGGTCGGCGTTGTCGAGGCTGTAGCCGCCGAACACGAAGCCGCCGTTGCGGCCCGACGCGCCGAAGCCGACCCGTTCGCTGTCGAGCACGACGACGTCGTGCACGCCGCGCTCGACGAGGCCGAGCGCCGTGCACAGGCCGGCGAGGCCGCCGCCGACGATGCAGACCTGCGTATCGATCGTGCCGGTCAGTTGCGGGTACGGCTGGCGGGTAACGGTGGCTTCGTAGAAGTTCTGCATGCGATTTCGATGATTCGTGACGGCGGAGAAACGGACGGCGCGCGTCGATCTTGCCTGAACGCGCGCGCCGCGTCGAATGGGGGTTGTCAGGGGCCGGCCGCCGCGGTCGGGCGGCAGCCGGCGCGAAGCGTGACGTCAGGCTTCAGGCGCCCGGCGTCGGGTTGGCCGGGCGCGCGACGTAGCCCGCGTAGCCGGTGTCGGCCTGCGGCGCGGTTTCGGGCGTCGCGTTGCGTTCGATCCACGGCGCGATCTCCATGTCTTCGTAGCGCACGAGGCGGCATTTGCGCACGAGCGCATAGCCGAGCCAGATCGCGAGGAAGAACGGCAGGCCGATGTAGGTCGCGGCGACGCCGACCCAGTCGATCTTGTCGGAGAGGAACGCCTGGTAGTCCTGGCCGAGCGCGACGACCGCGCACAGCGCGAACGCGAACAGCGGGCCGAACGGGAACCACTTCGACCGGTACGGCAGCTGGTCGAGCCGGTAGCCCTGCTTCAGGAAGCCCTTGCGGAACCGGTAGTGGCTGACCGCGATGCCGAGCCACGTGATGAAGCCGGCCATGCCCGACGTGTTCAGCAGCCACATGTACACGGTCTTGTCGCCGTACAACGATGTGAGGAAGCACAGCGCGCCGACGGCGGTGGTCGCATACAGCGCGTTGCGCGGCACGCCGCCCGGCGACAGCTTCGCGAACAGCTTCGGCGCGCGGCCTTCGACCGCGAGGTTGAAGAGCATCCGCGTCGACGCGTACATGCCCGAGTTGCCGGCCGACAGCACGGCCGTCAGGATTACCGCGTTCATCACGCCGGCCGCGAAGGCGAGGCCCGCGTGGCGGAACACCAGCGTGAACGGGCTCACGCCGATGTCGGTCACGTCGCTTTTCAGCAGGCTCGGGTCGGTATAGGGAATCAGCACGCCGATCACGAAGATCGCGAACACGTAGAACAGCAGGATGCGCCAGAAGATCTGGCTCACCGCGCGCGGAATCGTCGTGCGCGGGTTCTCCGATTCGCCGGCCGCGACGCCGATCATCTCGGTGCCCTGGAACGAGAAGCCCGCGATCATCGCGACGCCGAGCATCGTCGCCCAGCCGCCGGCGAACGGTGCGTCGCCGATCGTGAAGTTGCCCCAGCCGGCGCTCGGGCCGCCCTGCATGATCCCGAAGATCATCAGCAGGCCGACGCCGACGAACGCGAGCACCGTCAGCACCTTGATCAGCGCGAACCAGTATTCGGCTTCGCCAAAGCCGCGCACCGAGAGCGCGTTGAGCGCGAAGATCAAGGTGAGGAACAGCGCGCTCCACCAGACGCCCGGCACGTGCGGGAACCAGTAGCCCATCACGAGCTGCCCGGCGACGAGCTCCACCGCCAACGTCACGGCCCAGCTGTACCAGTAGTTCCAGCCGAGCGCGAAGCCGAAGCCTTCGTCGACGAACTTCGCGCCGTAGGTCGCGAACGAGCCCGACACCGGCATGAACGCGGCCATCTCGCCGAGGCTCGTCATCAGGAAATAGACCATCAGGCCGATCACCATGTACGCGAGCATCGCGCCGCCGGGGCCGGCCTGCGAGATCGACGCGCCGGACGCGACGAACAGGCCCGTGCCGATCGAGCCTCCGATCGCGATCATGCGCAGATGGCGGGCCTGGAGCGCACGGTGGAGGGACGGCTTCGCGGGCGGCGAGCCGGAAGGACGGGGCGAATCGGGGCGGGCATCTGAATGCATGGCGGGCGCTGGGCGCTGTCTCCGGGATTGTTTTTCGGTGACGAAGCGCGACGCGTTGCCGGGCGCGGGCCGGGCAGCGGTGATACGGTGCGAAACGGGCCGGATGAACCGGGCCGCGATGCGTGTCGCGTTCGTCTGGCGTCCGGCTGCCGTAGCGGCGGCCGGCGGCGCGCCGGGTGCGCTGCACCTCGACGCCGCCCCGATTGTGTGTGCCCGATGCGCCGCGGGCAAACGATATTTCCGAACAGGGTGATGCGGGTTTGTCATCAACTTGAGTCGTGCCTCGACCTGTCTGACGGCATGGCTGCGGGCTTCGGATACGTCCCATATCGGGATGGAAACGCACGGGGTGGACTGCCGAGTTGTTGCGTTTTGAGAATGAAGTCGTGAGTTAATATCAATAGCGGCCCGACTTGTGGCCGCCGACAATGTGTTTCATGGATCGTGCCTTGCGAGGCGGGTGCGCGCCGTCCGGCCGGGCTTCCGGCGGCGGCGCAGCGCGATGCGCCGTACGGCGCACCGGGCCCGCCGCGCGGCGCATCCGCTTGCACAGGGCGCGCGAACGCGCTCCAATCGAATCACGCGGGCGGCGCTGCCGCCGCACCGATCAATCTGTCCCTGAAGAGGAAGTGATGCAATTCAACGACATTCTTGCCGCGCTCGACATCGATCTCGCCCAGTGGAAAGGCAATGCGCTGACCGCGCGTTCGCCGCTCGACGGCGCGACGCTCGCGACGCTGGCTGTCGACACGCCGGCCGACGCGGAACGCAAGATCGACGCCGCGCACGACGCATTCCTCAAGTGGCGCACGGTGCCGGCGCCGGTGCGCGGCGAACTCGTGCGCGTGTTCGGCAACGTCCTGCGCGAGCACAAGGCCGAGCTTGGCCGCCTCGTCACGCTCGAGGCCGGCAAGATCACGTCGGAAGGCCTCGGCGAAGTGCAGGAAATGATCGACATCTGCGATTTCGCGGTCGGTCTGTCGCGCCAGCTTTACGGCCTGACGATCGCGTCCGAGCGCCCGGGCCACCGGATGATGGAAACGTGGCACCCGATCGGCGTGTGCGGCGTGATCTCGGCGTTCAACTTCCCGGTTGCGGTGTGGGCATGGAACGCGGCACTCGCGTTCGTGTGCGGCGATTCGGTCGTGTGGAAGCCGTCCGAGAAGACGCCGCTCACCGCGATCGCGTGCCACGTGCTGCTCCAGAAGGCGATCCGCGAATTCGAGAAGACGCATCCGGGCGTCGCGCCGGCGGAACTGAGCCAGCTGGTGCTCGGCATGCGCGATGTCGGCGAGGTGCTGACGGCGTCGAAGAAGGTGCCGGTCGTCAGCGCGACGGGCAGCGTGCGGATGGGCCAGGAAGTCGCGAAGGTGCTGAGCCAGCGTCTTGCACGCGGCATCCTCGAACTCGGCGGCAACAACGGGATGATCGTCGCGCCGAGCGCCGATCTGGATCTCGTCGTGCGTGCCGTGACGTTCGCGGCGGTCGGCACGGCCGGCCAGCGCTGCACGACGCTGCGCCGCCTGATCGTGCATCGCAGCCTGGTCGAGCAGCTGCTGCCGCGCATCGAGAAGGCCTACACGTCGGTGAAGGTCGGCAACCCGCTTGAAGAAGGCACGCTGGTCGGCCCGCTGGTCGATCGCGCATCGTTCGACGCGATGCAGAAGGCGCTGGGCGATGCGCGCGAGCAGGGCGGCGAAGTGAAAGGCGGCGAGCGCGTCGATGTTGGTCATGCCGATGCGTACTACGTGCGTCCGGCAATCGTGCGGATGCCGAAGCAATCGGCGGTGGTCGAGCGCGAGACGTTCGCGCCGATCCTGTACGTGATGGTCTACGACAACTTCGACGACGCAATCGAGCTGCACAACGCGGTGCCACAAGGCCTGTCGTCGGCGATCTTCACGAACGACATGCGTGAAGCCGAGCAGTTCATGTCGGCGGCCGGCAGCGACTGCGGGATCGTCAACGTGAACATCGGCACGAGCGGCGCGGAAATCGGCGGCGCGTTCGGCGGCGAGAAGGAAACCGGCGGCGGCCGCGAGTCGGGTTCGGATGCGTGGAAGGCGTATATGCGTCGTGCGACGAACACGATCAACTACAGCCGGCAACTGCCGCTGGCGCAGGGCGTGAAGTTCGACGTGTGATACTGGGCGCCCGGACGGGCGCTGCGTGTGAGTAGAAAGGGCCGGCTGCCGCGTTGCGGTGCCGGCCGTTTGTGTTTGGGACGGCGCAATGCGGTATCGTGCGCGTGGGCGTCGATCGGGGCGATTGACGCAGGGGATTGATCGATGACGGGCCGGGAGCGCGCGGGTGACACGTCGACAGACGCTTTCTCCGGCGAAAGGATCTGCCGGCCCCGGTTGACGGTGCCGAGATCGTGAACGGACAAGAGCTTATCGAGAGACTGGCGATGTTGTCGCCAGTCGGCATGCAGGTCTATGCGTCTTCGTGTTTGCGTCGTTATTGCGACGCAAACGGGCTTTCGCACGCGGCCATCGATGCGCTTCTGGCTCATCTCGATTCCATCGCTGTCGCCGGGAGCCTGCCCGAGTGGGAGCGCAAAGGGGCACTGCTCGAACTCAACGGCAGAGGCGATCCCGTTCCGGCAGGAGTCGAATCGGCACTGCCGGATGGAGAGTTGCAAAGGTTTATGACGCTGGTCGAGGCCGTTGTCGAGGTCGGGATCGTCGATTTGTATGGTGCGAGAACCGATCAGCCGCTGGCTTTTCTTCGCACGACGATCGCTGTCCTGGAGCAGGGCGGGATTTCGTTGCCACCATTGACGAATGCGTCGGGTTGATCGGCATCTCGCTGAATACCGCCAAACCAACCGCAGGCAAGCGGGACGATATGGACGACATCAAAAACAAGGTCAGGTTTGTCATTCCGGTGAAGCCGAAGGGTATTCGGGCCATGGTGGATTTTTATGGCCGTGGCCTGGGCTTTCAGGTCGTCGACGAACGGGAAGTCTTGTTCGGGGGCGACGGCGGAACTGGTCAGTTCGTTTCTCGGGAAAAATGCGATCCGGTGAGTGGCATCTCGATCCTTCGGGTCCGGGTCGAAAAAGACTTCGGTGTCTTTTGCCAGCATCTGAAGGAGGTCGGTGCGACGTTCAAGGAGATCGCGCGAATGCCAGCCGGATATGCTGCGCGCGTTCTGGATCCCAGCGGAAACCTGATCACGATCCTGTGTGATGTGGACGACGAGACGAACGACGAGATCGTCTACGGCTGGAAAGAGACGGTCACGATCGCTTGACCGGATCAGGACGGGGACACGAATGGACACGCTCGCGGACCTGATACGGAGCGAGTCGCTTTTCTACGCCGACTGCATCGCGTTGAGCCGCACGCGCGTGATCGGCTATACGACGGCCGGTGCGCGACTGGCGCTGGATGACGCGATCGGCATCGACGAATCCGATGTCACCGATGCGTTCGAGCGATTCTCGATCGAGATCGACGGCGCGACCTATGCGGGCGGCGAGGGCGCCGTGCACGGGTCATACGGGTTCTTCTACAAGCGAACGGGAAACCAGGTCGACTGGGTCGTGATGTCGACGACGTCGGAGCCGTTCGTCGCCGCCCGGCATGCGGACGGCGCCATCGCATTCGTGACGCAGGCCGGCGATGCGTGGGTCGTGTCCGCGGACGATGTCGCGAACCTGCGCATCGACCGCGGACAGCCTGCCCGGCCGTTCAGCGGGATTCCACCCGGCGTGTAGCCTGCATCACTTCTCCGCCGCCGGCATGTTCTGCACGACCAGCATCTGCGGGCTCGACAGCGTGATCCCGGCCGCGCGCAACTGCTTCAGGATCTCGAACAGCAGATCGCTCTTCGTCGAACTCGCAATCCGTGGGCTCGACACGTAACCCGTCACGCTCAGCGTGATGCCTTCCGGCGTGAGCTGGCTGAACGTCACCGACGGCGCCGGCTTCTCGAGAATCGCCTGGTGTTCGCGGTACGCGTCGAGCAGCAGGTCGCGCACCTGCTCGGGATCGGTGTTCAGCGGGAACGTCAGCACCAGCGTCGCGACGCCCTGCGTGCTGTTGCCCATCGTCACGTTGCGCACGTTCTGCGAGATCAACTGCGAATTCGGCACGATCACGGTCGAGCGGTCGCTCAGCTGGATCTCGGTCGCGCGCACGTTGATGCGGCGAATGTCGCCTTCGACGCCCGCGATGCTGACCATGTCGCCGACCTTCACCGGACGCTCGGTCAGCAGGATCAGCCCCGACACGAAGTTCTTCACGATTTCCTGCAGGCCGAAGCCGATACCCACCGACAACGCACTGACGATCCACGCGAGGTTGCTCCACCGCACGCCGAGGAGCCCGAGCGTCATCAGCACGAGCAGCACGTAGCCGACATTGGTGAACAGCGTGATCAGCGACACGCGCATCCCCGTGTCCATGCCGAGCGCGGGCATGAACTCGCCGTCGAGCCAGCGCCGCAGCGAGCGCAACAGGTAGAAGCCGATCGCGAACCCGATCACGGCGTTCAGGATCCGGTCGGGCATGATGTTCAGGCTCTGCAGCCGCTGGCTGCCGATCATCGCGACCGCGCTGTCGAGCAGGTCGCCCGGCGTCGTGCCGAAGCCGCCCGTCAGCAGCGCGATGGCGGCAATCAGCATCAGCAGGCTCGTGCCGAATCCGGACAGGACCGTGCGCGCCTGGTCGAGGTGGCGGTCTTCGAGCGCGAACAGGTGCTTGATCTGCTGGCCCGTCGACAGGCTCGACGAGAACAGGCTTTCGCTCGCGTCGCGCGTCAACTGGATCAGGATGTAGGTCGCGCACAGCACGATCTCGAACCACACGAGTTCGTACGTGATGAAGCGCGCGACCGTGATGTAACCGATCAGGAGTGCGATCAGCGATGCGATGATCGCGAGCGTGACGCCGGCATGGATCAGCCCCGCGAGCGTCGAGCGCTGTTCGGGCGCCTCGCCGGCCGCCGCGAGCGCGGTGCGTGCGCGGTTTGCGCGCAACAGCGATGCGCCGACCGTCAGCGCGACGACGAGCGATACGATGCCGCGACCGAACAGCGTGACCGACAGGCTGGTGTCGACGATCCGGTTGATCGATTCGAGCGTGCCCGACACCAGCAGTAGCGCAGCCAGGATGGCGGGGAACGGCTTCATCGCGAGTGCGACGGGATCGGCGAGCGCGGGCAGGCGCCACGACGGATGCTTCGTGCAGAGCAGGGCGCGGCCGAGCCCGGCGATCAACGCGCAGGTCGCGGCGAGCTTCGCGAACTGGTCCCACAGATCGGTCAGCGACGGCGTGAGCTCGTAGTGGCGCGCGACGGCGAGGTAGAGGATCTGAATCGCAATGGCCGTCGCCAGGAAGGTCGACAGGGCTGTCGTCAGCGCCAGCGCGCTGCGGCGCAGGCGGGTGTGCGGCAGGCGGTTCAGCGCGATCCAGGCGAGCCAGCGCTCGATGAGCCTGCGGCCGCCGAGCCACGCCGCGAACGCGGCAATCAGCAGCAGCGTGGTGATCGCCCGTTGTCCGGGCACCCACGACGAACGCAGCATGTCGAACAGTTCGCCGTTGAAATCATCGAGCCGCTCGCGGTCGTCCGGCGACAGGTGGAACAGCGGCAGCCAGAACTGCGCGCTGAAGATGCTGCCCGAACGGAACGCGAGCTGGTTCTTCAGCAGGCCGCGATGGAGCTTCGCGAACTGCTCGGTCAGGTTCGTGAGGCTGGTCTTCTGGTCTGCCGCCTGCTTCAGCGCCGCATCGATCTGCGTCTTGCGCGCGTCGAGCGTGGCCCGTTGCTTCGCGACGGCCGCCGTTTCCGGCGCGGCGCCCTCGGCAGGCGGCGGGCCGAGCACGTCGAGTTGCGCCTGGATCTGCGCGCGTTGCGGCGTGAGATCGCTTTGCAGTTTCGCGACGTCGCTGCTCAGCTCCTGCGCCGAGTCGCCGAGCGCATCGAGTTCCTTGCTGTTGGTCGACGTCGAAGTCTGCTGCTTGATGCGGTCGAGCTCGACCTGCATCTGCTTGAGTTGCGCGACGGCGTCGTTCAGCGAGATGGCCGGCACGGGCGCGCCGACGCCGCTCGCGCCTGGGGCGGAAGCGGCTGCCGGAAACGCCGATGCGGTGGCGATCGCGGCGAACTGCAGCAACGCGATCAGCGCGATCCGGCGGGCGTACGTGGAGAGTCGTTGTATGGACATGGAATGCTTACGATTTGCCGACAATATCGGATGCCGAAAGGCAGCCGGAAGCCGGTAGTTGGCCCGGTAGCATGTTACCGGGCCGCGGAAGGCGTGGTTGTACCGATTGCGTACCCCGTTTGTCGCGAAGCCTGCGACGCGCGTTTGCGCGAAACCCGACGGCAGGCCCGTACCGCCGGGCCTGCGCCGCCAGCGGCTAGGGGCGGGCAGCACCGGCGGGCCGGTCCGGTGCGTTATCCGTCCCCGACACACGGTTACGCAAGTTACACATTATCCCGCGCGAAAATGGGGTGTCCGAACCGCTTGGACGCCTGCTGCGCGGCTTGCCGGCGCGTACGCCGAACGGGGTGCCGGTACAATGCAGCGATTCGCCGGACGGCGGCTCGACGGTCGCCGGACAACAATACACAACACGACACGACCAGGAGACGCGCCCAAGATGGCCTCAACGGACAGCCTTCCGCAGGCAGCAGCCCCATCCCCCTCCATCGACCCCGGCTCCATCTCGGCCCGCCTCGACCGCCTGCCGCCGACCCGCAGCGTCTGGAAACTCGTCGTCCTGCTGAGCCTCGGCTTCTTCTTCGAACTGTACGACCTGCTCTACAGCGGCTACGTCGCGCCCGGCCTCGTGAAAAGTGGCATCCTTTCCGCGACGACGCACGGCCTGTTCGGCACCACGGGCGTCGCGAGCTTCATCGCCGCGCTGTTCTCCGGGCTCTTCATCGGCACGATCGCGTGCGGCTTCCTCGCCGACCGCTTCGGCCGCCGCGCGATCTTCACGTGGTCGCTGTTGTGGTACACGGCCGCCAACGTCGTGATGGCGTTCCAGGACACCGCGGCTGGGCTGAACTTCTGGCGCTTCGTCGTCGGTCTCGGCCTCGGCGTCGAGATGGTGACGATCGGCACGTACATCTCCGAACTCGTGCCGAAGCAGATCCGCGGCCGCGCGTTCGCGTGCGAACAGGCGGTCGGGTTCGTCGCGGTGCCGGTGGTCGCGTTCCTCGCGTACCTGCTCGTGCCGCACGCGCCGCTCGGCCTCGACGGCTGGCGCTGGGTCGTGCTGATCGGCGCGCACGGCGCGCTGTTCGTGTGGTGGATCCGCCGCGAACTGCCGGAAAGCCCGCGCTGGCTCGCGCAGCAGGGGCGCGTCGACGAAGCCGATCGCATCATGCGCGCACTCGAGGCGAAGGTCGAAGCCGAGTACGGCCGGCCGCTGCCGACGCCCGCGCCGGCCGAGCCCGTGCCGCCGCGCGGCCGCTTCCGCGACATGTGGGTTGCGCCGTATCGCAGCCGCACGATCATGATGACGATCTTCAACGTGTTCCAGACGGTCGGCTTCTACGGTTTCGCGAACTGGGTGCCGACGCTGCTGATCAAGCAGGGCATCACGATCACGTCGAGCCTGATGTATTCGAGCGTGATCGCACTCGCGGCACCGATCGGCCCGCTGATCGGCCTCGTGATCGCCGACCGCTTCGAGCGCAAGTCGGTGATCGTCGCGATGGCGGCGGCGATCGTCGTCTGCGGGTTGTTGTTCAGCCAGACGACGGTAGGGGCGTTCCTGATCGTGCTCGGCATCGGCCTCACGCTCGCGAGCAACATCATGTCGTACAGCTTCCACGCATACCAGGCCGAGCTGTTCCCGACGTCGATCCGCGCGCGAGCCGTCGGCTTCGTCTATTCGTGGAGCCGCTTCTCGGCGATCTTCTCGTCGTTCGTGATCGCGGCCGTGCTGCGCGGCTTCGGCACGCTCGGCGTGTTCGCGTTCATCGCAGGCGCGATGGTGATCGTGATGGCCGCGATCGGGTTCATGGGCCCGCGCACGAAGGGCATCGCGCTCGAAACCATTTCGAAGTAGTCGGCAGGTGCGCATGCGTGTCGCCTCGTTTGTGCGGCATGCGTGCGATGTGGTTTCAATGCGGACATCGCATCGCCATAATGATTTGACATGCGAATTGATTATGCCGGAGCATGCGTTTCGTATCGAACGCACGGGCGCCGGGGGCCGCGCGCCAAACCGTCCAACCTATAAGCGTGACACGCAACGAAGCCGCAAAGGGCAACGAGTTGAAACAAAGCGTGACGAAGCGAAAAACTGCCGTAGAACCGCGACTTTTGCCGCTGCTGAATCCTGCACTGACGCGTAAAATGAAGGGCCTGACGACTCATTAGCCGCCATCGGACCGCACGCGTTGCATCAGCGAACGGCTCCGCCGCAAAGAGGCGTCGGCGCCGGGCGCACACGATGCGCCGGACGTGTCGATGGCTCGCGCGGAAGATGCGCCGCTCGCAACAGCACCCTGCGGCGGCCGGATCGGCCGATGGCTTCGAACGTATGATCCTGTCCAGCCTGAAGCGGCCATTTGCGAAGCCGAACCGCCTTGCCCGCGCGGCAGCCATGTACGTATGGCTCGCGGCCGCGCTGCCGATTTCCATTCTTGCCGGGCGGCCTGCCTTTGCCGCGTCCGACGTATCGTCGCCAGTTGCTACGTCATCCTCATCAGCTGCGTCGCCCGCGTCGGCGGTTTTTAATGCGCATCCCGCCTCGGCTGCGCATGCGTCGTCGGGCGCATCGTCCGCGCCTGCGGCGCCCGCCGCGTCACATGCGCATCCTGCGGAGCCGGCCAGCACGGCATCGGGCGCATCGGCTGCTTCCGCGGCGTCCGCTGCTGAACCGGCGTCGGCCGCATCGGCGACCGCGGCCAGCGAGGCTGAAGCACCGGCACCGACCCCGCCGCGTCGCCATCCGCCACTCTCGGCCGACGAAGCAAAGAACGCAACGGAGCGTGCGGTCGACATGCGCAAGCGCTTCATGCAGGAAGTCACGCGCCGCCTGAACGTACCCGCGAGCGAGCAGCGCGCCTACGGCGAGCGGCTCCAGAGAGCACTCGTCGATGCGGACCTCGGCGACCTCGCCGGCGAATACGTTGCGATGGTTGACCGCACGCCGAACGTACAGGCGCTCTTCATCTACTTCCGCGCAACACCGGCCAACGCATGGATGATGATCGGCGCATCGCCGGTCGGCACCGGGCTGCCGGGCAAGTACGATCACTTCCTGACGCCGCTGGGCGTGTTCCATCACTCGCCCGACAACATGGATTTCCGCGCGGAAGGGACGACGAACGAGAACGGCATTCGCGGCTACGGGCACCGCGACATGCGTATCTACGACTTCGGCTGGGTCGACGGCGAGCGCGGCTGGGGCAAGGGCGGCGTGTCGCCGATGCGCTTCCAGATGCATGCGACCGACCCCGACCGCCTCGAAGCGCTGCTCGGCATCCGGCACTCGAAGGGCTGCGTGCGGATTCCGGCGTCGCTGAACACGTTCTTCGACCGTCACGGGCTGCTCGACGACGACTACCAGGCGCGCGTCGAGGCCGGCAAGTCGCTGTGGGTGCTGCGCCGCGATCGCGACATCACGCCGATCGCGGGCCGCTACCTGGTCGTGATCGACAGCGCGCGCAAGGCCCGCCCGGCCTGGGCGCCGATGCCGGGGCGCAAGGCATGGTCGAAGGTGCCGAAGGGCGGCGACACGGCGGACTGACCGCCGGTGCGCCGGCCCGGTGGAGATGCAGGGATGAGAATAAATCCGTTTTATTGAACCATAACAAAAGCAAACTTTTATTATCCGATTCGGGTTCGTATAGTCGAGTCCAGTTTCGCGGAACCCTGCCGCGCCTGGACCACCACCGACCACACGACCCGCATGAAAACTCTCTACAAGCTCGCTCCGCTCGCGATGCTCGGCGCCTTCGCGACCCATGCCTGTGCGCAAAGCAGCATCACGCTGTACGGTCTCATCTCGGCAGGCGTCGGGTTCGCAACCAACCAGGGCGGCAAGAACGCCTGGCAGGCGCTGTCGGGCACGAACCAGAACCCGCGCTGGGGGCTGAAGGGCAAGGAGGATCTCGGGCAGGGGCTGTCCGCGATCTTCCAGCTCGAGAACGGCTTCAACGTGATGACGGGCACGGCCGCGCAGAACGGCCGCGAGTTCGGGCGCATGGCCTACGTGGGCCTTGCCGACCGCACCTACGGCTCGCTGACGTTCGGCCGCCAGTACGATGCGATCCACGACTACATCGGGCCCGTGATCATCGCGAGCAACGGCGTGAACATCGGCGACAACGACAACGGCTACAACGACATCCGCGTGCAGAATTCGGTGAAGTACGTGAGCCCCGTCTACTACGGGCTGAAGTTCACCGCACTGTACGGCTTCAGCAACGCGACCGGTTTCGCGAACAACAGCGCATACAGCTTCGGACTTGGCTATGAGCGCGGCCCGCTGCGCTGGAGCGTGGTCTATGCTCAGTACAACCATCCTTACAGCGCGACGAACCAGGACGGCGCGATTGCGAACGACTACGCGTCGCCGCTGCTGATCTTCAGCAAGAGTGCGATGACGCCGGCGGCGTATGCAAGCCGGCAGCGGATCGCGGGCACGGGCGGCTTCTACACGATCGGCCGCGCGCAGTTCGCCGCGATGTTCACCGACGTGCGCTACGATTACCTCGACAATTCGCACCTGCGCCTGCAGAACCTCGGCGTGAACGTCGTCTACACGATGACGCCGCAGCTCTTTCTCGGCGCCGCGTATGCGTTCACGAACGGCAAGTACGACGTGATCGACAAGCGTCCGAGATGGCACCAGGTGAACCTGCAGGCCGACTACTTCCTGTCGAAGCGCACCGACGTCGCGCTGACGGTGATCGCGCAGCAGGCGGCCGGCGACGCGGACCATGCGCAGATCTTCGCTTACGCACGCTCGACCAGCACGCGCCAGATGATGGCAACGCTCGGCGTCCGGCACGTTTTCTGAGTTCGACCATGACCTATCCGATCGCATCCCGTCGCACCTTCCTGAAACAGTCCGCCGCGCTGGCCGGCACCGCGCTGCTGCCCGAAGCGGGCGCGTTCGCGGCAGGCGGCGACGCCGCGCGCCGCACGGTGATCATCGATACCGACCCGGGGCAGGACGACGCCATCGCGATCCTGCTCGCGCTGGGCGCGCAGGACCGGCTCGACGTGCGCGCGCTGACGGCCGTTGCGGGCAACGTGCCGCTCGACCTGACCGAACGCAATGCACGAATCATCCGCGACTGGGCCGGTCGCACGAAGACGCTGCCGGTCTACGCGGGCTGCCCGCGTCCGCTCGTGCGCGAGCTCGTGACGGCTGCGAACGTGCACGGCAAGACAGGGCTCGAAGGCGTCGAATTGCACGAGCCGCGCGCGCCGCTTGCTGCCGGTCACGCCGTGTCGTACCTCGTCGACATGCTGAGCCGCGCGGCGCCGAACAGCGTGACGCTGTGCGCGCTCGGCCCGCTGACGAACATCGCGACTGCGCTGGTCGAAGCGCCGCAGATTCGCGGCGCGCTGCGCGAGATCGTGCTGATGGGGGGCGCGTTCTTCGAGCGCGGCAACATCACGCCGGCTGCCGAGTTCAACATCTACGTCGATCCGCAGGCGGCCGAAGTCGTGTTCGGCAGCGGCGTGCCGGTCGTCGTGCTGCCGCGCGACGTCGCGGTGAAGGCGCCGATCACGCCGGCGCGCGTTGCGCCGTTCCGTGCACTCGGCAACCGTTGCGGCGCGATCGTCGCGGACATCATGGATGCCGAGCTTGCATACAACAAGAAGCGGCGCGGCGTCGAAGATGCGCCGATGTACGACCCGACGGCCGTCGGCTATCTCGTCGACCCGACACTGTTCGGCGGGCGGAAGGTGAACGTGGTGGTCGAGACGGCCGGGCAGTGGACGCTTGGCGAGACGATCGTCGACTGGAACGGCCGCAGCGGCCGCGCGGCGAACGCGACGTGGATCAACGAGGTCGACGCGGACCGTTTCTATGCGACGCTCGTCGAGCGCATCGCGACGCTGCCCTGAGCGCGGGCCATTGCAACGCAATCGGGATCAGATGTGTTTCGCAATCCACTCGCGGCACGCGCGCACGTGCGGGCCGCGATCGTCGGCGGCGAGCGAGATCAGCGAGATCGCGCGCGTGACGCGCGGTTTGTCGACGCGCAGCGCGACGAGTTCGGGATCGTGCAGATGCATCGTGTAGAGGCTCGGCAGCACGGCGGTCGCGAGGCCGTTGCGCGCCAGCGCGTAGAGCGGCTCGGTGTACTCCATCCGGTACGTGACGTTCAGGCGCAGCTTTTCGGCGCCGCCGGTGCGATGCAGCGATTCGCTGACGCTGCCGCGCACGAATACCGCGAGCTCGCGATCGACGAGCTTCGCCCACGTGACGCTCTTCGCGCGGGCGAGCGGATCGTCATGCCGCACGACGATCACGATCTCGTCCTCGAACAACTGCTGGTAGCGCAGCGTGCCGTCGTCGCTGTCGGGTTCGCGCACGCCGATGCCGAGATCCGCGACGCCGTCGCGCACGGCTTCGACGAGCGCGCTGTTCGGCAAATCGGTGAGCGTGAAGCGCAGCGTCGGGTGCGTGCCGCGCAGTGCGTTGAGCGCGGGCAGCAGGCGGCCCGCGACCGACGGGATGAACGCGATGCGCACGGTCTGGATGCGTTCGCCGATGAGCCGCGTCATGTCGTCGAAAGTGCCGCGCGCCTGGTTGAGCAGGCGTTCGGCGAGCGGCAGCACGGCTTCGCCCGCGGTGGTGAGCGTGAGGCGATGCGCGGTACGCGCGAACAGGCGCCCGCCGAGCAGGAATTCGATCTGGCGAATCGACGCGGTGAGCGCGGGCTGCGTGAGCGACAGCGCCTGCGCGGCCTGCGTGAAGCTGCGTGCGTGGGCAAGGACGACGAAGTGCTGGACCTGCCGCAGCGTGAGCGCGGGCAGCAGCGACGAGCGGTCGGACGACATCGGGCAATGACGGTCGGGATGCGGTACGCGGCAGTATAAGACCTGCGCCGCGGAAACCGGCACAGGACAATATTCGGAATCACAGGAGAACCACCATGTCAGCGACTGACACGATCCCGGCGCGCGCGCCGGCCAGCTGGCTCGAACGCCGCTTCGCGCTCGCCGCGCGCGGCACGAGCGTGCGCACCGAGACGATCGCGGGCGTCACGTCGTTCCTCGCGGCCGCGTATCTGCTCGTCGTGATCCCGTCGCTGCTCGCGACGGGCGGCATGGAGCGCGGCGCGGCAACGACCGCGACCATCATCGTGTTCGTGCTGTTCACGACGCTGATGGGGCTCTACGCGAACCTGCCGTTCCTCGTCGGCCCCGGCATCGGCGGCTCGGTGATCATCGGCGTGACGCTCGCGACGACGGAACACGTCGGCTGGCAGACGGGGCTCGGCATCGCATGCGTGTCGGGCGTGCTGTTCTTCCTGCTGACGATACTTGGCGCACGCGGCGTCGTCGTGCGGCTGATACCGGTGCAGATCAAGCTCGGGCTCGGCGCGTCGATCGGGCTGTTCGTCACGATGCTCGGGCTGCGCAATGCGGGCATGGTCGTCGCGAACGCGAAGACCAACGCGTTCGCACTCGGCGACTTCTCGCGGCCGGGTGCGCTCGTCGCGCTGATCGGGCTCGCGGTGGCGATCGTGCTGCAGGCGCGCAAGGTGCCCGGGGCGATCCTGATCGCGATTCTCGTCGCAGCCGCGGCCGGCGTGCCGCTGGGCGTCACGCACCTGCCCGCGTCGTTCGTGTCGCTGCCGCACAGCATCGCGCCGATCGCGTTCAAGCTCGACATCCGCAGCGCACTGAGCCTCGCGGCCGCACCGTACCTGTTCGCGTTCTTCGCGGCGGAATTCTTCTCGACGCTCGGCACCGCGCTCGCGGTCGGCGCGAAGGCGAACCTGCTCGACGAACACGGCAACCTGCCGAACATCAACCGGCCGTTCCTCGTCGATTCGCTCGCCGCGACGCTCGGGCCCGTGTTCGGCATTCCCGCGCTGACCGCGCTGATCGAATCGGCGGCGGGCGTCGAGGCCGGTGGCCGCAGCGGACTGTCGTCGCTGGCCGCGGCCGTGCTGTTCGCCGCGATGCTGCTGTTCGTGCCGGTCGCGCTCGCGATCCCGAAAGAGGCGACCGCACCGGCGCTGATCCTGATCGGGCTGTCGATGTTCGCGACGATCCGCCATACGCATTTCGACGACTTCACCGACGCGCTGCCCGTGATGTCGATGGTGCTGCTCACGCTGATGTCGAACAGCTTCGGCACCGGCATTGCGGGCGGACTGCTGTGCTACGTGCTCGTCAAGCTGCTGGCCGGCCGCTGGCGCGACGTGTCGTGGGGGCTCGTCGTGCTTGCGATTCCGCTCGGCTACTACTTCTGGACCGTCGTGAAGCCGCACTGAGAGACGGCTTTCGCGACGCAATGGCACCACCTGAAAGAGACTGACATGAAGGCAACACCAGGCAACGTCCCGGCCGCGCGCACGGGCATCGAGATCACGCCGGCCCATCGGGCGTTCTTCCACGCACTGCCGAAGGTCGAGCTGCATTGCCACCTGCTCGGCGCGGTGCGGCACGACACGTTCATCGCACTCGCGGAGCGCAGCGGCGCGCCGATCGAGCGCGCGGAGATCGACGCGTTCTACGCACGCGGCGAGAAACCGGTCGGCGTGCTGCACGTGCTGCGCGCGCTCGACAAGTATCTGCTCACGCAGCCCGACGACCTGCGGCGGATCGCGTACGAGTATCTGGAGGATGCAGCCGCGCACAACGTTCGGCATGCAGAATTCTTCTGGAATCCGACCGGCACGGTTCGCGTATCGGGCATTGCGTATGCCGACGCGCAGGCCGCGATCGTCACCGCGATCCGCGATGCCGCGCGCGACTTCGGGATCGGCGCGCGCCTGATTCCGAGCATCGACCGTGAGCAGGATCCCGACGAAGCCGTTGCGATCGTCGAGTGGATGAAGACGAATCGCGCGGACGAAGTCGCAGGGCTCGGGATCGACTATCGCGAGAACGACCGGCCGCCGGAACTGTTCTGGAAGGCGTACCGCAATGCGCGCGCGGCCGGCTTCCGCACGACCGCGCATGCGGGCGAGTTCGGGATGCCGTGGCGCAACGTCGAGACGGCCGTCGACCTGCTGCAGGTCGATCGCGTCGATCACGGCTATACGATCGTCGACAACCCCGAGCTGTGCGCACGCTATGCGGAGCGCGGGATCGTCTTCACCGTCGTGCCGACGAATTCGTACTACCTGCGCACGCTGCCGCCGGAGCAATGGGCGGAACTGCATCCGATGCGCAGGATGCCGGGGCTCGGGTTGAAGATCCATCCGAACACCGACGATCCGACGCTGCACAAGGTCAATCCGAGCGAAGCGTGGGAACTGATGTTCAGCCACTTCGGCTTCGCCGTGGCCGAGCTGAAGCAGTTCATGCTGAACGGGATCGACGGCGCATGGGCCGACGAGGCGGCGAAGGCGGCGTGGCGTGCGGCATGGGCGCCGGAGTTCGACAGGCTGGCTGATACGCTCGCGGCGGGCTGAGCGCGACTGCGCGTGCATTCCGGCCGGTCGCTCGACCGGTCGGCGCTTCGTTCACACGGCTCCGGGCCGTGCACGGCCGCAACAGGGTGCCGCGCACGCGTCCTGTCGTCTCTCCGCACCGCACCGCGCTGCGCGTGTCAGGCTGGCATACCTCGATCGCATTCGCTATATTGGCGTCCGGCAGCGCCCGAGCGTGTCGCTGCCGCCGCGCGCGCCCGCGCCGGCATTCCGACAATAATTCGAATCTGAGAGGCTTTACGTGCGCATCCCCGTCTTCTGTCTGATGTTGTTCGTCTCGCTGTCCGCGCGAGCCGGCAGTGCCTGCGATGGGCTGCTGGGCGACTACGCGCCGGCCGCCGGCAAGCCCGCGACCCTGCGGGTGGAGAAGGCGGGCGACGGCTTCGTGCTGCGCGCGCGTGATGCCGGCCGCTGGAGTGCCGAAACGGCCCCGGCGCGCGTGGCGGAGCTCGATATGGACGGTCCGGAGAAGCCGCCTGCCGACGCGTGCGTGCTCGACGTGCCGGGAGGCGAGCTGATCAGGATGCCGATCGGCTCGCCCTATCAGGTCACGTCGATCACGGGCAGCAACTTCACGACGAAGCATTCGACCACCGGTGTCCTGCTGCTGATGACACAAGGCTTCCAGGTCGACGGCATCGAACTGTATCGGGTCGCGCGCAGCGGCGATTCGCCGACGGCGCCGTGAAGGCGGTTACCGCGCGCTGACGGCGCGCGGACCGGCAGGTTGCTGCACACGACGACACGACAACGAGGCGATTCCTTCCGATGGGCAATCGAGCATGGCTCTATCTCCAGCCAGGTGACGGAGACGACGCGCGAACGGTCGAGTTCGCGGAATCCAACAATCACTTTCCGCTGCTGTGGCGCGTGCTGCTCGCCGACGGCGGCGCGGGCGACGCGATTACCGATCAGCGCGTGTTCGGCGACGCGGGCACGCCGAATCTTTCCAGCGACGCGCGCGCCGCACATGCGCGCATCAGCCGGCTTGCGGCGTTCGTCACCGCGTATCCGTTGCCGGGCGACGATCCGGCGCTCGCGCGCCAGTTCGATGCGCTCGTGCGCCATCTCGGCGAGTCGATCGATGCGATCGGCGATGCGCACGGCGCGCCGCGGCTGTCTGCGAACCTCGACGAGCTGTCATGGCTCGACGGCGGCGATCCGGACGACTTCATCGACGCGGAACGCGACAACTGCACGCGCCTGTGGTGGCAGGTCGCGAACTGCATGGACTTTCGCGACGTGCGCGGCGTGCGCGATGCGCTCGAGATCGATACACCCGCGGACTGGGGCGACTGGGCGTGGGGCTTCGGGTTCGGCGGCGTGTCGCATCATTATTTCCAGCGCCAGAATCCGCCGCGCGGCGTGACGTTCGCCGAGATGTTCGACGCCGGCGAACTGCACGGCAACTGGCTCGATCACGACACGTTCAGCTTTCGCGGGCGTAACGGACTGTGGGGCGTGCGGCGCGAAACCGACGATGCGTGGGACGTGATCGTGCCGCCCGAGTGGACGAACCTGTGGGCGAGCGGCGCACGCGACGACCGGCTGCTGTGGGCCGCGCGCGACGGGAAGGTCGGTTTGCTGCTCGCCGATGGCGACGGCGACGAGACGCGGATCGTGCGCGAACCGGCGTTCGACGCCGTGTGGGATTTCAGCGGTGACGTCGCATGCGTACGCGTGGGCGAGCGGTTCGGGCTCGTGCGCACGGACGGCACGTGGGTGCTCGAACCGACCCTCGACAATTTCGGCGAATTCTCCGGCGGCCTGGCGTCCGCGAGCGTGGACGGCCGCTGGGGCTTCGTCGATACGCAGGGCGCGTGGGTGATTCCGCCGCGTTTCGACGATACGCACGAGTTCGTGAACGACACCGCCGTCGCGGCATGCGAAGGCGAGCGCTGGGGGCTGGTCGGCCGCGACGGGCAATGGCTGACGAAACCCGAATGGGCGTCGCTCGAATGGTCGTCCGAGTGCGGCGCGTTTCTCGCGCAGCGAGACGACGATCACGTCGGCCTCGTCGATCTGAACGGTCGCACGGTCGTCGAGCCGCGTTACGCGGAAATCGCGAAGCTCGACGACACGCCGACGGAGCGCGTGGCAGACCTCGGCGCGATCCGCCATATCGTGCGGCGCGACGACGGGCGTTGCGCGGTCGTCGACGGGCACGGCCGCGCGTTGGTGCCGTTCGATTTCGTGAACCTCGGCGCACTGTCGTGGTTGTCCGACGACGAAGCGGTGCCGGGCGCGCTGTCCAAGCGTTACGCGCTCGGCGTCCTGCCGGGCGAGCCGGTGCAACTGGCGATTTGCGATCTCGATACGGGGGCGACGATCGCGCAAGGGCCGTACGACATCGTGTCCGGCCTGTACTGGGGAGCCGATCGCGGCTGGCTGGGATGGGTGCAGGACGAAGACGGCGACGACGTGCACGCGACGATATTGCGTGCGGACGGCACCGTCCTGCATCCGGCCCGTTACGTGCGGATCGGCGACGGCGCGCTGTTCGACGGTACGGCGCAGGCATTCCTGATGCCGTGGTATGTCCGCCGCATTGCGATCGCGCAGAACTGGCGCAACGGCGAGCCGGTCGCGGCTTTGCGCGACGACGGCGTACCCGTCTGGCTGTACGCGGACGGGCACGTGTCGACGGCGCGCCGGTAAGACGGGCCGCCGGCGTGACCGGCCGGCGGTACCGCGATCAGCGAAAGAACCGCAGCCAGTCGAACAGGCCCGAATGCTGCGCGCGCCGCTTTGGCGCCGGCGCGCTGCGCGGCCGGAAGTCGGGCGAGAACTGCACGTGCGAATCGATCGCCCGCGCGCGCAGCGCCGCGTCGTAGAACGAGCCGACGATCGGCAGCGCGCTGTGCGCGCCCGCGCCCCAGTAGTCGCTGCGCAGCGTCACGCTGCCGTCGTCGAAGCCGACCCATGCGCCGGCCACGAGCTGCGGATGCATCAGGACGAACCAGCCGTCCGTGTTGTCCTGCGTCGTGCCGGTCTTGCCGGCAACGTCGATCCGGATTCCGTAGCGCGAGCGAATGTCGGCGCCGGTGCCGTAATCGACGACGCCGCGCATCACGTCGACGAGCGTCTGCGCTGCGGCCGCCGGCAGCGCGCGTTCAGGCGGTGCGCTGCCGAAGGCGGCGAGCACCTTGCCGTCGCGGTCCTCGATGCGCGTGATCATCTGCGGCGCGACGTACACGCCGCGGTTCGCGATCGTGCCGTACGCGGACACCATTTCCTTCAGCGTGACGGGGCTCGTGCCGAGCGCGAGCGACGGCACCGCGTCGAGCGGGCTGTCGCGCACGCCCATCGCGCGCGCAAGCTGCGCGACCTTCGCGGCGCCTTCGTGCTGCATGACCTGCGCGGTGATGCGGTTGCGCGACAGCGCGAGCGCGTCGCGCAGCGTCATCGGCTCGCCGGTCGGCGGCTCCGCGTCGGTCGGATGCCACACGGCGCGGCCGCCGATCGGAATGGCGACGGGGCGGTCGACGAACGTATCGTCCGGCCGCATGCCGTCCGCGAACGCGGCGCCATAGACGAACGGCTTGAACGTCGAACCCGGCTGGCGGCGCGCCTGCGTGACGTGGTCGAACGGCTCGCTGCCGAAATCGGGACTGCCGACCCATGCGCGGATCGCGCCGTTGCGCGGATCGATCGCGACGAAGCCGGCCTGTACCTGGATCTTGCGCTCGCACAGCGCGCGCATGAACGCGCGGTTTGCGCCGAGCTGCTTCAGCGCCGGCACATCGGCAACGCCCGCGTCGCGTGCCTGGCGGTATTCGGGCGTCTGGCGGATGAAGCCGCGAAACAGATCGTTGCGCAGCCCGCAGCCGGACGGCCCGCGCCACGCGCTGTCGGCGATCGACTGCAGCCGTTCGGTCTGCCGCGTCAGTGCCTGCGTGGCCATGTCCTGCAACTGCGCGTCGAGCGTGGTGCGCACGACGAGCCCGTCGGCGTAGAGATCGTAGTTGTTGCGGTCGGCCCACGCGATCAGCCACTTGCGCAGCTGGACCGCGAAATGCGGCGCGAGGCTCGGCTGCGCCGTCTGCGGTTCGAAGTCGACGCGCAGCGGCTGGCGCTGCAGTTTCGCGAGCTGCTGCGGCGTGAGCATGCCCATCTGCGCCATCCGGCCGAGCACGATGTTGCGCCGCTGGACCGCGCGCTCCGGATTCAGCACCGGGTTGTAGTAGCTGTTGCCCTTCAGCATCCCGACGAGCGTGGCGCTTTCCGCGATGTCGAGCTGGTCTGCCGACTTGCCGAAGTAGGTGCGCGCGGCCATTTCGACACCGTACGCGTTGTAGAGGAACGGTACCGTGTTCAGGTAGGTCTCGAGGATCTCGTCCTTGCTGTACACCGACTCGATCTTGAACGCGGTGATCAGCTCCTTCACCTTGCGCGTGAGCGTCGGCGCGCGGCCGACTTCATCCGGATACAGGTTGCGTGCGAGCTGTTGCGTGATCGTCGAGCCGCCCTGGCGGTCGCCCGAGAAGGTACGCAGTCCGGCCGCGAGCGTACGGCGCAAGTCGATGCCGTGGTGTGAATAGAAGCGGTGGTCTTCGGTCGCGATCAGCGCGTCGACCATGTGCGGCGAGATCTGCTTGAGCGGCACCCATTCGCGGTTGACGGGCCGGAACTCGGCGATCAGCTGGCCGTCGGCCGACAACACGCGTGCGGGGCGGTCGATGCGCGCCTTGCGGATGTCGCCGATGCTCGGCGTGAACGGGACGAACGCAAGCAGGACCAGCAGGCCCAGCACCGGTATCGCGGCGAGCGTCAGCGCTACGCCGCGGCGCGTCGGGTGGCGCAGGCGACGCAGCACGCCCGCGCACAGTGCGCTCAGGCGCGCGGCGCCGGCGGCGGCGAGCGGTGCGACACGGGCGCGGCAACGGAGCCACGCGTCTCGGAGAAACGGCACGAAGCGATTCAAGGCGGCAGGAGCGCGGATGGAAGACGCGCGATCCTAGCAAACGGCGCATGCGCGCCGGCGGCCGAAACGGCCGTTTGCTTGCAGGATTTACAGACGATTACGTTTGTTGCCCGCCGACAACCTTTTACCGCGTGCGGGGGCACGATTCCGCTGACGAAACCACTGCCGCGAGCCGTTGCGCGGCGGCCTCCATCTGCGCGCGGCCGAACCCGCCGAAGCCGAGCACGAGCCCCGGTCGTGCCGTGCCGGGCGCGAACATCGGCGACACCGCACGCACCGCGACGCCGGCCTGCGCGGCACGCGCGACCACGTCGAGATCGTCGATGCCGTCGGCAAGCCACAGCACGACGTGCATTCCCTGGTCGCCCGGCTGCACCCATGCGCGTTCGCGCGGCAGCCGCGCGCCGAGCGTGTCGATCAGCAGCGCGCGCTGTTCCGCGTACACGCCGCGCACGCGGCGGATGTGGCGGTCGAGATGGCCTTCCGCGATGAACGCGGCGAGCACGTGCTGGTCCGCGGTCGGTGCGTGGCGATCCATCAGCACGCGTGCGCCGCAGAACGCGGGCACGAGATCGTCGGGTGCGATCACGTAGCCGAGCCGCAGCGACGGAAACAGGATCTTGCTGAACGTGCCGAGGTAGATCACGCGGTCGGGGTCGAGCCCCTGCAGCGACGGGAACGGATAGCCCTCGTAGCGCAGCTCGCTGTCGTAGTCGTCTTCGACGACCCATGCGCCGTGCGCGCGCGCCCACGCGAGCAGCGCGTTGCGCCGCGCCATGCTCAGCGGCATGCCGAGCGGGTACTGGTGCGAAGGCGTGACGAACGCGGCGCGCGCATCCGGGGCGAGCCGCATGCCGGCGTCGACGTCGAGGCCGTCGGCATCGACCGGCACGCGCACCATCGCATCGCGCCGCCCGGTGCTTTCGAGCAGCGCGGTGATGCCGCGATAGGCAGGATTCTCGACCCATGCGCGGTCGTTGTCGCCGAGCAGCACTTGGCTCGCGAGATGCAGCCCCTGTTGCGTGCCGCTCGTGATCACGACCTGGCCGGCATCGCAGCGCACCGAGCGCGACCGGCGCACATAGTCGGCGATCGCTTCGCGCAGCGGCAACGCGCCCTGCGGATCGGCATAGCCGGACGGCGCGCCGGCGCCGCGGGCGCGCAGGCGGTTGCCGAGCCGGCGCCAGATGTCGTCGGGCGCGGTAAGGCCGACCGGCACCGAGATCGCGAACGGCATGGCCGGCAACGGGCTGAATTCGCGGGCGATCCGCGCGAAGGTGGCGGCGGGTTCGGGCAACCCGGCGTGCGACGGGGGCTGGCGTCGCGTCGGCGGCTCGGGCGCGTCACCGGGCGGTGGTTCGGCGAGCGCGTTCGCGACCCGCGTGCCGGCGCCGCCGCGCGATTCGAGAAAACCTTCGGCGATGAGCTGCGCATACGCATCGACGACGGTGCCGCGCGCGACCTGCAGCGCCGCCGCCAGCAGCCGCGTGGACGGCAGCGTATCGCCCGGCCGGACGTCGCCGCGGCGCACGGCGTCGCGCAGCGCCTGCGCGAGCTGGCGGCTCAGGTCACCGGCCGCGCGGTCGAGCGCGCCGAGCGACGGGATTTCGACGATCCGGGCCGTTCTTGCCATGATTCTGGTCTGCTGAAATTGTTCCAAACCGGCTCTACAGCATAAACCAGTTTGGGATCACAATCGGCGCATGACGGGCTCGCGCCCGCGCCATTTCCAACCCCGTACGACCGTGGAGCCGACATGTACGTCCCCGCCGATTTCAACGAGCCCAATCCCGACGCGCTGCGCGAGCTGATCGTGCAGCATCCGTTCGGCAGCCTGATCACGCACGGGAAAAGCGGGCTCGACGCGAACCACATTCCGTTCGAACTGCTGCCCGCTGACGGCGGGCTCGGTGAACTGCATGCGCACGTCGCCCGCGCGAATCCGGTCTGGCAGGACGTCGCGGACGGCGACGAGGTGCTCGTGATCTTCCGCGCCGGCGACGCGTACATCTCGCCGAACTGGTACCCGAGCAAGCACGTCGCGCACCGGCAGGTGCCGACGTGGAACTACGTGGTCGTGCATGCGCACGGCCGCATCACGGTGCGTGACGACGAGAAGTTCGTGCGCGGCGTGGTCGCGCGGCTCACGCGCACGCACGAGGCGTCGCAGCCGCTGCCGTGGAAGATGGGCGACGCGCCGAAGGACTACATCGACACGATGCTGCAGTCGATCGTCGGGCTGCAGATCGAGATCACGCGGCTCGTCGGCAAGCGCAAGCTCGGGCAGAACAAGGCCGAGGCCGATATCCGGGGCGCCGGCGAAGCGCTGGTCGCGGACGGCAACCTCGCGATCGGCGAGGCGATGCTCGCGGCGGCCGACGCGAAACGCGAGTGAGCGAGGGCACGCCGTGCGTGCCGGCGCGCACAGCGCCCGCACGCCGCACGGGTCACTGCGTGCGCGTCGCGTCCTTCGCCGGTGTGCCCGCCTGCGCCTGCGCGAGCGCGCCGCGAATCGCGGCCTCGGTCTGGTCGTAGCCGCCTTCGCCATAGCGCGTATAGACGACCTTGCCGTTCGCGTCGATCAGGTACAGCGCGGGCCAGTACTGGTTCCCGTACGCGCGCCACGTGTCGTAGCGATTGTCCTGCGCGACCGGGTACCGGATGCCGAAGCGCTTGATCGCGTCGGCGACGTTGCCCGCGTCGCGCTCGAACGGATATTCGGGCGTATGCACGCCGACCACGACGAGCCCCTGGTCGCGATACTTCCGGTCCCACTCCTTCACGAACGGAATCGTATGAATGCAGTTGATGCACGAGTACGTCCAGAAATCGACGAGCACGACCTTGCCGTGCAGCTGGCCGAGCGTCAGCGGCGCGCTGTTGTGCCAGCGGTCGATGCCGGTGAAATCGGGCGCGGGCATGCCGGCCTGCGAGGGCTGCATGCCCGCGTCGTCGCGGGTGCCGGCGAAGGCGGCGAGCCCGGCCGTGGCGGCGAGGGCGATGACGATGGCGGCGGTCTTGAGTCGGGGCAGCATGGCGTTCTCCTGATCGGGGGGCCGCTGCTCGGGGGCGCGGCCGGACGGGTTTCGACAGGCCCCATTAAGCTGCGTCGACGTATCTGCGATGTGTCCGGCCAGCCGCCCGTGTGCAATGTTGTGTGTCGTCGCGGCGGCGCGATACATTGGGATACAAACGCGTGCCTGCCTTGCGGTATAACAGCGGACATCGCCTGCCCGAACCACGACACCGACCACGACTCATGGACAAGATCGACCACGTGCTGATCGTCGACGACGATCGCGCGATTCGCGAACTGATCGCGGACTACCTGGAAAAGAACGGCATGCGCGTGTCGCTGGCCGCGAACGGTCGCGAGATGCGCAACGCGCTGGACGACGGCGCGCCCGACCTGATCGTGCTCGACCTGATGATGCCGGGCGAGGACGGCCTCACGCTGTGCCGCGACCTGCGCGCCGGCAAGTTTCGTACGGTGCCCGTGCTGATGCTGACCGCGCGCGGCGAGGAAACCGACCGCATCATCGGCCTCGAGATGGGCGCCGACGACTACCTGGCCAAGCCGTTCGCGGTGCGCGAGCTGCTCGCGCGGATCCGCTCGGTGCTGCGCCGCGCGCGCATGCTGCCGCCCGGCATGCAGGTGACGGAAACGGCCGGGATGCTCGCGTTCGGCGAATGGCGGCTCGACACGACGGGGCGCCACCTGCTCGATACCGAAGGCACGCTGGTCGCGCTGAGCGGCGCCGAATACCGGCTGCTGCGCGTGTTCCTCGACAATCCCCAGCGCGTGCTGACGCGCGACCAGCTGCTCAACCTCACGCAGGGGCGCCAGTCCGACCCGTTCGACCGCTCGATCGACCTGCTCGTGAGCCGGCTGCGCCAGCGCCTGCGCGACGGCGCGCGCGAACCGCGCTACATCAAGACGCTGCGCAACGAGGGCTACGTGTTCTCGTCGGCCGTGACCGCCGTCGACGGTACGCCATGAGCGTGCGCATGCCGTGGCACTGGCCGCGTTCGCTGTTCGCGCGGCTCGCGCTGATCCTGTGCGTGGGCCTCGCGCTCGCGCAGACGCTGTCGTTCTGGCTCACCGTGACCGAGCGCGACCAGGCGACCACCAATCTGATGATGGGCTACATCGAGCGCGAGGTCGCGAGTTCGGTCGCGCTGCTCGATCATCTGCCGCCGGCCGAGCGCGCCGCGTGGCTGCCGCGTCTCGCGCGGCGCAGCTATACGTTCATCCTCGGGCCCGGCGAGACCGGCACGCCGCCGGAAGCGCGGCTGTCGGCACGCGTCGAGCGCTCGATCTCGGACGGCATCGGCGGCGACTACCCGCTGACCGCGAACGCGATCCCCGGCGACCGCGAGCATCTGCAGGTGCATTTGCGCCTGACCGACGGGTCGCCGCTGACGATCGACATCCATCCGATGTCGACGGTGCCGCTGTCGGGCTGGCTGCCGGCCGTGCTCGTGGTCCAGCTCGCGGTGCTGGCCGCATGCTGCTGGCTCGCGGTGCGGCTCGCGACGCGGCCGCTCAAGCAGCTCGCGCAGGCCGCCGATGCGCTCGGCCCCGACCTGAAGGGCGAGCGGCTGAACGAAGGCGGGCCGTCGGAAGTCGCGCGTGCCGCGCGGGCGTTCAACGCGATGCAGGACCGTATCGCGCAGTACATGGCCGAACGCATGCAGATCCTCGCATCGATCTCGCACGACCTGCAGACGCCGATCACGCGGATGCGGCTGCGCGTCGACGTGATGGACGACGACACGCAGGGCGCGAAGCTGCGCCAGGACCTGCTCGAGATGGAGCATCTGGTGAAGGAGGGCGTCGCGTACGCGCGGACGCTGCACGGCACCGAGGAAGCCGCGCGCCGCATCGATCTCGACGCGCTGCTCGACAGCATCGTGTGCGACTACATGGACGCGGGGCAGGACGTCGCGCTGCACAGCCGTGCGCCGCTCGCGCTCGTCACGCGGCCGAAGGCGCTGCGCCGCATCGTCGGCAACCTCGTCGACAACGCGCTGAAGTTCGCGGGTGCGGCCGAGATCGACGTGCGGGCCGCGCCGGACGGCGGCGCGGTGATTGCCGTGCTCGACCGCGGGCCCGGCATTCCGGCCGATCAGCTCGACGCCGTGTTCGAGCCGTTCCGGCGCGTGGAGACGTCGCGCAACCGCGATACGGGCGGCACGGGGCTGGGCCTGGCGATCGCGAAGCAGCTCGCGCTCGCGATGGGCGGCACGCTGACGCTGAACAACCGGCCCGACGGCGGCGGGCTGGAGGCGAGGCTCACGCTGAGGAGCGCGGGGTGACGCGACGCGCGGGGGGGCGGTTGCACGGCTTCAGGTTCATGCCGACGTGCAAGCCGAACCTGAAGCGCGCGATGTCACACGCGCTGCAGATGCGCGTCGACGAGCGGCGCGAGCGCTTGCGCATGCACGGCCGCGAGATCGTGCCGGCCGCCCGGTACGACATGCAACTGCGCATCGGGCAGCCGTTCGAGCAGGCGCCGGCCGGCCGCGACGGGGCTGATCGGATCGTCGTCGCCCCACAGCAGCAGCGTCGGCTGCGCGATGCGGCCGATCTCGTGCGAGAAGTCCGCGCGGAACGTCAGGAACCAGTCGGGCAACTGCGGGTTCGCTTCGGCGAAACCGGCCCGCCAGTCCTGCGCACCGAGCGTTGCCATGTCGAGGCCGCCGGACGTGACCGTCAGCACGAGGTGCGTGACGAGCCCGGGTTTGTCGAGCGCCGCGCGCATCGCGATCACGCCGCCCATCGATTGGGCGATCACGGCGGTCGGCCGGTCGATTTTATCGAGGACCTCACGCACGAGGCTGTCGAAATCGTCGACAGCCGGATCGCGCGGCGTGTCGCCGAAACCCGGATAGGCGACGATCCGCCGCTCGGCCGGATGCGTCAGCAGGTTGGCCAGCGGCTGCCAGAAGGCGGTGCTGCCCGATGCGCCGGGCAGGAAGAGCAGTTGCGACGGAACGGGCATGGCGAGTCGGTTCTCCTTCGAAAGAAGCGAAGCGGGGCGGTCGGGCGGCGCGAGTATCAGCACCGGCCGGTGCGTAGCGCGACGGTCCAGTCGTCGCGCCCGCGCGAAGCCGCGGTGACGGCGGCCGTGTGCCAGTCGTATTCGACCGCATGGAATTCGACGTTCCAGCCGCCCGCCGTGCGCGACACCATCGCGTAGCGCGCATGCGGCGAGCCCGTCTCGATCCGGTGCGGATGCGGGAGGTCGTCCGCGTACGCCTGCAGCCCGACGCTGCCGGGATTGACGATCAAGCGGCCGTCGTCGAGCTTCGCGGTGCGCGGCACGTGCGTGTGGCCGCACAGGATCAGCGATGCCGCCTCGTCGCCTGCGCGCTGCGCGACTTCGGCGGGCGTTGCCGCGCGGCAGCCGTCGGGCGTGACCGTTTCGAGGAAGTAGACGAGATCGCTGTCCGGCGTGCCGTGCACCATCAATACGTCGTCGTCGAGCATCATGCGTTCGGGCAGCGCGGCGATCCACGCGCGGTGGTCGTCGCGCAGCGTGTCGTGCGCCCAGCGATCGGACAGCCGCATCGCTTCGCGATCGTGGGTGAGCAACTGGCGTTCGTGATTGCCCTTGACCGTCGGCAAGTCGAGCGCGATCAGGCGGTCGGCCGTTTCGGCCGGATGGAGCGCGCCCGATACGATGTCGCCGAGATTGACGATCACGTCGGCGCCGCGGCGACGGACGTCGTCGAGCACCGCGTCGAGCGCGGCGAGGTTTCCGTGGATGTCGGAAAGCGCGGCGATTTTCATGGCGGAGCGTCGATGAGGGGAACGGCGATTGTCGCCAATTCGGCACGGGTCGTCCAATCGCTTCACGGCATCGGCGCGCGATGCCGCGTACGGCGCGTCAGTCGGTCGCGAGCCGTGCGTACATCGCGAAATCGCCCGGCGTGCCGCGCACCATCCTGTAGGCGCGCAACAGGCCCTCGTAGCGGTAGTCGCACTTCTGCAGCACACGCGCGGAGCCCGCGTTGCTGGTCAGCACGACGGCCTGCATGCGCATGAAGCCGCCGTTCGCGAGCGCCCACGCGGTGACGGCTTCGCACACCGCGCTCGCGATGCCGCGCCCCCAGTGCGACGGCGCGAGGTCGTACGCAATTTCCGCCGAGCGGTTCACGGTGGATACCGTGTGCAGCCCGATCGTGCCAGCGAGCGCGCCCGATGCGGTATCGACGATCGCGAGGCGCCGGATCGAATCCGGGTCGGCCGATTCGATGTTGTCGAACAGCGGCAGCAGATCGTCGGGCGTGCGCAGGTTCCAGCTCGTGTGACGGAAGACGTCGGGGTTCGTCAGGTACGCGTACCACGCGTCGAGGTCGGCGCGTTCGAGTTGCCGGAGCGACAGGCCGGGGAAGCCGGAGCGGGGCGGTGCGGCAATTTTCATCGGAACCTGCTCCTACGCTGCATGACGCCGGTACAGCGCCAGCGAACCGGCGAGCGCGAGCAGCATCGCGCCGCACGTGCGCTCGAGCCACAGCGCACCCGAGCGCTTCAGCAGCCGCACCGCGCGTGCGCCGAGCAGCGCGTAGCCGAACATCACCGCGCCGTCGAGCAGCGCGAACGTGACGGCGAGCGCGACGTACTGCGGCGCGAGCGGCGCGGACGGATCGAGGAACTGCGGCAGGAACGCGGAGAAGAACAGATAGCCCTTCGGGTTCGTCACCGCCGTGAGGAAACTCTTCGCGAAGATCGACGCATTGCGTTCGGTTGCCGTGCCGTTTTGCGCGGCGGCGACATCGAGCGAACCCTTCGACATCAGCAGCCGGATGCCGACATACGCGAGGTAAGCGGCGCCGAGCCACTTCACCACCGAGAACCAGAACGCGGACGCCATCAGCAGCGCGCCGAGGCCGAGCGCGACCGCGACGATCAGCACGAAGTCGGACAGCATCGCGCCCGCGAAACCGTAGGCCGCGCGGCGCACGCCGTAGCGCGAGCCGTTGGTCAGCGCGAGCAGCACGGTCGGGCCGGGTGTCGCGATGCCGACGAACGCGACGGCGGCAAAGATCAGCAAGGTCGTTTCATGCATGACGGCGCTCCCGGCGGAAGGTGTGCGCTCGATTATCGGGTGCGCCGGCCCGCGCTGTACAGGCGCGGCAGCCATCAACTTCCGCCGTGCGCCGACTATCTCGATTTTGGCAAAAAACTGTTGTCGTTATTCCACTGTGGAATAGAACCGGTTCCATCTACCATGGCGGCCGCAGCGGGCATGCCCGCCGCGTCGTCGCGCGCGGACGCCGCCGGCCTCGCACCGCCGGCGGATGTCGGCGCCCGCGCGCGCTACTCGCAACAGCAAGCCAGAACAACGGGTTCACCGCCCGGAGACATACAACCATGAACAAGCAACTGATCGCAGCGCCGCTGCTGCTCTCGCTCGCCGGTATCGCCGCTGCGCAAAGCTCCGTCACGCTGTACGGCATCGTCGACGCGGGCGTGACCTATCGCAGCAACGAACGGGTCGGCTCGGCGGGCGCGTACACCGGCCATTCGAACGTCGGGCTCACGACCGGCAACCTGTCCGGCAGCCGCTGGGGCATCAAGGGTTCCGAGGATCTCGGCGGCGGGATGCGCGCGCTGTTCGTGCTCGAGAACGGCTTCGACATCACGAACGGCACGTCGGGCCAGGGCGGCCGCCAGTTCGGCCGCCAGGCGTTCGTCGGCGTCGGCAGCGACCGCTACGGCACGGTCACGCTCGGCCGCCAGTACACGTCGCTCGACGACTTCGTGAGCCCGGTCGGGCCGTCGTCGTTCATCGGCGGCTTCGGCGCGCACCCCGGCGACATCGACGATCTCGACCAGACCGCGCGCGTCGACAGCTCGATCAAGTACACGAGCGCGAACTACTCGGGCTTCACGTTCGGCGCGCTGTACGGCTTCGGCGGCCAGCCGGGCAGCATGAAGCAGCGCAACACGTGGAGCGTCGGCGCGGCGTACGCGGCGGGCCCGCTGCGCGTCGGCGTCGGCTACGAGCGCTCGGACAACAGCAAGACGGGCGCGACCGACCCGACGGCCGGCAAGTGGCGGAGCACCGACGACGGTCTCTTCAACTCGTCGATCAACGAAGGCTATGCGAGCGCGCAATCGCAGCAGGTGATCGCGACGGGCGCGACGTACGACTTCGGCCCGGCCGTCGTCGGCGTGAACTACAGCAACGTGCAGTACCGCAGCGGCGGCCAGTCGCTGTTCAGCGGTCATGCGACATTCAACGTCGCGGGCGTGTTCACGCGCTGGAACGTGCAGCCGCAGACCCAGCTGTTCGCGGGCTACAGCTACACGCGCGGCAGCGATGTCGATGGCGTCGACGACCGCGCGCAGTATCACAACGTCACGCTCGGCGCGGTGTACGACCTGTCGAAGCGCACCAGCGTGTACCTGCTCGGCGCGTACCAGCATGCATCGGGCATGACGCTCGACGCGCTCGGCCGGCCGGTGGCTGCGACTGCGTCGGTGTCCGACAAGGCGAACGGCCACTCGTCCGACTCGCGCTCGCAGGCGATCGTCAGCCTCGGGCTGCGCCAGAAGTTCTGACGCAGCGGTCGTTGTAGCCGCAACGGGGCGCGCGGTCGATGCGGGCCTCGATGCATGCTCCTATACTGCCGTCTCCCTTTCACAGGAGACGACATGACCCGAACGCTTTCCGCGCGCTGCCTGTGTGGCGCCGTGACCGTCACGCTGCATGGCGAACCGGCGGCGCGCGCGAACTGCCATTGCGCGACGTGCCGCGATTTCTACGGCACGCCGATGCTGTCCGCAACCGCATGGCCGCCGGAGCAGGTGAGCATCGACGGCAGCCACGCGACGTTCCCGCATCCGGAGAAGTCGATGTCGCGCACGTGGTGCGCGTCGTGCGGCGAGATCGTGTTCGGGACGAACCGGCTCGACATGCGTGTCGTGCCGAACAGCCTGGCCGCGCGAGCACACGGCGGGCAACTGCCCGGCGACCTGCAGCCGACGATGCACCTGTTCTACCGGCAACGCGTGATCGACGTCGTCGACGCGCTGCCGAAATA
This sequence comes from Burkholderia sp. Bp8992, assembly GCF_003853705.1. GTDB lineage: Bacteria > Pseudomonadota > Gammaproteobacteria > Burkholderiales > Burkholderiaceae > Burkholderia. The sequence goes on along the minus strand of NZ_QTQI01000031.1, from coordinate 28,580 downwards.
CGTCGACGGCTGGGATGGCCCGACGCTCGACCCGGCGACCTGAACGATCGCTGCCGCGTTCCTCTTTTCCTGCCGTTTATCCGGTGCGCCGAATCGCGAAAAAGCGATTGCGCCGGATATTATTTTTTCCCTTTCATTTCAATTTCGATTTGTAATCATTGAAGCGATTTCCGGGGAATGAAAATGCAATGCGGGCATGTCAGAAAAAATGACGTATCCGCATTGGGCGCCCGGAAGAAAATGCCGGGAAAGGCGCCGAAATCGCGCGGCCGGCATGCCGTTGCGGCGTGGTTTCGCGGGTTTGACCTTCGTTGACGAAAAAGCACCGGACGGCAAATGGCGCGGAGTGAATAATTCGGGATGCCGGCGAATACGGTTTTGCCGGAATCACCAATATTTCATGCGCCGCGATTTACAGTGTCGACCATTGATCGTCTGGGAGCATTATTCATGTCAATGAAACAAATTCGCGCGGCGTTGCTGGGAATGTGCATGGCGATGCTGGCGCCGGCGAGTCACGCACAGGTGCAGTACTCGACGGACTGGCTCGCGAACACGTACGGCACGCTGGTCTCGCACGTCGGCAACGGCGCGCGCTCGATGTGGGTCGCGCCCGAGGGCGTGATCTACACGGCGTCGCGCTGGGACGAGAACGCGGGCGGCGTCGCGATCTACCAGAACGGCCAGCCGCTCGGCACGATCGGCATCCACGACGAATTCCAGGGCGGGGCGATCACCGGCAATTCGACGTCGCTGTTCGTCGCGCTCGGCTACAACCGCACGTTCGGCAGCGGCTCGGTGGGCCGCTACAACCGAAGCTCGAACCAGCGCGACCTGCGCATCCCGGTCAGCACGTGGACGGGCATCCAGTACGCGGACGTGATCACGGGCCTCGCGACAGGCGGCAACCTGCTGTACGTGAGCGACTTCTACGGCAACCGCGTGCGCGTCTATACGACCGATGGCGTATGGCAGCGCGACATCGGCGTATCGGGACCGGGCGCGCTGGCGCTCGATGCGGCCGGCAACCTGTGGGTCGCGCGCAAGAGCGCGGGCGTCGTCGCGCAGTTCAGCGCGACCGGCGCCGCGATGAGCACGATCCAGATGGCGGCCGGCGCACGGCCGGCGTCGCTGTACTTCGATGCGTCGCTGGGCCGGCTGATGGTGGGCGACGAAGGGCCCGACATGAACATCAAGGTCTACAGCGGGCTGCTCGGCCTGCCGGTCCAGGTCGGCACGTTCGGTGTGCAGGGCGGCTATCTCGACACGACGACGGGCATCAAGGGGCAGGTCGGCGACAAGCGCTTCACGCGCGTCGCCGCGCTCGGCAAGGATTCGGCCGGCAACCTGTACGTGCTGAACAACGCGTGGGGCGGCGGCTGGGATCTCGGCCGCAACGGCAGCACCGACCTCCATTCGTACAGCCCGACGGGCGCGCTGCAGTGGAAGCTGCAGGCGCTGAACTTCGAGGGGATCGCCGCGCCCGATCCGGTCACGGACGGTACGTTGTTCTACAGCGGCAACAACGTGTATACGGGCTCGGCGGGCGGCACGTTCGTCGCGAACACGGTCGACCCGTTCACCTATCCGAAGGACCCGCGCCTCGACATGAACGACTATCAGCGCGGCCAGCATTTCGGCCAGCTCGTGAACGTCGGCGGCAACCGGATCCTCGTCGCGTCGGGCCAGAACCCGGGCAACTTCAACTTCTATTACTTCAACGCCGCGAGCGGCTACATCGCGATCCCGGCCGGGTCTCTGCCGGGCAAGCCGTTCAACACGACGCTGCAGGTCACGGCCGGTTTCGACATCGACGGCAACGGCGACGTGTGGGCCGGGCTGAACGGATCGAACGTGATCGCGCGCTACCCGATGACGGGCTTCGACGCGACCGGCAAGCCGTCGTGGGGCAAGCCGACGACGACGCCCGTGCCGACCGGCGTCGCGCCCGTCACGCGCATCATCTACCAGGCCGACAGCGACACGATGATTCTCGCGCAGGGTCTCGCGGGCAATTGGGACTGGACGGCGATGAACGGGCACATCGAGGTCTATCACGGCTGGAAGAACGGCAACACGAGCGCGCCGAACCCGGTGATCAACCTGACGAGCGCGAACCCGAAATCGATCGCGGCGGCCGGTCACTACCTGTTCGTCGGCTACGTGCACACGGTGCCGAACATCGACGTGTTCGACCTGAACACCGGTGCGCTCGTCACGACGCTGACGAACTCGAACACGTCGGCGATGGACGTCGGCAACGACGTCGACTCGATGTACGGCGTGCGGGCCTACCTGCGCTCGACCGGCGAGTACGTGATCACGAAGGACAACTACAACGGATCGAGCATCGTCGTGTACCGCTGGCGTCCGTGACCGGCCCGGCCGATCGTCAGGGCGCGCCGAGCACGCGGCCGTTCACGCTGCGCCCGTACATCGAGTCGGGCGAATCGTGGAACTTCGCGCGTGTGTCCTGCACGGAGCCCGTGAAGCGCGGGTCCTGCGGGCGTTCGTGGCTGTCCATGAACGTCGCGACGTCCCACGCTTCCTGATCGGTCAGCGTGCCGCCGAGCCCGAGCGGCATGTTGGCCTTGATGAAGCCGGCCGCGTTGCGGATGTCGCCCATCCCCGCGCCCCAGTTGAACGAGCGCGTGCCCCACAGTGCCGGGAACACCGGCTTGCCGCCGCTCGACTGGCCCTGGCCGTCCGCGCCGTGACACAGCGCGCAGTGCTGCGTGTAGACGGCCGCGCCGCGTGCGTAGTCGGCCTTCTGCGCGGGCGGCGGCAATTTCGGGAATCCCTGGCCCGGCAGCTTCGTGCCCACCGGCGCGCCCTTCGCAAGCCAGTACGAATACGTCTCGAGCGCGACGAGGATCGGGTCGCCGGCCGGCGGCGCCTTGCCGTTCATGCTGTACCGGAAGCAGCCCTGCAGGCGTTCGGAGAACGTGTTCACGTGGCCGTTCTTGGCGCGGTACGCCGGATACAGCAGGTACGCGGCCCACATCGGGCTCGAATCGGGCCGGCGGCCGGCGTCGAGGTGGCAGCTCGCGCAGGTCAGCTTGTTGCCGACGTACTTGCCCGCGAACTCGGGCGTGTGCAGGAAGATCTGCTCGCCGAGCCTGACGGTCTTGCCGAAGTCGTCGGCCGGGATCGCCGATTCGGGCGGCGGCGTGAACGGCCTGGCTGCCGGCACGGCGACGGCGGGCGGTATTGCGGCGGCGGAAGCGGCCGTCGGTGCGTCCTGCGGTGTCGCCGCGCACGCGAGCGCGGGCAACCAGGCTGCGCCGAGCAGCGTCGCGCGGGCGTGGCGGATCAGCGTCGTGCGGTCGATCATCGCTTGTCTCCTTGGGCGGCGCCGCTGCGCGCATAGTAGGCGGCCACTGCGTCGATGTCGGCGTCGGACAGCTTGCCGGCGATCACCGGCATCAATCCCATCGGCCCGGGCGGCCGCGTGCCGTGTTTCCAGCCGTTCAACTGGCCGGCGACATACGCGGCCGGCTGGCCCGCGAGCGGCGGAAACGCGGTGCCCACGCCGAGGCCGCCGGCGCCGTGGCATTGCGCGCACGCGGGCAGGCCCTGCGACCAGCGCCCGCGCGTCGCGAGCCACGCGCCGGTACTCGCCGGATCGATCGATGCATCGTCGGGCGTGAAGACGCCGGCCGGCGCGGGCAGGCTCGCGAAATACGCGGAGACTGCATCGCGCTCGTGCGGCGACAGCAGTTTCGAGAGCGGCTGCATGACCGGGTTCTGGCGGCTGCCGTCCGCGAACGCGGCGAGCTGCGCGGACAGGTACGCGGCATTCGTGCCCGCGAGGCGCGGGAAGCCGGCCGCCGCGTTGCCTTCGCCCTGGCCGCCGTGGCAGCCGATGCAGGCGGCGACGCCCGTCGACGTGCCCTGTGTCGCGATTGTCTTGCCGGACGCGGCGTCCTCCGCGTGTGCATTCCCGGCCAGCAGCGCGGCCGCGGCGAGCAGCAGCGGCGCGAACCGGCGTCGCGATGGTTCGCGCCGTGTTTCGACCGTATCGTTCACGTGTCCCCCTCCTTGTTGTATGTAGCGTGCGCGCCGGGCGGCGGCGAGGCCGTCAGCCTGCGGCGGGCCCGTCCTGCCCCGGTGCGAGGCGCGGTGTCGGCTGGTTCGCATCATATCGGCCGAAGCCGTAGCGCGCGAAGATCCGGAACGCTTCCGGCGACCGGATGAACGCGAGCCATGCGCGCGCGGCTTCCGGGTGCGGCGCGTCCTTCGCCATCGCACCTGCGTAGATCGCCGTCGTATTCTGCTCGGCCGGAATGTCGACGTGCATCAACGGATGCCCGGCCTGTTCCTGGAACGCGGCTTCGGATTGCCACAGCACGCCCGCGTCCGCGCGCCCCTGCATCAGGAACAGCGCGGTTTCCCGATGATGGATGTGCGTGAGTTCGGTCGTGCCGGCGTGCACCTTGTCGTCATAGACGGTGCGGGCGAGCGTGTCGCCGCCGGCCTTCACGAGCGACGCGCGGATCTGCCGCGCGACGCCTTCGAATGCGGGGTTCGGCATCGCGAGCTTCACGTCGGCCCGCGCGAGATCGTTCAGCGACGCGATGCGCTTCGGATTGCCGGCGCGCACCATGATCGTCAGCTGGTTCGTCACGTACGGCACGGCCGGGCCCGCGAGCGTGCCGTCCGCGATCAGGCCGTTGATCTTGCCGAGCCCCGCGAAATACGCGTCGGGCTTGACCGTCCACGTCATGTTGCCGACGGTGATCGTGCCGCCTGCCTGAATCTGCTTCACGAGCAGGCCGGGCGGGATCGTTTCCCAGTAGATGCGGCCGCGGTACTCGGGATGGTCTTCCTCGAACTTCGCGACGAGCGGCGCCATCGCGAAGAAGTAGTTGCCGCCGACGTACAGGACGAGCTTCGGCGCGGTGAGGTCGCCATGGAAATCGGCGAGCACGTCGACTTGCGGCACCGTGAATTCGAGGCCGCGATGGATCGCATCGTTGTTGCGGCCGTCCTGCCAGGGCGGAAAGAAGGTTGCGTCGGTGGTGGAAGGCGCGGCGAGCGCGAGCGCCGACATTCCGCACAGCCCGGCGGTCAGCGCGGCCAGTGCGGCCAGTGCGGCCCGCAGCGTATACGTGCGGCGGCGCGAAGGCGATTGCAATGGCGGTTTCGTGCGGATCGTTGTCATCACGGGTCTCATTTCGCGTACGTGAAACCGGCCTGCTGCAGCTCGGGTAGCGTGCCGACTGCACCCGGCGTGACGATTGCCGACGGGATCACGTGGTTGGTCAGGTCGGCCGCCAGTGCGTCGAGCGGCAGCTTGTCGGGGTTTGCGTTCGCGCCGTCGAGCCGTTCCGCGAGTTCCCAGATCGCGTTGTGGCACGACAGGAACACGACGCCGCGCTGCTGCAGCGCGGCGAGGCTGTTGTCGTGCGACGAGAATGCGCCGTCGGGTGCTTCGTGGTCCTGCGCGCCTTTCGATTGCGCGGGCCTTGCGTCGAGCAGCGTGTTGGTCGGGAACGCGGCGCCGGCGAGCTTTGCGAGGCCGTATTTGTCCCACGCAACCTCGTCGAACAGCGCGAGATGCGCGCTGCCGTGCGTGGCCGAAACGACGAGAAAATCCGGGTGACCGTACGACCAGATCTGCGCGTTCAGCGAATTGCGCATCAGGTTCAGCCACGGGCCGCCAAGGTCGGTGTTGTCCCACACCTGCTTCGGACCGCCGCGATAGCCGATCACTTCGGCAAGCGCCGCGTGATCCCACTGGTCGGGGCGTTCGAGAATCATCGGCACCGTCTTGAAGTCGCGCCGTCGCGGGGTGGCCGCGAGGCGGCGCGTGAGGTCGGCGAGGTGCGCGGCGCCGCCGGGCAGCAGCGCACCGGTTTCGGGGGCAGCAGCGTGCGCGTGACGCGCAGCGGCGAGCAATGCGGTGCCGGCCGCGAGGCCGAGTGTCTTGAGCGCGCCTCGGCGCGCCTGCCGGTCGGACATGGATATCTCCCGGAATCGTTTTTGTGGAGGCGTGCCGCGTTGCCGTGCGGCGGCGCGGCGTCACTGTCGCGTAGCCAGTCTAGAGGCGCGCAATCGATACCGGAAATCGCGATATCGGATGGGAGATATTCGGGGGGACGATGATTGCGCAGGAGGCGGGCGCCGCCGCGTTGTGCGGCGGCGTGACGGCGGTGCGGGATGCGCGGCCGACGAATGCTGCTTGCCGGCTTCGGCCGAGCCGGTGCGTCAGAACGACACCGTCGTCGTCAGCGTGACGAGCCGCGGCTCGCCGACCGCGACGATCAGGTTGTTGTTGCTCGACGGGTAGTAGGTCTTGTCGAGCAGGTTCTTCACATTGAGCTGGAAGCGCGTCGGGAACTTGCCGATCGTCGTTTCGTACGCCGCGAACGCGTCGACGGTCACGTAGCCGGGCAGCGTGAAGCTGTTCGCGGTGTCGCCGGCGCGTGCGCCGACCACGCGCGCGCCGCCGCCGAAGCGCCAGCGGCCGGGCAGGTTCGCGATGGCCGTGTCGTACACGGCGAACAGGCTGCCCGTGTGCCGCGCGACGTTGACGAGCGGCGTGTTGCTGTCGCGATCGGTCGCGTTCGTATACGCATAGCTGCCGATCACGCTCAGGTGGCGCGTGATCTGCCCCGCCACGTCGAGCTCGATCCCGCGCGAGCGCGCGGTGCCGATCGTCGACGTGAGGTCGCCGACCGTGATCGCGACGTTGCGCTTGTCGATCTGGTACACCGCGAGCGTGCCGGTGATCGCGGGCTTCAGGCTGAACTTCAGCCCGGCCTCGAGCACGCGGCCGTATTCCGGCGCGAGCGGTGCGGCGACGTTCGATGCGACGTTCGGCTTGAACGAGCGGCTCACGTTCGCGTAGGCGGTCAGTGCCGGAGTGAGCGCATACGCGAGTCCGAACTGCGGCAGCCAGACGCTGCCGCGCGAGCGGTCGGCAAATACGAACGGCCGCCCCATTCCCGATTCCTGCTGCCAGTTTTCCCAGCGCAGCCCGCCCACTGCGGTGAGGCGATCGGTGATCTTCACCGAGTCCTGCACGATCGTCGAGTAAGCATGCACGACCGAGCGCGAATCGCTTTGCTTCGCGTTCGGCGTACCGCCCGCCGCGAGCAGCCCGTATACGGGATCGTAGAGATCGAAGCCCGTCGTCGCCTTGCCGCGGATGGTGTCGCCGCGGAAGCTGCGCTGCCGCTCGTATTCGCCACCGACGTAGATCGCGTGGTTCATCCCCGCGAGCGTCACGTTGCCGAGCAGGCCGAGCGTCGCGATCTGGTCGGAGTCGTTGCGTCCGAGGTTCGCATCGGACGAGCGCGTCAGCGCGCCGGTCCTGCTGTTGAATGCGGTGGCGCGAGTGATGAACTGGTCGTAGCGGTCGCGGCCCCAACCGTAGGTCGCGCGGACGCGCCAGGCATCGGAGACGCGGTGCTCGATGCGCGTGCGCAGCGTTTCCTGGATGCCGCCGCTTTGCGACCACGCTTCCTCGTAGCGGCGATAGCGCAGCGCATCGTCGAGCTGGCCGTTCACGAGCACGGTGCCGCGGTCGAACGGCATCGTGTAGTCGACGTACTGGTAGCTGACGTCGATCGACGTGTTCGCGTCGTGCCACGACAGCGCGGGCGCGATCAGCGCATGGCGTTCGCGGCCGAAGCTGCGCCAGTAGCGGCTCGTGTCGTATTCGCCGGTCAGCCGGAACGCGAGCGTGCCGCCCGCGACCTGGCCGCGCTTGCCGAGCGGGCCGGTGAGATCGAACTGCGCGCTGCTGCCGCCGTGGCTCGTGCGCGACGCGGAGACCGAGCCGCCGAACGTGTCTTCCGGCTTGCGTGTGACGAGATTGATCACGCCGCCGGGATCCTGCATCCCGTACAGCAGCGAGGCCGGGCCCTTCAATACTTCGACGCGGTCGATCGTCGCGAGATAGCTGTGCAGCACCGGCGTGCGTACGCCGTCGACGAGCACCGAGCCGTCGTTGTTCGAGCCGAAGCCGCGCTTGATGAACGCGTCGCGCGTGCCGCCGAGCGTATTCGTCTGCGTGACGCCGCTGATGTTGCCGAGCACGTCGTCGAGCGAGCGTGCCTGCTGGTCCTGCAGCACGCTGCTGCTGACCACTGCGACCGATTGCGGAATCTCCTTCAGCGAACGGTCGTCACCGCCCGCGATGCCGGTGGTGCGCGGCTGATAGCCGACTGTCGGCTCGACGGCCGACGATGCGTTGACGCTGATCGCGGGGAGTTCCTGTCCGGCGGGTGTCGCGGGAGTCGAGGCGGGCGTGGCGGGTTCGGTATCGGCCGCATGCGCGCCGCTCGCGACGCACAGGGTGATCAGGGCAGGCAGGCTCGTGCGCCACGGACACAGGGTCCGGGCGCGGCGGGGCGTTCGACGGGATGGCATGAATCGAGGCAGGAGGAGTACTAAGGATCGTGTCGCGGGCCGCAGCGTTTTGTTGCAGTCAGGTGGCGCATGATATATGTAATGAGAATCATTTGCAATTGTAATGACCTGTCCGGCTGCGCGCGGCCATTGGTTGCCGGGCCGTCGGCCGTCTGCTACCGTAGCGGCCAAAATCAGACGCAGTGAAAACCAATGAGAGAGCCGGGGGCCGCACCATGTCATCTTCCTGTCACGTCGCGTTCCGCGCGGCGCCACGCACCGCGCACGACCATGCGGGCGATGAAGTGATCGCAGCCGTATTCCGCCATTCGAACGATTAGAGCAACGGAAGCGAATTCGGCCTGCACGAGCGCCGGGCTTCAATCACTTCAACCACCACGCTAGACGGGAGACCATCATGAAAAAGATTTCCGCGCCGTTCGCGGCGGCCGCGCTTGCGGCCTGCACGCTGCTGGCAGGGATTCACCAGTCCGCTTGTGCGGCGTCGGACGCCGAGCCCGCGATCGACGCGCACTACGGCGCCGTGATCGAGGCCTATACGCAGGACATGGCCGCCGCGAAGACGAAATACGACGGCAAGCGCCTCGTATTCGTCGGCGCCGTGATCCGGATGGGCGGCGACCCGGGCGGCACGTACTTCGGCGCGCTGACGGCCGACGGCGAGCAGTTCGATACGCATTTCGACGTGGACGACCAGGCAGCGCTGAAGCCGAAATTCCCCGGCGGGGAGATCAAGCCGTTCGTCACGTCGGCGGCGTTCCGGTTCAGCTGCGTGAACGAGGGCTACATCGATGCGCCCGTGTTGCCGGGGTTGAAGCTGGCGCACTGCCGTCTCGCCAACTGATCGACTGCGATTGCGATTGCGACCGCACGCTGCCGCGGCCGCATCGCAGCGGCGCAACCCCGCCGCCGCGCGTCACGCGCGCGGGCCTTCGGCTTCCAGCCGCCGCACGGCTTCCGCGACTTCGTTCCTGAAGCGCACGAGCGCAGCCTGTTCCGGCGCCGGCGGCTGCACGGCGGCCCACAGCATGTCGATCAGCTGCGCGGCCGTCGTTTCCGTATCGAGCTTGCGGTGCCCGAGGATCGCATCCCACAGCACGTGCTCGATCGGCCCGAACACCATCGAGCGCAGCAGGCTCAGCGGCAGGTCCGCACGCACCTGCCCGGCTGCCTGGCCGCGCGCGAGCACGTCCATCAGCGGCGCCGTGTAGCGGCGCTGCAGCGCGGTGAGCTCGTTGCTCAGCGCATGCTGCTTCGCGCGGCCTTCCGACAGCACCAGCGCGCACAGCCCCGTGCCGTTCACGAGCATCAGCCGCAGGTGGGTGCGCACGATGAACGCGAACTGCTGCTGCACCGACGCATCCTGCGGCATCCCGTGCTCGAACGCGGCGATGATTTCGTCGTACCAGTCCGCGATCACGCGTGCACACAGCTCGCGCTTGCCGCGGAAGTAGCTGAACACGGTCGCCTCCGACACGCCCACGCGCTGCGCGATCTCGGCGGCCGTCGCATGCTCGTAACCCTTTTCAGCGAACACTTCACGACCGGCGCGCAGGATGTCCTGCACGCGCTGCTGGGACTTGCGCCCGGCGGGGGCGCGCGGCGCGTCGGCGCGGTCGGCTTTGACGGTGTCGGTCATGGTGTCGGCGGTAGCGGCTGTCATGTTCGCATGATATCTGAGTGGCACTCAAAAAACTATTGACGCCGAACCCGACGAGGCGCGAAACTGTGCAAAATTTACGCTGTATTTGTCAATGAATCGGTGCATTCATTTGATTTGAGCGAAACTCAGAAATCAGTGAGTGCGACACACTTTCTGGAGACGGAGGAGACATGATCAACCTGCCCGGCGTGCAATTCATGCTCGGTGAAGACATCGAGATGCTGCGCGACGCCGTCGCGACGTTTGCGGCGAAGGAAATCACGCCGCGCGCGGCGGAGGTCGACCGCACCGACCAGTTTCCGATGGATCTGTGGAAGAAGTTCGGCGATCTCGGCGTGCTCGGCATGACGGTCGCCGAGGAATACGGCGGCGCGAACATGGGCTACACCGCGCACATGGTCGCGATGGAGGAGATCTCGCGCGCATCGGCGTCGATCGGCCTGTCGTACGGCGCGCACTCGAACCTGTGCGTGAACCAGATCCACCGCAACGGCACCGAAGCGCAAAAGCAGAAATACCTGCCGAAGCTCGTGTCGGGCGAACACATCGGCGCGCTCGCGATGAGCGAGCCGAACGCCGGGTCCGACGTCGTCAGCATGAAGCTGCGCGCCGACAAGCGCGGCGATCGCTACGTGCTGAACGGCACGAAGATGTGGATCACCAACGGCCCCGATTGCGACACGCTCGTCGTCTACGCGAAGACCGACATCGAAGCCAATTCGCGCGGCATCACCGCGTTCATCGTCGAGAAGGGGATGAAGGGCTTCTCGGTCGCGCAGAAGCTCGACAAGCTCGGCATGCGCGGCTCGCACACGGGCGAGCTGGTGTTCCAGGACGTCGAGGTGCCGGAAGAGAACATCCTCGGCCAGCTGAACGGCGGCGTGAAGGTGCTGATGAGCGGCCTCGACTACGAGCGCGCGGTGCTGTCGGGCGGCCCGACGGGCATCATGGCCGCGTGCCTCGACGCCGTGGTGCCGTATATCCACGACCGCAAGCAGTTCGGCCAGTCGATCGGCGAATTCCAGCTGATCCAGGGCAAGGTCGCCGACATGTACACCACGTTCCAGGCATGCCGTGCCTACCTGTACGCGGTCGGCCGCCATCTCGACTCGGCTGGCAGCGACCACATCCGCCAGGTGCGCAAGGACTGCGCGGGCGTGATCCTCTACACGGCCGAGAAGGCGACGTGGATGGCCGGCGAGGCGATCCAGATCCTCGGCGGCAACGGCTACATCAACGAATACCCGGTCGGCCGGCTGTGGCGCGATGCGAAGCTGTACGAGATCGGCGCCGGCACGAGCGAGATCCGCCGGATGCTGATCGGCCGCGAGCTGTTCGCGGAAACGATGTAACGCCCCACGTCACGCGAACGGAGCCCCGTCGATGCCGATCATCGAATCGAAACTGAACCCGCGTTCGGAAGACTTCCGCACGAATGCCGCGGCGCTCGAGGCGGTCGTCGCCGACCTGCGCGCGAAGATCGAACAGCTTGCCCAGGGCGGCGGCCAGGCCGCGCGCGACAAGCACCTGTCGCGCGGCAAGCTGCTGCCGCGCGACCGCATCGCACAACTGCTCGATCCGGGCGCGCCGTTCCTGGAGTTCTCGCAGCTCGCGGCGAACGGCATGTACAACGACGATGCGCCGGGCGCGGGCGTCATCACCGGGATCGGCCGCATCGCCGGCCGCGAATGCGTGATCGTGTGCAACGACGCGACGGTCAAGGGCGGCACCTACTACCCGGTCACCGTGAAGAAGCACGTGCGCGCGCAGGAAATCGCCGCGGAAAACCGGCTGCCGTGCGTGTACCTCGTCGATTCGGGCGGCGCGAACCTGCCGAACCAGGACGACGTGTTTCCCGATCGCGACCATTTCGGCCGCATCTTCTTCAACCAGGCGACGATGTCCGCGGCGGGGATCGCACAGATCGCCGTCGTGATGGGCTCGTGCACGGCCGGCGGCGCGTACGTGCCGGCGATGAGCGACGAGTCGATCATCGTGAAGGACCAGGGCACGATTTTCCTCGGCGGCCCGCCGCTCGTGAAGGCCGCGACCGGCGAGGAAGTGAGCGCCGAGGATCTCGGCGGCGGCGACGTGCACACGCGCCTGTCGGGCGTGGCCGACCATCTCGCGCAGAACGACGCGCACGCGCTGTCGATCGCCCGCAACATCGTCAGTCACCTCGCGCCGAAGATCGCGTCGCCGGTCGCGCTGCGCGAGCCGAAGCCGCCGCGCTACGACGCGAAGAGCCTGTACGGCGTGATTCCCGTCGACACGCGCAAGCCGTTCGACGTGCGCGAGGTGATCGCGCGCATCGTCGACGATTCGGAGTTCGACGAATTCAAGGCACGCTTCGGCACGACGCTCGTCACGGGCTTCGCGCACATCTGGGGCCATCCGGTCGGGATCGTCGCGAACAACGGCATCCTGTTCTCGGAATCGGCCGTGAAGGGCGCGCATTTCATCGAGCTGTGCTGCCAGCGCAAGATCCCGCTCGTGTTCCTGCAGAACATCACGGGCTTCATGGTCGGGCGCAAGTACGAAAACGAAGGCATCGCGCGGCACGGCGCGAAGATGGTGACGGCCGTGTCGAACGCGAAGGTGCCGAAGTTCACGGTGATCATCGGCGGCTCGTTCGGCGCCGGCAACTACGGGATGTGCGGCCGCGCGTTCGGCCCGCGGTTCCTGTGGATGTGGCCGAACGCGCGCATCTCGGTGATGGGCGGCGAGCAGGCCGCGTCGGTGCTCGCGACGGTGCGTCGCGACGGCATCGAGGCGAAGGGCGGTTCGTGGTCGACCGACGAAGAGGAAGCGTTCAAGCAGCCGATCCGCGACCAGTACGAGCGCCAGGGCCATCCGTATTACGCGAGCGCGCGGCTGTGGGACGACGGCGTGATCGATCCCGCGCAGACGCGCGACGTGCTCGGCCTCGGCCTGGCCGCATCGATGAACGCGCCGATCGACGATACGCGCTTCGGCGTGTTCCGCATGTAACGCCCGGGAGGACCGAGATGCGATACGAAACGATCAAGGTAAGCGAAGCCGGCCGCGTGGCGACCGTCACGCTCGCACGCCCCGACGTGCGCAACGCGTTCAACGAGACGACGATCGCCGAGCTGACCACCGCGTTCGAATGGCTCGATGCGCACGAAGGCGTGCGCGCGATCGTGCTCGCGGCGGAAGGCGCCGCGTTCTGCGCGGGTGCGGACCTGAACTGGATGAAGAAGATGGCCGGTTACTCGGACGACGAGAACCGTGCCGATGCGCGCAAGCTCGCGCGGATGCTCGAGGCGATCCATCGCTGCGGCAAGCCGGTGATCGCGCGCGTGCATGGCGACGCGTATGCGGGCGGCGTGGGCCTGGTGGCTGCGGCCGATATCGCGATTGCCGCCGACGGCGTGAAGTTCTGCCTGTCGGAAGCGCGGCTCGGGTTGATTCCCGCGACGATTGCGCCGTACGTCGTGCGCGCGATGGGCGAGCGCGCGGCGCGGCGCTACTTCACGACGGCCGAGGTGTTCGACAGCGCGCGTGCCGCATCGCTCGGCTTCATCCACGATGCGGTGCCGGCCGATGCGCTCGACGAAACGGTCGCGAAGCTGGCGGCGACGCTCGTCGCGAACGGTCCCGACGCGGTGAAGGCGTGCAAGCGGCTCGTCGCCGACGTGGCCGGCCGCGCGCTGGACGCGACGCTGATCGAGCAGACCGCCGGCTGGATCGCGAAGACCCGCGCCGGCGCGGAAGCGCGCGAAGGGATCGCGTCCTTCCTCGAAAAGCGCACGCCGTCGTGGCGTGAATGATCGCGTGACCCCCACTCTCCGGACGACATCGAAGCCATGTTCGACAAGATTCTGATCGCCAACCGCGGCGAAATCGCGTGCCGTGTCGCCGCGACGTGCAAACGTCTCGGGATCGCGAGCGTCGCCGTCTATTCCGACGCGGACGCGAACGCGAAACACGTGGCCGCCTGCGACGAAGCCGTGCACATCGGCGGCTCGGCCGCGGCAGACAGCTACCTGCGCATCGAGCGCATCATCGAGGCCGCGCGCACGACCGGCGCCCAGGCGATCCATCCCGGCTACGGCTTTCTATCGGAGAACGAAGATTTCGCGCATGCGTGCGAAGCGGCCGGCATCGTGTTCATCGGGCCGCCGGTCGATGCGATCGCGGCGATGGGATCGAAGGCCGCCGCGAAGGCGCTGATGCATGCGGCCGCGGTGCCGCTCGTGCCCGGCTATCACGGCGACGACCAGGACGCCGGCAACCTGCATCGCGAAGCCGATGAAATCGGCTATCCGGTGCTGCTGAAGGCGAGCGCGGGCGGCGGCGGCAAGGGGATGCGCGTGGTCGAGCGCTCCGGCGATTTCCCGGCGGCGCTCGCATCGTGCCAGCGCGAAGCCGCGAGCAGCTTCGGCAACGACCGCGTGCTGATCGAGAAGTACCTGACGCGCCCGCGCCACGTCGAAGTGCAGGTGTTCGGCGACACGCACGGCAACACCGTGTACCTGTTCGACCGCGACTGCTCGGTGCAGCGCCGTCACCAGAAGGTGCTGGAGGAAGCGCCGGCGCCGGGCCTGCACGACGACGTGCGCCAGGCGATGGGCGAAGCGGCCGTCGCGGCCGCGCGCGCGGTGGGCTACGTCGGCGCGGGCACCGTCGAATTCATCATGACGGGCGACGCGTTCTACTTCATGGAAATGAACACGCGCCTGCAGGTCGAGCATCCGGTCACCGAGATGGTCACGGGGCTCGATCTCGTCGAATGGCAACTGCGCGTCGCGTCCGGCGAACCGCTGCCGCTGAAGCAGGACGAGCTGCGCGTGCAGGGCCATGCGCTCGAGGCGCGCCTCTATGCGGAAAACCCGGCGCGCGGCTTCCTGCCGTCGACGGGCACGCTGAAGCACCTGCGGCTGCCGGCCGGCGTCGAGTTCTCGATCGGCGCGCCGGTGCGCGTCGACAGCGGCGTGCGCGAAGGCGATGCGATCACGCCGTTCTACGATCCGATGATCGCGAAGCTGATCGTCCACGGTGCGGATCGCGCGGAAGCGCTGGGCCTGATGCTGCGCGCGCTGCGCGCATGCGAGGTGGTCGGCCTGCATACGAACGCCGCGTTCCTGCAGCGGATCGTCGCGTGCGAACCGTTCGCGACGGCCGATCTCGACACGGGGCTGATCGAGCGCAACCACGATGCGCTGTTCGCGCCGCAACAGCCGCCGCGCGCGACGCTTGCGCTTGCGTGTGCGGCGCTGCTCGCGCGCGAACGCGGCGCCGCTGAGGAGCCATCGCCGTGGGGCGCATTGCCGGACTGGCGGCTGAACGGCGGTTATCGCCGCACGCTCGCATGGCATGCGGCCGATCGCGACGCGGACGTGACGGTCACGTATGAGGACGATGGCGCCGGTGTGCGTATCGCGACCGGCGGCGAAACCGCGCAACCGTTCGCATGGACGAGCGGCGCCACGCCGCTCGATTTCGACGTGACGCTCGGCGGCGTGCGCAGCAGCGGCCGCGTCTATGCGGACGGCGACACGTTCCACGTGTTCACGCAGGGCGCGGCCGAGACGTTCGAATGGCGCAACCTGCTCGCGCATGCGGGCGATGCGGAGCAGGGCGGCGGACGCTTGACCGCGCCGATGCCGGGCAAGGTGATCGCGGTGCTGGTCGAGCCGGGCCAGAAGGTCGAGGCCGGCACGCCCTTGATCGTGATGGAAGCGATGAAGATGGAGCACACGATCGGCGCGCCGAGCGCGGGCGTCGTCGCGGAAGTGCTGTACGGCGTCGGCGACCAGGTCGCGGATGGCGCGCAGTTGCTGATGATGGCGGAAGGCTGAGCGCGGCCTTCTCGCTGTGAACGGGCCGGCTGCCTTGGCTGCCGGCCCAAAAAAACGCGTCGCGATTCCCCGCGCGACCGCTGTCGAATCAGGCCGGCTTCGATCGTATCGACATGCCGAAGCAGTGCGAATCTTTCGATCGCATTACATCATCCGCCACATCCACGCCCCCGCATGTCACCGCTCGTGCGCACATCGCGCTACGCTGTCCCGCGACACCATCGTGTAACAAGTCGAACTTAGCATCTCGCCGTCGATATGACCGGTGCGCACCCGCGCCTGTGTCACGTCATCACCCCCACGGAGAATCGTTATGCGAAAGTCGGCCCTGCGGCCTTTCGCGGTCGTTGGCCTGATCGCGCTGACAGCACTCCTCGGCGCCTGCAACGACGACCTGACTGCACCCGCCGCGCCCGTCGCGCAGCAGAAGGCCGCGTGCGGCGGCGCCGTCGTCGCCACCGCGCAGATGCACTGCCCGCCGGGTTTCACTGCACCGGCATCCTCGCCCGCTTCCTGATACCGGCCGTTTCCACCAGAAATCCAATCAAGAGCAACCAGCATGGCCACCCATTCGCGACGCGACTTTCTGAAGTTCTCCGCCGGCCTCGCCGGCGCGACCGCCGCCACCGCACTGCTGCCGGAATCGATCCGCAAGGCGCTGGCGATCGAGCCGAATTCCGTGACGGGCACGATCCAGGATGTGCAGCACATCGTCGTGTTCATGCAGGAGAACCGCTCGTTCGACCACTACCTCGGCCACCTGAGCGGCGTGCGCGGCTACAACGACCGGTTCCCGGTCACGCTGCCGAACGGCAGGCCGGTGTGGTTCCAGCCGCGGCAGGAGGACCAGTCGAGCGTGATCGCGCCGTTCCGCTACGACACGACCAACCCGGGCGTCAACGCGCAATGCATCGGCGGCCTGCCGCATACGTGGGCGACGACGCACGGCGCGATCGACAACGGCCGCGCGGACCAGTGGGCCGTGCAGAAGTCGAACATGACGATGGGCTATCACGTTCGCGACGACATCCCGTTCCACTACGCGCTCGCGGATGCGTTCACGGTATGCGACAACTACTTCTGCTCAATTCCGGGCAACACGCATCCGAACCGCATGTACCTGATGACGGGCATGGTCGATCCGCTCGGCACGGGCGGCGGCCCGCTGCTCGACAACACCGACTACATCGACAACCAGTTCGACAAGATCAAGTTGCCGCCCTTCAACTGGACGACCTACCCGGAACGGCTCGAAAAGGCCGGCATCTCGTGGCAGATCTACCAGCAGGGCACCGGGTTCGACAACTTCACCGGCAACTACGGCACGAACATGCTCGCGTGCTTCAACAACTTCGTGAATGCGCCGGCCGGCTCGTCGCTGCAGACGCGCGGGATGAGCACGCGCCCGATCACGCAGCTGAAGGCCGACGTGCAGGCGAATGCGCTGCCGCAGGTGTCGTGGCTGCTGCCGCCCGCCGCGTATTCGGAGCATCCGAAGTTCACGCCGCTGTACGGCGCGTACTACCTGTCGACGATCCTCGATGCGCTGACGTCGAATCCGGAGGTGTGGAGCAAGACCGTCCTGCTGATCATGTACGACGAGAACGACGGCTTCTTCGATCACGTCGTGCCGCCGTCGGCGCCGACGCTGCCGGGCTCGGGCATGAGCACCGTGGACGTATCGCTCGAGCGGCACAACGTCGTGACCGCGACGCAGGCCGGCACCTATACGGCCGACAACCTGCCGTACGGCCTCGGCCCGCGCGTGCCGATGTTCGTCGTGTCGCCGTGGTCGAAGGGCGGCTTCGTGTGCTCGCAGGTCTTCGATCACACGTCGGTGCTGCAATTCATCGAGAAGCGCTTCGGCGTGATGGAAACCAACATCTCGCCGTGGCGCCGTGCGATCTGCGGCGACCTGACGTCGGCGCTCGACTTCTCGAAATCGGATGTCACGCTGCCGTCGCTGCCGAGCACGCAGGCCTATGTCGCACAGGCCGACCTGCAATGCTCGCGCGCGTCGTCGCAGACCGCACCGGCCAGCACCGCGCAGCAGGTCGTGACGGCACAGGAAGCCGGCACGCGG
The DNA here is from genome assembly GCF_003853705.1 of Burkholderia sp. Bp8992. Classification (GTDB taxonomy): domain Bacteria; phylum Pseudomonadota; class Gammaproteobacteria; order Burkholderiales; family Burkholderiaceae; genus Burkholderia. The sequence goes on along the minus strand of NZ_QTQI01000031.1, from coordinate 10,630 downwards.
CCGGCTCGCGCGCTGCCGTACGAACTGCACGTGACGGGCCAGCTCCAGGCGCAAGGCTATGCGGTGACGTTTGCGAATTCGGGCACGCAGGGCGCGCACTTCTGGGTCTATACGGGCGATCCGGCTGCGATGCCGCGCCGTTACACGGTCGAGGCCGGCAAGCAGCTGACCGACACGTGGGCACTCGACGCGAACGGCAACTACCTGGTGAGCGTGTGGGGGCCGAACGGCTATTTCCGGCGCTTCGCGGGTTCGGCCGCCGCGGATGCCGCCGCGAAGCCTGAAATCACGCCGTGCTACGACGTGGCGAACGGCGATGTCTACGTGACGATCGCCAATGCGGGCACCGGCCCGCTCACGGTCACGGCGACCGATGTCGCGTACGGCGGCGCGGCGCGCACGCTGACGATCCCGGCGGGGCAACGCGTCGAAGCGCACTGGGACCTGTCGTGCAGCAGCCAGTGGTATGACCTGCAGTTCGCGGTGGCCGGCAATGCGGGCTGGACGCGCCGCATCGCCGGGCACGTCGAAACCGGCAAGGCCAGCATCACCGATCCGGCGGCCGTGGCGCCGACGATCACGCCGGTCTGACGGCAACCGGTACGACGACGCGCCGGCCGGGTGACGCCGGCCGGCGCGTTTTTATTCGGTATCGATGCCGAAGCGGCGGTGTCAGCGCAGCAGCCCGTCGTCGTGCGCCATCATCAGCGCGCGCATCGCGGACCACATTCCGTAGTAGTGCACGATGTAGCTGTCCGCGCGGCGGAACAGCCAGGGCGTGTTGAAGCTGACGAGATCGGCCACGCCTTCGCCTTGCAGCTGCCCGTCGCGCTCCATCGCGCGAATGAAATGCAGCTGGTCGCCGTCGCTCGCATAGACGCTCGACCGGTCGTGCAGCGCGGCGATCGTCGTCATCAGGTCCTGCAGCATCGCGTCGTTGCGTTCGGTGCGGCGGAACGCCATCACGCCGGAGTTGAACGACCACTGGCCGATATCCTGCGCGAGCAGCCAGTCGCGCCCTTCGAACAGCGGCTCCAGCGGTTGCTGCTGGTCCGCGATCAGCACGTCGGCATCGAGCCACACGACCCATTCGTGATGCTGGAGGTACGCATGGAGCAGCCACGGCTTGAACCAGTTGCCCGTCGCGTTCAGCCCGATCTCGGCGGGAATGTCGCGATGCACGTAGAGCGTGTAGCCGTGCGCATCGGCGTAGCGCCGGAAATTGCGCTCGGCGACGCGTGCGTAGCTGCCGATGTTGGGCGTGTACAGCATCATCAGCGCAATCGGGCGGCCGGGGTTGTACGTGCTGCGTTCGGCGGCTTCGTCCGGTGCGGCGGCGTCGTGATCGAACGAGAACATCGGCCGGCCGGCGGCGCGGCATCGATTGACGTACGCGACGAGCGTGTCGCGAAAACGCGGCGTCGTGCCTTTGCGTTCGGGGTCCCGAGGCGTGTCGTCGATGCTGATCGCGAACGTCGGTGCGCGGCCCCACATCGGATCGAGGTCCGGGCTGCACGGCATGACGGCGTACAGTCCGTCGATCAATGTCATGTAGCGATGCGTGTCGAGCCCGGCGAACAGCGCGGCTTCCGACGTCAGCCTCGGCTCGCTGCCGAGCTTGCAGCGCTGCACGAGCTGCATCACGATCGCGCGCACGTCCGGCGTGTTGCGCCAGATCTGCACGTCGACCTGCGGCAGCGGCGGCGCCAACGCGTCGACCAGCAGCCGGTCGCGCCCGGCCATCAGGCGTTCGAGTGCAACCGGCTCGATGATCGCCGCATCTTCGCCGAGCAGCAGCACGAGTTCGTCGGGCTGCGCGTTGCGCAGCACATGGAGCAGCGATTCGTAGCGATACAGCGGCCGCAACGGCAGCGCCTGCGGCATCGCGGACGCGTCGACGATCTCGTGACGATAGCCGTGCACCTGCGCGTACCAGCGGTGATTCTCGAGGCTGGCGGGGGCAGGCTGGCTGAAGTGGCTGAGGACGATCATCGCGCGCTCCGCGGGCAGGGAAGCGGCGCACGTCGCGCGATTCGCGCGGCGTGCTTGCGTACGGACCTGCCGCCGGGCATGGAGCCCGGTGCGTGCCGCGCCTGTCCGTGGCGGACGGCACGGAAGATTTGCGCGGCGTCGCGTTCCATTCTGTCAGCCCTGTTTCCCGATGGCGTTGCTGTGGGGCGTTGCTCGCCCGTTCGACTGCGCGCCCGATGGCGCGGCCAGTCGCCGGAGTATCGCATAACCGTTTCGCGGATTCGCAGGTGCCGGCCGGCCGCTGACACTGCCTGACAGTGTGCCGCCGGCGCTCCGCTAGAATGCCGGGTTGGTCGCCGCCGCTTGACGCGGCCGGCGCTTCGCGCGCTACACTGCGCCATGCCACTCCCGCTCAACCTTCCATCCTGCCGACGATGACGTCTCCTGTCCTGAACGGCCTGCGCATCGGTATCACGATCGGGTTGCGTGCCCCCGACGAAAGCCTGTGGATCAACGGCATCAAGCAGAACGCGCTGTTTCTCGCGAAGCTGCTGATGGCGTCGCCGCACGGCTACCGCGTGACGCTGGTCAACACCACCGACGTGCCGCTTACCGATGCGCTGCCGTGGGATCGCAACGTGTACGACACGCGTGCGTTCGCCGACATGAAGGATGCGCTCGACGTCGTGATCGAGCTGGGCGGGCAGATCAACGGCGAGCAGACGGCCTACCTGAAAGCGCGCGGCGCGAAGCTCGTCAGCTACTGCTGCGGTGTCGAGTACATCAACGCGATGGAGTCGATGCTGTTCGGCCGCCGGCTGTGGGATTCGCTGTTCATCAATCGCGGCTACGACGAGGTGTGGGCGATTCCGCAGATCGCGCCGTCGTCGCTGCCGTTCCTGCAGTCGCTGCGCCGCTGCCCGGGGCGCGTCGTGCCGTTCGTGTGGGATCCGATGTTCCTGAGCGCACGCGCGCAGACGTTGCCCGAGCACGGCGAATATCGGCCACGCAGCGAGCCCGGCAAGCGGCTGACGGTGATGGAGCCGAACCACAACGTCGTGAAGTTCTGCGTGTATCCGATGCTGATCATCGACGAAGCGTATCGGCGCGACCCCGACGCGATCTGCTTCGCGCACGTAACGAACGCCGATCGCCTCGCGCACGACAGCCCCGAGTTCGTGATGCTGATGAATTATCTCGACATCGTGCGCGCGGGCAAGGCGAGCTTCGTCGGGCGCTTCGACACGCCGCTGTTCCTGGCCGACCTGACCGACATCGTCGTGTCACACCAATGGTCGAACCCGCTGAACTACTTCTATTTCGACGTGTGCTGGCAAGGCTATCCGCTCGTGCACAACGCGAGCCTCGCCCCCGATCTCGGCTACTACTACCCGGACAACGACGTGCAGCAGGGCGCCGACGCGCTGCTGCGTGCGCTGCATACGCACGACGACGACTGGGAAGCGTACACGCGGCGCCAGCGCGAGATCCTCGGCCGCTATACGTCGGCGAATCAGGCGCTCGTCGCCGAATACGACGGGCTGCTCGCGAACCTGATCGGCGCGCCGGTCGCGTAAGGCCCGATTTTCCGCGGCGCATGATCATTGCGCCGCCGGCCGCCATCGGGATTGTCCCGCCCTCATGTCTGACGAAATAATGCCGTTAAAAAAAGAAACCGCCGAACCCGATCGGTTCGACGGTTTTGAAGGCACGAAATTGACGGCTCCGAGGGAAGTCCGTCGGAAATAATTTTATAGGTTAACAAGTCTTTAAGATTGTTAAAGATGTTTCAATTAATAATCATCATATAAATGAAACTTGATATGATTGATTCATCTCAACCGATTCCGTTTTTAGATTAGTTAATATCGTTTGAAACGCGAAAATTGAATGCTGCGGCGATCGAATGATGTGCGGCGGCCGATTTTCAGTGGCTGGCGGCCCGAGTCGTGGGCCTTTGCCGCGAGCCTGCGCACCCAAGGCGGGCGGTGCTTCATGGGCGTGCATTCGTCTGATTAATTAACGATTTTCCCATTTGTAGTACCGTGTATCGCGAAAGAAATCGATTCGCATAAAGCGGTCTCGGTGGTGAAAATAAACGATCAGGATTCGTGGTTCCGTACTTTGTGTTGTGTGACCTGTCGCACTGTCGGCACGGTCCGCGCATGGTGTATTTGCAGTAACCGAATATCGTTGAAAATATCGAATTTGACGGCGCGCCGAAGCGAACAGTACGCTCCCGGAAAAAATCGACATAACAGGATGGGCCGGGTAGGCGGCGGAGCGCGTCAGGGTCGGTTTGCTCCGCATGTTTGTTGAGGTCGAGCCGCGATCGGCGGCTCGCCATTTGCCGGAGCACCGGATGAATGCGGTCGAAGCTCGCCTGGAGGCGAATCGGGAAGTGAATCGTGACGAGATCGATCTCGTGTTCGGCGCTCCCGACGATCATGCCGATCTCGCATCGGTACGCAGTTTCGTGGAAAGCCGGCTCGGGTTCGCGCATGAACCGGTGTGCCGGGCCGACCTGTCGGGCGGCGTGCTGTACCAGGAGCGCCTGGCGCGGTTGCGGTGGGGCGAGCGCGATGCGCTGCCGCCGCTTGCCTTCCTGCCGCGCCTCGAGGCGCTCGGGCTGATGCGCTGGTTCGACCGGCTCGTGGTCGGCCGGACGATCGACGCGCTGCGCGCCGATCCGGCCGCGATTTACGGGTGCAACGTCGCGGCTGCGAGCGCGGTCGTCGACGACGCGTGGCTGGCGATCTTCAGGCGGCTCGAGCGCGAGCCGTCGGTGGCGGCGCGGCTGGTGGTCGAGATCACGGAGACGGGGCCGCTGAACCCTGTCGCGGGCCGGTCGTTCGTGAACCGCTTCCAGCAGGCCGGTTGCCGGATCGCGATCGACGATTTCGGCGTCGGCTTCAGCGCATTGAACAATCTGGTGGTCGGCAATCCCGACATCGTGAAGCTCGACCGGTCGATCCTGTCGATGATCAAGCGCAACGCGATCGGGCGCTACCAGTTCCGCAGGCTGATCGCGTTCGCGCACGAAGGCGCGCGGCACGTCGTCGTCGAAGGCGTGGAGAGCGAGATGGACCGGCAGATCATCATGGATGCCGGCGTTGCATGGGCGCAGGGCATCCGCTTTTCATGGCGGTCGCCGGCCGCCGCGTGACGGCGTGAAAACGGGCACGGCGGGACGAATCGCAAAGGGGTGTGGCATGGCGGGGACGAAGGCCGGAGTCGGAACGGGCACGCAGGCAACCGATGCGCGCGACCTCGTCGCGCTCGCCGAGTTGGCCGACATGCTGCGGCAACTGGGCGCCGAGTCGACCGATGTGCCGATCGACGTCGCACCGTATCTCGACGGCCTGAAAGCCGTCGCACGCGGTATCCAGCGGATGAAACCGCTCGATGCCAACGACCGCGAGCTGGCCGCGCGACACTATTACGCGGGCGTCATCGCCGGCGCGTGCGGCGACGATTCGGCGATCGCGCGCGGCGTGTCCGACAGCCTCGCCAGGCAAGCCGGCAGCGTAAGCGGGCAGGCGCTACGTCGTTTTGGCGTGCTCGCCCGCATGGGACGGCGGCATGGCCGCGTGTTCGCCGCGCAAAGCGGCGATCGCGTGCTGGTGTAGCGCAGCCGGCGCGCGTCCGAAGGGGCGGTCAGCCGAGCGCGCGGCCGGCGAACAGCGTCTGGATCTGCTCGGAGTATGCGCGGACGTTGTGCTCGGCGAGCGTGTCGACCTGGTGCAGGCAGCGGCGGGCCGCGGCCGCGTAGTCGTCGAGCCGCGCGTCGTGCGTCTGCGCGGCGGTCGCGATCGCGCGTGCCGCATCGAAGATCTCGAAGTCCGGGTAGTAGTAGCCGACGTCACGCAGGAACGGCGAGTTGTGCACGAGCGGGTAGTTGCCGTACAGCGCGTCGTACAGCAGGTAGTTGAGGCCGTTTTCCCAGTGGTGCGACACGACGATGTCGGTGTGATGCGCGGCCCATGCGACGAACGGCGCGCGCACGTCGGCGGTCGCCTTGCCGTCGCGCACCATCTCGAGCCCGAGCGCGAGATGCTTGAAGGCGACGTTTTCCTTCTTGTCGAACGTGTTGGTCATGTACACGTGCTCGACGAGCTCCGGGTGTTCGACGTAGCACGCGTTCGCGGCGAGCATCGGCACGATCGCGCTTTTCACGACGTTCAGGTTCGGCTCGAAGAACGCGATGCGCTTGGCCGGGCCGTGGTTGCGGTAGCCGAAGCGCGCCTTCAGTTCAGGGTCGGCGTCGAGGCTGCGCTCGATGAAATACGGTGACCAGATGTGCGGCAGTTCGATCACCGGCGCGCGATACACGGCCTGGAAATAGGCCGCGCACGTGTGCATGTGCTGCGGGTTGGTCCAGATCTCGTCGAACTGCACGCGGTGCGGGTTCGGCCGCCAGTCGTTCTTCTCGAAGTTGATCGTCTCGACCGCGATCACGTAGTCGTTGCCGAAGCGATACGACACGCACTTGCCGCCGCGCTGGCGCACGACGTCCGTGTGCGACGGATCGACGAACGCATTCATCTCGATCAGCAGGTCGGTCTGGTGGACGACGGCCGACAGCGGCCGCAGCGCGTCGCCGAACGCGTCCATCATCAGCGCCTGCGGATACTCGGTGATGCCGTTGTCGTGTGCAAGCCAGACCTCGCCGATCAGCGGCGACTGCTTCAGCAGCATGTACAGGTACACGCAGTGCTGGTTCGCGCCGTTGTACCAGATCGACTGCGTCGCGTCGCGCTGCACGTTCATCGTAATCGCGACATTGAGTTTCATCGGATCGGCTCCGTGGGGCGGGCGGCGCGCGGCTTATTGCGCGAAGTTTTGCGACTGGCGCGGCACGTAGCCCGTCAGGTGCCAGCGGCCGTCGTCCTCGAGGCGGAAGCTCAGCTTCTCGAACACCGTGGAGCCGCTCGTCAGCGTCGTCGCGTAATCGACGTTCGCGTAGAGCCCGTCGGGCATCCCCGGCGTACGTTCGTAGCGGATGCGCGTGACTTGCGCCCAGCCGCGATGGCTGACCGTGCCGACCGACTGGCGTGCATGCTGCATGTCGGCCGCGAACTGGTCCTGCTTGATGCGCGCCTTCACGAACGCGGCGGCGTCGGTCCACACCGCGCCGTACTGGCCGGCGTCGAGCTGCTTGAACACGGCATCCGAGTCGCGGAGCAGCGTGTCGGCCGATTCGCCGGCGGCTTGCGCGTGCGCACCGATCGCGATCGAAGCGGCGGCGCAGCCGATCAGCCATTTGGCGCGGGTGAGGAGCGGGCGTGCGGTCATGTCGGAGTCCGTAAAGGGCGGCGCGTCACGCGTCGCGATAGAGGGAAGCGATCGCGTCCGTGTAGGCCGCGACATTCTCGGGGTTGTAGATGCTGACCGAATCGAGCACGTGCTTCGACTGCTCGCGATAGGCGTCGAGATTCGCGTCGTGCTCGTCGAACGCCTGCAGCAGCGCGCGGCCGCCGGCCTGGCAGTCGAAGTCCGGATAGAAATACCCGGCCTTGCCGAGGAACGGCGAGTTGTGGATCAGCGGATAGTCGCCGTACAGCAGCTCGTAGTACAGGTAGTTCTGCGCGTTTTCCCACGTGTGCGATACCACCGCATCGCCGTACGCAGCCATGAACTCGTACACCGCATAGCGGCTTTCGAACGTCGTGACGCCGTGGTTCACGATGTCGAGGCTCTTCGCGAAGTGGACGAACGTCGCATGTTCCTTCAGGTGGATCGTGTTGCACACGCGCACGAACTCGAGGAACCTCGGATTGGCGCGGTACGCCTCTTCCGTGACCAGCATCGGGATGACGCTTGTCTTCACCATGCAGATATTCGGTTCGAACATCGTCACGCGCCAGCGCGGCTTGCCGGGCTGATAGCCGAACGTCAGGCCGGCGCCGAGCGTCGCGCGCGCCTTGTCGAACAGCATCGGATGCCAGATGTGCGGGACGATCGTGACGGGCGCGCGCAGGCCGGTCTGGTAATAGTGCAGGCACGAGCGCTCGAACTCGGGAATCGTCCACACAGCGTCGTACGGCGCGCCCGAGAACAGGAAGCCCGACGGCTTGTCGAACATCGCGCGTTCGATGTCGATCACGTAGTCGTTGCCGACCCGCATCGTGACGACCTTGCCGCCGCGGTCGCGGAACGCGCGCAGGTAGTCCGCGCCGAACTGCGCGCTCATCTCGATCAGCACGTCGCAGCGCTCGAGCGCTTCGTCCATCGACAGCAGCGGCACGTCCCACTCGCCGAGCATCATCTGCGGGTCGGCAACCTGCTCGCCGCCGTTCACCATCACGGCTTCCGCGACGAGCGGCGACTGGCGCAGCAGCAGGATCAGCAGCAGGCAGTTCTGGAAGATGCCGTTTTCCCACAGCGACTGGCCGGCGCCGCGCACGAACAGCGACACGCCGACGACGAGACGCTTGCCCTCGCCGGGCGCTTGACGGGCATTGGAGTCCGACATGCGTATGCTCCGGTTCAGGCGACCAGACGCGAGACAAACGCGTCGAGGTTCGCGGGATTGTCGATCGAGACCGATTGCAGCAGCCGGCCGGCTTTCGTGCGGTAGTCGTCGAGGCGTTCGTCGTGATGCAGCCACGCGTCGAGCAGCGCGCGGCCGCCCGCGGCGGCGTCGAAATCCGGGTAGTAATAGCCGGCGTCGCCGATCAGCGTCGAGTTGTGGATCAGCGGATAGCCGCCGTACAGCACGTCGTAATACAGATAGTTCTGCCCGTTTTCCCAGTGGTGCGACACGACCGCATCCGCGTGGCGCGCCATGAAGCCCGGCAGGTCGAGGCGCGGTTCGAAGGTCGCCTTGTGCTGGCGGACGAGATCGAGGCTGTTCGCGAAGTGCACGAAGGTCGGATGCTCCTTCATGTGCATCGCGTTGACGACGAACATGTGCTGCACCGCGTCCGGCCGCGCGCGGTAGAACTCGTCGCACGCGAGCATCGGGTAGTGGCAGGACTTGGCGACCGAGATGTTCGGTTCGAGCATCGCGAGGCGCCACGGGCGGGCGCCGGGCTGATAGCCGAACGTCGCACCTTCGCCGGCGATCACGGCGACGCGGCGCTCGAGGAAGTACGGCGACCAGATGTGCGGCATCAGATGGACGGGCGCACGCAGGATGGTCTGCAGCATCGGCGCGGCGGTCTTGTCGTATTGCGGCAGCAGCCATACTTCGTCGAACGGCGCGCCGTTGAACACGTGCCCCGACGGTTTCCCGAAGATCGGCGTTTCGCACAGGCCCGCATAGACGTGCCCGCAGAAGAACGCGGCGATCTTCTTGCCGAGTGCCTTCATGTGCCGGAGCCATTCGACCGGCAGCTGCGCGCCCATTTCGATCACGACGTCGAGTTCGTGCGTGACGTCGGCGGGTTTCACGAGCGGGATGTCGAGGCCGTCGAGTTCGAGGCCGGCCGGCAGCGCGTTCGCATCGCCGCCGTTCAGGAAATAGACGGGGCCGACGCGATCCGAGCGCTTGAGCATCATCGCGAGGAACGCGATGTTCTGGTGAATGCCGTTTTCCCAGATCGCCTGGCCGTCGCGCGCAAACAGCGAGATGCCGACAGCCGGCCGTTGCTTGCGGGTGCCGCCCGCGGCGGCTTCATTGATGTCCGTCACCGGTTGGTTTCCTCTGCGGCGTCGTGCGTCCGGGCATCGCGTCGAGCGTCTGGCCCGGAAGCGGCGCGCCGTGGGTTGTCATGGTTGGATTCGCGCCGGTGCGTCGCGGTACGCGAATCGGACGACGAGGTTCGCGAGGGCGGCAGCCGGATTCCGGCGTGTCGTCGGGCGCGCCTGGCGCGCGCGCGATTCGGGCAGGCTGCCCCGGCGACTGTCTGCGGCGATTGTGGCATGGAAATCGCCGGTTTTGGCAGGACGTGACGAACTTTGACATCCCCGCCGGCCCCACGGGAGCGGGGCGCCGGCGTTGCGGCGCCCGCGTTGTCCGGCGCGCCGCTGGCGGCCTGCCGGATCGGCCGCCGCAGGTGCGGCGGCCGGCTGCTCAGTGCTGCAGCCGGATTTCGACGCGGCGGTTGCTCGCGCGGCCTTCGGGCGTCGCGTTCGATGCGACCGGATCGGCCTTGCCGCGGCCCGACACCGTCATCGAGTCGGTCTTCAGGCCGTGTGCCTTCAGATAGGCGGCGACCGATTCGGCGCGGCGCTTCGACAGCGCGAGGTTGTAGTCGTCGCTGCCCACCGAGTCGGTGAAGCCGGTAACCGACACCTGCGAGTACGCGTGGTCCTTGCGCTCGTTCAGCAGCCGGTCGAGCGATTCGCGCGCGGTCGGCGCGAGCGTCGCGTGATCGGTGGCGAACAGCGCGTCGCCCGACAGGTTCACCTGTTCGACGGCGGCGGTTGCCGGTGCGGCGGCCGAGGCCGCTTCGGCCGGCGCCGCGCCGCACTGGAAGACCAGCGTGGCCGGATCGGATTTGTCGCGCAGCGCGCGGGCCGAATCGACGGCGCGCACGGGCTCGTCGCCGCAGATCTTTCGGGCGGCCTTCATGCAGGTCTGCGGGCCCGACAGCAGGCCGTGGCAGTCCACCTGGAACGTGCGCACGCCGTCGCGCGGCTGCAGTTCGGAGGCGCTGAAGGTCGGGCCGGAGGCGGTCGAGCACGCGGCGAGGGCCGTTGCGGAAAGCGCGAG
>NZ_QTQI01000030.1 GCF_003853705.1 Burkholderia sp. Bp8992 | reverse complement strand
GTCGCCATGGCCGCCGCCGTCGCCATGGCCGCCACCGTCGCCATGGCCGCCACCGTCGCCGTGACCACCACCATCGCCATGGCCACCACCGTCACCGTCGCCGCCGCCTCCGTGTCCGCCATGGCCTCCGCCACCGGAAGTACCGCCACCGGAAGTACCGCCACCGGAAGTACCGCCACCGGAAGTGCCGCCACCGGAAGTACCGCCACCGGAAGTGCCGCCACCGGAAGTGCCGCCACCGGAAGTACCGCCACCGGAGGTGCCGCCACCGGAAGCACCGCCACCCGAAGTACCATTACCACCGTTGCCGGACGAGTTCCCTCCGCGACCCGTGCCGCTCGTCCCGCCGGACGTTCCACCTGTCGCTCCACCGGCACCGGCAGGTCCGACGGCACCGTTGCCGTTGTTTCCACTGCTGCCGTTGCCGCTACCACTGCCGTTGGCCGGTCCAGGACTGCTGCCGCCACTGCCGCTCGTGCCGGCACCGTTGCCGCCGATACCATGACCGGCATAGACCTGCACCGCACACCCAGCCGGATTGGCTGCGCACGACGAAGCGTCCGCGACCAGCGTCATGATGGTGTCCGCGCCGGCGTTCGCGCCGGCCACGGAGTCGGGCGTGGTGGTTTGTGCGACCGCATACGAGCAGCAGCACGCAAACGCGGCCGCGGCCAGCAAGGTTGCACGAGGGCGCCGTCCCGCCGGGCGGGACGGTTGTTTCGTCTTATGCATCATGGCCTCCCATGCGCGCGGCGCCTCGTTGCCGCGCGACGATCTACGTGTGGTGCAGGGAGCCAGAAAAGATTCGTTGTCCTATCGGCAGCCGATTGCCTTCGGGCCGGCGCTTGACGCCAGCCGCGAACGCGGGTCGGCACGCGGGCCCGCCGTGCGAATCCCTATCTGCGAGATTCGTGCCATCGGCCGCTTGTGCCCGTCACGCAAGGCGCGCGCGGACACGCGACGCACGCATGCAACGTCGTCGGGGGGATTTTGTTTCCGGATTGAAACGTGTGAGCTTTCGCGCGCGGCTCAGCGCGCCGGCGCGTCGGCGGCGCGCTGCCAGCGGTGGAACAGGATCGACGCGATCCAGCACACGAGGAACAGCGCGACGATGCCGTAGCCGATCGAGCCGAAGCGTTCGCCGAGCGCATCGAGCGTGTCGCGCACGGGGCCCGTCAGCGCCAGCTTGTCGGCCAGCAGGCCGGCCGCCTCGATCCCGCCGATCGCCAGTGCAACGGCCGCCGACACGAACGTGATGCTCGCGTTGTAGAGCAGCTTGCGCTGCGGATCGTCCATCGCCCAGCCATAGGCATGAATCATCAGCACGTTGTCGGTCGAGTCGATCAGCGTCATGCCGGCGGTGAACAAGGCGGGAAACAGCATGACCGTGTAGACCGGCAACCCCTGGCTCGCCTGCGCGGCGGCAATCGCGAGCAGGCCGATTTCGGTTGCAGTATCGAAACCTAGCCCGAACAGCACACCGACCGGATACATGTGCCAGCTTTTCGACACGAACCGGAACAGCGGGCGCAGCAGTCGCGACACGAGTCCGGCGGGGCGGTGCACGTGTGCGTCGCCGTGCGTGTGTGCGTGCGCGGGGGCGCGGCGATAACGCCGCCATACGTCGCGCAGGATCATCAGGTTCACGCACGCGAGCACGAGCAGGAAGGTGGCCGACACCGCCGTGCCGATCGTGCCGCCGATCTCGCGGAACGCATCGAACCGGTCGCGCAGCGCGAACGCGGTCAGCGCGATGCCGAGCGTCGCCGCGATCACGATCGTCGAATGGCCGAGCGAGAAGAACAGCCCGACGCTCACCGGGCGCTGGCCGTCCTGCATCAGCTTGCGTGTCGCGACGTCGATCGCGGCGATGTGATCGGCGTCGACGGCATGACGCAACCCGAGCCCGTACGCGATCGCCGCGGTGCCGAGCAGCAGCGGATGGTCGCGCAGCACGGCGAGCGCCCACAGCCACACGGCGACGTTCGCGGCGATCAGGCCGGCGTAGAGCATCAGCAGGCGGCGCAGGGCAGGGGTGGGCGGCATCGGGCGGGTTCCATCTGACGAATCGCTTTCCATTGTGGCATGCGAAAAAAATGCCTGCGAGTCGATCAAAAGGACGCCATCGCGGCAGCGCGCGCCGGACGAAAAAAAGCCCGTCCGGAACCGGACGGGCTTGCGTGCATGCGACGGGGCGCGAGCGCCCGGCGCTTACTTCGTCTTCGCGCTGATCACGCCTTCCGATACGTTGGCCGGCGTTTCTGCGTACTGCTTGAACTCCATCGTGTAGGTCGCGCGGCCTTGCGTCGCCGAACGCAGCGACGTCGAATAGCCGAACATCTCCGCGAGCGGCACCTCGGCGCGCACGAGCTTGCCGCCGCCGCCGGCGATGTCTTCCATCCCCTGCACGATGCCGCGACGGCTCGACAGGTCGCCCATCACGTTGCCCATGAATTCCTCGGGCGTCTCGACTTCCACGGCCATCATCGGCTCGAGCAGCACGGGCTTCGCGCGGCGCATCGCTTCCTTGAACGCCATCGAGCCGGCCATCCGGAACGCGTTTTCGTTCGAGTCGACGTCGTGGTACGAGCCGAACGTCAGGTGCACCTTCACGTCGACGACCGGGTAGCCCGCGAGCACGCCGCTCTTCAGCGTTTCGGTGATGCCCTTGTCGACGGCCGGGATGAACTCGCGCGGAATCACGCCGCCCTTGATCTCGTCGAGGAACTCGTAGCCCTTGCCCGGGTTCGGCTCGAGCGTGATCACCGCATGGCCGTACTGGCCGCGGCCGCCCGACTGCTTGACGAACTTGCCCTCGACGTCGGATGCCGTCGTGCGCACCGTCTCGCGATACGCGACCTGCGGCTTGCCGACCGTCGCTTCGACGCCGAACTCGCGCTTCATCCGGTCGACCAGGATTTCGAGGTGGAGCTCGCCCATCCCCGAAATGATCGTCTGGCCGGATTCTTCGTCGGTCTGCACGCGGAACGACGGATCTTCCTGCGCCAGGCGGTTCAGCGCGAGGCCCATCTTTTCCTGGTCGGCCTTCGTCTTCGGCTCGACGGCCTGCGAGATCACGGGCTCCGGGAACTCCATCTTCTCGAGGATGATCGGCTTGACCGGATCGCACAGCGTGTCGCCCGTGGTCGCTTCCTTCAGCCCGACGGCAGCCGCAATGTCGCCCGCGCGCACTTCCTTGATTTCCTTGCGCTCGTTCGCGTGCATCTGCAGGATCCGGCCGAGGCGTTCCTTCTTGTCCTTCGTCGCGTTGAGCACCGTATCGCCCGATTCGACGACGCCCGAATACACGCGGAAGAAGATCAGCTGGCCGACGAACGGGTCGGTCATGATCTTGAACGCGAGCGACGAGAACGGCTCGTCATCGCTCGGATGACGTTCCGCCGGCTTTTCCGGATCGGCGAAGTCGTGGCCGAGAATCGCCGGCACGTCGACCGGCGACGGCAGGTAGTCGATCACCGCGTCGAGCATCGCCTGCACGCCCTTGTTCTTGAACGCGCTGCCGCACAGCATCGGCACGATCTCGTTCGCGATCGTGCGCTTGCGCAGCGCGGCCTTGATCTCGTCCTCGGTCAGCGATTCATGGTCGTGCAGGTACTTCTCGAGCAGTTCCTCGCTCGCTTCGGCCGCGGCCTCGACCATCTTCTCGCGCCATTCGTGCGCGAGCTCGACGAGGTTCGCGGGGATGTCCTCGTACGTGAACTTCACGCCCTGGCTTTCGTCGTCCCACACGATCGCCTTCATCTTCACGAGATCGACGACGCCCTGGAAATGATCTTCCGCGCCGATCGGAATCTGGATCGGCACGGCGACGCCCTTCAGGCGCTCGCCGATCTGCTTCTGCACGCGGAAGAAGTCGGCGCCGATGCGGTCCATCTTGTTGACGAACGCGATGCGCGGCACCTTGTACTTGTTCGCCTGGCGCCACACGGTTTCGGACTGCGGCTGCACGCCGCCGACCGAGTCGTAGACCATGCACGCGCCGTCGAGCACGCGCATCGAGCGCTCGACTTCGATCGTGAAGTCGACGTGCCCGGGCGTGTCGATGATGTTGATGCGGTGTTCCGGATAGTTGCCGGCCATGCCCTTCCAGAAGGCCGTGGTCGCCGCCGACGTGATCGTGATGCCGCGTTCCTGCTCCTGCTCCATCCAGTCCATCGTGGCCGCGCCGTCGTGCACTTCACCGATCTTGTGGCTCACGCCGGTGTAAAACAGGATGCGCTCGGTCGTCGTGGTCTTGCCGGCATCGATGTGAGCGCTGATCCCGATATTGCGATAGCGCTCGATGGGGGTTTTGCGGGGCACGTGAACCTCCTTAGGTTCGAATGTAAGCGAGCCGGCGGTGCCGGCCCGGGCTGGACAAGCGAGACTTAAAGCATAGCGCTTGCGCGTGGCTTTTGCAGATGCGGCCGGCGCCGGCGGAATCAAGCGGGGCAGCGCCGCCGGCAGGTGAAAAAAAGCCGGCGCGCAACGGGCGGCCGGCTTCGGTCGATGCGCGGCGCGACGCCGCGGAACAGGCGGTTACTGGGCCTTCGGCAGGCCGTCGAGCTTCATGCCGGGCTTGATGCCCTTCGCCGCGAACCAGCCCTTGCTCATTTCGAGCGCGTAGACGCCGTTGTTGCGCGGGCAGTGGTTGTCGGTCGTCTCGGCCTTCATCTCGTCGATGTCGGTGATCGTGCCGTCCGCGCGGATGAACGCGATCGACAGCGGGATCAGCGTGTTCTTCATCCAGAAGCAGTGCACGGCGTTCTCGTTGAAGACGAACAGCATGCCTTCGTTCGGCGCGAGCTGCGAACGGTACATCAGCCCCTGTTCGCGGTCGGCGTCGTTCGCGGCGACGGCCGCGTCGATCACGTACATGCCGGCGCGCAGCTTCACGCGCGGAAACTCGCTCGGCTGCTTGGCGCCGGGCGGCATCTGCGCGCCGGCGGCCTGCATGCCGAGCGCGAGGACGGCGAGCGCGGCGGGAAACACGGTGGCGCGCGCTAGGCGGCCGAGCGACGAGCGCAGGGAGAATTGCACAGCATGGCTCCTGTCTGGAAAACGAGACCCGCATGGTACGCGATGCGCGCCGGCGGGCACACAAAAGAAAAAGGCAGATCGCCTTGCGGTGATCTGCCTTTCAACGCCGTAAGAACGGCAAGACTGCGTGTTCTTGACTGCGTTATTACAGCCAGCTTACTTAGTTCGAAGCAGCTGCCGGTGCTGCTGCGTCGCTTGCTGCAGCCTTCTTCGATGCCTTGTGGTGCTTCTTGGCAGCGTGGTGCTTCTTGGCAGCGTGCTTAGCCGGTGCCGAAGCAGCTTCTGCTGCTGCCGGAGCAGCTTCCGGAGCCGAAGCTTGTGCGAAAGCAGCCGTTGCGAAGAGGCCAGCGACCAGAGCGGCGATCAGTTTGTTCATGTTGTGTTCCTCAGCTTTAGTTAATTAACCAAATGACCCGGCAATAGGAGTCATGTCGTCTAACGGTGCCATCCACCTTTCGGTTGACAGACGCTTCGAGAAATTTCTCATTGCGCTGCGGGCGCCGAATCGTATTCGAGAAAAACGTCGCTTTCGTGACGCAAACACGGGTTCGGCTGCCAATGCCGGATAGCTAAGGTTGGCATCTGCGTGGTTTAACGCGCGATCTTCGCAGCCGGTTGACGAAAAAGACGACGAAAAATTCGCGTTTCCCGAATTCTTATCCGGCGGCCGCGAAACCGTCCCATGGCGCGCGCGGCGGCAGTGCGATTGTTTCGCCCGGTGCAATGCCGAGCGCAAATATATCCAGTGCGCCGATGCCCACGCGCACCAGGCGCAACGTCGGGAAGCCGACGGCAGCCGTCATCCGGCGCACCTGCCGGTTCTTGCCTTCGGTGATCGCGAGTTCGATCCAGGTGGTCGGGATCGCGGCGCGGTAGCGGATCGGCGGATTGCGCGCCCACAGCGTGTCGGGCGGCTCGATGAATTCGGCGCGGCACGGGCGCGTCACGTAGTCGCCGAGATCGACGCCGCGCGCGAGCGCCTTCAGGTCGGCCGGGCCGGGCGCGCCCTCGACCTGCGCCCAGTAGCGCTTCACGAGCTTGTGGCGCGGCTCCGCGATGCGCGCCTGCAGCGCGCCGTCGTCGGTGAGCAGCAGCAAGCCTTCGCTGTCCGCGTCCAGCCGGCCGGCCGCATAGACGCCGGGCGTTTTTACCCAGTCGCCGAGCGACGGGCGCGTCTCGTGCGCGGAAAACTGGCAAATCGTGCCGAACGGCTTGTTGAGGGCGATCAGGTTCATGGCAGGGCGCCCGCCCGGCCTGCCGCGGGAGGCGGGGGCGGGCGGTCTATGGCAAATGGCGGAATCTTAATGCATAATACGGAACGGCAAGTCCTCTGTCTTATATAAGACATAAGTGAGGCCTTGATACGCAGTGCCGCGGTTCATGCCGAAGTGCCCGGTTGGGGCGCTAGAATAGCGGCTCGCTGTTGCCGTCACGGGGTGGCCATGCCGCGCCCCCGCCGCGCGCGCAGCTTCGACCAGCATCACCTGCTCAGCCACGTCACTGGAGTCGATCATGCCGTATCAGCACATCAAGGTTCCGGAAGGCGGTGACAAGATCACCGTCAACAAGGACTTCTCGCTCAACGTTTCCGAGCAGCCGATCATTCCCTATATCGAAGGCGACGGTACGGGCTTCGATATCACGCCGGTCATGATCAAGGTCGTCGATGCGGCGGTCGCGCATGCCTACAAGGGCAAGCGCAAGATCCACTGGATGGAGATCTTCGCGGGCGAGAAGGCGACGAAGGTGTACGGTCCGGACGTGTGGCTCCCGGACGAAACGCTGCAGGTGCTGAAGGAATACGTGGTGTCGATCAAGGGGCCGCTCACGACCCCGGTCGGCGGCGGCATCCGTTCGCTGAACGTCGCGCTGCGCCAGGAGCTCGACCTGTACGTGTGCCTGCGCCCGGTCCAGTACTTCAAGGGCGTGCCGTCGCCGGTGCGCGAGCCGCAGAAGATAGACATGGTGATCTTCCGCGAGAACTCGGAAGACATCTACGCGGGCATCGAATGGGCCGCGGGTTCCGAGCAGGCGAAGAAGGTCATCAAGTTCCTGCAGGACGAGATGGGCGTGAAGAAGATCCGCTTCCCGGAAACCTCCGGGATCGGCGTCAAGCCCGTGTCGACCGAAGGCACCGAGCGTCTCGTGCGCAAGGCGATCCAGTATGCGATCGACAACGATCGCAAGTCGGTCACGCTGGTGCACAAGGGCAACATCATGAAGTTCACGGAAGGCCTGTTCCGTGACGCCGGCTACGCGCTCGCGCAGAAGGAATTCGGCGGCGAGCTGATCGACGGCGGCCCGTGGATGCGCGTGAAGAACCCGAAGACGGGCAACGAGATCGTGATCAAGGATTCGATCGCCGATGCGTTCCTGCAGCAGATCCTGCTGCGCCCGGCCGAATACGACGTGATCGCGACGCTGAACCTGAACGGCGACTACATCTCCGACGCACTGGCCGCGCAGGTCGGCGGCATCGGGATCGCGCCGGGCGCGAACCTGTCGGATTCGGTCGCGATGTTCGAGGCGACGCACGGCACGGCGCCGAAGTACGCGGGCAAGGATTACGTGAACCCCGGTTCCGAGATCCTGTCGGCGGAAATGATGCTGCGCCACCTCGGCTGGACGGAAGCGGCCGACACGATCATCGCCGCAATGGAGAAGTCGATCCTGCAGAAGCGCGTCACGTACGACTTCGCGCGCCTGATGGAAGGCGCGACGCAGGTGTCGTGCTCCGGCTTCGGCGAAGTCCTGATCGAGAACATGTAAGACCCCTTCCGGGGTGGGCCGGCAGGTTGCCGGCCGCCCCGGCGCTGACTGCCGGCGCCGGGGCGTTTCGTGGATGGCAGGTTTGTTGGCAGGGCGGTCCGGCATGCGGGCCGCGGCGCCGCGATGCGGCCCGGAGGCCCTGCAAGGTAGAACATGACGGCCCTCGCAACACCACCGCCCGGCTGAGCCGGCGCGCCCCTTTCGCGACCGACCCGGTCGCTCCCCGCCGGTTACCGCCGGCGCTCCTCAGTTCAACAATCACGTAGCAATGCTTTGACCACCATGTCCACTTCGCCCAAGATCATCTACACCCTCACCGACGAAGCGCCCGCGCTCGCGACCTATTCGCTGCTGCCGATCGTCAAGGCCTTCACGCGTTCGTCCGGCGTCGCCGTCGAAACGCGCGACATCTCGCTCGCCGGCCGCATCATCGCGGCATTCGCAGACATCCTGCCGCCGGAGCAGAAGGGTTCCGACGATCTGGCCGAGCTGGGCCAGCTCACGCTGAAGCCGGAAGCGAACATCATCAAGTTGCCGAACATCAGCGCATCGGTGCCGCAGCTGAAGGCCGCGATCGCCGAACTGCAGGCGCAGGGCTACAAGCTGCCGGCGTATCCGGAAGATCCGTCGACGGACGAAGAGAAGTCGGTCAAGGCGCGCTACGACAAGATCAAGGGCAGCGCGGTGAACCCGGTGCTGCGCGAAGGCAACTCCGACCGCCGCGCGCCGTTGTCGGTCAAGAACTACGCACGCAAGCATCCGCACAAGATGGGCGCGTGGAAGGCCACGTCGAAGGCGCACGTCGCACACATGACCGAAGGCGACTTCTACGGCAGCGAGAAGTCGGCGCTGATCGCCGATGCCGGCAGCGTGAAGATCGAACTCACGACGACCGACGGCGCGAAGAAGGTGCTGAAGGAAAAGACGGCCGTGAAGGCTGGTGAAGTCATCGACGCATCGGTGATGAGCCGCAATGCGCTGCGCAGCTTCATCGAAGCGCAGATCGCCGACGCCAAGGCGCAGGACGTGCTGTTCTCGGTGCACCTGAAGGCGACCATGATGAAGGTCTCGGACCCGATCCTGTTCGGTCACTTCGTGTCGGTCTTCTACCGCGACGCGCTCGCGAAGCACGCGGACGTGCTGGCGCAGGTCGGCTTCAACCCGAACAACGGCATCGGCGACCTGTACGCGCGCCTGAAGGACCTGCCGGCCGACACGCGCGAAGCGATCGAAGCCGACGTCAAGGCCGAATACGCGGTGCGTCCGCGCCTCGCGATGGTCAACTCCGACAAGGGCATCACGAACCTGCACGTGCCGAGCGACGTGATCGTCGACGCGTCGATGCCGGCGATGATCCGCGATTCGGGCGGCATGTGGGGCCCGGACGGCGCGCTGTACGACGCGAAGGCCGTGATTCCGGACCGCTGCTACGCAGGCGTCTACCAGGCCGTGATCGAGGACTGCAAGCAGCACGGCGCATTCGATCCGGTCACGATGGGCAGCGTGCCGAACGTCGGCCTGATGGCGCAGGCGGCCGAGGAATACGGTTCGCACGACAAGACGTTCCAGATCCCGGCGGACGGCGTCGTGCGCGTCACCGACGAAGCCGGCAACGTGCTGCTCGAGCATGCAGTGGAAGCCGGCGACATCTGGCGCATGTGCCAGACGAAGGACGCACCGGTGCAGGACTGGGTCAAGCTCGCGGTCAATCGCGCCCGCGCGACCGGCGCACCGGCCGTGTTCTGGCTCGATCCGGCGCGTGCGCACGATGCGCAGATCATCGCGAAGGTCGAACGCTACCTGAAGGACCACGACACGAACGGCCTCGACATCCGCATCATGACGCCGGTCGAGGCGACGCGTTTCTCGCTCGAGCGCATCCGTGCGGGCAAGGACACGATCTCGGTCACCGGCAACGTGTTGCGCGACTACCTGACCGACCTGTTCCCGATCATGGAACTCGGCACCAGCGCGAAGATGCTGTCGATCGTGCCGCTGATGGCCGGTGGCGGGATGTTCGAAACGGGCGCGGGCGGCTCGGCGCCGAAGCACGTGCAGCAGTTCGTCGAGGAAGGCTTCCTGCGCTGGGATTCGCTCGGCGAATTCCTCGCACTGGCCGCGTCGCTCGAACACCTCGGCAACGCGTACCAGAACCCGAAGGCGGTCGTGCTCGCGAAAACGCTCGACCAGGCGACCGGCAAGTTCCTGGACGAGAACAAGTCGCCGGCGCGCAAGGTCGGCGGCCTCGACAACCGCGGCAGCCACTTCTACCTGTGCCTGTACTGGGCGCAGGCGCTGGCCGAGCAGACCGAGGACGCCGCGCTGAAGGCGCAGTTCGAAGGTGTGGCGAAGGCGCTGTCCGACAGCGAAGCGCGCATCCTGGAAGAGCTGGCGGCCGCGCAAGGCAAGGCGCAGGCGATCGGCGGCTACTACCGTCCGAACGTCGACCTGACGAGCCAGGCGATGCGCCCGAGCGCGACGCTGAACGCCATCGTCGACGCAGTCGCCTGACGCGGGCCGCGCAATCGCGCGCGCCAACGCGTGTGTCGACGCGGCGCGGCTGGCCGCTCGCCGTCCGACACTCAATGAAAACGCCCCGGTCGCCCGGGGCGTTTTTCGTTGCAGGCTTGCCATTCAGACGTGAACGATTTCCCATTCGGCGATTTCGTCCGGCACTTCGAGCGTGGCCGTGTCCAGTTCGGAAGGCTGCGCGCAGTCGCCGCGCGAGATGCGGTCGGCCGCGACTTCCGGGCACGAGAACGCGCCGAGCGAAGCGTTGCCGAACGTCGCTTCCCAGCCGCCGTTTGCCGGCAGGATGTAGAACGACCCGAGCGCTGAACCAAAGCGAAATCCCTTCATTTCCGTTCTCCCTTTCTGATCACAAGCGATTCTGGTGTGCCGCCTGCCGGCTTGGCCGGCTGTGGCCCGACTGGCTGCTTGCGCCGGGTTCCGTATCGAACGTCGTGGCGAAGCGTCAGTGCATGGAACAAAGTCTACGTCCGCGACCCGGTCGGATGGTGCATGTAGAACGGCTTCTCGAAACAAAAATTCTCGTTTAAAAACAAGATGATATTTCTTTCGTTTTGTATTGCGGAACGTTTTTTGGTATCGCGAAACGCGAAATTTGTGCCCTGCACCACGAATTTTTACAACGCAGGGACTTGTTCCACATCGTGAAAAACTAGCGGTTTTACGGCGGGATGGCGCGACGCGTGCCGCGGGGCGCCGAACGGCACGCGCAAAACGGGCGGCTGGATGCGGCGGCGGGCCGGTCCGGGGCGGGGCGCGATGGCCGACGAAGGCCGGTGCCAAGCCGCGCTGCGGCGTATCGCCGCCAGACCGGTGGCGGCGTTCTTCGATAGAGGCCAGCGGTTATGATGACGCGGGCATTGGGTTTCGCGTCGCGCACCGGCGGTTCGGCCGGCCGGCGCACGCGTCGCGGCTGTCGAGCGACGCTGCATGGATAACGAGGATCGATTGATGATACGGAGAACCTTCCTGTCGCGCGCCATCGGGGTCGCGGCCGCGTCGCTGTTCGCGCGCACCGCGTGGGCGCAGCATGCCGGTCATACTGGCATGGCCGGCATGGATTCGATGGACGACATGCCCGGCATGTCGGGCATGTCCGGCATGTCGGGGCACGCGCAGCACGGCAAGCCTGCGCCGGCCGCGCTCGCGGCCGCCGACGCGCTGCCGGCCGGCGCGCCGCTCGCGACGTTGCGCACGCTCGCGAACGAAAGCCGCGAGCCCGGTACGTTCCGGGCCACGCTGGTCGCGCAGCCTGTCGCGCGCCCGATGCTGCGCGGCGCGCGGCCGACCCCGTTCTGGCAGTTCGGCGCGGGCACGCAAGGCCCCGTCGTCGGCCCGCTGATCGACGTGCGCGAAGGCGACACGGTCGAGATCAAGTTCGTGAACAAGCTGCCGCAGCCGTCGACGATCCACTGGCACGGCCTGCCCGTGCCGCCCGACCAGGACGGCAATCCGTCCGATCCCGTCGCGCCGGGCGCGGCGCGCGTGTACCGCTTCACGCTGCCGAAGGGCAGCGCCGGCACCTACTGGTACCACCCGCATCCGCACATGATGACGGCCGAACAGGTGTTTCGCGGGCTGGCCGGCCCGTTCATCGTGCGGGCGGCGGACGATCCGCTGGCCGGCTGGCCCGAGCGCAACCTGTTCGTGTCGGACCTGAAGCTTGCGCGCGACGGCACGATTGCGCCGAACGACATGATGGACTGGATGAACGGCCGCGAAGGCCAGTTCGTGCTGGTCAACGGCGCGCGCCGGCCGCGCATCGACGTCGCGGGCGACGAGCGCTGGCGCGTGTGGAACGCGTGCAGCGCACGCTACCTGCGCGTCGCGTTCGACGACGGCCGTGCGTTCGAGCACGCGGGTACCGACGGCGGGCTGTTCGATGCGCCGCGCCGCGTGACGTCGCTGCTGATCGCGCCGGGCGAGCGCGCCGAACTGCTGGTGCGCGCCGGCGACCGCGCGTCGCGCGCGGTGCTGCAGGCGGCCGAGTACGACCGCCGCAAGATGGCGATGTCGCACGACGACGGCCACGGCAGCCTGCCGCCCGATCCGGCGCTGGCGCTGGCCGATGTCGCATTCGCGCCCGCCGCCGCGCGCACGTTGCCCGCCACGCTGCGCGCGGTGCCGCCGCTCGGCGAACCGGTTGCGCACAAGACGGTCGCGTTCGGCGAGGAAATGGACATGGACGCGATGATGAAGGGCGCGGCGCGGGGCCGTCCGGCCGGCATGCGTTTCACGATCAACGGCGAAACCTACGCCGCGCACCGTGCCACGCTGACGAGCCGCCGTGGCGACATCGAGCGCTGGGAGATTCGCAACACCACCGACATGGATCACCCGTTCCACCTGCACGGCACGCAGTTCCAGGTGATCGAGCGCGCGTCGGGCAGCGCGCGCTCGACCGAACCGTTCCGCGCATGGCGCGATACCGTGAACGTGCGCAGCGGCGAAACCGTGTCGATTCTCGTCACGCAAGACATGCCCGGAGAGCGCATGTTTCATTGCCACATTCTCGAACACGAGGACCTCGGCATGATGGGCACGCTGAAGGTCGTGTAACGAGGTAGTGAATGTGTTTCACGCGCAGGGCCGATATCCGATCTGCATGTGTGACAAGACAATGTATGTTCAATTATCGGGATTGAACGAAAAGGCGGGCCAATCGATTATCGATTGGCCCGCCTCAAAAAAAGAAACCCGGCGCAATGCGCCGGGTTTCTTCGTCCGATATCCGATGCCTTTATGCGGCCTGGATGTTCGACGCTTGCTTGCCCTTCGGTCCTTGAACGACGTCAAAGCTCACCTTCTGGCCTTCCTTCAGCGTCTTGAAGCCATTCATGGTGATAGCCGAGAAGTGCGCAAACAGATCCTCACCGCCCTCGTCGGGAGTGATGAAACCGAAGCCCTTCGCGTCGTTGAACCACTTAACGATACCAGTTGCCATTTTCCTACTTCCCCTGTCACACAGTCGCTGCTACTTACCACGAGCACGCTCGAAAAGCTAAACGACTGGAAAATGCAGTCGTTCCCCCCTCACAAGCTCACCTCGGCCTCTTTCATTTCGCCAACCGGCAAATTGAAAAAAGTGCCAGCTTGATTGTTGGCGCTCTTTATTGGAGTGTCAAGTGGAATTTTTAGACGTTTAGAGGGTCGTTGTAAAGAACCCATTTTCAGGGTTTTTCCGGCTTTGCTTTGCAGCATGCCGCCAAGCGCGGGGTCTTGAAAAGCCCCATAATCGGCTCATATACCAGGCTCGAGTGACACGCGTTCGAGTCGTCCCGGCTTGTGGGATACTGGATGCGGACACGACGGTCCGGTGCAGTTGCCCCCAGACGGTTCGTGTTCCGCGCCACGCGTGAAAGCCGGCACCGCAGCCGGCTTTCGTATGGCACGAAGACGAAGGCGTGTTCCGGGATACCGGGGAGGGCGCCGGCCGGTCGGTCGGGTTATGGCAGGATTGCGGGCCTGTCCGAGTTGTTTAGAATGGGTGTATGGCGATTATCCCGGACAAGCAGGACAGTACCGTCCTGGAACGCAAGCAGCAGAAGCTCAAGCCGCCTTCGATGTACAAGGTGGTGCTGCTGAACGACGACTTCACGCCGATGGAATTCGTCGTGATGGTGGTCCAGGAGTATTTCAAGAAGGATCGCGAGACGGCCACGCAGATCATGCTGAAGGTCCATCGTGAAGGACGAGGGGTATGTGGGGTCTATACGCGGGACATCGCGTCGACCAAGGTTGAGCAAGTCGTTACCCATGCGCGGCAGGCAGGGCATCCGCTGCAGTGCGTGATGGAGGAAGCATGATTGCCCAGGAATTGGAAGTCAGCCTGCACATGGCGTTCATGGAAGCACGCCAGGCGCGCCATGAGTTCATTACGGTCGAGCACCTGCTGCTGGCCCTGCTGGATAATCCGACGGCAGCCGAGGTGTTGCGCGCGTGTGCGGCCAACATCGAGGACTTGCGTCAGAACCTGCGCAATTTCATCCACGACAACACACCTACCGTCCCGGGCACCGACGATGTCGATACCCAGCCGACGCTCGGTTTCCAGCGCGTGATCCAGCGCGCGATCATGCACGTCCAGTCGACGTCGAACGGCAAGAAGGAAGTCACCGGCGCGAACGTGCTGGTCGCGATCTTCGGCGAGAAGGATTCGCACGCCGTGTACTACCTGCAGCAGCAGGGCGTCACGCGCCTCGACGTGGTGAACTTCATTTCGCACGGCATCGCGAAGACGAACAACGGCGAAGCCGCTAAGTCGACCGACGCGAATGCGGAAAGCGAAGACGCGAATGCGCAGAAGGAAACGCCGCTCGCGCAGTTCACGCAGAACCTGAACCAGATGGCGAAGGACGGCCGCATCGATCCGCTGATCGGGCGCGAGCCCGAGGTCGAGCGCGTGGTGCAGGTGCTGTGCCGTCGCCGCAAGAACAACCCGCTGCTCGTCGGCGAGGCCGGCGTGGGCAAGACCGCGATCGCGGAAGGGCTCGCGTATCGCATCACGCGCGGCGAAGTGCCGGACATCCTCGCGAACGCGCAGGTCTATTCGCTCGACATGGGCGCGCTGCTCGCGGGCACCAAGTATCGCGGCGATTTCGAGCAGCGGCTGAAGACGGTGCTGAAGGAACTGAAGGAGCGCCCGCACGCGATCCTGTTCATCGACGAGATCCATACGCTGATCGGCGCGGGCGCCGCGTCGGGCGGCACGCTCGATGCGTCGAACCTGCTGAAGCCGGCGCTGTCGTCGGGCACGCTCAAGTGCATTGGAGCTACGACGTTCACCGAGTATCGCGGCATCTTCGAGAAGGACGCCGCGCTGTCGCGGCGCTTCCAGAAGGTCGACGTGACGGAGCCGAGCGTCGAGCAGACGGTCGCGATCCTGCGCGGGCTGAAGTCGCGCTTCGAGGAACATCACGGCGTCAAGTATTCGTCGGGTGCGCTGTCGGCCGCGGCCGAACTGTCGGCGCGCTTCATCACCGACCGCCACCTGCCGGACAAGGCGATCGACGTGATCGACGAAGCGGGCGCCGCGCAGCGCATCCTGCCGAAGTCGAAGCAGAAGAAGACGATCGGCAAGAGCGAAATCGAGGAAATCATCTCGAAGATTGCACGTGTGCCGGCGCAAAGCGTGTCGCAGGACGATCGCAGCAAGCTGCAGACGCTCGATCGCGACCTGAAGAGCGTCGTGTTCGGCCAGGATCCGGCGATCGACGCACTCGCGGCCTCGATCAAGATGGCGCGCGCGGGCCTCGGCAAGATGGACAAGCCGATCGGCGCGTTCCTGTTCTCCGGCCCGACGGGCGTCGGCAAGACCGAAGTGGCGCGCCAGCTCGCGTTCACGCTCGGCATCGAACTGATCCGCTTCGACATGTCGGAATACATGGAGCGTCATGCGGTGAGCCGCCTGATCGGCGCGCCGCCGGGCTACGTCGGGTTCGACCAGGGCGGCCTGCTGACCGAAGCCGTCACGAAGAAGCCGCATTGCGTGCTGCTGCTCGACGAAATCGAGAAGGCGCATCCGGACATCTTCAACGTGCTGCTGCAGGTGATGGACCACGGCACGCTGACGGACAACAACGGCCGCAAGGCGGATTTCCGCAACGTCATCATCATCATGACGACGAACGCGGGCGCCGAGTCGATGCAGAAGGCGACGATCGGCTTCACGACGCGTCGCGAGACGGGCGACGAGATGACCGACATCAAGCGCCTGTTCACGCCGGAGTTCCGCAACCGCCTGGATTCGATCATCAGCTTCCGCTCGCTCGATGAGGAAATCATCATGCGCGTGGTCGACAAGTTCCTGATCCAGCTCGAGGAACAGCTGCACGAGAAGAAGGTCGACGCGCTCTTCACCGACGCGTTGCGCAAGCATCTCGCGAAGCACGGCTTCGACCCGCTGATGGGCGCGCGGCCGATGCAGCGACTGATCCAGGACACGATCCGGCGCGCGCTGGCCGACGAACTGCTGTTCGGCAAGCTCGTCAACGGCGGTCACGTGACGGTCGACGTCGACGAAAACGACAAGGTGCAGTTGTCGTTCGACAAGCTGGCGAATCCGCCGCACAAGCCGAACGAAGAGACGGTCGAAGTCGAGTAAGCGATAATTCGTTGTTCATGCGAACGGCGCGGGAAGTTTTCCGCGCCGTTTCGTTTTATCCGGCGCCGGGGCGGCGCGATAGTGGTGCAGGGGAGTGGTAACGCAGTGACACAACAACAACGGTCGTTCGACGCTATCGTCGCGCGCGAACAAGGGTTGCGCCACGCGCTGACGTCGGGGCAGATGGCGATGATCGCGATCGGCGGCGCGATCGGCACGGGGTTGTTCCTCGGCAGCGGGTTCGCGATCGGGCTGGCCGGCCCGAGCGTGCTCGTTTCGTATGCGATCGGCGCGCTGATCGCGCTGCTGCTGATGGGCGCGCTCGCGGAAATGACCGTCGCGCATCCGACGGCCGGCTCGTTCGGCGCGTATGCCGAGCACTACGTCGGCCCGCTCGCGGGTTTTCTCGTGCGTTATGCGTACTGGTTCGCGGTCGTGTTCGCGATCGGTACCGAAATCAGCGCGATCGCCGTGTTCATGAAGTACTGGTTCCCGGCCGTACCCGGCTGGTACTGGGTGATCGGTTTCTCCGCGCTGCTGATCGCAGTGAACCTCGCGAGCGTCACGCTGTACGGCACGGTCGAATATGCGTTCTCGCTGCTGAAGATCGCGGCGATCGTCGTGTTCATCGTGCTCGGCGCGTATCTGGTCTGGTCCGCGCCGGCCGCATCGGGCATCGGCTTCGCGAACTACACCGTGCACGGCGGCTTCATGCCGAAGGGGCCGTGGGGTACGTGGGTCGCGGTGATCGTCGCGATCTTCAGCTACATGAGCATCGAAGCCGTCGCGATCGCGGCCGGCGAGGCGCGCGATCCGCAGCACGCGGTCACGCGCGCGTTCCGCTCGACCGTGTTCCGGCTCGTGCTGTTCTACCTGCTGACGCTCGCGCTGATGCTCGCGATCGTGCCCTGGACGGCGGCCGGCACCGACGAAAGCCCGTTTGTGAAGGTGATGGCCGCGACGCACGTGCCGTACGCGGCCGGCGTGATCAACTTCGTGCTGCTGATCGCGGCGCTGTCGGCGATGAACAGCCAGCTCTACGTGACGACGCGGATGATGTTCAGCCTGTCGCGCGCGCGGCTCGCGCCCGCGGTATTCGGCCGGCTCGGCACGAACGGCGTGCCGCGTGCGGCGCTGTGGATCTCGACCAGCGGCGTCGCGGTCGCGGCGGTGCTGGTCGCGCTGGCGCCCGACACCGCCTTCACCGTGATGATGGCGATCGCGATGTTCGGCGCGCTGTTCACGTGGCTGATGATCTTCGTCACGCACCTGCGCTTTCGGTCGCAGTATCGCGGTCCCGCGCTCCCGTTCCGGATGTGGGGCCACCCGTTCGGCAGCCTGCTCGGTGCCGGGCTCGTCGCCGCGATCCTGTTCACGACCGCGTTCACGCGCGAATTCCGGATGACGATGGTGGTCGGTGTCGTGTTCGTCGTACTGCTGACGCTCGCCTACGCGCTGCATTACCGGCACGAACACGCACGCTGACCGCGGCGGCGCAACTGCCTCCCCGTTCCGCACGCTCGCTAAGGTTCCGTTAAGCCGGCGGCGATTACATTCGAACCTGTCTGCAAGGCGGGCCGGCGCGCGCCGGCCCGCCGCTTCCTGAAAATGGGGTTCGAATGAACAAACTTCCCGAAATCACGCTCGCGTTCTGGATCATGAAGATCTGCGCGACGACGCTCGGCGAGACCGGCGGCGACCTGTTGTCGATGACGCTGAACGTCGGCTACGCGGTGAGCTCGATCCTGCTGTTCGGTTTCTTTCTCGTGACGCTGGGCGCGCAGCTCCGGACGACACGCTATCGCCCGGCGGTCTACTGGGCCGTGATCGTCGCGACGAGCACGGCCGGCACGACGATGTCCGACTTCATGGACCGCACGCTCGGCCTCGGCTATGCCGCCGGGTCGTCGATCCTCGTCGCGATCCTGCTGGCGATCTTCGCGGTCTGGCGCCTGAGCGGCGAATCGCTGTCGGTCGACCTGATCCGCACGCGCAAGGTCGAGCTGCTGTACTGGATCGCGATCCTGTTCTCGAACACGCTCGGCACCGCACTCGGCGACTTCCTCGCGGACAGTTCGGGGCTCGGCTTCGGCGGCGGCGCGCTGCTGATCGGCGGGCTGCTGGCGGTGATCGTGCTCGCGCACTACTTCACGCGGATCTCGGGCGTGCTGCTGTTCTGGGCCGCGTTCGTGCTCACGCGTCCGTTCGGCGCGACGGTCGGCGACCTGCTGACGAAGCCGGTCGCGAAGGGCGGCCTCGCGCTCGGCACGGTCGGATCGTCAGCCGTGCTGCTCGGCGTGCTGGCCGCGATGGTGATCTATGCGAGCATCGCGCACGCGCGGCGACGCGAACCGGCGCCTGCACGGATCGCGCAGCCGGTCAGCGAGTGACGTCGAAAAGAAAAGGGGCCGCGAGGCCCCTTTTTCATGCAGTGCCGCTCAGTGGCGGCCGGTGCTGCCGAAACCGCCTTCGCCGCGATCGCTCTCGGCGAAATCGTCGACGATGTTGAACTGCGCCTGCACGACCGGCACGATCACGAGCTGCGCGAGCCGTTCGAACGGGTTCAGCACGAACTCGGTCTGGCCGCGGTTCCACGTCGAGACCATCAGCTGGCCCTGGTAGTCGGAGTCGATCAGGCCGACGAGGTTGCCGAGCACGATCCCGTGCTTGTGGCCGAGGCCCGAGCGCGGCAGGATCAGCGCCGCATAGCCGGGATCGGCGAGGTGGATCGCGAGGCCCGTCGGCACGAGCGTCGTTTCGCCCGGCTGCAGCGTGACCGGTGCGTCGAGGCACGCACGCAGGTCGAGGCCCGCGCTGCCGGTGGTCGCGTAGGCGGGCAGGTAGTCGCGCATGCGCGCGTCGAGAATCTTCAGGTCGAGTTTCATGCGGTCGTCGAATCGGTCGGGAAGGGCGCGGCGGCAAGCGCCGTCGCGCGGGTGATCAGATCAGGCGGTTGTCGGGCAGGCGCTTCGCGATTTCCGCGACGAGCGCATGCGCGAGTTCGTCCTTCGGGGCGCGCGGCAGGCGCGTGAGGCCGGCCGCTTCGAACAGCACGACTTCGTTGTCGTCGCGGCCGAACGTCAGCGGGCCCAGGTTGCCGACGAGCAGCGGCACGTTCTTGCGCTTGCGCTTCTCGTCGCCGTGCACGTCGAGGTCGCCGCTTTCGGCCGCGAAGCCGACGCAGAACGGCGGGTCGGGCAGCGCCGCGACCGACGCGAGGATGTCCGGGTTCTCGACGAAGGCGAGCGCCGGCATCTTGCGGTCGGCCGTCTTCTTCATCTTGTGCTCGGCCGGCTGATCGACGCGCCAGTCGGCCACCGCGGCCACCGCGATGAAGATGTCGGCATCGGCCACCGCGTGCATCACTGCGTCGTACATCTGCTGCGCGGTCTGCACGTCCTGGCGGTACACGCCCCACGGCGTGTCGAGCGCGACCGGCCCCGCGACGAGATGCACGTCGGCGCCGGCCTGCTGCGCGGCGCGCGCGAGCGCGAAACCCATCTTGCCGCTCGAGCGGTTCGTGAGGCCGCGCACGGGGTCGAGCGGTTCGAACGTCGGCCCGGCCGTGATCAGCACGCGCCGGTGCGCGAGTACCTTCGGCGCGAAGTGCGCGACGATCGCCTCATAGATCGCCTCGGGCTCGAGCATCCGGCCGTCGCCGACTTCGCCGCATGCCTGCGCGCCCGAATCGGGGCCGAGCACGGATACGCCGTCCGCGCGCAGTTGCGCGGCGTTGCGCTGCGTGGCCGGGTTCTGCCACATCTGGCGGTTCATCGCAGGGACGACGAGCAGCGGACAGTCGCGTGCGACGCACAGCGTCGACAGCAGGTCGTCCGCGAACCCGTGCGCGAGCTTCGCGAGGAAATCCGTCGACGCGGGCGCGATCACGATCGCGTCGGCTTCGCGCGACAGGTCGATGTGCGCCATGTTGTTGTCGATGCGCGCGTCCCACTGGCTCGTATAGACGGGCCGGCCCGACAGCGCCTGCATCGTCACGGGCGTGATGAACTGCGTGGCCGCTTCGGTCATCGCGACCTGTACGGTCGCGCCGGCCTTCACGAGCAGCCGCGTGAGCTCGGCGATCTTGTAGCAGGCGATGCCGCCCGTCAGGCCGAGAACGAGGTGTTTTCCTGCGAGTTCTGCGTGTGCCAACTCAGGCCTCCAAGGGTCAAACGGAACGGCCGGCACGAAGCCGGCCGTCGACGCCGAGTATGCGCGCTTAGCGCGAGCCGCGCACGCGACGCAGTTCGTCGTAGATCAGCAGCACCGCGCCGACCGTGATCGCGGAATCGGCGAGGTTGAACGCCGGGAAGTGCCAGGCGCCGAGGTGGAAATCGAGGAAGTCGATCACGTGACCGTAGACGAGCCGGTCGATCACGTTGCCGAGCGCGCCGCCGAGGATCAGCGCGAGCGACAGGCTGAACAGCCGCTGCTGGCCGTGGCGCTTCAGCAGGAAGCAGATCACGAGCGTCGCGCCGATGCCGAGCGCGGTGAACGCCCAGCGCTGCCAGCCGCCGGCGGTCGACAGGAAGCCGAACGCCGCGCCGCGGTTGTACACCAGCACGAGGTTGAAGAACGACGTCAGCTCATGCTGCGCGCCGTACGCGAACGTCTTCAGGATCGCGATCTTCGACAGCTGGTCGAACAGGATCACGATCAGCGAAATGCCGAGCCAGGGTGCAAGCGCGCCGCTGGCCGGCTTCGACAGGGTTTTCGCCATGGTCAGGCAGCGCTCCGGATTTCGCCGTTTTCGAACAGGTTGGAGAAGCAGCGGCCGCACAGCGTCGGATGATCGGCGTGTGCGCCGACATCTTCGCGGTAGTGCCAGCAGCGTTCGCACTTCTGGTACTTCGATGCGGCCACGTCGACGCTTTCCTGCGCTTCGTCGTCGACCTTGACGACCGTTGCAGCCGACGTGATCAGCACGAACTTCAGGTCGTCGCCGAGGCTCGTGAGCGCATCGTAACGCGCGCCGCTTGCATGCACGGCGACTTCCGCCTGCAGCGACGAACCGATGCGGTTCGCGGTGCGCGCTTCCTCGAGCGCCTTCGTCACGTTGCCGCGCACTTCGCGCAGCAGCGCCCACTTCTCGATCAGCGTGGCCGAGCCGGAGACTTCCGGATACGCATAGTAGGTTTCCGTGAAGATCGTGTCGCTGGCCGGCTGGAACACCTTCCACGCTTCTTCCGCCGTGAACGACAGGAACGGCGCGAGCACGCGCAGCAGGCCTTGCGTCAGGTGGTACAGCGCCGTTTGCGCGGAACGGCGTGCGCGCGAATCGGCGGCGCTCGTGTACAGGCGATCCTTCAGCACGTCGAGGTAGAAGCCGCCGAGATCTTCCGAGCAGTACGTCTGCAGCTTCGCGACGACCGGGTGGAATTCGTATTTCTCGTAGTGGCCGAGCAGTTCCGTCTGCAGCTGCTGCGAGAACGCGACCGCATAACGGTCGATCTCGAGCCATTCCTCGACCGGCACCGCGTGCTGTGCGAAGTCGAAGTCCGACAGGTTCGCGAGCAGGAAGCGCAGCGTGTTGCGGATGCGGCGATAGCCTTCGGTCACGCGCTTCAGGATTTCCTCGGAGATCGCGAGCTCGCCCGAGTAGTCGGTCGATGCGATCCACAGGCGGATGATTTCCGCGCCGAGGCGGTTCGCGACTTCATGCGGATCGATGCCGTTGCCGAGCGACTTGCTCATCTTGCGGCCTTCGCCGTCGACCGTGAAGCCGTGCGTGAGCAGGCCCTTGTAGGGCGCGCGACCGTCGATCATCGAAGCCGTGAGCAGCGACGAGTGGAACCAGCCGCGATGCTGGTCCGAGCCCTCGAGGTAGAGGTCGGCCGGGAATTGCAGCTGATCCTTGTGCGAGCCGCGCAGCACGTGCCAGTGCGTCGTGCCCGAGTCGAACCACACGTCGAGCGTGTCGCGGTTCTTTTCGTACAGGTTCGCGTCGTCGCCGATCAGCTCGCGCGGGTCGAGCGACTGCCATGCCTCGATGCCCGACTGCTCGACGCGCTTCGCGACTTCCTCGAGCAGTTCCAGCGTGCGCGGGTGCAGCTCGCCGGTTTCCTTGTGCACGAAGAACGCCATCGGCACGCCCCACTGGCGCTGGCGCGACAGCGTCCAGTCGGGACGGTTCGCGATCATGCTGAACAGGCGCTGCTTGCCCCACGACGGGTAGAACGCGGTCGCGTCGACGCCTTCGAGCGCGGTTTCGCGCAGCGTCTTGCCGCCGTCGTTCGGCGTGACATCCATGCCGGCGAACCACTGCGACGTCGCGCGGTAGATGATCGGCGTCTTGTGGCGCCAGCAGTGCATGTAGCTGTGCGTGTACTTCTCGCTGCGCAGCAGCGAGCCGGCCGCGTTCAGCGCGTCGACGATCTTCGGGTTCGCATCCCAGATCGACAGGCCGCCGAACAGCGGCAGCGATTCGATGTAGCGGCCGTCGCCCATCACCGGGTTGATGAAGTCCGAATCGGTCATCCCGTGCGCCTTGCACGACTGGAAGTCCTCGATACCGTAGGCGGGCGACGAGTGCACGACGCCGGTACCCGTGTCGGTCGTCACGTAATCGCCGAGGTAGACGGGCGCCGTACGCTTGTAGCCGGGGTGGGCCGATGCAAGCGGGTGGTGGAAGCGCAGGCCGGCGAGCTTCACGCCCGGCGCGGTCGCGACGACGCGGCCCGTCAGCTTGAAGTCGGTCATGCAGGCTTCGACGCGCTCTTGCGCGATGATCAGCAGCCCGCGCTCGGTGTCGACCAGCGCGTAGACGATTTCCGGATGGAGGTTCAGCGCCTGGTTGGCGGGAATCGTCCACGGCGTGGTGGTCCAGATCACGATGCCGCCTTCTGCGCGCGGCAGCGCCGGCAGGCCGAACGCCTGCGCGGTCTTTTCCGGTTCCGCGAACGCGAACATCACGTCGATCGTCGGGTCGGTGCGGTCCTTGTACTCGACCTCCGCCTCGGCGAGCGCCGAGCCGCAGTCGAAGCACCAGTTCACCGGCTTCAGCCCGCGATACACGTAGCCCTTCTCGATGATCTTGCCGAGCGCGCGGATCTCTTCCGCCTCGTTCACGAAGTTCATCGTCTTGTACGGATTCGCCCAGTCGCCGAGCACGCCGAGGCGCTTGAAGCCGACCTTCTGCTTCTCGATCTGCTCGGTCGCGTATGCACGCGCCTTGCTCATCACTTCGGCCGCCGGCAGCGACTTGCCGAACTGCTTCTCGATCTGGATCTCGATCGGCATCCCGTGGCAATCCCAGCCCGGCACGTACGGCGCGTCGAAGCCGGCCATGTTGCGCGACTTGACGACGATGTCCTTCAGGATCTTGTTGACCGCGTGGCCGAGGTGGATGTCGCCGTTCGCATACGGCGGGCCGTCGTGCAGGATGAACTTCGGCCGGCCCTTGCTGGCCGCGCGGATCTTCTCGTAGAGGCCGCGCTCTTCCCACTCCTTGACCCACTGCGGCTCGCGCTTGGGCAGGTCGCCGCGCATCGGGAACGGCGTGTCGAGCAGGTTGACCGGATACTTGGCCTGCGGTTTCGAATCGGCTTTCTTGTTGCTCATGATGGGATCGCTATCTAAATCGGGAGACGCTCGGGCGTCGTGAATCGGGGATGCGCGCGAGTGGGCGGCGCGAGGGTGCGGCGCGAGGCGCCGCCGTCCGGATCAGCTAATTCGGTCGGTGGCCGACGTCGCGAAGCCCGTGGCGCGGCTGCCCGGCGCGCGGTCGCGCTCGATGAAGTACGCGCGCGCATTCGCGACGTCCAGTGCGATCGCGCGCGACAGCGCCTCGAGATCGTCGAATTTCGCCTCGTCGCGCAGCTTCTTCAGGAATTCGACGCGGATGAGCTTGCCGTACGCGTCGCCATGCCAGTCGAGCAGGTGGACTTCGAGCAGCACGCGGCCCGAATCGTCGACGGTCGGGCGCAGGCCGAGGCTCGCGACGCCCGGCAGCGGCTCGGGGCCGAGGCCGTGCACCTGCACGACGAAAATGCCCGCGAGCGCCGGCCGCTTGTGCGCGATCGGCAGGTTCAACGTCGGGAAGCCGAGGTCGCGGCCGAGCTTCAGCCCGTGCGCGACGTGGCCGCTGATCGCATAGCCGTGGCCGAGCGCCTGCGCGGCCGCGTCGAGATCGCCGGCCGCCAGCGCGGCGCGCACGCCCGAGCTGGAGATGCGCGTGCCGTCGCTGCCGGCCACCGTGCCCATCTGCTCGACTTCGAAACCGTATTGCTCGCCGGCCGCCTTCAGCGTGTCGAAGGTGCCCGCGCGCTTCGCGCCGTAGCAGAAATCGTCGCCGACCATCATCCAGCGCGCGTGCAGCCCGTTCACCAGCGTGCGCTCGACGAACGCCTGCGGCGACTGGCTCGCGAACGTATGGTTGAAGTGCTCGACGACGACGCGGTCGACACCGTGATCGCGCAGCGCCTCGAGCTTGTCGCGCAGCATCGCGATGCGCGGCGGCGCGCCGGCCGGATTGAAGAATTCGCGCGGGTGCGGTTCGAACGTCATCACGCACACGGGCAGGCCGCGCGCGTCCGCTGCCGCGCGCACGCGCGCGAGCAGGGCCTGGTGGCCGCGATGGACACCGTCGAAGTTGCCGATCGTCAGCGCGCACGGGGCGCGGCTCTCGGCGTTGGGCAGGCCGCGGAAGACTTTCACGATAGCGGATGCAGCGTCGGGGGAATGGGCGGTGGGATGCCGCAAAGCAGAAGATTATAAACGTTCGGACGGGTCGGCGGCCGAGAAGGCGGGAAACGCGGGGGCAAATGGTAAAATTCGCGGATGAAAAAACTCGTGATCCTGATTTCCGGTCGCGGCAGCAACATGGAGGCCATCGTCCGCGCGTGCGCGCAGGAACGCTGGCCGGCCGAGATTGCCGCCGTGATCGCCAACCGGCCCGATGCGGCCGGGCTGGCTTTTGCCGCGTCGCACGGGGTGGCGACGGCGGTGGTCGACCACCGGTCGTTCGACGGCCGCGACAGCTTCGATGCGGCGCTCGCCGCCGAGATCGACCGTTTCGCCCCCGATCTCGTCGTCCTCGCCGGCTTCATGCGCATCCTCACGCCCGCATTCGTCAGACGATATGAGGGCCGGCTGCTGAACATCCATCCGTCGCTGCTGCCGAGCTTCAAGGGCATCCATACGCATCAGCAGGCGCTCGATGCGGGTGTCGCGCTGCATGGCGCGAGCGTGCATTTCGTCATTCCCGAGCTCGACAGCGGCGCGATCGTCGCGCAGGGCGCGGTGCCCGTGCGCGCGGGCGACGACGCGGCCGCGCTCGCGCAGCGCGTGCTGACCGTCGAGCATGTGCTGTATCCGCGCGCGGTGCGCTGGTTCGTCGAGGGGCGTCTGCGCCTCGAGAACGGCCGTGCAGTAGTCTCGCCGGAAGAGGCGCGCTGGATTTTCGCGGATCAACCGCATACCGAAACGAGTGAGGGCGTATGAAGCTGCACGGATTCCTGATTGGCCAGACCGAGACTTTGCTGGCCGAGGTGCTGAAGTTCGCCGGCCCTGCCGACGCGACGACGAGCCGGTTCTTCCGCGCGCACCCGAAGCTCGGGCATGCGGAGCGCGGCGTGATCGCCGAAGCCGTGTTTGCGGTGCTGCGCCGGAAAATGGAGTTTTCGCATCTCGCGGAGAGCGGCACGGGCACGCCGGCACGGCGTCTCACGCTGCTCGGCCTGATGCAGACGGCCGGCCGCAATGCGCTGAGGCCGTTCCTGTCCGACACCGAGGCCGCGTGGCTCGAACACGTGTCGAAGATCGATCCGGCCAGCCTGCCGGTGCGTGTGCGCACGAACCTGCCCGACTGGATCCACCAGGCGCTGTCGGCCCGTTTCGACGCCGAGGAGCTCGCGCAGCTCGCCGCCGCGCTGAACTACCCGGCGCCGCTCGACCTGCGCGCCAATGCGCAGAAGGCGACCCGCGACCAGGTGATCGACGCGCTGCGTGCGAACGGGATCGATGCGGGCGCGATGCCGTTCGCGCCGTTCGGCGTGCGTGTCGTCGGCAAGCCGGCGCTGACGCGTCTGAAGCTGTTCGAGGAAGGCCAGATCGAGGTGCAGGACGAAGGCAGCCAGCTGCTGTGCTCGCTCGTTGCGCCGCGCCGCGGCGAGATGATCGTCGATTTCTGCGCCGGCGCGGGCGGCAAGACGCTCGCGCTGGGCGCGATGATGCGCTCGACCGGGCGCCTCTATGCGTTCGACGTGTCGGAGAAGCGCCTTGCGAAGCTGAAGCCGCGCCTTGCGCGCAGCGGGCTGTCGAACGTGAACCCGGTGCTGATCGACAGCGAGCACGATGCGAAGATCAAGCGGCTCGCCGGCAAGATCGACCGCGTGCTGGTCGACGCGCCGTGCAGCGGCCTCGGCACGCTGCGCCGCAATCCGGACCTGAAGTGGCGCCAGACGCGCACGGCGATCGACGAGCTGACGCCGAAGCAGGCGTCGATCCTCGCGAGCGCCGCGCGCCTCGTGAAGAAGGGCGGGCGGCTCGTCTACGCGACCTGCAGCGTGCTCGACGCCGAGAACGAGCGGATCGTCGAGCAGTTCCTGGCCGATCATCCCGAGTTCGTGCTGGTGCCGGCGCAGAAGGTGCTGGCCGACCAGCGCATCGAGCTCGAGACGGGCGACTACCTGTCGTTGTGGCCGCATCGTCACGCAACCGACGGCTTCTTCGCCGCGGTGCTCGAGCGGCGCGCCGCGCAGTAACGACTGCCCGGACGGACGATGGAAAATCTGCAGAGCCGCCTGCTGTCGCACCGGCTGGCGTCGGTCATTCGTGACTTCCACCAGCCGGTGATGATCTGGCAGGCGGCGATCCTCGTCGGCGCGCTGTGCTTCGCGTGGGTGGCCGCGCGCTTCGTGCACGGCCGCATCGATGCCCGCCGCCGGGCGGCCGGCCGCGCGCCCGGCGCGGGCGCGCAAAGCCTGAAGCGCGCATTGTTCCCGTTGTTCGGCAGCGTGTTCGTCGGTGTCGCGCAGCTCGCGTTCGACCCGTTCATGTCGACCTCGCTGCTGTCGCTCGCGCTCGTGCCGCTGTTCGGCATCGCGTCGATCTACGTGCTGTTCTTCTTCGCGCGGCGCGTGTTCGCACGCGACGGCCACACGCATGCGTGGCTGTCGATCGTCGAGAAGATCGTGTCGACCGTCGTGTGGGCCGCGATGGTGCTGACCGTGCTCGGCATCCAGCGCGACGTGCTCGGCTGGCTCGACAGCGTGCAGTTCCGCGTCGCCAACGCGCACCTCACGCTGCTGTCGGTGATCTCGGGCGCGCTGTGGGTGTGCGTGACGCTGATGGTCGCGATGTGGCTCGGCTCGGTGCTCGAGGATCGCCTCACGCGCGCGAGCACGCTCGACGCGAACCTGAAGGTCGTGCTGTCGCGGGTCGGGCGCGCGCTGCTCGTGTTCGCGGCGATCCTGATCGGGCTGTCGCTGGTCGGCATCGACGTGACGGTGCTCGGCGTGTTCGGCGGTGCGGTGGGCGTCGGCCTCGGCTTCGGGCTGCAGAAGATCGCGAGCAACTACGTGTCGGGCTTCATCATCCTGCTCGATCGCTCGCTGCGGCTCGGCGACGCGATCAGCGTCGGCGGCCTGCAGGGGGTCGTCACGCAGATCCGCACGCGCTACACGGTCGTGCGCGGCCTCGACGGCAACGAGACGCTGATCCCGAACGAGAAGCTGATCACCGACGTCGTGCAGAACCAGTCGTCGTACCTGACGCGCGGCTATGCGAAGGTCGCGGTGCAGGTCGCGTACACGAGCGACGTCGAGCACGCGCTCCTGCTGCTCGCCGACGCGGCGAAGGGCGTGCCGCGCGTGCTGGCGGAGCCTGCTCCGACGCCGTACCTGGTGAGTTTCGGCGCGGACGGGATCGACCTGGAGCTCGGCTTCTGGATCGAGGATTCCGCGAAAGGCACGTCGGGCGTGCGCTCGACCGTGAACCGCAACATCTGGCGGCTGTTCAGCGAGCACGGGATCTCGATTCCGTTCCCGCAGCGCGAAGTGCGTGTGGTCGGATTGCCGGAAGGTTTTTCCGCCGCGGGCGCGGCCGCACTCGATCCGGCAGCCGCGAACGATGCGGCGAACGGGCGCGCGCCGGCTGCGTAGCGCGCGCCGGCCGTCAAATGGCTTGACCCCGCGACCGGAACCGGATCGCGGGCCTTTCCCAGTCCGCCCGTGGACTGTTCCGATTGCGCCAGGGCAAGAAAATATTCATTTTTTACAAAGACTTGGAACGGTTGAAGTAAAATTCAAGTCTATACGCGGTATGCTTTCATTTTTCTGACGCCTGCGCGAGCCGGCGTCGCTCTCATCACAGGTAACTGCCTTGTTGAATTCCCTGCTCGATTTTCTTTCCCACGGGCTCCTGCATTTTTCGTGGTGGCAGGTCGCGTTGTTCGCGCTCGCCGTCACGCACGTCACGATCATCGGCGTGACGGTCTATCTGCACCGCTGCCAGGCGCACCGTGCGCTGGAACTGCATCCGATCGCGAGCCACTTCTTCCGCCTGTGGCTGTGGATGACGACCGGCATGCTGACGGGTCAGTGGGCCGCGATTCACCGCAAGCACCATGCGAAGTGCGAGACCGAGGAAGATCCGCACAGCCCGCAGACGCGCGGCATCTGGAAGGTGTTCCTCGAGGGCGCGGAGCTGTATCGCGCGGAAGCGAAGAACGAAGAGACGATGCGCAAGTTCGGCCACGGCACGCCGAGCGACTGGATCGAGCGCAATGTCTATTCGAAGTACCCGATTCTCGGCATCAGCCTGATGATGGTGATCGACGTCGCGCTGTTCGGCGTGATCGGCCTCACCGTGTGGGCCGTGCAGATGGTCTGGATTCCGTTCTGGGCGGCTGGCGTCGTCAACGGCTTCGGTCACTTCTGGGGCTATCGCAACTTCAACTCGGCCGACGCGAGCACGAACCTGTTCCCGTGGGGCATCGTGATCGGCGGTGAAGAGCTGCACAACAACCACCACACGTTCGCGACGTCGGCGAAGCTGTCGAACAAGTGGTACGAATTCGACATCGGCTGGATGTACATCCGCATCATGTCGGCGTTCGGTCTCGCGAAGGTGAAGAAGGTTGCGCCGACGCCGCGCCTGAACAAGCCGAAGACGGTGCTCGACCAGGAAACGCTGCAGGCCGTGCTGTCGAACCGCTACGAAGTGATGGCGCGCTACGGCAAGGCCGTGAAGCGTGCGTATCGCCAGGAACTCGCGCACCTGAAGGAGCTCGGCTCGAGCGAGAAGTACCAGCTGATGCGCGGCGCGCGCAAGTGGTTCCACAAGGATGCCGACGGCCTCGACGAGCCGCAGAAGAAGCTGCTGCCGGAAATCTTCGCGAACAGCCAGAAGCTGCATACGTACTTCCAGCTGCGCCAGGATCTGGCGGCGATCTGGGATCGTTCGACCGCGTCGCGCGAACAGCTTCTCGCGCAAT
The DNA here is from genome assembly GCF_003853705.1 of Burkholderia sp. Bp8992. GTDB lineage: Bacteria > Pseudomonadota > Gammaproteobacteria > Burkholderiales > Burkholderiaceae > Burkholderia. Next base: position 65,031 of record NZ_QTQI01000030.1, on the reverse strand, counting down.
TGCAGGATTGGTGCCATCGCGCAGAACAAAGCGGCATCAAGGCGCTGCAGGAATTCGCGACGCGCCTGCGCCGCTACGCCTGATTCGAAATCGATTAGAATCTCAGGACGTCACAAACCCCGCGTTGGCGGGGTTTTTTCATTTGGGCTGCCGGTTTTTGAAGGGTGTCGGCGGAGCCGAATTTGTATGACCAGAGCATGGGATCAGAGTAAGCGCTTAAGCCCTAACTCTGATCGACCGCGAAGCATGGGACCCAAGTAAGCGCTGAAGCGCTAACTTGGGTCGACAGGAGATATGGAGATGCAATCGACGATCAAACCCGTCGAGTACGACCGACCCGTCGCAGCAGGGACCGTGTGCGGCGTGGGGCAGGCATGGGCCAAGGTGCCCGACGCGCCGTCCGCCGAGGAGCGCGCCGCACTGAAGGCGCGCATCAAGGCGCTGCTCGTCCGTGAAAAGGCCGTGCTGGTCGCCCACTACTACGTCGATGCCGAACTGCAGGAACTGGCCGACGAAACGGGCGGCTGCGTGGCCGACTCGCTCGAAATGGCCCGCTTCGGCCGCGATCACGACGCGCAGACGCTGGTCGTCGCCGGCGTGCGCTTCATGGGCGAAACCGCGAAGATCCTGAGCCCGAACAAACGGATCCTGATGCCCGATCTCGACGCGACCTGTTCGCTCGACCTCGGCTGCCCGGTCGACGAATTCTCGGCGTTCTGCGATGCCCATCCGGACCGCACCGTCGTCGTCTACGCGAACACCAGCGCGGCCGTGAAGGCGCGCGCGGACTGGATGGTCACGTCGTCGATCGGCCTCGAGATCGTGGCCGACCTGCACGCGCGCGGCGAGAAGATCATCTGGGCGCCGGACCGTCATCTCGGCAGCTACATCCAGAAGAAAACCGGCGCGGACATGCTGCTGTGGCAAGGCTCGTGCCTCGTCCACGACGAATTCAAGGGTATCGAGCTCGACCTGCTGCGCGCCGAATACCCGGACGCGAAAGTGCTCGTCCATCCCGAGTCGCCGGAAAACGTCGTCGCGCAGGCCGACGTCGTCGGCTCGACCACGCAACTGATCGACGCGGCAGTCAAGCTCGACGCGACGCACTTCATCGTCGCGACCGATCTCGGCATCCTGCACAAGATGCAGCTCGCCGCGCCCGGCAAGAACTTCATCGCCGCGCCGACGGCCGGCAACAGCGCGACCTGCAAGAGCTGCGCGCACTGCCCGTGGATGGCGATGAACGGCCTCGCGAATCTCGCCGACGTGCTCGAACGCGGTCACAACGAGATCTTCGTCGATCCCGCGATCGGCGAGCGCGCGCGTTTGCCGATCGACCGGATGCTCGAATTCGCGGCCGCGCACAAGAAGCGCGTGCAGGCGAGCGGCGATCTGCAGCGCGACCAGCCACTGTTCGCGAACGTGGGGGCCGCATGAGCGAGGCTGTCTCCCCGTTGTTCGACATCGTTCGCGCGCAATACGGCGCGGTATTCGACGACGCGATCGCGCGCAACGTGGCCGACGCGATCGCCGAAGACGTCGGCGCCGGCGACCAGACCGGGCGGCTCGTGCCGGCCGGCGGGCGCCGCCGTGCGCGCATCATCGTGCGTGAAGAAGCCGTGCTCTGCGGCGTGCCGTGGTTCGAGGCCGTGATCGCCCGGATCGATCCGTCGATCGCCGTGCAATGGCGCTATCGCGAAGGCGACCGCATGACGCCCGATTCGACCGTCTGCGAACTCGACGGGCCGGCGCGCGCGCTGCTGACGGCCGAGCGCAACGGGCTGAACTTCCTGCAGCTGCTGTCGGGCGTCGCGACCGCGACGCGCCGCTACGTCGATCGCGTCGAAGGCACGCGCGCGAAGATCCTCGATACGCGCAAGACGCTGCCGGGCCTGCGGCTCGCGCAGAAGTATGCGGTGCGCGTCGGCGGTGGCGAGAACCAGCGTCTCGCGCTGTACGACGGCATCCTGATCAAGGAAAACCACATCGCGGCGGCAGGCGGTGTCGGCGAGGCGCTCGACGCGGCATTCGCGCTGGAATCGGGCGTGCCCGTGCAGGTCGAAGTCGAGACGCTCGCGCAGCTCGACACGGCGCTCGCGCATCGCGCGGAGTCGGTGCTGCTCGACAACTTCACGCTCGACATGATGCGCGAAGCCGTGCGCGTGGCGGCCGGCAAGGCCGTGCTCGAAGTGTCGGGCGGCGTCAATTTCGAGACGGTGCGCGCGTTCGCGGAAACGGGCGTCGATCGCATCTCGATCGGCGCGCTGACGAAGGACGTGCGCGCGACCGACTATTCGATGCGGATCGTCGACTGACCGTACCTCGTCCTGTCAGACAAGAAAGCCGTTGGCGTTTGCGCGCCAACGGCTTTTTTCTTGGGCGCTCCCGGCGGTGGCCGGGAAGGGCGTGCGCTCAGCGGCGCGCGCGCGGCGTGAGCACGCTCGGCAACGCCTTCGGCAGCGTGTGCGGCCAGTCGCGGCTATAGTGCAGCCCGCGGCTTTCGCGGCGCGAGTGCGCGCTTTTCACGATCAGCGTCGCCACGTCGACGAGGTTGCGCAATTCCAGCAGGTCGCGCGTCACGCGGAAGTTCGCGTAGTACTCGTGGATTTCGTCGCGCAGAAGCGACAGTCGGTGCTTGGCGCGTTCGAGGCGCTTGTCGGTGCGCACGATGCCGACGTAGTTCCACATCAGGCGGCGCAGTTCGTCCCAGTTGTGCGCGACGACGACTTCCTCGTCGGCATCCGACACGCGGCTTTCGTCCCAGGCGGGCAGCGTGGCCGGCGTTTCGGCGTCGAAGCCGGCCGCCTCGATCGCTTCGGCGGCCGCGCGGCCGATCACGAGACATTCGAGCAGAGAGTTGCTTGCGAGCCGGTTCGCGCCGTGCAGGCCCGTGTACGACGTTTCCCCGACCGCATACAGGCCCGCGAGATCGGTACGCCCGGCGAGATCGGTGACGACGCCGCCGCACGTATAGTGCGCGGCCGGCACGACGGGAATCGGCTGCTTCGCGATGTCGATGCCGAATTCGAGGCAGCGCGCGTGGATCGTCGGGAAGTGTTCGCGCAGGAACGCTTCCGGCTGATGGCTGATATCGAGATATACGCAGTCGATCCCGCGCTTCTTGATCTCGAAGTCGATCGCGCGTGCGACGATGTCGCGCGGCGCGAGTTCGGCGCGCGGGTCGTGCGCGGGCATGAAGCGGGTGCCGTCGGGCAGTTTCAGCAGGCCGCCTTCGCCGCGCACGGCCTCCGAAATCAGGAACGACTTCGCGTACGGATGGAACAGGCAGGTCGGGTGGAACTGGATGAACTCCATGTTCGACACGCGGCAGCCCGCGCGCCACGCCATCGCGATGCCGTCGCCGGTCGCGGTGTCGGGGTTCGTCGTGTACAGGTAGACCTTGCCGGCGCCGCCCGTGGCGAGCACCGTATGCGGCGCTTCGATCGTGATCGTGCGGTCGTTGTCGACGTCGAGCGCATACAGGCCGTGACAGCGGCGGCCGGGCAGGCCGAGCCGGTCCGACGTGATCAGGTCGATCGCGTGGTGGTTCTCGAAGAACGTGATGTTCGGGTGCTGGCGTGCCCGCTCCGACAGCGTGGCAAGCACCGCATGGCCGGTCGCGTCGGCCGCGTGGATGATCCGGCGGTGGCTGTGGCCGCCTTCGCGCGTCAGGTGGAAGCCGAGTTCGGCCGCGTCGTCTTTCGTGAACGGCACGCCTTGCGAAATCAGCCATTCGATCGCTTCGCGGCCGTGCTCGACGATGTAGCGCGTCGCGCCTTCGTCGCACAGGCCGCCGCCGGCGACCAGCGTGTCGTCGACATGGTTCTCGATACTGTCCGCCGAATCGAGGACGGCTGCGATACCGCCTTGCGCGTTATCGCTTGCCCCCTCCATCATCGAACGTTTCGCGATCAGCGCGACACGTCGCGTGCTGGCCAGGTTGAGTGCGACCGACAGCCCTGCCAGGCCGCTGCCGACGATCGCCACGTCGAATTTCATGCTGCATCTCCATCGTTACGCTTTTTGATCTTGCGTTCCGTCAGCCGTGGCCGCGGAAAGGGGAGAGCATACCGCGTCGGGCCACAAAGCGTGCGCGCAAAACAAAAAGCCCCGCAGGAGCGGGGCTTTTCGATCGCCGTCAGGCTGGCAGAAACCGGAGATTACTTGATCTTGGTTTCTTTGTATTCCACATGCTTGCGGACGACGGGATCAAACTTCTTGATCGCCATCTTTTCCGGCATGTTGCGCTTGTTCTTCGTGGTCGTGTAGAAGTGACCCGTACCAGCGGTGGACTCGAGCTTGATCTTGTCGCGTGCGCCTTTTGCCATGATTGTGCTCCTTGGGCTTAGGCTTCGCCGCGTGCGCGCAGGTCAGCGAGCACGGAATCGATGCCGTTCTTGTCGATCAGGCGCAGGCCGGCGTTCGAAACGCGCAGGCGCACCCAGCGGTTTTCGCTCTCTACCCAGAACCGGCGGTTTTGCAGGTTCGGGAGGAAGCGGCGCTTCGTCTTGTTGTTGGCGTGGGAAACGTTGTTGCCGCTCATCGGCGCTTTCCCAGTTACTTGGCATACGCGTGCCATGAGAGCACTCCTAATACGCTAAATTCGGGGTTCGATCGCCGATGAAGGTTCCATCGTACCGCCACGTGATCCATGGCTGCACTCAGAACGCCGAAGCCCATACAGACAAGGCCCTTCGATGGCTAGAACTGGTTGGAAAAAAGACAGACGACGATTCTAGCAGAAAAAGTTCAGAAAAATCAAACCTAATTTCGCTTCGTCGTTGCGGCGCCCCGGGGCGGGCTGCCGCGGCACAGTCTACAGCCAACCGGCACGTGCGAACGAAAAAGTATCATCGGTGCCGACGACGACGTGGTCGAGCAGCCGCACGTCGACGAGTTCGAGCGCGTCCTTCAGCACGCGGGTGAGGCGGCGGTCTTCCGCGCTCGGCTGCACGGCGCCCGACGGATGGTTGTGCGCGACGATCAGCGACGCGGCATTGTGCGCCATCGCGCGGCGCACGATCTCGCGCGGGTAGACAGCCATCCGCGTGAGCGAGCCGCGCGTGATTTCCTCCATGTCGATCAGGCAGTTGCGCGCATCGAGATACACGGCGACGAACACTTCCTGCGAACGCGAGCCGATCTTCAGCCGCAGGCAATCCTCGACGGCCTGCGGCGAATCGATCGGCGAGCGCACCTGCGCCTTCTCGTTCATCACGCGCCGCGCGATCTCGATGATCGCGGCCAGCCGCGCGGCGCGCGCGGGGCCGATGCCGGGGTGCGCCTGGAAATCGTCGGTGCTCGCTTCGAGCAGCCCGCGCAACGTCTTGAACCGATCGACCAGCGCACGAGCGGTGACGAATACATCGTGCCCGGGCTTGCCCGTGCCGAGCAGCAGCGCGATCAGTTCGTCGTCGGTCAGCGCAGCCGGCCCGCGTTCCAGCAACCGCTCGCGCGGCCGCTCGGGCCGCCAGTTGCCGGTACGGCGCTTGCGCGGGCGAATCGGGAGAATGCGGGCCGGCGGATCGGCCGGCGCAGGGGCGGTGTCGCGGCATTCGACCGGCGACAGGGCGAGGCAGGGTGACGTCATGCTCGAAACTCCATTGGCGGCAGGGCGGTATGCGCGACGTCGTCGCACTTTCCGCCTTGCGCGCTCAGGTGACTTACAATATTGGCTTTGCGCCGGGCCATTCGGCCGTATCGGGCGCCGACCGAACGAGTAATTCATGAGCCTCATCGATCTATCCGAAGTGAAGCCCGGTTCCCATGTCACGTTGCATTACCGGCTGGCACTGGCCGACGGCGCCGACATCGTCAACACCTTCTCCGACAAGCCGGCCACGCTGCTGCTGGGCGCGGGGCAACTGGCACCCTCGCTCGAACAGATTCTGCTCGGGCTCAGGGTCGGCGACCACTCGACTTATCAGCTAGCCCCCGATCAGGGGTTCGGTCCCCGTAATCCCGACATGCTCCAGCGCGTGACGCTGTCGACGCTGCGCGAGAACGGGATGGTCGGCGACGATTTCACGCCGGGCGAGCTGATCGAGTTCAACGCGCCTGACGGCGGCCGGTACGCCGGGGTGCTGAAGGAAGTCAGCGAGACCTCGGCGCTGTTCGACTTCAATCATCCGCTCGCGGGCCAGGCGCTCACGTTCGAAGTGAAAATCATCGGAATCCTGTAATCATGAGCACCACCGATACGCTGTCCGGGCAGACCGTCGCCGCCGATGCCGAAATCCTGCTGGCCCAGCCGCGCGGCTTCTGCGCGGGCGTCGACCGCGCGATCGAGATCGTCGAGCGCGCGATCGCGATGCACGGTGCGCCGATCTACGTTCGTCACGAGATCGTCCACAACAAGTACGTCGTCGAGGATCTGAAGAAGAAGGGCGCGATCTTCGTCGAGGAACTCGAGGAAGTGCCGGCCGGCAACACCGTGATCTTCAGTGCGCACGGCGTGTCCAAGGCCGTGCGCGACGAGGCCGACGTGCGCGGCCTGCGCATTTACGACGCAACCTGCCCGCTCGTCACGAAGGTGCACGTCGAAGTGGCGAAGATGCGCCAGGACGGCGTCGACATCGTCATGATCGGGCACAAGGGCCACCCGGAAGTCGAAGGCACGATGGGGCAGGTCGAGCGCGGCATGCATCTCGTCGAGAGCGTCGAGGACGTGCAGAAACTCGAGCTGGCCGATCCCGAGCGCATCGCGCTCGTCACGCAGACGACGCTGTCCGTCGACGACGCAGCGGAGATCATCGGTGCGCTGAAGGCGAAGTACCCGAAGATCCGCGAGCCGAAGAAGCAGGACATCTGCTACGCGACGCAGAACCGCCAGGACGCGGTGAAGTTCATGGCGCCGCAATGTGATGTCGTGATCGTCGTCGGCAGTCCCAACAGCTCGAATTCGAGCCGCCTGCGCGAAGTGGCCGAGAAGCGCGGCGTCGACGCCTACATGGTCGACGCGCCCGACCAGATCGATCCGGCATGGGTCGCCGGCAAGCGCCGCATCGGCGTGACGGCCGGCGCGTCGGCGCCGGAAGTGCTCGCCCAGGCCGTGATCGCGCGGCTGCGCGAACTCGGCGTGCGCAACGTTCGCGCACTCGACGGCATCGAGGAAAACGTGTCGTTTCCGCTGCCGCGCGGGTTGAACCTGCCGCCTGCCGCCTGATCGCCGCATCGCACCTGCGGAACACCGAAGCGCGCCTTCCCGGCGCGCTTTTTTTTGCGTCTCGAAATTGCAATCGCAACCATGATTCGCGACTGTGGTGCAACCTGGTTGCTCCATGCGTTTCCAGCCGTCTCTCAAAATTGGTTGCAATGCAGGAAAACCCCATCGAATCGGGATTATTGGCGTCCTATAAATGGAGTTACAATGCGCCCGTTTTCAAGCCGGAATGGCTTTGAAACGGGTTTTGGCAAGGCGCGGGAGACCATTCGATGCATGTGAAGTTGGCGTACGCCGTGTCCGTCGCCGCACCGGTTGCAATGCTTGCCGGATGCAGCAAAAAGAGCGACGACGGGGCGGGCAGGGAGGCTGCGGTGTTCGCGGCACCGCCGGCCAGCGGCGTGCGCGTCGCTGGAACCGGTCGTGCGGCGCCAACGGCGTGCCGTATCGCGCAATGGGGCAACGACAAGGAATACGGGGCACGTTTGACGATTGACGAAATCAACGCGCTTGGGCCGACGAACGGCCCGGCAGCGGGCATGCCGGTTGCAGTGCAGCAAGCCGCCGATCGTGGCGCGACGCCGACCGTGCGTGCCGCTCGACGGATGCCGGCCGAGCGCGGCGCTGCGGGCAGCGCGCCGATGTCACCGGCCCCCCTTCATTTCAATTCGATGAATCAGCGTGCCGCCACGACCGGTCGGGTCATGGCGCGCGGTCTGGTTCGTACGATGGATTCCGACGCAGTCCTGACGAATGTCGGGTGCGGCGTTCGCGGTGCCGTGCCAGGCAACGCGGCACGGAATCCGATCCGTCCGGATGGGGCGCTTGCGCCGCGTCGGACGGGCCAAGGCACGGATGCCGGGAAACCGGACGAAGGCCGTCTCGGCATGCTGCTCCACGACTTCAAGGAGGCCAGGAACACCGTCCTCGATGTCGTGACGATTTAGCGACGGGACTCATGACGGCACCGGAACAGTGCGGTGCCGTTTTTGTATCCGCTCCGGCGGCAGGTCCGGCCGTACAGGCCGGGCGGCGCGCGCCGGGACGATCCACCCTTACCGGTATCGACTAGTACCCGCAGTGTCGCCGAGAAGGCGCGATTCCTCGCTTACCCGCGGGGCGCAACGTCCTCCGGCTGCACGGGCCAAGGAGCTTTAAATGGATATTTTCGTCCAGCAGGTTCTCAACGGGCTGGTGCTCGGCAGTGTCTACGCCATCATCGCGTTGGGCTACACGATGGTGTACGGCATTCTCGGCATCATCAACTTCGCGCACGGCGACGTGCTGATGATCGGCGCGATGGTCGCGCTGTCGGCCATCACCGTGCTGCAGAACCATTTCCCCGGACTCGGCAACGTCGCGACGCTGACGATCGGCCTGGGCATCGCCGCGGTCGTCTGTGCGTTCGTCGGCTTCACGATCGAACGCGTCGCGTACCGGCCGCTGCGCCGCGCACCGCGCCTCGCCCCGCTGATCACTGCGATCGGCGTGTCGATCCTGCTGCAGACCGCTGCGATGATCATCTGGTCGCGCAACCCGCTGCCGTTCCCGCAATTGCTGCCGACCGACCCGATCAACGTGATCAAGGCCACCGACACGACGCCCGGCGCCGTGATCTCTGTCACTGAAATCGTGATCATCGCGGTCGCGTTCATCGTGATGGGCGGCCTGCTGCTGCTCGTGCACAAGACCAAGCTCGGCCGCGCGATGCGCGCGATCGCCGAAAGCCCGAATACGGCCAGCCTGATGGGCGTGAACCCGAACTTCGTGATCTCCGCGACGTTCATGATCGGCTCCGCGCTCGCCGCGCTGGCCGGCGTGATGATCGCGTCCGAATACGGCAACGTGCACTTCTACATGGGCTTCATCCCCGGCATGAAGGCGTTCACCGCCGCGGTGCTGGGCGGGATCGGCAACCTCGGCGGCGCGATGGTCGGCGGCGTGCTGCTCGGCCTGATCGAGCAGCTCGGGGCCGGCTACATCGGCAATCTCACGGGCGGCGTATTCGGCAGTAACTACCAGGACGTGTTCGCCTTCGTCGTGCTGATCATCGTGCTGGTGTTCCGTCCGTCCGGCCTGCTGGGCGAACGGGTCGCGGATCGCGCGTAACGGAAGGGAGCAAACAACATGACATCCATTCAACCGATCGAATCCTCGACGTCGCTCGTCGAAGAGCGCAACACCGCCAAGACCGTCGTCATCGGCATCCTGACCGCCGTGTTCGTGATCGCCGCGCCGATCATCATCGGCTCGGCCGGCGGCAACTACTGGGTCCGCGTGCTCGACTTCGCGATGCTGTACGTGATGCTCGCGCTCGGCCTGAACGTGGTGGTCGGCTTCGCCGGCCTGCTCGACCTGGGCTACATCGCGTTCTACGCGGTGGGCGCGTACACGGCGGCGTTGCTGTCTTCGCCGCACCTGACCTCGCAGTTCGAGTGGATCGCGGCGCTCGCGCCGAACGGCCTGCACATCCCGTTCCTGATCATCGTGCCGATCGCGATGGCGCTGGCGGCGACCTTCGGGATCCTGCTCGGCGCACCGACGCTGCGCCTGCGCGGCGACTACCTGGCGATCGTGACGCTCGGCTTCGGTGAAATCGTCCGGATCTTCATGAACAACCTCGACCGTCCGGTGAACATCACCAACGGCCCGAAGGGGATCACGGGCATCGATCCGGTGCACGTCGGCGGCTTCAACCTGTCGCAGACGCATACGCTGTTCGGCTTCCAGCTGCCGTCGGTCTACATGTACTACTACCTGTTCGTGCTCTGCTCGCTGCTGGTGATCTGGGTGTGTACGCGTCTGCAGCACTCGCGTATCGGCCGTGCCTGGGCAGCGATCCGCGAAGACGAGATCGCCGCGAAGGCGATGGGCATCAACACCCGTAACGTGAAGCTGCTCGCGTTCGCGATGGGCGCGTCGTTCGGCGGCCTGTCGGGCTCGATGTTCGGTGCGTTCCAGGGCTTCGTGTCGCCCGAGTCGTTCACGTTCTGGGAATCGATCGTCGTGCTCGCGTGTGTGGTGCTCGGCGGCATGGGCCACATCCCGGGCGTGATCCTGGGCGCGGTGCTGCTCGCGATCTTCCCGGAATTCCTGCGTTCGACGATGAGCCCGCTGCAGCACGCGCTGTTCGGTCATGACATCGTCGATACGGAAGTGATCCGTCAGGCGCTGTACGGCCTCGCGATGGTGATCATCATGCTGTACCGCTCGGAAGGCCTGTGGCCCGCGCCGAAGCATGAGGACAAGATCGCGAAACTGGCGAAGCGCAACAGCAAGAAGCCGGTGCGCGCTTAACCTACGGACAAGGGGATACACACATGAGCGACAAGCAAATCCGACTGTCCGTCTCGGGCGTGAACAAGCGCTTCGGCGGGCTGCAGGCGCTGTCCGACGTCGGCCTGCAGATCAAGGAAGGCGAGATCTACGGCCTGATCGGCCCGAACGGCGCCGGCAAGACCACGTTCTTCAACGTGATCACGGGCCTCTACACGCCGGACTCCGGCGACTTCAAGCTGGACGGCACGAACTACACGCCGACGGCCGTGCACCAGGTGGCCAAGGCCGGCATCGCGCGCACGTTCCAGAACATCCGCCTGTTCGGCGGGATGACGGCACTCGAGAACGTGATGGTGGGCCGCCACGTGCGCACCAAGCACGGGCTGCTCGGCGCGGTGTTCCAGACGCCGGCCGAACGCCAGGAAGAGCGCGAGATCAAGGAGCGCGCGATCGAGCTGCTCGAATACGTGGGCGTGCTGCAGTACGCGGACTACACGTCGCGCAACCTGTCGTACGGCCACCAGCGCCGTCTCGAGATTGCGCGCGCGCTGGCGACCGACCCGAAGCTGCTCGCGCTCGACGAGCCGGCGGCCGGGATGAACGCGACCGAGAAGGTCGAACTCACGCGCCTGCTCGACAAGATCCGCTCGGACGGCCGCACGATTCTCCTGATCGAGCACGACGTGAAGCTCGTGATGGGGCTGTGCAACCGGATGACGGTGCTCGATTACGGCAAGGTGATCGCCGAGGGTCTGCCGCAGGACGTGCAGAAGAATCCGAAGGTGATTGAGGCATATCTCGGCGCAGGGGTGCACTGATGGCAGCGGCAATGTTGAAAATCAAGGGCTTGCAGGTCAACTACGGCGGCATCCAGGCCGTCAAGGGCGTTGACATGGAAGTCCGCCAGGGCGAACTCGTGACGCTGATCGGCGCGAACGGCGCGGGCAAGACCACGACGATGAAGGCGATCACGGGCCTGAAGCCGTACTCGGCGGGTGACATCGAGTACGAAGGCAAGTCGATCAAGGGCATCCCGTCGCACGAGTTGCTCAAGCGCGGCCTCGCGATGGTGCCGGAAGGCCGCGGGATCTTCGCGCGGATGTCGATCATCGAGAACATGCAGATGGGCGCGTACCTGCGCAACGACAACGAGCAGATCAAGAAGGACGTCGACCGGATGTTCGGCTTCTTTCCGCGCCTGAAGGAGCGTGCGACGCAGCTCGCGGGCACGCTGTCGGGCGGCGAGCAGCAGATGCTGGCGATGTCGCGCGCGATTCTCTCGAAGCCGAAGCTGCTGCTGCTCGACGAGCCGTCGATGGGCCTGTCGCCGATCATGGTCGAGAAGATCTTCGAAGTGGTGCGCGAGATCTCGAAGGAGGGCATCACGGTGCTGCTCGTCGAGCAGAACGCGCGCCTCGCGCTGCAGGCCGCCGACCGCGGTTACGTGATGGATTCGGGCACGGTCACGATGGAAGGCGATGCGAAGCAGATGCTCGACGATCCGAAGGTGCGCGCCGCGTATCTGGGCGAGTAAGCAAGCGAACGAGCGGGCCCGGTGACGCGCGGCGGCGAATGCCGCGTGCGTCGCACCAGGGCTTTCGAAAGGCTGTCACGGGATGCCGTGACAGCCTTTTTTCTTGTCCGGGCGATTCGTGCCGAACTGTGCGCGCGGACGCGACTCCATTCGAGTGTTGTGCTGCGCATGTGGCGCGGGAACAGGGAGCGCAGGCCGCAGCCTGTCGCCCACAAACCGACACACGGGCCGCGTAGCATCGACGATCCATCGGAACATGGAGAGCACGCATGAGTCTGGACTACGGTTTCGTGAAGGCGAAGGTGACATCGGTGGCGAAACTGAAGGGCTCGCCGCACGGCAGCGAGATCCAGTACCACATCCACCTGACGCTGGCGCTGCCGTCAGGCGACTGGGATGTCGCGATCAACGTCGGCACCAGCGATGCGGACGACCTGCTGAACTACAAGCTCGTCTACGATTTCCACCATCCCGTCACCGGGACGCTCGCGGCCGCGGCCGAAGGCTACACCGACCTCACGGGGCAGGCCGCGCTGCCCGCGCTCGATTACCTGCGCAGCGACATCCTGAACGAGACGGGCGCGTGGCGCGCGAGTGCGGTGATGGACGGCACCGAGAATCCCGAACCGATCCCGTCGCTGCTGCGGCTCGTGAACGCCGCGCAGTCGCAGGGCCTCGACGTCGTCGTGTTCGGCCGTACCTATACGGAAGGCAACGGCATCCACGACACGCACATGAACCAGGGCTCGACGGGCCCGAACTACCTGCATCGCGCGGGCGACGACCACAACGACCACAACGACGTGTGGCAGGACGGTGCGCTGATCGTGCGCGTGAGCGACACACAATGGGCCGCGTATTTCGCGGCGTTCGAGCAGCAGGCCGTGCCGACCGACGCGCTCGGCAATCCGCTGCCGGGCGCGGGACCGATCACGCGCACGAACTGACCCGGGCCGCTGCCGGCGGCATCACGCGGCCGGCAGCGTCTTGCCGAACGAGATGCGCTCCTCGACGCGATAACCGAGCGCCGCGTAGAAGCGGCACGCGTCGTCGTTGCCGGGCAGCACCTGCAGGTTGATCTTCAGGCAGCCGCGCGCGGCGAGCGCGCGTTCCGCGTGCGCGATCAGCGCGCGGCCGACGCCGAGCCGACGCGCGTCGTTCGCGACGCCGAACGAGTAGAGCCAGCCGCGATGGCCGTCGAAACCCGCCATCAGCGTGCCGACGACGCGCGCGCCGCTGGTCGCGACGAAGAACAGTTCCGGCTGCGTCGCGAGCTTCAGCGCGATCGATCGCAGCGGATCGCGATGCGGCGGCGCATCGGCGTCTTCGTATTGCGGGAACGCGTCGCGCCATACTTCGAGCACGGCATCGGTGTCGGCGCGTTCGAACGGGCGGATCGCGACAGCATCGGCGGCGGCATCCATCGCGGCGGTCTCCTTAGAGCGTGTCGAGGATCGACCGCAGCATCGCCATCATCTGGTCGATTTCCTCGGTCGTCACGTTCAGTGCGGGCATGAAGCGCAGCAGGTTCGGTCGCGCGGCGTTCAGCAGCAGGCCGTCCGGCTGCATGTCGCGCGCCTTCTCGACGATCTGCGGGCCGATGTCCTTGCCGAGCAGCAGCGCGCGCAGCAGGCCTTCACCGCGTTCGCCCTCGAAGCCGCGCTCTTCCGACAGTTCGAGCAGCTTGCGCTTCAGGTATTCGCCGCGTGCGCGCACGCCTTCGAGGAAGCCCGGTGCGACGAGCTGCGAGATCACCGAATAGCCGACCGCCGTCATCAGCGGGTTGCCGTTGTAGGTGCCGCCCTGATCGCCGGCCTCGAATACCGCGACGTCGGCCTTCGACAGCAGTGCGCCGAGCGGCGCGCCGCCACCGATGCCCTTCGCGAGCGTCATGACGTCCGGCTCGATACCGGCGAGTTCGTACGCGAACAGCGTGCCCGCGCGGCCGCAACCGCTCTGCACTTCGTCGACGATCAGCAGCAGGTCGTGCTGCTTCGTCAGCGCGCGCAGCGCCTGCATGAATTCGCGCGTCGCCGGAATCACGCCGCCTTCGCCCTGGATCGGTTCGAGCATCACGGCGACGGTCTTGTCGGTGATCAGCTTCTCGACCGAGTTGATGTCGTTCAGCTCGGCCTTCGGGAAACCCGGCACCTGCGGCGCGTAGATCGTGTCCCAGCCCGGCTTGCCGCTGGCCGACATCGTCGCGAGCGTGCGGCCGTGGAAGCTGTGGTCGAACGTGATGATCTCGTACGCGCCGTTCTTGAACTTGCGGCCCCACTTGCGCGCGAGCTTGATCGCGCCTTCGTTCGCTTCGGCGCCGCTGTTCGTGAAGAACACCTTGTCGAACACGCTGTGCTGCGTGAGCAGGCCCGCGAGCTTCGCCATCGGCTCGTTGTAGAACGCCGGCGACGGGTTCAGCAGCTTCTCGGCCTGCGTTTTCAGTGCCTCGACGATACCGTCGTTGCAGTGGCCGAGGCTGTTGACGGCCCAGCCCTGGATGAAGTCCAGATAGCGCTTGCCCGTGTGATCGTAGAGCCACGAACCCTTGCCGTGCGTAAACACGATGTCGGGGCGGTTCGTGATGTACATCAGCGAGTCGATCGGAAAATCGTTCAGGGGCATGGCAGCAGACTCCAGCGGGCGTTGAAAGGGAAACGGGCAATAAAAAAGCCACGGAAGGCCGTGGCTGGTGGGTCGAACAGCTTGTGCGTAACCGGTGAAGCGGTGCGGGTTACGCGCGAGTCCGTGACGAGCCCGCGGCATCCGGGCGGAGCGGCGAGCGGCGACGTCGAAGGGCGGACAGGAAGCAGTTCATGTGCGCAAGCATAAGGCATCCCGCGCCTCACTGTAAACCGCCGCGATGCCACGGATGTGACACGGCGGCGCGCAGCGAGGGCGCGGGCGCGCCCGGTCCTCAGACCGGATGCGCGAGATCGGCGGCGCTCGTGAACGAGTCCGCGTAGAACTCGTCGGCCGGCAGTGCGTGGTGCTGCGTGAAGTCGCGCTGCGCGGATTCGACCATCACCGGCGCACCGCACGCGTACACCTGGTGGCCCGACAGATCGGGCAGGTCCTCGATCACCGCGCGATGGACGAAGCCCGTGCGGCCTGTCCATTGATCGTCGGCGTCCGGCTCGGAGAGCACCGGCACGTACTTGAAGTTCGGGATCTCGCGCGCCCACTGCTCGGCGAGTTCGGCGAGGTAGATGTCCTTCTTGCGGCGGGCGCCCCAGTAGAGCGTCATCGGGCGCGTGATGCCCGAATGCTTCACGTGCTCGATGATCGCCTTGATCGGCGCGAAGCCCGTGCCCGACGCGAGCAGCACGATCGGCTTGTCGGAATCCTCGCGCAGGAAGAACGTGCCGAGCGGGCCCTCGAAGCGCAGGATGTCGCGCTCCTTCATCGCGCCGAACACGTGGTCGGTGAACTTGCCGCCCGGCATGTGGCGGATGTGCAGCTCGATCGGGCCTTCCTCGTGCGGCGCGTTCGCCATCGAGTAGCTGCGGCGCGAGCCGTCCTTCAGGATGAACTCGACGTACTGGCCTGCGAGGTACTGCAGGCGCTCGTTGGCGGGCAGCTGCAGCTTCACGACCATCACGTCGTCGGCCTTGCGCTCGAGCGCGGCGATCCGGCACGGCAGCTTCTTGACCTGCACGCCGTCGACGCCGGCGATTTCACGCACGTCGATTTCGAGATCGCACTGGGCCTTCGAGCAGCACAGCAGCGCGAGGCCGCGCGTGCGTTCGTCGTTGGACAGTGCCGACGCGGCGTGCGGGCCCTGTTCGATCTGGCCCGACACGATCTGGCCCTTGCACGAGCCGCATGCGCCGTTCTTGCAGCCGTACGGCAGATGGACGTTCTGGCGCAGCGCGGCGGCCAGCACGGTTTCGTCCGACTCGACCAGGAATTGCCGGCCGCTTTGCTTGAGAGTGACGTTGAATGCCATAGAACCAAACTAGAACAAAATGTGGGGACCGTGCATGTCGCGCACGGCAGCTACAATGCAAGACCGTTGCGCGTCGCGCGACGGCCGCTACTGATTTCGCAACCAACATGATCGCGACACGAATCCTGCGCCGGCCGCGCGCACTGGTCGTCGGCTGCGGCGACGTCGGCATGCGCTGCGTCGCGCAATGGCGTGACGCGCGCCGCAACCTGCGGATCTTCGCGCTGACGAGCCACCCGGCCCGCCGCGACGAACTGCGCGCCGCAGGCGCGACACCGATCGTCGGCGACCTCGACCGCCGGGCGACGCTCGGCCGCCTCGCGGGCCTTGCCCGCACGATCCTGCATCTCGCGCCGCCGCAGTCCGACGGCCGTGACGACCGGCGTACGCGTGCGCTGATCGCCGCAACGTCCATGCCTGCGCGTCGGCCATCGACGCCGGCGGCACCGGCGGTCGGCCGGCTCCGAACGCTGCGCACCGCTGCGCGACAGGCCGGTGCACCCGTTCGGGGAGCGCGTATTGTACCCGACGGCCTTCGCGCGCCGAGGCTCGTCTACGCGAGCACGACAGGCGTATACGGCGACTGCGGCGGCGCGCGCATCGACGAAACGCATCCGTTGCGCCCCGCGAATCCGCGCGCGTTCCGGCGCGTGTCGGCGGAGCGGCAGCTGCGTGCGGCGACGGTGCGCGGCATGCTGTCCGCGCGCATCGTGCGCATTCCCGGCATCTACGCGGCGAACCGCCTGCCGGTCGCGCGGCTCGAGCGCGGCACGCCGGCGCTCGAGCCGGCCGACGACGTGTACACGAACCACATCCATGCGGACGATCTCGCGGCGATCCTGCGCCGCGCGGCCGAGCGCGGCAGGCCGGCGCGCGCAGTACACGCGTCGGACGACAGCGAACTGCGGATGGGAGAGTATTTCGACCGGGTCGCGCAGGTGCTCGGCCTGCCGAGGCCGCCGCGCATCAGTCGCGCGGACGCCGAGCGCCAGCTCGAACCGACGCTGCTGTCGTTCATGCGCGAGTCGCGACGCCTGTCCAACGCACGGCTCAAGGCCGAATTGTGCGTGACGTTGCGGTACCCGACCGTAGACGATTTCCTTCAAACGCTCGCGCCGGGCAGTGCGTCAGGTCAGCGCCGGTAACGCCTCGATCAGCAGGAAGCACAGCAGCGCACCGATCAGCGCGCCAATCAGGTTCGGATGATATTTGTGCTTCATGTGCATCGCGGCCAGCAGGCCGCCGATCACGATGACACCGATGACCGCGAACGCGATCATCATGGACGACAGTTCGAAAGAATGGTTGATGTTCACGATATCTCCCCCTGCATCGCTGCTCTTGCAGCTTGTGATTTCAGTATAGCGGGGGAACCCGCGCCCGAGACGCGGTCGGGCATCGAACGGTCGTGCGGATTTTCCCTTACAGGGTTTTGACGGGATTGCGCAGGGCTGAAAGGTCGGCGTCGTCGAGCCACCGCCACGCGCCCGGTTCGAGATCGCCCGGCAGCGTGAAGCCGCCGATGCTTTCGCGGTGCAGCAACTCGACGCGATTGCTCGCCGCCGCCACCATGCGCTTGACCTGATGGTATTTGCCTTCGAGGACGGTCAGCGCAAGCGCGTGCGTGTCGCGCGCGTCGGCGGCGACGGCCGCGATCGGCTTCGGCTCGCCGTGCAGCTGCACGCCGCTGCGCAGCGCATTCAGCTGCGCATCGTCGAGCGGGTGGCGCACGGTCGCGACGTAGGTCTTCGGTACCTTGCGCTTCGGCGACGTGTACGCGTGGACGAACTGGCCGTCGTCGGACAGCAGCAGCAGGCCGGTCGTGTCCTGGTCGAGGCGGCCGACGCACTGCACGCCGCGGGCGACGAGCGGCGCGGGCAGCAGGCTGAACACGCTCGCGTGGTGCTGCGGATCGCGCGAGCACTCGTAGCCGGCCGGCTTGTTGAGCGCGAGATACGCGTGCGCGTGAAACGGCCACGCCGTATCGTCGACCGAGAACACGAGGCCGTCGGTATCGAACGCGGCGTCGGGGGCGGTCGCAGCGGTGCCCGCGACGGCGACGCGGCCGGCTTCGATCAGGCCGCGGCACTGGCGGCGCGAGCCGAAGCCCTGGGTGTAGAGAATGCTTTCGAGATCCATAGCGCGCGCATTCTATCAAGCGGCGGCCGATGACCGGCATGAACGCGCATGCGCTGGTAAGCTGCCGGAACCGCCGCGCGGGGCGCGGCGCCCGTTCATTCTTCACGGAAAGTCCATGCGTTTCGATTCATTCCCGTTCGGCCGCCAGGCCGTCGCCGTCACCGTTGCCGCGACCGTCTCGTCGGCCGCTTTCGCGCACGCGCATCTCGCGAAGAGCGATCCCGCAGCCGGTGCGACGGTGGCCGCCGCACCGGCTGCCGTCACGATCGACTTCACCGAGCCGCTGGAGCCGGCATTCAGCTCGATCGTCGTCGTCGATGGCGGCGGCAAGACGGTGTCGGACGGCCGCGCGCGCATCGATGCCTCGAACCGCAAGCGGATGACGGTGCCGCTGACGGCAGCCGGCACCGGTGCCTATACGGTGAAATGGGTGGCCGTCGCGACCGACGGGCACCGCACGCAGGGCACGTACGGCTTCAGCGTGAAGTGACGCAACGGCGGCGGCAGGCCCGTGCCAGCGTTGTCGTCGCCTTCATCCGACAGGGAGTTTCCCGCATGAATCCGACGACGCTCGACGCACTCGCCGACTTCCCCCGTCAGCTCGAAGCGCATTTCGCGGCCGTTCCGGACGGCTACGCGCGCTGGACGCCCGACGACTGGGCCGGGATCCCGAGCGAGCATTTCTCGCCGCTCGGGCAGCTCTGCCACGTGCGCGACATCGAGATCGATGGCTATCACGTGCGGCTGCGCCGGATGCTCGACGAAGACCGGCCGCTGCTCGAGTCGATCGACGGCGACGCGCTCGCGATCGAGCGCCGCTACGACGACGCGTACGCGTCCGACGTGCTCGCGGCGATTCGCGACGCGCGACGCGAAACGCTGGAGCGGCTGTCGCGCCTCACGCCCGAGCAGTTCGAGCGCACCGGCGAGTTCGACGGCTACGGTTCGCTGACCGTGCGCGGGCTCGTCCACTACCTGTGCAGCCACGACCAGCAGCATCTGGCCGGCATGCAGTGGCTGCTCGGCAAGATCGACGCGGCGCTTTACGCGCGCTGAGGCGGGTGACGGCCGTGCGGCCGCGGGCAGAATCCGGCGCCGCCGTCAGTGCGGCCGACCACCGTGCATCGCTCCGATTGGATCGTTTTTCTGGATAATCCATCCAGCCGCGGCCGGCTGACCGGCGCGTCGCGCGTGCCTACACTCCTAGCTTCGTTCAACGAAAAAAGGAGTCAACCGTGGCAACTCACACGCTCGCAGACAAGGTCGTCCTGATCGCAGGCGGCGCGAAGAATCTCGGTGGCCTGATCGCGCGGGACCTGGCGAGCCACGGCGCGAAGGCGGTGGCGATCCACTACAACAGCGCGGCGTCGCAGGCGCAGGCCGAGGAGACGGCCGCCGCGGTACGCGCGGCCGGCGCGGAAGCCGCGACGTTCCAGGCCGACCTGACCACGGCCGCCGCGGTCGAGAAGCTGTTCGACGACGCGAAGCAGCGCTTCGGCAAGATCGACATCGCGATCAATACGGTCGGCAAGGTGCTGAAGAAGCCGTTCACCGAGATCAGCGAGGCCGAGTACGACGAGATGTTCGCGGTCAACAGCAAGTCGGCGTTCTTCTTCATCAAGGAAGCGGGGCGGCACCTCGAGGATCACGGCAAGCTCGTCACGCTGGTGACGTCGCTGCTTGGCGCGTTCACGCCGTTCTATGCGGCATACGAAGGGTCGAAGGCGCCGGTCGAGCACTTCACGCGCGCGGCGTCGAAGGAGTACGGCGCACGCGGGATCTCGGTGACGGCCGTCGGGCCGGGCCCGATGGATACGCCGTTCTTCTATCCGGCCGAAGGCGCCGACGCGGTCGCGTATCACAAGACGGCCGCCGCGCTGTCGCCGTTCAGCAAGACGGGCCTGACCGACATCGAGGACGTCGTGCCGTTCATCCGTCATCTCGTGACCGACGGCTGGTGGATCACGGGCCAGACGATCCTGATCAACGGCGGCTATACGACGAAGTAACCGGGCCGCTCACGCGTCGCGCGGCGCACGCAATGGCGCGTTTGCGTGGACAATGCACGGGCGTGCAGCCGCGAGGCCGCACGCCCGTTTTCCTTGTGCCGCCGACCTTGCCGCGATGTGCGGCGGCGGGCGGCGACGGTCGTCCGAACCCACGTTCCCTGCCGATGGACAAGCTGGATCAGGTCAGAATCTTCCTGCAGGTTGCCGAAATGGGCAGCTTCATCAAGGCCGCGCATGCGCTCGACGTGCCGCGCGCGACCGTGTCGGCGGCCGTCCAGCAGCTCGAGACGGGGCTCGGCACGCGCCTCCTGCATCGCACGACGCGCCAGGTGCAGCTCACTGCCGACGGCGCGCTGCTGCTCGACCGCGGCCGGCGCCTGCTTGCGGAAGCCGACGAACTCGACCGCCTGTTTCGCCGCCGCGACCGCGAGGTCGTCGGACGGCTGAACGTCGACGTGCCGAGCCGGATCGCCCGCCGCGTCATCGCGCCCGCGCTGCCGTCGCTGTTTCGTCGCTACCCGAAGCTGCAACTGTCGCTCGGCTCGACCGACCGCTCGATCGACCTCGTGCAGGAAGGCGTCGACTGCGCGATCCGCGTCGGGCGGCTCGCGGACAGCAGCCTCGTCGTGCGGCCGCTCGGGCAATTCACGCTGATCAACTGCGCGAGCCCCGACTACCTGCGCGAATGCGGCGTGCCCGAGCATCCGGATGCGCTCGCGCACGGGCACTGGGCGATCGGCTATGCGTCGCCGACGACGGGGCGCGAACTCGGGTGGGAATACTGCGCGGACGGCCAGCGGCGTACGCTGACGCTGCCGAGCCGCGTGATCGTCAACAACGCGGAAACCTATATCGCCGGCTGCATTGCCGGCATGGGGCTGATCCAGATTCCGCGGTTCGACGTCGAGCATCTGCTGGAAAGCGGCGTGCTCGTCGACGTGATGCCGGGCCACCGCGCCGAGCCGATGGACGTGTCGGCCGTGTATCCGCACCGCCGGCACCGCTCGCGCCGGCTCAATGCGTTCATCGAGTGGTTCGGCGCGTTGATGGCGGATGCGCTGACGGGGACGGCGGCCGGACCGGGCGCGGACGGCGACTGACCGGAGCGGCGGCCGCGCACGTTTCAATCGTCCGGCGCCGCGAACTGCCTGCCGCGCCCGGCGTCGCGCACCGCGTCGATCAACGCGGCGCCGGGGCCGTCGGGTTTCGCCGAGAACGCGTAGAAGCGCGCGGCCGGCAGCGCGGGCAGGCCGTCCTGCGGCCCGCATTCGCGCAGGCCGTCGCGCAGCTGGCTGCGCGCGAGCGCCGTGACCGCGAAGCCGGCGAGCGCGGCCGACACGCAGCCGGCCATGCTGCTGCTCTCGAACAGCACGCGGAACGGCCGCAGCGCGGCGGCGAGCGCTGCGACGGCCGCTTCCCGATAGACGCACGGCTGCGGAAACAGCGCGAGCGGCACTTCGCCGCCCGCGTCGAGCGCGCGGTCCGACGCGAAGGCCCACACGAGCGGCTCTTCCCACAGCAATTCACCCGGCGTGTCGACCTGCCGGCACTGCTTGCCGAATACGACATCGAGCCGGCCGAGCATCTGTTCGCGCAGCAGCGATGCGGTGATCCCAACCTTCAGCTCGATCGACGTCCGCGGATGGCGGTCGCGGAACGTGCGCAGCACGTGCGGCAGCCACGCGCCGGCGAAGTCCTCCGACGCGCCGACCCGCAGCGGCCCATGCGCCGGCGCGCCGCGCAGCCGCGCGCGCACTTCGCGTTCCATGTCGACGATGTTGCGCGCGTACGCGTACAGCGTGTCGCCGGCCGGCGTGAGCGCGATACGGCGCGTCGTGCGCGCGAGCAGCACGGTGCCGGCCGCCTGTTCGAGTCGCTTGATGTGACCGCTGACGGCCGACGGCGTCAGCGCGAGACGGTCGGCGGCCGGCGCGAACCCGCGGTTGTCGACGACTTCGAGAAAGGTGCGCAGCAGCGTGATGTCGAGCGCGGTCGATGCGGGGTCGGTCAGCGGTTCCATCGGTCGATTCAACGCAAAATTCAAGGAATGGATCATGATACTCCGTGAATCGTGATGAAAGGCCGGCCTACCATCGTGCGCTCAGGCTGACTCGACGGAGTGCACGATGACGACTTATGCGCATGCGACGACCGCGTCGCTCGATATTGGCTATCTCGAATGGAACCCGCGCGGCGAGCGCGTGGCCGTGCTGCTGCACGGCTGGCCGGACAGCGCGGTCGGCTGGGAGCCGGTGGCCGCGTCGCTCGCCGCACGCGGCTACCGCGTGCTGGCGCCCGCGCTGCGCGGCTTTGCGCCGACGCGTTTTCGCGATGCAACCGTGCCGCGCAGCGGCCAGCTCGCGGCGCTCGGCCGCGACTTGCTCGAATTCATCGACGTGCTCGGCGTCGAGCGGCCCGTGCTGGTCGGGCACGACTGGGGCGCCCGCGCGGCGGCGAACGCGTGCGGGTTGCGCGACGGTGCCGCGTCGCATCTCGTGATGCTGTCGGTCGGGTACGGTACCAACGATCCCGGCCAGCCGCTGTCGCTGCAGCAGGCGCGCAACTACTGGTATCACTGGTTCATGGCGACGCCGCGCGGTGAGCAGGCGCTGCGCGACGACCGCCGCGCGTTCACGCGCCTGATGTGGGACACGTGGTCGCCGCCCGGCTGGTATCGCGACAGCGATTTCGACGCGGCAGCCGCCGCGTTCGACGGACCCGACTGGATCGACGTCGTGCTGCATTCGTACCGGCATCGCTGGGGCTTCGCGCCGGGCACGCCGGCCTATGCCGACGACGATGCGCGGCTGAACCCGGCGCCCGTGCTGGCGGTGCCGACGCTCGTGCTGCATGGCGGCTCGGACACCTGCAATCATCCGGACAGCTCGGCCGGGCGCGAACGGTTCTTCGCCGGCCGCTACGCGCGGCAGCTCCTCGACTCGGTCGGGCACTTTCCGCAACGCGAGGCGCCGGCGGCCGTCGCGGACGCGATCCTGCGGTTCTGCGAGCGCGACTGAACGCACGGCTGTCCAGGCCGGTCATTCGGTGCGGTGTGGAATGTCGTCCGGGAACGGGTAGGGCGCATGCGGCCCCGGCCAGTCGGGTACGGGCGGCTCGCGGAGCAGGTCGCATCCGCCCAGCAGGATCGACAGCAGCGCGGCGAGCGCACCGACGCGAAGCGGGATTGAAACGACGCGCCTGGACATGGCTTGCCTCCGTGCTGCGTTCCCTGATGATGCTTGGACTGTCGCGGGAGGGCGCGCGTTGCGGCCGGCATCGCGTGCGGCCAAAACAAAAAACCCGCGAAGCGGCGAGCTTGCGCGGGTTTCGACGGTGCAGCGCATGACGCTGCGAAAGACTGGTGCCCAGGGCCGGAATCGAACCGGCACGCCTTGCGGCGGGGGATTTTGAGTCCCCTGCGTCTACCAATTTCACCACCTGGGCTTGTTCCAGACCGCGCAGCCAGTGCGCGGCGAAAGGCGGATTATGGCGGAAATCCGGATGTCGGGCAAGCCGCCCGGTCATTCAGCCGCAAGTCACTGGCTCAGGTAGACGAACCGGCCCTGCTTCACGATCCCCATCACGCTTGCGCGCTGATCCAGCCCCACATGATCCTTGTCGCTCGTGTTGACGACGCCGTTCGGCACGACGAGCTCGTGCGCGCGTTCGAGCTCGTGCCGCAACGCCGCGCGGAACGCGGGCGTGCCGGGCTGCGCGGCCTTCAGCGCGCGGCCGACCGCGTCGGCGAGGCGCGGGTAGACGCCCGCAGCGTCGCCCGCGAACTGCGTGACCGTGCCGGCGCCGTACTTCGCTTCGTACGCGTCGACGAACGCGAGTGCGGCCTTGCGGGCCGGATGGTCGGCCGGCAACGTGCGCGCGACGACCACCGGCTGGGTCGGGAACAGCGTGCCGTCGACGTCCTTGCCGCCGAGCTTGATGAATTCCGGCGTCGCGATGCCGTGCGTCTGGTAGATCGGGCCCTTGTAGCCGCGCTCGATCAGCGTGCGCTGCGGCAGCACGGTCGGCGTGCCGGCACCCGCGATCAGGATCGCGTCGGGCTTCGCCGCGATCAGCTTCAGCGCCTGGCCCGTGACGCTCGCGTCGGTGCGGTTGAAGCGCTCGGTCGCGATGACGCGGATCTTGCGCAGGTCGGCGAAGCGCGTGAATTCGTTCAGCCAGCTGTCGCCGTAGCTGTCCGCGAAGCCGATGAAGCCGACCGTCTTCACGCCGTGGTTCGCCATGTAGCGCGTCATCACGTCGGCCATCGCGCGGTCGCTCTGCGCCATCTTGAAGGCCCAGGTCCGCGCGCCTTCCTGCGGCTCGACGATCGAGCCGGAGCCGACCAGCGTGATCATCGGCGTCTGCGCGGCGGCCACCGGGTCGAGCGCCGCGAGCGCGGCCGGCGTGATGTTCGGCCCGACCACGACGTCGACGTGATCCTCGTCGACCAGCTTGCGGATGTTGCGCACCGCGGTACCGGGATCGGACGCGTCGTCGAGCACCGTCACCTGCACGGGCTGCCCGGCGATCGTCTTCGGCCACATCAGGATCGCGTTCTTGCTCGTGATGCCGATCGCGGCGGCCGGGCCGGTCGACGACAGGTCGACGCCGACCTTCAGGTCGGCATGCGCGGCCGCGCAGGCCAGCACGAGGGCGGCGCCGGCGGCGCGGCGCAACAGGGCGGGAAGCGTCATGCGGGAATCTCCGTCGGGCAGCAAAAAGGGGCGCGACAGGCGCCCCTGTATATATACAGGCCGGTCAAAGCTCGTACGATTCGGATTCGCCCTTGAGCGCCTGCTCGATCAGCTTGCGGTTCAGCGTCGGCGACAGCAGCTCGACGAGCGTATACACATAGCTGCGCAGGTAGGCGCCCTGCTTGAGCGCGACGCGCGTCACGTTGCTGCCGAACAGGTGGCCGACCGGGATCAGCCGCAGGTTGCGGTCGCGCTCCGGGTTGAACGCGATGTCGGCCATGATGCCGACGCCGAGACCGAGTTCGACGTAGGTCTTGATCACGTCGGCGTCGATCGCCTCCAGCACTATGTCCGGCGACAGCCCGCGCAGCGCGAACGCGTGATTGATCTTCTTGCGGCCCGCGAACGCGTCGTCGTAGGTGATCAGCGGGTACTGCGCGAGATCGTCGAGCGTCGGCGGCTTGCGTTCGAGCAGCGGATGGTCGGCCGGCACGACGGCCGCGTGGTGCCACTGGAAGCAGGGCAGCGACACGAGCTCCTTGTAGTCGGAGATCGCCTCGGTCGCGATTGCGAGATCGGCCTGGTCGTGGATCACCATCTCGGCCACCTGCGTCGGGCTGCCTTGCAGGATCGACAGGTGCACCTTCGGGAAGCGCTTCTTGAATTCGGCGATCGCGGCCGGCAGCGAGTAACGGGCCTGCGTGTGGGTTGCGGCGATGGTCAGGTTGCCCTGATCCTGTGCGGCATAATCCTTTCCGACCCTTTTAAGACTTTCAACCTCCTGCAGGATCCGCTCGACCGACGCGAGGATGATCCTGCCCGGCTCGGTGAGCGAGCGCACGCGCTTGCCGTGCCGCGTGAAGATCTCGACGCCGAGCTCGTCCTCGAGCTCGATGATCGCCTTCGATACCCCCGGTTGGGACGTGTAGAGCGCCTTCGCGGCCTCGGTGAGGTTGAAATTCTGCCGGACGGCCTCGCGCACGAAGCGAAATTGGTGCAGGTTCATTTATAACCCTTCCGCATATCAACAGAATTTTTTAGTCGTTTGAAATATAAGGCGAGTTTATTACGATTCACCGGAGTTTTTCAAATATGGATATCTGTTTTCGTCATTAGCAATCCATCCGCCAGCGGATGGGGGCGGTGACGGCGGAACGGAGATTCGGGCGCGACGTGGCTAGGACGTCGCGCGGTCACCACGAAAACCCTGGGGTCCCCGAATGTATCAGTACGACCAATACGACCAGACGATCGTCGACGAGCGTGTCGCGCAGTACCGCGATCAGGTGCGCCGCCGGCTGTCGGGCGAGTTGAGCGAAGAAGAATTCCGTCCGCTGCGCCTGCAGAACGGCCTGTACATGCAGCGCCACGCGTACATGCACCGCATCGCGATTCCGTACGGCAACCTGCGCAGCGACCAGCTCCGGATGCTGGCGCGCATCGCCCGCGAACACGACCGCGGCTACGGCCACTTCTCGACCCGCTCGAACATCCAGTTCAACTGGATCGAGCTGGAAGACACGCCCGAGATCCTCGCGAAGCTCGCGTCGGTGCAGATGCACGGCATCCAGACGTCGGGCAACTGCATCCGCAACATCACGGCCGACCAGTTCGCCGGCGTCGCGCAGGACGAAGAGATCGATCCGCGCCCGTGGTCCGAGATCCTGCGCCAGTGGTCGACGTTCCATCCCGAATTCGCGTGGCTGCCGCGCAAGTTCAAGATCGCGGTGTCGGGCTCGAAGCATGACCGCGCGGCCGTGCAGATCCACGACCTCGGCGTGTACCTGAAGAAGAACGCGCAGGGCGAGGTGGTCGCGAGCATCCTCGCGGGCGGCGGCCTCGGCCGTACGCCGATCGTCGGCGCGGTGATCAAGGAAGACCTGCCGTGGCAGCACCTGCTCACCTACTGCGAAGCCGTGCTGCGCGTGTACAACCGCTACGGCCGCCGCGACAACCTGTACAAGGCGCGGATCAAGATCCTCGTGAAGGCGCTGTCGCCGGCGAAGTTCGCGCAGCAGGTCGAGGAAGAGTGGCAGCACCTGAAGGACGGCCCGTCGACGCTCACGCAGGCCGAGCTCGACCGCGTGTCGCAGTACTTCACGCCGCCGGTCTACGAGAAGCTGGCCGATACCGACGCATCGTTCGAACAGCATCTGCTCGAGAACAAGGCGTTCGCGCGCTGGGTCGAGCGTAACGTCGCGCCGCACAAGGTGGCCGGCTATGCAGCCGTCACGCTGTCGCTGAAGGATCACCGCGTGGCGCCGGGCGACGCGACCGACGCGCAGATGGACCTGGTGGCCGACTGGGCCGACGCGTACTCGTTCGGCGAGCTGCGCGTGTCGCACGAGCAGAACCTGATTCTCGCGAACGTGAAGAAGCGCGACCTGTTCGAGCTGTGGGAAAAGGCGAAGGCGGCCGGTTTCGCGACGCCGAACATCGGCCTCCTGACCGACATCATCGCGTGCCCGGGCGGCGACTTCTGCTCGCTCGCGAACGCGAAGTCGATCCCGATCGCGCTGGCGATCCAGCAGCGTTTCGACGATCTGGACTATGTGTACGACCTCGGCGACCTGTCGCTGAACATTTCCGGTTGCATGAACTCGTGCGGTCACCACCACGTCGGCAACATCGGCATCCTCGGCGTCGACAAGGACGGCGCCGAGTGGTACCAGGTGTCGCTCGGCGGCGAGCAGGGCACGGGCCGCAACGGCGCGCGCCTCGGCCGCGTGATCGGGCCGTCGTTCTCGGCGGACGAAGTGCCGGACGTGATCGCGAAGCTGATCGACACGTTCGTCGAGGCACGCATCGACGGCGAGCGCTTCGTCGACACGTACGACCGCATCGGCATCGCGCCGTTCAAGGAGCGCGTGTATGCGGCGCGCCAGGCAGTGAACGCGTAACCAACCGGGTACAAGGAATTTGCAGATGGCTTCGATTATCAAGAACCGCGCAGTGATCGACGACGCATGGCAGGTCGTGCGCGCGGCGGAAGACGGTGCGCTGCCCGCGGTCGACGCATTGCCGGCCGGCAAGGTGCTGGTGCCGTTCGCGTTGTGGCAGGCCGAGCGCGCGGCGCTCGTCGCCGCGAAGACGAAGGACGAACTCGGCGTGTGGCTCGCGCCGGACAGCGAGCCGGCCGACCTCGTGGCCGACTTCGGCGCGATTGCGCTGATCGCCGTCGATTTCCCGCGCTTCGCGGACGGCCGCGGCTACAGCATTGCGCGCCTGCTGCGCGAGCGCCACGGCTGGACGGGCGAGCTGCGCGCGATCGGCGACGTGCTGCGCGACCAGCTGCTGTACATGTCGCGTTGCGGCTTCGACGCATTCGCGGTGCGCGCCGACAAGGACATCCACGACGCGCTGAACGCGTTCACGGAGTTCACGCAGCGTTACCAGGGCGCGTTCGACGAACCGGTGCCGCTGTTCCGCCGCCGCGCGGCCGACGCGAAGGTGAGCGCATGAGTGCCGCCACCGCGCTGACGCCGGAACTCGCCGCGAAGGTCGAGCGCCTCGACGCGCTGCTCGCCCAGATCGGCGCCCGTCACGACAAGGTGAAGTTCGCGAGCAGCCTCGCGGCGGAAGACATGCTGCTCACGCACGCGATCCTGTCGAAGGGCGTGTCGATCGGCATCTTCTCGCTGAATACGGGCCGCCTGCACGCGGAAACGCTGGGCATGATCGACCGCGTGCGCGAGCGCTACGGCTACGAGATCGAGCAATTCCACCCGCAGCAGGACGCGGTCGACCAGTATGTGGCCGAGCACGGCCTGAACGCGTTCTACGAGAGCGTCGAGCTGCGCAAGTCGTGCTGCCACATCCGCAAGGTCGAGCCGCTGAACCGCGCGCTGGCCGACGTCGGCGCGTGGGTCACCGGCCAGCGCCGCGAGCAGTCGGTCACGCGGGCCGAGCTGCACGAGGAAGAACAGGACGAAGCGCGCGGGATCGCGAAGTACAACCCGCTGGCCGACTGGACGGAAGCCGACGTGTGGGCGTACCTTGATGCGTTTGACGTGCCGGTCAACCCGCTGCATGCTCGCGGCTACCCGAGCATCGGCTGCGAGCCGTGCACGCGGGCGATCCGTCCCGGCGAGGACAGCCGCGCGGGCCGCTGGTGGTGGGAATCGCGCGATACGAAGGAATGCGGCCTGCACATCACGATCACGCCGATTCCTGCGGAAGCCGAAACCGGCGCCGCGCACTGAAAGCCCGACAAGAAACTGAATATTGCGCCGCCTGCGACAGCAGGCGGCACGAACCCAGAAGAGAAGGACTGAAATCATGAGCACGACGCTCGAGCAATCCGCCTTTGCCCCGGCCACCGGTGCGGACAGCCGCATGGGCCACCTCGACTGGCTCGAAGCCGAGTCGATCCACATCCTGCGCGAGCTGGTTGCCGAGTGCAGCAAGCCGGCGCTGCTGTTCTCGGGCGGCAAGGATTCGGTCGTCGTGCTGCATCTGGCCCTGAAAGCGTTCGGCCTCGGCGCGAACCGCAAGACGACGCTGCCGTTCCCGCTCGTGCACATCGACACGGGCCACAACTACGAGGAAGTGATCGACTTCCGCGACCGCCGCGCGCAGGAACTGGGCGCCGAGCTGGTCGTCGGTCACGTCGAGGATTCGATCAAGCGCGGCACGGTCGTGCTGCGCCGCGAAACCGATTCGCGCAACGCCGCACAGGCCGTCACGCTGCTCGAGACGATCGAAGCGCACGGCTACACCGCGCTGATCGGCGGCGCGCGCCGCGACGAAGAGAAGGCGCGGGCGAAGGAACGCATCTTCTCGTTCCGCGACGAATTCGGCCAGTGGGATCCGAAGGCGCAGCGCCCGGAACTGTGGAGCCTGTACAACGCCCGCCTGCACAAGGGCGAGCACCTGCGCGTGTTCCCGATCTCGAACTGGACCGAACTCGACGTGTGGCAGTACATCGCACGCGAAAACCTCGAACTGCCGTCGATCTACTACGCGCACCAGCGCGAGATCGTGCGCCGCAACGGGCTGCTCGTGCCCGTCACGCCGCTCACGCCGATGCGTGACGGCGAGTCGAGCGAGCTCGCGCAGGTGCGTTTCCGCACGGTCGGCGACATCAGCTGCACGTGCCCGGTCGAGAGCGACGCGGACGACGTCGAGAAGATCATCGCCGAGACGGCGGTGACCGAGATCACCGAGCGCGGCGCGACCCGGATGGACGACCAGGCCTCCGAAGCCGCGATGGAACAGCGCAAGAAGCAAGGTTATTTCTGAAGCACACGAGGACATTCACATCATGAGCATCATCGAGAACACCGAAGACCTCGGCGTGTTGCGTTTCATCACCGCAGGCAGCGTCGACGACGGCAAGAGCACGCTGATCGGCCGCCTGCTGTACGACAGCAAGGCCGTGCTGTCCGACCAGCTGTCCGCGCTGTCGCGTGCGAAGAACAAGCGCACGGTCGGCGACGAGCTCGACCTCGCGCTGCTGACCGACGGGCTGGAAGCCGAGCGCGAGCAGGGCATCACGATCGACGTCGCGTACCGCTATTTCGCGACCGCGAAGCGCAAGTTCATCATTGCCGATACGCCGGGCCACGAGCAGTACACGCGCAACATGGTGACCGGCGCGTCGACCGCGCACGCGGCGATCATCCTGATCGACGCGACGCGCGTCACGATCGAGAACGGCGTCGCGGAACTGCTGCCGCAGACCAAGCGGCACAGCGCGATCGTCAAGCTGCTCGGGCTGCAGCACGTGATCGTCGCGATCAACAAGATGGACCTCGTCGATCACAGCGAAGCACGCTTCAACGAGATTCGCGACGCGTACGTCACGCTCGCGAAGCAGCTCGGCCTGACCGGCGTGCGCTTCGTGCCGGTGTCGGCGCTGAAAGGCGACAACATCGTCGGCGCGAGCGAGCGCATGCCGTGGTACGCAGGCGAGCCGCTCCTCGACCTGCTCGAGTCGCTGCCGGTCGAGACGCAGGCGCATGACGCGCTGCGCTTCCCGGTGCAGTGGGTCGCGCGCCAGGACGGCAGTTCGGCCGACGATTTCCGCGGCTACATGGGCCGGATCGAATCGGGCGAAGTGAAGGTCGGCGACGAAATCGTCGTGCTGCCGTCGAACCGCCCGGCGACGGTCGCCGAGATCGTCGCGCCGGTGCCGGGCGGCACCGCGTCGGTCGCGCACGCGTTCGCGGGCCAGACGGTGACGATCCGCCTCGGCGAGGATGTCGACGTGTCGCGCGGCGACATGTTCGTCACGACCGCCGAGCCGGTCGAGCCGGCCAAGAAGCTCGAGGCCGACCTGTGCTGGTTCGACGAGACGCCGCTGTCGCCGCAGCGCAAGTACCTGCTGAAGCAGACCACGAGCACGGTGTTCGCGAAGGTCGGCGCGGTCAAGCAGGTGCTCGACGTGCATACGTTGTCGCACGCCACCGACCGCCACGACCTGAAGATGAACGACATCGGCCGCGTCGCGCTGACGCTGCAGAAGCCGATCGTCTGCGATACCTACGATGCGCATCCGGGCACGGGCGCGTTCGTCCTGATCGACGAAGCGACGCACCACACGGTCGCCGCCGGCATGATCCGGGCGTTCTCGGCGTAATCGTCAATCTGCGCGGCACACCGCGTCGCCGTACGGCGGCGCGGGCCGCAGCAAACGTCCGCACGGACGAAGCGAAGCGACAAACATGGGCAAGGTGTATCTGATCGGAGCGGGACCAGGCGCGGCGGACCTCATCACGGTGCGCGGCGCGCGCCTGCTCGCGCAGGCCGACGTCGTGCTGCACGACGCGCTCGTCGAGCCCGCGATGCTCGACTACGCGCCGAACGCGCACCGGATCGCGGTCGGCAAGCGCTGCGGGCAACGCTCGACCGCGCAGCACTTCATCAACAAGCAGATTGTCGACGCGGCGCGCGAGCACGCGTGCGTCGTGCGGCTGAAGGGCGGCGATCCGATGCTGTTCGGCCGCGCGGAAGAGGAAATGCGCGCGCTCGAGGCGGCCGGCATCGACTACGAGGTCGTGCCGGGCATCACCGCGGCGCTGGCCGGCGCGGCGACGCTCAAGCGTTCGCTGACGTTGCGCGGCGTGTCGCGCAGCGTCGCGTTCGCGACGCACAGCCGCGCGCCGGGCAGCGACGAAATCCGCGAAGCCGCGCGTGCCGATTCGATCGTCTACTACATGGGCCGCGACAGCGCGCCCGGCATCGCGCAGGAGCTGATCGACGCCGGCCGTGCGCCGGCGACGCCCGTCGCGATCGTCGAGGCGTGCAGCACCGCGCGCGAGCGCTCGCTGACGCTGACGCTCGAGCAGATGGCGGCAGGCGACGCGCAGGCGTGGCTCGATCCCGCGGAACCGAGCCTGCTGATGATCGGCGATGCGTTTGCCGAGCGCGCCCGGCAGGTGAAAGGTGATCCGATGCGCAATGCCGCCTGAGGGCGGCTCGACTGCAGTCCGAAACGAAAAAAGCGCTGGCGGATGCCGGCGCTTTTTCTTTATGTGCGGGGACTACGCGGCTTACGCGTTGCTGTCGAGCTGGTCGATGCAGTAGCGGGCGATCGCGTCGAGCACGCCGTCGTCTTCACCGACGGCCGTCGCGCAACGGATCTCGACGACGGGATGGGCGGCGCGGCACGCATCGACGAGCTGCGGCAGGTCGCGGCGGACATGGCCGCCCTGACCGAAGAACACGGGCACGACGGTGATGCGCGTGCAGCCGGCGGCGACTTGCGCGGCGACGGCGTCGGCGAGCGACGGCGTCATCAGTTCGAGAAACGCGAGCGACACGTGCGGGGCAGGGGAGCCGGCGCCGCGCAGCCGCGCGGCGAGCCGCTCGAACGGCTCGGCCCAGCGCGGATCGCGGGCGCCGTGGCCGAACAGGACGATGCCGTGCGAACTCATGTCGAAGCCTCCGTCGTCACGCGGCACTCAGTGCCGGTCGACCCACTTGAGCGCGAACAGGCCGAGCGCGAGATAGATCAGGCCCGGGGTCGCCGCGGTGAGCGGTGCGGGCCACGTGTTCAGCGTGCCGATGTGCGAGAACAGCGTATTGAGCAGCTGGAAGCTCATGCCGAGCATGATACCGCCGAACACCTTCACGCCGACCACGCCCGCACGCGTATGCAGGTACGCGAACGGCAGCGACAGCACGAGCATCACGAACACCGCGAACGGATACAGCAGCTTGCGCCACAGCGCGATGTCGTAGCGCTGCGTGTCCTGCTGGTTCTCGCGCAAGTGCTGGATGTAGCGGAACAGGTTGATGATCGACATGCGCTCCGGCGACACGAGCAGCACCGACAGGATCTGCGGCGTCAGGTCCGAACGCAGCCGGTATTCGGGCAGCGACACCTGCTGCGACCGGTACACGGGGTTCAGCGCGTCGGCCGGCTGGCCGCTGATCGGCTTGATCGGCGTGAGTTCCGTCTCGGAGACGCCCTTCAGCAGCCAGTGGCCGGGCGGCTCGTAGCGGCCCGTCTGCGCGATCCGCACGTTCTGCAGCTGGAACTTCGAGTCGAATTCGTAGATGCGCACGTTGCTGATCGTCGAGTCGGGCGACAGGCTGCCGACGTTGACGAAGCGCGTGACCTGCTCGCCGTTTTCGCGTGCCGCGAGCGTGTCCTTCACCCACACGCCCGACTGGAAGTTCGACGACACCGACGCGCCGAGCGCCTGCAGCCGCACGCGTTCGGACAGCTGGTCGGCGTACGGGCCGACGAATTCGCCGATCAGGTAGGTGATGATCACGAGCGGCACGCCGATCTTCAGCAGCGAGCGCAGTGCCTGGTTGGTCGCGAGGCCCGACACGCGGAAGATCGTGAATTCCGAGTTCGCGGCCATCTGCGCGAACACGTAGATCGCGCTGATCAGCGCGGCGACCGGGATGATCTCGTAGAAGCGCGACGGCGTCTGCAGCGCGACGCGCAGCACCGCGTAGCCGAACTTGTAGTTCCCGTGCCCGACCGAATTCAGTTCGCTGATCAGGTCGAAGAAGAAGAACAGGCCCGAGAACGCGAACAGGATGAAGACGAACGTGATGTAGATCTGCCGTGCGAAGTACTTTTCATAGAGCCGCATCGATCATGCTCCCGAGCGGCCGAACAGCGCGCGTGTCAACAACGGACGATTGCGCACGCGCAACCAGAAGATCACGGCGACGATCGCCGCGACGAGCGCATGCAGGCCGACCAGGCCGACGCCGAACGACATCTTGCCCTGCTCGATCTGCGCCTGCACGACGTTCAGCAGGTTCGAGTACGTGAGGTAGATCAGCACGGCCATTACGAGGTTGATCGTGCGACTGCGGCGCGGGTTCTGGTACGACAGCGGAATGCCGAGCACCATCAGGTTGATCGCGATCAGCGGCAGCCCCGCGCGCCACGCGAATTCCGCGAGGTTGTCGCGCGTCGGGTTGCGCAGCAGGTCGAGCGTCGGCGTGCTGTTGGTGGTCGGTACGTTGGTGACCGGGGTGCTCGTGATCTTCACGCCGTAGCGCTCGAACTCCATGATCTTGAAGTTCGGCTGGCCGGGCGTGCCGTCGTAGCGGCGGCCGTCCTCCAGGACGACGAAGCGGCTGCCGTCGTGCGTTTCCGTGTGACCCGTCTGCGACACGACCACGTTGACCTTGCCGTTCTCGGTCGACGTGACGAACACGTTCTGCACCTTGCTCTGGTCGGGCGTCATCTTCTCGATGAAGAACACGCGGTGGTTCGTGGCCGACTCGCGGAACTGGCCCGGCGCGAGCAGCGAGATCTCGTCGCGCTGCTGGAAACGTGCCTTGATCATCTTGCTCTGCTGGTTCGACCACGGCCAGCCGACGAACGCGAAGAACGCGATCAGCAGGACGATCGGCGTGGCGAACACGCCGATCGGCTTGATGAGGCGCGTGAGGCTTACGCCCGACGCGAGCCAGACGACCATTTCGGAGTCCCGGTACCACCGGGTCAGCACGAACAGGATCGACACGAACAGCGTGACGACGAGCATCACGGCGAGGTAGCCGATCACGGTCAGGCCGATCAGCACGAGCACGTCCCGCGGATCGATTTCACCGGACGCGGCATAGCCGACGATGCGGATCATCATCGTCGTGAGCATGATCGTGAGCAGCACCATGAACACGGCGCCAGCCGTATACGCAAGCTCGCGCTGGAGGGAGCGTTCGAAGATCATTCTTGATGAGAAGAGGGCGGGAGGCTGCGCACGCGTGGTGGAGCGCTCGCGCCGCCACGGGAAAAATAGCGGATAATTGCGGCTTTCATCCTTAGCCCAGATTTTATCCGAGGACAAGCGCGATGGACTTTAGCATAAAAGGCTGTGATTGGAGCAAAGGCGAGGCCAAGGGGTTCCTGACCGGGAAGTCCGACTGCATCGTGCTCGGCATCTTCGAGGCGCAGACGCTTTCGGGCGCGGCGCTCGACATCGACACGGCCACCAAGGGGCTCATTTCGCGCGTGGTGAAGGCCGGCGACATGGACGGCAAGCGCGGCAAGACGCTGTTCCTGCACGAAGTGTCGGGCATCGGCGCGTCGCGCGTGCTGCTCGTCGGCCTCGGCAAGCAGGATGCTTTCAATCAGAAAGCCTATAACGACGCGGTGACGGCCGCGTGGCGCGCACTGCTCGCGACCAAGGTCGTCCAGGTCACGTTCTCGCTCGCGCAGCTGCCGGTCGACGAGCGCAGCTCCGACTGGGGCGTGCGTGCCGCGATTCTCGCGCTGCGCAACGAGACCTACCGCTTCACGCAGATGAAGAGCAAGCCGGAACCGGCGTCGCACACGCTCAAGCGTGTCGTGTTCAGCGTCGACCCGGCCGACGAGAAGGCTGCAAAGGTCGCCGTCAAGCAGGCTGTCGCGCTCGCGAACGGGATGGATCTGACCCGCGATCTCGGCAACCTGCCCGGCAACGTCTGCACGCCGACCTACCTCGGCAACACCGCGAAGAAGATCGCGAAGGATTGGGGCCTGAAGGCCGAAGTCCTCGGGCTCAAGCAGATCCAGGCGCTGAAGATGGGCTCGTTCCTGTCGGTCGCGCGTGCGTCGGTCGAGCCGCCGCAGTTCATCGTGCTGCACTACCAGGGCGCCGCCGCGAAGGCCGCGCCGGTCGTGCTGGTCGGCAAGGGCATCACGTTCGACACGGGCGGCATCTCGCTGAAGCCGGGCGAAGGCATGGACGAGATGAAGTACGACATGTGCGGCGCGGGCTCCGTGCTCGGCACGATGCGTGCGGTCGCCGAGATGGGCCTGAAGATCAACGTCGTCGCGATCGTGCCGACCTGCGAGAACATGCCGGGCGGCAACGCGACGAAGCCGGGCGACATCGTCACCAGCATGAAGGGCCTGACGATCGAAGTGCTGAACACCGACGCCGAAGGCCGCCTGATCCTGTGCGACGCGCTCACCTATGCCGAGCGCTTCAAGCCGGCGGCGGTGATCGACGTCGCGACGCTGACGGGTGCGTGCGTGATCGCGCTGGGCGGCCACAACAGCGGCCTGTTCTCGACCAACGACGCGCTCGCGGGCGAGCTGCTCGACGCATCGCGCGAAGCGAACGACCCGGCATGGCGCATGCCGCTCGACGACGAGTACCAGGACCAGCTGAAGTCGAACTTCGCGGATCTCGCGAACATCGGCGGGCGTCCGGCCGGCGCCGTGACGGCCGCGTGCTTCCTGTCGCGCTTCACCGAGAGCTATCCGTGGGCCCACCTCGACATCGCCGGTACCGCATGGAAGGGTGGTGCGGCGAAGGGCGCGACGGGCCGTCCGGTGCCGTTGCTCGCGCAGTTCCTGATCGACCGCGCCGGCCAGTGATGGCGGTGCTGACGACGATGCGGGTACGCGGGCAATGACGCGGATCGATTTCCACTCGAACGTCGGCGATTCGCTCGCGTACGCGTGCCGGTTGCTGCGCAAGGCCTACCAGGCCGGGCAGCCGGTCGTCGTGCTCGCCGAGCCCGCGCGCCTGCGCGCGCTCGACGAGCGGCTCTGGACGTTCTCGCCGCTCGATTTCATCCCGCATTGCGGCGTCGACAGCGAGCACGCAGCCGGCACGCCGATCGTGCTGGCCGCCGATCTCGATCGTGCGCCGCATCACCACGTGCTGCTGAACCTCGGCGCCGCCGTGCCCGCGCAGTTCGCCCGCTTCGAGCGCCTGCTCGAAGTGGTCGGCAACGCGCCGGACGAGCTGGCCGCGGGCCGCGACCGCTACCGGTTCTACCGCGACCGCGGATACGCGCTGAACAACTACAAGCAGGGCAGCTAGCCGCAACCGTCGACGGAGTGTTGCCGTGACAGAAGCCGATTCATCCTCGATCCCGACGCTGACCGACGTGCTGGTGCCGGGCAAGCCGGTGCCGGCGCGCGCGTCCGCGCCCGCCGCGCCGCAGCCGCACGGCCATGCGGCGATTCCGGTGCTCACCGACGTGGTCGCGCCGGGCGATTCCCTGAAAACCGGGGCCTACCCCGAAACCGACGTCGTTATCGAGCCGGTGCCGACGCTGCATGTGCCGGCGATCGAGTTGCCAGGCGACGTGGCGGCAGCCGAGGCGGCCGCGATGGGCGAGACCGATGCGCCGGCCGAAACCGGCGCCGCGGAGCACGTGGTCGCCGAAGATGCGGCGGTGATGAATGCGCCGTTGCGGTCGTCGCTGGCCGACGATGGCGTGCAGCAGCACGCGTTTGCCGCGATGGCGCAAGGAGCGGCGGCCGGGCAGGTGCCTGAGACGGCGCTGCCGGAGGCCGTCGTACCGGCCGGCGCGCCGCTGCCGGATGCGGGCGCCGCAGCGCTGACGCCGGAGGATGCGCAGCATATCGCCGAGCGCCTGCGCAACCGGTTGACGAACTATCTGACCGGCGCGGGCCGCGATGCGATCGAGGCACGCTGCCGTGACGCGCTGCATGAGCATTCGGCCTGGCTCGTGGGCCAGGTCACGCGCGAGGTGGCGCTTGCACTGGAAACCGAGGTAATGGACTGGGTCCGCGACGCAGTCGATGAAGAGATCGCGCGCCGCCGCGCCGGCCGTTCCGGCTGAATGTGCGGGCCGCACGGGCGATCCGTGGCGGAAAAGAGGGTGCGGTTCCAGTAGGGACAGGCGAGGCGGCCGTCAGGGTGCCGGTCGGTCGGTGCAGGCCCGCCTGCCGGCAACGCCTGGTACAACGGCGATCGTCGTCCGGGGCATCCGGTTCAGCGCACCGACAGCACCCATTGCGCGAGCGTATGGGCTTCGGTGTTCGACAGCTGCGTATTGGCGGGCATCGGCACGTTGCCCCATACGCCGACGCTGCCTTTCACGATCGATTGGGCCAGGTAGTCGACGGCGTCGCCGCGCGCCGAGTACTTGCCGGCGACGTCGTGGAACGACGGGCCCATCAACGGCTTGCTCACCGCGTGGCAGGCCATGCAGTTCCTGCGCTGCGCCAGCGCGAGCCCGTCGGCCTGGTCGGCACGCGCAGCCGCCGCGCTGCCGGTCAGCAGCGTCACGAGCAGCGCGCGCAATATCGTCTGTTTCATGCGGTTCTCCACCGGCGGGGACAGCCGGCTTCATGGTCCGCGCATTATAAAAGCAAAGGGAAAGCGCGTTTTGCGCGTTCCCCCCGGCGGCCATGTTTATTGGGGACGCATGTTGCGGCGGGCTGCCGTCAGCCTGTGACGGCCCCCTTGTTCGCCGGCCGGGCGAGCGCCGCGAATTTCGCGAGCACGCCGCGCGTGTAGCGCGGTGCCGGCTGTTGCCACGCGGCGCGGCGGCGCGCGAGTTCCGCATTGTCGACATTCAGTTGCAGCAGCAGCCGGTGCGCGTCGATCGTGATCGAGTCGCCTTCCTGCACGAGCGCGATCGTGCCGCCGACGAACGCCTCGGGCGCGACGTGGCCGACCACCATGCCCCAGGTGCCGCCCGAGAAACGGCCGTCCGTGATGAAGCCGACCGACTCGCCGAGCCCCTTGCCGATGATCGCGGACGTCGGCGCGAGCATTTCCGGCATGCCGGGGCCGCCCTGCGGGCCGAGATAGCGCAGCACGAGGATGTCGCCCGCGCGGATCCGGTCGCCGAGGATCGCATCCATCGCGCTCTGTTCGTCGTCGAACACGCGGGCCGGGCCCGTGATCACCGGGTTCTTCAGGCCGGTGATCTTCGCGACCGCGCCGTCTTCCGCGAGATTGCCCTTCAGGATCGCCAGGTGGCCTTCCTTGTACAGCGCGCGGTCGATCGGGTAGATCACGTCCTGGTCGGCGCGCGGCACGCTCGGCACGTCCTTCAGCTCGTCGGCGATCGTGCGGCCCGTGATCGTCATGCAGTCGCCGTGCAGCAGCCCCGCATCGAGCAGGATCTTCAGCACCTGCGGAATCCCGCCGGCCTGGTGCAGGTCGGTCGCGACATACTTCCCGGACGGCTTCAGGTCGCAGATCACGGGCACGCGCTTGCGAATGCGCTCGAAGTCGTCGATCGTCCAGTCGACCTCGGCCGCGTGCGCGATCGCGAGATAGTGCAGCACCGCATTGGTCGAGCCGCCCGTCGCCATGATCACCGACACGGCGTTCTCGATCGCTTCCTTGGTGATGATGTCGCGCGGCTTCAGGTCGCGCTTCACGGCCTCGACGAGCACGCGCGCCGATTCGGCGGCCGAATCGACCTTCTCCTGGTCGGGGTTCGCCATCGTCGACGAATAGAGCAGCGACATCCCGAGCGCCTCGAACGACGAGCTCATCGTGTTCGCGGTGTACATGCCGCCGCACGAGCCCGATGTCGGGCATGCGTTCTTCTCGACCCCCTCGAAATCCTCCTGCGACATCCGGCCCGCGGTGAATTCGCCGACGGCCTCGAACGACGACACGATCGTCAGGTCCTTGCCTTTCCAGTGGCCGGGGCGGATCGTGCCGCCGTACACGTAGATGCCCGGCACGTTCAGGCGCGCGAGCGCGATCATCCCGCCCGGCATGTTCTTGTCGCAGCCCCCGACCACCACCACGCCGTCCATCCATTGGCCCTGCACGCAGGTCTCGATGCAGTCGGCGATCACCTCGCGCGACACGAGCGAGTACTTCATCCCCTCGGTGCCCATCGACATGCCGTCCGAAATCGTCGGCGTGCCGAAGATCTGCGGGTTCGCGCCGGACGCCTTCACGGCGTCGACGGCTGCGTCCGACAGGCGCTGCAGGCCGGAATTGCAGGGCGTGATCGTCGAATGGCCGTTCGCGATGCCGACCATCGGCTTGTCGAAATCGTCCTTCTGGTAGCCGAGTGCGTAATACATCGAGCGGTTCGGCGAACGGGCCACGCCTTGCGTGATGTGCTTCGAGCGACGGTTGTACGACATGGGGGACTCCATCGTTGTGTGGGCGTCGCTCGTGAGGGCGCGCCGGTTCGGATCAATCAAGAATGGAGTGTCCGGATTGGGATGTCCAATATATTATTTGTCGCTTATTAAGTCGTTTTTCGAATGAGACGAGCATGGCCGATCCGACACCCGACCTGCGCCAGTGGCGCTATTTCATGGCCGTCGCCGACGAGCGCCATTTCGGCCGCGCGGCCGAACGCCTGTCGATGACGCAGCCGCCGCTGTCGCAGGCGATCCGCGCGCTCGAGGACACGCTCGGCGTCGCACTGTTCGTCCGCACCAAGCGCTCGGTGGCGCTGACGGCGGTCGGTGCAGCGCTGTTGCCCGACGTGCGCCGGCTGCTGGCGTCGGCCGATGCGCTGCCGCCGCTCGCGCGGCGGCTCGCGCGCGGCGAGGCCGGCTCGCTGTCGCTCGCGTTCGTATCGACCGCCGACTACGGGCTGCTGCCGTCGCTGCTGCGCGCGTTCGGCGCACGCTACCCGCAAGTGCGCCTGCAGCTCGCGGAGGCGACGAGCGACGTGCAGATCGACGAGCTCGTCGCCGGCCGCATCGACGCGGGGCTCGTCATTCCGCCGGTGCCGCCGCGCCATGCGGCCGGGTTGTCGTACCTGCCCGTGGTGCGCGAGCCGCTGGTGGTCGCGATGCCCGCTGCGGCGTCCGATGCGCCCGAAGACGCACCCGTGCATCTCGCCGAAGTGGCCGCGTTGCCGCTCGTGATCTTTCCGCGCCGTTTGGCGCCCGGCTTTTATGACATCATTACGGGCTGCTACGGCGCGGCGGGGGAGACCCCGCGCATCGGCCAGGAGGCGATCCAGATGCAGACGATCGTCAGCCTCGTGTCGGCCGGCATGGGCGTCGCACTGGTGCCGCAATCGCTGCGTAACCTGCGGCGCACCGGCGTGGTCTACCGGCCGCTCGCCGGTCCCGCGCCGGTCGTCGAGACCGGCCTCGTGTGGCGCACGGGCGACGTGAGCCCCGTGCTGGCCGGCTTCATCGACGTCGTGCGCGCGCAGGGCCTGGCCGCGTGACGTGAACGATGGTGCACCGGTGCCGTCCAATGCGCGGTGCTGCGCAGTGCGACAGCCGTACCGCATTCGAAAACTTCTTCGCTAATCCATGATCATTCACCCGAATTTCGACCCCGTTGCGATCCATCTCGGGCCGCTGGCCGTGCGCTGGTACGGCCTCATGTATCTCGTCGGCTTCATCGCGGCGATCGTCGTCGGCCGGATCCGCCTGAAGCTGCCGCACGTCGCGGCGCAGGGCTGGACCGCGAAGGACATCGACGACATGATGTTCTACGGCGTGCTCGGCACGGTGCTGGGCGGCCGGCTCGGCTACGTGCTGTTCTACAAGGCCGATTTCTATTTCTCGCATCCGCTCGACGTGTTCAAGGTGTGGGAAGGAGGCATGTCGTTTCATGGCGGCTTCCTCGGCGTCACGCTCGCGATGATGCTGTTCGCGTGGCAGCGCAAGCGCCACTGGCTGCAGGTCACCGATTTCGTCGCGCCGATGGTGCCGACGGGGCTCGCGGCCGGGCGGCTCGGCAACTTCATCAACGGCGAACTGTGGGGTCGCGTGACCGATCCGGCGGCACCGTGGGCGATGCTGTTCCCGGGCGCGATGCGCGACGATGCGGCGTGGCTGCCGAAGCATCCCGAGCTTGTCGAGAAGTGGCATCTCGCCGACGTGTTCATGCAATACCAGATGCTGCCGCGCCATCCTTCGCAGCTCTATGAAATCGCGCTCGAAGGCATCGCGCTGTTCTTCGCGCTGTTCTTCTTCTCGCGCAAGTCGCGGCCGATGGGCGCCGTGTCCGCGCTGTTCCTGATCGGCTATGGCCTCGCACGCTTCACGGTCGAGTTCGCGCGCGAGCCCGACGACTTCCTCGGCCTGCTGGCGCTCGGCCTGTCGATGG
Organism: Burkholderia sp. Bp8992; assembly: GCF_003853705.1. Lineage (GTDB taxonomy): Bacteria > Pseudomonadota > Gammaproteobacteria > Burkholderiales > Burkholderiaceae > Burkholderia. The sequence continues at coordinate 23,046 of NZ_QTQI01000030.1, read as the reverse complement.
GGCAGTGGCTGTCGCTGCCGATGATCCTTGCAGGTGTCGCGCTGATGGTCTGGGCATATCGCCGCCGTACGGCAAACGCCGCCGCGTGACGCGAAATCGATGCGCGCGCAATCGATGCGCGCATCGACAACGCGCGCGTCCATGAAAAACGCCGGCCCTCGGGCCGGCGTTTTTCGTTTCAGACAGAAGCTGCGCGTGGCGCGTTACTTCATCTGCACCGAGCCGTTGACGGTGACCGACACGGTCGCCTTGCCGCCTTCGACCGCGATCGGTGCGCTCATCTTCGCGCTGTCCATCGGCGCCGCGGCCATCGCCATCATGCGCGGGTACGGCTGTACGTTGCGGCCGCTGCCGACGTTCACGTCGCGGATCGTGTAGCTGCTGTAGCCGAACGCCTTCGCGGCTTCGTCGGCGCGTGCGCGGAACGACTTGATCGCCTCGGTCGTGAGCTTCTGCTCGGCCGTGCGCTGCGCTTCGGGCGACAGCGAGAACTCGACGTTCGCGACCTGCATCAGGTTCGACAACTGGCCCGCGAGCTTCGACGCCGCGGCGAAATCGCGCGATTCGAGCGCCACCTCGGTACGCCCGCGCCACGCGGAAATCTTGCCGTCGCGATCGGTGCTCGGATACACGGAGAACGCACCCGTATGCGCGGTGACGCCCGACACGCCCTTCGCCTGCGACAGCGCCGCGTCGGCGCGCTGGTTCAGCTGCGCCGTGAGGCTGCCCGGGTCCTTGGCCTGCTGCTCGTAGAACAGCGTGATGTGGATGATGTCCTGCGGCACGTCGGCGCTGGCCTGCGACGACAGCGACAGCACGCCGGCCGGCTCGGGGAAATGCGGGTTCGCGGTTTGCGCGTGCGCGGCGGGCGACGCGAGCGTCAGCGCGACGGGAACGGCGGCGGCGAGGGCGAGCGACAGCGCGAGTGCGGATTTCTTGGTCATTGTTGGACTCCTTGTGCGAGGGCGCGCACGCGGATCACGCGTGCACGACGCGGGCGTACCGCGCGACGAAATAAACGGCGGCCGGCCTGATCGGTCGACAGCGGTTGCTTAGGCTGCGCAAAAGACCCGCGAGTTCCGCGTCGCCACGTGTGTGCTGACCAGATTTGACCTTTGGCGTGCGCCTACTTCATCAGCTTCTCGGTGAGGAAGCGCCATTCGGCGCGCGTAACCGGTGTGATCGACAGCCGGTTGCCGCGGGCCAGCACGCGCATGTCGGCGAGTTCGTCGTGTTCGCGCAGTGCGGCGAGCGGCACGAGCGGCGACTTTTTAACGTAGCGCACGTCGACGAGCAACCAGCGCGGTGCTTCCTGCGTCGATTTCGGGTCGTAATAGGGGCTTGCAGGATCGAACTGCGTGGGATCGGGGTAGGGTGTCGACGACACTTCCGCGAGGCCTGCGATGCCCGGCTCGGGGCAGCTCGAGTGATAGAACAGCACGCCGTCGCCGATCTTCATCGTGTCGCGCATGAAATTGCGCGCCTGATAGTTGCGCACGCCGGTCCAAGGCAGCGAGCGCTGCGGGGCGTTGGCGAGATCGTCGATGCTTGCTTCGTCCGGTTCGGACTTCATCAGCCAGTATTGCATGGATCGTGATCGACGCAGAAAGAGGCTGCTACAAAAGAAAACGGCACCGGGACGTGCCCGATGCCGTTGGATAGGCCCCCGCCTTGGCCGCTAGGCCGGCATCCTGAACCTGGGGTTCAGAATTGGTCGCAGTTAGCAGCACTTCGGGTACATCAGACAGAGTGACGCGCGCGCCCGTGCTACAAATTTCCGCAACCGTGCACATGGCATTGGTTCAAGGAATATATGACCTTGGCGAACCAGGCAGGGAAGCTGACTGAACTGTGATTCGATGCGCCAATTTGACCACCGTTGACCGCCGAGATCAAGGGGAATCGACGCATCGATTAAAACGTTACTGCGTCTCGTGCTGTGCGAGCACCGCGCCGAGCTGTTCGTTCATCTGGTGCATTGTACGACGGATTTCCTCCGCCGGAAATGCTTCACCGTGCCGCACGCTCGTTTGCAGCCGCAGCAATTCCGATGCGAGCGACAGCGCCGCCATCACCGCAATGCGATCGGTGCCGCGTACCGAGCTGTTCGAGCGGATTTTCGACATTTCGGCGTCGACGCGCGCGACTGCCTCGAGCAGCGCCGCTTCGGTCTCGGCCGAACAGGCGAGCCGATAGGGCTGACCGAGAATCGAGACTTCGATCTGCTTGGTGCTCATGCATGTTCTCCGTGGCTGGCCGCGTCATCGCCATCCGGACGCGCCTGCGCATCCAGCAGGTCGAGCTGGTTGTCGGCTTGCTCCGCGCTTTTCGTGCGTGGCAGCTTTTCGAGAATCGCGTTCAGTTTCACCTGGGCGTCGTCGATCTTTGCCGACAGCGTGTCACGCTCGGCCGCGAGCGCATTGCGTTCGTCGCGCAGTTCCGCGAGTTCCGCGCGGACCGTGTCCGCTTCCGTGCGCAATTGCGCGACCTGCTCTTCGAGCGCGAGCCGTTCCGCGTGATAGCGCTTGTTCAGCGAAATCAGACGGCCAATATTTTGAGATAAGGTTTCGAGTTCGTTGAGCATTTGCTGCGTCCTCTAAAGACCCAGCATTTTAGCGCGGAATAACGCGCAATCCGACATCTGTAACGTTTCCAGTCGTAACACCCCCGCTTCTCGCCGTGAATCGGTGCTTCCCGCACGTGTCCGGATGCTTCCTTGACGCTCGCGCAACCCGCTCCTAAACTGGCGCCGCCTCGGTGCTCGCGCGTGGCACGCGCGGTTAAACGGGAAGCAGGGCGCGCGCTCAGGGAGCGTGCCAACCTGCGCTGCCCCCGCAACGGTAAGCGGCCGCGTCCCTTGACGCAGGCCGGCTCGGGCGCGTCTTGCATGCAGGTGTCGCATGCGGGCGCGGGCCACTGCGCGTGACACGCGCGGGAAGGCGAGCCGGACCGCCGCCAGCCCGGATACCGGCCGAGACGGGAAGCCCGCACGGGCTTCATGACGCGCGGCCTGCGGGGAGGCGGGGCGCGCAATGCTTCACGGAATGTTCTTCGATGCTGACCCCAATCGTCCGCTCGGCGTCCCAGTCACGCCCGGCCGGCAACCTCGAGCGGACGCGCCGCGCGTCATGCGCGCGGCCGTGCACGGCATGAGCGCCGCGCGCGCTGCCGCGATCTGGGCCGCGCTGGCCGCCGTGGTCGCGCTGCTGTTCGTCGCGTCGCTGTCGATCGGCAGCGTGCCGATGTCACCGTGGCAGGCGCTTGCATCGCTCGTGCCGCATGGCGGCGACGCGCTGTTCGCCGATATCGTCCGCACGCTGCGTCTGCCGCGTGCGCTGGCAGGCTTCGCGTGCGGCGCGCTGCTCGCGCTGGCCGGCGCACTGCTGCAGGTGCTGCTGCGCAATCCGCTCGCGGAACCCTACGTGCTCGGCGTGTCCGGCGGCGCGGCCGGTTTCGCGCTCGTCGCGATGATCGCCGGTGGCGCGTGGTGGCTCGTCGACGTGTCGGCATTTGCCGGCTCGCTCGTCTCGGTCGCGCTCGTGCTTGGCCTCGCGCGCCGCGAGCTGTGGCGCGGCGATGCGCGCGACGCGTCGCCGCGCCTGCTGCTCACGGGCGTCGTGATCGCGGCAGGGTGGGGCGCGCTCGTCACGCTGTTGCTGTCGCTCGCACCCGATGCGCGGCTGCGCGGCATCATCTTCTGGCTCACGGGCGACCTGAACGGCGTGACGGCGCCGTGGTTCGCATGGGGTGCGCTGTTGCTGGCCGCCTGCGTCGCGCTGCCGGCTGCGCCGCAACTGAACGTGCTGCTGCGCGGCGACGCGACCGCGCACGCGCTCGGCGTGCCCGTCGCGCGCGTGCGCGTGCGGATCTATCTCGTCGCGTCGCTGGCCGCCGCGGCCGCGGTGACGACGGCCGGCACGATCGGCTTCGTCGGCCTCGTCGTGCCGCATGCGCTGCGGCTCGCGTTCGGCAACGACCAGCGGATGTTGCTGCCGGCCGCGATGCTCGCGGGCGGCGGCGGCGTGATGGCGGCCGACCTGCTCGCGCGCACCGCGATCGCGCCCGCGCAGTTGCCGGTCGGCGTGATGACCGCGTTGATCGGCGTGCCGGTGTTCCTGTGGATGTTGTTGAGGAGGCCGATGCGATGACGGATGCCGCACTGCACGCCGTCGACCTGAGCTATGCGGCCGTCGACCTGACGCTGAAGGCCGGCGCGCGCACGTTGCTCGCCGCGTTCACGCAGGCCTTCCGCCCCGGCGAGATCTGGTGTGTCGCGGGGCCGAACGGCGCGGGCAAGACGACGCTGCTCGCGACGCTCGCGGGGCTGCAGCCGCCCGCCGGCGGACAGGTCGAGATCGACGGCCGGCCGCTTGCCGCATGGCGCCCCGAGCAACTCGCGCAGCGCCGCGCGCTGATGCCGCAGCAACTGCACGACGCGTTCAGCGCGACGGTGTTCGACACGGTGCTGCTCAACCGCTTTCCGTATCTCGGCGGCTGGGGCTGGGAGCGCGACGGCGATCGCGCGGCCGCGCACGATGCACTCGCGACGTTCGACCTGACCGCACTCGCGTCGCGCGACGTGCTGTCGCTGTCGGGCGGCGAGCGGCAGCGGGTCGCGCTGGCCGCGACGCTGTGCCAGGATGCGCCGCTGATGCTGCTCGACGAACCGCTCGCGCATCTCGACCTGCATCACCAGATCGACTGCCTGACCGCGCTGACTGCATGGCTCGGCACGGGCCCGCGCACGGTGCTGTTCTCGTGTCACGACCTGAATCTCGCGCGTCGTTTCGCCACGCATGCACTGCTGCTCGACGGTCGCGGCCGCGCATGGGCCGGCGCCGTGCACGACGTGCTGACGCCCGAGCGCGCGAGCGACGCATTCGGCTATCCGCTCGTGCTGATCCGCGAGAACGGCCGCGATGCGCTGCTGCCGGCGTGGCCTGCGCGACAATGACCTATCCTGTTCCGATTCCTTCGATGCGCGGCGCGTGCCGCGCCCACGACACGGCTCCCCGATGACGACTCCGACCCACTTCCCGCCCGCGATCGCGCCGCTCGACGACGCGCTGCGCACACGCCTGCAGCATGTGATCGACCACAAGACCAAGCCGCCCGGCAGCCTCGGCCAGCTCGAGGCGGTCGCGCTGCAGATCGGCCTGATCCAGCACACCGAGCGGCCGGTCGTGCAGCGCCCGGTGACGATCGTGTTCGCCGGCGACCACGGGATCGCGGCCGAGGGCGTGAGCCCCTATCCGCAGGCGGTGACCGCGCAGATGGTCGCGAATTTCCTGGCCGGCGGCGCGGCAATCAACGCGTTCTCGGGCGTCGCGCAGAGCACGCTCGAGATCGTCGATGCGGGCGTCGCGTCGCCGTTGCCACTGTCCGACCGGCTGGTGTCGCTGCCGGTCGCGCGCGGCACGCGCAACTTCGCGGCGGAGCCGGCGATGTCGCGCGACGAGGCGATGACGGCGCTGGCCGCCGGTGCAGCGCGTGTGCGTCTGCATGCATCGCTCGGCACGAACGTGATCGGGTTCGGCGAGATGGGGATCGCGAACACGTCGTCGGCCGCGTGCCTGATGAGCCGCCTGCTCGACGTGCCGATCGACGCGTGCGTCGGGCGCGGCACGGGTCTCGACGACCAGGGCCTCGCGCACAAGCGCGCGGTGCTCGGCCGTGCGCTCGTCAAGCACTCGCACGCGATCGCGCCGCTCGACGTGCTCGCGACGTTCGGCGGCTTCGAGATCGCGATGATGACCGGCGCGTATCTCGCGGCCGCGAGCGAGCGGATGACGATCCTCGTCGACGGCTTCATCGCGACGGCCGCGCTGCTCGTCGCCGAGCGCATCGCGCCCGGCGTGCGCGACTACTGCGTGTTCTCGCATACGTCGCACGAGGCCGGCCACCGGCGCATGCTCGAGCATTTCGGCGCGAAGCCGCTGCTCGCGCTCGACCTGCGGCTCGGCGAAGGCACCGGTGCGGCGCTCGCGCTGCCGCTGGTACGCGCGGCCGCGGCGTTCCTCAGCGAGATGGCGAGCTTCGAATCCGCCGGCGTCGACGATCGTGACGCCTGACCGCGCGCGCGGCGCGGGCGCCGAACTGCGCTACTTCTTCGTCGCGCTCGGCTATTTCACGCGCGTGCCGGTGCCGCGTTCGATCGGCTACGCGGCCGGCGATCTCGACCAGGCTGCGCGGTATTTCCCGCTCGTCGGCGCGTGCGTCGGCGCGTGGGGCGCGCTCGTCTATCTCGTCGCGCTGCGCGTGTTGCCTCCTTCGATCGCGGTCGGGCTGTCGATGGCCGCGACGCTGCTCGCGACCGGCGCGTTCCACGAGGACGGCCTCGCCGACAGTTGCGATGCGTTCGGCGGCGGCTATACGCGCGACGACGTGCTGCGCATCATGCACGACTCGCGGATCGGCACGTTCGGCGCGGTCGCGCTCGTGATCACGCTCGGCCTGAAATGGCAGGCGCTTGCGTCGATGCTGCCGCTGCGCGCCGCATGGACGATGATCGCCGCGCATGCGGCGAGCCGCGCGGCCGCCGTGAGCCTGCTGATGACGCTCGACTACGTGCGGCCCGAAGGCAAGGCGAAGCCCGTCGCGCAGCGGATGGGCGGTCGCGCGGCGGGCGTCGCGGCCGCATTCGGATTGCCCTGGCTGTTCTGGCCCGACTGGCGTATGGGCATCGCTACGTGCGTGGCGCTCGTGCTCGTGCGCGTGTGGGCCGCCCGCTATTTCGTGAAGCGGATCGGCGGTTATACGGGCGACTGTCTCGGCTTCGCGCAGCAACTGTGCGAACTGGCGATCTATCTCGTGGTGCTCGGATGGACGTCGTCCTGATCCGTCATCCGGCCGTCGGTGTCGAGCCGGGCATCTGCTACGGTCGCAGCGACGTGCCGCTCGCCGCGCCGGCCGATGCCGGCGTGCAGGCCGTGCGTGCGCATCTGTCGGCACTCGGCGTGCCGTTGCCCGTACAGGTCCTGACGAGCCCGTCGACGCGCTGCCTGTCGGTTGCCGAACGGCTCGCGCAGGCATTCGATGTGCCGTTGCGGTGCGATGCCGACTGGCAGGAAATGGACTTCGGCGCGTGGGAAATGCAGCGCTGGGACGACATCGACCGCGCGGCACTCGATGCGTGGGCCGCCGACCTGATGCATGCGTGCGCACATGGCGGCGAAAGCGTTGCACAGTTCGTCGAGCGGGTCGCACGGCAGGCCGATGCGATTGCGCAGTTCGACGAATCGCAATGGGTCGTCACGCATGGGGGCGTGATTCGCGCGTTCGCGTCGCACGTATTGCGTGTCCCGCTCGAAACGCTGCTGTCACGGCCGGTGCCGACGGGCGGCGTGGTCTGGCTGCGCGCGGACCACGACGCGCGAGCATGGGAAGTCATGCACTGGGACGCGTAGGCGCGCGCCATGCGCCAGCGGCGCGTGAATCAGCGCGCCGGCCGCCGTGCACGCGCGGCATCGAGATCCTCGCACAGCGCCGCCGCGCCCTGTGCGATCCGCGGCGACGGCCGCGTCAGCAGGTCGCCGTCGATCGCGAACAGGTTGTTGCGCGTCACGGCCGTCAGCGCGGGCCACGCGCGCCAGCGCGCCAGGCTCGGCAGCGGTTCGTTCGAACGCGTCGCACCGGCGCCGGTCGTCACGATTGCTTCCGGATTTGCCGCGAGCACGGCCTCGTCGGTGACGGTGGGTGCGAGCGGCTTGAGCGACGCAAACACGTTGCGGCCGCCGCACAGCTCGATCACTTCGTTGATCAGGTGCGTGCCGTTGAGCGTCGTCAGCGGCCGGTCCCAGACCTGGAAGAACATCGTGACGGGCGCGCGCGCCGCGTAGCGTGCGCGCAGCGCCGCGATATCGCGCGCATAGGCGGCCGCGGCCGCATCGGCCGCCGGCTGCGTGCCGAGCAGCGTGCCGAGCCGGCGCAGCGACGACGACACGTCGTCGAGATGCTTCGGTTCACTGAAGAACAGCGGGATGTGCAGCGCGCGCAGCGCGTCGGTCTGCCGCTCCGCGTTGCCGTGGCGCCAGACGACGATCAGGTCGGGTTTCAGCGCAGCGATACGTTCGAGGTCGAGCGCCTTGTTGTCACCGACGCGCGGCACCGCTTGCGCGGCGGGCGGATAGTCGCTGTAGGTCACGGTGCCGACGAGCTTCGCGCCGCCGCCGGCCGCGTAGACGAGTTCGGTCGCGTGTGGCGCGAGGCTGATCACGCGTTGCGCGGGTGCAGGCAGCGTGACGGCATTGCCGGCGTCGTCGCGCGCCGACACGTCGGCGCGCACGAGCGGCGCGTGAGCGAGCACGGCCACCATCGCGGCCGGCGCGAGCCGGCGAAACGTGCGCGGCTTCATGCGGATGCCGGTTGCAGCAGCGGCACGCAGTGCGCGAGCGCGTCGCCGAGGCGCTGCCATTCGGCTTCGCTGCCCGGCAGGCCGACGCGCACGCTCGACGGCGTCGGGAAGTGCCGCGTCCAGATTCCGTGCGTCGCGAGGGCCGCATGCAGTGCCGCGGCGCGCGGATCGTCGGTCCAGCTGAAGAGCGGTGTCGCGCGAACCGCGAAGCCGTGTGTGCGCAGCAATGCCGCCAGACGTTCGCCGTCGGCCGCGAGCCGTTCGCGGGCGGCGGCCTGCCACGCGCGATCGGCGAACGCCGCGGTCACCGCGTGACGTGCGGGACCGCCGACCGTCCACGCGCCAAGTAAGTCGCGCAACGCGGCGATCCGGTCGGGGCACGCGAGCACGAAGCCCGCGCGGATGCCGGCGAGCCCGTAGAACTTGCCGACCGAGCGCAGTACGACGAGCCCCGGGCGATCGACCTGCGGCGCGAGCGACTGCGATGCGCCCGTATCGGCGAACGCCTCGTCGACGATCAGCGTGCCGCCGCGTGCCGCGAGCTGCGCATGCCAGCCGAGCAGGCGCCCGGCCGGCACGAACTCGGCGGTCGGGTTGTTCGGATTCCCGACGATGACGTGACGCAGCGTCGCCGGCAGCGTATCGGCACCGATGTCGAGCGGCACGACGCGATGGCCGTGGCGCGCGAAGGCGGGCGCGTATTCACCGTACGCGAGCGCCGCGACGCCGGCGTCGCCGGCCGGCAGCAGCGCGGGCAATGCGCGGATCGCGGCCTGGCTGCCGGCAACCGGCAACACGTGGGCGGGATCGGGCGCGTGGTAGTACTGCGCGGCGCAGGCCGCGAGGCCGTCGCCGTCGTCGGGCAGCCGGCGCCACGCGTCGGCCGGGACGGGCGGCACCGGATAGCCGACCGGATTGATCCCGGTCGACAGGTCGAGCCACGCGTCGTACGGAATGCCGTGGCGGCGGGCGGCTTCATGCAGGTTGCCGCCGTGCGCGATGCGTGTATCAGACATGATGGGTGGCCATGGCGAGTGCGCCGCTCGCGACCAGCAGCGCGAGCCACAGGGCAAGCGTGCGCGTGACGAGCGACAGCGCGGCGACGATGTGGAGGGCGGTTGCAGACGCGCCGGTACCGAGCGCCGGACGATCCTCGATCTCGCCGTGATAGACGGCCGGGCCGCCGAGCTGCACGTTCAGGCTGCCGGCGCCTGCTGCCATCACGGGCCCCGCGTTCGGGCTGTCCCAGTGACGTGCCTGCATGCGCCAGCAGCGCCATGCGGAGGCGGTATCGCCGAGCAGTGCGTAGCTTGCGGCCGTGAGGCGCGCGGGCAGCCAGTTCAACGCATCGTCGAGACGCGCGGCGGCCCAGCCGAAGGTCAGGAAGCGCGGCGTGCGGTAACCCCACATCGCGTCGAGCGTGTTCGCAAGCCGGAACAGCAGCGCGCCGGGACCGCCCGCGACGACGAACCAGAACAGCGCGCCGAAGATCGCATCGTTGCCGTTTTCGAGCGCGGATTCGACGGCCGCGCGCGACAGCGCGCCTTCGTCGGCGTCGCTCGTATCGCGGGACACGATGCGCGCGGTCAGCGTGCGCGCAGCCGCGAGGTCGTGCCGCAGCAGCGCGGCGGCGATCGGCGCGACATGGTCGGCGAGGCTCTTCGCGCCGAGCGCGAACCACAGCAGCGCGACGTGCAGTGCCGCCGCGAGCGGCCACGGCAGCACGGTGACGAGCCACGCCACGACGGCCACCGGCGGCACGACGGCCGCGAGCCACGCGGCGACGCCGACCATGCGGCCGCGCCGGCCCGTGTTCAGCGCGGCTTCGATGCGTGCGGCGAGGCGGCCGAACGCGACGAGCGGATGCCAGCCGGCCGGCTCGCCGATCGCGCGGTCGACGATCGCGGCAGCGACCGCGAGCATCGCGACGACGGGCAGCGACAGCATCAGCATGACGGTGCTCCGGCCTTGAGGTCGAGCGGCAGCCCCGCGACGAGCAGCGTCACGCGCGTCGCGAGCGCGGCGACGCGCTGGTTCAGGCGTCCGAGCTCGTCGACGTAGCGGCGCGTGACCGACCCGAGCGGCACGACGCCGAGGCCGATCTCGTTGCTGACGACGATCACTTTCGCGCGTGCGCCGCGCAATGCGTGCTCGAGACGGTCGACCTGGGCCGCGTACTGCGCATCGTCGAGCGGTTCGCCGTCGGCCGGGCACAGCAGGTTCGTGAGCCACAGCGTCAGGCAGTCGACGAGCAGGCATGCGTGCGGATCGTCGAGCCGCGCGAGCGTGCCGGCGAGGTCGACGGGGGCGTCGGCGAAGCCCCAGTCGGCCGGCCGCCGCGCGCGATGATGCGCGATGCGCTGCGCGAATTCGGCATCGGCGGCGGTCGCGGTCGCGATGTAGGTGACGGGGCGGCCGCTGGCGGCGGCGAGCCGCTCGGCATGGGCGCTCTTGCCCGAGCGCGCGCCGCCGAGGACGAAGGTGAGGTCGTGCGGAATCATCGCGTGATTGTAACGGCGCGGGCGGCCTGTCGCGGGCGATAATGCGGCCTTCGCTTCGCAATGACCTTCACACGATGAATGCACCCGAGCCGCGGCCGCGCGGCACGCTGATGATCCAGGGCACGACGTCCGACGCGGGCAAGAGCACGCTCGTCGCGGGCCTGTGCCGCCTCGCGCGTCGTGCCGGCGCGCGCGTGGCACCGTTCAAGCCGCAAAACATGGCGCTCAACAGCGCGGTGACGGCCGACGGCGGCGAGATCGGCCGCGCACAGGCGCTGCAGGCGCTGGCCGCGGGCGTCGCGCCGCATACGGATTTCAACCCCGTGCTGCTGAAGCCGACGAGCGATCGCGGCGCGCAGGTGATCATTCACGGCAAGGCGCGCATGAACCTCGATGCGCGCGCGTATCACGACTACAAGCCGGTCGCGTTCGATGCGGTGCTCGAGTCGTACGCACGCCTGCGCGCCGGCTACGACACGGTGATCGTCGAAGGCGCCGGCAGCCCGGCCGAGATCAACCTGCGCGAAGGCGACATCGCCAACATGGGCTTCGCCGAGCGCGTCGACTGTCCGGTCGTGCTCGTCGCCGACATCGACCGCGGCGGCGTGTTCGCGCACCTGGTCGGCACGCTCGCGTGCCTGTCGGACAGCGAACGCGCACGCGTGCGCGGTTTCGTGATCAATCGCTTCCGCGGCGACATCAAGCTGCTCGAACCGGGGCTCGACTGGCTGCGCGCGCAGACGGGCAAGCCCGTGTTCGGCGTGCTGCCGTACCTGCACGGGCTGCTGCTCGATGCCGAGGACATGCTGCCCGCGCAGGCGCGCAGCGCCGCCGCGTGTGGCGACGCCGGCGTGCTGCGCGTCGTCGTGCCCGCGCTGCCGCGCATCAGCAACCACACCGATTTCGATCCGCTGCGCGCGCATCCGCAGGTCGAATTCACGTACTGGAAGAGCGGCCCCGTGCCGGACGCCGACCTGCTGATCCTGCCCGGTTCGAAGAGCGTGCAGCGCGACCTCGCGTGGCTGCGCGACGCGGGCTGGGATGCGGTGATCCGTCGCCACCTGCGCTACGGCGGCAAGGTGATCGGCATCTGCGGCGGGATGCAGATGCTCGGCCGCACGCTCGACGATCCGCTCGGCCTCGAAGGCGTGCCCGGCAGCGTGCCGGGGCTCGCGCTGCTCGATTTCGACACGACGCTGCAGCCTGACAAGACGCTGAAGAACGTGACGGGGCAACTCGCGCTGCCGGGCGCCGCCGCCGTGCGCGGCTACGAGATCCACATGGGCGACACGCGCGGGCCCGCGCTCGCGGCACCCGCGCTGATGCTGGCGGCCGATGATGCGCAGGGCGGCACGCGTGCCGATGGTGCGGTGTCCGCCGATGGCCAGATCCTCGCGACCTACGTGCACGGGCTGTTCGACGCGCCCGACGCATGCGCGGCGCTGCTCGCGTGGGCCGGGCTCGACGGCGCGGAACGCATCGACTATCCGGCGCTGCGCGAGGCGTCGCTCGAGCGGCTGGCCGACACGTTCGCCGCCCATCTCGACCTCGACACGCTGTACGCCGAATTTCGCTGACGTGCGCGCGGGCGGCCCTCGCATTTTTCGCCCGATCGCGTACAACAGAGGAGGGCGGAGGTCCGCCCGGAGGAGGGCGACGATGAAGGCTCGATGGTGGTTGGGCGCGCTGCTCGCGGCGCTGCTGGGCGTGTCGGCGGTGGCGCACGCGTGCGATTCGTCCGCGCCGGGCGGCCAGTCCGGCTCCGGCGACGCCACACAAGGCAAGAGCGGCTACTGACGTATCGCAAGGGCATGATCGGTCATGCCCTTTTTTTGATTCTATTCATTCCTTGTGGGAATCAGTTAAAGCGGATTGGCGTGTTTATCGGCGAAATCGATTTGAATAGAGTGTGAGCCATTCTCATCCACTCACGAAGGAATCCGCCATGAACGCCAATCGCCTGAATGATTTCGCCGCGACGCTGCTGCGTGTCGCGCTCGGCGTGCTGTACCTCGCGCACGTTGCGCAGAAGGTGTTTGTCTTCACGCTGCCCGGCACCGCGCAATTTTTCGTGTCGATCGGCCTGCCGGGCTGGCTCGCGTACCTGACGACGTTCGTCGAACTGGCGGGCGGTCTCGCGCTGCTCGCGGGCTTCCGCGTGCGCGTCGCCGCGCTCGTGCTGCTGCCGTTCATGCTCGGCGCGACCGCCGCGCATCTGCCGCATGGCTGGAGCTTCGCGTCGCCGAACGGCGGCTGGGAATATCCGGCGTTCTGGGCCGTCACGCTCGCCGTGCAGGCGCTGCTGGGCGGCGGTGCATTCGCGATCGGCGCGCGGGCGGCCGCGGTCCAGCGCGTGTAAGACGGACGAAAGCGGCGGGCGGATCGGCGCAACCCGTTCCGGTGACACCCCGTTTGCCGATATCATCGCTCCCTGTATCCGCAATCGAGCGGCGCCGGCCATGCGGCCGGCGCTGCGCGGCTTTTTCGGGGGAATTCATGACGGTGATCGTGGTGGCGAATCCGAAGGGCGGCGTGGGGAAGAGCACGCTGTCCACCAATCTTGCCGGCTATTTCGCGGCGCAGGGCGCATGGGTCGCGCTCGCCGACCTGGACCGGCAGCAGTCCGCGCATGCGTGGCTCGACCTGCGGCCGGCAGGGCTGCCGCCGATCGAGGCGTGGGATCTCGACCCGGACGCGCCGTCGAAGCCGCCGCGCGGCCTCGAATACGCGGTGATCGATACGCCGGCCGGCTTGCACGGCACGCGGCTCAACGTCGCGCTGCAATTGGCCGACAAGGTGATCGTGCCGCTCCAGCCGTCGATGTTCGATATCCTCGCGACCCAGCAGTTTCTGGAGCGCCTGGCCGGCGAGAAGGCCGTGCGCAAGGGCAGCGTCGAGGTCGGGATCGTCGGGATGCGCGTCGACGCGCGCACGCGCTCGTCCGACCAGCTGCACCGGTTCGTCGAGGGGCTCGGCCTGCCGGTGCTCGGCTACGTGCGCGACACGCAGAACTACGTGCAGATCGCCGCGCATGGCCTGACGCTGTGGGACGTCGCGAAGAGCCGCGTCGAGAAGGATCTCGAACAGTGGCGGCCGATCGTCGAATGGGCCGAGCGCCGTGCGCCGAAGGCGGAAAAGGCCGAGAAGGTCGCCAGGTCGTCCTGAGCGCGCGGCCGCCGCGCGTGCGCGTGACGAAACGAGAAGGGCCGGATCCTGTGCAGCACGGGATCCGGCCCTTTGTCCGTAGGCAACTGTCGGATCAGGTCCAGTTCTGCGTCGGTACGTGATCGCGGTGGCCCTTGATCTTGTTGCCGTCGTCGATGAACACGAGCTTCGGCTTCCAGCCGGCCTGCAGTTCGGCTTCGTCGACCATTGCGAACGCCGCGATGATCACGAGGTCGCCGAGCTGCGCGCGGCGCGCGGCCGAGCCGTTCAGCGAGATCATCCCGCTGCCGCGCTCGCCCTTGATCGCGTACGTCGAGAAGCGCTCGCCGTTGTTGATGTTCCAGATGTCGATCCGTTCGTTTTCGATGAGGCCGGCCGCTTCGAGCAGGTCTTCGTCGATCGCGCACGAACCTTCGTAGTGCAGTTCGCAGTGCGTGACCGCCGCACGGTGGATCTTCGATTTGAGCATGTGGCGCTGCATGGTGTCTCCGTGATGCGTCGTGAGAGGCGCGGGCGGGCCGCCCGTCAGATTTCCAGGTTGTCGATGAGGCGCGTCGCGCCGAGCTTCGCGGCCGCGAGCACGACGAGCGGCTCGCCGGCCTCGAGTTCGGCGGCGCTCGGTGCGATCAGGTTCGCGCGGCGGCGAATCGCGATGTAGTCGGGCACCCAGCCGCGTTCGGCCAGGTGCGCATGCGCGTGCTGCTCGAGCTTGCCGAGGTCGCGCTCGCCGCCGAGCACGCTGTCGCGCACGCGCTGCAGCGTTTTCGCCAGTTCGGGCGCTTCCTTGCGCTCGTCGGTCGTCAAGTAGCGGTTGCGCGACGACAGCGCGAGGCCGTCCTCGTCGCGCACGGTCTCGGCCGCGATGATCTCGACCGGCAGCGCGAGCTGCTGGCACATCCGGCGCACGATCATCAGCTGCTGGTAATCCTTCTTGCCGAACACGGCGACGCGCGGCTGCACGCAGGACATCAGCTTCGTGACGACCGTGCACACGCCGGCGAAGAAGCCGGGACGGAACTCGCCCTCGAGAATCCCGCCGAGGTCGTCCGGCGGCAGTACGCGGTATTCCTGCGGTTCCGGGTACATGTCGCGCTCGGTCGGCGCGAACAGCACGTAGACGTTTTCCTTCTGCAGCTTCTCGATATCGTCCTGCAGCGTGCGCGGGTACTTGTCGAAATCCTCGTTCGGGCCGAACTGCAGCCGGTTGACGAAGATGCTCGCCACGACCGGATCGCCGTGCTGGCGCGCGAGGCGCATCAGCGACAGGTGCCCTTCGTGCAGGTTGCCCATCGTCGGCACGAACGCCGTGCGGTTCTGTCCGCGCAGCTGGTCGCGCAGTTCATGGATCGAGCTGATGACTTTCATGATCGGGTAGCGGGTTCCTCGCGCATGCGCGCGTTGGCGCCGCAGCAGCGGCGTCGGGGTCGAAGCGGACAACGCCGGCGCGCAGGCGGCGCATCGGGCGTCGGCGGATTGTAGAGGATTTGGCCGCCGGACGCATTGATAAAAGAACGATCGTTCACTTTTTATCGGGGCGTGCCGGAAACCCGCTGGACGGCCAGCCGCCGCCTCGAAGCGGCGAGCGTCGGGACGAACCGGGGAGCGGGATGCGGCGGGCGGGGGCCGGTGTTACGCGGGCAGGTACGCGAGGCGCACGTAGATCGGCGCGAACGGTTCGGGCTGCGTGATCTCGACGAGCGATTCGCGCGCGAGCTCGAGCATCGCGATGAAGTTCACGACCACGACCGGCACGCCGCGCGACGTGTCGAACAGGTCGGCGAACTCCATGAAGCGCGCGTTTTGCAGCCGGCGCAGGATCAGGCTCATGTGTTCGCGCACCGACAGCTCCTCGCGGGAGATCTTGTGGTGCTGGACGAGCTTCGCACGCTTGAGCACGTCGGCCCACGCGGCGCGCAGGTCGTCCGAGTTCACGTCGGGAAAGCGCGGCGTGATGCTCTGCTCGATGTAGACCTCGGCGCGCAGGAAGTCGCGGCCGAGCTGCGGCAGCTGGTCGAGCCGCTGCGCGGCGAGCTTCATCTGCTCGTATTCGAGCAGGCGGCGCACGAGTTCGGCACGGGGATCTTCCGCTTCCTCGCCGGTGTCGGCCTTCTTGACCGGCAGCAGCATCCGCGACTTGATCTCGATCAGCATCGCGGCCATCAGCAGGTATTCGGCCGCCAGCTCGAGGTTCGACGTGCGGATCTGGTCGACGTAGCCCAGATATTGCGCGGTGACCTGCGCCATCGGGATGTCGAGCACGTTGAAGTTCTGCTTGCGGATCAGGTACAGCAGCAGGTCGAGCGGGCCTTCGAACGTCTCGAGGAAGATCTCGAGCGCATCGGGCGGGATGTACAGATCCTGCGGCAGCTTGAAGAGCGGCTCGCCGTACAGGCGAGCGAACGCCGCGACACCGTCGACCGTGTCGGGCGTCGAATCGGCGCCCGCGGGCGCGGCGATCGCGTCGTCCTGCCGGGCGGCGCTGGCCTCGTCGGCGGCGCTCACGTCGTCAGAAGTTCTGGTAGTAGACGTACGACGTTTGCTTCACGCGCGATTCCTGCTGCTCGGCGCGCTCTTCGAGATCGATCGGCTGCTTGTCCCACAGCAGGGAACGGCCCTTGCGCTGCTCTTCCTCGAGCGTCGGCTTCTGCTGCTTGAGCTGGTTCAGGAACTGCGTGACGTCGGACTGGTACGGCATGGCTGGATCTTCCGTTTCGGGCGGCGCACGATGCGCCGGATTCGCGATGGCGGGATTTTACCGCATCGCGGGGAACAGCCGGCGCCAATCGCGCGTCGAATCCGCGGGTCGGCGTCCGCATGCCGCGTGCGGCGGTCGCGGCGGGGCTTCGCACTCTTTCACAATCGTTTGGCTTTGGCGCCCGCACCCTGTGGTCAAATACAGGGTTTTCCACGAAACCGTAACAATCCAGCACGGCGAGGTCATATTTGGCGGGGCAGTCGAACCAGCAAGCACCTACTGCGCAGGACGCGGGCCCGCGCGCGGCACGCAGTCGCGCCGGCGCCGCGGCCGGCATCGCACGGGCGACCCTCGCCGGGTGCCTCGCCGCGTGCTTCGCGCTGCCGGCGCACGCGAAGTACGACGTCGATATCGACGCGCCGCGCTCGATCCGCAAGCTCCTCAAGACGCATCTCGACATCGCGCGCTTCGCGAAGCGCGACGACATCAGCGACGACCAGTTCGACTTCCTCGTCACGGCCACCCCGCAGCAGGTGCGCGACCTGACCGCGACGGCCGGCTATTTCTCGCCGGTCGTGCGTACCGACGTGCGCACGCGCGACGGCAAGCGCGACGTGCGCATCGCGGTCGATCCCGGCAAGCAGACCGTCGTGTCGACGGTCGACCTGACGTTCAAGGGGCCCGTCGAGACCGAGGATCCGAAGCAGGAGGCCGCGACGCGTTTCGCGTTCTCGCTGAAGCCCGGCGACCCGTTCACGCAGTCCGACTGGGACGGCGCGAAGGGCGCGGCGCTCCGGCAACTGCAGGCGCGCCGCTATCTCGGCGCGAAGATCGCGTCGTCCGAGGCGCGCATCGATCCGCGCACGCAGCGCGCGACGCTCGCCGTCACGTTCGACAGCGGCCCGACGTTCACGATCGGCAAGGTCGACGTCGACGGCGTGCGCCGCTATCCGGAGAAGATCGTCACGAACGTCAATCCGCTGTCGGAAGGCGAGATCTACGACGTGCAGCGGATCACCGAACTGCAGCGGCAGTTGCAGAACACGCCTTACTACGCGAGCGTCGCGATCGACGTCGGCGACGATACGGCGAAGCCCGAGCGCACGCCCGTGCACGTGAAGGTCAGCGAGTTCCCGTACAACAACATCCGCGGCGGCGTCGGCTTCGCGACCGATACGGGCCCGCACGTGCAGGGCTCCTACACGTATCTCGACACGTTCGGCGCCGCGTGGCCGCTGACGGTGTCGGGCCGGCTCGACCAGATCCAGCAGTACGGGCAGGTCCAGCTGTCGATGCCGCCGGGCGAGAAGGGCTGGACCAACAGCGTGCTTGCGTCGTACACGAACACCAACGTGTCGGACACGCGCATCTACAGCGCGCGGGTCGGCGCGCAGCGCACGCGCACCGGCCAGTTCATCGACTATTCGTATTCGCTGATGTTCTACCAGGACCGGCTCGACCAGAACGGCGCGGGGCCGACCACGAGCCGCGCGCTGGTGCCGCAATGGGCATGGACGCGCCGCAACGTCGACGATCCGCTGTTTCCGCGTTCGGGCAACCTGATCCACGCGGAGGCCGGCTTCGCGGTCAAGGGCGTGCTGACCGACCAGACCTTCATCCGCGGCTACGCGCGCGGCCAGCAGTACCTGCCGGTCGGCAAGCGCGACCTGTTCGTGTTCCGTGCGGAGCTCGGCGGCGTGTTCACGGGCGGCAGCTCGACCGGCGTGCCGGCATCGCTGCTGTTCCGCGCGGGCGGCTCGAACTCGGTGCGCGGCTACGGCTACCAGAGCATCGGCAACAGCGTCGACGGTTCCGTGCTGCCGACCAAGTACCTGGTGACGGGCACCGCTGAATACCAGCACTGGTTCAACCGCGACTGGGGCGCCGCGACGTTCTTCGACATCGGCACCGCGACCGATGCGTGGGGCGAGAAGGTGTTCTACCCGGGTGTCGGCGTCGGCGCGCGCTGGCGCAGCCCCGTCGGCCCGATCAACGTCGACGTCGCGTACGGGTTGCGCAACCATAGCGTGCGCCCGTACCTGACGCTCGGCATCGCTTTCTGACCGTACCGCTTCATCGACGACGAACCGCATGACGAAGGACCCGAACGACACGCCGCCGCCTCACGATCCGGACTCGCCCGACGGCGCGCCCGACACGCCGCCGCGCGCGCCGCGCCGCGGCCGGGCGGTGCGCGTCGTCGCATGGACGCTCGCGACGGTCGTGCTGCTCGTCGTGCTGGCGGCCGCGCTCGTGGCGGGCGCGGTGACGACCGAGCGCGGCACGCGGCTCGCGTGGCAACTGGCCGGTCGCGTGCTCGGCACGCGACTCGCGGGCACGCTCGAAGGCGGCTCGCTCGCGACCGGCGTGCGGCTGCGCGGCTTCGCGTGGACGAGCCCCGACGGTTCGGGCACCGAGGTTCGCATCGACCGGCTCGACGGCCGCTGGGCATTGACGCGTGCGCCGTGGCGGCTGTCGATCGCCTATCTGCGCGCCGGCACGATCGACGTGCGGATCGCGCCGGGGCCGTCGACGCCGAGCACCACGCCGCAGGACCTGAGCCTGCCGCTGCAGGTACGGATCGACGACCTGCGCGTCGATCGTCTCGCCATTCACGAAGGCACGTCGACGACGCAGCTCGACCGTCTCGCGCTGAACGGCCGCAGCGACGGCCGCCACCATGAACTCGTGCTCGACGGCGTCGATACGCCGTACGGCGCGCTGACCGCGCGCGCGAAGCTCGACGGCGTGAAGCCGTTCGCGCTGACGGGCGAAGCCACCTACGCGGGCAAGCTGTCGGACGAGCCGGTCGACGCGCGGGCCCGTGTGTCGGGTTCGCTCGAGGCGCTCGTCGCCGACGTCGACGCGAGCGGGATGAAGCTGAACGGGCGCGCGCACGTCGAGGCCGCGCCGTTCGGCGCGGTGCCGCTCACGCGCGCGTCGCTCGCGTTCGACCACGTGAACCCGCAGGCGCTTTCGCCCGGCGCACCGGCGGCCGATCTCGCGGTGCGCGCGGAACTCGCGCCGGTGAGCGCGCCGGCCGGCTCGGCGCCCGCGAAGGGGTTCGCGGTGACGGGCCCCGTGTCGATCGTCAACGCGAAACCGGGCACGCTCGGCGACCATCTGCTGCCGGTGATCGACGCGCATGCGACCGTGCATCTCGACGCGCACGCGCAGCGGATCGACGATCTCGCGCTGAAACTGATCCGCGACGGCAGCGTGACGGGCGGCGGCACGCTCACGGGCGGCAAGGGCCGCTTCGACCTGAAGGTCGCGAACCTCGACCTGAACGCGTTCGTCGCCGAGCTGCGGCCGATGCGCCTCGGCGGGCCGCTCGGCGTGACGCTCGCGGGCGACGTGACGACCGTCGATTTCAACCTCAACGATCCGAAGCTCGCACTCGGCGCGCGCGCCAAGGTCGCGCTGACGCCGCAGCAGACCGTGCTGACCGATACGCGCGTGACGGCGGGCAAGGGCCGCATCGATTTGACGGGCGTGTTCCGCCGCGACGCGCATTCGAGCTACGACGCGAAGGCGACGCTGACGGCGTTCGATCCGCTGCTGCTCGCCGCGATGAGCGCGCCGAAGGCGGCCGGCGGCAAGACACCCGCGAAGGCCGCCAAGGCGCCGGCCAAGCGCGGCGAGACGCGCGTGTCGGGCACGCTGACGGCGTCGGGCGCGTTCACGCCGCAGGTCTCGACGAAGGCGACCTTCAAGCTCGGCGACAGCCTGTACGACGGTGTGCCGCTGAGGGGTGCAGGCGTCGTGCAGCTCGCCGGTTCGCGCATCCTGCCGAGCAACGCGACGCTGTCGATCGCGGGCAACCACGTCGACCTGCGTGGCAGCTTCGGCGCGCCCGGCGACCGGCTGCGCTTCGTCGTCGACGCACCGCAGCTCGACCGGCTCGGCTTCGGCGTCGAAGGGCTCGTGCAGGCGCAGGGCGATTTGACGGGCAGCTTCGCGCATCCGAACGTGACGGCCACCTACAAGGCCGAGCACGTCGTCGTCGGCTCGAACCGGATCGGCACCGCACAAGGCCGCGCGGACATCCGCGACGGCGCCCACGGCGCGCTCGTGTTCACGGCCGACGCGGCCGACATCGCGCTCGGCTCGTTCAAGCTGAAGTCGTTGCGCGCGAACCTCGACGGCACGCGCGCGAAGCACACGCTCGACGCTTCGGCGCTCGGGATGGCCGGCGGCCGCGTGATCGACCTGACGCTCGCGGCGAACGGCGGCGTGGTCGAGAACCGCGACGGGATGCGCTGGGACGGCACCGTCACGCGTCTGGCCAATCGCGGCACGCCGGCTGTCGCGCTGCAGGCGCCGCTGACGGTGTCGGCCGGCACCGGCCGCGTGACGCTCGGCGCGACGCGGCTCACGCTCGAAGGCGCGGCGATCGACCTGAAGTCGTTCGTATTCGATCACGGCCAGATGCGCTCGGCCGGTTCGGTGAGCGGCGCGTCGGTCGCGCGTTTCCTCGAGGTGCGCCAGGAACTGACGGGCCAGCGGCCGCCGGTGCGTACCGACGTCGTGCTCGACGCCGACTGGGACTTCTCGCTCGGCGCGAATGCGACGGGCTACGTGCAGGTGAAGCGCCGCGGCGGCGACGTGACGATCGAGAGCGGGCGCGGCATCGCGTCGTTCGGGCTGACCGACCTGTCCGCGCGCGCGAGCTTCACGCCCGGCAACCGGCTCAACGTGACGGCGCTCGCGAAGGCGAGCCGGATCGGCACGCTCGACGCGAACGTCGCGGTGCCGTTCGCGCTGCACGACGGCGTGTTCGGCGTCGTCGACGATGGTCCGCTGTCGGGCCGCATCGACGCCGACATCCCCGCATTGAAGACGACCGGCAACCTGTTCGGGCCGAGCTATCTGCTGGGCGGCCGTGCGGCGCTGAAGCTGACGGTCGCCGGCACGCCGGTGAAGCCGAATCTGTCGGGGATGCTGACGGGCGACGATCTGTCCGCGACGCTCATCGACCAGGGCGTGCAGCTGAAGGACGGCATCGTGCGCGTGAAGCTGTCGGACAACCTCGTCGAATTCCAGCAGGTCGAGTTCCACGGCGGCGACGGCACGCTGCGCGCGCTCGGCCGCGTGCGGCTCGACGGCGAGGCGCCCGACCTGACCGCGAGCATCGTCGCGGACAAGCTCGAACTGTTCGCGGCGCCGGATCGCAAGCTGTCGCTGTCGGGCAAGGCGACCGTCGCGAACGACGGGCCGCGCGGCGCGCTGTCGATCGACGGCAAGTTCGTGGTCGACCGCGCGCTGTTCGACCTGCCCGAGGAATCGGCGCCGCACCTGTCGGACGACGTCGTGATCGTGCAACCGGACGGCACGGTGCGCGGCGAGACGCCGACGGGCACCGCGGTCGCGAAGCCGAAGCCGGTCGAGGACAAGCCGGCGCCGTCGCTCGCGCCGCGCGCGAACATCGACATCGGCCTCGGCAACAACTTCCGCTTCAAGGGGCACGGCGCGGATCTCGGGCTGCGCGGCACGATCACCGTGATGAGCGCGCCGGGCGTGCCGCTGCGCGCGGTCGGCAACGTGCGCGTGACGGAAGGGTCGACGTACACGGCGTTCGGCCGCAAGCTCGCGATCGAGAACGGCTTCTTCACGTTCAACGGCCCGGTGTCGAACCCGGGCGTCAACATCCTCGCGATGCGGCGCAATCAGGAGGTCGAGGCCGGCGTGCAGGTGACGGGCATGATCCAGTCGCCGACGGTCAAGCTCGTATCGGAGCCGAACGTCACGGACAACGAAAAGCTGTCGTGGCTGCTGTTCGGGCACGGCACTGACCAGGGCAACAACGTCGGCCAGCAGGGCGCGATGACGGCGGCGCTCGGGCTGCTCGGCAGCGTGACCGGCAAGCGCGTCGCGCAGACCTTCGGTCTCGACGAGGTGTCGGTCGGCCGCAGCGAAGTCGGCCTGACCGATCCGCAGGTCGTGCTGGTGTCGAAGGCGATCAACGAGCGGTTCGTGCTCGGCTTCGAGCAGGGGCTGCAGTCGGCCGCCAACGCGTTCAAGGCGACGATCAACCTGACGCGCTTCTGGTCGGTGTCCGCGTACGGCGGCACGTTCCAGGGCGTCGACCTGAACTACACGCGGCGTTTCGATCGCTGGTTCGGCAGTGACGCCGCGCGCACGCGGCGTACCGAGCAGCCATGAAAAAAGCCCCGAACGCCAAGCGGCCTTCGGGGCTTTTTTTCGGTTCATCGCGGATTACCGGGGAACGCGGCACGGATTTTGAGGAAGAAATATTCCTCGTCGCGGTACCCGTAAGCCCGACGCTTGATGACCTTGATGGTGTTGTTGATGCCCTCGACGACACTGGT
>NZ_QTQI01000029.1 GCF_003853705.1 Burkholderia sp. Bp8992 | reverse complement strand
ATCCCCTGGACGGTCACCCATCCGGCCGCGCGGTCGTCGAGGCCGCCGTGCCAGAGATCGGGCAGGCTCGCGCAGCCGTTCGTGAACGGACCGCCGCCCCAATAGTCCTTCTCGTTCAGGAAGATCTTGTCGCCATACTCTTTCAACTCTGCGGCGGTTGCCCGATAGCCCCACCGGAAATGTATGACCGGCGAGAACGACGGATCAGGCTTGACGTAGTTGTCCGCAAGCAGCGTCGGATTCAGGAACCCATCCGGCGTCACGCTTTCCGTGTACTTCGCCGGCACCAATTGCCCGGCATCGATGCCGTGATATTGCAACTGATCGTCCAGCCGCCCGAGCCGTCGGTTCAGACCGTCGCACAGCCCCCGCTCGGCGGCCTCGAACCATTCACCTTCTGAGTTCACGCCATGGACGAAGATGACGATACCGGGCAACGGCATTTGCTTGATGCAGATCAGCCGGGTGTCTTTCGTCCACATCGACACCCCGTCGCCTCGGCCGACGACGATCGGTGGAGGCTCGCGTGGCGTTCCGGTGCTGTCCGACTCGGTGGCATCGATCGACCGTGCGACGGGTTCGTCCGTCGCCGATCGAGAATCGGAATAAAGCTGCGTCACCCTGGCTCCTGCGCGCGGTTTGGTGTTTTTCTGCCGTTCCGCCGCCAGCCGTTCAGGCTGACGCGACGTGAACGCAGATCCGGATCATCGGAAATCCGGGCACCAGCGCACAAGTGCAGTTTTCTCTTTTCCTACAGAATTGAACTCGTCCGATTCAATCGAACGGAATGACACGTGACTTTCCGGTCATGTCTCACGGTCGAGTACGAAGTGTCTTCCGAGCCGCGCGCATGGACCGTCCGGTTCGCAGCCATCACGAACGTACGCGCCTGCAGACACGCGATCAACAAACGACCGCTCCGATCGGCGAACCCGCATCAATCGGCATCGAGCGGCTCGACCGTCACGCCGACCTTCAGCTCCTGATCCGCGCCACCACCGCGGATCACGCCGCGCAACGGCGTCACATCGGCATAGTCGCGGCCGATCGACAGCATCACGTAGTCGTCGCCCGGCGCGCGATCATTGGTCGGATCGAGCTGCAGCCAGCCGTTGTCCTCGGGCCACGCCGGGTCGTACACCTCGACCCAGGCATGCGACGCATCGGCGCCGATCAGCCGAGGCTGACCGGGCGGCGGCTGCGTGAGCAGGTAGCCGCTCACGTAACGCGCGGCCAGCCCGAGCGAGCGCAACGCGCCGATCATCACGTGCGCGAAGTCCTGGCAGACGCCCTTGCGCAACCGTAGCGCATCGAGCGCCGACGTCGTGATGTCGGTGCTGTTCGGCGTGTACGCGAAATCGGCATGCACGCGCCGCATCAGGTCCCAGGCGGCCTGCACGAGCGGCCGCTGCGGCGTGAAGCTCGCGGCCGCATACGCGGCGAGTTCGGGATCGCAAGCAACATGCGGCGACGCGAACACGAATTCGCTCGCCGCGTCGTAAGGCTGACCCGCGCGGAACCGCAACCGGTCGCGCACGGCTTCCCATTCGGTCGCCTGCTTTGCATCGGGATTCGCGATCGCGGGCGGCGGTTCGCCGCGCGCGCCGCGCGACCATACGGGCGGCGTCACGCGCACCGTGCTGCGGCTGCGCACGAGCAGCGCGTCATGCGGCTGGTTCAGCGCGAACGACGCACGCGCGTTGCCGAACGCGTCGATCTCCGTGCTGACCGACTCCGGTGCCGGCTCGATGTCGAGCGAGAACGACAGCACCTGCTGGCGCGGCGTGACGAGCGGTTGCAGGCGCGCCTGGTGCTGCGCGGATTCGACACGCGCCGCGTAGCGGTATTCGGTGTCGTGCGTGACGCGCAGCAACCGGCCCGGTGCAACGGCGGCCGGAGCGGCCGGTGCCGCTGCCGGTCGTGCATGGTTGGCGCCAGACGGCGCTTTTACCGCGCCTTTCGTCGTCACCATAGCGTCCTGCCCGCCTCGCGCACGTGGCTGAAATAGCGCTCGCCGATCCGGTTCGACAGCTCCCACACCGCCTTCACCGTCGTGTCGAGCGCGGCGAGCAGCTTGTCGTGCCGGCCGCCTTCGGCGGTCTCGCACAGCTCATGCAGCGACCACGCGGGAACGTCCGGAACCGTCTCGGCCAGCTCGGACAGCGCATAGCCTTCGCTGCGCTCGACTTTCGTCAGCCGGCCGCGCAGCGCCTGCACGACCCAGCCGAGCGAGCGCGGGTTGTCGGTATCGAGCACGACGAGCGACAGCAGCGGCGCGACATCGAAGCCGCGCTGGAATCGCGAGCGGAACGTGATCGTGCTGTCGAACAGCTCCAGCACGAGTTCGAAGCCGTCCTGCCGATGCACCGCGCCTTCGTCGAACGCGAACTTCAGCACGCTGCATAGGAAATCCAGCCGGTCGATCTGCCGGCCGATCGACAGCAAGCGCCAGCCGTCGTCGCGGGTCATGTTGTCGGTCTGCGCGCCGGTGATCGCGCCGAGCAGCAGGCCCAGGCGCTCCAGCAGCTGCAGTGCCTCGTTGCCGATCTGCTCCTCGGCTTCCGGCAGGCCGGCGCTGTCCGCGAACAGTTGCGTCGCGTCGTCGATCAGCCGCCACTGATCGCTCGACAGCCGTTCGCGGATCGCGGCCGCCGCGCCGCGCATCCCGAACAGGCACGACGCGATGCCCGACGTGCGATCGGCGCCGCGCGTCAGCGATGTCGCGAGCGCGTGCTGGAACGCGCGCGGCGCATCGACGGCATTCGGTGCGTCGGCCGCGATCAGGCCCGTGTCGCGGCACAGCGTATCGATCAGTTCCAGATGCGCGGGGCTGTCGACATCGTCTTCGCCGCGCAGCCGTTCGAGCGCGGCGCGGGCCAGCCGCATCAGGTTGGTCGCGCGCTCGGTGTAACGGCCGAGCCAGAACAGGTTCTCCGCCGCACGGCTCGCGATCGCGCGGGGCCGTTCGACGAGGTCGTCGGGGCCGAGGTGTGTCTGCAGCAGCGTCGTCGAATCGACGATGCCCTCGGTCATCACCCATGTATCGACGGTGCTGCCGCCGCGCGGCATGGGCGCGTTGAACAGCGTGTCGCGTGTGCCGACCCGCGACAGCCCGCCCGGCAGGAGCCGCCAGCGCTGCGCGCCGTCGGCGAGCGCGAAGACGCGCAGCAGCAGCGGCTTCGGCACGATGCGTGCGCCGCCGTTGCCGTCGGGCTCGTCGGACCGCGGCCAGGTCGGCGCCTGCGACAGCGGCAGGTCGGCCTGCACCGTGTAGTGTTCGGGCTGCGCGAGGATCCGCGCGCGCCATTCGGCCAGCTGCGGCTGCGTGAGCCGTGCGCCGATCACCGGCTCGAACCCGCCGCCGGCCTGCACCTCGGGTGGATAGGAGGCCTTGATGATGCCGCGCGCGAGCTGCGGCAACGCGTCGTCGCAGGCGGCCGCCTCGCCGCACCACCACGAATGCACGGCCGGCAGCGTCAGCGTTTCGCCGAGCAGCCCTTCGGCGAGGCGCGGCATGAAGCCGAGCATCGCCGGCGATTCGAGGAAGCCCGAGCCCGGCGCATTCGCGAGCAGCACGTTGCCCGCACGCACAGCCTGCAGCAGCCCCGGCACGCCGAGCATCGAGTCGGTCCGCAGTTCGAGCGGATCGAGCCACGCATCGTCGACGCGCCGCAGGATGCCGTGCACCGGTTCGAGCCCGCTCAGCGTCTTCAGGAACACGCGGTTGTCGCGCGCGGTCAGGTCGCCGCCTTCGACGAGCGTGAGGCCGAGGTAGCGCGCGAGATACGCGTGCTCGAAATACGTCGCGCTGTGCGGCCCCGGCGTCAGCAGCACGATCCGCGAATTCTTGCGGGCCGGGCTGAGCGACTGCATGCTCTGCAGCAGCGCGCGGTACGCGGACGCGAGCCGCTGCACGCGCAGCCCGCGAAACCCGCGCGGAAAGAGCCGCGACACGATCAGGCGGTTTTCGAGCAGGTAGCCGAGCCCGGCCGCGCCCTGCGTGTGCTGCGCGACGATCCGCCACTGCCCGTCGGGGCCGCGCGCGAGATCGAACGCGACGACGTGCAGCCACGTGTCGCCCGGCACGCGTGCGCCGCGCATCGCGCGCAGGTAGCCGGGATGACCGGTGACGAGCGCAGGCGGCAACAGCCCGCGCTGCAGGATCGTCTGCGGCCCGTAGAGGTCGGCCAGCGTCGCGTTGAGCAGCCGCACGCGCTGCAGCACCCCGCGCTCGATTCCGACCCAGTCCTCGGGCGTGACGATCAGCGGCAGCAGGTCGAGCGACCACGGGCCGGCCGCGCCGTCGCCGGCGCGCTGCTCGTGCAGCTGATAGAACAGGCCGTTCTCGCGCATGCGCCGGTGCAGCGCGTCGGCGCGGCGATCGAGGTCGGCCACGCCGTCGCTGCCGATCGATGTGAAGAAACTGCGCCAGGCGGGCGCAAGCGCAGGCGCGTTCAGGCCGGCCGCGCTGCCGCGCAGTTCGTCGTAGCGGCCGGCGGCCGCCGGCGCCGCGAGCGCGGCAGCCAGTTCGGCGGCATCCGGCTGCGCGCCGGAATCGAAAAGCGTGGGCATCGCGTCGAGGGCGGCGAGATGATCGGTGTCAATGGGCGGCACGATGTCGTTCCGTCTTCAGGGTGCAACGGCGCATGCGCGCCGCCGCACCGGCGGCAAGCTGCTGCGGCGCGCGGCCGCAATCTGCCCGCATCCTAGCATTCCGGCGCGGCCGCCGGGAGGTTGCGAGCCGCGCATCGTCGTCCTCCGCCCCGTCATCGCTGGATCACGGCCGCCGCAAGTCGAGCGTGAACGGGAATTCGCGGCTCGGCGCGGCAGCCGCGACATCCATCCGTCCCGGCGTATGCCCCATCTCGACGAAGCGCGCGAGCCGGCGGCTCTCGGCCTCGTACGCATTGACCGGGAAGGTCGCGTAGTTGCGCCCGCCCGGATGCGCGACGTGATAGCGGCAGCCGCCGAGCGAACGCTGCAGCCACGTATCGACGATGTCGAACGTGAGCGGCGCGTGCACGCCAATGGTCGGATGCAGCGCCGACGGCGGCGACCACGCCTTGTAGCGCACGCCCGCGACGTACTCGCCGACGGTGCCGGTCGGCTGCAGCGGCAGCGCGCGGCCGTTGACGGTCACGACGTGGCGGTTGTCGTTCAGCCCCGTCACGCGCACTTCGAGCCGTTCGACCGACGAATCGACGTAGCGCACCGTGCCGCCGGGCGCGCCCTCCTCGCCCATCACGTGCCACGGCTCCAGCGCGCCGCGCAGCGACAGCTGCATGCCGTTCACCGCGATCTGGCCGAACAGCGGGAAGCGGAATTCGAAGTGCGGCGCGAACCACGCCGGATCGAACGCGAAACCGGCATCGCGCAGTTCGGCGAGCACATCGTCGAAATCCATCTGAAGAAACTCGGGCAGCATGAAGCGGTCGTGCAGCGCGGTGCCCCAGCGCGTGAGCGGCGTCGTGTACGGCGCGGCCCAGAAACGCGCGACCAGTGCACGCAGCAGCAGTTGCTGCACGATGCTCATTCGCGCATGCGGCGGCATTTCGAACGCGCGCAGTTCGAGCAGGCCGAGCCGGCCGGTCGACGAATCGGGCGAGTACAGCTTGTCGATGCAGAACTCGCTGCGGTGCGTGTTGCCCGTCACGTCGATCAGCAGGTTGCGCAGCACGCGGTCGACGAGCCACGGCGGCATGTCCTGACCGAACAGCAGCTTGTTGCGCTGGATCTCGGCGAACGCGATGTCGAGTTCGTAGAGCTGGTCGTTGCGCGCCTCGTCGACGCGCGGTGCCTGGCTCGTCGGCCCGATGAACAGCCCGGAGAACAGGTAGGACAGCGACGGATGGTTGTGCCAGTACGCGATCAGGCTCGCGAGCAGGTCCGGGCGGCGCAGGAACGGGCTGTCGGCCGGCGTCGCACCGCCGAGCACGAAGTGGTTGCCGCCGCCGGTGCCGACGTGGCGGCCGTCGACCATGAACTTCTCGCTGCACAGCCGCGACTGCCACGCGGCGTCGTACAGGAATTCGGTGTGGTCGACGAGCTCGTCGAAGCTCGCGGCCGGATGGATGTTCACCTCGATCACGCCGGGATCGGGCGTCACCTGCAGCATCTTCAGCCGCGCATCGCGCGGCGGCGGATAGCCTTCGAGCACCAGTTTCACGCCGAGCGCGTGCGCGGTCAGCTCGATCGCGCCGAGCAGCTCGAGATAATCCTCGAGCGCGGCAAGCGGCGGCATGAACAGGTACAGGATGCCGTTGCGCACTTCGACGCACAGCGCGGTGCGCGTGATCCACGCGGCCGATTCGAAGCGCTCGGGCCGGCGCTGCGGGTCCGCGGCGCCCGGTCGGCCGCTCGCGGCCGTGCCATCGTCGCGCCACTGCATCACGGTCTGCGCGGACGCTTCGCGATGCACGCCGGCCAGGTAGCGCGGCGCGTCGGCCGGGCCCGCGTAGCGTGCGCGGATCGCGGCGGCGTCCGGCAGCGCGGTGCGCGGCGCGAACGGATCGCGTTCGACCAGGTACGGGTGGTCGGAGCGGGTGGCCCACGGCAGCGAATCGAGCGGCAGCCGATAGCCCATCGGCGAATCGCCCGGCACGAGATACATCCGCTCGTCGCGGAAGAACCACGGGCCGGTCTGCCAGCGCGGCCCGTCGAGGCCTGGCGTGTCGTCCGTGCGCTTGACCGGCAGCACGTAGCCTACGACGCTGTCGAGCTGCTGATCGAACACCTTGCGCAACCGCGCGCGCTCGAGCTCGTCGTCGAGCCGCGAGTCGAACGGATCGACGTTGACGGGCAGCCGGCGCTCGCGCCACAGGTAGTACCAGACATCCTCGTAGCCGGGCCGGATGAATTCATCGGTCAGGTTCAGCCGCGCGGCGAGCGCATCGATGAAGCGCTTCGCGTCGTCGGTCGTATATGCGGACGGCTCGCGCTCGTCGGCGAACAGCGACGGATCGTGCCATACGGGCTGGCCGTCCGCGCGCCAGAAGATCGACAGCGCCCAGCGCGGCAATTGCTCGCCCGGATACCACTTGCCCTGCCCGAAGTGCAGGAAACCGCCGTCGCCGTACTCGGCGCGCAGTCGCTGCACGAGTTCGGTCGCATAGCCGCGCTTGGTCGGGCCGAGCGCATCGGTGTTCCACTCGGCGCCGTCGCGATCGTCGATCGACACGAAGGTCGGCTCGCCGCCCTGCGTGAGCCGCACGTCGCCGGCCGCCAGCGCGCCGTCGACCTGTGTGCCGAGCGTCAGCACGGCGTCCCACTGCGATTCCGTATACGGTTTCGTCACGCGCGGCGATTCGTACACGCGCGTCACGGTCATCTCGTGCTCGAACGACACCTCGCACTCGTCGATCAGCCCTTCGACCGGCGCGGCGCTCGTCGGCTGCGGCGTGCATGCGAGCGGAATATGCCCTTCGCCGGCGAGCAGGCCCGACGTCGGGTCGAAGCCGATCCAGCCGGCGCCCGGCAGGTAGACCTCGCACCACGCGTGCAGGTCGGTGAAGTCGACCGACGTGCCGCTCGGGCCGTCGAGCGACTTCACGTCGGGCGTGAGCTGGATCAGGTAGCCCGACACGAAACGCGCGGCGATGCCGAGATGGCGGCACAGCTGCACGAGCAGCCAGGCGCTGTCGCGGCACGAGCCGGACGCGAGCTCGAGCGTCTGCTCGGGCGTTTGCACGCCGGGTTCCATCCGCACGAGATAGCCGATGTCGCGCTGAAGCTGCTGGTTCAGCGCGACGAGGAAGTTCACGGTGCCGGCCGGCGTGAGATCGACGCCGTCGAGATACGTGCGGAACAGTTTCGATGCGCTCGTCTGCGGATCGCAGACGAGATACGGCGCGAGCTCGGTCTTCAGCGCGTCGTCATAGCTGAACGGGTATTGCTCGGCGCTCGCTTCGAGGAAGAAGTCGAACGGGTTGTATACCGACATCTCGGCGACGAGATCGATCGTGATCTCGAAGTGCTCGGTACGCTCCGGAAACACGAGCCGCGCGAGATAGTTCGAGAACGGGTCCTGCTGCCAGTTGATGAAGTGCTGCGCGGGCTCGACCGTCATCGAATACGCGAGGATCGGTGTCCGGCAATGCGGCGCGGGCCGCAGCCGCACGACCTGCGGGCCGAGGTTGACGAGCCGGTCGTAGCGATAGCGGGTGGTGTGATGCAGCGCGACGTGGATGGACATGGGAGCTCGGTTCGGGTTGGGCCGGCCGGGCCGCCGCGTCGCACTCGACGCGGCGGCCCGGCATGGCGGATTCGGCGAAAGCGCGCGTCGGGTCAGACGAGCTCGGGCGTCTGCACGACGCTGATCTCGACGCCGACGGCCGTGGCGCCGAGCCCCGTCACCGGCTGCGCGTCGCGATAATCGAGGCCGACCGCGATGCGCACGTAGCGCTCGTCCGGGCAGCGGTTCATGAACGGGTCGAACCCGACCCAGCCGAGCCCTTCCACATAGGCCTCGGCCCACGCATGACCGGCCGGCTGCTGCATCAGCGCGGCGGCCTGCGGCTGGGCGCCGAGCGCCGGTTGCGGCAGCCCTTGCGATTGTGCGGCATGCGACGCGCCGAGCACCTGCTGCATGCCCTCGCCGCTCTGCAGCGCGAGCGCTTCCTCCTCCTCGACGTCGCCCGCGTTCTGCTTCGCATCGGCGATGCGCTGCATCGCGCTGTCGGCGAGCACGTAGCCCGAGATGTAACGCGCGGGAATCTTCAGCACGCGCGCGGCCGAGATGAATGCATGCGCGTGGTCGCGGCTCGTGCCCTGGCCGTTTTGCAGCGCGGTTTCCGCGTCGACGGGCGCGTCGGCGGCCAGGTTCGGCGCATACGCGATGCGGCCGTGCACTTCCGTCATCAGCCAGTGCAGTGCGTCGAGGCCCTGCGGATCGATCGGCAGCGCTTCCGCGAGCTCGCGCACGGTGTCGCCGGCCTTCGTGAGGGCGGTCTCGCGCTCGAAGATCCAGGGCGGCGCATAGCCTTCGGGATGCCCGAGAATGCCCGCACGATCCTGCGTCTCGACGACGCCGGCCGCGACGACCACGATCTCGGCCTTCGCGCCGCGATCGTGACGCACGAGGTCGATCCGGTTGCCGAGCCCGTCGGCGTACGACAGCGACGGCTCGACGCCGTCGATCGTGACCTGCCACGCGCGCACCGTCTGCCCGGGGCCCGACTGCGGGCGCAGCCGCAGCCGTTGCAGCGCATGGGTGGCTTGGTCGTCGAACTGATAACGCGAGATGTGTCGAATGGCGAGTCGCATGGCAAGTTCTCAGTCGAAGTTGTAAGCCTGGGCGATTTCGAGCCCGAGGCTGTTGTTGCGGCCGATGAAGTCGGTCAGGAACTCGTGCAGGCCGCTCTTGAAGACCCGCTCGACCGAGGTATCGGACAGCATCTGCAGGATCTTCGTGGCCGTGTCGTGACACGGGTGTGTCACGCCGTAATCCTTCGCGAGCAGGTTCAGGCTCGACACGACGCGCCCGTAGCAATAGCGCAGCGAACGCGGCATGCGGCCGTTCAGGATCAGGTAATCGGCGATGTTCACCGGCTTGTACTGCACGTCGTACACCCAGCGGTACGAGCGGTGCGCGGCGACGCAGCGCAGGATCGTCTCCCACTGGTAGTTGTCGAGGATCGTGCCGACGTGCGACACCGACGGCAGCAGCAGGTGGTATTTCACGTCGATGATCCGCGCGGTGTTGTCGGCACGCTCGATGAATGCGCCGATCTGCGCGAAATCGAAGATCTCGTTGCGCAGCATCGTGCTGTAAAAGCTGCCGAGGATCAGTGCGGTTTCGCGCTTCACCTGGTCGAGCACGTTCGGCAACTCGCTCTCCGGCACCGGCTGCGCCAGCGCGCGACGCAGCGCAAGCCACGCGCCGTTCACGCTTTCCCACGCCTCGCGCGTCAGCGCCGTGCGCACCATCCGCGCGTTCGAGCGCGCGGCCTCGATGCACGACAGCACGCTCGACGGGTTATCGCGGTCGCGCAACAGGTAGTCGGTCACGGTATCGGCCGCATACGCGTCGTATTTCTGCCGGTAGCCTTCGTCCGTGCCCGAGCTGACGAGCACCGACGACCATTCGGCCGGCGCGTCGGACGTGCGCGTGAGCGCCATCCGCAGTCCGGCATCGACGATGCGCGCGATGTTCTCCGCGCGCTCGATATAGCGGTACATCCAGTAGAGGCCGCTTGCAGTACGTCCCAGAAGCATCTCGTGTCCACTCCGTCTTCGTTCGGTTGGCGCGCCGGTTCCGGCGCGCGCGGTCGCGTCCGGCTCAGTCGGCCAGCACCCAGGTGTCCTTGGTGCCGCCGCCCTGGCTCGAGTTGACGACGAGCGATCCCTCCTTCAGCGCGACGCGCGTGAGCCCACCCGGCGTGATGCGGATCCGGTCCGACACCAGCACGAACGGTCGCAGGTCGACGTGGCGCGGCGCGAGGCCGGCGTCGGTCAGGATCGGCGTCGTGGACAGCGCGAGCGTCGGTTGCGCGATGTAGTTCGCGGGGCGCGCGCGCAGCTTGGCGGAAAACGCCTCGAGCTCGGCCTTCGACGCGCACGGCCCGACCAGCATCCCGTAGCCGCCCGAGCCGTGCACTTCCTTCACGACCAGTTCGTCGAGATGCTCGAGCACGTACTTCAGGCTGTCGGCCTCGCCGCAGCGCCAGGTCGGCACGTTCTCCAGCAGCGCCTTGCGGCCCGTGTAGAACTCGACGATCTCCGGCATGTACGAGTAGATCGCCTTGTCGTCGGCGATGCCCGTGCCGGGCGCATTCGCGATCGTGATGTTGCCGGCGCGGTACACGTCCATGATGCCCGCCACGCCGAGCACCGAATCGGGGCGGAACGTGAGCGGATCGAGGAACGCATCGTCGACGCGGCGGTACAGCACGTCGATCGGCTGGAAGCCTTCGGTCGTGCGCATCGCGACGCGGCCGTCGACCACCTGCAGGTCGCTGCCCTCGACGAGGTGCACGCCCATCTGGTCGGCGAGGAACGAATGTTCGTAGTACGCGGAATTGTGGATGCCGGGCGTGAGCACCGCGACGGTCGGGTTGTCGGCGTTGCCACCTGGCGGGCACACGGCCGCGAGCGACTGGCGCAGCATCTGCGGATAGGTTTCGACCGGGCGCACCTTCACCTGCTGGAACAGCTCGGGGAAGAGCTGCATCATCGTCTCGCGGTTTTCCAGCATGTACGACACGCCGGACGGCGTACGCGCGTTGTCCTCCAGCACGTAGAACTCGTTCTCGCCGGTACGCACGATGTCGACGCCGATGATGTGCGTGTAAACGTTGCCGGGCGGCCGGAAGTCGATCATCTCCGGGATGAACGCTTCGTTGTGCGCGATCAGGTGCTTCGGCACGATGCCCGCGCGCACGATTTCCTGCCGGTGGTAGATGTCGTCGAGGAACGCATTGAGCGCCATCACGCGCTGCTCGATGCCGAGCGACAGCCGGCTCCATTCCGCGCCCGAGATGATGCGCGGGACGATGTCGAACGGAATCAGCCGCTCGGCGGCCTCTGCGTCGCCGTAGACGGCGAACGTGATGCCCGTCTTGCGGAACACGCCTTCCGCGTCGTAGGCTTTCTGGGCGAGGCTCGCGGGATTCTGCGTGTCGAGCCATTGCTTCAGGCGCGCGTAGGGCGCCCTTACCATGTCGCCGGATTGCAGCATTTCATCGAATGGCTTCATCGATCTTTTCTCCATCGATCGTTTTCCCCGGCATTGCGCATGCCGGACCGGCGTAATCAATGCTTTGCAAGGAACGTGCCTTGCACAATCTTCTCGATATCCCCCCGTTTTTGCGCCGCACCGGCACGCCCGCGCGGCATTGCGCACCACAGTGGTGCAACACCCGACGCGACGTGCGCCCGCATGCGCCGCGAGCGCGCACGGCCGATGCTGCGCCGCGTCTTTCAAACATAGTTCCCCCGCGTGTCACGAATGTGCAATCTGCACTGCACAAAAAAACGGCGCGTCCGGGCACTGGACCATCGCCATGAAGGCGGGCCGGCACGCACACGGCGCAACCGGCCCTGGGGGAAGTACCGTCCGCGGCGACCCGCCAGTTCGACGCTGTGAACTGTTCGGTTAGTCCGGTCCGGCCCCTCAACGCTATGCAGCCGTAATCCCGCCGACAACGCCCATGCATATTTCGACTGACACCGATCGAAAAAAAACATCGGCCCCCATGCGCGAGGCGCGGTACGCTACCAAACCGGTTCAGTGAAATGGCGCCGCCCCTCCGGCGCCGACAATAAACAGCGAAGATCGACATGGAAGCAAAGTGGCTGGAAGATTTCCTGAGCCTTGCGGATACCAAGAGCTTTTCCCGGGCCGCGCGTCATCGGCACCTCACGCAGTCGGCATTCAGCAGACGAATTGCCGCGCTCGAAACCTGGATGGATGCGAAGCTGGTCGACCGCAGCATCAACCCGATCACGCTGACGCCGGCCGGCCAGATGTTCCGCGGGCTCGCCGCGGACATCCTGCGCAGCATGTATGCGGCGCGTAATCTCGTGAACGGCTACGACCAGTTCGCGGCAAGCGACCAGGTCGTGCGTTTCGCCGTCGCGCATACGCTCGTCTTCACGCTGTTTCCCGAATGGCTCAAGCAGCTCAACGGCGAGGTCGGCCACGTGACCGCACGCGTGAACGCGGTGAACGTGCCGGAAGGCGTGCAGCAGCTCGTCGAAGGCGAATGCGACCTGCTGCTCGGCTATCACCATCCGCAACTGCCGATCGTGCTCGACCCGAACCACTTCCCGTTCGTCAGCCTCGGCGTCGAGCGGATCCTGCCCGTGTCGACACCCGACGCGCGCGGCAAGCCCGTGTTCCAGCTGCCGGGCACGCCCGACGCCCCGCTGCCGCTGCTCGCGTATTCGTCGGGCGCGTTCCTCGGCAACATCGTCGAGATGCTGCTGCTGAATGCGACCGAGCCGTATGTGCTGCACCGCTGCTTCGAGACGCACATGTCCGAGGCGTTGAAGGGCATGGTCGTGGCCGGGCACGGGATCGGCTGGCTGCCGGAGAGTTGCGTCGCGAAGGAGCTCGCGGACGGCACGCTCGTGTGCGCAGGCACCGGCGACTGGATCACCGAACTGGAAGTCCGCCTGTATCGCTCGGCGCGCAAGCGCGGGCTCGCGGCCGAGCAGCTGTGGGCCTACATCATGAACCGGCCGCGCGCGGCGGCCGAAGGGGCGGCCGGCGCCGAGCAGGCAGCCGCGCCGGCCATGCGCACCGCACGGCGAATCTCCGGCGGCAGCCGCTGACGTTTGCATTCGCGCCGTGCAGGTTCACGGCGCGAATCCCGTTTTCTCAATATCAATATTAAATACAGCAATCGGCAATCCCACCGAAGTCGGTGAAATCCCTGTGCCAACCCTTTATTCGATATCAGACGAAAACGCAAACGTTTGCGAATGACATCGTATTTTTTACTGCCAGTGCATTAAGTCCGAATATTCGACCTCATTTTTATGACGGAAATACCCTGTTACAGAACAAATCAAAAGTTTCTATTTGACTATGACGAACTAAAATAACAAAGACGTCATACTTTCTTTTCACTATGTGCGATCTGTATCCGGATCTCCGTCGATTCGCCATGAACACAGCTGCAAAAATTTCTTTTATCAGTCGTTATTTTTCGGCAGGAAAGTCGATACCTCCGACGTGATTCAATGCGTGCTCGATCATCGCTACCGGCGAGCAATAATCATATTCGGCAATATCGACTTTCTTCAGTGTTAAGTGAATCATGCGAATCCGTCGGAATCCTATTTAAATAAGATATTTCAACCCGTTCCATTCCGGCCACACGAGGTTGTTGGTTCAAAGACCATCGTGTATCAATAGCGTGTCGCAAAAAGAACGCTGGCAAATCTGATCCGGAATGAATGCATGTCATTGATTCCGGGCGGGAGATTGCAATGTCTTCCTCGTTTCGACAGCATGCTCGCCCTTTCCTGAGCGTTTTCATCTATGCGCTCTGCATGAACGCCATGGCCCAGGCCCCCGCGTCCGGTCCGGGTGCCGACCGCTACGTGATTTCGTATATCTGCGGCGACGCCCGGATCGACGGGAGCGCACCGCTTCCCCCCGACGGCCGGCCATACAACCTGGGCGTGTCGTTTGCTTCCGCGAGTACCGGGCAACCGCTGGCCAACGTGCAGGTACGCCTGAGACGGCACGGCCGCGTGCTCGTCGAATTCAACGCATCGGGGTCGCGCTGCCTGTTCAGCGTGCCGGATGCGAGCTACCGGGTCGAAGGGACCTATCAAGGCGCCACCCAGTTCGCGATCGTCGAAACGGGCACGCTCACCACGCAGTTGCGATGGTGAATGCCGTCCGACCCCGCCCCGATCGTGTCATTCACCGCAACGCATCGAATCGAGGAGTATTGAATGACTCGTGCAGAACGACCGGACGGCTCGCCCGCCCGTCAGCCGAAACCCTCCTGGGGTCCGGGAAAGAACGCGGCGCTCAGCGTTGTCGCGTTCGCCGCGATCTTCGGCCTCTTCGCATACGTCGAGCGGGACAGGACCGTCGGCCATGCGAGCGTCGCGCACGACATCTCCGGCGTGATCTCGTCCGCCGTCGGGAAATACCGCCAGGCGATCGTGGCCGCGACGTCCCGCGCAACCGGTGCGTCCGGCACGACGGCCGCCACCGCGCCTGCGCAGACGATTGCACGACCGACCACGTCACCTGCAGCCCCGCTGCCGGAGCCGGCCGCTTCGGCGCCGCACGAAGTGTCGACCGTGCCGCCCGTCACGCTCGCGGTCGATCCGGAAGCGGCACCGCGCGCAACGCCACGCGCCGCCACGAAACACCGGCCGCAGTCGCACGCGGCACCGGCGGCACTCGCGGCCAATTCGCATGCCGCGTCGGCCAACGGACGCGCCGCCGAACGGCGTAGCGCGACGCATCGCGCGCCGCGAACCGAAACGCTGGCGGGCACGAGAAAGCGCCTGGACTACACGCCGAAGCCGCGCTCGTACGGCAGCGACACGGCGCGCATGCAGACGGCAAGCGTCACGCACGCGGAACTGGAAAGCGCGCGTGCACTGGCAAAAGCGCGCTCGTGCGCGCAGATCGACGAGTGGGACTGTGTGGAGCAGAACGCGAGCCGAGCGCTCGCGATCGACCCGAAGAACAGCGAATCGCGCGCGCTGCTTGGGCAAGCGATCCGCAATCGCCTGTGAATCCGTCGAACGCCGCCGGGCCTCGCCGCCCGGCGGTGCGCGGCCGGCGACGCGTGTCGCCGGGCGTGCAACCGATGTGATCGTTTCAGAGTGAGATGTGATGGTTTCAAAATGAGGAGACATCGTGGCTAACAATCGTCAACAACAATGCACCACCGCCGCTCCGTCCAACCGACGGATCCTCCTGCATGCGCCGCTGGTATTGCTGCTCGTCGCGTCCAGCCCCTGCTTCTCCGCCGAAGGCGACGCGAAACCGGGCGGCGCGGGAGCCATCGCCGGGTCCGCACCGGATGCGCTTCCTCGCGGCCTGCACCCGACAGTGACATCGATAGAGATCGCACAGGATGCCGGCACGCTGCCTCCTCATGCAACGACGCCGATCGCGCGGGCTTCGGACGCGTCGCTGCAGATCGCGCAGGCGCCGAACCCGACCATGCCGACCACGGTCGTGGTGGACCCGGTCGTATCGCAGCCGGGCGATCCTGGGCCGGGCGCGGCCTCGCCGATGCTGCTTGCCCAGGCGTTCGACACCGCGCCTCCGACGCCGTCGGCATCACGCGCGTCCACGTCGAATGTCCCGCTGCAGCTTGCCCAGGCATCCGGCACCGCGCAGCCGAATGCGCCGGCACCGTCCGCGCCCGCGTCGGGCGCCCCGCCCACTCCGCCGACACAGACCGCGCAGGCATCCGGCACCCCGATGCCGAACTCGCCCGCGCCCGTCACCGCGTCCCCCGGCCCGCAACCGCCGTCGTCCCAGACGCCGAGCTCACAGACCCCCGGCGCCCAGCTCCCCGGCGAGGCGATCCAGCGATCCCAAGGGCCCGACGTCGAAGCGCCGAATGCGCAGGCGCCGAATCTCCGTACCGCCGATGTCGAGACGGTGCGTAATGACGTGTTCGGCCTCGCGGCGAGCGGCGGCGCGGTCAAGGCGCTCGACGAGGCGAAGGCGCGGCCCGATGCATTCTCCGCGGTCGACATCGCGCAGCTGGAAGAACTGTCGATTCGCCAGCAAGTGCGCGGCGGACGCGACAAGTCGCGTTCGATGACGAGTTCGGACCGCTTCGACGGAATCGACAACGCACTGCGCGCGGCGGACGACCTCGACAAGCGGATGCCTGCCACACCCGAGTACACGCCGGTGCGCACCGCACTCGCGGGCGACCGGGTCGTCGCGCTTGCGGCACGCGGCGACATGAAGCCGGCCGTCGCGACGTTCGAGACGATTCCGTCCAACGCGGAAATCTCGATCGATGCGCTGGCGGCGGTCGGCGACGCCTACCTGTACCTGAGCGAGCCGGGCAAGGCGAACGCCGTGTATGCGCGCGCGCTGAAGCAGGCCACCGCGTCGCCGACGGATCGCGCGACCCGCGGCTTCCAGTACGGCTCGCGCACGCGTCCGATCGAACTGCAGGAAGGACTGTTCTGGTCGTACGTCGACCAGGGACGTGCGCCGGAAGCGAAGCAGGTGCTCGACGAGATGGGCAAGTCGCTGCCGCCGGCCAAGGAAGTGACCAGCGTCGGCCCGGGAGAAGGCGACTATCTGCGCTACTACCGGCTGCGCGCTCAATACCTGATCTTCACGGGTCACGTGAACGAAGGGATCGCCGCGCTCGAACAGCTGGAACAACAGGTGCCGTTCAACGCGGAGGTCCGCGCCGCCCACGCCGACGCCGTGTCGGGGCAAGCGCATCCGCGCCAGGCGATCTCGATGTATCGCGCGTCGCTGACCGATCACCCGGACAGCGTCGAGATGCTCGCGGGCCTCGGCCGCGCGTCGCTCACGGCAGACGACTACGCGACCGCGAAGACCGTCGACCAGACCCTCGGCAACACGTTCCCCGACAGCGGCGCCGTGCGCGGCTTCAAGCGCGACTACAACGCATACCGCAGCCCGGTGTTCACGACCGACCTGAGCTTCGAGCACGGCAACAGCGCGCTGGCCGACAACAGCTTCACATCGGACAGCTATGTGTATTCGCCACCGTTCGGCGACAACTGGCGCGTGTTTTCGCACACGTTCTACGGCTTCGCGCAGACCGACGGCGGCCACGTCAGCCGCACGCGCACCGGCGTGGGCGGCGACTACCGGCGCGGCCCGCTCACCGTGCTGGGCGAAGTCACACGCTCGATCGGCGCGGACGGCCGAACCGGCGGTCGCGGGACGATCGCGTACGCGCTCAACGACTACTGGACGGTCAGCGCCGGGCTCGACACCAACGACAACTCGTTGCCGTGGAAGGCATACGCCGCGCACATCTGGGGCCGCTCCGCGAACGCGGAGGTCGTGTATCGCCAGAACGACCGCCGCGAGGTCAGGCTGAGCTACGGCGTCAGCCGCTACAGCGATTCGAACCTGCACCAGGAGATCACGGCGACCGCCACGCAGCGTGTGTACACGTCCGCGAAACAGCTCGTCAATGTCTCGCTGAATCTCGGCACGGACAGCAACACCCGCAAGGACGCACCCTACTTCAGCCCGGGCCGCGACTACGCAGCCGCGGCAACCGTCATGCACCAGCTGACGCTGTGGAAGAAGGGTGACATGAGCCTGCAGCAGCGCGTGTCCGCGTCGGGCGGCGTGTACAACGAGCGCGGCTTCGGCACCAGCCCGCTGTGGAGCGCACGCCTCGAGCATGCATGGACGTTCAAGCACGACATCACGCTGTCCTACGGCGTCGAAGTCAGCAGCCATGCGTACGACGGCCAGCGCGAGCGCTCCGAAACCGGCTTCCTGTCGCTCAACCTGCCGTTCTAGCAAGGAGATCGTGCAATGCAAACCAGACGGACCTTCATGTGCGGATGCTTTGGCACGTTTGCCGCCTGTTCGCTGTTCCCGGGCGTGACCAACGCCAAGATGATCGACCTGCTGCCGCCGTCCGATCCGGCCGACGGCAAGACGTTTCGCGTGATCTGCATGCACGACGTGCGCGACAACCTGATGGCGTCGTTTTCGTCGCGCTCGGCGCTGGTCGACGCGTTCGCGGTCGATACCGGCACGCTGACCGCGATCTTCTCGTGGCTGCAGACCAACAACTACCACACCATCACGGTCAAGCAGATCGAGGCGTCGCGGCACGGCGGCAAGCCGCTGCCGCCGCGCGCGGTGCTGCTCACGTTCGACGACGGTTTCCGCAGCCACTACACGAAGGTGCTGCCGCTGCTCGAGCGCTTCAAGTATCCGGCCGTGATGGGCCTCGTCACCGCGTGGATCGATACGCCACCGGATACGCCGATCCGCATCAGCGACAAGGTGCAGGTGCCGCGCGACTACTTCCTGTCGTGGGACGAGGTGAAGAAGCTCGGGCAGTCGGAATTCGTCGAGCTCGGCTGCCACACCCACAATCTCCATCATGGCGCGGTCGCGAATCCGCAAGGCAACGAATTGCCCGCGACCACGTCGCATCTCTACCTTCAGGATCAGAAGCGCTATGAAACCGACGCCGAATTCCACGCACGTGTGCACGACGACCTGCAGACCTGCGTGCGGCAGATCCGCGAACGTACGGGCATCGTCGCACGCTCGATGGTGTGGCCGTACGGCGCGGAAAACCAGCCCGTGCGCCAGATATCGACGTCGCTCGGCATGGACATCCAGTTCAGCCTCGATGCCGGCCCGAATACGCCGGACGTACCGCTGGACCGGCTGAGACGGATCCTGATGATGTACGACGTGGATATCGGCGGGTTCGAGCGCTCGATGCGCGAGCCGGCATCCAACCGCGGCGACGTCGACGTGCCGGAGCGCACCGTGCAGGTCGATCTCGACCAGGTCTACGATCCCGATCCGGCGCGGCAGGAAGCGAATCTCGGCAAGCTGATCGAGCGCATCTACCGGATGCAGCCGAAATCGGTGTACCTGCAGGCCTATGCGGACCCGAAAGGCACCGGCGTGGCCGAATCGGTGTACTTCCCGAACCGGCACCTGCCGATGCGCGCCGACCTGTTCTCGCGTGCCGCGTGGCAGCTCAATACGCGTGCCAACGTGCAGGTGTACGCGTGGATGCCGGTGCTCGCGTTCCGGCCGCCGGGCGACAAGCAGGGCGGGCTCGAGGCCGTCACCGCATACGGCGGCGCGCCGGCCCGCGAGAACGGTACGCGCGTGTTCCGGCTGAGCCCGTTCGATCCGGGTGCGCGGCTGATGATCCAGCAGATCTACGAGGATCTCAGCAAGCACGCGTCGTTCAGCGGCATCCTGTTCAGCGACGACGCCGTGCTCGACGACTACGAAGATGCGGGCCGGCACGCGCTGCAGACCTATTCGCAATGGGGGCTGCCGGCCGACGTCGGCAAGATCCGCGAGAACCCCGACCTGATGAAGCGCTGGACGCGCCAGAAGTCGCGCTACCTGATCGACCTGACGCGGCAGCTCCAGCAGATCGTGCTGGCGCACCAGAACGTCGGCGACGTGCTGACCGCGCGCAACATCTTCGCGCTGCCGGTACTCAAGCCCGAGTCGGAAGCGTGGTATGCGCAGAACTACGACGATTTCCTCGCAACCTACGACTACGTCGCGCTGATGGCGATGCCGTACATGGAGCAGGCGAAGGACCCCGAAGGCTGGCTGGACCAGCTCGTGAAGGCCGTGCGCACGAAGCAGCGCGGGCTGCAGCGCACCGTGTTCGAACTGCAGGCGTACGACTGGCACGGGCAAAAGGCGGTACCGGCCAGCACGCTGCTCGCGCAGATGCGCCGGCTGCGCAGCGAGGGCGCCGTGAACTTCGGCTACTACCCGGACAACTTCCTGAACGGCCAGCCGGAGCTCGATGCGATGCGCGACGTGATGTCGCTGAAGTCGCGCCTCGACCCGACGTCGATCAACGCGCTGATGCAGCTGCAGCAATCGCAGGGGGCGAAGACGCCATGAGCAACCACGGCATCATCCAGCGCCTGCAGGATTTCGTCTTCTACTACCCGTTCTTCATGTCGTATCTGTGGATGATCGGCGGCGTCGTGCACTACTTCCTGCTGGAAGAAGGCCGCGTGCTGTCGAATCGGACGATCGCGTCGAGCGGCATCCCGAAGATCTCGATCGTCGTGCCCTGCTTCAACGAAGCCGCGAACGCGCGCAGCGTGATCAGCCACCTGAACGAGATGCAGTATCCGAACTACGACATCATCGCGGTCAACGACGGCAGCAAGGACCGCACCGGCGAGATTCTCAACGCACTGGCTGTCGAGATCCCGCGGCTGCTCGTGATCCATCACGCGCGCAACGAAGGCAAGGCGGTCGGGCTGACGACCGCCGCGGCCGTGTCGAACGCGGAATACCTGCTCTGCATCGACGGCGACGCGCTGCTCGCGCACGACGCGATCGGCTGGATGCTCGAGCACTTCCTGACCGACCCGGGTGTCGGCGCGGTAACCGGCAACCCGCGGATCCGCACGCGCACGTCGCTGCTCGGCCGCATGCAGGTCGGCGAATTCTCGTCGATCGTCGGGCTGATCAAGCGTACGCAGCAGGTGTACGGCCGCATCTTCACGGTGTCCGGCGTGATCACGATGTTCCGCAAGACCGCGCTTGCCGACGTCGGCTACTGGAGCTCGGACATGCTGACCGAGGACATCGAC
Source organism: Burkholderia sp. Bp8992 (assembly GCF_003853705.1). Taxonomy (GTDB): domain Bacteria; phylum Pseudomonadota; class Gammaproteobacteria; order Burkholderiales; family Burkholderiaceae; genus Burkholderia. The sequence continues at coordinate 77,099 of NZ_QTQI01000029.1, read as the reverse complement.
ATCAGCTGGAAGCTGCAGTGCCGCGACTGGCGCGTCGTGTACGAGCCGCATGCGCTGAGCTGGATCCTGATGCCCGAGACGCTGAAGGGGCTCTACCGGCAACGGCTGCGCTGGTCGAAAGGCGGCATCCAGGTGCTCATGAAATATGCGGGCACGCTGATGCGGCCGACGCAGATGATGATGTGGCCGCTGTTCGTCGAATACCTGATCGGCATCGCATGGGCCTATTCGATGTCGTTCATCCTGCTGCTCGCGCTGGTGGACGTCGTCTACCCGTTGCCGCCGAGCTGGCATGTATCGGTCGTGCCGCACTGGCACGGGATGCTGCTGGTCGCCACCTGCATCCTGCAGCTGATCATCGGCAGCATGATCGATCGTCAGTATGACGAAAAACTCCTGATGTATTTCCTGGACACCATCTGGTATCCCGTTGCTTTCTGGCTGATCAGCATGATCACTACCGTCGTCGCCCTGCCCGCCGTCGTGCTGCGGGGCCGCGGCAAGCGAGCCGTGTGGGTCAGCCCCGACCGAGGCATTCAACATGAAGAACGCGCCGATTCTTGACCTTTCCCTGCGCACGCCGCGCGAAATGATCGCCGAACGCGGCCGCATCGTCGGCTCCGTGCTGGTCGTCTGGTTCCGCCTCGTGCGGCCGGCGCTGGTCGGCGCCGTGTGGGCCTCGATCTGCATCTATACGTACCGCTACCTGCTGCCGTTCAACCAGGCCGAGATGCCGATCGAGCAGATCGTGTTCTACGTCACGAGCATCGCGCTGATCGCCGGCACGATCGTCATGTGGCTGATCGCGGGGCGCGTCATGCATCCGCTCGCCTACCGGTTGCGCGTGTCGAAGATGCTGCGGCGCTCGGCCAGCGTGAAGGTGCGCTCGGTGCCGACCACCGCACTGGCCGGCGCCCGCCGGCGCGGTGCGCGGCGCACGACGCGCATTCTCGTCGCGTCGCACGATGCGAACGGATCGATCTCGGGTATCGAATGGGTCGCGCATGCCGGGCCTCAGCCCCGCGAATAGATCGCCGGAGACGTGCCGCGCCGGGCGCGACGCATGCCGCGCGACGCGCACCGCTCCTGAAATCGTGCTGCCGCGCGCCGCGCGCCAGCCGCCAACCTACCGTAGAGAGGTGAATCATGTGCGGAATCGTCGGAGCAAGCGGCCTGAACAATCAGGTGCCGCAACTGGTCAATGCATTGAGCCGGCTCGAGTATCGCGGCTACGATTCATGCGGCATCGCCGTGCAGGACGACGGCCGCCTGCGCAGCGAACGCACGTTGCGGCGCGTGACGGACCTGCAGGCGCGCGTGCTGACGCTCGGCCTCGAAGCGCAGACCTGCATCGCACATACACGCTGGGCGACGCACGGCGCGCCGTCGGAAATGAATGCGCATCCGATCATGTCCGGCGACACGATCGCGGTCGTGCACAACGGGATCATCGAGAACCACGACGCGCTGCGCGTGGAGTTGCGCGAGCGCGGCTACACGTTTCGCGGCCAGACCGACACCGAGGTGATCGCGCACCTGATCCACAGCGTCTATCGCGACGACCTGTTCGACGCGGTCGTGCGCGCCGTCAAGCGGCTGCACGGCGCGTACGCGATCGCGGTGCTCAGCGCGCGCGAGCCGCAGCGCCTCGTCGCCGCGCGCGCGGGCTCGCCGCTCGTGATCGGCATCGGCGCCGAGCAGAACTACCTCGCGTCGGACTGCGCGGCGCTCGGCGACCTGACCGACCGCTTCGTCTACCTGGAAGACGGCGATGTCGCGCTGATCACGCCGGAGCGCATCGCCGTGGTCGACTCGGGCGGCCAGGAAGCCCAGCGCCCGCTGTGTCAGGTGAAGGCGCGCGAAGGCGACGCCGCGCTCGGCCCGTACCAGCACTTCATGCAGAAAGAGATCTTCGAGCAGCCGAAAGCAATCGACAGCACGCTCGACGGCATCGACACGATCTCGCCGGCGCTGTTCGACGCGACCGACGGCACCCGTGCCCTCCTGTCGAAAGTCAGGAGCGTGCTGCTGCTCGGCTGCGGCACCAGCTACTACGCGGGCCTGACCGCGAAATACTGGCTGGAAAGCATCGCCGGCATCCCCGCGCAGGTCGAGATCGCCAGCGAATTCCGCTACCGCGACACGGTGGCCGATCCGCGCACGCTCGTCGTCGGCATCTCGCAGTCGGGCGAGACGGCCGACACGATCGGCGCGATCGAGCAGGCACGCGCGATGGGCCAGGAACTGTCGATGGCGATCTGCAACGTCGCGACCAGCACGATCGCGCGCAACGCGCCGCTGCGGTTTCTCACGCGCGCCGGCATCGAGCTCGGCGTCGCGTCGACCAAGGCGTTCACGACGCAACTTGTCGCGCTGTTCGTGCTGACGCTCACGCTCGCGCAGCAGCGCGGCCGGCTCGACGCCGCGCAAGTAGCGATGCATTTGAAGCAGCTGCGCGCGCTGTCCGGCCGCATCAGCCACGCACTCGCGCTGGAAACGCAGATCATGGGCTGGGCCACGAAGTTCGCGCGCACCGAGAACGCGCTGTTCCTCGGGCGCGGCATCCATTTCCCGATCGCGCTGGAAGGCGCGCTGAAGCTCAAGGAAGTGTCGTACATCCACGCGGAAGGCTATGCGGCCGGCGAGCTGAAGCACGGTCCGCTCGCGCTCGTCACGAGCGCGATGCCGGTCGTCACGATCGCGCCGGACGACCGCCTGTTCCAGAAGCTGAAATCCAACATGGCCGAGGTGCGTGCGCGCGGCGGGCGGCTCTACGTGCTGGCCGGCAGCCAGCTCGAAATCGATGCCGACCGCGACACGCACCTGATCCGCGTGCGCGAATCGGGCGACCTGCTGTCGCCGATCGTCAACGTGATCCCGCTGCAACTGCTCGCATATCACGTCGGCTGTGCGCGCGGCGCCGACGTCGACAAGCCGCGCAACCTCGCGAAATCGGTGACGGTCGAATGACGCGGCGAATACGGCCGGCATTGGCGGCCGCGCTCTGCGGCGCGTGCTGCATCGGCGCGTTGCCGCTGTCCGCCCTCGCCGCCGCACCGGCCGTGCATACGGTAACCGTGCCGGCCTCGGCATCGTCGCAGGACAGCGGCGACCCGCGTCGCTTCATGCACGGCATCGGCGTGGCCGACGCCGGCAACGGCAAGCGCTGGGTGTTCTTCAGCAGCTCGGGCATCGTGCCGCGCGGCGCGCTGCGCAGCGGCAACTGGCCGCATGACGTGTACGTCGGCGAATGGCAGCCCGGCAATCCGCGCCTGCTGCATGTCCGCACGTTCATCAGCCGCCCCGAAGCACAGGAACCGGTGTCGATCGCGCAAAACGCGCGCGGCGACATCTTCGTCACGTTCGAGGACGGCTGGAACGCGCCGCAGGAAGTCAGCCAGCGCTACGGCGTCTACCGCCGCGACCTGAAGCCGATCAAGCCTTACCCGAACGAGGTCGAGGCGGGCGGCCATTCGGGGCACGTCGCGACGGTCGGCGAGCGCTACGTCGTGTTCTATTCGGCCGACTGGGTCGACGGCGGCGGCGTCGACAACCTCGGCACCGGCAACGGCGTGTACCTGAAGACCTACGACGCGGCCGGACGCGTGCTGAACCACGTCGCGGTCGCGCCGCACCGCCGCGAATGGTGGCCCGTGATCGCGGGCTCGCCGCGCACCGCGCTGCTCGTCTGGCAGAAATTCATCGAAGGCAGCACCGACGCGACGCTCGAATACGCAACGTTCGATCCCGTCACGGCGAAGCTGGATCTGCTCGGGACGCTGAACGGCAGGATCCGTTACTACGTGTACTCGTCGGCCTATGTGCCGGAGATCGACCGTTTCATCGTCGTCACGACGACGGCAGACGATCGCGGCGTCGCGATGCTGATCGCCCCGGACGGCCGCCGCACCGCGACGCTCGACTGCCTGCCCGCGTCGGTGCGCGAATCCGGCATCGGCGTCTCCGGCTCGCATGCGTACGTCCCGACCCGCGACGGGCGGCTGCTGACGCTGGCGCTCGGGGCCTCGGACATCTCGGTGAGCGGTGTGCAACGTTCGCCGATTCCGTGGGGCTCGACCGGTATCGCCGGGTTCCCGGCGCGCGGCACGGCGATGCATTTCGTGTCGCTGACGCCGGCGGGCACGCGCGAAGCCGATTTCGAAGCGGAGCGCGATACACCGTTGCCGAAAGGCGAAGCGCCTTGTTCGAGTCATTGACGACGGCCTGGCCATCGGCCACGTCGTGAACGCGGGCCGGCCTCGCCCCCTTTCCTCAGCCGAATTCGCCAGCGCCGCGCGTAGCGGATAGACTGTCGCCCGAGTCTTTCCCATCGACCGCGGCGCCTGCCTCCTGCTGCCGCCGGAACGCCCTTTCCTGGAGAACGAATGCTGAAGCGCCAGTGGTTTTCGCTCGTGCTGCTGACGGTGTGCCTGCTCGCACAACGTGCGTCGGCGCAGTCCTCGCTCGAACTCGACACCGACGGCACGGCCCGCGCGCTCACCCGGCAGACGCTGCTCGCGCGCCCCGATGCGGCGGACATCCACGTGCCGCGCGACATCGCGTACGGCCGGCCGATGACGTTCCGCGCGGTGCCGTTCGCCGCGCTGCTCGGCGACACGCCGCTGCCGGCCGACGGCGTGCTCGAAACGCGCGCGGCCGACGGCTTCGCCGCGCAACTGCCGATGGATCTCGTGCGCCGTCATGCACCGGCTCGCGCGGTGCCGTGGCTCGCGATCGAGGATCCGGCCCATCCGTGGCCGAAGCTGCCCGGCAAGCCCGTCAGCGCCGGGCCGTTCTACCTCGTGTGGCTCGGGCCGGACGCCGCATCGGTGCGCGGCGAGCAGTGGCCGTACCAGATCGTGCGTGTCACGATCGAATCGTCGCCGCTCGCGCGCTGGCCGTCGCTCGCCGTCGATGCCGCGTTGCCCGCCGACGCGCCGGCCCGCGCGGGCCAGCGCCTGTTCGTCACGCAGTGCCTCGCATGCCACCGCCTCGACGGCGCGGGCAGCAGCCACGCCGGCCCCGACCTGAACACGCCGATGAATCCGGTCGACTACTTCCAGCCGGCCGCGCTGCGCCGCTATATCCGCAATCCTGCGTCGGTACGCGACTGGCCGGGCCGCAGCATGCCGGCGTTTCCGCCCGACCAGCTGAGCGACCGCGAACTCGACCAGATCGTCGCGTATCTCGCGTATATGGCAACGCGCAAGGCCGGCAAGTAACGCGCCGCCAGGACCATCCAGGGAACGTTGATGACGTCACGCGACACCCGCTTCACCATCGCACCGATCGACGCCGTGCAGACGCACCCGCTCAGGGCGGCGATCCTGCTGAATGGCGACCTGAACGCGTGCGAACTGACCGGCGACCATGCGCCGACGACGCTGCACGTCGGCGTGCGCGACGGCCGGTCGAACATCGTGGCGGTCGCCTCGCTGTGCGAGGAGCCGCGCGACGACGATCCTGCCCGGCCGGCGTGGCGGCTGCGCGGGATGGCCGTCCATCCGACCGTGCGCGGCATGGGCTTCGGGAGAGAATTGGTGCAGGTTTGCGTACGGCACGCGGAAGCACGCGGCGCCGCGCTCGTATGGTGTACGGCACGCGAAGCGGCGTACCGGTTCTATGAAAAGCTCGGGTTCGCGGCCGACGGTGCGTTGGTGACGATGCCGGGTCGCACCGATACGGCGTTCTACGTGATGCGCCGATACATCGATCGACGTTCGCGGTCAGCCTGACGCAACGCGCGCACCAGCACCGCGCCGGACGGAGGCAGGCACGGCCCCCGGGCGAACACCTCCCGCCGGGCCGTGCGCATCGCGCTCAGGCCTCCTGCGCGCTCTGCAGCACCGCACGCAACAGCACGTCGGCGCCCGCCGCCGCCCATTCGGGCGTAATCGCTTCGGCCTCGTTGTGGCTCAGCCCGTCGACGCACGGCACGAAGATCATCCCGGTCGGCGCGACCCGCGCGACATAGCACGCGTCATGGCCCGCGCCGGACACGATATCCATGTGCGACAGCCCGAGCGCCCGGGCCGCGTCGCGTACCGTGTCGATGCAGCGCGGCGCGAACGGGACCGGCGCATACGTGAAGATCTGCTCGATCTGCGCACCGAGGCCGGATTCCTCCTCCACGCGCGCGAGCTCCGCGCGCAGCACCGCGTCCAGTTCGTCGAGCACCGCATCGTCGGGATGCCGGAACTCGACCGTGAAAAAGCAGCCGCCTGGCACCGTGTTGCGCGAATTCGGCCGCGCCTCGATCATCCCGACCGTTGCGCGCGCGTACGGCGCGTAACGACGGCCGAGCACCTCGACGAACGAGATCATCCGCGCGGCGCCGACCAGCGCATCGCGACGGACCTCCATCGGCGTCGTGCCCGCGTGCGCGTCGACGCCGGTCAGCGTCACTTCGTACCAGCGCTGCCCCTGCCCGGCCGTCACGACGCCGATCGTCTTGCCGGCCCGTTCCAGAATCGGGCCCTGCTCGATATGCAGTTCGTACGCCGCGTGCACCGGGTAGCCGCCGACGGGTTCGGCGCCCGCGTAGCCGATCCGCTCCAGTTCCTCGCCGATCGTCCTGCCCGCGCCATCGGTGCGCGACAGCCCGTATTCGAGCGTGTAGACGCCCGAGAACACGCCGGCCGACACCATCGCCGGCGCGAAACGGGAGCCTTCCTCGTTGGTCCAGATCACGACGTCGACCGGACGCTCGGTCTCGATGCCCGCGTCGTTCAGCGCGCGCACGACCTCCAGGCCGCCGAGCACGCCGTAGATACCGTCGTACCGGCCGCCGGTCGGCTGCGAATCGGCATGCGAGCCCGTCATCACCGGCGCGGCATCGCGGTTGCGGCCCGCGCGGCGCGCGAACACGTTGCCCATCCGGTCCACGCGCACCGTGCAGCCGGCGTCGCGCGCCCACTGCACGAACAGGTCGCGCGATTCGCGATCGAGATCGGTCAGCGCGAGGCGGCAGACGCCGCCCTTCGGCGTCGCGCCGATCTGCGCCATCCGCTCGAGCGATGCCCACAGGCGATCGCCGTCGATGCGCGGTGCGTTCACGGTGCCGTCACGCATCGCCGTTCTCCGGCGCGCGCTGCAATGCGTAGCGGAAATCGCAACGCTTGCCGCCCTGCATGATCGTGCTCGTGCGCGTGAGCGCGACGTCCGGCGCGTAGCCCTGGATGAAATAGCTGTCGCGCGCGCAGCTCAGCAGGTGCCCGATCTCGCCGAGCCCCATCGCGTGATACATCTCCGCATAGCTGCAGCGATGCACGTCGTAGTCGTAGTGCGCATCGTCCGCGCGCCGCACCTCGACGTCGAGCGCATCGTCCTTCTCCCACAGCACCTGCAGCGCGATGAACGACTTCACGCTCGTGCCGCCAGGCTCCTGCGCCGCGAACGTGCGGCCCGCGTCGACGGCCGCGCCGCGCACGGCTTCCGCGATCACGGCCTGCGCGCGCTCGGTGCCGAACTCGCGCTTCATGATCTCGTAGATCGGCTTGATGATTTCCGCTTCGATGCGGCGCCGCGCGAGGATCCCGAGGCGCGTGTCCTCGGGTGCGGCGGCGGATGTCCGGGTTGTTTCGGTCATGGGGATCGTCTTGATTGTCGGGTTGCTTACTTGGCCGCGGTGCGCGCGCCGCCGAGCACGTCGACGACGGTCCACTTGCCGCCGCGCACCTGGTAGATCGTGAAGGCCGGGTCCTTCAGGTTGCCTTCGCCGTCGAACGCGATACGCCCCGTCACGCCCGGCCGGTCGATCGCGCGCACCGCCGCGACGAGCTTCGCCGGCTGCGTCGTGCCGGCCTTCTGCGCGGCCGCGATCAGCGTGGCGGCCGCGTCGTACGCGAACGGCGCATGCAGTTCGATCGGAGCACGGAAGCGCGCCTGGTATTGCGTGTCGAACGCCTTGCCGCCCGGCATCCGGTCGAGCGACAGGCCCGGTTCGAGCGCCGTCACGCCGTCGCCGTCCTTGCCCGCGAGCGACAGGAAGGTCTGGCTCACGAAACCGCCCGCGCCGAGCAGCGGCGCGTTCACGCCGAGCTGGCGCATCCGGCGGGAGATCGGCGCAGCCTGTGCATCGAGGCCGCCGAAGAACACGAGATCCGCGCGCTTGCCCTTGATCGCGGTCAGCACGCCGCTGAAGTCGGTCGTCTTGTCGTTCACGTACTGGCGATCGACGATCGCGCCGCCGTTCGCCTGCACGCCCTTGATGAACTGGTCGGCCAGCCCCGCGCCGAACGACGTGCGATCGTCGATCACCGCGATGCGCTTCGCCTTCAGCGTCTTCACCGCGTACGCGCCGGTGAAATTGCCGCCCGCATCGTCGTGACCCATGATGCGAAACGCCGTCGCGTAACCCTGCTGCGTGTATTGATGGCCGGTGGAGGCCGGCGCGATCTGCGGGATGCCGGCATCGCGGTACACGCGCGACGCTGGCACGCTGCAGCCCGTGTTCCAGTGACCGACGACACCGATCACGTGCTGGTCGACGAGTTGCTGCGCGACCGCGACAGCCGTGCGCGGATCGGACTGGTCGTCGGCCGCGACGAGCTTGTAGGCGACCGGCTTGCCGCCGATGGTCGGATGCTTCGCGTTCGCGTCGTCGATCGCGAGTTGCGCGCCGTTCTGCAGATCCTTGCCGATCCGCGCGGACGGGCCGGTGAGCGGCGCGGCGAGACCGATCAGGATCGTCTGCGGCGCGGATTGCGCGAACGCGGGAACGGAGGCGACCAGGGCGGCGGCCGAGAATGCGAGGCTGGCGTGGAGGAAGGCGATTTTCATGTGCGAGAGATCGGTGAATCGGATTCAAACATGAAAAATATTAAATATTCAGCACCCAAACCCCAAATACCCAATTGTTGGATGCTTATGCCGTTCTCGACACATTAACGCACAACCCTGTAAACAAAGCATATTTTGATGTTGTCGCTTACCCTGACTTTTCTATAAAATTCGATACATGAAAAATATCGAACAATTGCCGCACGATCCGCCGCTGCGCGCGGTGCGTGCATTCGAAGCGTTCGCGCGTCTCGGGTCGGTCACCGCGGCGGCGGGCGAACTCGACATCACGCCGTCGGCGGTCAGCCATCAGCTGCAACTGCTCGAAGCGTTCATCCAGACGCCGCTGACGGTACGCGAGGGCCGGCTGCTCGCGCTCACCGACGAAGGGCGCGACTACTACCGCTCGATCAGCGCGGCGTTCTCGGTGCTGCGCAGCGCGACGCGCTTCGTGCGCGATCGCTCGTCGCTGCGGCAGATCACCGTCAGCCTGATCCCGTTGCTCGGCATCGGCTGGTTCATTCCGCGGCTCCACGCGTTCCTCGCCGACAACACGGACGTCGACGTCACGGTGCTGTACGCGCATCACCGCAACTATCGGAGCGATGCGTCGGACCTGTCGATCCGCTTCGGCACCGGCGACTGGCCGGGCTACCGCTGCGAGCGGCTGCTGCCGGGCGCGATGGTGCCGATGTGCAGTCCGTCGTTCCTGAAGCGCCACGGGCCGTTCCGCACGCCGGCCGACCTCGCGCGGGCGCCGCTCGTGCACGACGAGGACCGCAGCACATGGGTCAACTGGCTGCAGGGCGCGGGCGTGCGGCACGTGTCGCACGCGGTGGGGCCGATGTTCGAGGATGGCCAGCTCACACTGAGCGCCGCGCGCGCGGATCTCGGCGCGGCGCTGCTGCGCGCGCCGCTGGTCGAGCGCGAGCTGGCGAACGGCGAACTGGTGAAGCTCTTCGATCATGCGCTCGACGACGGGCGCGATTACTATCTGTGCACGCGCGAGGACGCGGACATGCCGGACGGCGCGCGGCGGCTCGCGGCGTGGTTGCGGAAGATGGCGGGGATTTGAACGCGGTGCGCGGCGCCGATTAGCTTGCTACCGCCTTGCGGGCAGATGATCAGGTATATATGATATGCATATCATATATCGGAGGCTATCATGAGCCGAATTCTGGTCGATCTGTCGGACGGCCAACTCGACGAGTTGGCCGTCATCGTTGAGACTCAACACCGTCCTCGCGCCGCAATCATCCGCGACGCGATCGATGCCTATATTGCCCTGCACAAGCACCGGCTCGCCGACGACGTCTTCGGTCTCTGGAAAGATCGCAAGGTCGACGGGCTCACCTATCAGGAAGAACTGCGCTCGGAATGGTAAAAGCTCTCTTCGACACCAACATCCTGATCGACTATCTGGGCGGTGTGGAATCCGCTCGTGCGGAACTGGGCCGCTACGACTATCGGGCGATCAGTACGATCTCGTGGATGGAGGTCCTGGTTGGCACGTCCGCACAGGACGAGGCACCCATCCGCGCGTGGCTCTCGTCGTTCGATGTCATCGCACTCGACAGCTCGGTTGCGAATCGCGCCGTGACAATCCGCAAGGAACGGCGCATACGCCTACCCGATGCAATCGTCTGGGCATCGGCACAAGTGAACGGTCTGCTGCTCGTGTCGCGCAACACGAAGGACTTCCCTGCCACCGAACCCGGCGTTCGCGTGCCCTACAAGCTCTGAGTCAGCTCTAAGTCCGAGCCGTTGTATGCGGCGGAACTCGGCCCTCCCGCAGCACCTGATACGAACGCGCGAGACGACCATCCTGCGCACGCAATGTGCCAGCTATTCGCGCCGGCACATCACGCCAAACTGCCCCGCTCTCACCCGCATTCATCGGCTACCCAATCAACGCCTCCCAAGCCCCACCCAATCAAGGGCCGGAAGCAGATAGAAAATCCTGATGCCCCGGATTGAAACAAGCAATTTCCCAAATTCAGGGTGAACCCGGATACTGACAACACTCCACTCACCACTGAAGACAAGGAATTCTCCAGATGCCGATCATCAACACCCAAATCAAGCCGTTCAAGGCAACCGCTTACCACAACGGCGAATTCGTGCCCGTCTCGGAAGAGAACTTCAAGGGCAAGTGGTCCGTCGTCGTGTTCTACCCGGCCGACTTCACGTTCGTCTGCCCGACCGAGCTGGGCGACCTCGCCGACCGTTACGCGGAATTCCAGAAGCTGGGTGTCGAAATCTACGGCGTGTCGACCGACACGCACTTCACGCACAAGGCATGGCACGACACGTCGGACACGATCGCCAAGATCAAGTACCCGCTGGTCGGCGACCCGACGCTCACGCTGTCGCGCAACTTCGACGTGCTGATCGAGGAAGAAGGGATGGCCCTGCGCGGCACGTTCGTGATCAACCCGGAAGGCGAGATCAAGCTGTGCGAAATCCACGACAACGGCATAGGCCGCGACGCTGGCGAACTGCTGCGCAAGGTGCAGGCTGCGCAATACATTGCGGCACACCCGGGTGAAGTGTGCCCGGCCAAGTGGACGCCGGGTGCGGAAACTCTTACCCCGTCGCTCGACCTGATCGGCAAGATCTGACGATCGCGCCGCGCGCCTCGCACGAGGCGCGCGACGGCGGGCCGCTGCAGCGCGGCCCGCACCCTCCTCCGGCACGACGTGCCCGACCAGCATAATCAATACGGAATCCGAAACGCCATGCTCGACGCCAATCTCAAGAACCAACTCAAAGCGTACCTCGAAAAAATCACGCGCCCGATCGAACTCGTCGCCTCGCTCGACGACAGCGCGAAATCGCAGGAACTGCTGGCGCTGCTGAACGAGATTGCGTCGCTGACGGATCGCGTGACCGTGACCGAACGCCGCGACGACGCCGAGCGCAAGCCGTCATTCTCGATCGGCGAGCCCGGCAAGCCGGCCGGCATCCGCTTCGCCGGCATCCCGATGGGCCATGAATTCACGTCGCTCGTGCTCGCATTGCTGCAGACGGGCGGCCACCCGATCAAGCTCGACGACGACGTGATCGAACAGATCCGCGCGCTCGACGGCGACTACGCGTTCGAGACGTTCTTCTCGCTGTCGTGCCAGAACTGCCCGGAAGTCGTGCAGGCGCTGAACGTGATGTCGCTGATCAACCCGCGCATCCGCCACGTCGCGATCGACGGCGCGCTGTTCCAGGATGAAGTCGAGTCGCGCCAGATCATGGCCGTGCCGACGATGTTCCTGAACGGCGCCTCGTTCGGCCAGGGCCGCAGCAGCGTGAAGGAAATCCTCGCGAAGCTCGACACGGGCGCCGGCGAACGCGCGGCGAAATCGCTCGAAAACAAGCCGGTGTTCGACACGCTGATCGTCGGCGGCGGCCCGGCAGGCGCGGCAGCCGCCATCTACTCGGCCCGCAAGGGCATCGCGACGGGCGTCGTCGCCGAGCGTTTCGGCGGCCAGGTGCTCGACACGATGGCAATCGAGAACTTCGTCTCGGTGCAGGAAACCGAAGGGCCGAAGTTCGCGACGGCACTCGAGCAGCACGTGAAGCAGTACGACGTCGACATCATGGACGTGCAGCGCGCCGATGCGCTGATTCCGGGCGACGTGCACCAGATCCGCCTCGCAAACGGCGCGGTGCTGAAGGCGAAGACGATCGTGCTCGCGACCGGCGCGCGCTGGCGCGAAATCAACGTGCCGGGCGAGCGCGAATACCGCAACCGCGGGGTCGCGTACTGCCCGCACTGCGACGGCCCGCTGTTCAAGGGCAAGCGGGTGGCGGTGGTCGGCGGCGGCAACTCGGGCGTCGAGGCCGCGATCGACCTCGCCGGCATCGTGAAGGCCGTCACGCTGATCGAATACGGCGCGCAGCTGCGCGCGGACGAAGTGCTGCAGCGCAAGCTGCGCAGCCTGCCGAACGTGACGATCGTGACGCAGGCGCAGACGACCGAGCTGACCGGCGACGGCAGCAAGCTGAACGGGCTCGTCTACAAGGATCTGCGCTCGGGCGACACGCAGCGCATCGACCTCGAAGGCGTGTTCGTGCAGATCGGGCTCGTGCCGAACACCGAATGGTTGAAAGGCACGATCGAACTGTCGAAGCACGGCGAGATCGTCGTCGATGCGCGCGGCGCGACGTCGGTGCCGGGCGTGTTTGCCGCCGGCGACGTGACGACGGTGCCGTTCAAGCAGATCGTGATCGCCGTGGGTGAAGGCGCGAAGGCATCGCTCGGCGCGTTCGACCACCTGATCCGTCAGGACGTGGCGCCGGTCGCCGCGGCGCAACCGCAGGCCGAAGAAGCGGTTGCCGCATAACGGACGTCAGCCCGCAGACATCAAAGTTTGTCTCTCTTGGCCCCGCATGCTTTGGTCGGCATGCGGGGCCCTTTTTATGCCGAAGGCGTGCGCGGTTACTTGGTCGCGCTCGGGCCGCCGTCCGCCGGCGCGGGCGCCGTCGACTTGAAACTGCTCGACTGCCTGACCAGTTGCTCGGTCATCGCGGCCGCCACCGGATTCGCGCCGGACGACGAACCGCCCTGCCGATACGAACCGGTGCTCGTCGGCATCGACGACACCGATGACATCGACGGGGGCGGCAACGACGGATCGAGCTTCGCCGATTCCCTGACGAGCGCGGCCGTCTCCGGCGTTTCGGATTTCGTCGCAGTCGGCGGCGCGGCGGCTGCGTGGCGTTCGAGGCCATCGCGCTTGCGCGGCGCCCGTTGCGTGACCTGCGCGGGCGCAGTCGATTGAGCGGATTTGGCAGCCGGTGCCGGAGCGGGCGCTGGTGGGGTCGAATCCTGCGCCTCCACCGTCACGACGTTGACCTTCGGCGGCGGCGCGGCCGGCTTCGTCACCGGTTGCGGCTTGTCGCTGACGACCGGAACCGGCGCAGGCGCGGCGTCGACGCGCGCGGTTGCGGCCGGCGCGGGCGTGGGTGCGGTTGGTGCGGGAGGCGGCGCGGCAGCCGCCTGCTTCGGCGCCGTCGCGGCGGCCGGTGCCGGCGGCGCGATTGCGCCCTGCACCGCGTGATCGTTGCTCGCGGGCGCCGCGGCAACCGGTGCGGCCGAATCGCCGATACCGGCGTCTTCGATCGCACGGTGGTCCGCGCGCAGAAGCATCACGTAGGCAGTGCCGGCCGCGGCTACCAGGAGCCCGCCGGCAATCATCATGGTTTTACGGGTACTCGTCATGCTTGCTCACCGACCTATCGATGTGAACAAGCCATCATACGCGGCCAATGCGCGTTGATCTCGTACGAATACATTTGGTTGCATTGCTGACGGCAACACGTCGGCGGGCATTCGTCGGACGGTTCGCCACCCCGGTTCCGGCACGATCAACGCACAATCGTCACTCCGGAAACGGCAAATCAGTTTGTCCGTCCGCACGCATGCCGAACGTGTTCAGCGTCATCGCGACGAGCGCGTAATAGCCGAGCAGCGCAACGAGGTTCACGACGGTCTCGTGGCCGAAGCGTGCCTGCGCACGCGCGAACGTCGCATCGCTCACGCGGCGCGTGTCGTACAACTCGCTCGCGAACGCATGGATCAGCGCATCGTCGTCCGATTCGAATGCGGGCGCGACGCCGAGCCGGATCGCGTCGGCCGTCGCGGCCGGCACGCCTGCGTCGAGCGCGATCGGATGATGGATGTGCCACTCGGCCTGTGAGCGCCAGCGCGCGGCCGTCACGAGGATCGCGAGCTCCGACAGCCGCAGCGGCAGGCCCGTGCGATAGCGGCAGAACGCGCCGAGCTTCTGCGCGTGCTGGGCCAGCTCGGGGCTCGCGATCCAGCCGAGAAACGGCCCGTTCAGGTTGCCGCGCGGGCCGCTGAGGATGTCGGCCAGCACGGCCTTCTGTTCATCGGTGGCCGATGCGGGATCGAACGGTGGCAGTCTGTTTGTCATGGTGAGCATGCAGTGAGGTCGGGGTTCACGCGCCGGCCGACGCGAGCGCCGCGCCGATCGCGCCGGACAGCCGCTCGACGATCGTGTCGATCTGCTGCGCGGTGCTGATGAACGGCGGCGCAATCAGGATGTGATCGCCGTGGACGCCGTCGATCGTGCCGCCCATCGGATACACCATCAGCCCGCGCTGCATCGCTTCGCGCTTGACCGCTGCATGCAGCTTCAGCGCGGGATCGAACGTCGCCTTGGTCTCGCGATCGCGCACGAGTTCGACGCCGACGAACAGCCCGCGGCCGCGCACATCGCCGACATGCGGATGCGCGCCGTAGTGCTCGCGCAACGATGCACGCAGTTGCTCGCCGCGCGCCTTCACGTTGTCGAGCAGCTTCTCTTCGGCGATCACGCGCTGTACTTCCAGCGCGGCCGCACACGCAGTCGCATGGCCAAGATACGTATGGCCATGCTGGAAGAAACCCGAGCCGTCGACGATCGTCCGGTAGATGCGGTCGCTGACGAGCGTCGCGCCGATCGGCTGGTAGCCTGCGCCGAGGCCTTTCGCGATCGTCAGCAGGTCGGGCGCGACGTCGTCTTCTTCGCACGCGTACAGATAACCCGTACGCCCCATCCCTGACATGATCTCGTCGAGGATCAGCAGCACGCCGTACTTGTCGCACACCGCGCGAATCTTCTTCAGGTACGTGCGCACCGGCGGCACCGCGCCGGCCGTTGCGCCCACAACCGTCTCCGCGACGAACGCCGCGACGCTTTCCGCGCCGAGTTCGACGATCTTCCGTTCGAGCTCGTCCGCGAGGCGCTGCGCATACGCCTCGTCGGTTTCGCCCGCCTGCTGGTCGCGATACGCATAGCACGGGCTCACGTGGTGCGCTTCGATCAGCAGCGGCAGGAACGGCTCGCGCCGCCAGGCATTGCCGCCGATCGCAAGTGCGCCGAGCGTGTTGCCATGATAGCTCTGCCGCCGCGCGATGAAATGCCGGCGCTGCGGCTCGCCCTTCTCGACGAAATACTGGCGCGCGAGCTTCAGCGCGGCCTCGATCGCCTCGGAGCCGCCCGACACGAAGTACACGTGCTCGAGGCCGGCCGGCGCGGCGTCGACGAGCCGGTCGGCCAGTTCCTCGGCCACGTCGGTCGTGAAGAACGACGTATGTGCATACGCCAGTTGCTGCGCCTGCCGCTTGATCGCATCGATCACGCGCTGGTTGCTGTGGCCGAGACACGACACGGCCGCACCGCCGCACGCGTCGATATAGCGTTTGCCGGTCGAATCGACGATCTCGATGCCGTCGCCTGCGACGGCGACGGGCAAGGTGGCGCGCGGGGCGCGATGGAAAACGGTCGTCATGCGTTGCCTCATGGATCAGGACGCGTCGTGCGCGCGTCCGGTCGGCACGATGCGCGTCGCGAAACGCTGCGTGCCGTGTTGATGGACGGTGAAATCGATCGCGGTGTCATGAATCTCGAACACCGCGGTCGCGAGCGTGTTCTCGTCGTCGGGATCGGCCGGATCGTCGCGATAGATCGGCAGCCCTTCGGGCGCGCGATCGCCGAGCACGCGCAGCAGCGCGGCTGCGTCGACCGTGTCGATGCCGGGCGTCAACGCGTCGACGCGGCGCTGGCGGTCGGCCGACGATTGCGTGACGATCTGCGCTTCCGCCTCGCAACCGGGATGCACGAGATGATTCGCGTGCCCGCTGAGGTGCGCGACGTCGACGACCGAACAGCGCGCGACGCTCGCCTCGATGCTCAGCAAGCGCTCATCGCCGGTCGCGCCGAGCGTGTGATGAAAACCGCTCGCTCGCGCATGCACGCGCAGCACGTCGGCGGCCGCGTCGAGCGACGTCGCGTCGAGCACCGCACGCGCGAGGATCATGCGCGGCACGCCCGGCGCCGGCGTACGGATCCGCAGGTTGTTGATCGCCTGCGCGATGCCCGCGTGATTCGCGGCGAACGTATGGCCCGGCAGCGAACCGGGGTAATAGAAACTGATGAAGCCCGGCTTGCCCGCCGGCTGCACGTCGACGAGCAGGCAACGCTCGCGCAGGAACGGATCGCCGTCCTCGTTGTGCGCGATCCAGCGCGTGCCGTTCGCATCGCGCGCGGCAAGCGTCGTGCAGCCGTCCGGCGCGTTGTGGATCAACTCGCCGCGGCAGTTCCACAAAAAGATGTCCTCGGCCGGCCAGCCGACGCCCGCCGCGATTCCGTCCAGTTCCGCGACGAGATCGGGGTACGCGGCCAGCGCGGCCTGCCGCAGCGCGGCGACGAACGGATGGCCGCGCCAGCGGCGCACGGCCTGCCATGCGCTGCTCTGCTGCATGTACGCGTCGAATACGGGGCGGGCAAGCTCGCCGAGGCGCACGCCGATGTCGAACGGCGCACCGGCGATGACGGGAGAAAGGGAAAGCGGCATGTCGGCGGGTTCGGTTCCGTTCAGGAGACGTGTTTCAGGAATTCCTTCAGGCGCGGCGTCGGCGGCCGGTCGATCAGGTCGACCGGATGGCCGTCCTCGGCAATGCCGCCCTGATCCATGAACAGCAGCCGCGTACCGACCCGTTTCGCGAAGCCGATCTCGTGCGTGACGACGATCATCGTCATGCCTTCGGTCGCGAGATCCTGCATCACTTTCAGCACTTCGTGACGCAACTCCGGATCGAGTGCCGACGTCGGCTCGTCGAACAGCATCAGCCGCGGCCGGATCGCGAGCGCTCGCGCGATCGCGACGCGCTGCTGCTGGCCGCCCGACAGCTCCGACGGATAATGATTCGCGCGCGATTCGAGGCCGACCTTGTCGAGCAGCGCCATCGCCTGGTCGCGTGCTTCGGCGCGCGACGCACCGCGCACCTGCATCGGCCCGAACATCACGTTCTCGAGCGCGGTCATTTGCGGAAACAGGTTGAATTGCTGGAACACCATGCCGGCCTCGAGCCGGATGTTGCGGATCGTCGTCGCGTTGCCGCGCACGCTCTGGCCGTCGACGAGCAGCTCGCCGCCCGTGATTTTCTCGAGCGCGTTGATACAGCGCAACATCGTCGACTTGCCCGAGCCCGACGGACCGATCACGACGACCACCTCGCCCGCGTCGATCTTCAGGTCGATATGCTTCAGCACCGGTACGTGGCCGAAGCTCTTCGACACGTTCTGGAATTCGATCATGCTCATAAGATTCTCATCCGCTTTTCGACGAGCCGAAGCGTCAGCGTCATCACGCCGGTCAATATCAGGTAAATGACGGCCACCGCACTCCAGATCTCGACCGCCTGGAAATTGCCCGCGATGATTTCCTGCCCCTTGCGCGTCAGTTCGCCGACGCCGATCACGATGAACAGCGACGTGTCCTTCAGGCTCACGATGCACTGGTTGCCGAGCGGCGGAATCAGCCGCCGGAACGCCAGCGGCCCGACGATCTTCAGCAGCACGCGCGGCATCGACAGCCCCATCGCGAGCCCCGCTTCCGTCAGCCCCTTCGGGATCGACAGCAGCGCGCCGCGCACGACTTCCGCCAGATACGCGCCCGAATTCACCGTGATCGCGATGATCGCGGCCGTCAGGCCGTCGATGCGGATATGCGCGAGCAGCGGCAGCGCGAAATACAGGAACATCACCTGCACGACGATCGGCGTGCCGCGGATCAGTTCAATATAAACCTGTGCGAGCACGTTCATCGCCTTCGGTCCGTACGCGCGGAACATCCCCGCGACCATCCCGACGATGAACCCGCCCACCAGCCCGAAAAATGCGATGAACACCGTCAACCGGACCCCGTCCATCAGGTCCGGCAACGCCGCCCATATCGCCGACCAATCGAAATTCACTTGTTGCTCCCCGTTCGATTCAAGACCGGCGCGGCCACCCGGCCGCGCCATGGCGCGCGGTCACGCTCACATCTTCGGCGGCTCGGCGCCGAACCACTTCTTGTAGATCTGCGCGTAGCGGCCGTCGGCCTTGATCTTCACGAGCGACGCATTTACCTTCGGCACGAGCGCGCTGCCCTTCGGGAAGCCGATTCCATACTTGTCGCCGCTGACCGGCTGGCCCGCGACCTGCACCTTGCCCTTGCCTTCGTTGTTCACGAAGAACAGCACGTTCGGCGTGTCGTGCATCGCCGCGTCGACGCGGCCGGCTTCGAGCGCGAGGTAGGCCTGGTCGATGTTCGGGAACTGGCGGATCTCCTTCGGCTTCAGGTGCGCCTTGATCCAGTCGATCGTCGCGGTGCCCGTCTTCGCGGCGATCACCTTGCCGTTCAGGTCGTCGATCGACTTGATCGACGTGTTGCCCGCCTGCACCATCGCCGCGAGGCCGCTGTCGTAATACGGCGCGGAGAAGTCGATCGCCTTCTTGCGCTCCTCCTTGATCGTCATCCCCGACAGCGCGACGTCGATGTTCTGCGTCTGCAGCGCCGGGATCAGGCCCGCGAAATCCATCGGCTGGATCGTGTATTTCCAGCCCTGGTCCTTCGCGATCTCGGCCCACAGGTCGAGATCGAAGCCGACGTACTTGTCGCCCTGCTTGAACTCGAACGGCATGAACGACGTATCGGTGCCGACGACGAGCGTCTTGGTATCCGCGTGTGCGAGGCTGGCGCCGAGCGCGGCGACGACCGCGATGACTTTCAGGAAGGAACGGCGACTCATGGTTTCTCTCCGCATGATTGAGCGATGTAACCGGCCAACGGGCCGGCGGAACGACGACATCAAGCCGCACCGCAACATGCGATGTTGAATTAGACATTAGTGCAACAAGTGTTGTCAATCGCGATACTACGACAACAAAAAAGTCCGCAACGGGTAAATTCATCGAGACAAACCCGAGCCGCGCGGGGCCGGATTGATCGGAGGAAACGGGGAAAGGGTCCGGCGAGGCAGGCAGACCGGCGCACGGCTTGCGGGTATGCGGAAGACGGGCGCGTGCAGAAAGGGGCGTGGCGGCGGGCGCGGGTTGCGGACAACGGCGGGCGCCAACCGCCAACGGAAGGCGGCGCGCCATGCGCCGCCCGCGCGTTCGTCCGCGCGGACGGTCAGCGGTTCAACCACGCGCGTGCCGCCAACCGTCAGCGCGATTCGACGGATGTTGCGGAATGTGTTTACCGGCGACGCGCCGATGTCGTATCAATCACGCCGCCACCCCGCTCGCCTGATGCGACACGAGCCGCGCATACGCGCCCTGTCGCGCCATCAGGTCCACGTGGCTTCCCGCCTCGATCACGCTGCCCCGTTCGATCACGAGGATCAGGTCGGCATTGCGCACGGTCGACAGCCGGTGCGCGATGATGATCGACGTGCGCTGCGTCATCAGGTCTTCCAGCGCCGCGCGGATCTGCTGCTCGCTGATCGTATCCAGATGGGACGTCGCCTCGTCGAGGATCAGCACCGGCGCGTCCTTCAGGAAGGCGCGCGCGATCGCGACCCGCTGGCGCTGGCCGCCCGACAGCTGCACGCCGCGCTCGCCGACGCGCGTCGCGAGCCCGTCCGGCAGCCGCGCGACGAAGTCGCCGAGCGCCGCATGGTCGATCGCGCGCTGCACGTCCGCGTCGGACGCGTCGTTCGCGGCAAGCCGGATGTTCGCTTCGAGCGTGTCGTTGAACAGGTAGGTATCCTGCGCAACCAGCGCGATGTGCTGTCGCAGGTCGTCGAGCCGCAGGTCGCGCAGATCGACGCCGCCGAGCGTCACGCGGCCCTGCTGCGGATCCCAGAAGCGCAGCAGCAGGCTCGCGACCGTCGACTTGCCGGCGCCCGATGCGCCGACCAGCGCGACCGTGCTGCCCGGCGGCACGTCGAAGCTCACGCGGTCGATCGCGGGCACGCTGCGGCCCGGATACGTGAACGACGCGGTTTCGAAACGCACGGCCGGATTGCCGGGCATCGCATGCGTGCCGTCCGTCACTGGCACGGGCTCCTTCTCCAGTGCACGCAAGCGGCGCGTCGACGCGATCGTGTCGGCAAGCTGGCGCGCGACCTGGCCGATTTCGGCCACCGGCATGAACGCGGCCACGGCAACCAGCACCAGCAGCGGCAACGACTCATGCGGGAACCAGCCGCGTGCGCACAACAGCGCGCCGAGCGCCGCGACCGCCAGCCCGCCGAGCCCGCTCGCGACTTCCAGCGCGGCGCTTTGCGCCGACAGGTCGTCGAGCAGTTTCGCGCGCTGCCGGCGGTACGCGTCGACCTCGGCCACGAACGCCGCGCGACGGCGCACGATCGCCTGGAACGCGGTCAGTTCCGCGAGCCCCTGGATCGTTTCGGTCAGGTGCGCGCCGAGCTGGCCGAGCGCTTCGCGCGCGCCGGTGCCGAGCCGGTCGACGTCGCGCCGCGCGAGCACGGGCGCCAGTCCGGCCCACAGCAGGAACGGCAGCAGCACGAGCGCGAGCGGCCACGCGATCGAAGCAAGCAACACCAGCACGCCGGCCGGCACCAATACCGCGACGAACGCGGGCGCCAGCGTGTGCGCGTAGAAATATTCGACGGTCTCGACGTCCTGCGTCGCGAGCGATACGAGATCGCCGGAACGGCGGCGCAGCAGCCCGGCCGGCGCGAGGCGTTCGAGCGTCGCGAACAGCGCGATGCGCATTTCCGCGAGCAGCCGGTACGCCATGTCGTGCGCGAGCCACGATTCGAGCCAGTGCAGCACGGCCGCCACCGGCGCGATCACGAGCAGCGCGACGACGAGCGCGGTGCTCACGCGGCCGGAGGACACCGCGCCGACCACCAGCGCGCCGATCACGCCGACGCCGATGAACGCGAGCACGCGGCCGATCCCGAACAGCACGGTCAGCACGACCTTGCCCTTCCACGGCTGCACGAAGCGCAGCAGCGTCTGCCATGTCTCCGGCCAGCCGATGGTCGCTGCATCGTCGTTCAGCGGCCGCACCTGCGGGCCCGACGACGCACGCGCGGTCGCGCCGGCCGTCGCCGCCGTGCCGACGGATTCGGCGACGGCCTCCAGCTGCGGCCCCATCAGCCGGCGATACGGGCCGTCGCGCGCGATCAGCGCCGCGTGCGTGCCTTCGTCGACCACCCGCCCCTGGTCGAGCACGAGAATGCGATCGGCCCCGATCACGCTGGACAGCCGGTGTGCGAGCACGAGCGTCGTCCGCCCGCGCGTGAGCCGGTCGAGCGCCTGCTGGATCAGCGCTTCGTTCTCCGCGTCGACCGACGACAGCGCCTCGTCGAGCAGCAGGATCGGCGCATCGCGCAGCAGCGCGCGGGCAATCGCGATGCGCTGGCGCTGGCCGCCCGACAGCGTGAGGCCGCGTTCGCCGATGCGCGTCGCATAGCCGTCCGGCAGCGCCGAGATGAAATCGTGCGCGTTGGCGGCGCGCGCGGCCGCGATCATCTCGGCGTCGCTCGCATCGGGGCGGCCGAGCCGCAGGTTGTCGGCCACGCTGCCGTCGAACAGCGTCGCATCCTGCGCGACCACCGCGATCATGCCGCGTACCTGGTCGGCGTCGAGCGCGCGCACGTCGTGGCCGCCGATGCGTACCGCACCGCCCTGCGCATCGTGCTGGCGCAGCAACAGGCGCACGATCGTCGACTTGCCCGCGCCGCTCGGCCCGACGATGGCGACCGTTTCGCCTTCGCGAACCGTAAAGCTCAACGCGGCGTGCGCATCCGCGCGGCGCCCCGGATACGCGAAACTGACGTCGTCGAACGCAATCTCCGGCCGCAGGCCCGCTACGCGCGGCGCGTCGGCGGAAGGCGCGTGGCTGCCCGCGTCGAGCAGCGCATGGATCGCATTCGCCGCCGACTGGCCGATCATCCCCTGGTGCAACACCGCCCGCAGGTCGCGCAGCGGCCGGAAGATTTCGCTGCCGGCCATCAGCACGATCAGCAATGCCTCGAGGCTCATGTCGCCGTGCCGCACGCGCCACGCACCCACCACGATCGCCGCGGCCGCGCCGAGGCCCGTGCCGAGATCGGTGAAGAACCGCGTCAGCAGGCCGAGCGCGAGCACCCAGAACGTGCTGTCCGACAGCGCGCGCGCCTTCGCGGCGAGCTTCGCGCCGAACGCGGTGCCCTGCCCGAACGCCTTCAGCGTCGGCAGGCCCTGCACCGCGTCGAGAAACTCCTCGCCGAACGCCTTGAACGCGGCCGAACGTGCGAGCGCCGCACGCTTGTCGGCGCGATGCACGAGCTGCGGCAGCGCGAGCGTGACGAGCGCCGCGACCAGCAGGATCGCGGCCGTCGGCACGTCCCACCATGCAAGCACCGCGAAGATCATCACCGGCGCGCACGCGGCGATCACGAGCTGCGGCAGGTAGACGCCGAAGAAGGTCTGCAACTGCTCGACGCCGTCGACGACGGCCAGCATCACGCCGCCCGTGCGCTCGCCGCTGAACCACGCGGGGCCGAGCGCCGCGATCCGGTCGAACAGCCGCGCGCGCAGCGTGGCCTGCACGCGTCCGGCCGTGTGTTGCGCGAGCACCGTGCGGCGATGGTCGAGCCATGCGCGCAGCAGCACGCAAGCGGCCGTTGCAGCGACGGCTTCGCCGATGCTGCGTGCGGGCGCACCGGCAAAAACCAGCGCCAGCACGCGGCCGAGAAAGACGAAACGCAGGATGCCGACACCCATCGCGAGCAGCCCGAGCGCGACGGCTGCCGCCACGCGCCAGCGCAGTCCCGCCATCATTGCCCATAGTCGTCGGTCGAAATACATGAAGCCCTCCGGTCGGTGATTCGTTGCTTTTTTCTTGACCGGATCGAGGCTACCCGCACCGCCCGCGCGCGGCAAAAGATGATTTTTCAACGGGTGTTGAGTCAACTACAATACCCGCCATGTCGCACCTTCCTCCCCTTAGCGCGCTGCGTGCTTTCGAGGCGGCCGTCCGCCTCGGCGGGTTCGCGCGCGCGGCGGTCGAGCTGAACGTGTCGACCAGCGCGGTCAGTCACCAGATCCGCTCGCTCGAGGAATCGCTGGGCGCAAGGCTGCTCGAACGCAGCACGGGGCTCGGCGGCATCAGCCTCACACCGGCCGGTACACGCCTGCTGCCGGCCGTCAGCGACGCACTATCGCGCCTGACCGACGCCTGTGCCGAGATTCGCGGCACCGCGCAACGGCTGACCGTGTCCGCCAACGCACCGTTTTCGTCGATGTGGCTCGCGCGCCGTCTTGCGGAATTCTCTTCACTGCATCCCGACACCCCGCTGCATGCGATCGTGCTCGACGACGAGCCGGATTTCGCGCGCAGCGGCGTCGACCTCGCGATCGTGCACGTGCCCGCGCACCGGCTGCGCGCAGACGACGACGTACTGATGCGGGAGACCGTGTTCCCGGTGTGCAGCCCCGAACTGTTTCCGTACGCATCGGGGTACGTGTGCCGCTCGCGGCTGCTGCAGGAGATGCACGAGGACAGCCCCGAGATCGACTGGCGCAACTGGGCGGTGCACTTCGGCTTGCCGGACGACTTCGAGACGAAGATCGTGCGTTACAGCAGCTTCAGCCAGGTGATCGGTGCGGCGCTCGGCGGTGCGGGCATCGCGCTCGGCCGCGTGCCGCTGATCGAACCCGAACTGCGCAGCGGGCGCCTGGTGCCGCTGGTGCCGGGCCTCGCACGCGATGCGTCGTGGCGTTTCGTGCTGCGCCGCCATCCGTCGACGCGGCACCGGCTGCTCGATCCGTTGATCGCGTTCCTGCGCAGCGAAGCGGAAGCACCGCCGTTCGTCGCCAAGCGGGTTGCGCCCGCATCCAACGACAGTCACGCACGGGGCGCGGGCGGCGCGTCGTAGCGCCGGCATTCGCGGCCGGCGCCCCGGCTCACCGGCCGCTTACGGCGCGGCGAAGAACAGCGCGACGACGCACGCCATCCCGCCAGTCCACACGAGCGAACGCAGCGACGCCCAGTTCAGCAGGTACATCAACGCATAGACGACACGGATGGCGACGAACGCCATCGCGAGCTGGTCGACGCGATGCACGTTCGCGCCGTTGTGCCACGCCACCACCAGCGCGGCCGTGAACAGCGCGAACGCTTCCCATGAATTCTGATGCACGGCCTGCGCGCGGGCGCGCCAGCCGTCGAGCTTCGCCAGATAATCGCGCGGCGTACGGTTGTCGTAGCCCTTGCGGGCCTTGGCAAGAAACGTCATCGGGAACGGCAACAGCGCCACGATGAACAAGCACAGCTGGGACGTCGTCATCCAAGTCTCCTCCGTTATGATTACATTGATCAATGGCAAGATCGCCGAGAGCTTAGCATTGCGCCGCGCTGTTCGCGCACCGGTTTTCTAGACGGGAGACTCGGCCGCCGCACAGGCCATGGGCAGTTGCGGGCGGCACGCTTGATCGCCAAAATTTCCACCAAATCGTCGATAAATACGTTAATTAAAACTGGTCGAACACCAATAAGATAGCGCTCAACACTGGCCTGACGCACTATCGCGCCAGACCGCCGTTTCGATCCGCGCCGCCGCGCGCCGCACGACATCCGACCCGAGCCATCACCATGCCCCGTCCCATCGTCGCCCATATCCGCCCTGACGCCGTCCGCCACAACCTCGACTTCATTCGCCGCACCGCCGCGCAATCGCGCGTGTGGGCCGTGATCAAGGCCAACGCGTACGGCCACGGCATCGACAGGATCTACCCCGGTCTCGCGGCCGCCGACGGCATCGCGCTGCTCGATCTCGACGAAGCCGTGCGCGTGCGCGAACTCGGCTGGGACAAGCCCGTGCTGCTGCTCGAAGGGATCTTCGAGCCGGCCGACGTCGAACTGGCCGATCGCCATCGGCTGACGGTGAGCGTCCATTGCGACGAACAGCTCGACCTGCTGATCGCCGCGAAGCCGCAACAGCCGATCGACATCCAGCTCAAGATGAATTCCGGGATGAACCGGCTCGGCTATCGCCCCGCCGTGTTCCGTGCGGCATGGGAGCGCGCGGCGAGCGCGCCGTCGATCGGCAAGATCACGCTGATGATGCATTTCGCGAACGCCGACGAAGGTGAAGTCGACTGGCAGCTCGACCAGTTCGACGCGACCACGGCCGGGATTCCGGGCGAGCGCTCGGTGTCGAATTCGGCAGCCGTGCTGTGGCACCCGCGTGCGCACCGCGACTGGGTGCGGCCCGGCACGATCCTGTACGGTGCGTCGCCGACGGGCGCGTCACGCCATATCGCCGACACGCCGCTCACGGCCGCGATGACGCTGACGAGCAAGCTCATCGGCGTGCAGACGCTGTCGCCGGAAGAAACCGTCGGCTACGGCCGTCGCTTCACGGCCGACCAGCCGATGCGGATCGGCGTCGTCGCGTGCGGCTATGCGGACGGCTATCCGCGCCACGCGCCGACCGGCACGCCGATCGCGGTGGACGGCGTGATGACGCGCATCGTCGGCCGCGTGTCGATGGACATGCTGACCGTCGACCTGACGCCGTGCCCGAACGCGGGTATCGGATCGCGCGTCGAGCTGTGGGGCGACCAGGTGAAGGTGGACGATGTCGCGCAAGCCAGCGGCACGATCGGCTACGAGCTGATGTGCGCGCTCGCGCCGCGCGTGCCGGTCGTCATCGTGCCGCCGGGCGCGTCGACCGTGCAGCCGGCGCTGCGCACGGGCAGCTACGGGCGCTGACCGGCGTCGCTGCACATGCCGTTTTGGTTGCGGGCCGCCTCGGGCGGCCCGTTTGCTGTCCGGCGAACCGGAGCGTGAGTCGACGGGAACGCGCTACGAACGCCACGTCGGCTTGCGCTTCTCGAGAAACGCGTCGATCCCCTCGCCCGCATCCTCCTCCATCATGTTGCGCGCCATCACGTCGCCCGCATACGCATAGGCTTCGTCGAGCGGCAACTCGCGCTGCCGATAGAACATCTGCTTGCCATACCGCACCGCGGCAGGGCTCTTCGCGACGATCTCCGCGACCTTGCGCGCGACGGCCGCATCGAGCGCGTCCTCGGGCACGGCCTCGTTGACGAGCCCCCACGCGGCGGCCGTCGCCGCATCGACGAATCGTCCGGTCACGAGCATGTCGAACGCGCGCTTCGCGGCGACGTTGCGGCTCAGCGCGACGGCCGGCGTCGAGCAGAACAGCCCGACGTTGATGCCCGATACCGCGAAGCGCGCGGTATCGGCGGCGATCGCGAGGTCGCATGCGGCGACGAGCTGGCAGCCGGCCGCTGTCGCGATGCCGTGCACGCGCGCGATCACCGGCACCGGCAACGCGCGCATCGCGAGCATCACGCGGCTGCACTGCGCGAACAGCGTGCGGTAGTAGTCGAGTTCGGGCTTGCTGCGCATCTGCCGCAGGTCGTGGCCCGCGCAGAACGCCCGGCCTTCGGCGGCCAGCACAACGCAGCGCACGTGCGGATCGGCCGCCAGCGTATCGAACGCGTCGTGCAGGCTCGTGAGCATCGCTTCGGACAACGCGTTGAACTGCTGCGGGCGGTTCAACCTCAGCGTGACGACACCGTCGTGCGCGTCGCGCAGCAGGATGGGCTCGGCGGTCTCTTGATCGGGTTCCATGGTGTTTCGCTCGACGGGGTTCGGCGGGATTCGATGCGGCGCGACCGGACGAAAATCATGTCCGTCCGTGCGCGGCATCGTGGCTAAATGGTCCTCCGCATTCCGCACCACGTCCAGCCGCGGCGACGCACGCGCACGCGCATGCACGCGTGCGGCGGCCTGCCGGCCACTGCGCAACGACCCTGCCGGTCGCGCGTCAACGGCGCCCTCGTGCGGCCTCCGCGCGGCCTGCCGTCCTCGCGGCCAGCGCGGCAATCGCGTAGGCGGCACACCCGAGCGCCGCGACCGCCCACAGCGCGTCGGTCAGGTCCGGCAACAGTATCGTCGCCGCGCCTGCGATGGCCACGCCAAGCAGGCTGCCGGCCTGCCGCGCCGCGTTGAGGAATCCGGACGCCACGCCCGCCGCATCCGCAGGCACCTGTTCGAGCACGGTCGCGATCATCGGCGCGACCGACAACGCGGTCCCGGTGCCGAATGCGGCCATGGCGGCCCAGACCACCGGCCACGGTGCACGCAGCGTGAGCGCGACCGCGATCGCCGGAATGGCCAGCGCGGCCATCGCGAGGCCGTTCGCCATCAGTGTGACCGGACGAACGCGTCCATGCAGTTTCCCCGACAACAGATTGCCGAGCGACAGGCTCAGCGCGAACGGCAACAGCGTCAGCCCGATCTGCCGCGCGCTCATGCCGAAGCGCCCGTGCAGGTACAGGCTCAGCACGAACAGCAGCCCGAAGTAGCCGACATAGACGAGGCTCCCCATCAGGTTCATCGCGACGAACACGCGGTTGCGAAACCACGCGAGCGGCACCATCGGATGGCGGGCACGCCGCTCGACGACGACCAGCACGGCGGCGGCGAGCGCGGCAACCAGCAACGCGGCACGGACCTCCGTGGCGCCTGCACCGCGCGTCGGCAATTCGATCACCGCGAAACACAGCGCGCCGAGCGCCGCCGCCCCGACGCACTGGCCGGCCCAGTCGAAGTGGCGCACGTCGCGCGCGATCGATGCCCGAACGAGCGCGGCCGCGCCGGCAAAGGCGACCGCGCCGGTCGGCACGTTGATCAGGAACGCGCTGCGCCAGCCGAAATCGTCGACCAGGATGCCGCCCAGCACCGGTCCGACGGCAACCGCGACCGACGCGATGCCGGCCCAGACCGCAATCGCCCGCGCGCGCTCGGCGGGCACGTCGAAGGTACTGCGCACGACCGCGAGCGATGCGGGCAAGAAGAGCGCGGCGCCCATGCCCTGCACGAAGCGCGCGACCACGAGGATCGCCACCGATGACGCGACGCCGCACGCGGCCGATGCGCCGACGAACAGCGCCAACCCGGCGAGGTACACGTGCTTCGCGCCGAACCGGTCGGACAACGCGCCGCCCGCGAGGATCAGCGCGGCGAAGCTGAGCGTGTAGGCGTCGACGATCCACGCGAGCTCGGCAACCGTCGCGCCGAGGCTCGTGCGCATCGCGGGCAGCGCCACGTTGACGATCGTCGAATCGAGGACGGCCATGAACATCCCGATCGCGACGAGCGCCAGCGTCAGACGCTGCTCGCGCGCCGTCGCGCGGCTCGGGGCCGCCAGCGCGACGGGGGAAACGTGGGCGGAGACAGATTGGCAATCGGACATGACACCTCCAGGCAGATGCCGGAAGTCTAGGAACGGTACGCAATGCAGAAAAGTGGTAATTTCGCATCCATCTGATGCAGATTTGCATCACCCCTTTCCCGCCCGTCGCCGCCCGCCCGATGACACAATCAATCCGCATGAACTGGGACAACGCCCGCTTCTTCCTTGCGCTGGCGCGCACCGGCACGCTGCGCGGCGCCGCGGCGCAGCTGAATGTCGACCAGGCGACGGTCGGACGCCGGATCGCCGCGCTCGAGGACGAGCTATCGGCCCGGCTGTTTCTCCGCACCCCGTCCCTCTATGTGCTGACGACCGCGGGCGAAGCACTGCTCGAACCGGCCGAAACGATGGAGCGCGCGTCGCTCACGATCGAGCGCCGCGTGATGGGGCTCGACGAGCAACTGGCCGGGTCCGTGCGCATCGCGACGACCGACACGCTCGGCAAGCGCTTCGTGGTGCCCGCGATCGCCAACTTGCGGCGCAGGCATGCCGGCATCGACGTCGTGTGCGTGACGTCAGCGCAAATCACCAACCTCACGCGCCGCGAAGCGGATCTCGCGATTCGCACGTTGCGGCCGGAATCGCCGGACCTGATCGCCAGGCGGCTCGGGCATCTCGAAACGGGCATCTATGCGTCGCGCCGCTACCTGGCCGAACGGGGCGAACCGGTCGCGGGCAGCGCGTTCGACGGGCACGATCTGGTGATGTACCAGCAGCCGGTGGTGCCCTCGATGTGGGACGCGCTGTGCGGCGAGCCGACGTCGCGCGGCCGCGTGATGTTCCAGACCTCGTCGACGATGATGCTGGTGGAAGCCGCGCTGGCGGGGCTGGGCGTCGCGGAGCTGCCGTGCTTCCGCGCAGATACCGAGCCGGAACTGGTGCGACTCATGCCGCAGCGCTGCAATCATTTCGACGTGTGGCTCGTCGCCCATGCCGATCTCTACAAGACCGCGCGCGTGCAGGCCGTGATCGAAGCCGTCGTCGACGAATTCGCGACGGCGGCGGCCAGCTAACGCGGTGTGTCAGCGCGCGGCCGGCCGGCGCCCGCTGCGCCACGTGCGCACGCCGATCCACAGGTGCCCGACGCCCGCGCCGAAGAAAAAGGTGCCCATCACACCGAAGCTCAGCACGTCGCCCCAGATCGCACCGAACGTATTCAGCCGCGCGGTCATCTCAGGCGCGTCCGGCGCATAGCGGACCTCGACCGTCGCGCCGTCCGGCTCGCTGACCGCACCGCCCTGCGGGTACTCGACATGCTCGCCCGCGAGCGTCGTGAACGCGATCTCAGGGTGATGCGGGCCGGCATTGAGCTTGACGACGCGGCCCGGCACGACGACCGACGTCCGCAGGAATTCGCGCGTCGACTGCGCATACAGCGCGACGCCGGTCAGCAAACCCGCGCCGACCAAGGTGAAAAAGATGCCTTTCGCGAACAGCATCTCCATGCGCCGCGCCGCCGCGCGGCCGGATTCGGGCACGCTCCCGCTCATGTCAGGGACGCGACTGATGGAACGACACGTCGATCCTCGACTGTGTCTTGCAGCGATACATCACGCCGCGGCCCGTTTCTTCGGTCACGCCTTCGTACGAGCCGTGGCAGCCCGTGACCTTGTATTGCGCGAACGGAATGCGCTTGCCGTCCGTCGGCCGGACCAGCACCGGAATGCGCGCGAGCGCGGCCCGGTCGATTGTGATTTTCATGGGGAGGTGTCCCGTTCCTGATTGTTGTGGATGCCGGGCGTGACACGCAGGCACGCCGCCCTCGGCATCGGGCAGGATACGGACATCGCCGCGCGCTGTAAATTGCGCGCGCTGTCAGCCACGCCATGTCGCCACCCGCCGCTCGCGACGCGCGCGATCGACGGGCCCGCCATGGTCCGCTGCGCGTCAGCCCGCGAGCTTCTTCAGCGCGTCGAGCACCGCGTCGCCCTTGAACGGCTTCACGATCCAGCCCTTCACGCCGGCCGCCTTGCCGCGCTCCTTCATCGCCGGGCTGCTTTCCGTCGTCAGCATCACGACGTTGACCGCCGTGTTCGCCAGTTCGCCGCGGATCTTCTCGACCATCGTCAGGCCGTCCATGTTCGGCATGTTCACGTCGCTGATCACGAGGCGCACGCCGGGCGTCGCCTTGAGCTTCGCGAGCCCGTCCTTGCCGTCGACGGCCGTCGCGACGTCGAGCCCGTTGTTGCGCAGGAAGCCCGCGACTTCGTCGCGCACCGTGCCCGAATCGTCGACCACCAGAATCTTTGCCATGTCGTATTCCCCTTTCCTTGTTGCTGACTTCAAAACAGTTCGAGTTCGCCCGATTCGACCATCGGCCCGACGTCCTGCACCGATTCGCGGAAATCCTCCGGCGACCAGCTCAGGCTGAACACGAAACGCTGGTCGAGACGGACCGAGCGTCCCGAAGCCGGGTCGGTCATCCGGTACTTGAAGCAGAGCTGCGGACAGTCGCCGCCGAACGAGATGAACTTCTGCTTGTGATTGACGACGAGCGGCACCTGCACCGGATGGCGCGCCAGTGCCTCCGCATCGCCGAGATAGCGGTTCTTGAACGCGCCCCACACGAGGTTCGTCAGTTCGCCGAGCACACTGTTCACGTCGCGGAAATCCGGCGCGCGGCCGCCCTCGCGCGTGCCGCCGATCATGTCGAGCAGCGGCTGCTCGCTCGTCTGCAGCAGCATGTAGCCGCGGCACCACGCGCTTTCAAGCGCGATCAGGCTGAACACTTCGCCGAAGATGATCTGGTCGCGGACGATGCACGGCGTCTCGTGCTCGATCGCCATGCCCGGGAACAGGCTGTCGATGCGCGCCTCGGTGATCTCCGAGATGCCGCGCACGAGCGCGTTCGGATAGTCGCGGCCGAACAGGTATTCGTCGATCGCACGCGCGAGCGGCGTCATGTCGTCCGCGACGTAGGCCGCGCACGCGACGCGCGCGAGCGCATCGGGCAGCCCGTCGCGCGACGCGAGCGATTCGCGGCGCAGGATGATCGGCAGCTCGGGGCGCAGCGCATCGATCTGCGTCGCGATGATCGCGCTCTCGGCCGGCGAGCCGCCGTAATCCTCGGCCAGCAGGATCGCGCCGAGGTCGATGTTCGAGCGCAGCACCTTCAGCAGCCGGCTGCGCCGCACGGTCAGGCCGACCAGGTTGTGCTCGTCGCAGAAGCGCTTGATCGCATCGGCGTGTGCGCGGCTGTCGTCGAGGACGAGCACCTTGCTGACGGGTTGGTCTTCGGTCATCTCATGGATTCCTGATGGTCGGTCAGAACAGTTCGAGCTCGCCGCCGGTATCCACGGCGGCCGTTTCCGGCACATGGAAATCGACCGGCGCGTTCGCGCACACGCACAGCGTCGCGCCGACCCGCACGTCGCCGTCGAGCGTCAGGTCGTACGCGGCCACGTGATCGGGTGCGAGCGCCGGCAGGTAGTCGATGCTCGCGCCGCTCAGCAGGGTCGGCGTCGACATCCCGAGATCGGGAAACGGCACGGTCAGCGCCTGGTTGATCGCGCCGCAGCACAGGTTCGCGACTTCCATGAATGCCTCGGGCAGCGGCCGCTGGCTGCTGGTGCCGGCACTCGCGCCGGCGAAACGGCGGCGCGTCGCGTCGTCGTCGCTGAAGCGCAGCGCGAGCAGCAGGCGGAAATGCAGCGCCGAGATCGTCAGCACCGCGACATGCTCGGGCACCTTCGGCATCGACCGCGACCGCGCATGCGAGCGATCGTGCCCGCCATGCTCGTGGCCGGCGGACGGCCGGATGTCGCACGCGCCGCCGGACGCGAGCCGCGTGCGCGCCGCGTCGAAGAAGATCCGCTCGAAGCCGGCCTTCGCCTGCGCGCTGATCACGCCGCCTCTCCTTCGATGCGTGCGTGCAGCTGCCCGGCCAGCGTCTCGACGGTCGCGAGCGCGGCCGTGATCATCTTGCCGCCGGCCTGGATGTCCTGGAACGTGGCGGCCGTCACGAGATCGTTGCGGTTCAGGCTGTCGCGATAGCTATTCGACAATTGCTGCGAGCGCGCGGCCAGCCCGCGCACCTCGCTCGCGACGATCGAGAAGCCGCGCCCGGCCGACCCCGCGCGGGCGGCTTCGATCGACGCGTTCAGCGACACGATCGACACGTGCGCGACGATCGCCGACAGCTCCTGGTTCTTCACGCGCATGTCCTGGTTCTGCGTGGTCAGCGAGATCATCTGCTCGTGCCAGCGCTCGAACGTGCCGGCGAGGCCGCGCAGGCGCGCCGCTTCGTCGGCGATCTTCATCGCATGCTGCGCGAGCGCCGCGCGGTCGGCCGACAGCGCCTGCAGCGCATCGCGCTGCGTGCCGGCCGCGGACGCCTCGCGCGCCAGCGCCTCCTCGAGCTGCGCCTCGCGTTGCGCCCAGGCGTCGGCCGCCGCCGCATGCGCGGACGCCGCCTCTTTCGCGCGTGCGTCGGCCGCGGCGAGCGCGCCGCGCAACGTATCCGCGTCGTGCGCCATCGCCGCGACGCGCCGCCGGCGCGTCACGCGAAACACGACCGCCGCCACCGCGACGACCGCACCGCCCGCCAGCGCGGCGGCCACCTGAATCATCCACGCCTGCACGATCACTTCGTCACTCCGCTGCGCCGATATCCGCGATGCGCGCACGCTGCTCATGCCCGGCGCCGTCGACGGCAGCGTCCGCCGCGAAGCGCGCCGGCAGCGACACGATCGTCTCGAACGTGCGATACGGTGCGCCGGCGCGATCGTCGGTGAAACGCAGCGCGATATTGCCGCCGTCGCGTTTCAGGAAGTTGCGCACCGCGTCCATGCCGACGCCGCGGCCCGACACTTCGGTCACCGCTTGCGCGGTCGAGAAGCCCGGCCGGAAAATCAGCTCGGCGACATCCTCGTCGGACAGCGCCGCTTCGTTGCCCGCCTCGATCCAGCCGCGCTCGCGCGCGATGCGGCGAATCCGGTCGAGCGCCAGGCCGCGGCCGTCGTCGCCGAGCACGAACCACAGCTCGCCGCCGCCCACGCCGACCGCGATGTCGATCGTGCCGGACGCCGCCTTGCCGGCCGCGCGCCGCTCTTCCGACGATTCGATGCCATGGTCGATCGCATTGCGCAGCAGGTGCATGAACACGTTCTTCAGCGTCGCGACGATCTCGCTGCGCACGCGATGGCCGTGGCTGTCGATATGCACGACGGGCGCCGGCTTGCCGAGTTCGGCCGCGAGCGACGGCAGCGACTCGATCACGCCGCCGAGCGCATCGCCGATGCCCTGCGTGCCGAGCTGGCTCAGCATGCGGCGCACGGCATCGCGGGCCGCGTGCCAGTCGGACACGTTCGCCGGATCGGCGCCGTCGAGCACGCGCAGGCTTTCGCTGATATGCGCACGTTCGACCATCAGGAAGTCGGCGCCGCCCTGCGCCGCTTCGCCGCTGCGACCGAGCGTGACCGCATTGATCGTCGCGTAGTGTTCGACGGCGTCGCGCACGCGCGCCAGGTCGTCCATCAGCGCGTCGCGGTTCCACTCGGGGCCGCCGTCCGCACGACGCAGCGATTCGTACGCCTGCTCCGCTTCGTGGACGATGTTCGTCAGGTGCTGCAGGCTGTACGTGCGTGCATTGCCCTTGATCGTGTGCATGTTGCGGAACAGCGCCGCGACGATCGAGTGATCGGCGCGTTCGTGCTGGCGGATCATCCGCTCGTTCTCGCT
The DNA here is from genome assembly GCF_003853705.1 of Burkholderia sp. Bp8992. Classification (GTDB taxonomy): domain Bacteria; phylum Pseudomonadota; class Gammaproteobacteria; order Burkholderiales; family Burkholderiaceae; genus Burkholderia. Next base: position 42,622 of record NZ_QTQI01000029.1, on the reverse strand, counting down.
GAGGAAGCCCTTCGCGCTGTGCACGAAGTCGTGGAACTTGTCCTGGCTGATCGACAGGATCTCGCCGATCATCTCGAGGCGGCGCTGCTGCTCGCCGGCCTGCGCGGTCAGCTCGCGGATCTCGGTCACGTCGCGCACGCACAGCATCAGGCGCACGACCGTGTCGGTCTCGTCGGTGATCGCCGACCAGCTCAGGTCGAGCCACTTCTCGCGGCCGTCCGGCATCCGCTTCGCGACTTCGTTGACGAGCAGGTGCTCGTTGAATTCGAAGTTCATGCTGTCTTCGCCGAGACACGCGTGCACGGCCGCATCGACCTGCGAACGCGCGTCGGCGCCGATCGCCGAATCGTCGAACACGAGCGCCATCAGGTCGCGGCCGGCGATGTCGTTCGTCTCGAAGATGGTTTCGAGGTACGCCGAATATTCCGCATGCACGACACCGCCCTCGACGACGGTCAGGATGCCCTGCTGCATGTTCTGCAGCATCGCCTGGATGTCGGCCGTCTTCTGCTTGAGCTGCGCGGCGTTCTCCTGGATCTTCTCGATCATCCCGTTGAACGCGACGATCGAATGGCCGATTTCGTCCATCCGGCCCACCGGCACGCGGCGCGTGAAATCCTGGCTCGTCGCGATCTCGCTCATCGCCGTCTGCATCCCGATCAGCGGGCGCGTGATCTGGCGATACAACACGAAGCCGAGGGCGGTCAGCAGCACGATCACCGTGCCGGCGACACCCGCGATCGCGGTCGCCGTCGTGGCGAGCATCCCGTTCAGCGCGCTGATCGCGTCGTCCTTCTGGCGGTTCTTCTCGACGCGCAGCGTGTCGACGATGCTCTCGAGTTCGTCGCGATACTGCGCGACGTTCGCGAACAGGTAGGCCTGCGCCATCTCGGCCTTGCCGTCCGCCTTCATCTTCACGGTGTCGTCGATCGCCGCGAAATAGTTCGCGACGCTGTCCTTCGCCTGCGCGACGAGGCCTTCCTGCGCGCGGCCGACCGCCGATTTCGCCTGCACGTCGAGTGCGGCGCGCAGCGCGGCCTGCTTCGCCTTCAGCTCGTCGCGCGCCTGCGCGGCGGTGTTCGCGTCGGGCGCATAGACGAGCGTCATCGTCGCGATCTGGATGTTCTTCACATCGGCGACGAGGTCGGCCGACGCGAGCGCGCTCGGCACGATGCCCTGGGTGACCTGACGCACCTCGGACGCGCTCTTGCGTGTCTGGTACACGGCATAGATGCCGATCGCGGACAGCGCGAAGAACGTCAGGACGACTAGCAGCGTAATGCGATGACGGATGGTCATGAGTACAGCTCCCCGCAGCGATCCGGCTTCGATCGCCCTTTGGTCTATTGAAAGAATGTGAGCGCCGAATTATCGGGGATGGTGTATGACTGTCCGATGACCGAAAATCAATCGGTCATTGACAAAAATGAAATGAATAATTGCGGTGGAAAAACTCTAAAGTTTTTCGCGGATTGGCCGTTAACTCCTGGCTTCCAGGGCTGGCGCGGCTGCGGAGATTGCAGGATCGGCGAAACAGCGGATATTCATTGGTTTATTCATGATCCGCAAAACCGGTTTTATTCAATGCCGGTAAAACGTTTGCGCATTATCGGCGAGCCCGTTTGTTTTGGCATCATTTTTATAATTGGTGCGGCGTACACCCTGCGGGTTCGTCAAGGTCGAACCGGCATGATCGGCCGTTCAGCCTTCGTTCGGCTCGACGAGCCAGTCTTCGACTTGCAGCCGCGGGACACGTTCGAACTCACGGACATTGTGCGTGACAAGCACCAGCTGCCGGGCACGTGCCTGCCCTGCAATCAACGCGTCGTAAGGGCCTATCGGCGTACCAGCGGCAGTCAGATACGCACGGATTTCGCCGGCATGCTGCGCATCCTCGACATCGAACGTGACGACCTCGAACTGCAGTGCCTCGACGCGCGCCACGTTCGCGGCGGCTCGCTGGCTCTTGTATGCGCCGTAATGGCGTCCGCAGGCCTGCGCCGTCCTTCGCGATATCGGCGATCTGTCCCCGGCAGGAACCGCAGCCCGATTCATTCCGACCAGGAAACAATCAATCGCCATCCGGCGATTCACCTCCCCGTCCGCACGCTCTAGACTGTCGCATCGTTCCCCTTTCCGGACCCACGCGATGACCGACGTCCTGCCGCTGACCACCGATCCCGATTCGGGCCTCCAGTACCGGCTGCGCCCGGCTGCCGGCCGCCCCGCCGCACGCCTGTTGCTGCTGCACGGCGTCGGCGGCAACGAAACCAACCTGCTGAACGTGGCCGACGCGATCGATCCGCGCATCGAAATCGCGTTCCTGCGCGGGCCGCTCACGTTCGGGCCCAATCAGCATGCGTGGTTTCCGGTGCGCTTCGGCCCGAACGGCCCCGAAATCGATGCGGCCCGCGCGGACGCCAGCCGCGTGCAGCTGATCGCGCTGCTGCGCGCGTTCCGTGCGCAGGACGGCGCGGATTCCGCGTTGCCGACCGTGATCGCCGGCTTCAGCCAGGGCGGCATCATGAGCGCCGGCGTCGGCCTCACGTCACCGGAAGACGTGAGCGCGTTCGCCGTGCTGTGCGGGCGCATCCTGCCGGAAATCGATCCGCTGATCGCGCCGCGCGATGCGCTTCGTCCGCTCCATGCGCTGATCGTCCACGGCCGCTTCGACGACAAGCTGCCCGTCGCCTGGGCCGACACGGCCGACGCGAAGCTCACGGCGCTCGGCGTCGCGCACGATACGCGGCTGTACGCGGCCGGGCACGAACTGACTGCGGAAATGGCCGGCGATTTCGCCCGCTGGGTCGGCGAGCGCACCGGGCTGAACTGACCGCGCCGGAGGCGCCGGCCCGAGAACGGACCGGCGCCCCCGGCGCATGCCGTCACGCGTTGCGTGCGGGATCCGCAACGGCGTGCGCGGAGACAGGCGCGGCAACCGCCCGCTCGCGCTCGGCACCGCGCTTCGCGAGCTTCCAGCCGACCACCAGCGCGAGCACGACCACCGGAATCATCGCGATCGTCCACGTGCCGCCCGGATAGTCGAACGCCATCAGCACCAGCACGCCGACGAGGAACGCGAGCGTGAGCCACGACGTGAACGGCGCGCCGGGCATCCGGAACGACACGTCCTTCAGCTCGCCGCGATTGACCTTGCGGCGGAACAGGATCTGGCACATCACGATGAAGCCCCACGTCGTGATGATCCCGAGCGACGCCATGTTCAGCACGATCTCGAACGCCTGCGCCGGGACGATGTAGTTCAGCGGCACGCCGATCGCATTGATCGCGACCGTGATCAGGATCCCGCCATACGGCACGCCGCGCGCATTCATCCGCGACACGAAGCGCGGCGCCGAGCCGCCCATCGCGAGCGAACGCAGCACGCGGCCGGTCGAATAGAGGCCGGAATTCAGGCTCGACAGCGCGGCCGTCAGCACCACGACGTTCATCACGGTACCGACGTACGGCACGCCGAGCTTGCTGAAGAACGTGACGAACGGGCTTTCGTGCGAGCTGTACGCGGTCCACGGCAGCAGCATCGTCAACAGCACGACCGAGCCGACGTAGAACAGCGCGATGCGCCACATCACGCTGTTGATCGCCTTCGGCAGCACCTTGCGCGCATCGGCGGTCTCGCCCGCCGCGACGCCGACGAGCTCGATGCTCGCGTACGCGAACACGACGCCCTGCACGATCAGCACGGCCGGCAGGATACCGTGCGGAAAGATCCCGCCGTGATCCGCAACGAGATGCAGCCCCGGCATCTGGCCGGCGACCGGATGGCCGCTCGCGAGAAACACGGCGCCGACCGCGAGGAACACCGCGAGCGTGCCGACCTTGACGAGCGAGAACCAGAACTCCATCTCGCCGAATACCTTCACGCCGATCATGTTCATGACCGACACGATCCCGAGTGCGCCGAGCGCGAACACCCATTGCGGCACGTCGGTGAACACGGCCCAGTACTTCATGTAGATCGCGACCGCGGTAATGTCGACGATGCCGGTCGTCGCCCAGTTCAGGTAGTACATCCAGCCGGCGACGAACGATGCGCGCTCGCCCATGAACTCGCGTGCATACGACACGAAGCTGCCGCTGGTCGGCCGGTGCATCACGAGTTCGCCGAGCGCGCGCATGATCAGGAACGCGAACACGCCGCACACGAGATACACCAGCGCCAGCGCGGGCCCCGCGCTTTGCAGGCGCCCGCCCGCGCCGAGAAAGAGGCCCGTGCCGATCGCGCCGCCCATGGCGATCATCTGCACGTGCCGCGGCTTCAACTGTTTCGCATAACCGGCTTCGTGCGACGCGAACATCGCATCGGGATCGGCATGGCGGGAATCCGCGCCGCCGGCCGGACCGGCCGGGCGCTCGCTGGGGTGTTTCATCGTGAGTCTCCGTTGTTTGTCGATATGTCGCGCCCCGCTGGGGGGCGCTTTCGGTACGGCCGCGAGCGCGGCCGGTGTCAGAACACGCGCGGGCGGATCAGCGCTTCGGGCTGCAGCGCTTCGTCGAGTTGCGCGGCGGTCATCAGTTCGCGTTCCAGCACGACCTCGCGGATCGACTTGCCGGTTGCGTGCGCTTCGGCGGCGACGTCGGTCGCACGCTTGTAGCCGATGTACGGATTCAATGCGGTGGCGAGCGCAACCGAGCGCTCCATCGTTTCGCGCAGCCGCTCGGGATTCGCGGTGATGCCGCTCACGCAGCGCTGCGCAAGCGTCGTGCAGGCGGCCGTCAGGTGGCTGAAGCTGCGGAACAGCGCGCTGGCGATCACCGGCTCGAACGCGTTGAGCTGAAGCTGGCCGGCCTCGGCCGCGAAGGTCACGGTCAGGTCGTTGCCGAACACCTCGAACGCGACCTGGTTGACGACTTCAGGAATCACCGGATTCACCTTGCCGGGCATGATCGACGAGCCGGCCTGCACGGGCGGCAGGTTGATCTCGCCGAACCCGGCGCGCGGGCCGCTCGACAGCAGCCGCAGGTCGTTGCAGATCTTCGACAGCTTGACGGCGATCCGCTTGAGCACGCCCGACACCTGCACGAACGCGCCGCAATCCTGCGTCGCCTCGATCAGGTTCGGCGCGGTGCTCAGGTCGAGCCCGGTGATGCGCCGCAGCGCGGCCAGCGCCTTCTCCGCGTACTCCGGATGCGCGGTGATCCCCGTGCCGATCGCGGTCGCCCCGAGATTGATCTCGCGAATCAGCCAGCCGGCTTCCTGAAGCCGCGCAATGTCTTCCGTCAGCATCACCGCGTAGGTCGAGAATTCCTGGCCGAGCGTCATCGGCACCGCGTCCTGCAACTGCGTGCGGCCGAGCTTCAGCAGGCCGGCGAACGCGTCGGCCCGTTCGGCGAATGCATCGCGCAGCCGCGCCATCGCTTCGAGCAGGTGCTCGACCGCGAAGCACGTCGCGACGCGGATCGCGGTCGGATAGACGTCGTTGGTGCTCTGCGCGAGATTGACGTGCTCGTTCGGGTGCAGGTATTCGTACTGCCCGCGCGCATGCCCCATGATCTCGAGTGCGCGGTTGCAGATCACCTCGTTCGCGTTCATGTTGGTCGACGTGCCGGCGCCGCCCTGGATGATGTCGACGACGAACTGGTCGTGCAGGCGCCCTTCGCGGATCTCGACGCACGCGGCGGCGATCGCATCGCGATACGGCCGCGGCAGCAGCCCGAGCTCGCAGTTGGCGTCGGCCGCCGCTTCCTTCACGGCCGCGAGCGCCATCACGAGGTACGGCAGCGACGCAATGGTGCGGCCCGTGATGTCGAAATTCTCTTTCGCACGCTGCGTATGGACGCCGTAATAGGCGTCCGCCGGAATACTTCGCTTACCTAAAAGATCCGCTTCGACGCGGAAGCCGTGTTCTGTCATCGTGCCCTCCTGAATGTCTCGTGCCGCCCGTCGTCCACCGCTTCCCGACGCAACGGGTTCGCATTCTATGCCTTTGCAAAAACAAGCTTGCTTCTGTATTATCGAAAGCGGTTTTGCGTGGGACGCAACAGCGAGAATCAAAATGAAAAAAGGCGCGAGAGAAACCGGCGTCGATCACCTGGGCGCGATGCGTGCGTTCGTGAGAGTGGTCGAAACGGGGAGTTTTTCGGCAGTCGCGAAGGAGATGCACGTGTCGACGTCGACCGTCGCGCGCAAGGTCACGGCAATCGAGGAGGCCCTGGGCGTCGCGCTGCTGCACCGGTCGACGCACAGCGTGACGCTCACCGAAGCCGGTCACATCTACCTGGAGCGAGCGGTCACGCTGATCGCCGATCTCGACGACACGCTGCGCGTCGTCGCCGAGCTGAATGCGCAACCGAGCGGCCCGCTGAAGCTCACCGCGCCGGTCGCGTTCGGCCGCCGTCATCTCGCGCCGCTGGTCCCGCCGTTTCTCGCGCGCTACCCGACGATCCAGCTCGACGTGCGGCTCACCGACAACCACAACGACCTCGTGGCCGGCGGCTTCGACCTCGACATCCACGAAGGCGAGAACTACCTGGACAACCTGGTCGTCCACCGGCTGTCGCGCAACGACAGCATCCTGTGCGCGACGCCCGGCTATCTCGACCGCTGCGGGCGCCCGGCGTCACCCGACGACCTGAAGCACCACAACTGCCTGCGCTACGTGCACCCGGAAGGCGATCCGCGCTGGGAATTCGTGAACGGCGACGCGCGGCACAGCGTGCTGCCGGCCGGCAATCTCGTCACCGATCATTCGGAGCTGCTGCTCGAAGCGACCTGCGCGGGGCTCGGCATCGCGGAGTTCGAGATCTGGCTGGTGCGCGACCTGCTCGCGAGCGGCCGGCTCGAAGCCGTGTTGCCGCGCTACCGGCTGCAGAACCGGCTGACGGGCGACTACATCTACATCGCATATCTGGCGAACCGGCGCAGCTCGGCAAAGCTGCGCGTGCTGAAGGATTTTCTCGCGGAGCACCTCGCCCATATCGGCGAGCTGTCGGAACTCGAACTCGCGAAGATCCGCGGCGCACGCACGTAGCGCGCGGCCCGGATCGCGGGCCGCGCGCCGGTGCGGCGATGGCGCTCAGGCCGCCTGCAATTCGAACGGGAACGTGGCGTGCCCGAACTCGACGCCCTGCGTGTTGAGCATCCGCGGCCGGTGGAAGCCGGCCAGTTGCGCGCGCTGCGCGGCCGTGCCGATCTGCAGCCGCTCGAGGACTTCGCTGACGACCATGTAGAGCACGTCGAGATTGCCGTCCTCGATCTTCACCGAGATGCCGAGCGCGCCGTCCGCACCGAGCTGCCGCGTGCGTTCCGACGCGCGCACGCCGATCCCGTAGCACGCATCGGCGCCGAGCTTGCCGACCACCTGCCCGTCGAACGCGTTCATCAGCACGGTGCAGTAGCGTCCGTCGCCGGCGACGAGTTCCGGATGGGCCGTCATCGCACGATGAATGCGCGCCAGTGCACGGACGCGATCAGTGATCGCACCGCCTGCCTCCACCGCATCGGCACCGTCGGCCAGCGACGCGTAAAGACGCGCGAGGCGATCCAGCGAAAACGCCGGCGTCGGCAGGTTGCACCCGTCGATGCCCCAGTCGACTTCGTCGTCGCGCAACCCGCATGCATCGGCCACCACATGCTTCACGCGCACCTGCATCGGATGGTCGGGCAGATGGTAGTCGGCGATCGCCGCGCCGATCGCCTGCGCGCCGGCCAGCATCCCCACATGCTTGCCCGAACAGTTGCTGCACACGCCGGTCGGCGTGTAGTCGCGCTTGATCCACGACCGGTACACCGCATCGGACAGCGGCGGATGGCCGCCGCAACGCAGGTCCGATTCGTGTGCGGCGACCTTCGCGAGCATCGCCCGCGTGCGTTCGATGTGGCGGTCCTCGCTGCTGTGCGACGCGCACATCAGCGCGATGTCCGCATCGTCGAAGCCGAAGCGCTCGGGCGCGCCCGTCTCGATCACCGACAGCGCCTGCGCCGGCTTGGCCGCCGACCGCGCCAGCGTCATCCGGAACGGATCGCCGAACCGGGCCAGCAACCTGCCGCGTGCATCGACCACCGCCACATGGGCGACGTGCGTGTTCTCGATCGCGTTGCCACGGTACGTGACGACCGCTGCGCGTTGGATGTCCATCGTGTTTTGTCTCCTTGCTCGGGGCCTGACTGCCGGGGCCCGTCCAACCGGTACGGCAGTGTAGCGAGTCGCCGCCGCCGCGCGCCGGCCAGGCGATGGAAAGCGGTGTTGCACACGACGCAAAGGCAATCGCGCCCACGAAAGCCTGACCGGATTAGTACAAAAACCATTCAATCGTTTACATATTCAATACCAATCCGTACAATTGCGACCGCAAACGCGAATCATACGCATTTGCATTGACGTTCTCCGATGTTTCGGGCAGTGCTGCCCGCATCGCGAAAACGCACCCGATCACCGAATCCTCCGCTGCTTCCCGATATGCCTGCCCAGTTCAAGACGAGGCCTCGCGCCCTCGTGTCGGCGCTGACCTGCTCCGTTTTCCTGACGCCGCTGCTCGCTTCCGCCGCAACCGCTCCCGCTACCGTTCCCGCCCCTGCCGCCGACGTCCCGGCGGCGCTGCCGACGATCGAGGTCCAGTCGTCGGCGCTGTCGGACATGCAGGTGAAGCGCTCGCCGTCGTACAAGTTCACCGCGCCGCTGCTCGACACGCCGCGCTCGGTTACCGTGATTCCCGAGCAGTTGATCAAGGAAAAGAACGTCACGTCGTTCGCGGACGCGCTGCGCTCGGTGCCCGGCATCACGTTCCTCGGCGGCGACGCGGCCGCGAACCCGTCGGCCGACCGCCCGGTGATCCGCGGCTTCGAATCGCGCAACTCGATCTTCGTCGACGGGATGCGCGACTCGGGGCTGCAGAACCGCGAGACGTTCGCGGTCGAGCAGATCAGCGTGATCAAGGGCCCCGATTCGGTCTACGCGGGCCGCGGCTCGGTGGGCGGCAGCATCGACATCGTCACGAAGACGCCGAAGAACGACAACTTCATCAACAGCAGCATCGGCTTCGGCACCGACGGCTACAAGCGCGCGACGGTCGACGCGAACCGCAAGATCAACGACACGACGGCCGTGCGCCTGAACGTGATGGGTCACGACGCGAACCAGGCCGGCCGCAACGACGTGTACAACAAGCGCTGGGGCGTCGCGCCGTCGATCGTGTTCGGGCTGAACACGCCGACCACGGTGACGATCAGCTACTACCACATGAACTCGTACGACATGCCGGACTTCAGCGTGCCGTTCCGCGCGTCGGGCGGCACGCCGGTGCCGACCGATCGCGGGCAGTTCTTCGGGCTGAACACGCGCGATTACCGCTACGGGCAGACCGACACCGGCGAAGTGCGCATCGAGCACAAGATCAACGACGACTGGAAGCTGAGGAACACGACGATGTTCGGCCGCTCGACGCTCGACTACGTGGCGACGAATCCGCAGATCCTCGCATCGAACCCGAACCTGCTGGGCCTGCAGGCGAAGAGCGGCAAGTACGCGCTCAACGGCTTCTCGAACCAGACCGAAGTCACCGGCAGCGCCAGCCTGTTCGGCATGAGGCACACGATGACGGCCGGGGTCGAGTTCAGCCATGAACAGGCGCGCTACGAGGGCTATCTCGTGTCGGATTCGGCCGGCAACAACATCCGCTCGGGCGGCCCGTGCTCGGTGGCCGGCAACTGCACGCCGCTTGCCGGCGGCTGGAACCCGAACATGGCGTGGACCGGCAACATCGTGCTGAACGGCGACAAGGGCTTCCCCGGTGCGACGACGAACACGCGCACCGATACGGTATCCGCGTACCTCTTCGACACCGTGAAACTGTCCGAGCGCTGGCAGTTCAACACGGGGCTGCGTTTCGACCGTTACGACACGACCGGCAAGCAGGCCGGCGTCGCCGACCTGTCGAACACGTCGAACCTGTTCAGCTACCAGTTCGGCCTCGTGTTCAAGCCGGTGACCAACGTGAGCCTGTACGCGTCGTACGGCACGTCGTCGAACCCGCCGGGCTCGAACGGCGGCCTCGGCGGCGGCACCGACCAGATCACCGCGACGAACCAGGACCTCGCGCCCGAGCGCTCGCGCAACATCGAGATCGGCGCGAAGTGGGACGTGCTGCAGGATCAGCTGTCGCTGACGTCGGCCCTGTTCCAGACCGAAAAGACCAACGCGCGCGTGAGCGACGGCCTCGGTCACACGGTCAACGCGGGCAAGCAGCGCGTGCGCGGTTTCGAATTCGGCTTCGCGGGCAACCTGACGCCGAAGTGGCACGTGTTCGGCGGCTACTCGTACCTGAACGCGATCACGACCGACGCCGGCCCCGGCAGCCCGGGCGCATCGGGCCTGCCGATGGTGATGGTGCCGAAGCACAACTTCACGCTGTGGACGAGCTACGACGTGATGCCGAAGCTCACGCTCGGCGCGGGTGCGACGGTGATGAGCCAGACCTACGCGTCGGTGTCGGCGACGACCAGGAAGTGGACGCCCGGCTATGCACGCTTCGACGCGGCCGCGACGTGGCGCGTGAACAAGACGATGGACGTGCAGCTCAACGTGCAGAACCTGTTCGACAAGAAGTATTACGCGAGCGCGTACCCGATCTACGCGACGTGGGCGCCGGGTCGTTCGGCGATGGTCACGCTCAACTTCTACCAGTAACGCCCAGGGCGGCGGGAGGGCGTGACACGCCCTTCCCCGCTTCGCTCACCACGGCAGCGAATCCGTCTTCACGTTCGTGAAGCACTTCATCGCTTGCTGCATGCCTTTCTTGTATCCCCGCTCCGAATCCTTCATACCGCTTTGGGCCGGGACGACCGTGCGCATTCGCTCGTTCACGCGAGGTGGTAGCGCAGCCAGAAGGTTTCGCGGCACGCGTTGTCGAACGTCAGCCGCGACGGGCTGATCGGCTGCGCATCGGGATGGTGGAGCACGTCGTAGTCGATCCAGCATTCCGCGCACAGCAGGTCGGACGGTGCGCGGTCCTGCTCGACCGAGCGGCGCACGATCGCGCCGTTGTCGAAGCGGTATTCGGTTTCGGCACGCGTGACCTCGACATCGTCGTCGGTCCAGCGGTCGTGCGACGTAGCATGCGACACGATCTGCACCGGGCCGGCGAGCCCGTGGATCGCGGCAACGTAGGAAATCAGCTTGTCCATGGCGAGGCGGCGAACTGGCGGATGGCCGTTTCGTGCAACGCATGCTGCGCGAAACGGCCCGAGCGGCGAGTATAGCCGCGCGCCGAAGACCTTGCCGCCGGCGGGGTTTCGCGCGCTACGCGTCCAGCGCGAGCAGCGCGAACGTCGCGAGCCAGTGCTCGCCCATGTAGTCGCCGGCCACGTGCGCGAGCGCGCTCGCGAGATGCCGGTCGGCCGCGTCGAGCAGCTTCGCGCGCCGCGCGTCGCCTTCCGGCAGCGCGCCGGCCAGCGCGCGCTGGCACCACGCGCGGCTCAGGTTCAGCCCGTCGAGGTGCGCGATCTTGCCGTCGCTGCGGTCGCTGACCGTCGCCGGCTCGAACAGCGTCGCCGGCTCGCCGCGCGCGAGATCGGGCAGGAAGCGCGCGAACCAGCCGTCGAATTCGGCGGCCGGCAGCACGCGCCGCATCAGCTCGGCTTCCATCAGTGCAGGCGACAGGAATTCGTCGCCCGACGGCTCCCACGCCTGGCACGCGACGTCGTTCAGGTGCCAGCGCCGCGCGGTATCGACGATCAATGCCGCGAGCCCGTCGCGCTGCGTGTCGCGCGCGAAGTCGAGCGTGAGCGCCAGCGCGAACGCAGTGTTGAAATGCGTGCCCACGCGCAGCGGATAGGTCGCTTTCGGCAGGAAGGTTTCGAAACGCGACACGAACAGCTCGGTGAGCGGCGCCATCGTCTTCGCCCAGCGCGCGGCCTGCGGCAGCACACCCTTCAGCGCGAGTCGCTCGAGCTGAGCGGAAAGCGCGAGCAGCCACGCCCAGCCGTAGGGCCGCTCGAAGCCGCTGTTGTGCGGCAGCGCGAGATACGCGCGCTCGCCGGCGACGTTCGCGTCGGTGAAGTGCGCATCGACGGTCGCGACGATGCGCTCGGCTTCCGGCAACGCCGGGTAGCGTTCGAGCACGCGCAGCACGAGCCAGTAGCCGTGCACGCACGAGTGCCAGTCGTAGCTGCCGTAGAAGATCGGGTGCAGCGCACGCGGGCCCTGTACGTCGTGCGGGCCTTCGAGCGAATGCGTGAGCTTGTTCGGATATTCGCGGGTCAGGTGCGCGAGCGCGAGCGATGCGAATTTCGAGGCGAGTTCGGGGGTGAGTCGGTCGGTCATGTGCGTCTCTCGTCAGAAGCGGAATGCGAACGCATACATCAGCAGCGTGTTCACGGCGAGCAGCAGCAAGGCTGTCGGCCACTGCGTCTTGATCACGCCGTTCTTGTCCTTCAGTTCGAGCAGCGCCGCCGGCACGATGTTGAAGTTCGCGGCCATCGGCGTCATCAGCGTACCGCAGAAGCCGCTCAGCATCCCGATCGCGCCGACGATCGCCGGGTTGCCGTGGAACTGGTGGACGATCAGCGGCAGGCCGATGCCGGCCGTCATCACCGGAAACGCGGCGAAGCCGTTGCCCATGATCATCGTGAACAGCGCCATGCCGACGGTGTACGCCGCCACCACCGCGAACGGCGAATCGATCGGCACCCACTCCCTCACGAGCCCCGACACCACGCCGCCGACGCCCGCGACCGCGAACAGCGCGCCGAGCGCCGCGAGCATCTGCGGCAGGATCGCGGCCCAGCCGACCGCGTCCATCGTGTGGCGTGCTTCCTTCAACGCATGCACGGGCGAATCGCGCAGCATCGCGAGCGCGACGACGAACGCGACGATCGTGCCGAGCACGAGCGAAATCAGCGTCACGCTCTTCGGATCGACGAACGGCACGTGCTTCAGCGCGAACGTGCCGATCAACGTGACGAGCGGAATCAGCAGCGCGGGCAGGAACAGCCGGTTGCCGAAACGCTGCGCGAGCGTCTCGCGCCGCACGGCCGCCGCTTCGCCCGCTTCGTCGGACTTGCCGCGCCCGAGCTTGCCGGAGCCCGCGATCACCGCCAGCGCGATCGCGAGGCAGCCCGTCACGAAGTGCGGCAGTAGCGCGCCGAACAGAAACGTGGCCGCGTAGATCGCCCAGAACGCGAAATTGAAGACGCGGCGCGGGTTCGTGCGGTCCGTCAGGTTGAAGCATGCGAACGCGGCGAACATCAGCCCCGCGAGCGTGTACAGCGATTCCAGGCCGATCATCGCGCGCCCTCCTGCTTCACCAGGCCGAAGCCGCGCGTCAACCGGCGGTCGAGCAGCGCGAGGCGCGTGCAGTGGATCAGCAGCGCGGCGATCGCGGTCGGGATCGCCCACACCGACAGGTGCAGCGGCTCGATCGAGATCCCGTTCTGTTCGAGAAAGCCCTTGATCAGCAGGATCGACTGGATCGCGATGAAGATGTCCTCGCCGAAGAACACGGCGACGTTGTCGGCGCCCGACGCATGCGCGCGAATCTGCTGGCGCACGGCCTCGGGCAGTTCGCCGTGCCGGCTGACGGCGGCGGCTTCGGCCATCGGCGCGATCAGCGGCCGCACCATCTGCGCGTGGCCGCCGAGCGACGTGAGGCCGAGCGCGGCCGTGGCCTGGCGCAGCACGAAGTACAGCATCAGCACGCGGCCCGTGGTGGCCGCCTGCACGCGCGAGATCATCCGCCTCGCCTGCTCCTTGAGCCCGTTGCGCTCGAGCAGCGCGATCACCGGCAGCGTCAGCCAGATCAGCCCCATGTAGCGGTTTTCGGTAAACGCCTTGCCGAACGCACTGACGATGTCGACGAGATTCAGCCCGCCCGCGAGCCCCGTCGCGAGCCCCGCGATCGTGACCACCAGCAGCGCGTTGAAGCGCAGCGCGAAACCGATCACGACGATCGGCACCCCAATCAGCACCAGCATTTCCCCTCCTTGTGTCTGGACGCGCGGCACGCCGGCCGCACGCTGCCGGCCCGGTTTGCATCGGGCTCGGACGGCGAAATCTAACACGAGACTTTATCGATAAAAAGTCGACAATTTGCGGGTTCGGGTAAACGTTGAAGTGTGCGGATACCGTGCCCCGGCCGTGTGTCGACGGTGTTTCATCGGAGGAAACAGCGGCCGGCTGGTCGACCGGCCGCGGTGCGTGGCGGAGCCCTGGGCCGCCGACTACACTGGAAAGCATCGGCAACGGACGGGAGAGCCGCCATGATTGACGTATTCCAGACCATCGGCAGCCGCGCGTTCTCGGCTCATCTGGCGAAGGACGGGATGGTGACGCTGATGGAGCAACGCCATGAAGTCGACCGCGTGACGCTCGCGACGGCCTATGCCGCGCTCGTCGAGGAAGCCGAGCAGGAAGGCGACCTGCGCGACGCGACGGTCGAGGGGATGATGCGCGCGCTGATCCAGGGCTACGCGCGCAGCCATTGACGACGCGGCCGCGCATCCGCTGCGCGGCCGGCAAACAGGATCGTGCCGAAGTAGCGTTCGCGCGCCGCGTCGGACAGGTTCGTCGCGCTCGGCCGGTACGGATGGTGAAGCACCGCGAACAGGAAGTAGTCGCGTTCGGCGTCGTCGCGCAGCACGTGCACCGCGTCCGGATCGACCGGAAATTCGCGGTGGAACGACGCATGCCCGCTCACGATGGCGATCCGGTACGGCAACCGGCCGTCGCGCTCGATCACGGCCGGCGCGTACGGATCGCGGCTGACGAGTACGGTATCGGGCACGGTCATCCGGTTCTCCCCCTTCCTGTTTGTCGACGCCGGCACGGTAACATGCCCGCTAGCGCGGCCTGCGCCGGCACGGTTCGACGGCCCGGCAGGCGCGGATGCACCGGCCCGCCGCCCCGTATCGCCCGGAAACACCGTGCAGTCATGGAGGAAACGCACTGAAACGGCACAATGGGCAAATTTTTCGATTGCCGCCGTCCGCGCCGCATGACAGCATGCGGGGCGTCGTCAACCCAAAAGAAAACCGTGCCGTCCGGCCGCCGATGCCACCCGGCGGCACCGGACAGGCAGCCCCTTCCATGAACCCGGCCATCCTCCAACACTACGAACCGACCGGAGAATTCCGCTTGTGAACATCGGCATCGTCAACGACCTCCCGCTTGCCGTCGAGGCGATGCGCCGTGCGATCGCGCGCCGGCCCGAGCACCGCGTGCTGTGGGTCGCGACCGACGGCGCGCAGGCCGTCGAACTGTGCGCCGCGCAGCCGCCCGACGTCGTGCTGATGGACCTGGTCATGCCGAAATTCGACGGGATCGAAGCGACGCGGCGGATCATGCGATCCGAACGACCGTGCGCGATCCTGATCGTGACGAGCTGCATCGGCGCGAATGCGTGGCGCGTATTCGAGGCGATGGGCGCCGGTGCGCTCGACGCGGTCGATACGCCGCGGCTCGGCGACGGCGCGGCCGGCGACACGACCCGACTCCTGCTCGCGAAGATCGACCAGATCGGCCGGCTGCTCGACGCGCCGGGCGGCACGCGCCTCGCCGGCACGGCCGCCCGCGCCGGCGGCGGCCCGCTGATCGCGATCGGTGCGTCGGCCGGCGGCCCGGGCGCGCTCGCATCGATCCTCGGCGGCCTGCCAGCCGATTTCAGCGCGCCGATCGTGATCGTGCAGCACGTCGACCGCGCGTTCGCGGAAGGCATGGCGCAATGGCTCGACGGCCAGACGCCGCTCGCCGTGCGCGTCGCGCGCGAAGGCGACCGCCCGCAGCCGGGCGTCGCGCTGCTCGCCGCGACCGACGATCATCTGCGCATCACGCGCACCGGCACGCTCGAATACACGCGCGAGCCGGCCGCCACGCCGTATCGTCCATCGGTCGACGTGTTCTTCAACAGCCTGACCGAGCACTGGCCCGGCCGCGTGATCGGCGTGCTGCTGACGGGGATGGGGCGCGACGGTGCGATCGGCCTGAAGGCGCTGCGGATGAAGGGCTACCATACGATCGCGCAGGACGAGGCGACCAGCGCCGTGTACGGCATGCCGAAGGCAGCCGCGACGCTCGGCGCGGCGCGCGCGATCCTGCCGCTCGGACGCATCGCGGGCGAGCTGGCGGCGCTCGCACGGATCTGAGCCCGATGAACACGTGCAACACCCATGCCTGCCCTCGCAACACGCCGCATCGATCATGACTAGCGACCTGACCCGCCCGCCGGGCAGCCCGATCACGCCGACCGCCGACGTGCCGGCCATGGTGCTGCTGGTCGACGACCAGACGATCGTCGCGGAAGCCGTACGGCGCGCGCTCGTCGACGAGGAAGGCATCGACTTCCACTACTGCCCGCGCTCGGACGACGCGATGGCCACCGCGATCGACACGCGGCCGACCGTGATCCTGCAGGACCTCGTGATGCCCGGCATCGACGGGCTGAGCCTCGTGAAGTCGTACCGCGCGAACCCGGCGACACGCGACGTGCCGATCATCGTGCTGTCGACGCAGGAAGAACCGGTGATCAAGAGCGCCGCGTTCGCGGCCGGTGCGAACGACTATCTCGTGAAGCTGCCCGATCGCATCGAGCTCGTCGCGCGCATCCGCTACCACTCGCGTTCATATATGAACCTGCTGCAGCGCGACGAGGCCTATCGCGCGCTGCGGCAGTCGCAGCAGCAACTGCTCGAAGCCAATCTCGAACTGCGGCGCCTCACGCATTCCGACGGCCTGACGGGGCTGTCGAACCGGCGCTATCTCGACGAATACCTGGCCGCCGAATGGCGCCGCGGCACGCGCGAGCGCAGCGAGCTGTCGCTGCTGATGATCGACGTCGACAATTTCAAGCTGTACAACGACACGTACGGACACGTGTCGGGCGACAGCGTGCTCAAGCAGATCGCGTCGACCATCGAGCGCTGCCTCGGGCAATCGGGCGATCTCGCCGCGCGCTTCGGCGGCGAGGAGTTCGCGGTCGTGATGCCGGCCACGTCGCCGGGCGCGGCGCGGCTGCTCGGCGAGAAGATCCGGCTCGCCATCGAGGCGCTGCGGCTGCGGCACGCGCATTCGTCGACCGGCAACACCGTGACGATCAGCATCGGCGGCGCGAGCATCGTGCCCGCGCCCGGCCTGCCGACGACCGTGCTGATCGAAGCGGCCGACCGCGCGCTGTATCGCGCGAAGCACGAAGGCAAGAACCGCGTCGAGATCGATACGTCGCCGACGCCGCCCGGCGCCGGCGAGTTCGGCGCGCCGCGCGACTGATCGCGCGCGTCGCTTACGCGGCGCCGAGCCGGCGCGCGTAGTCGTTCGGGTCCAGCGGGCGGCTGAACAGGTAGCCCTGCTGCATGTCGCAGCCGATCTGCTGCAGGAACCACGACTGCGCCTGCGTCTCGACGCCCTCCGCCGTGACCTTCATGCCGAGCGAATGCGCCATCGCGACGACGGCCTGCGTGATCGCGACCGAGTCGTGATGATCGGGCACGCCCGACACGAACGAGCGGTCGACTTTCAGGTTGTGCAGCGGAAAGCGCTTCAGGTAGGCGAGCGACGAATAGCCGGTACCGAAATCGTCGACCGAGATCCGCACGTTCATGTCCGTGAGCGCTTCGAGCATCGGCAGCACGGTGTCCGTGTCGTTCATCAGCAGTCCTTCGGTGATCTCGAGTTCGAGCGCGGACGGATCGAGCTGCGTTTGCGCGAGACAGCGGCCGACCGATTCGACGAGCCCTTCGTGGAACTGCCGGGGCGACAGGTTGACGGCCAGCATCAGGTCGGGGGCGATCGTGCGGCGCCATTCGGCCGCCTGCCTGCAGGCCGTTTCGAGCACCCACTGGCCGATCGCGACGATCAGCCCCGTATCTTCCGCGACCGGAATGAATTCCGCCGGCGACATCGGCCCGAGCTCCGGGCTGGTCCAGCGCAGCAGCGCTTCCGCACCGACCGTGCGGCCGCTGCGCGCATCGACGACGGGCTGATACGCGAGCCGCAGCATGTCCGACGTCAGCGCGCGCCGCAGCGACTGCTCGACCGCGAAGCGGCGCTGCAGCCGCAGGTTGAGCTGCGCGGTGAAGAACGTGAAATGGTTGCGGCCGCGCTGCTTCGCGTCGTACATCGCCGAATCGGCGTTGCGCATCAGCGTGACCGCATCGTCGCCGTCACGGGGCGCCACGCTGATCCCGATCGACACGCCGAGCCAGTACTCGTTGTTCGCGATCGCGAACGGCTTCGCGATCGCGTCGATCACCTCGCGCGCGAGCACCGCGAGGCGGTCGGGATCGTCGCAGTCGTCGACGAGGATCACGAACTCGTCGCCGCCGACGCGCGTGAGCGCGTAGCGGCCGCCCGCGCAGGCCGCGAGCCGCGCCGCGACGCTGCGCAGCAGCGCGTCGCCCGCGTCGTGGCCGGCCGTGTCGTTGACCTTCTTGAAACCGACGAGATCGATGAACAGGATCGCGACGCGCGCGGGCCCGCCCGCCGCATCGTGCCCGCCGAACAGCTCGCGCATGCGGTCGGCGAGCCAGCGGCGGTTGTAGAGGCCCGTCAGCGCATCGCGCGTCGCCAGGTAGCGCAGTTGCTGCTGCGCTTCGCGCACGGGGCCGATGTCGTTGAACGACACGAGCACGGAATCGGCCCGCGTCTCGCCGGGCCTCACGATCGGCACCGCATTGCCGCGCACCCAGATGATGTCGCCGTCCGCGAGGCCGAAGCCGACCGTGTAGTCGAGCATCGGCGTGGCCGTCTCGAGCGCGAGCCGGCTCGGCCACGCGTCGGGCGCGATCGGTGTGCCGTCCTCGCGCAGCTTGCGCAGGATCACCGTGGACAGCCGCCGGCCGACGAGATCGCCCTTCACGCGCATCATCCGGTTCGCGCTCGGGTTGCTCGCGACCACGACGCCGTCGCGCGACACGACGAGGATTCCTTCGTTCAGGCTGTTGACGACGAGCCGGTGATGCTCCTCGCTGCGCACGAGCTGCCGTGCGATCCGGTCCTGGTGCACCGCGAGGCCGACGCTGTTGCCGATGTCGCGCAGCAGTTCGGTTTCCTCATCGCTTGGCCGGCACGGTGTGCGGTGATAGACGGCGAATGCGCCGAGCACGGCGCCCGTGTCGTCGAGAAACGGCACCGACCAGCACGCGCGCAGGCCCAACGGCAATGCGACGGAACGGTAGTCGGCCCACAGTGGATCGGTTTCGATGTCTTCGACGGCGATCATCCGGCGCTCGTACATCGCCGTGCCGCACGAGCCGGCTGCCGGCCCGATCGGCGCGCCGTCGATCGCCGCGCTGTACTGCGCGGGCAGCGACGGCGCCGCGCCGACGCGCACGTGCGCGCCGTCCGTATCGAGCAGCAGGATCGTGCATGACGCGCCGTCGCCGAGCAACGCCTCGGCACGCCGGCAGACCTCGACCAACAGTTCCGGCAGCGGTGTGTTGCGCGTGATCAGCCTCAGCACGCTTTGCTCGGACGCGAGCACTTCCGCCGCGAGGCCGAGGCTGTAACGAGAATTTTGCGGTTCGGTATTCAAGATGAATCCTGCCGTCTGTCCGATCGGGTCTGATGCGCCCGATTCGTTTTCGATCTTTCGTGCCGTTTTCGCTCCGGGTTTACGCCGATGCCCGGTGCGCCCCGTTTTGCGCGCCGAGTCGGGGCGCGCCGAAATATATTTAACACCAATCCGCGACAACCCGCGCATCCGCGTGCATCAGGGGTTACGCGCGGTTGCCCCGCCGCATGCGGCCCGGCGGTCAGCCCGCCGAAAGTACAGGCAGCCCTTCGCCGACACCGGTTCGTCAGATTGTGACGGCGCCCGGCCCCGTTCCTGCCCTGCCTTCCGCGCCCGGCAGCGGACGCGTCACGGCTTTCAGCGCATCGATCGCGGCAGCGACCGACACGCGCGCGGACGTCGCAGGCAGCGCGCCGCCCGTCAATCCTTCCGGATGTGTTCGGCCAGGAAGTCGATCAGCAGCCGTACGCGCGGCAGCAGCCCGCGCCGCGACGGAAACACCGCGTGCACCACGCCGCCCTTCGGCGCCCAGCCCGGCAGCACGTCGACCAGCGTGCCGTCGCGCAGGTCGTCCTCGACGACCATGCACGGCAGCTGCACGATGCCGACGCCATGAATCGCCGCGTCGCGCAGCGCGTGCATGTCGTCGGTCACGAAGCGCGGATGATGGCGCAACTGCGCGTGCTCGCCGTTCGGCCCGACCAGTTGCCACAGATGATGCCGTGCCGGCCCCCAGTCGAGACTCGGCGCGCCGGCCAGCTCGGCCGGATCCGACAGCGCCCCTCGCCCGTCCAGCCATTGCGGCGCGGCGACCAGCCGCTGCGGGCTGTCGGCCAGCACGCGCATCACGAGATCGCTGTCCTCCAGCGGCGGGAAGCGCACGCGCAGCGCGAGGTCGAATCCTTCGCTCAGCAGGTCGACGCGGCGGTTCGTTGCCTCGAGATGCACCTGCACCTGCGGATGAATCGCCATGAAGCGCGCGACGAGTTCGCTCACGCGGTATTCGAGCAGCGCGGTCGGGCAACTCACGCGGACGACGCCGCGCGGTTCCGCGTGCCGCCGCTCGATCACCTCGCGCGCGGCGTCGGCCTCGACCAGCACGGCAAGGCAGCGCTCGTAGAATTCGCGCCCGGTTTCCGTGACCGTGAAATGACGCGTCGTGCGCTGCAGCAGCCGCACGTCGTACTTCGCTTCCAGCGCGGCGATGCGGCGGCTCAGCGTCGATTTCGGCACATCCAGCGCGCGCCCCGCCTGCGTGAACCCGCCGTGCTCGACCACCTTCACGAAATAGTAGAGGTCGTTCAGGTCATCCATGATTGTTCCATTCATAGAACACTGACGGCATTTTAAGGGACTGGAACGCCGGTTGTTGCACGCATAGCATTCTGTTTCAACGTGGATCGAGCGTGTCGCGGCGGTCGGAAATTGTCCCGGCCGGCTCCATCGGCCGCCCGATCGATTCACTAAGCTTGAAGTCCCCCCTTCACATTCCGCACGTCACTGGAGGCAACCATGGCAAGCGAACCGGTTCGCGACCCCGCGAACGACCACCTGCTCACCCCGCAGAACGCGGCGTTCATCGTCATCGATTACCAGCCGGTCCAGGTGAACTCCATCGCGTCGATGGATCGCCAGCTGCTGATCAACAACATCGTCGGCGCGTCGAAGGCGGCCGTCGCGTACGGCCTGCCGATCGTCCACTCGACCGTGAACGTGAAGACGGGCCTGAACAAGCCGCCGATCCCGCAACTGCGCCATGCGCTCGAAGGCTATCCGACCTACGACCGCACGAGCATCAACTCGTGGGAAGACGTCGAATTCCGCCAGGCCGTCGAGGCGACCGGCCGCAAGAAACTGATCATGACCGCGCTGTGGACCGAAGCGTGCCTGACGTTCCCGGCGCTCGACGCGCTGAAGGCCGGCTACGAGGTATACGTGGTCGTCGACGCGGTCGGCGGCACGTCGGTCGCCGCGCACGAAGCCGCGCTGCGCCGCATCGAGCAGGCCGGCGGCAAGATGATCAGTGTCGCGCAGCTGTTCTGCGAACTGCAGCGCGACTGGGCGCGCAGCGCCACCGTGCCGGCGTTCATCGACCTGTTCATCGAAACCGGCGGCACGGCCGGCATCCAGTTCTCGTACGACAAGAGCTGACCGGCACGGCACGCGCGGCCGCCGCTGGCGTTTCCGGCCGGCGGCCGCGCGCGGCCGTTGCCTTCCCCTCCGTTCCGGCACGACCGGGACGCGATCGCGGCCGGCCGGGCCGCGTTTTCGTATCCGTGATTCAATGTCGATGGAACCGGTGTCGCGCATTCCGGCGGCACGGCGACGTAGGCCCTCATCGAACGACCTTCACTGGATCACCATGACGAACCCTGCCGAAATCAAGGCGCTCGTTTTCGATGTCTTCGGAACGATCGTCGACTGGAGAAGCGGTGTCGCACGCGGCGCTGCCGCGTTCCTGGACCGCCACGCGCCCGCGCTCGACCCGTTCGTGTTCGCCGACGCATGGCGCGCCGAATATTCGCCGTCGATGGAGGAAATCCGCAGCGGGCGCCGCCGCTACGTGCGGCTCGACGTGCTGCATCGCGAAAACCTCGTCCGCACGCTCGACCGTTTCGGCATCGACGACGTGCCCGACGCCGACATCGACACGCTCAACCTCGCATGGCACAGCCTCGACCCGTGGCCCGACGCCGTCGCCGCGCTGCACCGGCTGAAGCGGCGCTTCATCATCGCGCCGCTGTCGAACGGCAACATCCGGCTGATGGTCGACGTCGCGAAGCGCGCGGGGCTGCCGTGGGACGCGATCCTCGGCGCGGAAGTCGTCCGCGCGTACAAGCCGTCGCCGCAGGTGTACAGCGACACCGTCGACATTCTCGGCCTCGCACCGGCCGAGCTGTGCCTGGTCGCCGCCCACAACGGCGACCTCGCCGCCGCGCGCCGACAGGGGCTGTCGACCGCGTTCGTGCTGCGGCCGACCGAGCACGGGCCCGGCCAGACGACCGACCTGAAAGCCGACGATGCGTGGGACTTCGACGTCAGGGACCTGAACGAGCTCGCGGATCGGCTCGAGTGCCCGGGTTGAATGCCGGCTCCGTCGCGACCGCCTGCCCCTGCGCCGCCATCGCGAGACGCCGCCAGTTGCGCGCCGCGTATCGATGAGCCTGCTGCAACGCGAGCCATAAACCGATCTGCCGAACCGGCCTGAACAAACCGCGCGCGCTGAACACGGTGCGCCGCTCGACGCGTGTCCTGCCGCCTTCCACGGGCGTCAGCGTGAATTCGTCTTCCAGCAGGCCGACCCAGTCGCGGCACCAGACCGTCGACGCCACCATCCGGTAACGCAGCCGGCGATGCTCGTCGAGCACGAGAATCCGCTGGTCGATGGTGCCGCGATCGGTCGTGCACTGCCGCGTGTTGCCGACGGCCGGCACGCCTTCGAGCACGCGGCAGCTGACCGGCTTCGGCACGCCGAGGCGGAACAGCAACGGCCGCGTGTCGTCCATCCGCGCATGCAGGAAATGCGGCCACACGTGCTCGGGCCGGCAATCGAACGTCCACTGCGAATGAATTTCCACGACCGTCTCCTGGCGGCTGTCGGTGCGCACATGATGGCACAACCGCCGCCATGCCGAAGCGTGCGGCCCGTCAT
This sequence comes from Burkholderia sp. Bp8992, assembly GCF_003853705.1. Lineage (GTDB taxonomy): Bacteria > Pseudomonadota > Gammaproteobacteria > Burkholderiales > Burkholderiaceae > Burkholderia. The sequence continues at coordinate 19,512 of NZ_QTQI01000029.1, read as the reverse complement.
CACGACGCGCACGCGGCCCGCTATTCCGGCTCGCCGACGAATCGCAGCGTCCCCGATTCGCCCGACAGCAGCGCGCGATTCGCGTCCGCCGCCGCGCGCAGGTAATCCCACAGCGCGGTCACGCGCCGCAGCTTGCGCAGATCCTCGCGGCACGTCAGCCAGAAGCACCGCGTGACGACCACGTCGTCCGGCAGCACCGGCACCAGCGCCGGCTGCGTGGCCGCCATGAAGCACGGCAGGATCGCGAGCCCGCCGCCCTGCAGCGCCGCGAAGTACTGCGCGATCACGCTCGTCGTGCGCAGCCCGGCCGTCGCACCGGGCACCGCGCGATCGAGGTACAGCAACTCGTTGCTGAACGCGAGATCGTCGACGTAGCTGATGAACGTGTGCTGCGCGAGATCGTCCGTGCAGGTGATCGGCGCGTGGCTCGCGAGGTAGTCGCGCGTCGCGTAGAGCCGCAACCGGTAATCGCACAGCTTCGTGACCACGTAGGGCCCGCGCTCGGGCCGCTCGAGCGTGATCGCGAGGTCGGCCTCGCGCTTCGGCAGGTTGACGAAATGCGGCACGGGCAGCAGGTCGACCGTCACGTGCGGATGCTCGGCGCGAAACTGCGCGAGCTGCGGCGCGAGGAAAAAGCAGCCGAACCCTTCCGTCGACCCGATCCGCACGTGGCCCGACAGCGCCTCGCCGGTGTTCGCGACCTGGTCGCATGCCGACTGCACGGTCGTCTCCATCGCGTCCGCGTACGCGACGAGCCGCTGCCCTTCGGCCGTCAGCGTGAAGCCGCCGGAGCGCGACTTGTCGAACAGCAGCGTGCCCATCGCGGCCTCGAGCGCACGGATGCGCCGCGCGACGGTCGTGTAGTCGACGCCGAGCCGCTTCGCGGCGCCGCTTGCGCGCTGCGTGCGCGCGACTTCGAGGAAAAAGCGCAGGTCGTCCCAGTTCAGGTTGCCGGAAACCGGCTCGGTGGCATGTCGCATCGGCGAGGGAAAAAGGGGCTGGAGTCTCCGGGCCGGCCGTCGATATGCATAAATGCACATCCAACCGGTTTCTTTATCGGTACATGATGAATCTGCGCATAACTATACTCGACCGTGACCTGCGGACCACGAGCCGCGGCACCACCACGGAGACACCATGCAGACCCGATCCACCCTCGATGAGCATGCGACCATCGCGACACCCGCGCCCGAGCGCACCGCGAAGCATTACCTGCTGGCCGGCTGGGCCAGCATGGCAGGCACGACGATCGAGTGGTACGACTTCTTCCTCTACGGCACGGCCGCCGCGCTCGTGTTCAACCGCATCTTCTTCCCGTCGCTGGACCCCGTCGTCGGCACGCTCGCGGCGTTCGGCACGTTCGCGGTCGGCTTCATCGGGCGGCCGATGGGCGGCATCGTGTTCGGCCACTTCGGCGACCGCATCGGCCGCAAGTCGATGCTGATGATCACGCTGCTGCTGATGGGCGTGCCGAGCATGATCATCGGGCTGATCCCGTCGTACGACAGCATCGGCTACTGGGCCGCGGCGCTCTTGATCGCGATGCGCTTCCTGCAGGGGATGGCGGTGGGCGGCGAATGGGGCGGCGCGGTGCTGATGGCCGTCGAACACGCGCCGAAAGGCCGCAAGGGGCTGTTCGGCAGCCTGCCGCAGACGGGCGTCGGACTCGGCCTGATCCTGTCGTCGGTCGCGATGGCCGCGGTCGCCGCGCTGCCGGAAGCCGACATGCTGTCGTGGGGCTGGCGCGTGCCGTTCCTCGCGAGCATCGCGCTCGTCGGGCTCGGCTGGTTCATCCGCGCGAAGGTGCCCGAATCGCCCGACTTCGAGAAGATGCAGCGCCAGGGCAAGGCCGAGAAGTCGCCGGTAACGACCGCGCTGCGCCGCCATCCGCGCGAGGTGCTGACGATCGTCGGCGCGCGCGCCGCGGAGAACACGTGGTTCTACATGGTCGTCACGTTCGCGCTCGCCTACGCGACGCAGCAGCTGCACCTGCCGAAGGCCGAGATGCTGCACGCGATCACGGCCGGCGCCGCGCTGTCGCTCGTGACGATGCCGCTGTGCGGCCACCTGAGCGACCGCATCGGACAGCGCCGGATGTTCGCGATCGGCCTCGTGCTGATGTGCGCGTTCGCCGCGCCGTTCTTCATGATGCTCGGCACGCAGCAGACGTCGACCGCATGGTGGGCGATCGTGCTCGGCCTCGGCGTCGTGTTCCCGATCCTCTATGCGCCGGAATCGCTGCTGTTCGCGCAGCAGTTCCCCGCTGAAATCCGCTACAGCGGCATCTCGCTGTCGGTGCAGCTCGCCGGCGTGATCGGCGGCGGCTTCGCGCCGATGATCGCGACGTCGCTGCTCAAGGCCGGCGGCGGCCAGCCGCACTACGTGATCGCGTACCTCGTCGGCTTCGGCGTGTTCGCGCTCATGTGTACCGCATTGATGCGCCCGGCGCGCGCGTGAGCCCGCCGCCGGCATCCGATCGATTTCAGTTCGTCCTGCCGCCCGCCGCGCCTGCACGCGCGGCGGGAGCAGCCCCCCTTTGTCATCGCCACACCGTTTCCCCGGAGAGTTCCATGAACGCCGCAGTTCCCCAGACCACCCTCGCCGTGCCCACCGCCAAGCTGCTGATCGACGGCGCATTCGTCGAATCGCAGAGCGCCGAATGGAGCGACATCGTCAATCCCGCGACGCAGGACGTGATCGGCCGCGTGCCGTATGCGACGCTCGACGAGGTCGACGCCGCGATCGCGTCCGCGCAGCGCGCGTTCCAGACGTGGAAGACGACGCCGATCGGCGCGCGGCTGCGCATCATGCTGAAGTTCCAGGACCTCGTGCGCCGCAATCTCGAACGGATCGCGCACACGCTGACGGCCGAGCAAGGCAAGACGCTGCCCGACGCGCAGGGCGACATCTTCCGCGGCCTCGAGGTCGTCGAGCATGCGTGCTCGATCGGCACGCTGCAGCAAGGCGAATTCGCGGAGAACGTCGCGGGCGGCGTCGATACCTACACGCTGCGCCAGCCGATCGGCGTGTGCGCGGGCATCACGCCGTTCAACTTCCCCGGCATGATCCCGCTGTGGATGTTCCCGATGGCGATCGTGTGCGGCAACACGTTCGTGCTGAAGCCGTCGGAGCAGGACCCGCTGTCGACGATGCAGCTGGTCGAACTCGCGATCGAGGCCGGCGTGCCGCAAGGCGTGCTGAACGTCGTGCACGGCGGCAAGACGGTGGTCGACCGCCTGTGCACGCATCCGGACATCAAGGCGATCTCGTTCGTCGGTTCGACGCGCGTCGGCACGCACGTGTACAACCTCGGCAGCCAGCACGGCAAGCGCGTGCAGTCGATGATGGGCGCGAAGAACCACGCGGTTGTGCTGCCCGATGCGCACCGCGAGCAGTCGATCAACGCGCTCGTCGGCGCGGGCTTCGGCGCGGCCGGCCAGCGCTGCATGGCGACCTCGGTCGTCGTGCTGGTCGGCAAGGCGCGCGACTGGCTGCCCGATCTCGTCGAGAAGGCGAAGGTGCTGAAGATCAACGCGGGCCACGAGCCCGGCACCGATGTCGGCCCGGTCGTGTCGAAGGCCGCGCAGGCGCGCATCACCGCGCTGATCGACGAAGGCGTGAAGGCCGGCGCGAAGCTGGAACTCGACGGCCGCGACGTGAAGGTGCCCGGCTACGAGCAGGGCAACTTCGTCGGCCCGACGATCTTCTCGGGCGTGACGACCGACATGTCGATCTATACGGAAGAAATCTTCGGGCCGGTGGTGGTCGTGCTCGAAGCCGACACGCTCGACGACGCGATCGCGCTCGTCAATCGCAACCCGATGGGCAACGGCGTCGGCCTGTTCACGCAGAGCGGCGCGGCCGCACGCAAGTTCCAGAGCGAGATCGACATCGGCCAGGTCGGCATCAACATCCCGATTCCGGTGCCGGTGCCCTACTTCAGCTTCACGGGCTCGCGCGGCTCGAAGCTCGGCGATCTCGGCCCGTACGGCAAGCAGGTCGTGCAGTTCTACACGCAGACGAAGACGGTCACCGCGCGCTGGTTCGACGACGACGCGACGGCCGGCGGCGTGAACACGACGATCGCGCTGCGCTGATTGAGGGCCCGCACATGGACATTGCATTCATCGGACTCGGCAACATGGGCGGCCCCATGGCCGCCAATTTGCTCAAGGCCGGCCACGCGCTGACGGTGTTCGACCTCGACGCACATGCGGTCGACGCCGCGGTGCGCGCAGGCGCGACGGCGGCCGGCTCGCCGCGCGAAGCGGCCGCACGCGGCGCTGTCGCGATCACGATGCTGCCGGCCGCGCAGCACGTGCGCGCGGTCTACCTCGGCGACGACGGCGTGCTGGCCGGCGCGCGAGCGGGCGCACTGCTGATCGACTGCAGCACGATCGATCCCGGCACCGTGCGCGCGGTGGCCGACGCCGCCGCACGACGCGACTTCCCGCTCGCCGATGCGCCCGTGTCGGGCGGCACCGGCGGCGCGCAGGCCGGCACGCTGACCTTCATGGTCGGCGCGAGCGCCGCGCTCTTCGAGCGCATCCGCCCCGTGCTGCTCGACATGGGCAGGAACGTCGTGCATTGCGGCGGCACGGGCACCGGGCAGATCGCGAAGATCTGCAACAACCTGCTGCTCGGGATCTCGATGATGGGCGTGTCGGAAGCCATGGCGCTCGGCGCCGCGCTCGGCATCGATCCGGCCGTGCTGGCCGGCATCATCAACACGTCGACCGGCCGCTGCTGGAGCTCGGACACGTACAACCCGTATCCGGGCGTGAGCGACACGGCGCCGGCCGCACGCGGCTATGCGGGCGGCTTCGCGGCGAACCTGATGCTGAAGGATCTCGGGCTGGCGACCGAAGCCGCCCGGAGCGCGCATCAGCCGGTGTGGATGGGCGCGCTCGCGCAGCAGCTCTATCAGTCGATGAGCCAGCAGGGGCTCGGCACGCTCGATTTCTCCGCGTGCGTGAAGCTGTACGAGGCACGGCCGGCCTGAGCCGAACGGCCAGCGCCGGACGTGCGCCGACCCGCGATGTGCCAGTCCGGCATCGCGGGTCGGTTTGCATGCGGGGGAGGGAAATGCAGGCGTCGCTTCAGGCGCCGGCGGTGCGCCGGCACCTCCGTGCGTTCAACCGCGCGGGTTCGATGCCGTCTCGAAGGTCGGATGGCACTCGAATGCGAGTTCGGAGCGCGCGTCGACACGGCGGCCGCCGGTCAGCGATTCCGTCTTCATGCTCGCGCGCATCCCGCGCTGCGTGCAGTAGTTGGTGGCTTCGCTGACGGCCTTCTCGTGGGCATCGGCCCACGTCGTCGACACGCCGACCGTGCGCGTCGTCACGGTGTACACGTTCGGGTTCGACGTCGCGGTCACGTCGGAAGCGGTCGAACACGCGGCGAGCAAGCATGCAACAGCCGCGACGGTCAACCATCGCAGGGTTCGGTAAGAGACTGGAATGGACATGAGGGGCAGGCGCACGCCGTTCGACGTGCATTGAGCAACATAGGCGACAGTATGCCTGCTCGATCGCCGGAGATCATGCCCCTTTCAGTGAACACATTGTTTCGAATGGTTAAACGATGGCCGTTTCAGGCAAGATTTACAGCCGTCGCCCGCGCTCATTTTCGTCGGGCAGGTCATTTCGCCCTGCCCGCATGGCGTTCCGCGCGCTCACGCGCGCATGACGGTCAAGGTTCGCCCGCCTGCCGGATCCTCGCCGATGCTTCCGCCAGGTTCCGCCACGCCGGCTGCCCCGGTGCATAGCGCGCACGGATGTAGGCGGCAAGCTCGGCCATCTGGCGGTCGTCGAAGGCCGCGCCGAAACCCGGCATGTAGCCGAGCTGGTCGGTGGCCGGCTGGTCGATCCCGTGGTGCAGCACGCGCAGCAGGTTGTCCGGCGTCGACTGGCTGACGCTCGTGTTGACGCCCATCAGCGGACGCACGCCGAAATGCCCGACGCCGCCCGATTCCGCATGACAGACCGCGCATGCCGTGTCGAACGCGCGGCGGCCGTTCTCGAGGCCGAGCGTCGCGACGGTTTCCGCGCCGCGCGCCTGGCGGGTTGCCGCGTCCGCGGCGACCGCGGCATCGACCGGCGGCGACAGCGACGCCAGATAGTGCGCGATCGCCCGGACGTCGGACTCGGGCAGCGCCGCGAGCCCCGCGACGACGGGCGCCATCGGTCCGGCCGCGACGCCGTGCTGCGCGGAGAAACCTGTGCGCAGATAGTCGAACAGCGCGCCTTCGGTCCATGGCACGGGCGAGGCCGGCGACGCGACGAGCGGCGGCGCGACCCATCCCTCCGCTTCGCCGCCAGACAGGTAGGCCAGGCCGCCCTTCTCCGCACCGAGCGCGTTGCGCGGCGTATGGCAGGCGCCGCAGTGCCCGGCACCGTCGACCAGATACTTGCCGCGATTCCACGTCGCGGAGCGCGCCGGGTCCGGTGCAAACGGCCGTGCGTCGTGATACAGCCAGTTCCAGCCGGCGACGAGGCGCCGCTGGTCGAGCGGGAACGGCAGTTTCGTCTTCGGCGGCACGTGCTTCACCGGTGGCTGCGACATCAGGTACGCATAGAGCGCGAGCAGGTCGGGCTCGCTCAGCTTCGCGAACGCCGTGTACGGGAACGCCGGATACAGGTGCGTACCGTCGCGCGAGAGGCCTTCGCGCATCGCGCGGGCGAACGCCGGATACGACCAGGTGCCGATGCCGGTTTCCGGATCGGGCGTGAGGTTCGTCGTGTAGATCGTGCCGAACGGCGTATCGAGCGCGAGCCCGCCCGCGTTGGTCGCGCCGCCGGGCGCCGTGTGGCACACCGCGCAATCGCCGGCAAGCGCGACCTGGCGGCCGCGTTCGAGCGTCGCGGCGCTCCACATCGCGCCGTCCGCGCCGCCGGGCGCAACGGGCGCGATCGGCGCTGGCCCCGGCAGGATCGCGCATGCGAGCCCGATCAGCCCGCCGACCACGCCGCCCGCGCCGCCGCCGGCCAGCCAGCGGCGCCAGCGCGATGCACGGCGCGGGGCCGCATGCAGCCCGTCGCCGGCACCAACCGGCACCGGTTGCGCGAGTGCCGCGCGAATGTGCGCGGCATCGAATGGCGGCGCACGAAAACGCACGCCCGTCGCATCGTACAGTGCATTCGCGATCGCCGCCGCGGCCGGTGCCGCCGCCTGCTCGATCCGGCGCGCATCGTGCACGGACAGCTCGCCCTGCGCGCGGTGCGCCGCTGCGTCGAGTGCGACCAGTTCGTGTGCGATCGCGTCCGGCTGCGCACCGGCACCGGTCTCGTCGTGCGCGGGCCGCGCGGACAACCGGGCCCCCATCACGCGTGAAATCGCGGCCTCGATCTGCCACGCGGGCAAGCCGGCCAGCGCCGCATCGCCCGGCTCGCCGTTGCCCTGCCCGGCCACGACGCGCCGCACCGCAACGTCGCCCGTCGCGCGATCGACTTCGAGATCGACGACCCATGCGGACCAGCGCGGATCGTCGTCATGGCGGGCAGCGTCGGATTCGGCCGCGGGATCGCCGTCGAATGCGAAGCCGCGTCCGCTGACCGTCGAACGCGTGTTCGTACGGGCCGAGACCGGCGCACCCCATGCGGCGCGCTCGCTGACCATCCGGATCGTCTCGCGCGGCCCCGCGTCCCGCGCGGCATCGAGGTGCTGCAGCCGCAGCGCGACCGGGTCGCGTCGCAACGCGCTGGCGAGTTCGTCGACGAAGGATTCACGGGCAAATGCGTGCGCGTGGCCGGGAATCGCACCGTCGGCATCGGCCAGCTCGATCGAGGTCTGCGCGTGCCGGTAGACGAACGGCGACGCCGCGCCGGCATGCGCCCGGTCCGCCGCCGCTCCGCGCGCATCGTGCGCGCCTGCACCGGCCGCCTGCACGCGATAGCGCCAGGCCGTCATCCGCCCGTCGGGTGCGGTGCGCGTCTCGATGTCGAACGATGCGCGCGCGTGCGCGTCGCCGATCGGCCATTCGTAGCGCGCACGGTGCGCGTGCGATGCGCCTGCAGCGGTATCGTCGCGCGTGTCGGGCGCCTCGGCGCGCTCCGGCTGCGCAGGCAGGCTTGCGTCACGCTTCATCGCCGTCTCGCAGATAGCGTGCCGCGCGATGCACCGCACGGATGATCTCCAGATGCGTGCCGCAACGACACAGGTTGAAGCGCAACGCGTCGCGGATCGCCGCATCGTCCGGCGCGGGGTGGCGGTCGAGCAGCGCCTTCGTGCTCATGATCATCCCGTTCAGGCAATAGCCGCATTGCGCGGCCTGCTCGTCGATGAACGCGCGCTGGATCGGATGCAGCGCGTCGCGCGAGCCGAGCCCTTCGAGCGTCGTGACGTCGCGCCCGTTCGCGGCGGCGGCCGGCACGACGCACGAACGCGTGGCTTGCCCGTCGACGAGCACCGTGCACGCACCGCACTGCCCGAGCCCGCAGCCGTATTTCGGGCCGTTGAGCGCGCAGTCGTTGCGCAGGACCAGTAGCAGCGGTGCGTCGGGCGCGGCGACGTCGAAGGTGTGCGGCGTGCCGTTCACGCGAAACGCCAGCGGCCGCGACGGAGAGGCGGGATGGGACATGAATGGTTCCGGAATGCGGCGCGCGGGCCGGGAGCGGCCGGCGGCGGGCACTGCCGCCGGCCGGCACCCGCCGGCGCGCGCCTGACATATAACACGCCGAAATGCGCACGTACCCGCGCACGTCGATCGCCGCGACGGCCCGGCGCCGGCCGGCGCGGGCACGGCGGGCGCGTCAGGCCGCGGCCGCCACGTTGCTGCGCGACGGCGCCGCGAGCGGCACGTCGAACACGTCGTAACCGAACACCCACGACGGATCCTCGTTCGTGCGCAGCCACGTGTTGTTGTGCGACACGAGCTGCACCTTCGACGCGCGCGCCGCGCGGTTCGCCTCGTACAGCGCGAATGCGCCCGCATGGTCGCCGATGCCGACTTCATCGAGACAGCGCGCGAGCATCGCGGCATCCTCGATCGCCATCGCCGCGCCCTGCGCCATGTGCGGCTTCATCGGATGGCACGCGTCGCCGAGCAGCACGAGACGGCCGCGGCTCCACAACGGCAGCGGATCGCGCTCGAGCAGCGGCCACTTGGTGATCGACGGCGAAACGTCGATCAGGTGCTGGATGTCGGCGTGGAAACCCGCGAACGCCTCACGCATCTCGTCGCGGCTGCTGTCGACCATCGATACGCCATCGGGCCACTCGGCCTGCGGCACGCCCGTCACGTAGTAATACTCGTCACGCTTCTCGGTCACGTAGTAGACCATCATGTGGCGATCCTCCGACCACCACTTCACGCACATGTCGTACGGCTTGTTGCCGAGCAGCGCCGCCGGGAACACCGCGCGGTGCGCGACATAACCCGTGTAGCGCGGCGGTTCCGCGCCGAGCAGGTGCTCGCGGATCCGCGAATTCACGCCGTCCGCGCCGATCACGATGTCGGCCGTCTCGACGCTGCCGTCGGTGAACGTCAGGCGCACGTCGCTGCCCGTATCCTCGACCGCCGCGAGCCGCTTGCCGAAGCGGATCGTGCCGGCCGTGACCGCCTGCGTCATCAACGCATGGAAATCGCCGCGATGCACGGTCAGGTAGCTCGCGCCGTAGGTCTTGCGCGCGTAATCGCCAAGCGGAATCTGCGACAGCACGTCGGCCGTCTGCCAGTCGCGGCTGTACCAGAAATCCGGGTGCGAACCCATCGTCTCCAGCGCGTCCTCGCAGCCGATGCGCCGCATGATCTTCATCACGTTCGGGCCGAGATGGATGCCCGCGCCGAGGCGCGAGAACGCGGGCGCCTGCTCGTACAGCGCGACGTCGTAACCGCCGCGCTGCAGCAGCGCAGCCGCGGCCGTGCCGCCGAGACCGGCGCCGATGATTGCGATACGGGGTTTGCTCATGCGGATCTCCTGATCGTGGGCCCATTGCCGAACGCGGCACGGATACGGGCGGATTGAATGGCGTTTATGTAGCGTACACACTCAATTTATTCAGGACAAGCGGATTATCGAGCGTCGTCACTGCATTCGGGAAAATACCGATAATTCCTCAAAAACCCGCACACACCAATGGACTCGCTGCGTTACACCTCATTTTGATTCATTGCCATTTTCAAATGTACACACTAGACTTTGCTCGACATCCGGCGATCCCGCACCCGCGTGCCGCCCCACCCTTACCGACACGGAGCCTCCCGTCATGAGCAAGACCTACCGCATCGGCCAGATCGTGCCGAGTTCCAACACGACGATGGAAACCGAGATTCCCGCGATGCTGCGATTGCGCGAAACGATCCGTCCCGAGCGCTTCACGTACCACTCGAGCCGGATGCGGATGAAGAAGGTCGTCAAGGAAGAACTCGCGGCAATGGATGCCGAATCCGACCGCTGCGCGGTGGAACTGAGCGATGCGCGCGTCGACGTGCTCGGCTACGCGTGCCTCGTCGCGATCATGGCGATGGGCCACGGCTACCACCGCGTGTCGCAGGCGCGCCTGACGAAGCACACGGCCGACAATGGCGCGCAGGCGCCCGTGCTGACTAGCGCGGGCGCGCTCGTCGACGCGCTGAAGGTGATCGGCGCGAAGCGCATCGTCGTCGTCGCGCCTTACATGCTGCCGCTCACCGAGCTCGTGGTCGGCTACATCCGCAACGAAGGCTTCGACGTACTCGCCTATCGCGCGCTGGAGATTCCCGACAACCTCGACGTCGGCCGCCACGATCCGGCACGCCTGCCCGACATCGTGAAGACGCTGCCGTACCAGGACGCCGACGCAATCGTGCTGTCCGCCTGCGTGCAGATGCCGTCGCTGCCGGCCGTCGCGAAGGTCGAGGCGATGACGGGCAAGCCGGTCGTCACGGCCGCGATCGCGACCACCTACGCGATGCTGCGCGAGCTCGACCTCGAGCCCGTCGTGCCCGGCGCCGGCGCGCTGCTGTCCGGCGCGTACTGAGCGCGGCCCTTCCGACGGAGTCCATTCATGTCCTCGACTTTCCTGTACGGCGCGAACATCCGCGCGAACGGCATCCGCCAGCACTACCTGCGCTACGGCGGCACGACCGGCGCGCGCGCGTCGCGCTCGGCGATCGTGCTGATCCCCGGCATCACGAGCCCCGCGATCACGTGGGGTTTCGTCGGCGAAGTGTTCGGCGCGGCATTCGACACCTACGTGCTCGACGTGCGCGGCCGCGGGCTGTCGGACGCGTCGCCGTCGCTCGACTACGGCCTCGATGCGCAGGCGGACGACATCGCGGCGCTCGTCGCCGCGCTCGGCCTGCCGCGCACGAGCCTCGTCGGCCATTCGATGGGCGCGCGGATCGCCGCGCGCGCGGCCCGGCACGGTATCCGTGGGCTCGCCTCCGTCGTCCTCGTCGACCCGCCCGTATCGGGCCCGAACCGCCGCGACTATCCGGGCAAGCTGCCGTGGTACATCGACTCGATGGCGCTCGCCCGCGCCGGCACCGACGCCGAAGGCATGCGCGCGTTCTGCCCGACCTGGACCGACGCCGAGCTGCAGTTGCGCGCCGAATGGCTGCATACCTGCGACGAGCGTGCGGTGCGCGCGTCGTACGAAGGATTCCATACCGACGATTTCCACGCCGATGCCGCGCAACTGGCCGTGCCGTCGCTGCTGATCACGGCCGAGCGCGGCGACGTGGTGCGCGACGACGACGTCGCCGAACTGCAGCGTGCGACGCCGTCGATGCGGCACGTGCGCGTGCCCGACGCCGGCCACATGATTCCGTGGGACAACGCCGCGGGCTTCTACGCGGCGTTCGGCGACTTCCTCGGCGCACCGCTCGCGGCCTGATCGCACGGCGCCCGCCCTCTTTCCCATACGCCTTTACCGGAGCCGACGATGCCAGTCAGCGATACCCAACTGATCGACGCGTGGAAGCAGGTCCTCACGCTGTCGCGCCTCGAACCGGGCCAGACCGTCACGATCCTGACGAGCGCGGCCACCCACCCGCAGACGCTGTCGTGCGCGCTGATCGCGACGCAATCGATGGGCGCGATCGTCAACCGGCTCGACCTGCCGCCGGTGAACGGCGACAAGGCGTTCAGCCGCGACCCGCTCGCCTATCTCGGCACGACGCCGCTGACCGGCAACAAGGCCGCGATCGCCGCGCTGCGCGAGAGCGACCTCGTGCTCGACCTGATGACGCTGCTGTTCTCGCCCGAGCAGCACGAGATCCTGAAGTCCGGCACGAAGATCCTGCTCGCGGTCGAGCCGCCCGAGATGCTCGTGCGGATGGTGCCGACGCCGGCCGACCGCACGCGCGTGCTCGCCGCGTCGAAAAAAATCGCGGCTGCCCGCGAGATGCGCGTGACCTCGGCGGCCGGCACCGCGCTCGTGTGCCCGCTCGGCGAGTTCCCGCCGACGGCCGAATACGGCTTCGTCGACGCGCCGGGCCGCTGGGACCACTGGCCGAGCGGCTTCGCGCTGACCTACCCGAACGACCGCACCGCGCGCGGCACGATCGTCATCGATCGCGGCGACATCCTGCTGCCGCAGAAGCACTACGTGAGCGAACCGATCGTGCTGACCGTCGAAGGCGGCTACGCGACGCGCATCGAAGGCGGCGTCGACGCCGACCTGCTGCGCGACTACATGGAAACGTTCACCGACCCGGAAGGCTATGCGATCTCGCATATCGGCTGGGGGCTGCAGCCGCGTGCGCGCTGGTCGACGCTCGGGCTGTACGACCGCGAGGCGACGATCGGGATGGATGCGCGCGCATTCGAGGGCAACTTCCTGTTCTCGCTCGGCCCGAACAACGAAGGCGGCGGCAACCGCACGACCACCTGCCACATCGACATCCCGCTGCGCCGCTGCACGGTCGAACTCGACGGCGAGACCGTCGTGCGCGACGGCCGCGTGACCGATCAACCCGCCTGACCGACGAGCACCCGCACCATGAACGATCTTTCCCGTCACGCCGAAGCGAACGTGTATCGCCAGCAGGGTTTCGGCACGCCACTGCCGCCGCACGGCAACATCGGCCTGCTGATCGTCGATTTCGTGGTCGGCTTCGCCGATCCCGCGACGTTCGGCGGCGGCAACATCGCGCCCGCGATCGCGCGCACGACGCGTGCGCTCGCGCTCGCGCGCGAACGCGGCTGGCCGGTCGCGCACAGCCGCATCGTGTATGCGGACGACGGCAGCGACGACAACGTGTTCTCGCTGAAGGTGCCCGGCATGGCGACGCTGACCGAGCACCACCCGAACAGCGCGATCGTGCCCGAACTCACGCCCGCGCCAGGCGAACTCGTCGTGCGCAAGACCGTGCCGTCGGCGTTCTTCGGCACGCAGCTGGCGCCGTGGCTCGCCCAGCGCGCGGTGCAGACGCTGCTCGTCGCGGGCGCCGTGACGAGCGGCTGCGTGCGCGCGAGCGTGGTCGACGCGATGTCGCACGGGTTTCGCCCGCTCGTGCTGGCCGATTGCGTCGGCGATCGTGCAATCGCGCCGCACGACGCGAACCTGTTCGACATGCAGCAGAAATATGCGGCCGTGATGCCGCTCGACGACGCGATCGCGGCGATCGATGCGGTACAGGCCCGCGCGCGCTGAATCGCGACGGATCGCGGGCGGCCCCATGTGTCGTGCCGCCCGCGATTGACGCTGCGCTTTTGGCGGCCTAGATTGGCTTCACGCGCGCCGCCGCCCGAACGCGCCCCGACGCCGCCCGCCGGCCGCGCCGCTCCCGACAGGACCCCTCCCCCGTGAATCGCTCCGAACTGCTCGCGCGCGACGGCTGCCTGACCGTCATCCGGCCACCCGCGCCGCCCGTCAAGCCGGCGCCCGGCCAGCCGGGCAGCCTGTCGTCCTACGTGCCGGCACTGCCCGAAGTCTTCGTCGCGATTCTCGACGACGGCCGCATCCTCGCGTTCAACGGCCACGTCGATCTCGGCACCGGCATCCGCACGTCGCTCGCGCAGATCGTCGCCGAGGAACTCGACGTGCCGGCCGCGCGCGTGACGATGATGCTCGGCGACACGGCCGCGACCCCGAACCAGGGCCCGACCATCGCGAGCGCGACGATCCAGATTTCCGCGACGCCGCTGCGCTGCGCGGCCGCGCAGGCGCGTCACACGTTGCTGGCGCTCGCCGCCGAGCGGTTCGGCGTCGATGCGGAACGGCTGGCCGTCGACGATGGAACGATTTCGGCCGACGGGCAGGCGATCACGTTCGCCGCGCTCGTCGCCGCGCACCGGATCGCGCTGACGCTCGACCTGAACATCCGCACGAAGGATCCCGCGCACTACCGGATCGTCGGCAAATCGGCGCCGCGTGTCGACCTGCCCGCGAAGGCGACCGGCCAGCTCACGTTCGTGCACGACATGCGCGTTCCGGACATGCTGCACGGCCGCGTCGTGCGGCCGCCGTATGCGGGCCACGACAGCGGCGCATTCGTCGGCACGTCGCTCGTCGAGGTCGACCGCGCGTCGGTGGCCAACGTGCCGGGGCTCGTGGCCGTCGTCGCGCTCGGCGATTTCGTCGGCGTCGTCGCCGAGCGCGAGGAACACGCGATCCGCGCGGCGCGCCAGTTGCGCGTGACGTGGCGGCCGCATCCCGCGCTGCCGCCGCTCGACGATCCGGCCGCCGCGATCGCCGCCGCGCCGGCCACGCGCCGCGTGCTGCTCGACGAAGGCGATGTCGATGCCGCGCGAACCCAACCGGATACGATCACGCTGTCGCGCACCTATGCATGGCCGTTCCAGATGCACGGCTCGATCGGCCCGTCCTGCGCGCTCGCCGACTACCGGGAGCCGGGCGACGGGCGGATCACCGTGTGGTCCGGCACGCAGAACCCCGTGTCGCTGCGCCATGACCTCGCGACGCTCGTCGCACGCGACGAAGCCGATCTCGACGTCGTGCGGATGGAAGCGGCCGGCTGCTACGGCCGCAACGGCGCGGACGACGTGTGCGGCGACGCGCTGCTGCTGTCGCGCGCGGTCGGCCGCCCGGTGCGCGTGCAGTTGTCGCGCGCGGACGAGCATCTGTGGGAACCGAAAGGCACGGGCCAGCTGATGCAGGTAACCGGCACCGTCACGCGCGACGGCCGCCTGCTCGGCTACGACTTCACGACACGCTATCCGTCGAACGATGCGCCGCTGCTCGCGGCGCTGCTGACCGGCACGCTCGCGCCCGAGCCGCGCGTGTTCGAAATGGGCGATCGCACGGCCGTGTCGCCGTATGCGAGCCCGCATCGCCGTTTCGTCTGCGAGGATCTCGCGCCGCTCGTGCGGGCATCGTGGCTGCGCGGCGTATCGGCGTTGCCGAACTCGTTCGCGCACGATGCGTTCGCCGACGAATGCGCGGCGCTGACGGGCGTCGACCCGCTCGCGTTCCGGCTGCGCCATCTGCAGGACGCGCGCGCGATCGCGCTGCTGCAGGCCGTGGCCGACCGCGCGGGCTGGACGCCGCGCGTGCCACGCCCGCCTCGCGAGCACGACGGGTCGCGGC
Source organism: Burkholderia sp. Bp8992 (assembly GCF_003853705.1). Lineage (GTDB taxonomy): Bacteria > Pseudomonadota > Gammaproteobacteria > Burkholderiales > Burkholderiaceae > Burkholderia. Next base: position 4,038 of record NZ_QTQI01000029.1, on the reverse strand, counting down.
TCGCACGCGGCCGCGGCATCGCCTATGCGCGCTACGTGCACAGCCGCTTCCCCGGCTTCGGCGCGGCGTGGTCGGCATGGATCGTCGACCTGTGCGTCGACCGCGTGTCGGGCGAAATACGCATCGAACGCGTGACGGTCGGCCAGGACACGGGCACGATGATCAACCCGGATGGCGTGCGCCACCAGATCCACGGCAACGTGATCCAGGTATTGAGCCGCACGCTGAAGGAACGCGTGCGGTTCGCGGACGGCAAGGTCGCGTCGCGCGAATGGGCGAGCTATCCGATCCTGACCTTCGCGGAAGTCCCGGACGTCGATGTGGTCTTGATGCCGAGGCAAGGCGAACCGCCGCTCGGCGCGGGCGAATCGGCCTCGGTGCCGGGCCCCGCCGCCGTCGCGAACGCGCTGTTCGATGCGACCGGCGTGCGGTTCTACGCGCCGCCGTTTACACCCGAAACAGTGCGCGCCGCACTACGCGACGCCGGCCGGCTGATGCACGCCGACGAAGCGGGCGCCTCCGTCGCGGCAGGCGCGGCGTAGGCCGCACCTGCGCCGCTCGCGCGTCACGCGTCGCCGTCGTCTTCCATCATCTTGCGCAGCAGGAACTGCAGCGCGACGCGCTCGCCGGGATTGAGCGCGCCATACGTACGCTCCGTCACCTGCCGTGCGAACGGCACCGTGCGGTCGATCAATGCGAGGCCGGGCGCGGTGGCGCGCACGATCAGCTTGCGGCCGTCGTTCGGGTCGGGCAGCACCTCGATCAGCGCGCGCGCCTTCAGGCGCTCGACGACGCCGCGGATCGTCGCCTGGTCGATCGCGGTCGCCTTGACGATGTCGTTCAGCGAGCACGCCTGCCGCTCCTTGACCGCGCACAGCGTCACGAACTGCGCGGCCGTGAGGTCCGAATCGGGAATCGCTTCCTGGAAGATCGATACGTGCCGCTGATACGCGCGGCGCAGCAGGTGCCCGACCTGGTCGTGAAAGTCGTAGGAATCCTTGGAAGACGCCATGAAAGTGCAGGCCCCGTGCCGGGTGTAAGTGAAAGACAAGCAGTGTACACCCTCAAATCGGCGCAATCGGCGAACGGATCGCTGCGTCATTGCGGTGCATCAGGTTGCGCGGCGCCGGGCACGCATCGCGCCTGGCGATTGCCCCATGGACAGGGCGCCACGGCCACGACGCCGGCGCGAGGGCCCGCCGGGCCCGTTCGCGGCGACTGTCGCACGTGCATTCGCGCGCTGTCGCAGGCTTCCGCGCACACACTTCTTTTTTGAGCGTATGCGCACGAATTTCGTGCATGCATCCGTACCCGGACCACCCTTTTCAGCGGGCACTCCATATCACCGAAAACCCCTTCATAAACACGGATTTTCTCGCGCAAACGCTTTCATTCGAATGGTCGGATTCATGCCTGTGCGATTCGGTATTTTCTAGTGTGTACGCTATTTAATTGCCGTGATATACAGACTCCAGTGCGCAGCGGAACCTCCGCGCGCGTCGATCGAGCCACCCATTCATCCGTCACACTCGAACAGGGGCAGTCCCATGTCTACCGCACACCCGAGCGCCGCCGTTTCCCCCGACGACGCGTTGCACGGCCAGCTCTATCGCAAGGTCACGCTGCGCCTCATCACCCTCTTCTGCCTGTGCTACTTCGCGGCCTATCTCGACCGCATCAACATCGGCCTCGCGAAACTCCAGATGCTCGACGCACTGAAGTTCAGCGATACCGTGTACGGCCTCGGCGCCGGCCTGTTCTTCGGCGGCTACATCCTGTTCGAAGTCCCGAGCAACCTGGTGCTGCAACGCGTCGGCGCGAAACTGTGGATCGCGCGGATCATGATCACGTGGGGCCTGCTGTCGGGTGCGACGATGTTCGTGCATACGCCGATGCAGTTCTACGTCGTGCGCTTCCTGCTCGGTGCCGCCGAGGCCGGCTTCCTGCCGGGCGTGCTGCTGTACCTGACGCAGTGGTATCCCGATGCGCGCCGTGCGCGGATCGTCGCGCTGTTCATGGTCGGCCTGCCGCTGTCGAGCATGATCGGCAGCCCGATCTCCGGCTGGATCATGCGCGCGTTCGACGGCGCGCACGGGCTCGGCGGCTGGCAGTGGCTGTTCCTGCTCGAAGCGCTGCCGTCGGTGCTGCTCGGCTTCGCCGTGCTGCGCTGGCTGCCCAACAACATCGAAGCCGCGCAATGGCTGAACGCCGACGAGAAGCGCACGCTGCGCGCGAACCTCGACGCCGATCCGTCCGGCAACAAGAGCCATGCGCTCGCCAAGGCATTCTCCGACCCGAAGGTGTGGGCGCTCGGCCTGATCGACCTGTGCGTGCTGCTCGGCCTGTATGCGGTGAGCTTCTGGCTGCCGACGATCCTGCGCGACACCGGTGTGAAGGACGCTTATCACATCGGCTGGCTGATGGTGATCCCGAATGCCGCCGCCGTGCTCGCCACGCTGTACTGCGGCGCGAGCTCCGATCGCGCACGCGAACGCCGCTGGCATATCGTCGTACCGTTCATGGTGTCGGCCGTCGCGCTGGCGGTCGCGGCTTCGTCGTCGCACGGCACGCTCGGGACGGTACTGCTGTTCTCGCTGATCAATGCAGGCGCGGCCGCCGCGATGCCGGTCGTCTGGGCGCTGCCGTCGACGTTCCTGAAGGGCTCGGCCGCCGCCGGCGGGATCGCATTCGCGTGCTCGATCGCGAACCTCGGCGGGTTCGGCAGCACCTACTTCATCGGCTGGCTGCGCGACACGTTCCATTCGCAAAGCGCGGGACTGTACGGCTTTGCCGCGTGCATGGTGATCGGCTGCGCCCTCGCGCTCGCGTATCCGGCCAGGCTCGTGAACCGCTGACACGGCGCGTCGCCCGCGCGACGCTGTCTTTTTTACAACCGCACCGAGCGGGCATCCGCCCCGCGCCCGCTTCGCCGCACTTCGTTTACCTCGTCCCGCGCACGCCGCCGCAACGGCGCGTGCGCGCTTCCCGGCCGCCGTACGCCGTCGTCCGCCGCACAGGCACAACGCTTGCGCCATCCCCGCGCCCGCCTCTGCGGCGGTCAACATCCTTCCCTCAACCGGCGCTGCGCCCCGCGCGACGCTTCGCGCGGCGGTCCCGCATCGTCAGCAGGTTCCCTGAACGAGAGGACAACATGAAATCAATACGAACGCTGGTGGCCCTGTGCTCCGCCGTTTCCGTGCTCGCGGCGTGCGGCGGCGACGGCAACGACGTCGGCACCGTACTCGGCATCTCGAAGCCGCAGGCGCGCTTCATCAACGCGGTGCCGGCCGGACCGAATCTCGACTACTACCTGAACGCGAAGCTCGACCAGGCCGGCGTCGCGTACAAGGGCGTGACGCGCTATCACGACGTCGATTCGGGCACGCAGAACGCGAGCTACGACGTCTCAGGCACGACGACAACCGTCGCCGCGCAGACGTTCAGCGCGGCGAACGGCCATCACTACACGACGATCGCGCTGCCGAGCACGACGTCGCTGATCTCCGTGATCGACGATCCGTACGACAAGGGCCTGCTGTCGGACAAGGCGCGCGTGCGCAGCTTCAACGCGTCGCCGAACGCGCAGAACGTCGACGTGTACGTCGTCCCGCCCGGCACCGACATCACGACGCAAAGCCCGACGATGGCGGGCGCGGCCTACCAGAACGCGGTGCCGGCCACGACGCAGGATTCGAACTACCTGAACGGCGGCAGCTACCAGGTGATCGTCACGACGGCCGGCAGCAAGACGCCGATCCTCAAGACCGCGCCGGTCACCATCAACAACAACGCCGACTGGCTGCTGCTGACGATTCCGTCGGGCGGGGTCGGCGACGTGACGCCGAACGATATCCACGTGCTCGTCGCGCAGGGCAACGACGCCGATACGTCCGCGCAGGAACTCGGTCCGCAGTAAGGACCGCCAACGGTCGCGGGGGGGGGGGGGGGGGGGGGGGGGCCGCCCGCCCCCCCCCCCCCCGAAGGGGGCCCCGGGGGGGGAGAGACCCGGGGGGGGGCGCGGGCCGGGTGCCGGGTTGG
>NZ_QTQI01000028.1 GCF_003853705.1 Burkholderia sp. Bp8992 | reverse complement strand
CGCGCGCGGCAGTCGACGCCGGCTACGTGCCGAACGACTACCAGGTCGGCCAGACCGGCAAGATCGTCGCACCGCAGCTGTACATCGCGGTCGGCATCTCGGGTGCGATCCAGCATCTGGCCGGCATGAAGGATTCGAAGGTGATCGTCGCGATCAACAAGGATCCCGAAGCACCGATCTTCAGCGTGGCCGACTATGGCCTCGTCGGCGATCTGTTCGCGCTCGTGCCGGAACTCGTGAGCGAGCTCGGCTGACGCGAGATGCTTCAGCATTGAGCATGTGGAAAAAGGGGCGCGACGAGCGCCCCTTTTTTTTTGCGCCATCGACAGATGGGGGAAGAGAGAAGCGAGCGCCGCACCAGGATCGTGTGGGCCGGTGCGCTCGAAGCGTCGATCGTCGGTGCGAAGGGCAACGAGAGCGTGCTCGCGTTGACGGAAGCTCCGTTCTGATCGTGCGCAACGCGATCGACGCAATGAAAAAGGCGCCCCTCGGGGCGCCTTTCCTTTTGCCGGTGACGAACTTGCGTCGAGGCAGGCCGTCGCGGCTTACGCGTAGGCCGGGCGCGTCTGGCCGGCCACGTCCTTCAGGTAACGATGCACCGACAGGTCGTCGGCCTGGATCGCGGGCATCTTGCCCGAGATCAGGTCGGCGAGCAGCTGACCCGAGCCGCACGACATCGTCCAGCCGAGCGTGCCGTGGCCGGTGTTCAGGAACAGGTTCGACACCGGCGTGCGGCCGACGATCGGCGTGCCGTCCGGCGTCATCGGGCGCAGGCCCGTCCAGAACGTGGCCTTCGACGTGTCGCCGCCGCCGGGGAACAGGTCGTTCACGCACATTTCGAGCGTTTCGCGGCGCGCGGCGCGCAGCTTCTTGTCGAAGCCGACGATTTCCGCCATGCCGCCGACACGGATGCGCTGGTCGAAGCGCGTGATCGCGATCTTGTAGGTCTCGTCGAGCACGGTCGACACGGGCGCGGCCGCTTCGTCGACGATCGGCGCGGTGATCGAATAGCCCTTCAGCGGATAGACGGGGATCTTCATCAGGTTCGAGATGAAGTTCGTCGAATACGAGCCGAGCGCGACGACGTACGCGTCCGCGCGCACCGTCTCGCTGCCGCACTGCACGCCGGCGATCTTGCCGCCCGCGATCGCGAGCGCATCGATCGGCGTGTTGTAGCGGAACTTGACGCCGAGCGATTCGGCGAGCGCCGCGAGGCGCGTCGTGAACAGCTGGCAATCGCCGGTTTCATCGCCCGGCAGGCGCAGGCCGCCCGTCAGCTTGTGCGAGACGGCCGCAAGCGCCGGTTCGGCGTTTTTCAGTTCGGCGGGCGACAGCAGTTCGAACGGCACGTTCGCTTCCTGCAGCACGGCGATGTCCTTGGCCGCGCCATCGAGCTGCTGCTGCGTGCGGAACAGTTGCAGCGTGCCGCCCGTGCGGCCTTCGTATTCGATGCCGGTATCGGCGCGCAGCGCCTGCAGGCAGTCGCGGCTGTATTCGGCGAGGCGGACCATGCGGCCCTTGTTGACCGCATAGCGCTCGGCCGTGCAGTTGCGCAGCATCTGGTACATCCACTGGAGCTGGAAGCGCGTGCCGTCGAGGCGGATCGCGAGCGGCGCATGCTTTTCGAACATCCACTTGACGGCCTTCAGCGGCACGCCGGGCGCGGCCCAAGGCGCGGCATAGCCGGGCGAGATCTGGCCTGCATTCGCGAAGCTCGTCTCGAGCGCCGGGCCGGCTTCCCGGTCGATCACCGTGACTTCATGGCCGGCGCGTGCGAGGTAATACGCGCTTGCCACGCCCACTACACCACTGCCCAGAATGACGACTCGCATAGCTGCTCCAGATGGAAGGGACCAGGTCGAGGCCGGGCGCATGTGCGGCTCCGTGTAACCTCTAGCTGATCTAGTTTTTTGCGCTATGGTATTGTCGAATGTGTAGGTTTTGTTATCGTATTTTTCAGGTTTTCAGCATAAACAAATGAGAACGCAACGTCAGCCCGTACGCTCGCTCGACAAGCTCGACCGGCGCATCCTGAAACTGCTCCAGGATGACGGCCGGATGGCGATGAAAGACCTCGCGGAACAGGTCGGACTGACCGTCACGCCGTGCATCGAGCGCGTACGGCGCATGGAGCGCGACGGCGTGATCACCGGCTATCACGCGCGGGTCGACCCGCATCAGCTGGATGCCGCGCTGCTGGTATTCGTCGAGATCACGCTCGGCCACAAGGGCGGCAACATGTTCGAGCAGTTCCGGCGCGAGGTGATGAAGATCGACGAGGTGCTCGAATGCCATCTCGTGTCCGGCGATTTCGACTACCTGATCAAGGCGCGGATCGGCGAGATGGCCGACTACCGGAAGCTGCTCGGCGACATCCTGCTGCAGTTGCCGGGCGCCGTGCAGTCGAAGAGCTACGTCGTGATGGAAGAAATCAAGGAGACACTGACGATCGCCGTCGGCGAGTGACGCGCCGGCGGCTGTTGTCGGGCCCCTTATCCCACCCTTGGCATGCTGCGCCCAATACTGTATAAATGTACAGTATTGGGCGCAGGCGAATGGGTGGGTACATGGACGATCGATCCGACAACGAATTTCCGGTAGCGCCGCCCGTGCCCCGCAAGGGGCGCGGGGCGGTCGACAATCTGCAGGGGCGGTATGAAATCGCGCAGCGCGAAGCGGTCGACGACGGCTGGACGCACGAGTCCGACGATGACGACTTCCCCGCGCCGCTGCGCACGCAGGTGTTCGAGGAGCGCGCGAAGAGCATCCTGACGCATAACCAGTCACCCGATATTCCGTTCAGCGTGTCGCTCAATCCGTATCGCGGCTGCGAGCACGGTTGCATCTACTGCTTCGCGCGGCCGACGCACAGCTATCTTGGCCTGTCGCCGGGGCTCGATTTCGAAAGCCGCATCTACGCGAAGGTCAACGCGGCCGAGTTGCTCGAGCGCGAGATTTCGCGCAAGCGCTATGTGCCGGAGCCGATCGCGCTCGGCGTCAATACCGACGCATACCAGCCGGTCGAGCGCGACCTGCGCATCACGCGCAGCGTGATCCAGGTGATGCACGATCGCGGGCTGCCGTTCGCGGCGATCACGAAATCGTCGCTGATCGAGCGCGATCTCGACCTGCTCGCACCGATGGCCGAGCGCGGGCAGGTGATGGCGGCGGTCACGATCACGACACTCGATGCCGATCTCTCGCGCACGCTCGAGCCGCGCGCGGCCACGCCGGCGCGGCGGTTGCGCACGATCCGCGCGCTGCGCGAGGCAGGCGTGCTGGTCGGCGTGAGCATTGCGCCGGTGATTCCGTTCGTGACGGAGCCCGACATGGAGCGCGTGCTCGAAGCGTGCGCGGAAGCCGGCGCGACGCATGCGAGCTACATCATCCTGCGGCTACCGTGGGAGGTCGCACCGCTGTTCAAGAACTGGCTTGCCGCGCATTTTCCCGACCGTGCGGAGCGCGTGATGAACCGCGTGCGCGACATGCGCGGCGGCAAGGACTACGACTCGGATTTCTCGAAACGGATGAAGGGCGAGGGGATCTGGGCAGACCTGTTGCGGCAGCGCTTTCGCCAGGCCGTCAAGCGGCTCGGGCTGAACGAGCGCACGAACGGCATTCTCGATCTGTCGCAGTTTCGCGGCGCGCCGGCTACGATCGCGCCTGCGCCGCGTGTTGCCGTGCGTGCGGCCGGCGCGAAGCCGCGCGACGACCTGCAGTTGAACCTGTTCTGACGCGCGGGCAGGGCCGTCGCGTATCGGCGCCGGGTGATGCGCGCCGGTGCCGCGTTCGTCGTGCTTACTGCGAAATCTGCTTCGCGGCCTCGACCTGCGATTCGAAATACGTCTGGAACGACAGCGCGAGTGCGGTCATCAGCAGGAACGCGCCGATCAGCAGCGAGAAGATCACGACGAAGATCACGGTCCAGCCCGACCGGCTGTGCTTGCCGGTGTCCGCGTTGAATTGCGCATCCCATTTCTCGTCGGGGCGCAACCCATAGACGAGTGCGGCGAGGAACGCCGCCAGCAACGAGATCGCGCCGGGTACCGCGAGCCACCATCCGAGGCCGGCCGTGCGCTGGGTCGCCGCGAGCAGGAGGAAGCCCGGGATGCCGACGATCGTCGCGAGCAGGTGTGCCCAGCCGTACACGTCGCGAAAGCCGTACAGATAGAAGCGGTGCGCACCGAGCGATCCGAACAGGAACGCGAGGGCGGCGGTGAGCGTCTTGGAGCGGAAGCGGCGGGACGGTGCGGTGCTGCTGGACATGGATGGCGGCGTGTTGTCGTTGGCGTGGGCGGCCGGCGGGCCGGCGCGGGCGCGCGGCCCGGCACGCATTCTACGATGCCCGGTCGGGGCCGGTCACCCCTTGCATGCGTCAAGGTGCCGCATAGGTCACGCGGTAGATGGCGCCGGCGTAATCGTCGCTGACGAGCAGCGAACCGTCCGGCAGCGGCAGCACGTCGGCCGGGCGTCCCCATACCGTGCCGTCGGGCCGCAGCCAGCCCGTGACGAACGGCGTCTGGCGCGCCTGGCTGCCGTCCGCCGACACGACCACGCGCACGACGCGGTAGCCGACCTTCGTGCTGCGGTTCCACGAACCGTGTTCGGCAATGAACACGTTATTGCGATACGACGCCGGAAACATCGGTCCGGTATAGAAGCGCATGCCGAGCGCGGCAACGTGCGCGCCGAGTTTCAGGACGGGCGGTACGTAGCGGCGGCACGCGTCGGCGCTGCCGAATTCAGGGTCGGGCGTATCGCCCCCATGACAATAAGGAAAGCCGAAGTCGAGCCCGGCGCGCGGCGCGCGATTCAGCTTGTCGTCGGGAACGTCGTCGCCCATCATGTCGCGCCCGTTGTCGGTAAACCACAGCTCTCCCGAATCGGGATGCCATGCGAAGCCGACCGTATTGCGCACGCCGCGCGCCACCACCTCGCTTCCGCTGCCGTCCGTCTTCATGCGTGCGATGATCGCGTAGCGGTTGCGATCGGCGAGGCAGACGTTGCACGGTGCGCCGGTCGGCACGTACAGCTTGCCGTCCGGGCCGAACGCGATGAATTTCCAGCCGTGATGGTGTTCGGTCGGCAGCGCGTCGGTCACGACGACGGGGGCCGGTGGCTTGGCGAGCCGGTCGTCGACATGATCGACGCGCAAGATGCGCGAGACGGCGGATATATAGAGGGCGCCATCGCGGTAGGCGACGCCGACGGGCATGTCGAGCCCGGATGCAATCACATGGCGTGCGCTGATCCGGCCCTCGTGCATCACGAACGCATGCACGCGGCCTTCCCGCGTACCGACATACAGGATGCCGCGCGGCGACCAGGCCATTTCGCGCGCGGTCGGTACCGCGTCGGTCAGGACTTCCACGTGGAAGCCGGGCGGAACGACGAGTTCGCTCACCGGCAACGATGCGGCAAACACCGGTGCGGACGCGAGGCAGGCAAGGCCGGCAAGCAGCGCCGTGAAACGGCGCTGCGCGCGGCGCGTCGAGGCGGCGCGAAAGGGCGGCATGACGGTGGGAAACGTCCTGGACACGACGATTGTATGCCCGCCCGCCAGGCCGTCCGCGGATTATTTGCGCGTAAGTGTTTGTTGTACCTCTGGTTTCCGGCTATAATCGCGTGTTTCAGTAGTTTCGAACCCGGTTTTCCGAAGGACATCATATGGTTATCATCCGTCTGGCTCGTGGCGGCTCGAAGAAGCGCCCGTTCTACAACATCGTCGCTACCGATTCGCGCAACCGTCGTGACGGCCGCTTCATCGAGCGCGTCGGCTTCTACAACCCGGTCGCCACGAAGGGCGAATCGCTGCGTATCGCTCAGGATCGCCTGACGTACTGGCAAGGCGTTGGCGCGCAACTGTCGCCGACCGTCCAGCGTCTCGTGAAGGAAGCGCAAAAGGCGCAACCGGCTGCCTAACATGGCACGGTGTGCCGGTCGTGCCGGCTGTGAGGTGCATTGATGGCGGGTCACGATTCCGGTAATGCAAGGCGCGGGCGTGCGTCATTCGGCGCATTCGTCCGCAAGCCGGTCGAGCGCGACGCTGTCGCGGGCGCCGGTGAGGCTGCCGAGCAAGGTGGTCTCGAAGCGACGCAAGCCTGGCCCGACGATGCCGTCGAGGTCGGGGCGGTAGTCGACGCCTACGGCCTGAAGGGCTGGGTCAAGGTGGCGACGCATGCCGACGCCGGTCGCGGCGGCGACGCGTTGCTCAACGCGCGTCGCTGGTGGCTGGAACGCGGTGCGGAGCGGCTTTCCGTCCGCATCATGCAGTCGAAGACGCACAGCGACACCGTCGTTGCGCAACCCGCGGGCGTCAGCGACCGCGATGCCGCGCTCGCGATGCGCGGCTTTCGCGTGTTCGTGCGCCGGGAAGATTTCCCGGCATTGGCCGCGGACGAATTCTATTGGGTCGACCTGATCGGTCTCGAGGTCGTCAACGAGCAATCGGTGGCGCTCGGGAAGGTGAGCGGGATGATCGACAACGGCGTGCATTCGATCATGCGTGTCGAGTATCCGGCGACCGGCAAAGACGGTCAGCCGACCACCGACGAGCGGTTGATCCCGTTTGTCGGCGTATACGTCAAAACGGTGGATCAGGCGGCGCGTCGTATCGTCGTCGACTGGGAAGCCGATTACTGAAATGAACCAGGTTACCGAGAGCGCGGTGCAGTTCGACGTCGTCACGCTCTTTCCCGAGATGTTCCGTGCACTGACCGACTGGGGAATCACCAGCCGGGCCGTCAAGCAGGGGCGCTTCGGGCTGCGCACCTGGAACCCGCGTGATTTCACGACGGACAACTACCGCACGGTCGATGATCGTCCGTACGGCGGCGGTCCGGGCATGGTGATGCTGGCGAAGCCGCTCGAAGCCGCCATTGACGCCGCGAAAGCGGCGCAGGCGGAGCAGGGCATCGCGAGCACGCGTGTCGTGATGATGTCGCCGCAGGGCGCGCCGCTCACGCACGATCGTGCGGTGCGGATGGCGCAGGAGCCGGGCGTGGTCGTGCTGTGCGGCCGCTACGAAGCGATCGACCAGCGTCTGCTCGACCGGTGCGTCGACGAGGAAATCAGCCTCGGCGATTTCGTCCTGTCGGGTGGCGAACTGCCGGCGATGGCGATGATGGATGCGGTCGTGCGGTTGCTGCCCGGCGTGCTGAACGATTCGCTGTCGGCCGTGCAGGACAGTTTCGCCGACGGGCTGCTCGATTGTCCGCACTACACGCGTCCCGAGGAATACGACGGCATGCGCGTGCCGGACGTGCTGCTCGGCGGGCATCATGCCGAGATCGAGCGGTGGCGGCGCCAGGAAGCATTGAGGAATACGTTGCGGAAGCGGCCGGACCTGATCGTCCGGGCGCGCCGCGAGAAGTTGTTGAGCCGGGCCGACGAGGCGTGGCTTGCGAACCTCGCACGCGAAGCGAAGGACGCCTCCTGAGGCGGCTGCGCGGGCGGGAATTGGCGGTGCCGTGCATGCGTGTGCGGCGCCTGATGTGAATCCATCCTCTATCGGGGCCAGGCCTGGAAGCAGGCGGGTACCAACGCCGACACGATGGCATAAGGAGTCAGTAATGAATCTGATCGCAAAACTTGAGCAGGAAGAGATCGAGCGCGCGCTCGCCGGCAAGACGATCCCCGATTTCGCCCCGGGCGACACGGTGATCGTGAACGTGAACGTGGTTGAAGGTAACCGCAAGCGCGTTCAGGCTTACGAAGGCGTCGTGATCGCGATTCGCAGCCGTGGTCTGAACTCGAACTTCATCGTTCGCAAGATCTCGTCGGGCGAAGGCGTCGAGCGTACGTTCCAGACGTACTCGCCGCTGCTGGCAAGCATCGTCGTGAAGCGTCGCGGCGATGTGCGTCGTGCGAAGCTGTACTACCTGCGCGAGCGTTCGGGCAAGTCGGCTCGTATCAAGGAAAAGCTGGTGTCGAAGGATCGCGCCGCAGCAGCTTCCCAAGAGTAAGAGCTGTAAGGAAAAAGCACCCACCCGGGTGCTTTTTTCATTCTGGCGCGACAATATGCTCGATACGACACGAACTCGAGAGCCCCATTGAATCGCCGCCCCATCATCGATCCCGAAGTCCTGCCGGTCGAAGGCACCGGTGCCGGCCTGCCTGTCATCGATCCCCGGCTGATGACGCCGTCCGGCTTGCGCGAACGTTTCGCGCGCACGCTCGAATGGAGCGTCGAGCCCGGCGAGGCGAGGCTGCAGGAAGGCGTCGATCCGCGTAGTGCGGCCGTCCTCATGCCGCTCGTCGTCCGCGAGGCGGGCCTGACTGTCCTGCTGACCCTGCGCGCCGATCACCTGAACGACCACGCCGGGCAGATCAGCTTTCCCGGCGGCCGTCGCGAGGCGTTCGATCGCGATGCAACGGCCACTGCGTTGCGCGAGGCGAAGGAAGAGATCGGGCTGGCCGACGAACGCGTCGAGATCCTCGGTGCACTGCCCGACTACCTGACCGGCACGGGCTTCTGCGTGACGCCGGTGGTCGGCCTCGTGCATCCGCCGTTCACCGTGCAGGCCGATACGTTCGAAGTCGCCGAGATTTTCGAAGTGCCGCTCGCGTTTCTGATGAATCCCGCGAACCATCAGGTCCGTGTGTTCCGCTGGGAGGGCGGCGAGCGTCGTTTTTTTGCGATGCCTTATCCGAATGGCGAACCGGGCGGGCATTACTTCATCTGGGGCGCAACTGCCGCCATGTTTCGCAATCTCTACCGCTTCTTGGCCGCCGGCTAGGCGCACGCACCGGCCGGCGCGCGCGGCCGGCCGCCGGGCGACTGCGCCGGCAGCCATGCGGGGCTTACGCTGTGCTATCGTTATGCAAAAAATGACATAACTCCGAAGACGGCGCCACGCATGACTTTCTTTTCGGTTCTCCTCGCCCTCATCATCGAGCAGGTCCGCGCGTTATCACCGAGCAATCCGGTGTTTGCGCTGTTCCAGTTTCATGCGGAAACCGTTGCGCATGGGCTCGACGCCGGCAAGCAGAAGCACGGCATCCTCGCATGGCTCGCGGTCGTGCTGCCGTGGGTGCTGATCGTCGCGCTGATCTATTTCCTGCTGTACAAGGTGAGCTTCGTGCTCGCGTTCCTGTGGAACGTCGCCGTCGTGTATTTCACGCTCGGCTTCCGCCAGTTCAGCCATTACTTCACCGACATCCACCTCGCGCTCAACAACGACGACGTGCCGCGTGCGCGCGAAATCCTCCACGAGTGGACGGGCATCGACACGGTCGACATGCCGGTCGGCGAAATCGTCCGCCATACGTTGATTCACGCGGTTGTCGCATCGCATCGCCACGTGTTCGGCGTGTTCTTCTGGTATGTGCTGCCGATCGGTCCGGCCGGCGCCGTGCTGTACCGGATTTCCGAATACCTCGCGCGCAGCTGGTCGACGCCGGGCGACGACCGCACGGCCGCGTTCTCGACGTTCGCGCAGCGCGCGTTCTTCGTGATCGACTGGATTCCCGCGCGACTGACCGCGCTCGGTTTCGCGATCGTCGGCAATTTCGAGGATGCGATCTACGCGTGGCGCAATCACACGCGCCAGTGGCCCGACCCGAACGACGGCGTGCTGCTCGCAGCCGGCAGCGGGGCGCTCGGTGCACGTCTCGCGGGGCCGCTCGCGGAGCCGTCGAGCCTCGATGCGCTGGCGGTCGGCGACAGCGGTCCGTTGACGGTCGGTGATGATTGCACGCCGCGTACGCTGCAATCGGCGGTCGGCCTCGTCTGGCGCGCGGTGATCCTGTGGATGATCCTGCTGTTGATGCTGACACTCGCCGTCTGGGTGTCGTAACGACGCAGTGCAGGATTCGATGAAAGAACAGGCCGGCTCGATGCCGGCCTGTTTGCTGTGTGGTCAGTCGTCGCGCGGGTCCCGGACGGCGCCGCACTGCCAGCACGCGGTGAACTGCGCTTCGAGCGCTTCGCCGCACTGCCGGCAGCGCCACGGCGCGGCGCCGGCCGACGGGCCGTGCGATGCGGCGTCGAGGAGCTTGCGGGCGAGTGCATCGTCGCGTTCGTCGTCGAGCCACAGCTCGGGCGTGCACGCATCGGCCGGCAGGCCGCCGAGCGCGCCCGTCGCATAGCAGTTGTGCAGCTCGCAACCGACGCCGGCCACCTGAAGCACGTTGGCCCAATGCTGCGCGGTCGCGAGATCGGGTGCCTTGAAGCGCATTGCGGCTCCTGTCGGTGAAGGCCGGCCCGCAGCATGCCGGCCGGCGCCGCGCGCGTGTCGCGCGCTCAGCGAACGATCTGGCTCGCCTCGTGCACGAGCTGCGCGTACAGCGCATGCCGCGTCGGCGCGATGCGGCCGTCGGCGACAGCCTCGAGAATCGCGCAGCCAGGCTCGTGCAGATGATGACAATTATAGAAACGGCAGTCCGCGAGCAGCGGCCGGAACTCCGGAAATGCGCGCTCGAGGCGGCCTTCGGTCAGGTGGTAGAGGCCGAATTCCTGGAAGCCCGGCGAATCGATCAGCGCGCCGCCGCCTTCCAGCGGGTAGAGGCGCGTGAACGTCGTCGTGTGGCGGCCGCTGTTGAGTGCGGCCGAAATCTCGCGCGTGGCGGCTTCGGCGTCGGGCACGAGCAGGTTCACGAGCGTCGACTTGCCCATCCCGGACTGGCCGAGCAGGATCGTCGAGTGCCCGGCGAGATGCGGCATCAGCTGCGCGCGCGCGTCGTCGGGCGAACCCTTCACCGACAGCTCGAGCACGTCGTAGCCGAGCGCGCGGTACGGCGCGAGCCTTTCGCGCGCGACCGGCAGCGCGGCCTCGACGTCGATCTTGTTCAGCACGACCAGCGGCTTCAGCTCGTTCGCCTCGGCGGCGATCAACGCGCGGCCGAGCAGGTCCTCGCTGAAATAGGGCTCGGTCGCGAGCACGATCAGCAACTGGTCGAGATTGGCCGCGAACAGCTTCGACTTGAACTGGTCGGAGCGGTACAGCAGGTTGCGCCGTTCGCCGATCTCGACGATCACGCCCTGGTCGGCCGACGCGAGTTCGTACACGACGCGGTCGCCGACCGCGATGTCGCTCTTCTTGCCGCGCGGGAAGCACTGCAGCATCGGGCCGCCGTCGTCGGGCGCGACGATGTAGTGGCGCCCGTGCGCCGCGATCACGCGGCCTTCGACCCGTTGCGCGTTCGACGCGCGCGGGGCCGGCTTGCGGGAAGTCGGGCGGCTCATGCGTGTTGCAGCAGGCGGTCGATCCGCTGCGACGCAGGCGGATGCGAGTAGTAGAAGGCCGTGTAGACAGGGTCGGGCGTCAGCGTCGACGCGTTGTCCTCGTAGAGCTTCACGAGCGCGCTGACGAGATCCTGCGCGTCGGTCTGGCTGGCCGCGAACGCGTCGGCCTCGAATTCGTGCTTGCGCGACGTGAGGCTGCTGAACGGCGTCGCGAAGAACAGGAACACCGGAATCGCGAGGAAGAACAGCACGAGCGCGGCGCCCGCGTTGCTGGTGTCGAGCGACGGTATGACGCCGAGCCCGGTGTAGAACCACGTGCGTTGCGCGAGCCAGCCGAGCAGCGCGAGCAGCACGAGGCTCAGCACGAACGACACGAGCATCCGCTTCATCACGTGGCGGCGCTTGAAATGGCCGAGCTCGTGCGCGAGCACGGCCTCGATTTCCTGGCCGGACAGGCGCGCGAGCAGCGTGTCGAAGAACACGATCCGCTTCGACGCGCCGAAGCCCGTGAAGTACGCGTTGCCGTGCGCGGAGCGGCGGCTGCCGTCCATCACGAACAGCCCCTTTGCCGCGAAGCCGCAGCGCTTCATCAGCGACTCGATGCGCGAGCGCAGCGCATCGTCCTTCAGCGGCTCGAACTTGTTGAAGATCGGTGCGATGAAGGTCGGGTAGATCAGCAGCACGAGCATCTGGAATGCGACCCAGACGATCCAGGTCCACAGCCACCACAGGCTGCCGGCCTGGTTCATCAGCCACAGCACGACGAACAGCAGCGGCAGGCCGAGCGCGGCGCCGAGCAACGTGTTTTTCAGCATGTCGGTGAAGAACAGCCGCTTCGTCATCCGGTTGAAGCCGAAGCGCTGCTCAATCCCGAACTGGCGGTAATACTCGAACGGGACGTCGATCACGCCGGTGATCACGAGCACCGAGGCGACGAGCGCGACCTGTTGCCCGTAGCCGCGGCCGAGCCAGCCGGTCAGCAGCGTGTCGAGCGCGCCGACGCCGCCGAGCAGCGTCAGGCCGACCAGCACGGCCGCGCTGACGACGATTTCGAGCATCGTCAGCCGGGTGCGCTCGACCGTATAGTCGGCCGCGCGCTGGTGGGCGGTCAGCGGAATGGTCGCGCTGAACTGCGCGGGCACGCCGTTGCGGTGCGCCGCGACGAAGCGGATCTGCCGCGACGCGAGCCACAGCTTGGTGACGACCATCGCGAGTACGGCGATCGCGAACAGCAGGGTGAACGAAAAGGGTGACATCGAAGGCGCCAAAGGGTTCTATGCGAGAATTATATGTTCTTGCGGACCGGCCCCGCTGATGCGATGCCGGCCGTCCGGGCGGCATCGCGCGCCGCCCGCCATTTTCCAGGATGACTCATGACCGATACCGCCGCTTCCGCCAGCCAGCCCGCGCTCGTGCGCAACGAGTTGAACCTCGTCTGGCTCGACATGGAGATGACGGGCCTCGACCCGGATAACGACCGCATCATCGAGATCGCGGTCGTCGTGACCAATTCCACGCTCGACATCGCGGTCGAAGGCCCCGTGTTCGCGATCCACCAGAGCGACGAAACGCTCGCGAAGATGGACGACTGGAACAAGTCGACCCACGGCCGCTCCGGCCTGATCGACCGCGTGCGTGCGTCGACCGTGACCGAGGCGGAAGCCGCCGCGCAGCTGCAGGCGTTTCTCGCGCAGTACGTGTCGCCCGGCAAGTCGCCGATGTGCGGCAACTCGATCTGCCAGGACCGCCGCTTCATGGCGCGCTGGATGCCGGAATTCGAGCGGTTCTTCCATTACCGCAATCTCGACGTCAGCACGCTCAAGGAGCTGTGCCGCCGCTGGCAGCCCGCGATCTACAAGGGTTTCCAGAAGCGCGCGATGCACACGGCGCTCGCGGACATCCACGAGTCGATCGACGAGCTGAAGTATTACCGCGAGCATTTCCTGATTCCGGCCGCGTCTGCGCCGGCGGGCGAGTCCGCGCCGGCCGCCTGAGCGGGCCGGCACGCGTTCGGCGCACGGCAAACGCTCAGCGCCGCGCGCTTTTCGGCCGGAACGCAGCGACCACCGCGGCGTCGGTCTCGATGTACGGGCCGCCGATCAGGTCGATGCAGTAGGGCACCGCGGCGAAGATGCCGGGCACGGTCGACTTGCCGTCGGCATCGCGCAGCCCTTCGAGGGTTTCCCGGATCGACTTCGGCTGGCCGGGCAGGTTGATGATCAGCGCCGCGTGGTCGGCCGTCTCGCGGATCACCGCGACCTGCCGCGACAGGATCGCGGTCGGCACGAAATTCAGGCTGATCTGCCGCATCTGTTCACCGAATCCCGGCATTTCCTTCGTCGCCACGGCCAGCGTGGCCTCGGGCGTCACGTCGCGACGCGCGGGGCCCGTGCCGCCGGTCGTCAGCACGAGATCGCACCCCGCGACGTCGACGAGCTCGGTGAGCGTGGCGGAAATCGTCGGCGCATCGTCCTGGATCAGGCGCGTTTCGGCGCGCCACGGCGAAACCAGCGCGCCGCCAAGCCATTCCTGCAGCGCCGGAATGCCCTTGTCTTCGTAGACGCCCGTGCTCGCGCGGTCGCTGATCGACACGAGGCCGACGACCAGTTCGTCCGGGTGGTTACGCTTCGTCGTCATGGTCGTTTTCGGTGTCGTCCGGCGCGTCTTCACCCGCATCGGGCGTGCCGCTCGCGGTCTTGATCCACTGGAACAGCTCGCGGAAATAACGCGGCGGCTTGCCTTGCTGCGCTTCCTTGCGTGCGTTGCGGATCAGCGTGCGGCCTTCCTGGATGTCGGCGTCCGGGTGCTGGCGCAGGAATTCGGTCAGCGCGTCGTCGCTGGCGAGCAGCTGGTCGCGCGTACGCTCGATCCAGTGCAGGCGGGCCGTCGCGGCCTTGTTCACGCCGCGTTGTGCGTCGAGGGCGGAGCGCAGCGCGGCCGTTTCGTCGTCGGTCAGCGAGCGCATGACGCGGCCGACGTACTGGAGCTGGCGGCGCTTGCCTTCGTGATCGGTGATCCGGCGTGCCTCACGGACGGCGTCCGCCAGGCTTTCGGGCATCGGCATGCGCTTGAGGGCGTCTTTCGGCAGATCGACGAGCGCCTGGCCGAGCACCTGCAACTCGTGCATCTCGCGCTTCAACTGGGATTTGCTGGGACGATCGTAGCCATTGTCGTCGTCTTCGACGGCATGCTCGATCGGCTGGATTCGGGTTTTGCGTGTCATGGGCGGCATTGTATCGCGGCGCGGACACCCCAAGCTTGTCTGTGTCCGGCCCCGGACCTTGCTATGATCGCGGGATACGCAACATTTTGACCATGCGGGCGCCCGCCCGCCACCGGATACCAAGACGATGGCAGCCAATCTCGACGTACAAGCGCGCTATTTCCCGCACACGCAGGACCAGCTCAAAGAAATCGCGTCGGACATCCTTCGCCATGCGAAGGCACTCGGCGCGTCGGACGCCGCGACCGAAATCTCCGAAGGCGACGGCCTGTCGGTGTCGGTGCGCCGCGGCGAAGTCGAAACGATCGAGCACAACCGCGACAAGATGGTCGGCGTGACCGTGTTCATCGGCAAGAAGCGCGGCAACGCGAGCACGTCCGATTTCTCGCCGGCCGCGATCAAGGACACCGTCGCCGCCGCGTACAACATCGCGCGCTTCACGGCCGAGGATGAAGCAGCCGGCCTCGCCGAGGCCGAACTGCTCGAAACCGACCCGCGCGACCTCGATCTGTACCACCCGTGGGCGCTGACGGCCGACGAGGCCGTCGAGCTGGCCCGCCGCGCGGAAGACGCCGCCTTTGCGGTCAGCCCGCAGATCCGCAATTCGGAAGGCGCGAGCGTGTCGGCGCAGCATTCGCAGTTCGTGCTCGCGACGTCGCGCGGCTTCCTGTCCGGCTACCCGTACTCGCGCCACTACATTGCCTGCGCGCCGATCGCGGGCAGCGGCCGTCACATGCAGCGCGACGACTGGTATTCGTCGAAGCGCAGCGCGATCGATCTCGCGGCGCCCGAAGCGGTCGGCCGCTACGCGGCCGAGCGCGCACTCGCGCGGATGGGCGCACGCCGTCTCGACACCCGCAAGGTGCCCGTGCTGTTCGAGGCGCCGCTCGCGGCCGGCCTGCTCGGCGCATTCGTGCAGGCCGTGAGCGGCGGCGCGCTGTACCGCAAGACGTCGTTCCTCGTCGACAGCCTCGGCAAGCCGGTGTTCGCCCCGCACATCCAGGTCGTCGAGGATCCGCACGTGCCGCGCGCGATGGGCAGCGCGCCGTTCGACGAAGAAGGCGTGCGCACGCGCGCACGCAGCGTCGTGAAGGACGGTGTCGTCGAAGGCTACTTCCTGTCGACCTATTCGGCACGCAAGCTCGGCACGCAGACCACCGGTAACGCGGGCGGTTCGCACAACCTCGCGCTGCGCAGCTCGAACACGCAGGCGGGCGACGACTTCGAAGCCATGCTGAAGAAGCTCGACACGGGCCTGCTGCTGACCGAGCTGATGGGGCAGGGCGTGAACTACGTGACGGGAGATTATTCGCGCGGTGCGGCGGGTTTCTGGGTGGAGAACGGCGTGATCCTGTATCCGGTCGAGGAAATCACGGTCGCGAGCACGCTGCAGGAAATGTTCCGGCACATCGTCGCGATCGGTGCCGATTCGATCGTGCGCGGCACGAAGGAAACGGGCTCGGTGCTGATCGAGCAGATGACGATCGCAGGCCAGTAAGCGACGCGCGGCGTGGGCCGCCGCCCAGCAAAAAAGCCCGATCGGCGCGAGCCGGTCGGGCTTTTTTCATCGTGCGTGACGGCGAAACGCGTCAGCCGCGCTTGCGTTCGTAGACGACGAATGCATAGCCGAACGTGTTCGGCGCGGCAGCCTGGTGCGCTTCACGCGATACTTCCTGCCAGTGTGCGGCGTCGGGTGCGGGGAACGACGCATCGCCGTCGAAGTCGGCATCGATCTCGGTGACGACCAGCTTGTCGGCGAGCGTGAGCCCTTCCGCATAGAGTTGCGCGCCGCCGATCAGGAATGCCTCGGGCACGCCGTCGTGCGCGGCGAGCGCCAGCGCATCGGCGAGCGACGTGACCGTGTCGCAGCCGTCGAAGCGGCGCGTTGCGTCGCGCGTGACGACGATGTTGCGGCGGCCCGGCAGCGGCCGGCCGATCGATTCGTGGGTCTTGCGGCCCATCACGATCGGCGCACCCATCGTCGTGCGCTTGAAGAACGCGAGATCCTCGGGAAGTTTCCAGGGCAACTGGTTGTCGCGGCCGATGATGCCGTTGCGGGCACGCGCGACGATCAGGGTCAACGTCGTCATGAAGGTCGGGAAAGAGGAAAGCCGGAATGGCACCGATTCTACCGGAACGGCGGCGCGCATCGGCTTTCACGCTGCTGCGTGCCGCGACGCCTGACGTATTGCGTCGCGGCGACGGACCGAATAAACCTGTTCGTGTCGCGGGAGCGGCGATGCCGGCGCGGATCTGCGCCGGCCGGCCTGCTCGAATCACCGAACCAATGTGGAATCCTTATTGAATGGGCCGATGCGCGCTCACTGACGCGTATTGCCCGGCGCGCTGCCTTGCATCGCGTGCTGCGCGTCGCCGGGTTGCGGTACCGGAAGCGGCATCGGCAATTGGGGCGATGGCGGGATCTCGTCCCACAGCGTGACGGTCGCCTTGCCGGTCGGCAGCGGTTGCGGTGCCGACACGGTCACGATGCCGAAGCCGTTGCCGTGCTGCAGGCCCGGCGCATTTTCGGCCAGCAGTGTGGCGCGATCCGGTATCGCGATTTCATCCGCGCGGGCCGGCGCAGGCGGGCCGGCGGCCGAGAGCGCAAGCGCCATCGGCACGACAGAAAGTGAAAGGCGGTTGTGCATGATGGCTGTCTCCGATCGTCTGCGTATTCAGCGAAATACATGCCATCGTGTCGTGACCGTTGTCGCCGCTGCGATTCGCGCTCAGGCGTTGCGAATTGTGGCCGAAACAGCCTGAAAATGTTTCAGGCCTGAAACGAGGGGGCTCGGGAATACTGCGGATTCAATCGACACGCTTCAAGGATGAAAATCGGGTCGTGTGTTGATGAACGAACGCTTCGCTGCGCTATGTGCAGATGATTGACTTGCATCGACCTCCTGAGCGATTCGGCCGGATCGCATCGGCGCTGAAACGGGTTTGTCGTATTCGGTGCCTATAACCAAGCTGTCTTGACCAAAACATAACTGGACGCGAGATAAGCGCCATCATGCGAGGCTTTGTCGTCGCCGCGCATCGGCATGGCGAATCGAGCCACCTCTGGCTGACCCGATTCGATCCTTTTCGCACGAGACCTGACGTGCACGGCAATCGTTAGACGGTTGATGAACGGGGTGAGGATATGGGAGCCGATCAGCGGCACGTGATCTACTATTCGCGCGAACCGAACGACGCGTTGCGCGGCCATTTCGACGAATGCGGCTGGCGCGTCGATCTCGCGGAGACCGTACGTGACGTACGGCGTGTCGTGCAGCACGGTGTGGCGAGCGCCGGCCTGCTCGACTTCTCGCCGGGCTTCAAGCCCTCGGACCTGCGCGAACTCGAATCCTGCCTGAGCATCCAGCACATCGGCTGGATCGCCGCGACGCGTCGCGGCCAGTTGCAGGATGCCACGCTGCGCCATCTCATTCGCGACTATTGCTTCGACTACGTGACGATGCCGTACGAAACGTCGCGAATCGTCGAGACCGTCGGCCATGCGCACGGCATGGTCGCGCTGACCGATCCCGTTGTGCCGCCCGTCGGCGCCGGGCGCAGCGAAGGCGAGATGGTCGGCACCTGCGATGCGATGCTCGGGCTCTTCAGGACGATCCGCCGCGTCGCGGCGACCGATGCGCCGGTGTTCATCTCCGGCGAGTCGGGCACCGGCAAGGAACTGACGGCCGTCGCGATCCACGAGCGTTCGTCGCGCGCGCAGGCGCCGTTCATCGCGATCAATTGCGGCGCGATTCCGTCGACGCTGTTGCAGGCCGAACTGTTCGGCTATGAGCGCGGCGCGTTCACCGGCGCGAACCAGCGCAAGATCGGCCGCGTCGAGGCCGCCAACGGCGGCACGTTGTTTCTCGACGAAATCGGCGATCTGCCGCTCGAAAGCCAGGCAAGCCTGCTGCGTTTCCTGCAGGAAGGCAAGATCGAGCGGCTCGGCGCGCACGTGTCGGTACCCGTCGACGTGCGCGTGATCTGCGCGACGCACGTGGACATGGAAGCCGCGTTGCGGGAAGGGCGGTTCCGCGAGGACCTGTTCCATCGCCTGTGCGTGCTGAAGATCGAGGAGCCGCCGTTGCGCGCGCGCGGCAAGGACATCGAGGTGCTCGCGCGCCACATGCTCGAGCGTTTCAAGGGCGACGCGCATCGCCGCCTGCGCGGCTTCTCGCTCGACGCGGTCGCGTCGCTGTACGGCTATTCGTGGCCGGGCAACGTGCGCGAGCTGATCAATCGCGTGCGCCGTGCGATCGTGATGTCGGAGGGCCGGATGATCACCGCGGCCGATCTCGAGCTGAACGACTTCGCGACGCTCGCGCCCGTGTCGCTGCTGGAGGCGCGGGAGGCGGCCGAGCGGCAGGCGATCGAGCAGGCGCTGCTGCGCCACCGCGGCCGTTTCGCGGATGCCGCGCGCGAGCTCGGCGTGTCGCGCGTGACGCTCTACCGGCTGATGTGCGCGCACGGGATGCGCGATCGCGGCGACACGCTGGCAGGGTTTTCGCCGCCGTTGGCGGAGCTTCCTCGCCACGCTTGCTAAAATCGGCGGGTACGGCCGCCCTCGCGGCCGAAGGAACCCGCATGAAACAGTATCTCGATCTCGTTCGTACCATTCTCGATACCGGCACCTGGCAGGAAAACCGCACGGGGGTCCGAACCATCAGCATGCCGGGCGCGATGCTCCGCTTCGACCTGCAGCAAGGCTTTCCGGCCGTGACGACCAAGAAGCTCGCGTTCAAGTCGGCGATCGGCGAACTGGTCGGCTTCCTGCGCGCGTCGCGCAGCGCGGCCGATTTCCGCGCGCTCGGCTGCAAGGTGTGGGATGCGAATGCGAACGAGAACGCGCAGTGGCTCGCGAACCCGTATCGCCAGGGCGTCGACGATCTCGGCGACGTGTACGGCGTGCAATGGCGCCAGTGGCCGGGCTACAAGGTGCTCGACGCGGGCGCCGACGCGCAGATCGCCGATGCGACGCGCCGCGGCTTCCGGATCGTCACGCGGTTCGACGAAGACGGTGCGCCGAAGGTGCTGCTGTACAAGGCGATCGACCAGTTGCGCCAGTGCCTGGACACGATCATGGAGAACCCGGCCGACCGCCGCATCCTGTTTCACGCATGGAATCCGGCCGTGCTCGACCAGATCGCGCTGCCCGCGTGCCACCTGCTGTACCAGTTCCTGCCGAACGCGACGAAGCGCGAGATCTCGCTGTGCCTGTACATCCGCAGCAACGACGTCGGCCTCGGCACGCCGTTCAACCTGACGGAAGGGGCCGCGCTGCTGTCGCTCGTCGGCCGGCTGACGGGCTACACGCCGCGCTGGTTCACGTATTTCATCGGCGACGCGCACATCTACGAGAACCAGCTCGACATGCTGCAGCGGCAGCTCACGCGCGAGCCGTACGAAAGCCCGCGGCTCGAGATTGCCGAGCGCGTGCCCGAGTATGCGAAGACGGGCGTTTATGCGCCGGAGTGGCTCGAGCTGATCGAACCGTCCGATTTCTCGCTGGTCGGTTATCGCCACCATGAGCCGCTGACCGCGCCGATGGCGGTCTGAGCGCGCGGTTTCGTCGAGCCGCACCCCGCAGGAAAAAGCCCGACCGGCTGAAACCGGTCGGGCTTTTTTGTTTCACGTTTGCGGCACTTACTGGCGATGCCGTTCTTCGTGACCGCCTTGCGGCGGCGGGTTGCTCTGGTGCGGCGCCTCGACGTGCGGTGCCGGTTGCGGCCGCGGTTCCATGCGCGGAGCGGGCATCGGCGGGCGCGGTTCCATACGGGGCGCCGGCTGCGGCCGCGGTTCCATGCGAGGCGCGGGTTGGGGGCGCGGCTCCATGCGCGGCGCTTGCGGCTGCGGTCGCGGCATGTCGTGCACGGCAGGCGCCGGCGGACGGTACTCGTTCACGCGCGGCGGTGCGACTTCGCGGTGCGGCGCCGGTTGCGCGAATTCGGGGCGCGGGTGCGGCGCCGGCGCGGCCCGTTCCGGTTGCGGCTGCGCGTGCTGGGCCGGTGTCTGGAAATCGGGGTGCGGACGCGGCTGCGAAATCTGTGCCGTGTTGTCGATCCTCGGTTGCGGCAGCGCGCGCGGCGCTTCGTTCCGGTTGCCGGGCGGCATGCCCTGCGGCGTCGGCACGCCCTCCGGATGCGGCACCGCTGCGCTGCGTACGGGCGGCAGCGCATTCTGTCCTGCCGCGTGAAGGGCGCTCGGCGGTGCTTGGCGCTGACGTTCCATCGGCGTGTGCGGCTGCATCCATGCGGGCGACGGCGTCTCGGCGGCGTGCGCGTTGCCGAGTCCCGGCGGCGGGTTGCTCGCGACCGGCGGATGCGGGACGCCGTTGCCGGCCCCGAAAGCCTGATGCGGCGTCGCGTTGCCGGGCGCCTGAGGCACGCCGCCGTTGGCGAAGTGCGAAGCGCCGGGGTTTTCGCCGTTCGCCGGCCGTCCGGGATTCGGCACGCCCGGCACCGGTACGCTCGGTGCCGGTACGCCCGGTGCCCCCGGCCGTCCGGCCTGCACGGCCGGCGGCTGGCCTTCGCGCGGCGCGTGCGACGGCTGCACGACGGGGCCGTGCGGATTCACGAGCTGCACGTTGCGCATTGCCCACGCGCCACCGCCCGGGTTACCGGGCACGCGGACCGGGCGGGGCCTGTAATCGGCCGGCACGCTCGTTTTCACGACCGGTGCGCCGGCGCCCGGCACGCGACCGCCTTGCTGCGCGAGATGCGCGGCGGCCTGGTCACGATAGGCAGCCGGCACCGCAGGGTTGCGCGTCGCGACGTACGGATGCTGCGCGATCGCCGCCGGCGGACGGTAGCTGGCATTGCGCAGCCCGCCGGTAAAGCTCTGGCGCACCGGCGCGATGCCGGGTGTCCCCGGCGTGACGTGCGCATTGCGCCATTGCTGCGGATCGACGTGTTGCGAGAAGTGCGCGACCGGCTGGCCGTGCACGAACGCGGAAGCCGGCACGGCCGTGATCGCGTGCGGCGCATGGTAGTTCACGTACGTCTTGTTGATGTTGGTGATATTGGTGATGTTCGTCACGTTCACGGTCTTGTTCACGTTCACGTTGACGTTGTTCACCACGACGTTGCGGTTCACGCGGTCGTAGTAGTGCGGGCTCCAGCCGCCCCAGCCCGGGTGCCACGGTTCGCCGGGGCCGAGCGCGAACCACGCGCAGCCGGCCGCGGCGACGCCGCCGACCGTGAGCGCGACACTCCAGTCCGGGCCGCCGCCGCCGCCCACGAACGCGACGAGCGCCGGCGCATAGACCGGCGGCTGGCTGACGACCATCGGGCCGGGCACCCATGCCCAGCTGTCGTCCACGTATGCCCAGCGACCGTAGTGATACGGCGCGAAGCCCCACGGTGCGTCATCGACCCACGTCCAGCCCCACGGCGCCTGCCAGATCCAGTGGCCGTCGTGATACGGCGCCCAGTCGGCCGGCGTGTCGTTCGGTACCCAGACCGAGCCGTAATTCGGCGTTTCGCGCCACGTACCGTTCGCGTCGAGATCCTGGTAGCCGGGTACGTCACGCGACACATAGCGGGCCGACACCGAGCGCTCTTCGGCCGCGTCGCGGCTGGCGGCCCACTGGTCGAGCGGGTCGGGGCCCGGCGCCGCCGATTGCTGCGCGACCTGCAGGTCGGTGCCCGTGAACACGACCTGCTGCCCGGGCGACAGCGGGTACTGTCCATTGCTGCCATAGACGGTGGCGCTGCCGCTGCGCATCGTGACCGTCGTGCTCGCACCGTTCGGCGCGACATCGACGCGATAGTCGCCGGGGCCCGTGATGCCGAGCGCGAGGTTCGGCGTATCGATTTCGTACGATCCGCCGCGCGGCAGATCGCGCACGTGAGTCGATACGGTGCCGAGGCCGACCTTCAGCTGGGTCGTCGTGTCGTCGAGATTCAGTACCGACAGGCTCGTCGAATCGCCGAGCCGCACCGCGGTCGACCCGATGTGCAGTTCCGAGCGGGCGCCGGCATCGTTCCAGAGCTGGTCGCCGGTCGTCAGCGGGCGGTTCACGGCCGCGTACGACCATGTGTCGGTGCCTGCCGGTTCGGTCGTCACGGCACCCGACAGGTAGTTGAGCCGCGCGACGCGGCCGGGCGGATCGCCGCCGGGTTGCCGTGCGGCCGCCGCGTACGGCGGCGCAGCGGCCGATTGCGCGAATGCGGGCGGCAGGGCCGCAAGCGCGGCGAACGCGAGCAGCGTGTAGCGGGCGGTTCGCTTGAGCGTGAACAGGGTGGCCATGGTGAGCGTCATCGTCGTTATCGCGGCGCGTCGATTCGTGCCGATGAATTCACAATATCTGCTTGGCCTGTTTCAATGCCCTATGTTTTGTAAGTCGGATGGCCTGCGATGTAACAAAACCTGTCCATCGCGCGTCGTTGTCGTGCAGACGCAATACAGGCGTCAAGCGGACGTAAGCCAGCCGTCGAAAACCTGCTGGCCGGGCACTGTGACGCGCAGCACGCGCGGTCGTGCGGAACGTTCGATCCAGCCGTGTTCGCAGAAGCTCTCGAGCAGCGCCGCACCGAGCGCGCCACCGAGATGCGAGCGCCGCTCGCTCCAGTCGAGGCAGCCACATGCGAAGCGGCGCCGGCGCGTGCGCTGCTGCGCGACGTCGATGCCCCATTGCGCGAGCGCTTGCGTGCCGAGCTCGGTGGTGTCGATCGCGTTGCCGTCCGCGTACAGCCAGCCGCGCGCGGTGAGGCCGTCGAAGATGCGTACGGCGAGCTCGCCGGCCATGTGGTCGTAGCAGGTGCGCGCGTAGCGCAGCTCGGCCGGGACCGTGCGCGACGGCGGCGGAACCGGGCGGTGCGGCGCCGCCGCGCGGGCGACGTTCGCGAGCGCCTCGAGCGACGCCGCGATGTCGGCCGACGCGATGCGGTAGTAGCGGTGCCGGCCGCGCACGTCGAGCGCGAGCAGGCCGCCTTCGGTCAGCCGCGCGAGGTGCGCGCTTGCAGCGGACGGCGACAGCCCCGCGATCAGCGTCAGTTCGCCGGCCGGTCGCGCGCTGCCGTCCATCAGCACCCATAGCATCGCGGCCCGCCCGGGGTCGGCGATCAGCGCGCCGATGCGGCTCAGGCCCGGAAAGTGGTGGTCGTCTTGATCGGTCATCGTCGTCTCTCGTCAGGCGGGATGAGTTGCAGTGTAGTGCGTGCGGGCATTCGATGTTTCGCTTCCGGATGAAATGTCGGATGCAGCGGCGCCGTCCCGGCGGCGGGCACGGCTGCGGCCCGTTGCAGCGCGCGCGTAGAATGGCCGGACGCGGCGGCAGCGGGCCGCCGCATGTGACTCGACGCAATGATGAAGACGATTTTCTGTGTGTTGGCCGCCGCGCTCGTCTGCGCGGCCTGTGCGCAGGGCGGCGCGGGCGCCGCCGGCGGACAGGGCGGCAGTATCGAGATGTACGGGACGATCGACCAGGGCATCACGGTGCGCCGCTGACCGGAACCGATCGGCGCGCGTGTCGGGCATGGCCGCCACAGCCGCGCCACACGGGGCTTGCCGCGACGCGTTGCCGCAGTGCAACGTATAATGGCCCGATTACAGCGCCCCCGCCGCCTGGAGCCAGAACGATGCCCCAACCGTCCCCCGTGCCGGCCGCCCTCGACCGCACCGAAACCGTATTCCGCTTCCTCGCCGAGCCTTCGTCCGTGAACTTCGGCGGCAAGGTGCATGGCGGCGCGCTGATGAAGTGGATCGACGAGGTCGCGTATGCGTGCGCGGCCGTCTGGTCGAGCCGCTATTGCGTGACGGTCAGCGTCGGCAACATCCGTTTCCAGCGTCCGATCCTGGTCGGCAACCTGGTCGAGCTGAAGGCGCGCGTCGTGGCGACAGGCCGCACCAGCATGCACATCCATGTGTCCGTGCACGCCGGCGATCCGAAGGGCGGCGTGCTGCGCCAGACGACCGATTGCCTCGTCGTGTTCGTCGCGGTCGACGAGAACGGCAACCCGGTGCCGGTGCCGCCGTTCGTACCCGAGACCGACGAGCAGAAGGTGCTCGCGAAATATGCGGCCGACGTGCGGGCCGCGCTCGACAAGATCGTCGAGATGAAACCGGAAGAAGTCGCGAAGGGCGCGGTCTGACCGCGACGGGCGCCTCGCTCGCCGCGCCGCGCCCGCCGTCCTGCCTTTACCGCGTCCCGATCATCTGTTCGGGGCGCACCCACGCATCGAATTCCGCCTCGGTCAGGTAGCCGAGCGCGAGCGCGGCCGCCTTCAGCGTCGTGCCTTCCTTGTGCGCCTTCTTCGCGATCTGCGCGGACTTGTCGTAGCCGATGTGCGGATTGAGCGCCGTCACGAGCATCAGCGATTCGTTCAGCAGCAGGTCGATCCGCGAACGGTTCGGCTCGATGCCCACCGCGCAGTGATCGTTGAAGCTCTGCGCGCCGTCGGCGAGCAGCCGCACCGACTGCAGCACGTTGTGCGCGATCATCGGCCGGAACACGTTCAGCTCGAAATTGCCGCTCGCACCGCCGAAGTTGACCGCGACATCATTGCCGAACACCTGGCAGCACAGCATCGTCACGGCCTCCGACTGCGTCGGGTTCACCTTGCCCGGCATGATCGAGCTGCCCGGTTCGTTCTCCGGAATCGACAGTTCGCCGAGCCCGCAGCGCGGGCCGCTCGCGAGCCAGCGCACGTCGTTCGCGATCTTCATCAGGCCGGCCGCGACCGTCTTCAGCGCACCGTGCGCGAACACCAGCGCATCGGCGGCCGCCATTACCTCGAACTTGCTCGGCGCCGTCACGAACGGCAGCTTCGCGAGCCGGCCGATTTCGTCGGCGACGCGCACCGCGAACTCCGGATGCGCATTCAGTCCGGTGCCGACCGCGGTACCGCCGAGCGCGAGCTCGTACAGGTGCGGCAGCGCCGATTCGACGTGACGGATGCCCTGGTCGAGCTGCGCGACATAGCCGGAAAATTCCTGGCCGAGCGTGAGCGGCGTCGCGTCCTGCAGGTGCGTGCGGCCGATCTTCACGATGTCGGCGAACGCCTTCGACTTCGCATCGAGCGTCGTGCGCAGCGTGCGCAACGCCGGCAGCAGGTGGTTGACGATCGCGTAGGCGGCCGCGACGTGCATCGCAGTCGGGAACACGTCGTTCGACGACTGGCCGCGGTTCACGTCGTCGTTCGGATGCACCTTGCGCGCTTCGCCGCGCTCGCCGCCCATCAGCTCGCTCGCGCGATTCGCGATCACCTCGTTGAGGTTCATGTTGGTCTGCGTGCCGGAGCCCGTCTGCCACACCGCGAGCGGGAATTCGCGCGGATGCTTGCCGGCGATGATCTCGTCGGCCGCGTCGATGATCGCGCGCGCCTTGTCGTCGGCGAGCACGCCGAGCGACTGGTTCACGGCCGCCGCGGCACGCTTGACGATCGCCAGCGCGTGGATCAGCTCGGGCGACTGCTTCTCGGTCGAGATCCGGAAATTCTGCAGCGAGCGCTCGGTTTGCGCGCCCCAAAGGCGGTCGGCCGGCACGGCGATCTCGCCGAACGTGTCGCGTTCCATCCGAACTGCTTCGTTCATGATGCACTCCTCCAGGAAAGGGGAAAGGCCGCGCGTCGTCGCGCGGCGTCAGACGTATCGTGAGGCAGTCGCGCCGCTCGCGCGGCGTCTCGAGGGATTCAACCGACAAGCATAGCGCCGGCCGCGATTTCGCGTCGTGTCGCGCCTAGCGCGCCGCAATGAGCGACGCCGTCTTGCGGTGAAAGCGCCAGGCCATCAGCGCGGCGACGCTCGCCAGGCCGGCCGCGAGCCCCCACCACAGGCCGCGCGCGCCCATGCCCGCGTGGAACGCGAACCAGTAGCCGGTCGGAAAGCCGATGCCCCAGTAGCCGAAGGTCGCGGCGAGCATCGGGATGCGCGTGTCCTTCAGGCCGCGCAGCGCGCCCGACCCGACGGTCTGCATCCCGTCGACGATCTGGAACACCGCGGCGATGCCGAGCAGCGACGCGGCGAGCGACACCGTGGCGGCGTTGGCCGGATCGTCGAGGTGCAGGTACAGGCCGACGATCGTATGCGGCGCGACGATCATCACGACGCCCGACAGCGACATGAACGCGACGCCGAGCGCGAGCGCGACGAAGCCCGCGTGCCGTGCGGCGACGGGCGAGCCCGCGCCGACCCAGTAGCCGACGCGCACGTTGGCGGCCTGGCCGATCGCGAGCGGCACCATGAACGACACCGACGCGACGTTCAGCGCGATCTGGTGCGCGGCCAGCGACGTCGCGCCCAGCACGCCGACCGTGAGGCCGGTGGCAAGGAACAGCGTCGATTCGACCCCGTACGTGATCGCGACCGGCCAGCCGATGCCGATCAGTTCGCCCATCACGGGCAGCTTCGGGCGCGACGCGGTCACGAAATGGCGGAAGCGCTGCCGGCCGTGCAGCAGCCAGATCAGCGCGAGCGCGGTGAGCCAGATCGTGATCGTCGTCGCGACCGCCGAGCCGAGAAAACCGAGGCGCGGCAGCCCGAATGCGCCGTGGATCAGCCCGTAGTTCAGCACGCCGTTGACGCCGACGCCGCCGATCGACACCCACAGCAGCCGCTTTGCGGCGCCGATCGCCGGCAGGAACGCGCGCATCAGCCCGACGCCGATCAGGCTGCCGAGCGCCGCGTAGCGCAGGATGCCCGTGTATTCGCCGACGTGATGCGCGAGCAGCGGCGGCTCGTGGAACATCAGCAGGATCGATTCGGACAACGACAGCGCGACGATCGCCGGAATCGCGAGCAGCACGGACAGCGCGAAGCCGGTCCAGTAGATGTGCGGCACGCGGTCCTCGGCCTGCGCGCCGCGCGCGTGCGCGACGCTCACGCTGACCGACGACAGCACGCCCTGCAGGATGGTCACGATGACGAAGAAGAAGTTCGCACCGAGCCCGCCCGCGGCGAGCGAATCGGGGCCGAGCGAACCGAGCAGCACCGTGTCGGTGACGCTCATCGCCATCTGCGAAAGTTGGGCGATTGCGAGCGGCGCGGCGAGGCGCGCGGTATCGGCGGCGTGACTGGAGAGCGACGGCGGCGCAATGACCGTCCGCGTAAGACCGGAATGCGACATGGAATGGGCGCTCGCGCGGGTGCGGGCCCGCGCTATATGTATTTATTTTGAGAGACGCCTAGCTTACGGCTTTATTCAAACCGTGTCGAACGCGTGCGCCGATGGCCATGTCGCGGACAGGGGAACGCGCGAGTGCTAGGGCCTGTTCACGCTAATAGCGGGCCAGCCCCACGAATGAATTTTCCAAACAACAGGGGAACGTGCCTTGCCGGCCGCACTGCGGCGTCGATCGTCGCTTGTTTGGCGCGGCCAAACGGCGCTCCTCCCTCCTTGCATTGCGACCGGCAAGGCACGTTCGCAAGCCCGTTATTAGCGTGAACAGGCCCTAGGCCTCGCGCACCGCGATGCGCGTGTCGCCGAGCAGCACGACCTGGCCCGCGCGGATCTTGCAGGTCTTGCGCAGCTCGACGTTGCCGTCGACTTTCACCGCGCCGGACGCGACGATCAGCTTCGCGGTGCCGCCGCTGTCCGCGAGGCCGGTGATCTTGAGAAGGTTGTGCAGCTCGACGTATTCGCCGGTCAGCGTGAAATCGAGATTGGGCATGACGAAGAAGGTGCGCAGGGCGCGGGAGGAAACGCTCCGCATCATACGGCACCGCGGGCAGGCACGCGAGCGCGGGCCGCCGCGGCACGCAGTTGTTAAGGACTGTGAGCGATTCGTCAGCAAATGAAACGGTGGGTAACAGTCTGAGAGATTCGAGAACCGGCCGGGCGCGCCGCGGGTCTTTTGTCGTACCTGCTGCGTGTTGCGGCAGGGGACGCGACGGACCGCATCGATGCGGTCCGGGCTCACAACTTCTCGAGGAGAATTGCCATGTCCAAGATTCGTACGATGCTGATCGGTGCCGCGCTGACGGCGTTCGCCACCTCGGCCGCATTTGCCCAGACGGGTACGGCGGCGCAGGGTGCGGCCGGTGCCGGCGTGCAGGCGCAGACTCCGGCGGCAGGTGTCGGCGCAGGCGTGCAGGGCGGTGCCGGCGCGAACGCGTCGGGCAACGCGGTCGGCGGTGCCACGGATGCGGTCGGCGCGGCAGCCGACGGTGCGAAGGATTCGGCGTCGTCGGCCGTCCATTCGGCCAAGAAGCACACGAAGCATGCCGCGAAGTCGGCCAAGGGCCATGTCGGCGCAGCCAAGGCGAAGGCCGGCGAAGCGACCGAAGGCGGCGCGTCGGTCGGCGCGGAAGGCGGTGCATCGGCCCAGGGCGCCACGCAGTAAGCGGCGCCTGGCGCCGCGTGACGCTGGCCCCCTGGGCGTCGCGCCGGAGGCCATCCGACGGCCCGGTTCGCTTTGCGCGAACCGGGCCGTTTTCATGGGTTCATGCTTTCGGCGGGCGGGGCGCGGTCACGGCCGGCGCTGTCCTGGCCCCTGTCCCGGTTGTCCCGGCGCCGGTCGCACGGCGGCCGGTGTGAACACGCCGCGCAGCCATGCGGCGAGCCGCGCGAAGACGTCGTACGGTTCCTCGACGAAGATCTCCGGCTTCAGCAGCCGCAGGTATTCCATGATCTGCTGCGCTTCCTGCTTCTGGAACGAGCCATGCGCGAGCCCGAGCCGCAGCAGCCCGCGCAGTTCGCCGAGCTTGTCGCGCGCGGTGCTGCCGACGCTCATCTCGCACGCGAGCTTGGCCTCGTAAATGCGCTGGCGCAACGATTCGGCGAGCCGCCACGCGGGCGTCTGCATCAGTTCCTCGAGCGTCTGGATGTCTTGTGCGGCGCCCTTGATCTGCGATGCAAGCGGGTCGATCAGCGACGGGTCGCCCTGCGCTTCGGCGACGATCGCCTTCGCCCAGTCGCGGCACGCTTTCGCGAGTTCGTCGGGGGTCCATTCGGAGCGCGATGCGAAGCCGAAGCCGAATTCGCCGGCCTGTCGCATCAGGATCGCGACGACGTCCGGAAATTCCTTGTCGAGCGTGCGCTTGGCCCACGCGTACTGGCCGCCCTGCAGCATCCGCTGCACCGCGTGCTCGGTCAGCGGCACCATGTTGTCGAGCAACTTGGCGCGCAGGAAATCCTCGAACGACGGCGTCGCGAACTGCGGGTCGAGTTTCAGCGACACGCGGACGAACGCGTCGTAGTCCTTGCGTAAGGACTCGAGCGTGTCGTCCTTGAGGGAAAGGGTGATCTGGCCCATGAATCGTCTCGATGGCGGCCCGCGCAAGCCGACGGCCGGCACGGCGCACCGGAGCGGGCGCAGCGTCGACTGACCGGTACGCGCCGAGGCCGGTGGCGGGTCTTCATTCCCTATATCGGCGCGCCGGGCGAAAACTTGAGCGCGCGGGTAGAGCGACCGCTCAGGCGGGCAGCCAGTGCGGGATCACGACCCCTTGCCAGAAGAAGAACACCGCGAGCCCCGCGGCGATCGTCACGAGCGGGCGGCGGGTTGCCGCCGACACGAGCACGGCGGCGAGCGCGCCGACGAGTTGCGGATTGCGCCAGGTGAGCTCGGCCGTGCCGCCGTGCGGCGAGACGGTCATCGGCACGATGATCGCCGTCAGCACGGTGACGGGGACGAAGCCGAGCGCGGTCCGCACGAGCGGCGGGAAGGTCAGCCGTTCGCCGAACAGGAACAGCGTCGAGCGAATCGCGTACGTAATGACGGCCATGCCGAGGATCAGCAACGCGTAGCTCATGATGCAGCCTCCGTGCGCGAGCCGGTGCGCGTGCGTTCGTGCAGCAGCGTGAGCACGACGCCGATCGCGACACCGGCGGCGACCGCGCCGAGCAACCCGAGCTTGTACGGCCAGTCCTGCCAGAAGTACGCAAGCGTGCCGGCCGTCGCGGCCGCCGCGAAATAGCGCAGCGTGCCGAGTTGCGGGACGACGATCGCGATGAAGGTGGCCGCCATCGCGAAATCGAGGCCGAGCGACTGCAGGCCCGGGAACGCCGCGCCGAAGCCGATGCCCGCGAGCGTCCAGACCTGCCAGTTCAGGTACATCGCGAGCCCGGACCCGAAGAAGTAGTGGGGGCCGATCGTGCCGGGCGCGAAGTGCCGGTAGTGCGCATAGGCGACCGCGAACACCTCGTCGGTCATCAACGCGCCGAGCGTCGCGCGCCAGCGCAGCGGCAGGTGCGCGACATAGGGCGCGAGCGTCGCGCTGTACAGCAGGTGGCGCAG
The DNA here is from genome assembly GCF_003853705.1 of Burkholderia sp. Bp8992. GTDB lineage: Bacteria > Pseudomonadota > Gammaproteobacteria > Burkholderiales > Burkholderiaceae > Burkholderia. Next base: position 69,856 of record NZ_QTQI01000028.1, on the reverse strand, counting down.
GTTCACGATCAGCGTGGTCGCGAGCACGACGACGAAGCTCGCGCTGCCGGCGATCAGGCCGAGCGCGATGAACTGCGCGGAGCCCGCGAACACGGCGAGCGACATCAGCGCGCCGTGCCATGCGGCGAGCGGGCCGCCGCCGACGAGCGTGCCGAAAATCACGCCGAACGGTGCTGCGCCGATCATCATCGGAATCGTGTCGCGCGCGCCGTCGAGCCATTCGTTGAGCGGGCGGCGAGGCGGCGAGGCGGGTGTCGGGTTCAAAGGGTCTCCTCCATGAACAGGAGGATAGCCAGCGGGCGGCGGGCCGGCTTGTATGTTCTTGCGCTCGCGGAATCGGGGCGGGGCGATGCCCCGGTGCCGGCCGGCGCGGATGGCGCTGCGGTTGCCCGCTGCCGGGCACCGCGCGTCAGCTCGCCTGCCAGCGTCCGGGCGGTACGCCGAACATCCGTTTGAAATGTCGCGTGAAGTGGCTCTGGTCGACGAAGCCGCTGGCCGCCGCGACGTCGGCGACGGGCACGCCCGCGCGTAGCGGCGCCAGCGCGCGCTGCAGCCGCAGCTGGTTGCGCCATGCATGCGGCGGCATGCCGGTCGTGCGCGTGAACAGGCGCGCCGCGTGGAACGGCGACAGGCCGACGGCCTGCGCGACGTCGTCGAGCGTCACCGTGGACAGCAGGTCGCCTGCGAGCCGCTCGCGCATGGCGTCGACGCGTGGTTCGTCGGTCGCGAGCGGCGCCGGTTGCGGCCGCACGTCGGCGTGGCGCGCGATCAACGTCGACAGCGCGTCGAGCATCGCGGTTTCGGCGGCGAGCGGATCGTAGATGCGTGGTGCGTCGGGCGCTGGATCATCCGCCGGCTGCCCGGGCGCATGTGCCTGCGACGACAGCGCGCGCTCGCTGCCGGCCTCCATCATCCGGTGCGCCAGCGTGAGCCGGGCCGCGAGATCGGGATCGCGAATCACGCCGGGGGCAAACCAGGGAGCCTCCTGCGGGCGGCCGGCGATCTCGCTTGCGAGTGCGTGGATGAATTCCACCGGCATGTAGCTGACGCGATAGCACCAGCCTTCGTCGGTGGCACGCGACCCTGTATGCACTTCGCCGGGATTGATCACGGGCACGGTGCCCGTTTCGGCGACATAGCCGGCACCGCGATAGGTGAACCGTTCCGCGCCTTCGAGAATCACGGGGATCGTGTACGCGTCGTGCCAGTGCGGCGCGAACGCGTGATCGCGATAGGTGGCCGTGAGCAGATCCGCGTCCGGCAGCAGCGGCGTGCGCCAGTAGCGTGCGGCGTCGGGAAGGCGGGTGGCGGACATGATCGGGCGCGGGAGCGGTCGAACCGACAGTGTATCGCTCGCGCGCCCGGCCGGTGTGCGCGTTACTTGACCGGAATCGTCGTGCCGGCCGGCATCGGCACCGCGGTGACGGCGTTCTTCGGGCTGCCGCTGACGATTCGGTCGCTGTAGGTCAGATAGACGATCGTGTTGCGCTTCGTGTCGACGACGCGCACGACGTGCAGCGTCTTGAAGATGAACGACATGCGCTCGCTGAACACGTCGGTCTGCTGCTTGAGCGGCTCCTTGAAGCTGATCGGGCCGACCTGCCGGCACGCGATCGACGCTTCGCTCGGATCCTCGGCGACGCCGAGCGTGCCCTTGATCCCGCCGGTGCGGGCGCGCGACACGTAGCAGGTCACGCCGTTCACGACCGGATCGTCATACGCTTCGACGACCACGCGGTCGGAGCCCGTGACGCGGAAATGGGTGTTGACGCTGCCGACTTCCTCCGCGTGCGCGAGCGGTGCCGCGGCGAATGCGGAAAACAGGAGGGCGAACGGGGCGGAGCGGAGGAGGCGATGCTTCATCGACGGAACCGGATGCGAATGCGGGACAGAGACTCTAGCACGCGCGTGACCGGGCGATGAAAGGCGGAGAAGCGAGCGGGCGGCCGGAAAAACAAAAGGCCCGTCGAATGACGGGCCTTTCGCTGTCTGGCTCCCCGACCTGGGCTCGAACCAGGGACCTACGGATTAACAGTCCGGCGCTCTACCGACTGAGCTATCGGGGAATAAATCGGTATATCTGCGTGTGTTGTTTCCAACAAAAAACCCGTCTACTTTCAACGGGCCTTTGTGTTTTTGGCTCCCCGACCTGGGCTCGAACCAGGGACCTACGGATTAACAGTCCGGCGCTCTACCGACTGAGCTATCGGGGAACAAACAACAACAGCAGAGAAACGAGATTATATGGAGTGGTCGCTAACCTGTCAATACTTTTGGGCCGCGATGCACAAAATTTTTTTCGCGCCCGCTGCGCGATCAGCGCTCGAGCAGGTGCAGCTTCTCCTGCACGTCCTTCCACTCGTCCGCGTCGGCCGGTGCCGGCTTGGTCTTCGTGATCGACGGCCAGCTCTTTGCCAGCTCGGCATTCAGCTCGGTGAACTGCTGCTGGTCGCCCGGAACGTCTTCTTCGGCATAGATCGCATTGGTCGGGCACTCGGCGACGCACACGGCGCAGTCGATGCACTCGTCCGGATCGATGGCGAGAAAGTTGGGACCTTCACGGAAGCAATCCACCGGGCACACATCCACGCAGTCCGTGTATTTGCACTTGATGCAGCCTTCGGTCACAACGTGAGTCATTAAAACGCTCCTGCTTGGCGGTATATATGGGGTGGCGTTTGCGCCAAAAGCGGCATTGTAACTGAAGCGCAAAACCCGCATGGCGTGGTCGGCTATCCGGCTTATATCGTTTCGTGATTAGTTTATGGGGTGCGCAAAGCGGATGCCCGCACGCAGGGCGGCGGGCGGTTTCACGATGGTCGGGCCCGCATTCGGGTAACATGGCCGACAGACCGGGCGGCGCGCGGTGCGCCGGGGCCCTGTCACGATATTGGCGGTGCCGTAATCATGATCATCACTTCGCTGCTCGACACGGATCTCTACAAGTTCACGATGATGCAGGTCGTCCTGCATCACTTTCCCGCTGCAAACGTCGAATACCGTTTCCGATGCCGCACGCCGGGCGTCGACCTCGTGCCGTACATCGACGAGATCCGCGACGAGGTGCGCGGCCTGTGCGCGCTGCGCTTTTCCGACGTCGAACTCGACTACCTGCGGCGGATGCGCTTCATCAAGAGCGATTTCGTCGACTTCCTCGCGCTGTTCCACCTGAACGAGAAATACATCTCGATCACGCCGTCGCCGAAGGGCAATGGCGAGATCGACATCGTGATCGAGGGGCCGTGGCTGCACACGATCCTGTTCGAGATCCCGGTGCTCGCGATCGTCAACGAAGTCTATTTCCGCAACACGCAGCGTGAGCCCGACTATCGCGAGGGCCGCGAGCGGCTGCGCGAGAAGATCAAGCTGCTCGGCGCGAAGCCCGAGTTCGCCGACTGCAAGATCGCCGACTACGGCACGCGCCGGCGCTTCTCGAAGGTCTGGCACGAGGAAGTCGCGCTCACGCTGCGCGACGGGCTCGGCCCGCAGTTCGCGGGCACGAGCAACGTGCTGTATGCGATGAAGCACGACATCACGCCGCTCGGCACGATGGCGCACGAGTACCTGCAGGCGTGCCAGGCGCTCGGCCCGCGGCTGCGCGATTCGCAGATCTACGGGTTCGAGATGTGGGCGAAGGAATACCGCGGCGACCTCGGGATCGCGCTGTCGGACGTCTACGGAATGGATGCGTTCCTGAACGACTTCGACATGTACTTCTGCAAGCTGTTCGACGGCGCGCGCCACGATTCGGGCGATCCGTTCGACTGGGGCGAGCGGATGCTGCGCCACTACGAGGCGAACCGCTGCGACCCGCGCACCAAGGTGCTCGTGTTCTCGGACGCACTCGACATCCCGAAGGTCATGCAGTTGTACGAACGGTTCCGCGGCCGCTGCAAGCTCGCGTTCGGCGTCGGCACAAACCTCACCAACGATCTCGGCTACGTGCCGCTGCAGATCGTGATCAAGATGGTCCGCTGCAACGGCCAGCCGGTCGCGAAGCTGTCGGATTCGCCGGGCAAGAGCATGTGCGACGACAAGGCGTATCTCGCGTACCTGCGCCAGGTGTTCGGCATTGCGCAGCCGGTCGAGGAAGACGCGTCGAAGTAGCCGCCGGCCGTTCGGCCGAAGGTGCGTGGCGGCAGGGGCGGCCGGTATAATCGGACGGTATTGCATGCCACTGTCACGAGGACCGTTCATGGACACTTCCGCTGCCCGTCGCCAGATCCTCGCGCGCATCCGCGCGGCGCAGGGGCGCGCGGCCGAACCCGATGCAGCGGAGCGCGACGGCGTCGCCGACTATCTCGCGCAGCATCCGCAGGGCCCGCGCCCGCCGGCGCCGGCCGACCTCGTCGCCGCCTTCGTCGACGAAGCGGCGCGCCTGTCGACCACGGTCGACGAAGTCGCGACGCTGGCCGACGCGCCCGCCGCCGCTGCCCGCTATCTTTCCGCTCATGGCCTGCCGGCGCAGGCCGTCGCGTGGCGCACGCTCGCCGATCTCGACTGGGCCGGCGCCGGCCTGTCGGTCGAATGCCGCAAGCCGCGCGACGGCGATCTCGTCGGCCTCACCGGCTGTTTTTGCGCGACCGCCGAAACGGGTTCGCTGGTGCTGCTGTCGGGCCCCGACACCTATGCATCGGCCGGCCTGCTGCCGGAAACCCACATTGCGATCGTACCGGCTTCGCGGATCGTCGCCGGGCATGAAGACGCGTTCGCGCTGATCCGCGCGGAGCGCGGCGAATTGCCGCGCGCGGTCAATTTCGTGTCGGGCCCGTCGCGCACGGGCGACATCGAGCAGACCATCGTACTGGGCGCGCACGGCCCGTACCGCGTGCACGTGATCGTCGTACGCGGCGCATGACGCGCCCGCTGCACCCCCTATCACTCGAACAAGGAAGTCCTGCATGAAACGACATGCCGCCTGGGCGGGCATGGCGTCGGGAATCGCGCTTGGCGCGGCGCCCGCGCTCGCATCGGCCGCCACGCTCGACGGTGCCACGCTGTCCGCACTCTGGGGCATCCCGTTTGCCGGGATCCTGCTGTCGATCGCGCTGTTCCCGCTCGTCGCGCCGGTGTTCTGGCATCACCACTTCGGCAAGATCGCGGCCGGCTGGGCGGTCGTGTTCCTGATCCCGTTCGCGTTCGCGTTCGGCGCGGGCACCGCGTTCGGCACGCTCGTGCATGCGCTGCTCGAGGAATACATTCCGTTCATCGTGCTGCTCACCGCGCTCTATACGGTCGCGGGCGGCATCTGCGTGAACGGCAACCTGCACGGCTCGCCGAAGCTGAACACCGCGATTCTCGCGCTCGGCACGCTGCTCGCGAGCGTGATGGGCACGACGGGCGCCGCGATGCTGCTGATCCGGCCGCTCCTGCGCGCGAACGACAACCGCAAGCATGTCGTGCACGTCGTGATCTTCTTCATCTTCCTCGTCGCGAATGCGGGCGGCTCGCTGTCGCCGCTCGGCGATCCGCCGCTGTTCCTCGGCTTCCTGAACGGCGTCAGCTTCTTCTGGACCACCACGCATCTCGCGCTGCCGATGCTGTTCATCTGCGTCGTGCTGCTGGCGCTGTTCTTCGCGCTCGATACGTACTTCTACCGGAAGGGCGGCGAGGAGCGGCCGGCCGCGCTCGATCCGACACCCGATGCCGCGGCGCTGTCGATCGACGGCAAGATCAACTTCGTGCTGCTCGCGGCCGTGATCGCGCTCGTGCTGATGAGCGGCGTGTGGAAGCCCGGCATCACGTTCGACGTGTGGGGCACGCACGTGGCGTTGCAGAACCTCGTGCGCGACGTCGCGCTCGTGGGCGTGACGCTCGCGTCGCTCGCGCTGACGCCGCGCTCCGCGCGCGAGGGCAACGCGTTCAACTGGGCGCCGATCGAGGAGGTCGCAAAGCTGTTTGCCGGGATCTTCGTGACGATCGCGCCGGTGATCGTGATCCTGCGCGCGGGGGCGGACGGTGCGTTCGCGCAGATCGTCCATCTCGTCACGGGGCCGGACGGCAAGCCGATCGACGCGATGTACTTCTGGGCGACGGGCCTGCTGTCGTCGTTCCTCGACAACGCGCCGACCTATCTCGTGTTCTTCAACCTCGCGGGCGGCGATGCGCAGGCGCTGATGACGACGGGCGCCTCGACGCTCGCCGCGATATCCGCGGGCGCGGTGTTCATGGGCGCGAACAGCTATATCGGCAACGCGCCGAACTTCATGGTGAAGGCGATCGCGGAGTCGCGCGGCGTGAAGATGCCGAGCTTCTTTGCGTACCTCGGCTGGGCACTCGTGATTCTGGTCCCCGTGTTCCTGCTGACGTCGCTGATCTTCTTCCCGGCGTAACCTGACGACTTTCAACCCAGCGCGGGCGATCCCGGCGGCGCGACGCGCACCGCGAGCGGCCCGCGGCATACGGAGATGGCGATGCAGAAGATCCTGGTCGCGCGTCCGATCTTTCCGGACGTGATCGAACGGCTCGAGCAGTATTTCGAAGTCGACTGGAACAACGGCGACGCGCTCGCGCCCGACGCGCTCGCCGCGCGTCTCGCCGACAAGGACGGCGCGCTGACGGCCGGCGACCCGGTCGGCGCGGCCACGCTCGCGGCGGCACCGCGCTTGCGCGTCGTGGCGAACATGGCGGTCGGCTACAACAACTTCGACATGGCCGCGTTCAACGCGGCGAACGTGCTCGGCACCAACACGCCCGACGTGCTGAACGAGTCGACCGCCGATTTCGGCTGGGCGCTGATGATGGCCGCCGCGCGCCGGATCGCCGAATCCGAGCACTGGCTGCGTGCCGGTCACTGGCAGAAGTGGGCGTACGACGGCTTCCTCGGCGCCGACATCTACGGCTCGACGCTCGGCGTGATCGGAATGGGCCGCATCGGCCAGGCGCTCGCGCGCCGCGCCCGCGGCTTCGGGATGCAAGTGATCTATCACAACCGTTCGCGGGTCGCGCCCGAGATCGAGGCCGAGCTGAACGCCGAATACGTATCGAAGGATGTGCTGCTTGCGCGTGCCGATCACGTCGTGCTCGTGCTGCCGTACACGCAGGAGAACCATCACACGATCGGGGCGGCCGAGCTCGCGAAGATGAAGCCCACGGCGACGCTGACCAACATCGCGCGCGGCGGGATCGTCGACGACGCGGCGCTGGCTGCCGCGCTGCGCGACGGGACGATCGCCGCGGCCGGCCTCGACGTGTACGAAGGCGAGCCGACCGTGCATCCGGCGCTGCTCGAGGTGCCGAACGTCGTGCTGACGCCGCATATCGCGAGCGCGACCGAAAAGACGCGCCGCGCGATGGCGAACCTCGCCGCCGACAACCTGATTGCCGCACTGGGCGAGGGGCCGCGTGCCGGGCAGCCGCCGAATCCGATCAACCCTGACGTGATCGGGAAGCCGCGCGCATGACCATGACATTGTTGCTTGCGGCGGTCGTCGTGCTGGCCGTCGCGCTCGCGGTGGCGATCGTCGCGCTCGTGCGCGGCGGCGGCCGTCACGACGATGCGGCGGTGCTCGGCGACCAGATCGAGGACGCCGCGCATGCGCAGGCGCGTGCGGTCGAGCGCCTCGAACGCGAATTGCGCGGCGAGATCGTCGAGAACGCGCGCGGCTCGCGCACCGAGCTGGCCGGCAGCTTCGCGCAGCTTCAGCAGACGCTCGCCGCGCAGCTGACGAGCGTGGCGACCGTGCAGAACAATCAGATCGAAGGCTTCGCGCAGCAGCTCGGCAAGCTCGTCGCCGGCAATGCGCAGCAGTTCGACGCGATGCGCGAGAGCGTGCAGCGCCAGGCGCAGCAGGCGCGCGAGGAGCAGACGGGCGCGCTCCGGCTGTTCGGTGACACGTTGAACCGGCAGCTCACGCAGCTGACCGAGGCGAACGACCGCCGGATCGGCGAGGTGCGCGCGACGCTCGAGCAGCGGCTGAAGGAAATCGAGACCAACAACGCGGCGAAGCTCGAAGAGATGCGCCGCACCGTCGACGAGAAGCTGCATGCGACGCTCGAGCAGCGTCTCGGCGAATCGTTCAAGCTCGTGTCGGACCGGCTCGAACAGGTCCATCGCGGGCTCGGCGAGATGCAGACGCTCGCGGCCGGCGTCGGCGACCTGAAGAAGGTGCTGACCAACGTGAAGACGCGCGGCACCTGGGGCGAAGTGCAGCTCGAGGCGCTGCTCGAACAGATGCTGACGCCCGACCAGTACGCGAAGAATGTCGCGACGGTGCCGAAGAGCACCGAGCGCGTCGAGTTCGCGATCCGGCTGCCGGGGCGTGACGCCGGCACGCGCGATGCGCCGCCCGTGTGGCTGCCGATCGACGCGAAATTCCCGCGCGAGGACTACGAGCGGCTGATCGATGCGCAGGAGCGGGCCGATGCGGCGGCTGTCGAGGAGGCCGCTCGTGCGCTCGAGACGCGCGTGCGGCTGGAAGCGCGCACGATCGCCGAGAAGTACGTCGCGCCGCCGCACACGACCGATTTCGCGCTGCTGTTCCTGCCGACCGAGGGGCTCTACGCGGAGATCCTGCGCCGCCCCGGCCTGACGGACCTGCTGCAGCGCGACTATCGCGTGACGGTTGCCGGGCCGACGACGCTCACCGCACTGCTGAACAGCCTGCAGATGGGTTTCCGCACGCTCGCGATCGAGCAGCGTTCGAGCGAGGTGTGGCAGGTGCTCGGCGCGGTCAAGACGGAGTTCGGCAAGTTCGGCGACGTGCTCGCGCGCACGAAGGCGCAGCTCGAAACGGTCACGCGCTCGATCGAGTCCGCCGAGCAGCGCACGCGCGTGATGAGCCGCAAGCTGAAGCAGGTCGAGGCGCTGCCGGGCGACGCGGCGGCCGGGCTGCTTGGTGCGGAAGGCGCCGACGGCGCCGATGCGGACGACGCATGACGCGTGTCGCCGGCCGCAGCCGGAACGAAAAACGGGCGCCCGTTTTCCTTTTGAAGCCATGTCTGATGCGATCGCCGGCGCGGCCGGCCTGCGCTCATTGTCCGGCGAGCGTATCCAGCGCGTCGCCCGTCACGCGGACGATGCGCCAGTCGGGCAGCACGGTGGCGCCCATCTTCTCGTAGAAATCGATCGCCGGCTGGTTCCAGTCGAGGACAGACCATTCGAAGCGCCCGCAACGGCGCTCGACGGCCAGTGCCGCGAGATGACGCAGCATCGCGGTGCCGAGGCCCGTGCCGCGCTGCGACGGCTGCACGTACAGGTCCTCGAGATAGAGGCCGCGACGGCCGAGGAACGTCGAATAGTTGTGGAAGAACAGCGCGTACGCGACGATCGCGCCGTCCTGCTCGGCTACTCGCGCTTCGGCGGCGGGGTGTGCGCCGAACAGTGCATCGGCGAGATCGGCCTCGGTCGCGACGAACAGATTCGTGAGCTTCTCGAACTCGGCCAGCTCGCGCATCAGCGCGAGGATCGCGCCGACGTCGCGCGATTCGGCTGCGCGGATCAGCGGCATGCCGCTCACGCTTCCTCCGGCGGGTCGGACAGCACGATCTCGATGCCGCCGAAACGCGATGCGACCCAGTTGTACGCGTGGCAGGCGATCCACAGCAGCACGAAGCCGAGAATGGCGTTCAGCAGCAGTGCGCTCAGGATCGTGCTCAATTCGACCATCCCGTAGCGGATGTACGCGACGAGAATGCCGAGCAGCACGATCGGCACGCTGAACGTCAGGTAGACGAGGATCAGCGCCTTTGCGGTCTGCCCCGCGGCGATCGACGAGATTTGCTTCTTCATGTGTGGATTGCCCCCGTAGAGATATACCGATAGTGGAATTCAGATCAGGCCGTCGAGCGGCAGGATGTCGACCGGGGTGCCCGCGTCGACTGCCGCGACATCGTGGCCCAGGACGATGAAACAGTTGGCGGCCGCGAGGCCGCTCAGCGATGCGGAACTCTGCGAACCGGCCGGCGTGACGTGCCAGCGGCCGTCGGCGGCGCGAGTCGCGATGCCGCGCAGGTAGTCGGTGCGGCCGGGGCGCTTCTTCAGCGCTTGCGTGCTGAGTGCCGTGTACATCGCCGGCGGCGTTGCCTGCGCGCCGGCCAGCGTCAGCAGTGCCGGGCGCACGATCGCGTAGAACGTCACGGCGGACGCGACCGGATTGCCGGGCAAGCCGAAAAACAGCGCGTGGCCGGCGCCGTCGGCCGCGCGTGCGAGCGTGCCGCACGCAAGCGGCCGGCCGGGCCGCAGCGCGAGACTCGCGAACGTCACGTCGCCGAGTTTTGCCATCACGTCGCGCGTGAAGTCGGCTTCGCCGACCGACACGCCGCCCGACGTGATCACCGCATCGGCCTGCGCGGCGACGGCGTCGCGCAGCGCGGCTTCGAGCGCGGCCGGGTCGTCGCGGACGATCCCGAGATCGATCGCGTCGACATGCAGCCGTTCCAGCATCGCGATCAGCATGCCGCGATTGCTGTCGTACAGCGCGCCGCGACCGAGCGGTTCGGCGGGCTCGCGCAGTTCGTCGCCGGTCGAGAACACGGCGACGCGCACGCGGCGGCGCACCGTGACGTCGCTGAAACCGAACGAGGCGAGCAGGCCGAGATCGGACGGGCGCAGGATGCGGCCCGCGGCGAGCGCGCGGGCGCCGCGCGCGAGATCCTCGCCGGCCTTGCGGCAGTTCGCGCCGGGCGCGGCGTCGTGCGCGGCGAAACGGATCGTGTCGCCGTCGACGCGCACGCGTTCCTGCGGGATCACCGTGTCGCATCCGGCCGGCATCGGCGCGCCCGTCATGATGCGCACGCATGAGCCGGCTGCCACGGCGCCGTCGAACGGATGGCCCGCGAACGCGGCGCCGGCGACCGTCATCTCGATATCACCTTGCGGCGACACGGGCGTGCCGGCGCTGCCGTCGAATGCATAGCCGTCCATCGCCGAGTTGTCGTACGCGGGAATGTCGAACGGCGCATTCACGTCGGCCGCGAGCACGCGGTCGAGCGCATCGCGCAGCGTCACCGTGTCGCACGCGTCGACCGGCACCGCGAAACGGCACGCGAGTGCCTGTGCGTCGGCGAGCGACAGCGGCGCATCGGAATCGGGTGCGGATCGGGGGGCGGGCGAGGATTGCGTGATCATCAGTCGGACTGCGCCGCAAGGCGTATCGGGTTCGTGGCCGGTGGCGCAAGGAGGGTGCCCGGACGCGGGTTTCGCGTGCGGCGGGTGCCGGGCGGTAACGGCGCGTGCGCCGTCAGCGACGGGCCAGCGCGGCGAGTTCCTGCCAGGAGTTGGCATTGTAAAACGCACGCTCGTCGCGAAACTCGACTTCGACCGTCTTGTGGCGTGCGTACCACGCACGCACCTTGCGGTCGCCGGCCGTGAGCCGGGCGGCCAGGTCGTCGGCCAGCGACGTGCGCAGCAGCGCGAACGTCGGCTGCGGCGAGCGCGCCTGCGCTGCATCGACGGTCACGGCCATCGCGATGTCGGCCTGTTGCGCGTCGAGGGCTGCGCGCAGCCGCGCGACGAGGTCGGCGGGCAGGTAGGGCGTATCGCACGGCGAGCACACGACGAGCGGCGCGCGCGCCGCCCGCATGCCGGCGAGCAGGCCCGCGAGCGGGCCGGGGAAGTCGGGTGTTTCGTCCGCGACGATGCGCGCATCGAACGGCGCACCGAGTTCGGCATAGCGGTCGGCATGGCGATTTGCGCTGATCAGCGTCTCGTCGACCTGCGGCGACAGCCGGCGCAGCACGTGCAGCGCGAGCGGCGTGCCGTCGAGCAGCTGCAGGCCCTTGTCGACGCCGTCCATGCGCGTGCCGCGCCCGCCTGCGAGCAGCAGGCCGGTGATTGACGGGGAGGCGGAAGCGGGCATCGTGCGAGAGCGGAACGGGCCGGCGTGCGTCAGCCGCCGATATACGACATTTCGACACGCTTGCCTGTGCCGTCGGGCATGGCTTCGGCCGACGCGCTGCCGCGCAGCTGCGAATAGCGGTCGGTGCGGGCCTGCCAGATGCGGGCAATTGCGGTCGCGATCTCCGCGTCGCTCGCGCCGCCGCGCACGAGCGCGCGCAGGTCGTGACCCGTCGACGCGAACAGGCACAGGTACAGCTTGCCTTCGGTCGACAGCCGTGCGCGCGTGCAGTCGCCGCAAAACGCCTGCGTGACGCTCGAGATCACGCCGATCTCGCCGCTGCCGTCCGCGTAGCCCCAGCGTTGCGCGGTTTCGGCCGCCGTGTGCGGCTCGAGCGGCACCAGCGGGAAATGTTCGGCGATCCGCGCGACGACGTCGGCCGACGGCAGCACCTCGGTCATGTTCCAGCCGTTCGACGTGCCGACGTCCATGTATTCGATGAAGCGCAGGACCACGCCGGTGCCGCGGAAACGCTCGGCCATCGGCAGGATCTCGCTGTCGTTGGTGCCGCGCTTCACGACCATGTTGACCTTGACCGGCGCAAGGCCCGCGGCCTGCGCGGCGAAGATGCCGTCGAGGACGTCGGCGCTCGCGAACTCGGCATCGTTCATGCGCTTGAACAGCGCATCGTCGAGCGCATCGAGGCTGACCGTCACGCGTGTGAGCCCGGCGTCCTTCAGTGCCCGCGCCTTGCGCGCCAGCAATGAGCCGTTGGTCGTCAGCGTCAGGTCGAGCGGGCGGCCGGCGTGCGTCGTCAGCCGCGCGAGGCGCTCGATCAGGAATTCGAGATTCTTGCGCAGCAGCGGCTCGCCGCCGGTGATGCGGATCTTCTCGACGCCATGTGCGACGAAGAGCCGTGCCACGCGCTCGATTTCCTCGTGCGTGAGCAGTGCGCTGTGCGGCAGGAACGGGTAGTCCTTGTCGAAGACCGCACGCGGCATGCAGTACACGCAACGGAAGTTGCAGCGGTCCGTCACCGAAATGCGCAAGTCGCGCAGCGGCCTGGCGAACGTGTCGGCCAGCGTGCCGTCTGGGGCATGCGCGACGCCGGAGACGTCCGGCATCCCGCTGACGTCGGCAAGAGGAATGATGCGTCGGGACATGTTGAAAGAAGTGCGAACCAGACCTCTATTTTAGCCGCAAGCGGCCGGCTGGTCCGGTGGGCGGAAACCCGCAGCGCGGACAAGAAAAAGCCCGCCGGGGGCGGGCTTTTCCTGGTCAGGTGATGCGACTTAGTGATGCGTCGTTTCGACCTGCTGCATCGGGGCCGTATCGGCCGGCGGCAGCGCCTTGCGTTCACGCGGCACGCGGGCCGGGCGCGGCAGTTGCGACGCGGCTTCCTGCGCAGCGGCGAACTTGCTGGCGTCCGTGTTCACCCAGACGAGGCCGGCTTGCTCCAGCACGACATCCAGGCTCGCCGAAGCGGGCGCGGCTGCCGGTTGCGCGGGAGCAGCTGCCGGTGCCGGAGCTGCGACGGCCTCGACCGGCACAGCTTCGACCGGTGCCGGCTCGACAGCCACCGGAGCGGCTTCGGTCGCCACGGCCGGTGCGGCTTGCTCGACGGGTGCCGGCTGCGGTGCCTCGACGACGGCCGGGGCCGCAGCCGGGACTGCCGGCACTTCGAACGCGTCGGTCGGCGAAACCTCGACCGGAGCCGGGCCGGCTTCGGCGACGACGGCCGGTGCAACCGGCGCCGGTTCCACTGCCTGGGCGGCGACGGCCGGCTCGACCGGAGCAGCTTCGACGGGTGCCGGTGCCGGCTGGGTTTCGACGGCGGCCGGTGCAGCATGCTGCTCGACGACTGCTTCCACGGCGACGGCGCTCGCCACGGCCGCGACGACTGCCGGTGCGGCCGTGTGGGCCGGTTCGACAGCAGCCGGTGCTTCCGGCGTCACGGCGTGCACGGCTGCTTCGCCGTCCGCGCCTTGCTCGGCCTGGTCGACGACTGCGCCGTCTTCGTCGCGTTCGCGACGACCGCCGCGGCGGCCGCGACGGCGACGACGACGTTCTTCGCCATCACGCGCGCCGGCTTCCGCATCGGCTGCCAGGTCGGCGCCGGGCAGCGCCTCTGCGACGGCCTTGTCGTCTTCCGGTTCCGGGTGGTTTTCACCGCGGTTGACGGTCTCGAGCGTGGCCGCATGCTGGGTCGGCTTGCGGCGCTCACCGCGCTCGCGACGCTCGCCGCGTTCCTGGCGTTCGCCACGGCCGGCTGCCTCGACGGCTTCCGGCTGCTCGGCGCGTTCGCGCGGCTCGCGGTTCTCACGCGGTTCGCGCGGCTCACGGCTTTCACGCGGTTCGCGCGGCTCACGGCTTTCACGCGGCTCGCGCGGTTCGCGGCCTTCGCGCGGGCCACGGCCCTCACGACCTTCGCGCCCCTCACGACCTTCGCGGCCTTCACGACCTTCGCGGCTTTCGCGACCTTCACGCGGCTCGCGACCTTCGCGCGGCTCGCGGCCTTCACGCGGTTCGCGCACTTCCTTGCCTTCGCGCTCCTGGCGTTGCGACTGGCCACGGCCTGCCGCTGCCTGGTCGCGGCCGCCTTGCGCCTGCTGCGTGCCGCCACGACGGTTGCGATTGCGATCGCCGCCGCGCTGCTCGGTCTTCTCGGTCCGCTCGCGGGCCGGACGGGCTGCCTGCTCCTTCACCGGTGCCGGAGCAACCGGTGCGGGCGCCGGCGCCGGCGACACGCCGAACAGGCCCTTCAGCCAGCCGATGAAGCCGCCGCTTGCCGCGGCGACAGGGGCGGGTGCGGCAACCGGTTCGACCGGACGCTGCGGTGCCGGGCTCGGGGCCGGACGCTCGGGCGTGATGCCCTTGACTGCGGCTTCCTGCTTCGGCTTCACTTCTGCCGCGCGCTTGCTGTAGCCGGTTTCCGACTCGAGTTCGCGGGCCGCTTCCTCGGCCATCTTCCACGACGCGCGCGGATCGTCGAGGCGCGCATCGTCGTGACGCAGGCGCTCGAGCTTGTAGTGCGGCGTATCGAGGTGCTTGTTCGGGATCAGCACAATGCCGACCTTGAAGCGCGACTCGATCTTGTTGATTTCCTGACGCTTCTCGTTCAGCAGGAAGGCGGTCACCTCGACCGGCACCTGGCAGTGGATCGCCGCGGTGTTTTCCTTCATCGCTTCTTCCTGAATGATCCGCAGGACCTGCAGCGCGGACGATTCGGTGTCGCGGATGTGGCCGGTGCCGTTACAGCGCGGGCACGTCACGTGGCTGCCTTCCGACAGGGCCGGACGCAGGCGCTGGCGCGACAGCTCCATCAGGCCGAAGCGGGAGATCTTGCCCATCTGCACGCGCGCACGGTCGTGCTTGAGCGCGTCCTTCAGGCGCTGCTCGACTTCACGCTGGCTCTTGGCCGATTCCATGTCGATGAAATCGATCACGATCAGGCCGCCGAGGTCGCGCAGGCGCAGCTGGCGGGCGACTTCGTCGGCCGCTTCGAGGTTCGTGCGGGTCGCCGTTTCCTCGATGTCCGCGCCCTTGGTCGCGCGCGCCGAGTTCACGTCGATCGCGACGAGCGCTTCGGTGTGGTCGATCACGATCGCACCGCCCGACGGCAGCGGCACCGTGCGCGAGTATGCGGTTTCGATCTGGTGCTCGATCTGGAACCGCGAGAACAGCGGCACGTCGTCGTGGTAGCGCTTCACCTTCGCGACGTTGTCCGGCATCACGATGTCCATGAACGCACGGGCCTGATCGTGGATTTCGTTCGTGTCGATCAGGATTTCGCCGATATCGGGCTGGAAATAGTCCCGGATCGCGCGAATCACGAGGCTCGATTCCAGATAGATCAGCATCGGCTGGCCCGCGTTGCCGCTTTGCGAGGCAGCCTCGATCGCGCGCCACAGTTGCAGCAGGTAGTTCAGGTCCCACTGCAGTTCCTCGGCGCTGCGGCCGATGCCCGCGGTACGGGCGATCATGCTCATGCCGTCCGGAATCTGCAGCTGCGCCATCGTTTCGCGCAGTTCCTGGCGCTCGTCGCCTTCGATCCGGCGCGACACGCCGCCGCCGCGCGGGTTGTTCGGCATCAGCACGAGGTAACGGCCGGCGAGCGAGATGAAGGTGGTGAGGGCGGCGCCCTTGTTGCCACGCTCTTCCTTCTCGACCTGAACGATCAGCTCCTGGCCTTCGCGCAGGGCATCCTGGATGCGCGCGGAGCGCATGTCGATGCCTTCCTTGAAGTACTGGCGGGCGACTTCCTTGAACGGCAGGAAGCCGTGGCGGTCTTCGCCGTAGTTGACGAAGCACGCTTCGAGCGACGGCTCGATGCGGGTGATGACACCTTTGTAGATATTGCCCTTGCGCTGTTCGCGCCCGGCGGTTTCGATGTCGATGTCGATGAGCTTTTGCCCATCGACGATGGCGACGCGCAGCTCCTCCTGCTGCGTCGCATTGAACAGCATGCGTTTCATGAACGACTCCAGGCGGCTCCGCTACCGGCGCCTCGCGGTTGTCAGTCGCGAGAGCGGGAACGACGGCAGGCCGCACCTTGTTGTGTTGTCACGAGCACGCTGGAGCGGGAACGATGGCGGGGAGAATTGCCTGAAGAGGCGCTTGGGCCCGAAAGACGGGGCCGGCGGCCATAGGGCACCTGCGAATACGGCTTCAAAGCACGGCGTTCACACACCGCACGCTGCAAAAGCGCGCTAAGCCTGAGTCCGGGCATTGCCACGGGCGCGCGCAATGCGTCGCGCGCGCCGACGGGCGGCAGATGCTGCGGCTTGGGCCGCAGCGGGGAGTATCGAATCCAGCCCGACTTTCCCGCTTGGGGTGTACTTCCCTGGTTTGACGTCGCCAAGCCCCGCACGCTTCGCGGGACCAAATCGGGCGCAACGCCGTAATTTTCGCAACCGGCAGCCTGCGGACGCACCTCGCGCCGTCGGGCTGCCGATCAAATTCTTTTCAACCAACTTTCCGTTACCGCGGCGCCTTGCCGACCGAATCCGCCTGTGGGCGCGATCCTTGCCGACGGGCGGCGCCGTGCGTGCAACTTGCTGCATCTCTTTGATTAGGGGTGAGCAGCGGACCCCCGGCGCAAGTAAAATAGCGGTTTGCGCTTGCGCCTTGCCCGATTCAGCCGGGGCCGGCCGGTCAGGCCACCCTCAACGTCAGGCTGGGCAAAATTATATTCAGTATGAATGAGTTAGGCAAAATATCCCAGAATTCGGTCGCAAGCGGCCAGGTATCGATGATCGAGATCGACGAAAACTCGGCCGGTCAGCGGATCGACAACTTCCTGTTGCGCGTCTGTAAAGGCGTGCCGAAAAGCCATATCTACCGGATCCTCCGCAGCGGCGAAGTGCGCGTCAACAAGGGCCGGATCGACGCGCAGTACCGCCTCGAGCTTGGCGACCTCGTCCGCGTGCCGCCGGTGCGCGTGGCGGCCGCAGACCTCGCGCGCGCCGACACGCCGGTCGTGCCGCCCGCCAATTTCCCCGTGCTGTACGAGGACGACGCGATGCTCGTCATCGACAAGCCGGCCGGCGTCGCGGTCCACGGCGGCAGCGGCGTCGCGTTCGGCGTGATCGAGCAGATGCGCCAGGCGCGCCCGCGCGCGAAATTCCTCGAGCTCGTACACCGGCTCGACCGCGAGACGTCCGGGATCCTGATGCTCGCGAAGAAGCGCACGGCGCTGGTCGGCCTGCACGAACAGATCCGCGAGAACCGGATGGACAAGCGCTACTTCGCGTGCGCGCACGGCGAATGGCAGCCCGATTGGGGCCGTCGCCGCGCGGTGAAGGCGCCGCTGTTCAAGTATTCGACCCCGGAAGGCGAGCGCCGCGTGCGCGTGCAGGACGACGGGCTGCCGTCGCATACGGTGTTCAACCTCGTCGACCGCTGGTCCGACTATGTGCTTGTCGAAGCGGAACTCAAAACGGGTCGGACCCATCAGATCCGCGTGCACCTCGCGCATCTCGGCCTGCCGATCGCCGGCGACGCCAAGTATGGCGATTTCGCACTGAACAAGGCGCTGGCGCGCGCGAACGCGCAACCGTCGCTGAAGCGGATGTTCCTGCATGCACACCGGCTGCGGCTTGCCCATCCGATCACCGGCGAGGCGCTGCAGTTCGACGCGCCGCTGCCGGACGACTGCCGGCGTTTCCTCGATCAACTCAGCGCATTGCGCGATACCGCCTGAACCGCATGGCTCGACAGCAATTTGACCTGATCGTCTTCGACTGGGACGGCACGCTGATGGATTCGACTGCGCACATCGCGCACAGCATCCAGGCCGCATGCCGTGATCTCGGCCTGCCCACGCCGTCCGACGAGGCGTCGCGCTACGTGATCGGCCTCGGCCTGCGCGATGCGCTGCAGATTACCGCTCCGACCCTCGATCCGTCCGACTATGCGCGGCTGGCCGAGCGCTACCGCTATCACTATCTGCTCGACGACCAGCGCATCGAGCTGTTCGCCGGCGTGCGCGAGCTGCTCGCCGAACTGCGCGACACGGGCTACCTGCTCGCGGTGGCGACCGGCAAGGGTCGGGTGGGGCTGAATCGCGTCCTCGACCAGTCGAAGCTGACGAGCGTGTTCGACGCGACGCGCTGCGCGGACGAGACGTTCTCGAAGCCGCACCCGGCGATGCTGCACGAGTTGTCGCGGGAATTGGGGCAGGACCTCGCACGCACCGTGATGATCGGCGACACGACGCACGACCTGCAGATGGCCGCGAGCGCCGGTGCGGCCGGCGTCGGTGTCGCGTACGGCGCGCACCCGGCCGATGCGCTGGCGGCGCTGGCGCCGCGCTTCGTGGCGCCTGATGTCAGCGCGCTGGCCGAATGGCTGAGGGAGTACGCATGAGCACGGCACCGGACGCCGTGCGCGTATGCGCATCGGACGCGCTGAGCGACGGCGGTGCCGGCGTGCGCGTCGACGCGACGCTGCGCGGCGAGCAGGCCGTCGTGTTCTTCGTGCGCTACGAAGGGCGCGCCTACGGCTACCTGAACCGCTGCGCGCACGTGCCGATGGAGCTCGACTGGGCCGAAGGGCAGTTCTTCGAGTCGTCGGGCCTTTACCTGATGTGCGCGACGCACGGCGCGATCTACGCGCCGGACACCGGCAAGTGCGTCGGCGGGCCGTGCCGCGGCGGCCGCCTGCGGCCGGTCGAGGTCGACGAACGCGACACGCCCGACGGCCGTGCGGTATTCTGGGTACCGGATGCCGACCTGTATCCGGCCACTCCCGCCACGACCGACTGACGACACTACTGCATGGCCGACCAACCGAATTCCCCGGATTCCTCCTCCCGTCCCGACAACCGTGAACCGAGCTGGGAGCGCGCGGCGCTCGAGCGGATCGCGCTCGCGGCCGTCAAGGAGCAGCGTGCGGCGCGGCGCTGGAAAATCTTCTTCCGCTTCGCGTTCCTCGGCGTGTTCGTGCTGTTCGCGTTCGCGCTGATCGATTTCTCGAGCGATTCGAAGTTTTCGTCGAGCGGGCGGCATACGGCGCTCGTGACGATCGACGGCGAGATCGCGGCCGGCGTCAACGCGAACGCCGACGACATCAACACGGCGCTCGACGCCGCGTTCGACGACGACGGCACGGTCGGCGTCGTGCTGCGGATCAACAGCCCGGGCGGCAGCCCCGTGCAGGCCGGCATGGTTTACGACGAGATCCGGCGGCTGCGCGCGAAGCATCCGGACAAGCCGCTGTACGTCGTCGTGACCGACATGTGTGCCTCGGGCGGCTATTACATCGCGGCCGCGGCCGACAAGATCTTCGTCGACAAGGCGAGCATCGTCGGGTCGATCGGCGTGCTGATGGACGGTTTCGGTTTCACCGGGCTGATGGGCAAGCTCGGCGTCGAGCGCCGCCTGCATACGTCAGGTGAAAACAAGGGCTTCTACGATCCGTTCTCGCCGGAGACGCCGAAGATGGACACGCACGCGCAGGCGCTGCTCGACCAGGTGCACGCGCAGTTCATCAAGGCCGTGAAGGACGGCCGCGGCAAGCGGCTGCACGAAACCCCCGACATGTTCTCGGGCCTGTTCTGGACGGGCGAGAAGAGCGTCGAGCTCGGGCTCGCCGACGGCTACGGCACGACCGACACGGTCGCGCGCGACGTGCTGAAGGCACCTGATCTCGTCGATTACACGGTGAAGGAAAGCCTGACGAACCGTGTCGCGCGCAAGTTCGGCGCGGCCGTCGGTGGTGCCGCGATGAAGGCGCTGACGGCCGGCGGTGCATCGGTCAGCCTGCGCTGACCGCTGGCGGCGGGCCGCGATGGCCCGCCTTCCAGTTGACCGATCGCCGGGCGCGGCGTCAGTTGGCGAGCAGCAGGAAGATCGCCGGGCGCTTGTGCAGATTCGGCGCAGGCGCCTTTTTCCAGTCGGCCACGGTGCGGCTCGCGATCGTCTCGGTCGCGAGGGTCAGGTCGGCCGCGACGCAGATCTGCGTCGACGGCGCGCAGGTCGCGACCAGCGTGTCGAGCATCGCGTGATTCCGGTACGGCGTTTCGATGAAGATCTGCGTCTGGCGCGCTTTGCGTGACAGTTGTTCAAGTTCGCGCAGGCGCTTCGCACGCGCGGCCGCATCGACCGGCAGGTAGCCGTTGAACGCGAAGCTCTGGCCGTTCAGGCCCGACGCCATCAATGCGAGCAGGATCGAACTCGGCCCGACGAGCGGCACGACCTTCACGCCGCGCTCGTGCGCGCGGCGCACCAGCAGCGCACCGGGATCGGCGACGGCGGGGCAGCCGGCCTCCGACACGAGGCCGGCGTCCGCGCCGGCCAGGATGGGCGCGAGCAGCCGGTCGATGGCGCCGGCCGGCGTATTGACGTTCAGTTCGCTGATCTCGATTTCCTGGATCGGGCGCGTCGTGCCGATCTTCTTCAGGAACGCGCGCGTCGTTTTCGCGTTCTCGCCGATGTAATAGCCGAGCGTGCCGGCGCGTGCCTGGACGGCAGCGGGCAGCACGGCGGCGAGCATCGATTCGTCGCCTTCGCCGAGCGTGTTCGGGACGAGGTAAAGCGTGCCGGCGGTCATGCGCGGTCTCCACGGGTGGTTGCAAACAGCGGGTATTCGGCGGCGCGCAGCATCCGCGTGAGCGCGATCAGCGGCAGGCCGACAAGCGCGGTCGGGTCGTCGGAGTCGATCGCGTCGAGCAGCGCGATGCCGAGCCCTTCGGATTTCGCGCTGCCGGCGACGTCGTACGGCGTTTCCGCGCGCAGGTACGCGTCGAGTTCGGCTTCGGGCAGCGAACGGAAGCGCACGTGCGTGACGACGTCCTCGACCTGCGCTTCGCCCGTGCGGCTGTCGTACAGGCAAAGCGCGCTGTGGAATTCGACGGCGCGACCCTGCATCGACACGAGTTGCGCGAGGGCGCGCTCGTGCGTGCCGGGCTTGCCGATCTGCAGGCCGTCGAAAGTCGCGACCTGGTCTGACCCGATCACGAGCACGCCGTCCGGCGCGTCGATCGTCGCGGCGACGGCGCGCGCTTTCGCGCCGGCGAGGCGTAGCGCGGTCGCGGCCGGCGTTTCGCCGTCGAGCGGGGTTTCGTCGAGATCGGGCGACACGACGTCGAACGGCACGCCGAGGCGCTCGAGGAGCGCGCGGCGGTAACGGGAACTGGAGGCGAGAATCAGCCGCGGCGGGCGGCAAACGGTATCCGGCATGGTCGGTTGGATCGGTGAGTCTTCAGGTGTGGCGCGGCGTTGCGCGGACGCAAGCTTAAGTGATTGACCGCAAAAGGTAAAACAGGTATGCTTTCCCGCTTTTCGTCGGCAGGCTTTCGTTGTGATGGCGCCTGCCGGGTCTTCGGAAGTAAAGTACGTCATCCGCGGATGAGCCGTACGCGAGCGGTAGCAAGCCGGATTCGCAAGTCAGCCTGTAGGCAGGAGCGCACATGAACACTTCTTCTGGCAAACCTGCGGCGGCGCTTGACCCGCACGCGGTCGACCTGTTCGAGTTCGCCCGCAGCGGGCGGCAGGCAGCAGGAGCGGTGCGCCTCTCGCAACTGCCGCGCATGTTAAACGAAGTGCCGGCGGACGCGCCAGATCGCGACACGGTCTTCACCTGGCAGGCGGAAGGGTTCACGCAGAAGGAATTGCAGGACGACGGCGCCGATGGGCAGCAGCCGTACCTGCGCCTCGCGGTGCATGGCCATGCTTGGCTCACGTGCCAGCGCTGCATGACCCCGTACGACCAGACGTTCGACGTCGACATGACGTACCGGGTCGTCGCGACCGAAGAAGAAGCTGAAGAATTTCCGCTCGACGACGATGAAGCCGATGTGATCGTGGGCTCACGCCAGTTCGATCTCGTCGACTTGATCGAAGAGGAATTGCTGCTTTCGTTGCCGCTCGTGCCCAAGCACGAGGTTTGCCCGGCAGTCCACGAAAGCCTCGTGTCGGGTGCGAGCGGTCCCGCGGAAGAGACGGACGAGGAGTCCGACGAAGCCGGGGACGAAGGCAAACGGCCGAATCCGTTCGCAGCGCTGCAAGCGTTGAAGAAGGACGGTGACGGCACCAAGAAACACTAAGCAGTTGTGGCGCGGGAAGGCGTAAGGGCTTTGGGCCAGGGTAGTTAAGCGCCGGATCGGGCTGTGTTAGAATCCGGAAAATTATTTAGGAGTTAGTCATGGCAGTCCAGCAAAACAAGAAGTCGCCGTCGAAGCGCGGCATGCATCGTTCGCACGATTTCCTGACGGCAGCGCCGCTGGCAGTCGAGCCGAGCACGGGTGAAGTGCATCTGCGTCACCACGTCAGCCCGAACGGCTACTATCGCGGCAAGAAAGTCGTCAAGACGAAGAACGACTAAGCGTCAAGTCACGCGTTGCGCGCTACGCTCGCCGTTCGCGTGACAACTGGTTCGCTTGACACTTTCCTGGCGCAACAAAAAGGCGGCATTCAACTGCCGCTTTTTTGTGCCTGAAATTCGTCGCATTCCATGACCGTAAAGCTCACTATCGATTGCATGGGAGGCGACCACGGCCCGTCCGTGACCGTTCCCGCGGCAGTCAAGTTCGTCCGCGCGCATCCCGATGCGCACCTGATGCTCGTCGGCATCGAAAGCGCGATCCGCGCTCAGTTGAAGAAGCTGAAAGCCCTCGACGATCCCGCGCTGACCATCGTTCCCGCCACCGAAGTCGTGGCGATGGACGACCCTGTCGAAGTGGCGCTGCGCAAGAAGAAGGATTCTTCGATGCGTGTCGCGCTCAACCACGTCAAGGATGGCGCGGCGCAGGCCTGTATCTCCGCCGGCAATACCGGCGCGCTGATGGCGGTTTCCCGTTACGTACTCAAGACGCTGCCCGGCATCGAGCGGCCTGCGATCGCGTTCGCGCTGCCGAACCCGACCGGCTATACGATGATGCTGGACCTCGGCGCGAACGTCGACTGCGAGCCGCAGCACCTGCTGCAGTTCGCGGAGATGGGGCACGCGCTGGTGGCCGCGCTCGAAGGCAAGGATCGCCCGACGATCGGCCTGCTGAACATCGGCGAAGAGGTCATCAAGGGCAACGAGACGATCAAGCGCGCAGGCGAACTGCTGCGCGCCAGTACGCTCAATTTCCGCGGCAACGTGGAAGGCAACGACATCTACAAGGGCACCGTCGACGTGATCGTGTGCGACGGCTTCGTCGGCAACGTCGCGCTGAAGACGTCGGAAGGGCTCGCGCAGATGCTGTCCGACATCATCCGCGAGGAGTTCGGCCGTTCGCTGATGTCGAAGCTGATGGCGCTGCTCGCGCTGCCGGTGCTGATGCGTTTCAAGAAGCGCGTCGACCATCGCCAGTACAACGGCGCGGCGCTGCTGGGGCTGAAGAGCCTCGTGATCAAGAGCCACGGTTCGGCCGACGCCTACGCGTTTGAGTGGGCGATCAAACGCGGGTATGATGCCGTCAAAAACGGCGTGCTGGAGCGCCTCGCGCGCGCGATGGCGGATAATTCGGTGTCGCTCGGCGACGGCGAACACGACGCGGGCGGCGCGGGCCAGGCAAGCCCGGCCGCAGGCCATCACGCCGAACCTTCCGCTGCGCAATCCTCTAAAGCATAAATGGCCCAATCGACTCTCTATTCCCGCGTGCTCGGCACGGGCAGCTACCTGCCGCCCGACCGCGTCACGAACCAGCAGCTGGCCGATCGTCTTGCGAAGGAAGGCATCGAGACGAGCGATGAGTGGATCGTTGCGCGCACGGGCATCCATGCGCGCCATTTCGCCGCACCGGACGTCACGACGAGCGATCTCGCGCTCGAGGCGTCGCGTCGTGCGATCGAGGCGGCCGGTGTCGATCCGCAGTCGATCGACCTGATCATCGTCGCGACTTCGACCCCCGATTTCGTGTTCCCGAGCACCGCGTGCCTGCTGCAGAACAAGCTCGGCATCAAGAACGGCGGCGCGGCATTCGACGTGCAGGCCGTGTGTTCGGGCTTCGCATATGCCATGGCGACGGCCGACAGCTTCATCCGCAGCGGCCAGCACCGTACGGCGCTCGTGGTCGGTGCGGAGACGTTCTCGCGCATTCTCGACTTCAAGGACCGCACGACCTGCGTGCTGTTCGGCGACGGCGCGGGCGCGGTGATCCTGTCCGCATCGGAAGAGCCGGGCGTGCTCGGCAGCGCGCTGCATGCGGACGGCAGCTATTCGCACATCCTCTGCACGCCGGGTAACGTCAACCGCGGCGTGATCGAGGGCAGCGCGTTCCTGTACATGGACGGGCAGGCCGTGTTCAAGCTCGCGGTCAACGTGCTCGAAAAGGTCGCGATCGAGGCGCTCGCGAAGGCGAATCTCGCGCCCGAGCAGATCGACTGGCTGATTCCGCACCAGGCCAACATCCGCATCATGACCAGTACCTGCCGCAAGCTCGGCCTGCCGCAGGAGCGCATGGTCGTGACGGTCGACCAGCACGGCAACACGTCGGCCGCGTCGATCCCGCTGGCGCTCGATACCGCGGTGCGCGACGGTCGCATCCAGCGTGGCCAGCACGTGCTGATCGAAGGCGTCGGCGGCGGCTTCACCTGGGGCGCGTCGGTCTTCCGCTTCTGATCCGCGGCGCGCGACCGCTGCGCGCGGATCCCATCGGCGCGCCGTTCGTGCGCGCCGTCCGAATCGATTCAATTGGGGACGATATGAAATTTGCATTCGTTTTTCCGGGGCAGGGCTCGCAGGCAATCGGCATGCTCAACGCATTCGCCGATCTGGCCGTCGTGCGCGAGACGCTTCAGGAAGCGTCCGATGCACTCAATCAGGATCTCGGCAAGCTGATCGCCGAAGGCCCGGCCGAAGAGCTGAACCTGACCACCAATACGCAGCCCGTGATGCTGACGGCCGCCTATGCGTGCTACCGCGCGTGGCAGCAGGCAGGCGGTCCGGCGCCGTCGATCGTCGCCGGCCACAGCCTCGGCGAATATACGGCGCTCGTCGCCGCGGGTGCGCTCGCGTTCAAGGACGCCGTGCCGCTCGTGCGCTTCCGTGCGCAGGCGATGCAGACGGCCGTGCCGGTCGGCCAGGGCGGCATGGCCGCGATCCTGGGCCTCGACGACGATACGGTGCGCGCGGTGTGCGCCGAGGCTGCGGAAGCGGGCGTCGTCGAAGCGGTGAACTTCAATGCGCCCGCGCAGGTCGTGATCGCAGGCAGCAAGGCCGCGGTCGAAAAGGCATGCGAGATCGCGAAGGCGAAGGGCGCGAAGCGCGCGCTGCCGCTGCCGGTGTCGGCGCCGTTCCATTCGTCGCTGCTCAAGCCGGCGTCGGACCAGCTGCGCGACTATCTCGCGAACGTCGACGTGAAGGCGCCGCAGATTCCGGTCGTGAACAACATCGACGTGGCCGTGATCAGCGATCCGGCCGCGATCAAGGACGCGCTGGTGCGCCAGGCCGCCGGCCCGGTGCGCTGGGTCGAGTGCGTGCAGCACATCGCCGGTACCGGCGTCACGCACGTGATCGAATGCGGTCCGGGCAAGGTGCTCACCGGCCTGACGAAGCGCATCGACGGCAACCTGACGGGTGCGTCGGTGTTCGATCCGGCGTCGCTCGACGAAGCGCTCAAGCTGGTGACCGCCTGACGCGGCGCCTTTTCCCAAGAAACGGATATTCGATTCATGGACAAGACTCTCGATAAACAGGTCGCGATCGTGACCGGCGCGTCGCGCGGCATCGGCCGTTCGATCGCGCTCGAACTCGCGCGCCTGGGCGCGACGGTGATCGGCACGGCGACGAGCGAAGCGGGCGCCGCCGCGATCACCGCGGCATTCGCGGAAGCGGGCGTCACGGGCCGCGGCGCGGTGCTGAACGTCAACGACGCAGCCGCCGCCGAGGCGCTGATCGATGCGACCGTGAAGGAATTCGGCGCGCTGAACGTGCTCGTCAACAACGCGGGCATCACGCAGGACCAGCTCGCGATGCGGATGAAGGACGAGGACTGGGACGCGGTGATCGACACCAACCTGAAGTCGGTGTTCCGCCTGTCGCGCGCGGTGCTGCGCCCGATGATGAAGGCGCGCGGCGGCCGTATCATCAACATCACGTCGGTGGTCGGTTCGGCCGGCAACCCGGGTCAGGTCAACTACGCGGCCGCGAAGGCCGGCGTGGCGGGCATGACGCGTGCGCTCGCGCGCGAGATCGGCAGCCGCGGCATCACCGTGAACTGCGTCGCGCCGGGCTTCATCGATACCGACATGACGAAGACGCTGCCGGAAGAACAGCAGGCCGCGCTCAAGACCCAGATTCCGCTCGGCCGCCTCGGCAGCCCGGAAGACATCGCCCATGCCGTCGCGTTCCTCGCATCGCCGCAGGCCGGTTATATCACCGGCACGACGCTGCACGTGAACGGCGGCATGTACATGTCGTAACGGTTTTCGTTTACCATCCGCGCCGTATCCCGATTTTCAGGCGGATCGGCGCTTGATCGACCATCAAGCCAACGCGCGTTTTGGCGTCAGCAAACCTGATAAAATGCGCGCACTTGTAAATCTGAACTTTCCCTCGGAGGGGTAATGGACAACATCGAACAACGTGTCAAGAAGATCGTCGCTGAACAACTGGGCGTCGCGGAAGCCGAGATCAAGAACGAAGCTTCGTTCGTGAACGATCTGGGCGCCGACTCGCTCGATACGGTCGAGCTGGTGATGGCTCTGGAAGACGAGTTCGGCATGGAAATCCCGGACGAAGAAGCAGAGAAGATCACGACCGTTCAGCAAGCGATCGACTACGCTCGCGCAAACGTCAAGGCGTAAGCGCCTTTCGCGCTTGTCCGCCACGTCGCCGCGATCTTCGCGATTGACGCGCCATCCTGCCGGCTTCGCGCCGGACGGACTAACAGCCACAGGGCTCGCAGGGCTGGTTCCTGTGGCCACTGTGGCTTTTGTTTTTGTCATCCAATAATGGAAAAGAGGTTACCGTGAGCCGCCGTCGTGTTGTCGTTACAGGCCTGGGGCTGATTTCGCCTGTTGGCAATAGTGTTGCCGACGGCTGGGCCAATCTCGTCGCCGGCAAGTCCGGCATCGCCACCGTCACGAAGTTCGATGCGTCGAACCTCGCCTGCCATTTCGCGGGCGAAGTGAAGGGTTTCAGCGCCGAGGAGTACATCCCGGCGAAGGAAGCCCGGAACATGGATACGTTCATCCATTACGGCATCGCCGCCGGCGTCCAGGCCTTCCGGGACAGCGGGCTGGAAGTGACTGAAGCCAATGCGGAACGCATCGGCGTGCTGGTCGGTTCCGGCATCGGCGGCCTGCCGATGATCGAAGATACGCACCAGACCTACGTCGATCGCGGCGCGCGCCGGATTTCGCCGTTCTTCGTGCCGGGTTCGATCATCAACATGATCTCGGGCCACCTGAGCATCATGTTCGGCCTGAAGGGCCCGAACCTCGCGGCCGTGACGGCCTGCACGACCGGCCTGCACAGCATCGGCCTCGCCGCGCGCCTGATCCAGGCCGGCGACGCCGACGTGATGGTCGCGGGCGGCGCCGAATCGACGGTGTCGCCGCTCGGCATCGGCGGTTTCGCGGCAGCACGCGCGCTGTCGACCCGCAACGACGATCCGGCTACCGCGTCGCGTCCGTGGGACAAGGACCGCGACGGCTTCGTGCTGGGCGAGGGTTCCGGCGTGATGGTGCTCGAGGAGTACGAGGCGGCGAAGGCGCGCGGCGCGAAGATCTACGCGGAAGTCTCGGGCTTCGGCATGACGGGCGACGCGTACCACATGACCGCGCCGAACATGGACGGCCCGCGCCGCTGCATGGTCGCGGCACTGCGCGACGCCGGCGTGAACCCCGACGAGGTCCAGTACCTGAACGCGCATGGCACGTCGACGCCGCTGGGCGACAAGAACGAGTCCGACGCGGTGAAGGCGGCCTTCGGCGAGCACGCGTACAAGATGGTGGTCAACTCCACGAAGTCGATGACGGGCCACCTGCTGGGTGGCGCGGGCGGCCTCGAATCGGTGTTCACGGTGCTGGCGCTGCACAACAACGTGTCGCCGCCGACCATCAACATCTTCAACCAGGACCCCGAGTGCGATCTCGATTACTGCGCGAACACCGCGCGTGACATGAAGATCGACGTCGCCGTGAAGAACAACTTCGGCTTCGGCGGGACCAACGGCACGCTGGTGTTCAAGCGCGTCTGACGTCGAATCGCTTGACGAGTCCATTCGATGCTCCGGCCGGGCGTCCGCAGCGCTTTGCGTTGCGGGCCTCGGCCGTGTCGTATCTCCTGCTGGCCGCATTCGTCGCGTCGGCTGCCGCGTCGGCATACCTGTTCTGGGCGCCGCGCGCGGGCGCTGCCGCCGGCGCAGGCGTGTCGGCCGTGACGGCCGCCCTGCTGGCCGTATGCGCGGCGCGGGCTTGTGCCCGCCGGTTGCCGGCCGAGCTGCGGATCGATGCGTTCGGGGAGATTGCGGCGTTTGGCCGCACCGGGCGGTTGCTGGCCCGCGGCCGCGTGACGGGCCATGCGCACTGGAGCAGCCTGCTGCTGGTGCTGTCGGTCGGGCAGGGCGCCCGGCGGGCCCGGCCGCTGCTGATTCCGGCCGATGCGCTCGACGCGGCATCGTTCAGCGCGCTGTCCGTGCTGGCGAGAACCGCGGGCGCGGCGGGGCGGGCATGACGGCGGCATGGTTACCGACCGTAACCAGCGGCCGGCGCCGGAACGCTACAATAACGCTCCGCGTTGCATCCCTAGTTAACGGATTTGTCAGGTGAGTGAAAAAGAAATCGATCAGGCTCTGGTCGAGCGCGTACAGAAGGGCGACAAGGCGGCGTTCGAACTCCTGGTCTCCAAATACCACCGGAAGATCATTCGGCTGATCTCGCGCCTCGTGCGGGATCCCGCCGAGGTCGAGGATGTGGCCCAGGACGCGTTCATCAAGGCGTATCGTGCGCTGCCGCAATTTCGCGGCGAATCGGCGTTCTATACGTGGTTGTACCGAATTGCCGTCAACACGGCGAAGAACTACCTTGCGACGCAAGGCCGCCGGGCGCCGACTTCGACCGAGGCCGATGCGGAGGAAGCGGAAACTTTCTCCGATGCAGACCAACTAAGGGATATCAACACGCCTGAGTCGATGTTGATGAGCAAGCAGATTGCCGAGACGGTCAACGCTGCAATGGCTCTGCTGCCCGAAGAACTGCGCCAGGCAATCACGCTGCGCGAGATCGAGGGCCTGAGCTACGAAGAGATCGCGGAAATGATGGGCTGTCCGATCGGGACGGTCCGGTCGCGGATCTTCCGTGCGCGCGAAGCAATCGCTGCCAAATTGCGTCCGCTGCTCGATACGCCCGAAGGCAAGCGCTGGTAAGCGCCAAGGGTGGAACGACGCGGGTCGGGGTCTAGTTACGGTTAGAGTCGTGAAGTCACGACGGGGTGTGCAAGATGGGGAGCATCATGGGGTCGGTCAATACGCAATCGCAAGCGTGCTCGCGCGGCGAGCGCCTTTCCGCGCTGGTCGACGGCGAAATGTTCGATGGCCCGGAACACGGGCAGTTTCTGGCTGAGCTCGACCGCGCGGATCGCGCTGCGTGGGCCCATTACCACCTGATCGGCGATGCGCTGCGCTCGGACGAGCTCGCGCTGTCGCCCGCGCTGAGCGTCGCGTTCACCGCACGCATGTCGGCTGCGCTCGAAAGCGAGCCGCACCTGCTCGCGCCAGCGGCCGCGCCGGTCGCGCGCAAGCTGCTGTCGCTGCGCCGGCGCGTCGTGCCTGCATTCGCGGTCGCGGCCGCGGCGGCCACGCTGACGTGGATCGTCGTCCCGCAGATGCAGACGGCCGGTGCCCCGGGCGCCGTCCAGGTCGCGTCGGCCGGTGCGCAGCAGGGCGGCAACCTGCAGCGCGTGACGGTGGCGCAGGCATCGGCCCAGCCGGGTCTGCAGGACGTCAACATCATTCGCGACGCGAGCCTCGACCAATATCTTGAAGCGCACCAGCAATTCGCGCAGCAGCCCGTCGTCACGGGTTCGATGCCGCTGATCCGCGCAGCCGTGACCACCACGCCAGGCCAATAAACCCGATGCGGACATTGCAGTTGAATCACGCCATCTCCGGATGGAAGCGGCTGCCGGCCCTCCTGCTTTGCGCAGCCGCCCTGTTGTCCGTTCAATCCCTTCCTGCCAGCGCCCAGCAACCGGACGATCCCGTCGCGACCCGCAAGGGCGCGGCAGACTGGCTCGACCGCGTCCAGCAGGCGGCGCAGCAGCAGAGCTACGAAGGCACGTTCGTCTACCAGCGCGGCGGGTATGTCCAGTCGTCGCGCATCGCGCACGTCGCGTCCCGCGACGGTGAATTCGAGCGGATCGAGACGCTCGACGGCAAGCCGCGCAAGCTGCTGCGGCACAACGACGAGCTGTACACGTTCGTGCCCGAGCGCAAGCTGTGCGTGGTCGAGCGCCGTCAGACGCGCGACTCGTTCCCCGCGCTGCTCGGTGCGAGCGGCGAGCACGTGATGTCCGTCTACGACGCGAAGTCGCTCGGCAAGGACCGCGTGGCCGGGATCGACGCGCAGGTCGTCGAGCTCGTGCCGAAGGATGCATACCGCTTCACGTACAAGCTGTGGGCCGACGCGCGCACCGGGCTGCTGCTGCGTTCGCAGACGCTCGATGCGAACGATCACGTGCTCGAGCAGATTGCGTTCTCCCAGCTGCAGGCGGGCGGCGCGAGCGGCGACAAGGCCGCGATCGCGGCCGGCATGCGCAACCTGAGCGGCTGGACGGTCGTGCGCCCGCCGGTCGCGACGGTCGACATGGAAGCGCAGGGCTGGCAGCTCGCACCGAGTGTGGCCGGCTTCCAGAAGATTCGTGAAGTGCGCCGGCCGATGGCTGCGCGCGACGCGGGCGAGCCGCCGATCGCGGTCGATCAGGCCGTCTTCACCGACGGCCTCGCGACGATCTCGGTTTTCATCGAGCCGGCCGAAAAGAATACGCGCAAGGAAGGCGCGGGCAGCACCGGTGCAACGAACGTTCTCGTGAAGCGCCGCGGCGACTACTGGATCACCGTGCTCGGCGAAGTGCCGCCGGCGACGTTGCAGCAGTTTGCGTCTGCCATAGAATACAAGGCTTCCAAGTAACGCTACGGCTTCCGACATGATGAAACTCACGCTGCGCAAATGGCTCGCGGCGGCGGCGTTGTCTGCCTGCCTGCCGCTCGTGCCGCATACCGCGTTCGCAGTGACGGCTCCCGCCGCCAGCCTGCCCGACTTCGCCGACCTCGTCGAAAAGGTCGGACCGGCCGTCGTGAACATCCGGACCACCGCCAACGTGCCGACGAGCAGCGGCCCGCGCGGCATGCTTCCGCCCGGGTTCGACAACGGCGACATGTCGGAATTCTTCCGGCGCTTCTTCGGCATTCCGCTGCCGCAGGCGCCCGGCAACGGCGGCGGCAACGGCAGCAACCCGAAGAACGCGCCGGCGCCGGACAATCCGCCCGACACCGAGCAGAACCGCGGCGTGGGCTCGGGCTTCATCGTGTCGGCCGACGGCTACGTGATGACCAATGCGCACGTCGTCGACGATGCGGACACCATCTACGTGACGCTGACCGACAAGCGCGAATTCAAGGCGAAGCTGATCGGCGTCGACGATCGCACGGACGTCGCGGTCGTCAAGATCCAGGCATCGAACCTGCCGGTCGTCGCGGTCGGCGATTCGAACAAGGTGCGCGTCGGCGAGTGGGTCGTCGCGATCGGTTCGCCGTTCGGCCTCGACAACACGGTGACGGCCGGCATCGTCAGCTCGAAGAGCCGCAACACGGGCGACTACCTGCCGTTCATCCAGACCGACGTCGCCGTGAACCCCGGCAACTCGGGCGGCCCGCTGATCAACATGCAGGGCGAGGTGATCGGCATCAACTCGCAGATCTACAGCCGTACCGGCGGCTTCATGGGCATCTCGTTCGCGATTCCGATCGACGAGGCGATGCGCGTGGCCGACCAGCTGAAGGCGACCGGCAAGGTCACGCGCGGCCGGATCGCGGTCGCGATCGGCGAGGTGACGAAGGACGTGGCCGATTCGATCGGGCTGCCGAAGGCCGAAGGCGCGCTCGTCAGCAGTGTCGAGCCGGGCGGGCCGGCCGACAAGGCGGGCATCCAGCCGGGCGACATTATCCTGAAGTTCAACGGCCGTTCGGTCGACGCGGCGTCGGACCTGCCGCGCATGGTCGGCGACACGAAGCCCGGCACGAAGGCGACGGTCAGCGTGTGGCGCAAGGGTCAGGCACGCGATCTGCCGATCACGATCGCGGAAACGCCGGCCGAATCGACGGTGAAGGCCGAGCAGCGCAAGAACACGCCGCAGAAGCCGCGCCAGACCAATTCGCTCGGCCTGACGGTCAGCGACCTGACGGCCGACCAGCTGAAGACGCTGAAGCTGAAGGGCGGCGTGCAGGTCGACGGCGTCGACGGT
Organism: Burkholderia sp. Bp8992; assembly: GCF_003853705.1. Lineage (GTDB taxonomy): Bacteria > Pseudomonadota > Gammaproteobacteria > Burkholderiales > Burkholderiaceae > Burkholderia. The sequence goes on along the minus strand of NZ_QTQI01000028.1, from coordinate 37,184 downwards.
CCGGCCGCCCGTGCGGGCCTGCAGCGCGGCGACATCGTGCTGCGCGTCGGCGACACCGACATCACGAGCGCGAAGCAGTTCGCCGACGTGACGGCACAGCTCGATCCGCAGAAGGCGGTCGCGGTGCTCGTGCGGCGTGGCGACAACACGCAGTTCGTGCCCGTGCGGCCGCGCCAGCAGAAGTAACGCGCCGATGTTCACGCTCTACGGCCGCGGCTGGTGCCACCTGTGCGACGACATGCGCGACGCACTGGCGCCGGTGGCGGCCGAATTCGGCGTCGCGGTCGATTACGTCGACATCGATACCGATGCGGCGCTGGTCGCCCGTTACGACGAGGACGTGCCCGTGCTGATGCTGGACGGCGCGGAAGTGTGCCGCCACCGGTTCGACGACGCGCGGGTGCGCGACGCGCTGGCGGCGCGGCGCTGAGCCCGGCCAGCTGCCGGCCGGCGTCGCCTTGCGCGGGGCCGGCCCGGCGGGCCGTGGCGCGGCCCGGCGTCCGAAATACCGCCCGTCGTAAGCCTTTTCGGCTAAAATAAGCCGTTTTTTCACCGACTTACACAAGGCGTGCTCCGCAGTCGTCGAGCGCGCCTTTTTCGCTTGATCGGCACTGAATGGATCATATTCGCAATTTCTCGATCATCGCGCACATCGACCACGGCAAGTCGACACTCGCGGATCGCATCATCCAGGTATGCGGCGGCCTCGCCGACCGTGAAATGGAAGCGCAGGTGCTCGACTCGATGGATATCGAGCGCGAGCGCGGCATCACGATCAAGGCGCAGACGGCGGCATTGTCCTATCGCGCGCGCGACGGCAAGGTCTACAACCTGAACCTGATCGACACGCCGGGGCACGTCGACTTCTCGTACGAAGTCAGCCGTTCGCTGTCCGCGTGCGAAGGCGCGCTGCTGGTCGTCGATGCCAGCCAGGGCGTCGAGGCGCAGACGGTCGCGAACTGCTACACGGCGATCGAGCTCGGCGTCGAGGTCGTGCCCGTGCTGAACAAGATCGACCTGCCGGCCGCGAACCCCGAGAACGCGATCGAGGAGATCGAGGACGTGATCGGCATCGACGCGACCGACGCGACGCGCTGCAGCGCGAAGACGGGGCTCGGCGTCGAAGACGTGCTCGAGTCGCTGATCGCGAAGGTGCCGCCGCCGAAGGGCGATCCGGCCGCGCCGCTGCAGGCGCTGATCATCGATTCGTGGTTCGACAACTACGTCGGCGTCGTGATGCTCGTGCGTATCGTCAACGGCACGCTGCGTCCGAAGGACAAGATCAAGATGATGGCGACCGGCGCGCAGTATCCGGTCGAGCACGTCGGCGTGTTCACGCCGAAGTCGCGCAATCTCGACTCGCTGTCGGCCGGGCAGGTGGGCTTCATCATCGCCGGCATCAAGGAACTGACGGCCGCGAAGGTCGGCGACACCGTCACGCACGCGACCAAGGCCGCGGCCGAACCGCTGCCGGGCTTCAAGGAAGTGAAGCCGCAGGTGTTCGCGGGCCTGTATCCGGTCGAGGCGAACCAGTACGACGCGCTGCGCGAGTCGCTCGAGAAGCTGAAGCTGAACGACGCGTCGCTGCAGTACGAGCCGGAAGTGTCGCAGGCACTCGGCTTCGGTTTCCGCTGCGGCTTCCTCGGGCTGCTGCACATGGAAATCGTGCAGGAGCGGCTCGAGCGCGAGTTCGACATGGACCTCATCACGACCGCGCCGACGGTCGTCTACGAGGTCGTGCAGAGCGACGGCACGACGATCATGGTCGAGAACCCGGCGAAGATGCCGGAACCCGGCCGCATCGGCGAAGTCCGCGAGCCGATCGTCACCGTGAACCTGTACATGCCGCAGGACTACGTCGGCTCGGTGATCACGCTGTGCGAGCAGAAGCGCGGCTCGCAGATCAACATGCAGTATCACGGCCGCCAGGTGCAGCTCACGTACGAGATCCCGATGGCCGAGATCGTGCTCGACTTCTTCGATCGCCTGAAGTCGGTGTCGCGCGGCTATGCGTCGATGGACTACGAGTTCAAGGAATACCGTTCGTCGGACGTCGTGAAGGTCGACATGCTGATCAACGGCGACAAGGTCGATGCGCTGTCGATCATCGTGCACCGGTCGCAGTCGCAATACCGCGGCCGCGAGGTGGCCGCGAAGATGCGCGAGATCATCCCGCGCCAGATGTACGACGTGGCGATCCAGGCCGCGATCGGCGCGCACATCGTCGCACGCGAGAACATCAAGGCGCTGCGCAAGAACGTGCTCGCGAAGTGCTACGGCGGTGACATCACGCGGAAGAAGAAACTGCTCGAGAAGCAGAAAGAAGGCAAGAAACGGATGAAGCAGGTGGGTTCGGTCGAGATCCCGCAGGAAGCGTTCCTTGCGATCTTGCGCGTCGAAGACAAATAACAGGACTGTTCCTTTCATGAATTTTGCGCTGATTCTTTTTGTGCTCGTCATCGTGACGGGCGTAGCGTGGGTGCTGGACAAACTGGTGTTCCTGCCGCGGCGACGCAAGGCGGCCGACTCGGCGATCGAGGAGTTCGATCGCCAGCAGTCGCGCATCGACAAGCGTTTCGCGGATGAAAACGCGGTGCAGACGCGCTCGAAGCTGCGTGACGAAAAGCTGCGCCAGCCGTGGTGGCTCGAGTACACCGCGAGCTTCTTCCCGGTGATTCTCGCGGTGTTCGTCGTGCGCTCGTTCGTCGTCGAGCCGTTCAAGATTCCGTCGGGCTCGATGGTGCCGACGCTGCTCGTCGGCGACTTCATCCTCGTCAACAAGTTCGAATACGGGCTGCGCCTGCCGGTCACGAACACGAAGATCACGCAGGGCAGCCCGCTGTCGCGCGGCGACGTCGTCGTGTTCCGTTATCCGAAGGACGAGTCGGTCGACTACATCAAGCGCGTGATCGGCCTGCCGGGCGACACGGTTGCATACCAGGACAAGCAGCTCACGATCAACGGCCAGCCGGTACCCGAAACGCCGCTGCCGGATTTCTTCGACGACGAGCGCCAGAATTACGCGAAGCAGTTCGAAGAAACGATCGGCAACAAGAAGAACGCGATCCTCAACAACCCGGCCGTGCCGCCGTTCGTGATGGGTGCCTACGACTATCCGTATCGCGACAATTGCACGTACAACAGCCGCGGCGTGATCTGCAAGGTGCCGCCCGGTCACTACTTCATGATGGGCGACAACCGCGACAACAGTGCGGACAGCCGCTACTGGGGCTTCGTGCCGGACCAGAACATCGTCGGCCGCGCGTTCTTCATCTGGATGAACTTCGGCGACCTGAAGCGCATCGGTTCCTTCAACTGATCGCAGTCGATTCGCACGCAATACGCGACGCACGGGCCGCGTCGTGTATTGCCGAACTACTTTAAGAACCGGCGGTAACACCGCCTCGTCACGCCTTTTCGTGTCCGGCCGTGCCGTTTCGGCCCGACCGGGCGCCCGCGTTATACTCCTGCACATGCCCTCATCCCAGTTGGAAAGCCGGCTGCGCTACGAATTTCGCAATGCGGAATTGTTGCGCCAGGCTTTGACCCATCGCAGTCACAGTGCCACGCACAACGAACGGCTCGAGTTTCTCGGCGATTCCGTTCTGAATTGCGCGGTGGCCGCCCTTTTGTTCCAGCGTTTCGGCAAGCTGGACGAAGGTGACCTGTCGCGTGTACGCGCCAACCTCGTCAAACAGCAGTCGCTGTACGAAATTGCTCAGGCCCTGAATATCTCGGACGGCCTGCGGCTGGGCGAGGGCGAGTTGCGTAGCGGTGGGTTCCGTCGCCCGTCGATCCTCGCGGACGCGTTCGAAGCCATCATCGGGGCCGTGTTCCTCGATGGCGGCTTCGAAGCCGCCCAAGGGGTCATCAAGCGCCTCTATATCCCGATTCTCGACCACATCGATCCGCGCACGCTCGGCAAGGATGCGAAGACGCTGCTGCAGGAGTACCTGCAGGGGCACAAGATCGCCCTGCCGACCTACACGGTCGTCGCGACGCATGGTGCAGCGCACAATCAGCAGTTCGAGGTCGAATGCACGGTGCCGAAGCTGGACGTGAAGGTCTCGGGTTCCGGCGCGAGCCGGCGCGCGGCCGAGCAGGCCGCCGCGAAGAAGGCGCTCGACGAGGTGATGGCCGCCGCGCCGATGCTGGCCGCGAAGCCGAAACGATCGAAAAACGCGCGCGGGTCGAAGCATGTCGAACCTGAAATCGTGCCGGGCGTGAAGGGCGTGCAGGAAGCGCTCGATCTGCGCTCGCCCGAGCGGAAGGAACGCGCGGCTGCACGCGAGGCCAGGGCGGCCGCCGGTGCGGCGCCCGCGGCAACCGCTGCGACCGGCGCCGAGCCGGCCGTCGCGCCGATGGCCGCGATTCGCGCGGCGCATGTCGAGACGGCTGCCGACAAGGGCGAACGGGCGGCGAAGCCGGCGACCGACAAGGCGGCTGACAAGCCGGCCGAGCGGTCCGACAAGGCCGCGGAAAAGCCCGTCGAGGCCACGCCGCGTGTAACCGACAAGCCGGCCGGCCAGGCCGCCGATCCGGCATCCTCGTCCGCCGACAAGTCTTCCGCCGGATCCGACCCCGCTGCGCGCCCGACCGCGCGGGCGCGCGACGCCGCGGCACCGGACGCCGAGACGCCGCCGGGCGGCGCGAGCCTCGCTGCCGCGCAGGCGCGCGTGGCCGATGCCGACCACTGAATTGCCCAGCGATCGTGCCGCGCGCCGCGCGGCCGTTTCCGAACCTGTCTCCCAAACGATATGAACACTCCCGCTCCTACCGGTTTCCGTTGCGGCATGATCGCGATCGTGGGCCGCCCGAACGTCGGCAAGTCGACGTTGATGAACGCACTCGTCGGCCAGAAGATCAGCATCACGTCGCGCAAGGCGCAGACGACGCGCCACCGCATCACTGGCATCAACACGTTCGACGACGCGCAATTCGTGTTCGTCGACACGCCGGGCTTCCAGACCCGTCACAGCACCGCGCTGAACCGTTCGCTGAACCGCGCGGTCACGTCGACGCTGACGTCGGTCGACGTGATCCTGTTCGTGATCGAGGCCGGCCGCTTCGGGCCCGACGACCAGAAGGTGCTCGACCTGATCCCGCCCGGCATGCCGACGCTGCTGATCACGAACAAGATCGACCGTGTGGCCGACAAGGCCACGCTGTATCCGTTCATGCAGAAAATGAACGCGCTGCGCGAATTCGCCGAGCTCGTGCCGCTGTCGGCGCAGCAGCCGGACGACATCAAGCGCCTGCTCGAGACGATCAAGCCGTACCTGCCGGAAGGCGCGCCGATCTACGGCGAGGACGAGCTGACCGACCGCAGCTCGCGCTTCCTCGCGGCTGAAATCCTGCGCGAGAAAGTGTTCCGCTGGACCGGCGACGAGCTGCCGTACACGAGCACCGTCGTGATCGACAAGTTCGAGGAGGAAGGGCGGCTGAAGCGCATCTTCGCGACGATCCTCGTCGAACGCGATTCGCACAAGGCGATGGTGATCGGCAAGAAGGGCGAGAAGCTCAAGCAGATCAGCACCGAGGCGCGGATGGACATGGAGAAGCTGTTCGACGGCCCCGTGTACCTCGAGACCTTCGTGAAGGTGAGGAGCGGCTGGGCCGACAACGAGGCCGGACTGCGCGCCTATGGGTACGAATGACGCGCTGACGTCGACTGAAGACGCGGTGACGGCCGGCGCGAACGACGCGCCGCTGCCGGCGCCGCCCGAACCGCCGCGCAAGGCGCGGCGCGCGACGTCTCGCACGTCCGATTTCCGCGTCGCCGAGCAGCCGGCGTTCGTGCTGCACAGCTATCCGTATCGCGAAACGAGCCTGATCGTCGACGTGCTGACGCGCGATCACGGCCGGCTCGCGCTCGTCGCGAAGGGTGCGAAGCGCCCGCACTCCGCGCTGCGCGGCGTGCTGCAGACGTTCCAGCCGTTGCTGCTGTCGTGGTCCGGCAAATCCGAAGTGCGCACGCTCACGGGCGCCGAGTGGGTCGGCGGCATGCTGCCGCTCGGCGGCGACGGGTTGCTGTGCGGTTTCTACGCGAACGAGCTGCTCGTGAAATTCTGCGCGCGCGAGGATCCCCAGCCACCGCTGTTCAATCACTATGTGCTGACGCTCACGCGCCTCGCGCACGGCGAACCGGCGGTGCAGGTGCTGCGCTCGTTCGAGCGCGTGCTGTTGCGCGAGACCGGCTATGCGATGGCGCTGAACCGCACGGTCGCGCGCCGCGCGGTCGAGCCCGACCGCCGCTACGTGTTCGATCCCGAGCGCGGCGTGCGCAATGCGGACGACGACGTGCCGTCGCACTGGCCGGTGATCGCCGGACAGACGTTGCTCGACATGGAGCAGGACGATTACCATCGAGCCCAGACGGTCGCGCAAAGCAAGACGCTGATGCGCTTCCTGCTGAACACCTATCTCGGCGGTACGCCGCTTGCCACGCGTCAGATCCTGATCGACCTGCAAAACCTATGAGCTTCTTCCTGACAACGCCCACCGCCATCGACCTCGGCGTGAACATCGACCACGTCGCGACGCTGCGCAATGTGCGCGGCACGACCTATCCCGATCCGATCCGTGCGGCGCTCGCCGCCGAAGAGGCCGGCGCGGATGCGATCACGCTGCACCTGCGCGAGGATCGTCGCCACATCGTCGACGCGGACGTGCGCAAGCTGCGCCCGCTGCTGAAGACGCGCATGAACCTCGAATGCGCGGTGACGGCCGAGATGCTCGACATCGCATGCGAGGTGCGTCCGCACGACGCGTGCCTCGTGCCGGAGAAGCGCGAGGAACTGACGACCGAAGGCGGTCTCGACGTCGCCGGCCACTTCGAGTCCGTGCGTGCGGCGTGCAAGCAGCTGGCCGACGTCGGCGTGCGCGTGTCGCTGTTCATCGATCCGGACGAGACGCAGATCCGCGCCGCGCACGAAGCAGGCGCGCCGGTGATCGAGCTGCACACGGGCCGCTACGCCGAAGCGCACGACGAAGCCGAACAGCAGCGCGAGTACGAGCGCATCGTCGCGGGCGTGCAGGCCGGTGCGCAGCTTGGCCTGAAGGTCAATGCGGGGCACGGGCTGCATTACACGAACGTGCAGCAGATCGCCGCGATCGACGGCATCGTCGAGCTGAACATCGGCCACGCGATCGTCGCGCACGCGATCTTCGCGGGCTGGGACAACGCGGTGCGCGAGATGAAGGCGATCATGGTCGCCGCCCGCGTCGCCGCGCTGCACGGCGCCGCGCGCTGAAGGTACCGGCATGGCGATCTACGGCATCGGCACCGACATCGCCCAGGTGAGCCGCGTCGCGGCCGTGCTCGAACGCACGGGCGGCCGGTTTGCCGAGAAAGTGCTGGGCCCCGACGAACTGCGCGTGTTCCATGCGCGCCGCGCCCGCTCCGAGGCGCGCGGCATCGCGTTTCTCGCGACGCGCTTTTCCGCGAAGGAAGCGTTCTCGAAGGCGATCGGGCTCGGCATGCACTGGCCGATGACGTGGCGCGCACTGCAGACGCTCAACCACCCGAGCGGCGAGCCGTATGTGGTCGCGTCGGGCGAGCTGGCCGACTGGCTGGCCGCGCGCGGCATCACGGCGCGCGTGACGGTCAGCGACGAACGCGACTACGCGGTGTCGTTCGTGATCGCCGAGACGGACGCCGCACCTGCACCTGTTTCCCGAACCTCCTCCTGACGGATTTTCCGATTCGATGAAAACGACCCCCGGCCCGGTCATGCTCGACGTCGTCGGCACGGCCCTGTCGCGCGACGATGCGCGGCGCCTTGCGCATCCGAATACCGGCGGCGTGATCCTGTTCGCGCGGCACTTCCAGAATCGCGCGCAGCTGACCGCGCTGACCGACTCGATCCGCGCGGTGCGCGAAGACATCCTGATCGCCGTCGATCATGAAGGCGGGCGCGTGCAGCGGTTCCGCACGGACGGCTTCACGGTGCTGCCCGCGATGCGCCGCCTCGGCGAGCTGTGGGATCGCGACGTGCTGCTCGCGACGAAAGTCGCGACCGCCGTCGGCTATATCCTGGCGGCCGAATTGCGCGCCTGCGGGATCGACATGAGCTTCACGCCCGTGCTCGACCTCGACTACGGGCACTCGAAGGTGATCGGCGATCGCGCGTTCCATCGCGATGCGCGCGTCGTCACGCTGCTCGCGAAGAGCCTGAACCACGGGCTGTCGCTCGCCGGCATGGCGAACTGCGGCAAGCATTTCCCGGGGCATGGTTTCGCGGAAGCCGATTCGCACGTCGCGCTGCCGACCGACGACCGCACGCTCGACGCGATCCTCAAGCAGGACGTCGCGCCGTACGACTGGCTCGGCCTGTCGCTGTCCGCGGTGATTCCCGCGCACGTGATCTATACGCAGGTCGACAAGCGGCCGGCCGGATTCTCGCGCGTGTGGCTGCAGGACATCCTGCGCGGCAAGCTCGGCTTCGCGGGCGCGATCTTCAGCGATGACCTGTCGATGGAGGCCGCCCGCGAAGGCGGCACGCTCACGCAGGCAGCCGATGCGGCACTCGCCGCCGGTTGCGACATGGTGCTCGTCTGCAACCAGCCGGAGGCGGCCGAGGTCGTGCTGAACGGGCTGAAGGCGCAGCCGTCGGCCGAGTCGGCGCGGCGCATCAAGCGGATGCGTGCACGCGGCAAGGCGCTCAAGTGGGACAAGCTGATCGCGCAGCCCGAGTATCTGCAGGCGCAGGCGCTGCTGAAAAGCGCACTGGCATAAGCGGGAAGGGCATGGCGCGGTGCGCGTCGTACCGCGCACCAAAACAAGAAGCCGCGCAATCGCGCGGCTTTTTCATGGGTTGCGACAAGGGCGAAGCGGGCAGTCGGCGCGGTGGGTCATTGCGCAACTAACGGTCAAAGCCGGCCAACGCCCGCATTCACGGGCGCCCGCTCAGTTCACCTTCATCCGCTGCAGCTTGTTGTACAGCGTCTTCGGGCTGATGCCGAGCAGCGTGGCCGCACGGTGACGCGTGCCGCCGACCGCGTCGAGCGTTGCACGGATCAGCAGGTCCTCGACGTCGGACAGCGGCGTGCCGACCTTGATCTGCACGCTGCTGCCGTTCAGCGCAGCGCCGGCGGAGAAGCTCGGCTCGCCTGCGCGCAGCGTCTCGATGAAATCGCCGGACGCGTCGTACGCGAAGCGCACGCGCTCCTGCAGTTCGCGCACGTTGCCGGGCCATTCGTAGGACAGGCATTCGCGCACGAAGCCCGGCGCCGCGCGCTTGTCGGTCGTGCTGCGGCCGGTGGCGCGCGCTTCGCGGTTCAGTTCGTCGATCTGCGCGTCCGCGATCGCGAGCGCGTCGCCGTCGCGCTCGCGCAGCGGCGGCATCGTGATAGACGCCGCATCGAGGCGCAACCACAGATCCTCGCGCAGCGTGCCGTTCGCGACCGCTTCGCGCGCCGGGCGGCGCGTCGTTGCGATCAGCCGGAAATCGCTCGTGATCGAGCTCGTGCCGCCGATCCGCATGAAGTTCTGTGAATCGAGCGCGTGCAGCAGTGCTTCCTGCAGCACGAGCGGCAGCGCGGTGATCTCGTCGAGGAACAGCGTGCCGCCGCCGGCCTGTTCGAACAGGCCCGATTCGCGGCGCTCGGCGCCGTCGAATGCGCCGCGCTCGTGGCCGAACAGCACGCTGTCGAGCGACGCGCCGTGCCGGCCGGCCTGCGCGATTGTCCGGCAGTCGAACGACACGAACGGCCCCTTGCGGCGCCGGCTCAGGTCGTGCAGCGTGCGCGCAGCCAGCTTCTTGCCGGTCCCGGCTTCGCCGGAGAACAGCACGGCGGTTTCGGTGCGCGCGTTGTGCTCGATCATGTCGTACACGTGCTGCATCGCGTCGCTGCGGCCGACCAGTGCGCCGAAGCGGCCGAGATGGCGCAGCGACGCGCGCAGCGACTGCACTTCGTCGATCAGTTCGTACGGGCGCGGGATCCGCGCGAGCAGGCTGCGCAGGCGCGGGATGTTGATCGGCTTCAGCAGGTAGTCCCAGATGCCGTGACGCAGGCCCTCGATGGCGCTCTCGACCGTTGCGTTGCCCGTCAGCACGATGACGGGCAACGAGCCGTTCGGCTGTTGCTGCGGCAGGTGCTGGAGCAGGTCGAAGCCGCTGCCGTCCGGCAGGTTCAGGTCGACGAGGACGACATCGGGAATCGAGCGGCCAAGCGCCGTGCGCGCTTCGGCGAGCGACGTGGCCGTGTCGACCGAGAAGCCGTCTGCGGCAAGCAGCGCGGTGAGGCCGGAGAGACTGTTGGGATCGTCTTCGACAATCAGGGCGTGTGGCATGGTGGACGCGAGTCGAGTCAAGAGAGGCGGGCTGTCGGCCTTCGGAGCCGCAGCCGCATGTCAGATTAAAAACTGATTTTATGCCCCGCCGAACGCGGAACGCTCATTATTTCTCTGGCGCTATAAAACAGTTACCGATGATACAAATTGAATATCTTTACCGGTGGATTTTGTGCTTCTTATGCGGCTCGATCCCAGCCCGCTGTTGGCGCCAGACAAACAAAAAGCGCCCCGAAGGGCGCTTTGTTCGATGCGGGTATCGCTGACGATTACGCGCGGCTGCGGTATTCGTTCGTACGCGTATCGATTTCGATCTTGTCGCCGGTGTTGCAGAACAGCGGCACTTGCAGTTCGAAGCCCGTTGCGAGCTTGGCGTTCTTCAGCACCTTGCCCGACGACGTGTCGCCCTTGACGGCCGGTTCCGTATAGGTGATTTCGCGAACGAGGACCGTCGGCAGTTCGACCGAGATCGCCTTCTCGTTGTAGAACACGACTTCGCAAGCCATGCCGTCTTCGAGGTAGTTCAGCGCTTCGCCCATCATTTCGGCTTCGACTTCGAACTGGTTGTAGTCGGCGTCCATGAACACGTACATCGGATCGGCGAAGTACGAGTACGTCACTTCCTTGCGGTCGAGCACGACGACGTCGAACTTGTCGTCGGCCTTGTAGACCGATTCCTGACCTGCGTTCGTCAGCAGGTTCTTCATCTTCATCTTGACGACGGCGGAGTTACGGCCCGACTTGTTGTATTCGGCCTTGGCGATGACCCAGGCATCGTTGCCGATCTGCACGACGTTGCCTACGCGGAGTTCCTGTGCGGTTTTCATAAAAAACTGTCCTGATCAAATCAAATAAATAGGTGCCTGAGCGTTGCACAACGGCTGACGGCGCAAGCAGACGCGTTCCGTTGGGCGCCAAAAGCGAGCGCTTGCGTGGTCGGCCGTCGGATAACCGCTTATTTTAACTGAGATTTTGCGTATTCCGCCAGCTTTCCGGCGAGATCGCCGACGGCCGCGAGCGCATCGGCCCAGCGGGCCGCATTCGCGTCCAGTGCGGCGCGGTGTTGCCAGAAATCGGCCCAGTCGGGCGTGCCGGCGCCGTTCCACGCATGCCAGAACCGCTCGAGCGCGGCGCGCGGCGCGTCGGCGAGGCCGGCCGACAGGTGTGCGAGCGCGGCGTCGAGCTTCGGCAGGTGCACGTCGTCGGCCTGCGGGTAGATGTGCCATACGAACGGCTTGCGCGCCCACTGCGCGCGGACGAACGAATCCTCGCCGCGCACGAAATTGATGTCGGCCGCCCACAGCAGTGGATCGTAGTCGGCCTGCGGGACGAATGCGAGCCCGTGGGCGACCAGATTGCCGGCGCGCGCGTGGGTGCCCGCCGCGAACGACTCGACCCCGAAAAAGCGCGCGACGGCCGGCGACAGGCGGCCGGCCGGCACGAGCGCGACGACCGGCGACGGGCCGTCGCGCCATTGCGCGAGCAGCGCGTCGACGGCCGGGTTCTCGTACGCGAACAGGCTGACGACCGTCGTGCCGGGCGCCGGCGGCGCGCCGCCGGTCGCGCGCTGCCACCACGCGGCGCGCGCCGCGGTGTCGGTATCGAAGGCCGTCCGGCGCGCGTCGAGGTCGTGCTCCTTCGGCACGCCGCCCGTGCCGGCCGACAGGCCCGGGAAAAAGAACGTCTTCAGCAGCGGGTAGCGCGGATGGGGCGACGGCCGCAGATGGAAATCGGCGACCCAGTCCTCGGCGCTCAGGTATTCGAGGTTGATCCACACGGGGCGGCGCTCGCGGCGCGCCATCGCCGCGAGATACGCGCCGGGCAGCTCGCACGCGAACGCCTCGATCACGACATCGGCGATCTCCAGCGCGTCGCCGACTTCCGCATGCCAGTGCTCGATCACGATCGTGTCGACCGTCTGCCGCCCGGCGTCGGGGTCGACCGCCGGCAGCAGGCGTGCGAACGTGCGCAGGTCGTCGACGAACAGCCGAACCTGCCAGCCGTGCTCGTGTGCGAGCTGGCGCGCGACGCGCCAGCACACGCCGATGTCGCCGAAATTGTCGATGACGGTGCAGAAGAGGTCGCAGGCGATCGGTTCGCCCGGCGCGAGCGGCGCGGCGGGGAGTGGGGCAGCGGTGGTGCGTGGCATCGAAGCGGGCCGGTGAATGCTCTAAACTGGCGATTCTAATGGACCCGTTCCGCGTTACAAGGCGCCCGGATCACGCATGACAGCCCCAGAAGCCTCCGATACCCCGTTCGAACCGAAGAAGATCCTCGCGCAGTTGCCGCACATGCCCGGTGTCTATCGTTATTACGATGCGGCGGGCGCCGTGCTGTATGTCGGCAAGGCGCGCGACCTGAAGAAGCGCGTATCGAGCTATTTCACGAAGACCCAGCTGTCGCCGCGCATCGCGATGATGGTCACGCGCATCGCGCGCATCGAGACGACCGTCACGCGCTCGGAAGCTGAGGCGCTGCTGCTCGAGAACAACCTGATCAAGGCGCTCGCGCCGCGCTACAACATCCTGTTTCGCGACGACAAGTCGTACCCGTACCTGAAGCTCACCGCGCACCGCTTTCCGCGGATGGCCTACTACCGCGGGTCGGTCGACAAGCAGAACCAGTATTTCGGGCCGTTCCCGAGCGCGTGGGCCGTGCGCGAGAGCATCCAGATCCTGCAGCGCGTGTTCCAGTTGCGGACCTGCGAGGATTCGGTCTTCAACAACCGCACGCGGCCGTGCCTGCTGCACCAGATCGGGCGCTGCACGGCGCCGTGCGTCGGCGCGATCTCCGGCGAGGATTACGCGGTCGACGTGTCGAACGCCGCGCGGTTCCTGCTCGGCCGGCAGTCCGAAGTGATGAAGGAGCTCGAGCAGAAGATGCACGCGTTCGCGGCCGAGCTGAAATTCGAGCAGGCGGCGGCCGTGCGCAACCAGATGAGTTCGCTCGCGACGGTGCTGCACCAGCAGGCGATCGAGGTCGGCAGCGACAGCGACGTCGACATTCTCGCCGTCGTCGCGCAGGGCGGGCGCGTGTGCGTGAATCTCGCGATGGTGCGCGGCGGCCGGCATCTCGGCGACAAGGCGTATTTCCCGACGCACGTCGAAAGTGCACTGACGCTGGCCGAAGGCGGTCTGGGCGACGAGGCCGAAGCGTCGGAAGCGGCCGATGCAACCGGCGCGACTGTCGCGGCGGTGCCCGACCAGCCCGCGGAAGAAGCCGGCAGCGCGCGCGGCGGCGCGGCGGCGTCGGTCGAGGCCGAGGTGCTCGACGCGTTCATCGCGCAGCACTATCTCGGCAACCGCGTGCCGCCGGTGCTCGTCGTCAGCCATGCGCCCGCGAGCCGCGACCTGCTCGAACTGCTGTCGGAACAGGCCGGCCACAAGGTGTCGCTGGTGCGGCAGCCGCAGGGGCAGCGGCGTGCGTGGCTGTCGATGGCCGAACAGAATGCGCAGATCGCGCTCATGCGGCTGCTGTCCGAACAGGGCTCGCAGCAGGCGCGTACGCGCGCGCTGGCGGAAACGCTCGGCTACGACTGCGACGACCTCGCGACGCTGCGGATCGAGTGCTTCGACATCAGCCACACGATGGGCGAGGCGACGCAGGCGTCGTGCGTCGTCTACCACCATCACAAGATGCAGTCGGGCGAGTACCGCCGCTACAACATCACGGGCATCACGCCGGGCGACGACTACGCGGCGATGCGGCAGGTGCTCACGCGCCGCTACGAGAAGATGGTCGAGCAGGCCGCACAGGCGGCCGCGGTGGACGAAGCGGCCGGTATCGACGGCGAGTCGACGCGCCAGGCCGAGGCGTCGAGCCTGCTGCCGAACATCGTGCTGATCGACGGCGGCAAGGGTCAGGTCGAAATCGCGCGCCAGGTCTTCACCGAGCTGGGGCTCGACACGTCGATGCTGGTCGGCGTCGCGAAAGGCGAGGGGCGCAAGGTCGGCCTCGAGACGCTCGTGTTCGCGGACGGCCGCGCGCCGCTCGAACTCGGCAAGGAGAGCGCCGCGCTGATGCTCGTCGCGCAGATCCGCGACGAGGCGCACCGCTTCGCGATCACCGGCATGCGGGCGAAGCGGGCGAAGGCGCGCCAGACGTCGCGGCTCGAGGAGCTCGAAGGCGTCGGCGCGAAGCGCCGGCAGCGGCTGCTCGCGCGGTTCGGCGGATTGCGCGGCGTGGTGGCCGCGAGCGTCGAGGAGCTCGCGAGCGTCGAAGGCATCTCGCACGCACTCGCCGAACAGATCTACAGGCAGCTTCACTGAGCTTCACTGACATGGCCGTGCGGCCGGCTGCCGTGAGCGCTTTGTCGCGTTCTTGTGGCAGGCCGGTCGACACGGCACAATTGCGAATCCTTTACTGTCCCGCATGCCATGCCGTTCAATTTCCCGATTTTCCTGACGTGGGTACGGATCGTGCTGATTCCGCTCGTCGTCGGCGTGTTCTATCTGCCGGACACGGTGATGGGCGGCGCGCACCGCAATCTCGCGGCGGCGGCGATCTTCATCCTCGCGGCGCTGACCGACTGGTTCGACGGCTATCTCGCACGCAAGTGGAACCAGACGTCGTCGTTCGGCGCCTTTCTCGATCCGGTGGCGGACAAGCTGATGGTGACGGCCGCGCTGCTGATCCTCGTGCAGATTTCGCGGGTCGACGCGGCAATCGCGCTCGTGATCGTCGGTCGCGAGATCGCGATTTCGGCGCTGCGTGAGTGGATGGCGCAGATCGGCGCGTCGAAGAGCGTCGCGGTGAACCAGCTCGGCAAGTTCAAGACCGCGTGCCAGATGGTCGCGATCCCGATGTTGCTGTTCTACGGGCCGCTGCCGCTCGGCGTCGTGACGATCGACACGCGCGTGTGGGGCGAGTGGCTGATGTATCTCGCGGCGGTGCTGACGATCTGGTCGATGCTGTACTACATGAAGCTCGCATGGCCGCAGATTCGTGAGCGCGGTGGTGCGTGAGGGGGCGTCTCGCGATCGGTCGACGCAGTTTTTGTAAAAAGGGCTGGAAAAGCCCTTGACACACGAATGTGCCTTCGACATAATCTCGCTTCTCCGCTGCACGACGAAGTAAGTGTGTGACGGGGAAGCAGTAGCGCAGCAATACGCGGGAGTAGCTCAGTTGGTAGAGCGCAACCTTGCCAAGGTTGAGGTCGCGAGTTCGAGACTCGTCTCCCGCTCCAGATTTTTTCTGGCAGCGTGTTGGTCGGCGAAGCGCTGCAGATGCAGGACAATGCGGGAGTAGCTCAGTTGGTAGAGCGCAACCTTGCCAAGGTTGAGGTCGCGAGTTCGAGACTCGTCTCCCGCTCCAAGTAATGGGGAAGCCAAGCTTCCCTTTTTATTTGATGGACCCCCGGTCCTCGAATAAGAATCTGTCGCTTGCCTCACGGCATCCGGACAGTCCGCTTTTGGCGCGATAGCAAAGCGGTTATGCAGCGGCCTGCAAAGCCGTTTAGGCCGGTTCGACTCCGGCTCGCGCCTCCAGAAAAAGCCCCGCTTCGGCGGGGCTTTTCTTTTTTCAGCGTTGCTTTGCGGCCGCCGTGCATCGCGCATGCGACGGCCTCCGGTCGATCAGCCATCCACCGGCTGCGCCGGCGTCTCGAGCTTCAACTGATAGAACGCCGCATCGAGCCAGCGGCCGAACTTGAATCCCGCCTCCGTGATCGTGCCCGCGTGCACGAATCCCAGTTTCGTATGCAGTGCGATGCTCCCGGCATTGGTCGCGTCGATGCAGCCGACCAGCACGTGCACCTGCGCGTCGCGCGCACGCCGGACGACTTCGCGCAGCAGCAGCTCGCCGAGCCCGCGACCGCGCTGGTCGCTGCGCACATAGACGCTGTGTTCGACCGTGTACTTGAACGCGGGGAACGCGCGGAACGTGCCCCAGCTCGCGAAACCGAGCAGCGTGCCCGCTTCGTCGACGGCGCCGACGACCGGAAACCCGCCCGCGCGCTTCGTCGCGAACCACGTGACCATCGCTTCCGGCGGACGCGGCCGGTAGTCGTACAGCGCGGTCGAGTTCGCGATCGCGTCGTTCAGGATCGCGAGGATGGCCGCCGCGTGCTCGGCCTCGCTGCAATCGATCAGGCGCACGTCGTCGTGCTGTTTCGGGGAATTCATACGGGTTCCTGGTGATGTTGAACGGGGCATGCGCACGACGCGTGCATTACGCGCTCCGCACGCCGGCAGCGGCGGACGCATCGCAGATCACGACGACATAGCGTGCGGGATGCGGTGACGGATTGCTGAAGATCAGCGGCTGGTCGAGCCGCATGGCCAGGCAGTCGCCTTCGTGAAGTTCGTGAAGCGCATCGCCGAACGTGACGTCGACGCGGCCGCTGACGACCCACACCTGCTGATGCAGCGCGCTTTCGCGCCCACCGCTGTCGTACGCGACGCGCGCGCCGGGCGGGAAATCGACTTCGACGAGCTGGATCGGCGACGGCCAGCCGGCCGGGGAGAGGTTGCGCCGCACATAGCCGGACGCCGGATCGCGCCACTCGGCCTGCTGCGCACGCCGGGACAGCGGCTGCACGGGCGTGTCGGCCTGGTCGCCGCCGAACAGTCCGGCCAGCGACACGCCAAGGCCGGCCGCGAGCTTGTCGAGCACGACGGCCGTCGGGCTGGCCGATGCACGTTCGATGAGCGAGATCATCGAACGGCTGACGCCGGAGCGCGCGGCCAGCGCATCGAGCGTGTAGCCTCGAACGGTGCGCAGGTCGCGCACGCGCCGCGCGATGCGCTCGTTGATACCGGTGTCGTCGGCCGCGGTGATCGTTGATTCTTTCATGATGGATTTATTTTCCAGCAAACTGGAATTCGATGTCAACGGCATTCGAGGCGGCTGGCCGAAGGGGGGAGGCGGGACGCGGACGGCTTGCCCGACCGGCGCACGCGGCGTAATATACGAAATAGCTACGTTTCGTTTAATTGGGGATATATGGGTATCATCAAGATTTCCGAGCACATGCATGAACGGCTGCGCTCGACGAGCACGGCGCTGAGCCGTTCGATCAACGCGCAGGCCGAACACTGGCTGCGCGTCGGGATGCTGGCGGAACTCAACCCGGCGCTGTCCTACGGCGACATCTGCAAGATGTTGATCGAGGCAGAAGCGCGGGGCGGTGACGTGGGGCCGGCGGAGCCGGTCGCGCAGCATATCGAGCAGGTGGCGTAATGGCGAGGCGAGACATCCCGATCCGCGGCGCCGCGGAAATCGCCAAGTCGCGCGAAGCCGCGAAGCTCGCGTCGCAGGTGCTGACGATGATCACCGAGCACGTGAAGCCGGGCGTGACCACCGACGAGCTGGATGCGCGCTGCCGCGAATACATCGTCGACGAACTCGGCGCGATTCCCGCGAACATCGGTTACCACGGCTATCCGAAGACGCTGTGCACGTCGGTCAACCACGTGGTCTGTCACGGCATTCCGACGTCGCGGCCGATGCGCGACGGCGACATCGTGAACCTCGACATCGCGGTGATCAAGGACGGCTGGTTCGGCGACACGAGCCGCATGTATTTCGTCGGCGAACCGAACGAACTCGCGCGGCGCCTCGTCGCGGCGACCTACGAGGCGATGCACGCGGGCATCCGCGCGGTGCGTCCGGGTGCGACGCTCGGCGACGTCGGCTATGCGATCCAGCAGGTCGCGCATCGAGAAGGGTTCAGCGTGGTGCGCGAGTATTGCGGGCACGGCATCGGCGACGTCTATCACGACGAGCCGCAGGTGCTGCACTACGGCCGCCCGGGCACCGGCGTGCCGCTGCGGCCGGGGATGATCTTTACGATCGAGCCGATGCTCAACGCGGGCAAGCGCGACACGCGCGTGCTGGCCGACGGCTGGACGGTCGTCACGAAGGACCATTCGCTGTCCGCGCAATGGGAGCACATGGTCGTGGTGACGGAAACGGGCTTCGAGGTGCTGACCGAGGACGCGAAGCCGCAGGCGTTTGCGGCGCTGTCGGGCACGCACGCGGCCTGACGCCGGCAGCCGCCGCACGCGGCGGCGCAGCGCTGCAATGAAACGGGCCCCTTCGCGGGGCCCGTGTCGTGTGCGGCGAACGGTGCGGGGAGGCTCAGCCGCGCGCCTTCTGCCACGCGTGTTCGACGAATACGCGGCACAGCGCTTCCATGCCTTTGCGGTCCTCGTCGTCGAAGCGCGCGGCGACCGGGCTATCGACGTCCCACACGCCGATCAGCGTGCCGTCGCCGGCCACCAGCGGGACGACGATCTCCGATTCCGAGGCCGCGTCGCACGCGATATGGCCGGGAAATTCATGCACGTCGCGCACGACCTGCGTCTCGCGCGTCCGCGCGGCCGTGCCGCACACGCCCTTGCCGAGCGCGATGCGCACGCAGGCGGGCTTGCCCTGGAACGGGCCGACGACGAGCTCGGTGCCGTCGAAGAAGTAGAAACCGGCCCAGTTGAGGCGATCGAGCGAGTGATAGACGAGCGCGGAGAAATTCGCCGCGTTTGCCGTCAGGTCGCGTTCCGACTCGACGAGCGCGCGCGCCTGCTCGACGAGCGTCGCGTATTGATCGGCCTTGGAGGCGTTGGGGTCGTTGGACAGCGTGAACATGGCGGGAAAGCGATAAGGGTTGTGAAAATGCGCGTGGCGCGTACCGCAGTCTACGGCACGCGCGCGCGGTCTGCAGTGCTCAGTCGGGTTCGAGTTCGGCAAACCGTTCCGCGAGGAAGTCGAGCAGCGCGCGCACCGCAGGCAGCAACCCCCGGCGCGACGCGAACACCGCGTGCACGATCTCGCGGCGCGGCGCCCAGTCCGGCAGCACGGTGACCAGTTCGCCGCGCGCGACCTCGTCGCGCACCATCATCGTCGGCAACTGCACGACGCCGACACCGGCGACGGCCGCCGCGCGCAGCGCGAGCATGCCGCCCGTCACGAAGCGCGGCTGGTGATGGATTTCCGCGTGCGCGCCATCGGGCCCGCGCAGCCGCCACACGTGGGTGGACTGCGGCACGCCGTGATCGAGGCTCGGCAGGCGCGTGAGATCGGCGGGAACGGCCGGCGCGCCGTGCTCGCGCAGCAGTGCAGGGCTCGCGACGAGGCACTGGCCGCGCTCGGCCAGCACGCGCAGCGCGAGATCGCTGTCTTCGAGCGGCGGCGGGCGCACGCGGATCGCGACGTCGATGCCTTCGCCGACCACGTCGACACGCCGGTTGGTCGCTTCCAGATGAATCTCGACACGCGGGCACGCGGCCATGAACGCGGCAATCATCGCACCGACCAGCGAATCGAGCAGCACGATCGGGCAGCTGACGCGCACGATGCCGCGCGGCTCCTCGTGCAGCAGCGCGATCGCCTCGTCGGCCGCATCGGCCTCGACGAGCATCGCGCGGCAGTGCGCGTAGTAGGTCTGGCCGACGTCGGTGACCGTGAAACGGCGCGTCGAACGCTGGATCAGCCGCATGCCGAGCCGCGCCTCGAGCAGCGCGATGCGGCGGCTGAGCTTCGATTTCGGCATGTCCAGCGCACGCCCCGCCGGCGCGAAGCCGCCGTGTTCGACGACCTGCACGAAGTAGTAGAGATCGTTCAGATCCCGTGCTTTATCGTTCATGAAATAGAACGCTGAGTGCGATTTCGGCAGTCTACCGGATCGATCGTTCCACCTCTATATTGCTACTCATGGATGCGAAACACGTGTTTCGCCGCAATTCGGAGAAGGCAATGAAGAAGATCCAGGGTGTGTACAGTGCGCCGCGCGGCCATTGGGTCGGCGACGGTTTCCCGGTGCGTTCGATGTTCAGCTACCAGTCTCACGGCACGCACCTGAGCCCGTTCCTGCTGCTCGACTACGCAGGCCCCGCGACGTTCGAGCCGGCCACGGCGCCGCGCGGCGTCGGCCAGCATCCGCACCGCGGGTTCGAAACGGTGACGATCGTCTATGACGGCGAAGTCGCACACCGCGACTCGACCGGCGCAGGCGGCGTGATCGGCCCGGGCGACGTGCAATGGATGACGGCCGCGAGCGGGATCCTCCATGAGGAATTCCACTCGGAAGCGTTTACGAAGCGCGGTGGTGCGCTCGAGATGGTCCAGCTGTGGGTGAACCTGCCCGCCGCCGACAAGATGGGCGCGCCCGGCTATCAGACGCTGCTGAACGCGGACATCCCCGTGGTCGAGCTGCCGGAGGGGGCAGGGCGTGCGCGGATCATCGCCGGTGAACTCGACGGGCGACGCGGCCCGGCCCGCACGCACACGCCGATCGACGTGTGGGACGTGCGGCTCGTGGCAGGCGGTCATGCGCGGTTCCCGGTCGCCGAAGGGCGCACGCTCGCGGTGGTCGTGCTGAGCGGCACCGTGCAGGTGAACGGCGAGACGGTCGCTCGCGAAGCGCAGTTCGTGCAACTCGGTCGCGACGGCAGCGATGTCGAGATCGAGGCAAACGGCGACGCGAAGCTGCTGATCCTGAGCGGCGAGCCGATCGACGAGCCGGTCGTCGGCTACGGGCCGTTCGTGATGAACTCGCAAGCGGAGATCCGTACCGCGATCGAGGACTTCAACGGCGGCCGCTTCGGCCAGATGCCGGCATGACGGTCATGACGGCATGACGAACAGGCCCCGCGCCATGCGGGGCCTTTTTTTCGTGCGCGAGCAAGCGGTCGCGCACGATGTGCGCTTGGAGGCATAATCGTTGATTGTCGCGCGCCGGCCGGCGCGCCTGAATCAGGGCCGTACATGAACGCATCCGCCGCATCCCCGAACGCCGCCGATCTCGACTGGCGCTGGAAATCCTTCGACGCGCTGACGGCGCGCGAGGTCTATTCGATCCTCGAGGCGCGCAGCGCCGTGTTCGTCGTCGAGCAGAACTGCGTGTATCGCGACATCGACGACGCGGACCAGGTCGCGTGGCACCTCGCCGCATTCGATCCGGCCGGCCGCCTGGCCGGCTATCTGCGCGTGCTGCTGCCCGATGCGCAACACACCGACGTGCGGATCGGCCGCGTGCTGACGACCGCCGCGTTTCGTGGCGCGGGCCTCGGCAACGGGCTGCTGTCGCGCGCGCTCGAGCATATCCGCGCGCAGTGGCCGGATACGCCGGTGAGCCTGCATGCGCAGGCTCACTTGCAGCGTTTCTACGGGGCGTTCGGCTTCACGCCGAGTTCGGACGTGCACGACGAGGACGGCATCCCGCACGTGTGGATGAGCAGCGCGCGCGCGTGATGCGCGACGCGCCGCGCCGCGCAACGGTCAGTGCGCGGCGCGCGGCACCGGCGGCTTGTCCGCGTGCCGCACCGCGCGTTCGCCGATCAGGCGGCCGCGCGCGGACAGCCGCAGCCAGTGCCGCAGCGCGATCAGCGCGCCGATCACGCTCATCATCGAGCCCGGAATCCACAGCAGCAGCCCGCCGATCTGCTGATCGCGCAGCGGGCTCAGCCACGTGAACGCGCGGCCGCAGATCGAGTAGATCGGATACAGCTCGTGCGGCGTGAAGAAGATCAGCGCGCCGAGCGCGATCTGCGGCGGAATCGCCGCGACGACGATCAGGATCCGGCGGCCCGGCGACAGCCGCGCGGGCGGCGCGGGCCGCGGATCGACCACCAGCCACCAGAACAGCAGCCCGTCGATCACCATGCTCCAGTTCATCACGCGATAGAGGCGCCAGTCGAGCATCGCGATGAAGTGGATCGGCGACAGCAGCCAGAAATAGATCAGCCCGACGAACAGCACGACCGCGACGACCGGATGAAACACCACGTCGAGCGTCGCGCGCACGGGCGCCCACGCGAGCGCGGGGCGCACGAAGCGCTGCCGCCAGCTGAACGGGATGCCCGCGCGGATCGCGGCGCCCGGATACGACAGCGCGATGAAGAACGGCCCGAGGTGGTGCAGCACGAGGTGCTGCGCGCGGTGCAGGAAGAACTCGTGCTCGAAGAAATAGTCGAGCCGCGTATGCAGCGCGATATAGAGCGCCGTCAGCCCGAACCAGAACGAGAACTGCCGCAGCGGCGTCACCTTCGCCTTCTTCGCGCCGCGCGCGAACAGCACGGCCGCCGCCAGTACCGCGATGACGACGGTCGGCGACGGTTCCCACGGATCGAGCCAGTACAGGAGGTTCATCGCGCGCGGCTTACTTCGTCTGGGCCGGCGACTTCACGGCGAACGGTGCGTCGACGGTTTCGCCGTCGGAGAATTTCAGGCGCAGGTGCACGGTGTCGCCCGGCTTGATCGCGTGCTTCGGCTCCTCGAGCATGAAGTGATAGCTGCCTGGCGCGATGTCGACCTTGCCGCGTGCGGGGATCGTCAGCTTGTCGACCATTTCCATCTTCTGCGTCGAGCCGTTCGACACGGTCTGGTGCAGCATCGCCATCCCGTAGTCGGGACTGTCGACGTCGACGAGATCGACGGGCTTGTCGCCAGTGTTCACGAGCGTCACGTAGCCGCCCGCCGGCAGCTTGTTCGGCAGCCAGCGCACCCATGCGCCCTGCGCGGTGATCGCACCGGCGGCATACGCTTGGGCGCCGGCGCACAGCGCGGCGAGGAGGGCGAACGTCTTGAGGGTCGTCTTCGTCTTCATGTCGGAATTCAGGTCGGTGAGGCAGTGTCGATGATCCGGCGCACATCGGCGGCGATGGCGTCGGGCGAATCGCGATCGGTCGCGAGCAGGCGCGCGCGTCCGGTTGCGTCGAAGATGTAGACGGCCGAGCTGTGCGTGACTTCGTAGCCGCCGGACGGATCGCGTTTTTCCATCTGGTACGCGACGCGATAGCGTTTCGCGAGCGATTCGATCTGGCCGTCGGTGCCGGTCAGGCCGCGCGCGTGCGCGGCGTCGAACGCGGCGACGTACGACTGCATCAGCTGCGGCGTGTCGCGCGCGGGATCGACCGACACGAACAGGATGCGCACGTCGTTGGCCTGCGGGCCGAGCTTGCCGAGCACGTCCATCAGCCGCGCCATCGTTTCGGGGCAGACATCGGGGCAGTGCGTGTAGCCGAAGTAGACGAGCGCGACGCGGCCGTGGAACGCATCGGCGCCGACGGGGCGGCCGTCGCCGCCCGTGAGCGTGAACGACAGGTCGGGCAGGTGGCCGGTGACGTTGGTCAGGTTCCAGCGCGGCTCGTCGTGCGTGCACGCGGCGAGCGCCACGGCGGCGGCGAGGGCCGCAGCCGTGCGGATGAGGCGGGAGAAGCGCCGGTGCGGCGCGGGACGGGCAGACGACATCCTGGGGCTCGATCGGTCGGAAAGATACCGGCCGGCGCGATGCCATGCGTCGCGCGGCAGGCGGTTGCGACTGTAGCGCAATTCGCGCGCCCGCGTCCTTTCGAAACCCGTACGGGGCGGGCGAGCGGGGCAATATGTCGCAGTTGACGCGGGCGGCAGCGCGAGGCCGGCGACGTACCGGTTTCGCCCATCTCGGTGCGCAGGCGCGGTAAGATGCGCACAAACCCATTCGCGCAGTGGCGGCCTGCGTTTGCCGGCCGGCCCTCAGACTATCGAATCGATGCAATCCGTTCCGGCTTCCCTGTCCCTGACCGATACCGCGTTCTTCTTCGACTTCGACGGCACGCTCGTCGAACTCGCGCCGACTCCCGACAGCATTCACGTCCCGCCGTCGCTGCTGACGCTGCTCGACGAGCTGCGCCGCCGCACGCACGGCGCGGTCGCGGTCGTGTCGGGGCGCGGCATCGACAACCTCGACACGTTCCTGAAGATGCCCGACCTGCCGATCGCGGGCCTGCACGGCGCGGAGCGCCGCGATGCGAACGGCGACACGCAGCGCATCGGCTTCAACGACGAACGCCTGCTGCGCATCGAGCGCGAGCTGGCGGGCGTCGTCGACCGCCATCCGGGCATGCTGCTCGAAATCAAGGGCGCGGCCGTCGCGCTGCACTTCCGCAACGCGCCCGAGCGCGAGGCGGCGGCGCGCGAAGCGGCCGAGCGTCTCGTGGCCGACTATGCCGATGCGTACGTGCTGCAGCCCGGCAAGATGGTGTTCGAGATCAAGCCGAAGGGCGTCGACAAGGGGCGCGCACTGGCCGCGTTCCTCGACGAACCGCCGTTCGCGGGGCGCGTGCCGTTGTTCGCGGGCGACGACCTGACCGACGAGAAGGGCTTCGCGGTGGTCAATGCGCGCGGCGGCCTGTCGATCAAGGTCGGCGCGGGCGAGACGTCGGCCCGCATGCGGCTCGACTCGGTCGACGCGCTGCATGAGCAGATCGCGCGCTGGCTCGGCGCGGGGCAGCCGCACGCATGAGCCGGCTCATCATCGTTTCAAACCGCGTCGCACCGATTTCGGAAGGCGAACCGGCGGCGGGCGGCCTGGCGATCGGCGTCTATGACGCACTGAAGGAGACGGGCGGCATGTGGTTCGGCTGGAGCGGCGAGGTCGTCGCGTCCGGCGCGCCGCAGCCGCAGATCCACGTCGAGGAGCGCGGGCCCGTGACGTTCGCGACCGTCGGGCTGGCGCGCCGCGATTACGACCAGTACTACCGTGGCTTCTCGAACGCGACGCTGTGGCCCGCGTTCCATTACCGCGCGGACCTGATCCAGTACGACCGCCACGAATTCGACGGCTACCGCCGCGTCAACGTGTGGCTCGCGCAGCAGCTCGTGCCGCTGCTGCAGGACGACGACGTGATCTGGGTGCACGACTATCACCTGATCCCGTTCGCGCGCGCGCTGCGCGATGCCGGCGTGAAGAACCGGATCGGCTTCTTCCTGCACATCCCGTTTCCGGCCGCTCAGGTGCTCGTCAACGTGCCGCCGCACCGCGAGCTCGTCGAGTCGCTGTGCGCGTTCGACCTGCTCGGCTTCCAGACCGAACCCGACTTGCGCGCATTCTGCGACTACGTCGAATTCGAAGCGGGCGGCGAGGTCGAGCGCAACGGGTACAACACGGTGCGCGTGCGCGCATTCGGCCAGACGCTGCGTGCGGCCGCCTATCCGATCGGCGTGTATCCGGACGAGATCGCGTCGCTCGCGCAGGCCGGTGAGCAGGGCAAGGCCGTGCGCACGCTCGCGACGTCGCTGCGCGGGCGGCAGCTGATCATGAGCGTCGACCGGCTCGATTATTCGAAGGGGCTCGTCGAGCGTTTCCGTGCATTCGAGAAGCTGCTCGAGCACCAGGCGTCGATCCGCAACCGCGTGTCGTTCCTGCAGATCGCACCGTCGACGCGCGCGGACCTGCGCGCGTACCAGGACATCCGGCTGCAGCTGGAGGCGGAGTCGGGGCGCATCAACGGGCGCTACGCGGAGCTCGACTGGGCGCCGATCCTCTACATTCACCGCCAGTACGACCGCCAGGTGCTGGCCGCGCTGTACCGGCTTGCGCGCGTGGGCTTCGTGACGCCGCTGCGCGACGGGATGAACCTCGTCGCGAAGGAATACGTGTCCGCGCAGAACCCGGACGATCCGGGCGTGCTGGTGCTGTCGCGTTTCGCGGGCGCTGCACGCGAGCTGACGGGCGCACTGATCGTCAATCCGATCGACATCGACGGGATGGCCGATGCGCTGTCGCAGGCGCTGACGATGCCGCTCGCCGAGCGGCGCGCGCGCTACGCGGACATGATCGCGCAACTGCGCGAGAACAACGTGTCGGTGTGGCGCGACAACTTCCT
The DNA here is from genome assembly GCF_003853705.1 of Burkholderia sp. Bp8992. Taxonomy (GTDB): domain Bacteria; phylum Pseudomonadota; class Gammaproteobacteria; order Burkholderiales; family Burkholderiaceae; genus Burkholderia. Next base: position 11,309 of record NZ_QTQI01000028.1, on the reverse strand, counting down.
GCGCGATTTGCAGCACGTCTGACCGGCTGCTCCCGGCGCAATGAAAAAGCCGCAGTGCGTGACGCACTGCGGCTTTTTTTGTCGGCCGTATGCGGGCGGCGTCAGGCCACGCGCTCGCCGGTCGGCGTGTTGCCGTCGGGGGCCGCGTGATGGCGGCCGTGCTGTTTCGCGAGCAGGTCGCGGTACAGGCCGGGGCGGTTGCGCAGCACGTCGGGCGGGCCGTCGTCGATCACCTTGCCGTTGCTCATCACGATGATCCGGTCGAAGTTGCGCAGCGTCGACAGGCGGTGCGCGATCGCGATCACCGTGCGACCGACCATCAGGCGGTCGAGCGCGCTCTGGATGGCTTCCTCGGACGCGCTGTCGAGTGCCGACGTCGCTTCGTCGAGCAGCAGGATCGGCGCATCCTTCAGGATCGCGCGCGCAATCGCGATGCGCTGGCGCTGGCCGCCCGACAGCTTGACGCCGCGGTCGCCGACGATCGTGTCATAGCCTTCCGGCATCGCCTCGATGAACTCCGCGCAGCGTGCGTCACGCGCGGCGGCGAGCACTTCGTCGCGGGTCGCCTCGGGGCGGCCGTACGCGATGTTGTCGTAGATCGTCCGGTGCAGCAGCGAGATGTCCTGCGGCACGAGCGCGATCGCATGGCGCAGGCTGTCCTGCGTGATCGTCTTCACGTCCTGGCCGTCGACCTTCACGACGCCGTCCTGCGTGTCGTAGAAGCGCTGCAGCAGCGCGAGCACGGTCGACTTGCCGGCGCCCGACTTGCCGATCAGGCCGACGCGCTGTCCCGGTTCGATATGGAGATCGAAGTGGTCGAGGATCGCGCGGCGGTGCGGGTACGCGAACGTCACGCGCTCGAAGTCGACGCGGCCGCCGGTGGCCGTCAGCGGCTGCGCGTCGGAGCGGTCCGGCATCCCGTGCGGCTCGAGCAGCGTCTTCACGGCCTCGGACAGGCGCGCGACGTGCTGCGTGACGTCGACGAGCGCGACCGCGAGGTCGCGCGTGCCGTGCAGGATCGTGAAGCCGAGCGAGCTGACGAGCACGATGTCGCCCGACGTCGCGCGGCCCTGGTCCCACAGCCACAGCGCCCAGCCGAGCAGGCCGGCCGACAGCATCGCGGTGATCACCGCGTGCAGCAGGCGCAGCTTTTCAAGATAGAGCAGGCTTTGCTGGCGCGCGTCCATCTCGGCCTTGACCGTCGCGCCGAAGCGCTTCTGCTCGCGCAGCGTCATGCCGAACGCACGCACGAGCCCCATGTTGCCGATCACGTCGACGAGCTCGCCGTCGACCGCCGCGGCCTTCGCCGCGAACGCATGGTGACGGGCCGAGCCGCGCCCGGCGAGCTTGAACAGGATGACGGACAGCACGGCCGAACAGCCGAGCAGGCCGGCGGCCATCAGCGGATTGACGACGATGATCATCAGGATCGCGCCCATCACCGCGATGCACGGCGGCAGCACGTTCCACGCCATCGTGTTCTCGGACGTGTAGACCGCGTTCGACGTGGCCGTGATGCGGCTCGCGAGCGTGCCCGGCTGCTTCTCCGAGTAATACGTCGGCGAATGGCCGATCAGGTACTGGAACAGGTCGCGCCGCAGGTCGCCGGTCACTGCGACGAACGTGTGCGCGGCGACCCAGCCGCCGACGCGCCACAGCAGGTTGTCGGCCGCGATCAGCCCGACGAGCAGCGCGAACGCGCTCCACAGCGGGCCCGGGTGATGGCGCCCGGTCGCGAGTACGTCGATCAGGTGCTTGATCGCGTACTGCGAGCCGAGCGCGCAGCCGACGGCGGCCAGCACGCTGCAGAGCACGATGAGGTGCGCGGCGGGATGGAGGCGGATGTAGCGGAACAGGAACGCGATCGGCCGGTGCGCGTAGCTCGACAGCTTCGCGTTGTGGGCGTTGCGCTGGGCAGGGGTGAGAGATTCCAAAATATGCGTGCGGTGATTCGGTGATTGAGCGTGGCGGCTGGATCGCATGCCGACGTTCGCCCGGACTGAATAATCCGGCATTGTAAACAAGGCCGTGCGTCGCGCTGCGCGAATCTTGCCTTGGCCAGGGGCTCGCGATCGATTTTGAGATAAAATCCGGCATCCCGTCCTGCCTCGTGTGCCGGAATCACGCTGCCGGCAGCCTCGGGTTAACAGGGATCGCCAAAACGGCCTTCCACTCTAGAACGGACACCCAAGTCCGCGGGTTGCAAAGTGTTGCACCTTTGTAACAAAGTAAAGTGTTTGAAATGTTGTGCGCCGTATCGGGATTAACCCTAGATAATCGGCTCCGGGTTCGATTCCAGGTTTTTTTACGAACCCCTGTCAACGGGTCTTCGTTTCAAACGTTCTATGCCTGTCGCGTCGCCGACGCTCCTTGAGCAGCGCGGGTTCGACGCCCCCGGCAGGCTGATTCGTCCGATTTTCGGATGAAATGCATCCAGCCCGGACCGCCGGCAGGTTGCCGACCCATACCTGGTTTTTAGCCGATTTTTTAGGAGTTACGCATGCGAATCGCCCAAATCGCTCCGTTGCATGAAGCGGTGCCCCCGAAACTGTACGGTGGTACCGAGCGAGTGGTGTCCTATCTCACCGAAGCGCTTGTCGAGATGGGGCATGACGTGACGCTCTTCGCGAGCGGCGATTCGCAAACTTCCGCGAAGCTCGAAGCATGCTGGCCGCAGGCGCTGCGCCTCGACCCGACGATCCGCGACGTGATGGCCCCGCACATGCTGCTCCTCGAGCAGGTGCGCCGCCGCGCGGAAGAGTTCGATGTCCTGCACTGCCACATCGACTACTACCCGTTCTCGCTGTTCTCGCGCCAGCCGGTCCCGCATCTGACGACGATGCACGGCCGTCTCGACCTGCCGGAACTGCAGCCGATCTTCAATGCATTCAGCGACGTGCCGGTCGTGTCGATCTCCGACAACCAGCGCATCCCGCTGCCGCAGGCGAACTGGCTGTCGACCGTGTACCACGGCCTGCCGGAAAACCTGCTGACGCCGATCCCGAACGTGAAGCCGAGCTACCTGGCGTTCCTGGGCCGCATCTCGCCGGAGAAGCGCGTCGACACGGCGATCCGCATCGCCGAACAGGCCGGCCTGCCGATCAAGATCGCCGCGAAGCTCGACAAGGCTGACCGCGCGTACTACGAAGAGAAGATCAAGCCGCTGTTCGCGCTGCCGCACGTCGAGTACATCGGCGAAATCAGCGAGTCGGAAAAGACCGAATTCCTCGGCAACGCGCACGCGCTGCTGTTCCCGATCGACTGGCCGGAGCCCTTCGGCCTGGTGATGATCGAGGCGATGGCCTGCGGCACGCCGGTGATCGCGTTCAAGCGCGGTTCGGTGCCGGAAGTGATCGACAACGGCGTGTCGGGCTTCGTCGTCGAAGACGAACTGTCGGCCGTCGCGGCGCTCAAGCGCCTCGATACGCTGCCGCGCGAGAAGGTCCGCGCCGCGTTCGAAGCACGTTTCTCGTCGAAGGTGATGGCGCAGAACTACGTGAAGGGCTACGAGGAACTGCTGCGCCAGAAGCACCGTACGGTGCTCCGCGAAGTCAACGCAGGCTGATTCGCCGGCCGCTGCCGCGCTGCGGCGCGCGGCCGTCATCGACGCCCCGTCCGGGTTTTCCGGCGGGGCGTTGTCACATCCGCGGCGCGGATGTGTTGTATTCTCGCCGCGCCCGGCGCCGCGAACGGCCCCCGAAGCGGCCCGGCACGCCATCCGGCCGTCTGTCCAGACGGTAATGTCCCTATAATGGCCGTGCCGTGAAATCCGGCCCTGTACGAATATCAAGAGGAGAGCAGTCTTGGCGAGAACGAAAACCACGCGCGCAGCGCCGGCCCCCGGCGCCGGTGTGATCTTCGCGTTGCGCGCGATCGGTCTCGTGCTGCTCGCGCGCTGGCTGTTCTCGATGTCGCAGATGGGCTATCGCTCGTCGCTGTCCGCGATGGTGTCGTCGCCGTGGGCGTTCGTCTACCTCGTGCTGATCTTCCTGCTGCTCGCGCTGCCGGGCGCCGTCGCGCGTGCCGAGCGGCCGTTCCATCCGCTGCCGCAGTGGCTGCGCCAGGCGCTGCGCGTCTTCGCGCTGATCGGCTTCCTGTTCGCGGTCTGGTCGATCGGCATGTACGCGTGGGTGGCCGGCTGGCGCCACGCGCTGCATGCGGTGACGGCGACCAACGGCTGGCTCGTCGCCGCGCCGGCGCTCTACGCGGCGATCGTCTGGATCTGCCGCCCGCGGCCGCTGTGGCGCACCAACGTGGCCGCTCGCCGCTTCGCGGTCGGCCGGTATGCAATTTCACTCGACGTGCTGACGCGCACCGCGATCGTCTGGATGGAAAGCCGCAAGGTCGGCCAGTACGACGCGCGTGAGCTGTCGGTGCGCTGGCCTGGCCGCAAGGCTGCTGCGCCGAGCGAGCAGGGTGCGGCGGACGCGCAGCCGGCAATCGTGCCGCCGCGTCGCGGCAGCCTGTTCAATCGGCCGAAGGTCGAGCTGCTGTGGGATTCGCCGGCGGCAGTCGGCCATAACCGGCAGATCGTGATGCGCGCGCCGCTCGCGACCGAAGGCGACCGCGTCGCGGTGCTCGCGCTCGACGCGGCGCTCAAGCAGATCGTCTGACACGGCTCGCGCACCCGGCGCGGGCGACAAGGACCGGCTGGTCACCGGCAACCGGGCGAGCCGGCCGCCCGGTCGGTCCCGCGCTCAGCGCACGAGGCAGGGGCGCTTGTTGTTGAACGTCCACCCCGGAATCAGATACTGCATGGCCGCCGCATCGTCGCGGGCGCCGAGGCCGTGCTGCTTGTACAGCTCGTGCGCGACCGCGACCGCATCCATGTCGATGTCGACGCCGAGACCCGGCCGCTTCGGCACTTCCACCAGCCCGTTCTCGATCGTCAACGGCTCGCGCGTCAGCCGTTCGCCGTCCTGCCAGATCCAGTGCGTGTCGATCGCGGTGACCTGGCCGGGCGCGGCGGCCGCGACATGCGTGAACATCGCGAGCGATACGTCGAAGTGGTTGTTCGAATGCGAACCCCACGTGAGACCCCAATCGCGGCACATCTGCGCGACGCGCACCGAACCCTGCATCGTCCAGAAATGCGGGTCGGCGAGCGGGATGTCGACGGCCTGCAATTGCACCGCGTGGCCCATCTGCCGCCAGTCGGTCGCGATCATGTTGGTCGCCGTCGGCAGCCCCGTCGCGCGGCGGAATTCGGCCATCACCTCGCGGCCCGAGTAACCGTTCTCCGCGCCGCACGGATCTTCCGCATACGCGAGCACGTGATGCTGATCGCGGCACAGCCGCACGGCTTCGTCGAGCGACCATGCGCCGTTCGGGTCGAGCGTCACGCGTGCGTCGGGGAAGCGTTCGGCGAGCGCCGTCACGGCCTCGATCTCGCTTGCGCCTTCGAACACGCCACCCTTCAGCTTGAAGTCGTTGAAGCCGTAGCGCGCATGCGCCGCCTCGGCGAGCCGCACGACGGCCTCGGGCGTCAGCGCGGCTTCGTCGCGCACGCGGGTCCAGTCGTCGGTCGCGCCGCTGCCGTCGCGATACGCGAGCGCGGTTTTCGTGCGGTCGCCAATGTAGAACAGGTAGCCGAGCATTTCGACGCGGTCGCGTTGCTGGCCTTCGCCGAGCAGCGCGGCGACCGGCACGCCGAGGTGCTGGCCAAGCAGGTCGAGCAGCGCGGCCTCGAGCGCAGTGACCGCGTGGATCGTCGTGCGCAGGTCGAAGGTCTGCAGCCCGCGGCCGCTCGCGTCGCGGTCGGCGAAGGTGCGCCGCACGTCGTTGAGCACCGCATGGTAGTTGCCGACCGGCTGGCCGACGACGAGTGCGCGCGCGTCGTCGAGCGTGCGGCGGATGCTTTCGCCGCCCGGCACCTCGCCGACGCCTGTCCGGCCCGCGCTGTCCTTCAGGATCACGAGGTTGCGGGTGAAGAACGGACCGTGCGCACCGCTCAGGTTGAGCAGCATGCTGTCGTGGCCGGCGACCGGAATCGCTTGCAGGTCGACGATGCGCGGCGTGTCGTGGGAAGGCGAGGCAGTGACGGCGTTCATGGGCGGCGATGGCAGAAGAGTGGGCAATGCCGTGCGGCAAAAGCTTTGCCGCGCGCGGCGGGAGGTGCGATCATTCGACAACCGACGTGCGCGGCGCGCAAGGCCCGCAGGTCGACAGCAACCCGGAACGGGGTGGGCGCGACAACGAGACCAGCAGCGCGCAGAACGCGAACGCTGGCTGATCGTCAGGCATGGGACCGGGCGGCGCTGGAATGCCGGCCCGAGTCGACAGGAGATCCGTGCATCGATCATCAGTCGTCGGATGACTTGTGACGCAGTATAATGAATCATCGGCTTTCGCTCAAACCCCGCGTAAACCCTCGGCTCACATTACGATCATTCAAAAAGGAACCGGCCTCATGTCCGTGCCCACGCTTCCCGCAGCGCCGCGCCGTCGCGCACGCAGCCTCGCACAAGATGTCGTCGACGCGCTGACCGCGCAGATCGAAAACGGCACGCTGCGTCCCGGCGACAAGCTGCCGACCGAAACCGAAGTCATGGCGGCGCAGGGCGTCAGCCGTACGGTCGTGCGCGAGGCGATCTCGCGGATGCAGGCGAGCGGCCTCGTCGAGACGCGCCACGGCATCGGCAGCTTCGTGCTGGAACCGTCGCGCCGCCAGGCGCTCGGCATCGATCCCGCGACGATCACGACGCTGCGCGACGTGCTCGCGGTGCTGGAGCTGCGCATCAGCCTCGAGAGCGAGTGCGCGAGCCTGGCCGCGCAGCGCGCGAACGATACCGACCTCGCCGCGCTGCGGCGCGCGCTCGACGCGATCGCGACGGGGGCGGGCGGCGGCCGCGACACCGCGCAGCTCGACTTCCAGTTCCACCTGCAGATCGCGCAGTCGACTGGCAACCGTTATTTCGTCGACATCATGACGCAGCTCGGCACGTCGATCATCCCGCGCACGCGCGTGAATTCGGCGCGCTTTGCCGGCGACGATCTCGAGCGCTACGTGGGCCGGCTGAACCACGAGCACGAGGATATCTACGAGGCGATCGCACGCCATGACCCTGAAGCGGCGCGCGCCGCGATGCGCACGCACCTCACGAACAGCCGCGAGCGGCTGCGTCGTGCGCACGAAGCGGCCGAGGCCGAGGCCAGCTGACCGCCGTGCGGCGCGGCCCGCGTTGCCGCGGGTCCGTGCCGAATCGCTTCAACATCAGTCGTCATACAAGATCGATGTCACCGCATCGATCTGCGCGGCCAGGCGGCGCATCCGCCGCCGGCCGCCGAACCCGCCGATCAGCCTCCCTTCGTCACGATCGTCTTCCACGCGCCGCTCTTCACCTGGTACAGCGTCGACATCCCGCTCTTCAGCGAACCGTCGTTCGCGAACGAGATGCGGCCGGTCACGCCTTCGAAGTCGATCTTCTTCAGCGCCGGGCGATAGACCTTCGGGTCGGTCGAGCCGGCCGCCTGCATCGCCTTGATCGCGGCCCACGCCGCGTCATAGCCGAACTGCGCATACGACAGCACGTCGACGCCGAAGCGCTTCTTGAAGCGCGCCTCGAAATCCTTCCCCTGCGGCAGCTCGTCGAGCGGCTGGCCGTATTCCCATGCCATCGCGCCTTCGGCGGCCGGGCCCGCGATCTTGATGAACTCGTTGTCCTTCACGCCGCCGCCGCCGACGAACTGCGCGTTCAGCCCGAGCTGGCGCATCTGCTTGATGAAGTTCGCGGCGAGCGAATCGAGGCCGCCGAAGAAGATCAGGTCCGGATTCTTGCCCTTCAGGCTCGTGATCTGCGCGCGGAAGTCGACCGCCTGGTTGTTGGTGAACTCGCGGCCGATGATCGTGCCGCCCGCGGCCTTCACGGCCTTCTCGAATTCGTCGGCCTCGCCCTGGCCGAACGCGGTGCGGTCGTCGATGATCGCGATGCGCTTCGCCTTCGTCACCTCGACCGCGTACTTGCCGGCGTTGCCGGCGTTCTGGCCGTCGGTCGCGATCACCATGAACATGTTCGCGAGCCCGCGCGACGTGAGCGTCGGGTTGGTCGCGGCCGGGTCGATCACCGGAATGCCGGCCTTGTCGTAGACCACCGACGCCGGGATCGTCGTCCCCGAGTTGAAGTGACCGACCACGACCGACACGTTCTGGTCGACCAGCGCCTGCGCGGCCTGCACGCCGATGCGCGGGTCGGCCTGGTCGTCCTGCACGACGAGATTGAAGTGGGCCGGCTTGCCGGCGATCTGCACCTTCTGCGCGGCCGCATCGTCGAGCGCGAGCTGCACGCCGTTCTGCAGATCCTTGCCGTAGCCGGCGTTCACGCCCGTGAGCGGCGCGGCGAAGCCGACCTTCACGTCGGTTGCGTCGGCAGCCTGGGCGGCCTGTTGCGAGAGGAGGGCAAGCGCGGATGCAATGGACACCGACAGCAGGGGATGACGGAATTTCATGTTGTTCCTCTTGTTCGACACCGGCGAGTGGGTACCGCGCGCGTCCGGGCGGGCCGGGCGCGTGCGACGGGCGGGCGGTTCGACCGCTTCTCGGAATCGGGCGGGGAGGTCGGCAGCGTGATCCTCGGAAACATCTCCCGTCAGGCTCCGCGAAGAGCCCCGATTGCTTCGATATATAGGTCGCCGATATGCGCGGGTCTTGGAAATTTGTCGCGCATTCGATGCGGATTTGCGCATAGCTTCCGCGCGGGCGGGTCCGGCCGGTATCGGGAGTTTCCCGTCGCGAACGGAACGGGCGCAGAGATGGGAGGCGGTGCGGGACAAAAACGCGGCGCGGCCCGCGAGGGGCCGCGCCGCGCGTGGGTCGACGTCAGTCGGACAGGGCGTCCGATGCGGCTTCGGCGTCGTCGTGCGACGCGTGCGTGCGGATCAGCGGGTCGCTGGTGCTCGGGCGGCCCGTTTCGACGTGGCCCGCGAAGCGGCGCAGGAAGCCGAGCAGCCGGCCGTCGCTGACGGTCAGGTCGTACCAGCCGTGGCTGCCGCGCAGGTCCCAGTAGTCGTCGACGTGCGCGCCCGGCGCGAGGTCGAACGTGCGCGAGCGGCCGTGGCCGTACGCGTTCGTGACCTTGAGCCGCACGGCCTTGTGGCCGCGGTTCATCAGGCGCAGCGTGATGTTGCCGTTCGCGACGTCATAGCCGTAGATCACCTCGGGGTTCACGTTCGCGCTGCCGACGCCGGTCGCGAACGGGCCGCGGAAATGGCAGTAGAAGCCGTTCGGGCCGTACACGTCGAGGTCGTACAGGCCGAGCGATGCCGCCGCGCTCCATGTATCGGCGATCCGCTTGCCGGCTTCGACCGTGTACGTCCACGGACCGTCGAGGCGGTTGCGCGACTGGACCTGGAACGCGGCGCCCGCGCGGCCCGTGTTCGCGAAGGTCAGCCGGAACTGGCCGTTCACGGATTCGACGCGGCCGTGCACGAACAGCTCGTACGGCAGCGCGCGCGCCGGACGCAGCCCGGCTTCCTGTTTCGGCAGCTTCTGCAGGGCCGGCGGCACCGGGATGTAGTCGGGATGCCGGTTGCGGTCGGGCGGCGCGTAGCTGCTCGTGTCGGGCAGCGTCGGCCACGCGGCATCGGACGTCGCGAAGTCGAATGCGGCGGTCAGGTCGCCGCACACCGCGCGACGCCACGGCGACACGTTGGCGGCCGCGACCGGATATTGCGCGCCGAACCGCGCCTCGATGAATTGCAGCAGCGACGTGTGATCGAAGGTCTGCGAGCAGACCCACCCGCCCTTGGTCCATGGCGACACGACGAGCATCGGCACGCGCGGCCCGAGCCCGTACGGGCCGGCCATGTGGGATGCGTCGCCGGCGAACACCTCGTTGGTCGTCGCGACCGTCGACAGCCCGTTGTCGCGCGACTGCGGCGCGAACGGCGGCTGCACGTGATCGAAGAAGCCGTCGTTTTCGTCGTACGTGATGAACAGCGCGGTCTTGCTCCAGACCTCCGGATTCGACACGAGCGCCTTCAGCACCTGCTCGATGTACCACGCGCCGTAGTTCGCGGGCCAGTTCGGGTGCTCGGAATACGCTTCCGGCGCGCAGATCCACGACACCTGCGGCAGCGTGCCGTTCTTCACGTCCTGCTGCAGCACGTCGAACAGCGTGCCGCCGGTGCTGATGTTGGTGCCGGTGCGCGCCTTGTCGTACAGCGGCGTGCCGGGCAGCGCGGTGCGGTACTGGTTGAAGTAGAGCAGCGCGTTGTCGCCGTAGTTGCCGATGTACGGGTTCTGCGTCCAGCCCCACGAGCCGTTCGCGTCGAGCCCCGTGCCGACGTCCTGGTAGATCTTCCACGACACGCCGGCCTGTTCGAGCACTTCCGGATAGGTCGTCCAGCCGTAGCCCTTTTCCTCGTTGCCGAGCACCGGGCCGCCGCCCGTGCCGTCGTTGCCGACATAGCCCGTCCACATGTAGTAGCGGTTCGGGTCGGTCGAGCTCGGGATCGAGCAGTGATACGCGTCGCAGATCGTGAACGCATCGGCGAGCTGGTAGTGGAACGGGATGTCGTCGCGCTTCAGGTACGCCATCGTCGTGGTGCCCTTGTTCGGCACCCACTGGTCGTAGCGGCCCTTGTTCCACGCGGCGTGCATGTCCTGCCAGCCGTGCGGCAGGTCCTGCAGGAACTGCAGGCCGAGCTTGTCGGCGCCGGGATGGAACGGCAGCAGTTCGGCCGGGCCGACCGGCTGGTGGAACACCGACTTGCCGTTCGCGAGGCGCAGCGGGCGCGGGTCACCGAAACCGCGGACACCGCGCATCGTGCCGAAGTAGTGGTCGAACGAACGGTTTTCCTGCATCAGGATCACGATGTGTTCGATGTCACGGATCGTGCCGGTGCGGCGGTTCGCGGGAATCGCAAGCGCATCGCGGATCACGGGCGGAAACAGGTTCAGCGCGGCGGCGCCGGCAGTGCCGGCGGCGACGCGCAGGAAGTCACGACGGTTCGATCGGGTCATGGTCGTTATCGTGCGGTAAGGGGGGAGCCGATTGGCGGGACCTACGGGAAGGGCGCGCTCCGGGTCGCAGGATGCGGCTGCGCCGGTTCGTGCCGCCGCGAGCATAGCGAGGAATCGGTGTCATTCATGTGAAGTCCGGAAACGTTTGCATGTGCGGCGAAGCGGCAGCGGGACGCAGGGCGCCTGCGGTCATGGAGCAGCAGGGAAAGCAGGGAAAGCAGGGAAAGCAGGGAAAGCAGGGAAAGCAGGGAAAGCAGGGAAAGCAGGAAAGCAGGAAACCAGCAAGCCACCACAAACGACAACAGCAAAACAAGAACAACCAGCCAGCAGGCGAGCACACAAGCAAGAA
>NZ_QTQI01000027.1 GCF_003853705.1 Burkholderia sp. Bp8992 | reverse complement strand
TGCAAGACCTGCGACATCAAGGACCCGACGCAGAACATCGTGTGGGTCACGCCCGAAGGCGGCGGCGGGCCGAATTATCCGAACATGTAATCCGCCGGAACGCGCCGCCACGCGCGGCGCGCTTTTGTGGACCGCCACAAACGAAACGGGGCGCTGCTTGACGCAGCGCCCCGTTTTGCAATCTTGGCAGGCCGTCAGGCGAGACGCCGCGCCCCGCCCCGCTTGCGTCAGGTCGCGCTGCCGGCAATCTTCGGCGTCGACGTCTCGACATCGCCGCACTGCGCACGATGGCGCAGCGCGTGATCGATCAGCACCAGTGCGAGCATCGACTCGGCGATCGGCGTCGCACGAATGCCGACGCACGGATCGTGGCGGCCGAACGTCTCGACCGTCGCCTCGTCGCCTGCCTTCGTGATCGAACGGCGCGGCGTACGGATGCTCGACGTCGGCTTGATCGCGATCGACACGGTGATGTCCTGCCCCGTCGAAATCCCGCCGAGCACGCCGCCCGCATGGTTGCCGACGAAGCCGCCCGGCGTCAGTTCGTCGCCGTGCACCGAGCCGCGCTGCGCGACGCTGTCGAAGCCCGCGCCGATCTCGACGCCCTTCACCGCGTTGATGCTCATCATCGCCTTCGCGATATCGGCATCGAGACGGTCGAATACGGGTTCGCCCCAGCCGACCGGCACCCCCGACGCGACGACGTCGATGCGCGCGCCGATCGAATCGCCATCCTTGCGCAGCGCGTCCATGTACGCCTCGAGTTCCGGCACGATCGCCGCATTCGGCGAGAAGAACGGGTTCTCGCGCACGTGCGACCAGTCGACGAACGGCACGTCGATCTCGCCCAAGCCGCTCATGTAGCCGCGCACCTCGACGCCGAAGCGCTCGCGCAGCCACTTCTTCGCGACCGCGCCCGCACCGACGATCGGCGCGGTCAGGCGCGCGGACGAGCGGCCGCCGCCACGGTAGTCGCGGATGCCGTACTTCTGCCAGTAGGTGTAGTCGGCGTGACCGGGACGGAACGTCTCGACGATGTTGCCGTAGTCCTTGCTGCGCTGGTCGGTGTTGCGGATCAGCAGCGCGATCGGCGTGCCGGTCGTCACGCCTTCGAACACGCCCGACAGGATCTCGACCTCGTCGGCCTCCTGCCGTTGCGTCACGTGCCGCGACGTGCCGGGCTTGCGGCGATCGAGTTCGACCTGGATGTCGGCTTCGGTCAGCGCCATCCCCGGCGGGCAGCCGTCGATCACGCAGCCGATCGCGGGACCGTGCGATTCGCCGAAGGTCGTGACAGTGAAAAGCGTGCCGAGGGTATTGCCGGACATGATGGAACCGCCCAAAGAGAAATGGGCAAACCGATGCACTGCCAGGGCCGCAGGCAGGCCGATCCGTTTGCCGGTCGAGAAAAAGAGGTAAACCGCTATTATGCCAGCCGTCCCGGACCCGCGGGCCGTGTGAACCGTTCAGACCACACGGGCCGGCCGCGGATAAGGGAAGGTATGAGGCAAGTAGGCGATCGCGGGCCCTCGGCGTTGCGCCCGGGACCCGCCGAACCGGGGCCGCCATCCCGGCCCGATGCGCGGATCGATCATCCCGCGCCGGACCCGGCACCTGCCTACTTCCGCGCGCCGCGCAGCTCGGTCACCGCCGCCTGCAACAACTCGGGCGTCGCGACCGATGCCGCGATCGGCTCGCCGACCGCCAGCGTCAGCCGGCTCATCACGCCGCGCTTGATGGGGCGCGGCATCCGCGCATCGGAATGCCGCGAGAAATAGCTGCCCCACAGCCCGCGCAGCGCCATCGGGATCACGGGGGCCGGCGTGCGGCCCAGGATCTCGGTGATGCCGTGATGGAACGTATTGATGTCGCCCGTCTTCGTCAGCTTGCCCTCGGGGAAGATGCACACGAGTTCGCCTTCCTTCAGCGCGGCCTCGCACAAGTCGTACGCGCGCGCGAGCATCGCGGGATCCTCGTGGCGCGGCGCGATCGGGATCGCCTTCGCATGCCGGAACACCCAGCTCGCGAAGCGCGTCTTGAAGATCCGGTGATCCATCACGAAACGGATCGGGCGCGGGCTCGCGGCGGCCAGCACGAGCGCGTCGACGTAGCTGACGTGGTTGCACACGAGCACGGCCGCCCCTTCCGCCGGGATCCGCTCCGCATGGACGAGGCGGATCCGGTAGAACGTATGCACGAGCACCCACGCGACGAAGCGCAGCAGGAACTCGGGCACGAGCAGGTAGATATACGTCGCGACGATCACGTTCAGGAGCGCGGTGACGAGGAACAGCCCCGGGATGTCGACGCCGGCCTTGGTCAGCCCCATCGCCATCACGGCCGACAGGATCATGAACAGCGCGTTCAGGATGTTGTTCGCGGCGATGATCCGCGCGCGGTGCGTCGGCGCGCTGCGGCTCTGGATCAGCGCGTACAGCGGCACGCTGTAGAAGCCGCCGAACATCGCGAGCAGGAACAGGTCGGCCAGGATGCGCCAGTGGCGCGCACCGGCCAGGAACTCGCCGACCGACAGCAGGTGGCCAGGCGACGGCAGCGCGTGGCTCGCGAAATACAGCTCGATCGCGAACACGCTGATGCCGATCGAGCCGAGCGGCACGAGGCCGATCTCGACCCGCCGCTGCGACAGCCGCTCGCACAGCAGCGAGCCGAGGCCGATGCCGACCGAGAACGTCGCGAGCAGGATCGTGACGACGTCGGGGCTCGCGGACAGCACGTCCTTCGCAAAATTGAAGAACGACGTGAGGAACGTCGCGCCGACGAACCACAGCCACGAGATGCCGAGCAGGCTGAGGAACACGGTGCGGTTCTGGCGCGCGAGCCCGAGGTTGCGCCATGTTTCGCTGAACGGATTCCAGTTGATCACGAGATCGGGCTGCGGCGCGGGCGTCGACGGCACGCGCTGCGCGACGAGCCGCCCCGCGAGCGCGATTGCCACGACGCTTACCGCGAGCACGCGCTCGCCGGCGCCTTCGATGCCCGCGGCCGCACCGCCGATGATCGTGCCGATCAGGATCGCGATGAACGTGCCCATTTCGACGAGGCCGTTGCCGCCGACCAGCTCATGCTCGCCCAGATGCTGCGGCAGGTACGAATACTTGACGGGCCCGAACAGCGTCGAGTGCATCCCCATCATGAACGTGCACAGATACAGCAGCGTCGCGCTGTGCGTGACGAAACCGGCCGCGCCGACGAGCATCAGCACGATCTCGAAGGTCTTCACGAAGCGCGTGAGGGTCGCCTTGTCGTATTTGTCGGCGATCTGGCCGGACGTCGCCGAGAACAGCACGAACGGCAGAATGAAGATCGCGGAGATCAGGAACGCGGCCGTCTTCGCGTCGACGCCGGAGAACCGTGCGGTGTGATAGGTGACGAGCGACGTGAAGCCGATCTTGAAGACGTTGTCGTTCAGCGCGCCGAGGAACTGGGTCGTGAAGAACGGCGCGAAACGGCGCTCGCGCAGCAGGTCGAACTGCGATGCGTGGGCGCGCCGTTCGTCGCGCCGCCCCGAAGTGGCTTGCGTGTGATCGCTCATGCGGAATACGCGCGCGTCGTCTCGGCGAAGCTGCGCGGGCCTCGTGTTGTCGTTGAAAAAACGGCGGCGCAGGACAAGCCTGCGCCGCCGCGTGCCGGATGGCGGCGCCCATGCATCAAGGTGCCGGGCGCGGCATGGTTCACGGCTTGTGCGCTTCGGCTTCCGATTCCGGCCAGTCGCGGATGTACGCCTTCAGCATCCGGTTCTCGAAGCTCTGCGCCTCGACGACCGTCTTCGCGACGTCGTAGAACGAAATGACGCCCATCAGCACCTTCTTGTCGAGCACCGGCATGTAGCGCGCGTGACGCTCGAGCATCATCCGGCGCACTTCGTTGACGTCGGTTTCCGGCGTACACGTGAGCGGCTCGTCCATCACCTTGCGCACCTGGACGTCGCCGATCGCGCCGCCGTTCACGTGCAGGCGCAGGATGATCTCGCGGAACGTCAGCATCCCGACGAGATCGCCGTACTCCATCACGACCAACGAACCGATATCGTGTTCGGCCATCGTATCGACCGCTTCGCGCAGCGGCTTATCGGGCGTCACCGTAAACAGCGTGTTGCCCTTCACTTTCAGAATATCGCTGACGCGCATCGTAGTCCCCTCATGCTTGAATGCAAAATCTCTTTCGATCCTATCGGAAAGCCTGTCAAAAGGAAAGCGCGGCCCGGCGCGGCGGCCCGCCGCCGCTTGCGGACCCGGGCCGGCCGCCGCACAATGACCCTATCGATGGCGGCCCGAGGAGACGGCCATGGCGCATACGCATTCCGAGCAATTCGCCAGCTTCGCTGATTTCTACCCGTATTACCTGAACGAACACCAGAACCTGACTTCGCGGCGGCTGCACTTCATCGGCTCGCTCGGCGTGATCGGCTGCGTCGCGATGGCGATCGCGACGGGCCACTGGCTGTGGCTGCCGGCGGCGATCGTCTGCGGCTACGGGTTCGCGTGGGTCGGACACTTCTTCTTCGAGAAGAACCGCCCGGCCACGTTCCGGCACCCGATCTACAGCCTGATGGGCGACTGGGTGATGTTCAAGGACATCTGCACCGGCAAGATTCCGCTGTAGCGCCGGGCGCCGCCTTCATGCAGGCCGCGGCGGCCGCGCGTGCGGGTCGGGCACGCCGTCGGGTGCCTGCCCGCCGCTCCCGGCCGGCTGCGCGCCCGCGAGCCGGTGCGCGGCGATCAGCGACGCAAGCGACACGTCGAACCGGTCGCTCGACAGCACCGCGAGCAGCGCCGCGCCTTCGACGTGGCTGCGGCGACGCTGCAGCTGATAGGTCAGCTCCGTGCGGTCGATCACCAGCACGTCGAACAGTTGCGCGAGCGTCAGCTGCTCCGGATTCGCGAGCAGGATGTAGCGCGGCGTGGTCTCGCCGCCGCCTTCGAGCCGCGCAATCCACTCGCGCTCCTCCATCGTCGTCAATAACCGCTGCGCGGTTTCCATGTCGCAGCGCAGCATGGTCGCCAGCCGCATTGCCGTGTAGCCGCGCTTGCCGGCCGCGCGCGCTTCGGCCAGCCGCGCGAGCAGTTCGAGCGCGTCGAGCAGGTCGCTGCCCGGATAGTGAATGCGGTGGAACTGGCCGACGCGGATCGCCGGCAGCGCGGACGCCACCATCGCGCCGAGCAGCGCGATGAACCAGCTCAGGTACACCCACAGCAGGAACACCGGCAGCGCCGCGAACGCGCCGTAGACGGCCGTATAGGTCGGAATGCGCCGCACGTAGTAGCCGAAGCCGCGCTTCGCGAGCTCGAACGCGACGGCCGCGAACAGGCCGCCGATCACCGCGTCGCGCCACGCGACCGCACAGTTCGGCAGGTACACGTACAGCAGCGTGAACGCGAGCACCGTCAGCGGCAGCGAGACGAGCGCGAGCAGCCACTCGACGATCGACGTGGACGGCCCCGCGCCGGTGAATGCGAGCGACTGCGTGAACAGGTACGACGAGATCGACAGGCTCACGCCGAACAGCAAGGGCCCAAGCGTGATCAGCGCCCAGTACGCGAGCACGCGCTGCGCGAACGGCCGCGGCTTGCGCACGCGCCAGATCAGGTTGAACGCCGATTCGATCGTCATCATCGTCATCACCGACGTGACGACGAGCACGATCAGGCCGGCCGTCGTCAGCCCCTTGGCCTTCGACGCGAACTGGTTCAGGTACTTGAAGATCTGGACGTTGAACTGCGCAGGCATCAGGTGATCCGCGAGGAAGCCCTGCAGCGAGATCTGGAACGACGCGAACATCGGGAACGCGGTGAACAGCGCGAACGCGACCGTCACGAGCGGCACGAGCGCCAGCATCGTCGTGAAGGTCAGGCTGCCCGCCACTTGCGGGATGCGATCCTCGGCGCTGCGCCGGGCCGCGAACTGCGCGAGGCGCTTGAGGGTGTCGAGATCGACGCTCAACTTCGGCAAACGACTTCTCCTTCCTGATGCCGCGCGCCTCATGGCGCGCCGCCGCCGCGCTGCGCGACGGCTTCAGCCCCTATAATAGCCGCTCGATTCCAGCAGGGGCCGACTGCACCGGGCACGCGCGCGGCCGCATGCGGCTCCGTAGCCCATGAAAGACATCCTCGTCCTCTATTACAGCCGTCACGGCGCCACGCGCGATCTCGCGCTCGCGATCGCAAACGGCATCGACAGCGTGCCGGGCATGCAGGCGCGCATCCGCACCGTGCCGCCCGTGTCGACCGTCTGCGAAGCGACTGCCCCCGACATCCCCGCCGACGGCCCGCCGTACGCCGAGCTGCGCGATCTCGAGGAATGCGCGGGCCTCGCGCTCGGCTCGCCGACGCGCTTCGGCAACATGGCCGCATCGCTCAAGTATTTCCTCGACGGTACGACGCCGCAATGGCTGTCGGGCGCGCTGACCGGCAAGCCGGCGAGCGTGTTCACGTCGACGGGCAGCCTGCACGGCGGCCAGGAATCGACGTTGCTGTCGATGATGCTGCCGCTGCTGCATCACGGGATGATGATCGTCGGGATCCCGTACACGGAATCGGCGCTCAGCACGACGCGCACCGGCGGCACGCCGTACGGCGCGTCGCATGTCGCGCACCACGACCGCACGGCGCCCGGCGGGCTGTCCGCGGAGGAGAAGGCGCTCGCGGCCGCGCTCGGCGTGCGGCTGGCGCGCGCGGCGGCCGCCCTGTCGGCCGCCCAGGCCGCCGAGGCCGCATGAACACCCCCGCCCGCCCCGCCGTCGCGGCCCGGCCGCGCTACGCGCTGGCCGCCGCCGCATGCCTCGCAGCGCTGATCGCGCTGTCGCTCGCGTGGGAACTGTGGCTTGCGCCGCTGCGCCCGGGCGGCTCCGCGCTGATGCTCAAGGCCGTGCCGCTCGCGCTCGCACTGCCCGGCGTCTGGCGGCGTAACATCTATACGATGCAGTGGGCGAGCATGCTGATCCTCGTCTATTTTGCCGAAGGCATCGTGCGCGGCATGTCCGATCGCGGGCTGTCCGCGACGCTCGGCTGGTGCGAGACCGCGCTTGCCGTCGGCTTCTTCGTGGCGGCGCTGGCCTACGTCGCGCCGTACAAGCGCGCGGCGAAAAAGTCGCGCGCCGCGTCCTGACCCTTACGCGACAAGGTGATGATGTCCTCCGAAGCTTTCGTTTCCGCGTGCCGCGACGCGATCGGCGCCGACCACGTGCTGACCGACCCGCACGATACCGAACCGTTCCTGACCGACTGGCGCCGCCGCTACAAGGGCGCCGCGTGCGCGGTGCTGAAGCCCGCGAACACGGCTGAAGTCGCCGCACTCGTGAAGCTCGCCAACACGCACGGCGTCGCGCTCGTGCCGCAAGGCGGCAACACCGGCCTCGCCGGCGGCGCCACGCCCGACGCGAGCGGCAGCCAGGCCGTGCTGAGCGTCGCGCGCCTGAACCGCGTGCGCGCGCTCGATCCGCACAACAACACGATCACCGTCGAAGCCGGCGTGATCCTCGCCGACGTGCAGGCACGCGCCCGCGAAGGCGGCCGGCTGTTCGCGCTGAGCCTCGCGGCGGAAGGCAGCTGCACGATCGGCGGCAACCTGTCGACCAATGCGGGCGGCACCGCGGTGCTGCGCTACGGCAACGCGCGCGAGCTGTGCCTCGGGCTCGAGGTCGTGACGCCGCAGGGCGAAATCTGGGACGGCCTGCGCGGATTGCGCAAGGACAACACGGGCTATGACCTGCGCGACCTGTTCATCGGCGCGGAAGGCACGCTCGGGATCATCACGGCGGCCGTGATGAAACTGCATCCGCTGCCGGCCGCGCAGGTCACGGCACTCGCCGCGCTCGAATCGCCGCACGCGGCGCTCGACTTCCTGTCGCTCGCGCAGCGCGCGGCCGGGCCGCTCCTGACCGGCTTCGAACTGATGTCGGATTTCTGCATGCAACTGGTCGGCAAGCACTACCCGCAACTGCGCTGCCCGTTCGCGCAGACGCATGCGCAGACGGTGCTGCTCGAACTGTCCGACAACGAAAGCGAAGCGCATGCGCGCGCGCTGTTCGAGAAACTGATGGAAGAAGCGTTCGAAGCGGGGCTCGTGGTCGACGCGGTGGTCGCGGAGAATCTCGCGCAGTCGCGCGCGTTCTGGGACCTGCGCGAGCATATCCCGCTCGCGCAGGCCGACGAAGGGCTCAACATCAAGCACGACATCGCGGTGCCGATCTCGTCGGTCGCACGCTTCATCGACGAGACCGACGCGGCGATCCAGCAGGCCGCGCCCGGTGCACGCATGGTCACGTTCGGCCACCTCGGCGACGGCAACCTCCACTACAACGTGCAGATGCCCGAAGGCGGCGACGCGAAGGCGTTCCTCGCGGCGTTCCAGGCGCCGATCAACCGGATCGTGTACGACAACGTGCACCGCCACCACGGCACGATCAGCGCCGAGCACGGGATCGGCCAGCTGAAGATCGACGACGCGCAGCGCTACAAGGCGCCGGTCGAGACGACGCTGATGCGCACGCTGAAGACCGCGCTCGACCCGCGCGGCCTGATGAATCCCGGCAAGGTCCTGCGCTGAAGCCGCCCACTCCGGAGCCCCGCCCGTGAAAGTCCGCGTCCTGTCCGACCTGCATCTCGAAAGCAACCAGCCCGACGTGATCGCGCATGCCGACGCGGATCTCGTCGTGCTGGCCGGCGACATCCACAATCACGCGGAGGGCCTGCGCTGGGCCGCCGAGACGTTCGATCCCTCCGTGCCGGTGGTCTACGTGCCGGGCAACCACGAGTATTACGACGGGGAATTCGGCGCGCTGGAGACGGCGATGCGCGACGCGGCGCACGCGCTCGACAACGTGCATTACCTGAACAACGGCGTCTACGTCGATCCCGAGCAGCGCTTCCGCGTGCTCGGCACGACGCTCTGGGCCGATTTTTCGCTGTTCGGCCGCGACGAAGCCAGCATGGCCGGCGCGATCGACGCCGCGCTGCGCGTGATGCTCGATTTCAAGGGACTGATCCAGGTGACCTGGCCGCACGACGCGGCGCTGCATGCGGCACCGGGTACGCCGGGTGCGCCTGAACGGGATTTCTCGCCGGCCGACGCGATCGCGCTGCACCGGCAAAGCCGTAAATGGCTGGAAACGCAACTCGCGACGCCGTTCGCGGGCAAGACGATCGTTGTCACCCATCATGCGCCGCACCGGCGCTCGCTGGCGGCACGCTATGCGGAAGATCTTGCGTCGGCGGGGTTTGTGACGGACATGGCGGAACTGGTGCAGCCGCCGGTGGATCTGTGGCTTCACGGCCACACCCATACGTCATTCGACTACGTTGCGGGCGGCGGAACACGCGTGGTGTGCAACCCGCGCGGCTACATCCACCGGCGCACCGGCGAACTCGAAAATCAAGCGTTCGCGTGGGACAAGGTCGTCGAGCTCGGCTGAACGCCGGCCCGCCAGGCCGCGTTGCGCGGCCTTCCCGCCACCGCGCGTGACGGCAGGATCAGCGGCCGCGGCCGCGCGGCTCGCGCACGCGCACCGGAACCGGCTTCATCTGCGCCTTCGCCTTCATCGCGCGCAGCAGGTCGCGGGTCGCCGCGGCGGCAGCGGCTGCGCCCAGCAGGACGCCAAGGCCGATCATCAGGTGCGTATCCATTGCTACTCCGGGGTTGCGTATCTCGTTAATTCCCACAGTATCAAACTGTCTGACACGCGTTCGTAAAAAAATGTTGCGTGAAGGACAAATCTCGTCAGATTGCGGTCAACCGCGCTGTCATGTCGCATGCGTGTACTGCTCGAGCGCGGCTTCGTCCGCTTCGAGCGTGAGCGGCAACTCTTCGCGCAGGAAATCGACCCAGGTGCGAATTTTCGCGTCGAGGTACTGGCGCGACGGATACAGCGCGTAGATGTTCATCACGTGCGACCGGTACGCCGGCATCACGCGCACGATGTGCCCGCTGCGCAGCCAGCCGATCGCCGAATAGAGCGGCAACCCGCCGATCCCCATCCCTTCCCGCACGGCCACCGCGAGCGCCTCGGCGACGTTCACGCGAAACGGCGGCGCCGTGATCGGCACGATCTCGTCGCCGTTCGGCCCCGCCAGCGCCCATTCGTCGAAGTGAAAGCCCGGCGCGACCATCCCGAGGCATACGTGCTGCGCGAGATCGGCCGGCAGCCGCGGCACGCCGTGCGCCTCGACGTAGCCGGGCGACGCGCAGACGACGCTGTAGCTCTCGCCGAGCCGCTGCGACACGAGCCCCGAATCGGGCAGGTCGCGGCCGACGACGATCGCGACGTCGTACCCCTCGTCGAGCAGGTCGGGCATCCGCTGCGCGAGCGTCAGTTCGACATGCACGTCCGGATAGCGCTCGCGGTAGCGCGCGATCGCCGGCACCAGGTAGTGCTGGCCGAGGCTCGTGAAGCAATGGACCTTCAGCTTGCCCGACGGGCGTGCGTGCGCGTCGCCGGCCTCGGCTTCGGCCTGATCGACGTACGCCAGGATCTGCTCGCAGCGCTGCAGGTAGCGCTCGCCGGCTTCGGTCAGCGCGATCCGGCGCGTCGTGCGGTTCAGGAGACGCGTGCGCAGGTGCGCCTCGAGATCCGAGACCGCGCGCGACGCGTAGGCGGTGGTCGAGTTCATCTGCTGGGCAGCCGCGGTAAAGCTTCCCGCGTCGACCACGCGAACGAACACCCGCATGTTTTGTAGCGTATCCATCCCATTACCCGTTTGAATCCGGAGGGATTGTTGCACAGGGGCCAACAAATATTATCTCAGGATTCGTAAAAATGACTTGCACCGTTGTCCATTTATTCAGGAATCACTGAAAAATATAATCGCATCCGACTCATCTATATCCGAAAGGGAGAAAATCGTGCAGTCTCCGGCGACAAAAGGGACGCTCGCACTGGCGGTTCTTGCAGTCTCATTAATAATGGCCGGATGCGCGAGCATGGGCGACAACAACAAGCCGCAATCGGCCCGCCTCGAGGCGAACGCGCTCGACGCCGGCGCCGCGATCCGCGGGGCCGACCGCGACGCGGGCTGGCCCGCGGCCGACTGGTGGCGCGCCTATCGTGATCCGCAACTCGACGCATGGATTGCATCCGCCCAGGCCGGCAATCCGACCCTCGCGGCCGCCGAGGCGCGCGTGCGCGAAGCGCAGGCGATGGCGCGCGTCGCCCGCTCGGCCGAACTGCCGCAGATCAACGGCAACCTGTCGCTGACGCGCGAGCACTGGCCCGACAACGTGTTCTACGGCCCGGGCCCGCTCGCGAACGCCGACACCTGGAACAACACGGGCACGCTCGGCCTGTCGTACCACCTCGACCTGTGGGGCAAGGACAAGAACGCGACCGAACGCGCGCTCGACACAGCGCATGCGACCGCCGCCGACGCGCGTGCGGCGAAGCTCGAACTCGAAGTCAACGTCGTGCGCGCGTATGTCGGCATGTCGATGAACTACGCGCTGCTCGACCTCGCGCATGAAACGTTCGAGCGCCAGCGTTCGCTCGCCGATCTCGCGCGCAAGCGGCTGCAGGCCGGCCTCGGCACGCAGCTCGAAGTGAGCCAGGCGGAATCGACGCTGCCCGACTACGAGCGCCAGATCGACAGCTACGAGGAAGCGATCCAGCTCGCGCGCCATCAGCTCGCCGCGCTGGCCGGCAAGGGCCCGGGCGCCGGCGACGCGCTCAAGCGGCCGCAGCTGTCGCTCGATGCGCCGGCCGGCTTGCCGGCGGCGCTGCCGGCCGACCTGCTCGGCCGCCGCCCCGACGTCGTCGCGGCGCGCTGGACGGTCGACGCGCAGGCACGCGGCATCGACGTCGCGAAAGCGTCGTTCTACCCGAACATCGACCTGCTCGCGACAGTCGGCGGCTTCGGCGTGACCGCGCCGTTCACCGACTTCCTGCGCGCGATGAACGGCGGCTGGACGGCCGGCCCCGCGCTGTCGCTGCCGATCTTCGAAGGCGGCCGGCTGCGTGCGCAGCTCGGCGCGGCGAACGCCGGCTACGACCAGGCGGTCGAGCGTTACAACCAGACGATCGTCGGCGCGCTCAAGGACATCGCCGACCAGGTCGTGCGGATCCGCTCGCTCGATACGCAGAAGAAGGACGCCGCGCGCTCGGTGGCCGCCAATGACCGCAGCTACCAGCTGTCGCGCGAAGGCTTCCGCCGCGGGCTGACCGATTACGTGAACGTGCTGGTCGCGCAACAGCAGTTGCTGCGCGCGCAGGAGACGGCCGCCCGCATCGATGCGGAACGCCTCGCCGCGCATGCGCAGCTGATGGCCGCGCTCGGCGGCGGGGTCGAGACGGGCAAGGATGTGCGGGACGGCCATCCGTCGGGAGGCGATCCGTCGGGCGGCCAACCGCCGAAGGACAAGGCCGCCGCCGCGCCAGCCGCCGCGTCGGGCACGAAGCCCGTGGCAGCCGTCGCCCGGCCCGCGCAGGTCGCGACCGCCGGCGCGTCCGGCGTGACGGCCGCACGGTAACGCGGAGCGACCGCCATGTCTGCCTCCTCCCCCGCTTCCGCGCCCGCCGGCGGCCCGTTCGCGGCCTGGACCGCCGCGTTCGGCGACTGGGCCCGCACCGACGGCGCCGCGTGGCTCTACCTGTTCAAGGCGCTGCTCGCCGCGTTCATCGCGACCGGCGTGTCGATGCGGCTCGACCTGCCCGCGCCGAAAACGGCGATGACGACGGTGTTCATCGTGATGCAGCCGCAAAGCGGCGCAGTGCTCGCGAAGAGCTTCTATCGCGTCGCCGGCACGATCTTCGGGCTCATCGCGACGCTCACGTTCGTCGGGCTCTTCCCGCAGCAGCCGCAGCTGTTCCTGCTGGCCGTCGCGCTGTGGGTCGCGCTGTGCACGGCCGGCGCCGCGCGCAACCGCAACTTCCGCAGCTACGGCTTCCTGCTGGCCGGCTACACGACCGCGCTGATCGGGCTGCCCGCGTCGCAGCACCCGGACGGCGCGTTCATGAGCGCGATGACGCGCGTGGCCGAAATCATGGTCGGGATCGTGTCGGCCGGCGTGGTCTCCGCGCTCGTGTTTCCGCAGACCACGGGCGAGCAGATGCGCACGACGGTGCGCAAGCGCTTCGGCAGCTTCGTCGACTACGTCGCGTCGGCGCTGTCGGGCACGCTCGATCGCGCGCATATCGAAACCATCCATACGCGCTTCGTCGCGGACGTGGTCGGGTTCGAGGCCGCGCGCAGCATGGCCGTGTTCGAGGATCCGGACACGCGGATGCGCAGCGGCCGCCTCGCACGGCTGAACAGCGAATTCATGAGCGCGTCGAGCCGCTTCCATGCGCTGCACCAGTTGATGAACCGGCTGCATGCGGCCGGCGCGCAGGCCGCGATCGACGCGATCGAGCCGTACTTCCGCGAAATCGCGCCGCTGCTGCTGACGCCCGCCGGCGAACCCGTGCGCACGTCGACCGACGCCGGTCATGCGGCCGAGCAGCTGCTCGCCTGGCGCGACGCGCTGCCGCGCCACATCCGTGCGACGCGAGCGGCGCTCGAAACGCAGCCGGACTTTCCGCTGCTCGACTTCGATACGGCCGCCGAGCTGCTGTACCGTTTCATCACCGACCTGCACGAGTACGCGGCGACCTACGCGTCGCTGTCGACCGCGACGCACGAACGCGAACGCTGGATCGAGCGCTACGAGCCGCGCACCAACATGACCGCGATGGTGATCGCGGCGATCCGCACCGCGACCGTGATCCTCGTGCTCGGCTGGTTCTGGATCGAGACCGCGTGGCCGAGCGGCGTGACGATGACGCTGACGGCGGCGGCCACCTGCGCGCTCGCGTCGTCGACGCCGCGTCCGACCGCGATGTCCGCGCAGATGGGCATGGGTACCGCGCTCGCCGTCTGCACGGGTTTCCTGCTGACGTTCGGCATCTATCCGCACATCGACGGCTTCCCGCTGCTGTGCGTCGCGCTCGCGCCGCTGCTCGCGATCGGCATCTTCATGACGCTGAAGCCGAAGCTCGCCGGGTACGGGATGGGCTACCTGATCTTCTTCAGCTTCCTCGCCGGCCCGGACAACATCACGCACTACGACCCGACCAGCTTCATGAACGATGCGCTCGCGCTCGTGCTGTCGATGCTGGTATCGGCGATCGCGTTCGCGGTGCTGTTCCCGCCGACCGCGCCGTGGCTCAAGAAGCGGCTGTTCGCCGACCTGCGCCACCAGGCCGTCGCGGCCGGCCATGCGCGGCTCGCCGGCTTGCGCACACGCTTCGAGAGCGGCGCGCGCGACCTGATGTACCAGGCGCACACGCTGTCGGCCGACCAGCCCGACGTGCAGCGCGACGCACTGCGCTGGATGTTCGCGGTGCTCGAAGCCGGCAACGCGACGATCGACCTGCGCCACGAGCTGGCGACGCTGCCGCCCGACCCGCGCTATGCGCCGGCGATGCCGTGGCGTCGTGCGATCGAGACGATGCGCAGCGCGCTGGCCGCGCTGTTCTCGAAGCCGAACGCCGCGCGTTTCGACGCGACGCTCGCCGCGACCAATGCGGCAATCGACGCGACGCGGCAGGCGCTCGACGCGTTCGAGCCGTCGCGCGAGGAGCGCCACCGGCTGCAGCGCATCCTGAGCCATCTGCATTTCGTGCGCACCGCGCTGCTCGATCCGGAATCGCCGCTCGAGCCGCTCAACCGCAACCGCCCCGTGCGTCCCCAACCAGGAGCCTCGTCATGATGCCGCGTGAAATCGCCATTCTCGATGCCTACATGCCCACGGTGGTGCTGATGTTCGTCCTGGGCGCGCTCGCGACCTGGGCCGTCGACCGCCTGCTCGCCTATACGGGCCTCTACCGTCTCGTCTGGCACCCGTCGCTGTTCCGGGCCTGCCTTCTCGTCTGCATTTGCGGCGGACTGAGTCTCGCCGTTTACCGTTGATTCCGAACCATCATGATTCTCAGAAAACTCTTCGGCTTCGTCGCGACCGCCGTCATCCTTCTCGTCGCGATCCTGATCGGGCGCTCGCTGTGGGTGCACTACATGGACGATCCGTGGACGCGCGACGGGCGCGTGCGCGCCGAGATCGTCAACGTCGCGCCGGACGTGTCGGGCGCGATCGTCGAGCTGCCCGTGCATGACAACCAGCTCGTGAAGAAAGGCGACCTGATCATGCAGATCGACCCGTCGCACTACCAGATCGCGGTCGAGCAGGCGCAGGCGGCCGTCGCCGCCCGCCGCGCGGAACTGCAGATGCGCCGCGACGACGCGGCCCGCCGCGCGGATCTCGATGCGCTCGTCGTGTCGAAGGAAAACCGCGAGAACGCCGCGCACAGTGCGTCGAGCGCCGATGCGCAGTACCAGCAGGCGATCGCCGCGCTGGATGCCGCGAAGCTCAACCTCGAGCGCACGCGCGTGGTCGCGCCGGTCGACGGCTACATCACGAACCTGCAGACGTTCAAGGGCAACTACGCGGTGGCCGGCCAGGCGAAGCTCGCGATCGTCGACAGCCACTCGTTCTGGGTCTACGGCTACTTCGAGGAAACCAAGCTGCCGCGCGTGAAGATCGGCGCGCCGGCCGAAATGCGGCTGATGAGCGGCGGCGTGATGAAGGGCCACGTCGAGAGCATCTCGCGCGGCATCTACGATCGCGACAACCCGCAAAGCCGCGACCTCGTCGCGGACGTGAACCCGACGTTCAACTGGGTGCGCCTCGCACAGCGCGTGCCGGTGCGCATCAAGATCGACGACGTGCCGGCCGACGTGGTGCTGTCGGCGGGCACGACCTGCACGGTCATCATCGATCCGGACAAGCAGAAGAAGTCGTAACGGCCGGACGGCCCGGCGCGCTCAGGCCGCGATGCGGAAACGCCCGACCAGCGACTTCAGCGCCTGAGCCTGCTCGTCGAGCGCGTTGGCGGCAGCGGCCGCCTGCTCGACGAGCGCCGCGTTCTGCTGCGTGCCGGCGTCCATCTGCGTGACCGCGCGACCGATCTCGTCGATCCCGGCGCTCTGCTCGTCCGATGCCGCCGAAATCTCGCCGATGATGTCGGTCACGCGCTTCACCGCGCGCACGACGTCGCCCATCGTGCGGCCCGCGTCGTGCGCGAGCGCCGCGCCGTTCGCCACACGCTCGACCGACGCGCCGATCAGCTCCCTGATCTCCTTTGCCGCGGTCGCCGAGCGCTGCGCGAGCAGGCGCACCTCGCCGGCGACCACCGAGAAGCCGCGCCCCTGTTCGCCGGCGCGCGCGGCCTCGACGGCCGCGTTCAACGCGAGGATGTTGGTCTGGAATGCGATCCCCTCGATCGTGCCGATGATGTCGCGGATGTTCTTCGCGCTGTCGTCGATCTCGCTCATCGTCGCGACCACGCGCCCGACGACCTCCCCGCCCGTCTCCGCCACCGCCGACGCATTGGCCGCGAGCGTGCTCGCCTGCCGCGCGTTCTCGGCGTTCTGCCGCACGGTCGACGTGAGCTGCTCCATGCTGGCCGCGGTACGCTCGAGCGCGACGGCCTGCTGCTCGGTGCGGCGCGACAGGTCGAGGTTGCCGGTCGAGATTTCGCCGGACGCGGCCGCGATGGCCTCGGCGCTCACGGCGATCTCGCCCACGGTGGCCGCGAGCCCCGTCTGCATGTCGGCCAGCGCGCGCACCATGCTGTCGCGATCGTGCCGGCCGAGCGTGATCGGCCGCGTGAGGTCGCCGCGCGCGATGTCCGCGGCAATCTCCTTCGCGAGCGCGGGCTCGCCGCCGAGCTGCGACGCGAGGCGCCGCACGACGCGCTCGGCGATCACGATCGCGAGCACGATCAGCGCGGCCGTCATCGCCGCGATCATCGCGAACGACGACGAAAAGATGGTGGCCGATGCATCGAGCGTCGCCTTCGACTTCTCGCCGCGCGTCTTCACGAGTTCGGCGACGAGCTTCTCGAGCTTGCCGGTCTCGACCAGCAGCGACACGTCCTGCGTGCCGACCTGCCAGTTCATCTGCGACAGGTCGAGCGGCTGCGCGCGCACGAGCGTGACGAAATCGCGCAGATGCGCGCTCCATGTGCCGACGGCCGTCGAGAATGCGCGCAGCCGCGCCAAATCGTCGGCATCGGCCGGATCCGCGTAGCGCTGCAGCGTGCCGAGCGCCTGGCCGATCGACGCGAGCCCCGCGCCGACGTCGGCGCCGAGTTCGTCGCGCTCCTTCGCGGTGGTCGCGGTCAGCAGCATCTTCTGCGCGCGACTCGCACGCAGCACCTCGGCCCGCACCTCCTGCGCCGCGCGGCTCGCGACGTGGCCCTGCTCATAGACCGACGCGATCGACGCGTTCAGCCGGCTGATCTGCCACAACGAAAACACGCCGATCGCGAGCGTGCCGGCCAGCAGGATCGCGAACGCGGCGCGCAACGTCGCCTTGACGGTCCATGGCCGGCGCGCGCGGCGCGCCGCGCGCGGGCGCCGTGCGGCGCGACCGGCGGCAACGTCGGGTGCGGCGGCCGCCGCACCGGGCTGTGGATGCAAAGATGCTGCTTTCATCGAACTATCCCCGTATGGATCACGCTGCCGGAAAGGTCGGTCCCGGCAATCCCGCGATGGCAGGCCATGCCGCGCGTCCTGCGCCCGCCCGGCGGGTAGCCGGCCGGACGCGGCGCGCATGTTGTCATTGGGTCGTTCTACGGCCGCCACCGCCGTTTCTTGAGTCCGGTAAAACACCACCGAGCCCCGGCGCAGCCCTGCTGAAGCGGCGGACGCGCCGCCAGCGTTATACCCGTCCAAAAAAGCACGCAGCGGCCAATCCGTCCGATGAATGTCCGATTCGCGATAAAACTTGGCCTGACATTCTCGATACGCCACATTACACTTCTTTGACGCATCAACGAATCAAAGACGCGCCGATCCCCATCAGAGCGCGCCCTCCACCTCAACTCGTTCAGCTCACATGGAAACCAGCCTCGACTCCCGGGCCGGCGCAGCCGCCGCCCAGCCGTCCGCCCCACCCGTCGCCCGCACCGTCTACCCGGTGCTCGGCGCGATCAGCTTCTCGCACATGCTCAACGACATGATCCAGTCGTTGATCCTCGCGATCTATCCGATGCTCAAGAGCCAGTTCGCGCTGTCGTTCGCGCAGATCGGCCTGATCACCCTCACCTACCAGATCACCGCGTCGCTGCTGCAGCCGCTCGTCGGCCTCTACACCGACAAGCGGCCGAAGCCGTATTCGCTGCCGGTCGGCATGGGCTTCACGCTCGCGGGGCTGCTGCTGATGTCGGCGGCGTCGAGTTTCCCGATGCTGCTGGTGGCCGCGGCGCTCGTCGGCTGCGGCTCGTCGGTGTTCCATCCCGAATCGTCGCGCGTCGCGCGGATGGCGTCGGGCGGCCAGCACGGGCTCGCTCAGTCGGTGTTCCAGGTCGGCGGCAACGCGGGCTCCGCGCTCGGGCCGCTGCTCGCCGCGCTCGTGATCATCCCGCACGGCCAGCACAGCATCGCGTGGTTCTCGGCGGCCGCGCTCGTCGCGATGATCGTGCTCACGCAGATCGGCCACTGGTACAAGAAGCATCCGTCGATGAAGAAAAAGGCCGTGCCGGCCGGCCACCCGACACTGTCGCGCGGCCGCGTGATGGGCGCGATCGGCGTGCTGGTGCTGCTCGTGTTCTCGAAGTACTTCTACCTCGCGAGCATCAACAGCTATTTCACGTTCTACCTGATCGACAAGTTCCACCTGTCGGTGCAAGCCGCGCAGATCCACCTGTTCGTGTTCCTCGCGGCCGTGGCGGCCGGCACGCTGATCGGCGGGCCCGTCGGCGACCGGATCGGCCGCAAGTACGTGATCTGGGTTTCGATCCTCGGCGTCGCGCCGTTCACGCTGCTGCTGCCGTATGCGAACCTGTTCTGGACGAGCGTGCTGACCGTGATCATCGGCATCGTGCTGGCATCGGCATTCGCCGCGATCCTCGTCTATGCGACGGAACTGATGCCCGGCAAGGTCGGGATGGTCGCGGGCCTGTTCTTCGGCTTCGCGTTCGGTCTCGGCGGCGTCGGCGCGGCCGTGCTCGGCCAGCTCGCCGATGCGACGAGCATCACGTTCGTCTACAAGGTGTGCTCGTTCCTGCCGCTGATCGGCGTGCTGACGATCTTCCTGCCGAACCTCGAAAGCAGCCGGCGCAAGAAAGCGTGACAAGCCGGCCGCGGCGTGCGCGCCGCGGCCGGTCGAACGGCTGGGAGGGAGAGTACGACGGCGGCTTCAGGCCGCCGTCGTCGCATGCAGCGTCAGGAAACGCTTGAGGATGCCGGACGAATAGCTGCTCGCGATCGCCGACAGGAAGTGCGAGAACGACTGCGTTGCATGATCGTCGGCCGTATCGGAAACGGTGCGCACGAGCGCGAACGGCACGTCGTGCTCCGCGCACACCTGCGCGATCGCGGCGCCTTCCATTTCGACCGCGAGCGCGTCCGGCAGCGCGTCGCGCAGCGCGACGACCTCGCGCTCGCTCGACACGAAGCGGTCGCCGCTGATGATGAGCCCCGCGTGCAGCGTCGCGCCGGCGAGCCCGAAGCGCTCGGCGAACTGCGCGCCCTCTTCCGCGACGAACAGCGTGCACGCGGCACGCAGGCGCGCCGTCAGTGCCGCGTCGGTCGTGAAGCGCGTGATGCCGAGCAGCGGCACCTCGTAGCGCGGAAAGAGCGGCGATGCGTCGAGATCGTGCTGCAGCAGCGTATCGGCCACGACGACGTCGCCGACCCGCACCGTGCGCGACACGCCGCCCGCGACACCGGTGAACACGACGCCCGACACGCCGAACACGTGGATCAGCGCGCTGACCGTCGCGGCGGCCGCGACCTTGCCGATCCGCGCGAGCGTGACGACGCAGGCCGCGCCCTGCACGGTGCCGACGTGGTAATCGCGGCGGCCGAGCGTGACCGTCTTCATCGCGCCTTCGGCGCGCATCGCGGCGATCAGGTCGCCGAGCTCCTCGGGCAGCGCGGCCAGAATGCCGAGCGGCCGGGCCGCAAGCGTGGAATCCATGTCGATGTCCATCATTCCACCGCCTGCAGTTTCGCGACCGCGAGCGCGAGCCACTTCTCGCCGTGCCGCTTGAACTTCACCTGGGCCTTCGCATCGGTGCCGTTGCCTTCGAGCGCGGTGACCGTGCCTTCGCCGAACTTGGTATGGAACACCTGCTGGCCGACCCGGAAGCCTGCGTCGGCTGCGCGCTGCTTGTCCGCGAACGCGGGCAGCGGCGCGGACACGGCCGCATCGACGATCTGCTCGCGACTGCCGCCGCCCGGCCGCGCGAACCAGTCGCGCCCGTACCCGGCGTTGTCCGAACGCCCGCCCCAGCGCGAACCGGCCTCGACCTTCGGCGTCAGCCACTTCAGCACGTGCTCGGGCAATTCGTCGAAGAAGCGCGAACGCACGTTGTAGCGCGTCTGGCCATGCAGCATCCGGCTCTGCGCGAACGACAGGTAGAGCCGCTCCTTCGCGCGCGTGATCGCGACGTACATCAGCCGGCGCTCTTCCTCGAGGCCGTCGGATTCGAGCACGCTGTTCTCGTGCGGGAACAGCCCTTCCTCGAGGCCCGTGATGAACACGGCCGAGAATTCGAGCCCCTTCGCCGCGTGGACCGTCATCAGCTGCACGGCGTCCTGGCCGGCCTGCGCCTGGTTGTCGCCGGCCTCCAGCGACGCATGCGACAGGAAGCCGGCAAGCGGCGTCATCGTGTCGGGGTTCTGCGCCGGGTCCGCGGGCGACTCGGGGTCGAGCACGTCGACCGCCGGATCGTCGGTCGCGGTGCCGAGCTCGGGTGCCGCGATCGCGCCCGCGCGCAGCGGGATCGAGCGGGCCGGCGTATCGAGCCCGTAGCCTTCCTCGGCGATGAACGCGGTGGCCGCGTTCACGAGTTCCTGCAAGTTCTCGAGGCGGTCCTGGCCTTCGCGCTCGCCCTGGTAGAAATCGGCGAGGCCGCTGGCGCGCACGATGTGCTCGACGGTGTCGGGCAGGTTCATGTGCTGGGTATCGGCGCGCATCTTCGCGACCAGGTTCGCGAACCCGCCGAGGCTCGTGCCGGCCTTGCCCGTCACGTACGGAATCGCGGCGGCCATCGAGCAGCCGTAGAGACGCGCGGCGTCGGCGAGCTGCTCGATCGAGCGCGCGCCGATCCCGCGGGTCGGGAAGTTCACGACGCGCACGAACGCCGTGTCGTCGTTCGGGTTGTCGATCAGGCGCAGGTACGCGAGCGCGTGCTTCACTTCCTGCCGCTCGAAGAAGCGCAGGCCGCCATACACGCGGTACGGGATGCCCGACGACATCAGCGTGTGCTCGATCGAGCGCGACTGCGCGTTGCTGCGGTACAGGACGGCCACTTCGCTGCGCGCCATCCCGGTGTTGATCAGCGAGCGGATCTCCTCGACGATCCAGCCGGCTTCCTGCGAATCGGTGCTCGCCTCGTACACGCGCACGGGCTCGCCGTGGCCGGCGTCGGTGCGCAGGTTCTTGCCGAGGCGGTGCGCGTTGTTCGAGATCAGCTGGTTCGCCGCGTCGAGGATGTTGCCGTGCGACCGGTAGTTCTGCTCGAGCTTGATCAGGTTGCGCACGCGGAATTCGTCTTCGAAGTCGCGCATGTTGCCGACGTTCGCGCCGCGGAACGCATAGATCGACTGGTCGTCGTCGCCGACCGCGAAGATCGCGTTCTCGCCGCCCGCGAGCATCTTGAGCCACGCGTACTGCAGCTTGTTGGTGTCCTGGAACTCGTCGACGAGGATGTGCCGGAAGCGCGCCTGGTAGTGCGCACGCAGCGGCGCGTTGTACGCGAGCAGTTCGTAGCAGCGCAGCAGCAGCTCGGGAAAATCGACGACGCCCTCGCGCTGGCACTGCTGGTCGTACGCCTGGTACAGCTCGACGAACTTGCGGTTGAAGTTGTCGGTCGCGTCGACCTTGTCGGGACGCAGCCCCTGCTCCTTCGCGTTGTTGATGAAGTACTGGACGTTCTTCGGCGGGTACTTTTCGTCGTCGACGTTTGCGGCCTTCATCAGCCGCTTGATCGCGGACAGCTGGTCGGCGGTATCGAGGATCTGGAACGTCTGCGGCAGGCCGGCGTCGCGCCAGTGCGTGCGCAGCATCCGGTTGCACAGGCCGTGGAACGTGCCGATCCACATCCCGCGCGTGTCGATCGGCATCATCGCCGACAGGCGCGCCATCATCTCGCGCGCGGCCTTGTTCGTGAAGGTGACGGCGAGCACGGTGGGCGGCGATGCGTAGCCCTGCTGGATCAGCCACGCGATACGCGTGATCAGCACGCGGGTCTTGCCGCTGCCCGCCCCTGCAAGGATCAGCGCCGGTTCGTTCGGCAACGTGACGGCGGCGAGTTGTTCGGGGTTCAGATTGGCGAGCAGATCGGGCATGGAGCGGCAGCTAACGGGCGAGAAAAATGCGGACCCGACATTATAAGTCGGCCGCGCGATGCCGTTCCCGATCCGTTCGGCCGCGCGTGGCGGGCACGTTGCCGGCACGTTGCGGCCCCGTCTCGGCAGGCCCGTGCCGGCAAGGCGATGGCTGGCCGATGGGCATCCATTTATAATTGTCAGATTCGGCATCCAATTCACGCATTTTTCGGCAGATTTCCAACATGAGCGACAACACGCTTGCGAAGAGCTTCGAGCCCCACACCATCGAGTCCCAATGGGGGCCGGAGTGGGAAAAACGCGGCTACGCCGCCCCGGCTTTCGATCCGTCGCGCCCCGATTTCGCGATCCAGTTGCCGCCGCCGAACGTGACGGGCACGCTGCACATGGGCCACGCGTTCAACCAGACGATCATGGACGGCCTCGCCCGCTACCACCGGATGCTCGGCGAGAACACGCTGTGGGTGCCCGGCACCGACCATGCGGGGATCGCCACGCAGATCGTCGTCGAGCGCCAGCTCGACGCGCAGGGCGTGTCGCGCCACGACCTCGGCCGCGAGCAGTTCGTCGAGCGCGTATGGGAATGGAAGGAAAAGTCCGGCTCGACGATCACGGGCCAGGTGCGCCGCCTCGGCGCGTCGACCGACTGGTCGCGCGAATACTTCACGATGGACGACAAGATGTCGGCCGCCGTGCGCGACGTGTTCGTCACGCTCTATGAACAGGGCCTGATCTACCGCGGCAAGCGCCTCGTCAACTGGGACCCGGTGCTGCTCACCGCCGTGTCGGATCTCGAAGTCGCGAGCGAAGAGGAAAACGGCCACCTGTGGCACATCCGCTATCCGCTCGTCGACGGCTCGGGCTCGCTGACGGTGGCCACCACGCGCCCCGAGACGATGCTCGGCGACGTCGCGCTGATGGTCCACCCGGAAGACGAGCGCTACGCGCACCTGATCGGCAAGCTCGTCACGCTGCCGCTGACGGGCCGCGAGATCCCGGTGATCGCCGACGACTACGTCGACCGCGAGTTCGGCACGGGCGTCGTGAAGGTCACGCCCGCGCACGACTTCAACGACTACCAGGTCGGCCTGCGCCACAACCTCGCGCCGATCGAGATCCTGACGCTCGACGCGAAGATCAACGACAACGGCCCCGAGCAGTATCGCGGCCTCGACCGTTTCGACGCGCGCAAGGCGATCGTCGCCGACCTCGACGCGCAGGGCTTCCTCGACTCCGTGAAGCCGCACAGGCTGATGGTGCCGCGCGGCGACCGCACGGGCGTCGTGATCGAGCCGATGCTGACCGACCAGTGGTTCGTCGCGATGACGAAGCCGGCGCCGGAAGGCACGTTCAACCCCGGCAAGTCGATCACCGAGACGTCGCTCGACGTGGTGCGCAACGGCCAGATCAAGTTCGTGCCGGAAAACTGGACGACCACCTACTATCAGTGGCTCGAAAATATCCAGGACTGGTGCATCTCGCGCCAGCTGTGGTGGGGCCACCAGATTCCCGCGTGGTACGGCGAAAACGGCGAGGTATTCGTCGCGCGCAACGAGGAGGACGCACGCGCGCAGGCCGCCGCGAAGGGTTATGCGGGCGCGCTGAAGCGCGACGAGGACGTGCTCGACACGTGGTTCTCGTCGGCGCTCGTGCCGTTCTCGTCGCTCGGCTGGCCCAACGAAACGCCTGAACTGCAGCATTTCCTGCCGTCGTCGGTGCTCGTCACGGGCTTCGACATCATCTTCTTCTGGGTCGCCCGGATGGTGATGATGACGACGCACTTCACCGGCAAGGTGCCGTTCCATACCGTCTACGTGCACGGCCTCGTGCGCGACGCGGAAGGCCAGAAGATGTCGAAGAGCAAGGGCAACACGCTCGACCCGATCGACATCGTCGACGGCATCGACCTCGAGACGCTGGTCGCGAAGCGCACCACCGGCCTGATGAACCCGAAGCAGGCCGCGACGATCGAGAAGAAGACGCGCAAGGAATTCCCGGACGGCATCGCCGCATTCGGCACCGACGCGCTGCGCTTCACGATGGCGTCGATGGCGACGCTCGGCCGCAACGTGAACTTCGACCTCGCGCGCTGCGAAGGCTATCGCAACTTCTGCAACAAGCTGTGGAACGCGACGCGCTTCGTGCTGATGAACTGCGAAGGCCACGACTGCGGCGCCGACAAGCCGGAAGTGTGCGGCGCGGGCGACTGCGGCCCCGGCGGCTACCTCGATTTCTCGGCGGCCGACCGCTGGATCGTGTCGCTGCTGCAGCGCACCGAAGCGGACATCGCGAAGGGCTTCGCCGATTACCGCTTCGACAACATCGCCAGCAGCATCTACAAGTTCGTGTGGGACGAGTACTGCGACTGGTACCTCGAGCTCGCGAAGGTGCAGATCCAGAACGGCACGCCGGAACAGCAGCGCGCGACGCGCCGCACGCTGTTGCGCGTGCTGGAAACGGTGTTGCGCCTCGCGCACCCGGTCATCCCGTTCATCACCGAAGCGCTCTGGCAGAAGGTCGCGCCGCTCGCCGGCCGCTATCCGCAAGGCAAGGCGGAAGGCGAAGCGTCGCTGATGACGCAGCCGTACCCGGTCGCGAACCTGCAGAAGCTCGACGAGGCGTCCGAGCAATGGGCGGCCGACCTGAAGGCGATCGTCGACGCGTGCCGCAACCTGCGCGGCGAGATGAACCTCTCGCCGGCGACCAAGGTGCCGCTGCTGGCTGCCGGCGATGCCGAGCGCCTGCGCTCGTTCGCGCCGTACGTCCAGGCGCTCGCGCGCCTGTCGGAAGTGCAGATCCTCGCGGACGAAGCGGCGCTCGACAAGGAAGCGCACGGCGCGCCGATCGCGATCGTCGGCCCGAACAAGCTGGTGCTGAAGGTGGAAATCGATGTCGCGGCCGAACGCGAGCGCCTGTCGAAGGAAATCGCGCGCCTGACGGGCGAGATCGCGAAGTGCAACGCGAAGCTCGGCAACGAGGCGTTCGTCGCGAAAGCGCCGCCGGCCGTGGTCGAACAGGAGCAGAAACGCGTCGCGGAATTCCAGAGCACGCTCGAAAAACTGCGGGCGCAGCTCGATCGGTTGCCTGCGTAACAAAGGGTAAGGTCGTTTGCGTTCACTATAATGCGAACGTGAACATAGACCGTCTGACAAGTCGATTACAGGAATAAAGGTTCGATCATGCTGAAAGTTTCCAAGGCGGTATTTCCCGTTGCCGGTCTCGGCACGCGGTTCCTCCCGGCGACGAAGGCGAGCCCGAAGGAAATGCTGCCGGTCGTCGACAAGCCGCTGATCCAGTACGCGGTCGAGGAAGCGATCGCCGCGGGCATCACCGAGATGATCTTCGTCACCGGGCGCAGCAAGCGCGCGATCGAGGATCACTTCGACAAGTCGTACGAGGTCGAGGCCGAACTCGAGGCGCGCGGCAAGGAAAAGCTGCTCGAGCTCGTGCGCAGCATCAAGCCGAGCCACGTCGACTGTTTCTACGTGCGCCAGCCGGAAGCGCTCGGCCTCGGCCATGCGGTGCTGTGCGCGGAAAAGCTGGTGGCCGACAACCCGTTCGCGGTGATCCTCGCCGACGACCTGCTCGACGGCACGCCGCCCGTGATGAAGCAGATGGTCGACGTGTTCGACCACTATCACAGCTCGGTGATCGGCGTCGAAGAGATCCCGCCGTCGGAAACGAAGTCGTACGGGATCGTCGACGGCAAGGAATGGGAAGAGTCGATCGTCAAGATGTCGGCGATCATCGAGAAGCCGGCGCCGGAAGTCGCGCCGTCGAACCTCGGCGTGGTCGGGCGCTACATCCTGAAGCCGCGGATCTTCGAACACCTGCGCGCGCTGAAGCCCGGCGCGGGTGGCGAACTGCAGCTCACCGACGCGATCCAGGCGCTGCTCGCCGATGAACAGGTGCTGGCCTACAAGTATCAGGGCACGCGCTACGATTGCGGCAGCAAGCTCGGCTACCTGAAGGCGACGGTGGAATTCGCGCTGCGCCACCCGGAAGTCAGCGCCGAATTCGACGCGTACCTGCGTACGCGCGGCGGCACGCAACCGGCCGCCTGAACGCGGCAAGGGCTCGCCGCGGCGAGCCCGCCCTCACCTCACCGGCCGGCGCTCAGCGCGTTTCGGCCGGCTTCACGGAGACGACGCCCGGCATCCCGCCCGCGTCGTCTTTTTTCGTCTTGACGAGCCAGCCGTTGCCGTCGCCGAACGGCACCTTCGCCAGCGCGCTCTTCACGAGCGCCGGCGCGGCCAGCTGCGTGCCCGGATCGCGATCGCGCAGCGCGGCCGATACGCGGTACACGTCGGCCCCCGATCGTGCGTCGACGAAACGCAGCGTGAGCACGTGGCGATACACGGTGCCCATGAACGGCAGCGCGAGCGGCGCCGGCCCGTCGACCGTCACGCACGCACTGCTCGCGGCGCCGCACCGGTCGGCGATCGCCGTGACCGACGCCGGCTGCGTCGCGTACGCGATCGACAGCCGGTAGCGCGCATCCTTGAGCGGCTGCGCATCGAAGCCGCGGCGCGCGAGTTCGTCGCGCACGAGCGTCTCGATCTGCCGGTACTCGGTGTCGCCCGCCTGCGCGGCCGTCCGCACGAAATCGTAGCCGTGCGCACCGGAGGCAAACGCATCCGGCTGCCCGACCGCACTCACGCCGGTCGTCACGCCGGCGCAACCCGTCAACAGCGACGCCGCCAGTGCGGTCGCTGCCCATTCCTTTCTCATGGCTTTCCCCAAATCCCTGCCGTCGTGCCCGGCCCTGTCAGGCGGACGGCTCGTCGATCGCGGGCAGCGACACCGTCACCGCGGTGCCGACACCCACCTCGCTGTCGACCGACACGCTGCCCCCATGGCGCGTGACGACCGTCTTCACGAATGCCATGCCGAGCCCGGAACCCGAGATCTCGGGCCGCTCGCCGGCATGGAATCGCTTGAAACGCTCGAACAGATGCCGCTGATCTTCCGGCGCAATGCCGTACCCCTGATCGCGAATCGTACAGAACATCCGCTTCGATGCGTGCTCGACCGTCAGCGTACACGTGATCACGGTGTCGGACGGACTGTATTTGACCGCGTTGTTCAGCAGGTTCACGAATGCGCGCGTGATCAGCGAGCGGTCCGCGCGCACCCAGCACATGTCGGTGCCGACCTCGGTGTCGACGCGGATATGCTTCGCCTGCGCCTGCGGCCATACCTCGTCGCTCGCGTCGATCAGCACGTCGACGAGGCTCGTGACCTCGAGCTGGTACGCCTGCGACTCGGCGCGCGCCAGTTGCACGAATTCGTCGGCCAGCGACAGCGCGCGATGCGCATAGCGCTCGATCCGCGCGAGCAGCCCGCGCATCGCGTCGGTGTCGACACGGTCGCGCTCGATCTCGACGAGCGCCAGGATCGACGACTGCGGCGAGCGCATGTCGTGCGACAGCAGGTGCAGCGCTTCCTCGCGCTGCCGCTCGGCCGCATGCAGCTCGGTCACGTCGACGAGGCCGGCGATCCAGCCCGTCACGCGGCCCTGGGCGTTCGTACAGGCCGCGTAGCGTAACAGATGGTCGAGCCCGTCGCGATCGCGCACCTCGATGCCGCGCGCCATCGCGTCGTGTTCGGCCTCGAGCGTCGGGTCGAGCGCGGCTGGCCAGCGCTCGCGGATCGCCGCGTCGTGTTCGGCATTGCCGTCGACGGTCTTCATGAAGGTCAGCTCGCCGAGCGCGTTGCGCAGCGGCCGCCCTTCCGGCAGCGGCAGCGACAGGCGCGACCCGTAGCGCTTCGCCGCGTGGTTCGCGATCAGCACGGTCCCGGCGAGGTCGGTCACGAAAATCGGCTCCGGCATGCTGTCGAGGCTGTCCCACACGAAGCGCTTCATGTCCTGCACGCGCTGCGCGGCCTGCGCCATCAGCGCCATCTGCCGCTCGAGCACGTCGCCGCCGACGCTGCGCGTGCGCGGCGCCTCGGGCAGCAGGTGCGGCTCGTCGGCGAGCCGCTGCAGCTCGCGGCGCAGGTACGACATCGTCATTTCGAGGCGCCGCCAGTTCCAGATCGGGTAGACGGCGATCAGCCCGAAGATCGCCGGTGCCGGCGTCAGCCAGATGCGCGCCTCGAACAGCAGCGCCAGGCTCGCGACCACGGCGAGCACCGCGAGACTCATCGTCAGCAGCAGCGCACGCCACGGCGACAGCATCAGGAAACCGCCGAGCAGCACGGCGAGCGGCAGCAGCGACGCGGCGAACAGCCCCAGGCGCGACGCGGGCGAGATCGCGCTGCCGGTCGCCAGCATGTCGAGCACGTTCGCATGGATATACACGCCGGCCAGCGGGCCGAACTCGCCGGACACGGGCGTCGCGAAGCGGTCGTACAGCCCGGACGCCGTCACGCCGACGACGACGATCTTGCCGCGCAGCGCATCGGGTTTCACGCGCCCTTCGAGCACGTCGTCGAACGACAGCGTCGGATAAGCGGGGGTATTGCGGCTGAACGGGATCAGGTAGCGGCCCTCGCCGGCCGCATCGCGCGACAGGTCGTGCGCATTCGCGCCCGGCACGCCGCCGACCGGATGCAGCCGGCCGGCCTGGATCGCACGGTACACGGGCACCATCAATTGCGGCCAGCGCACGCGGCCGTCGCTTTCGAACAGCGCGACGCTGCGCACGATGCCGTCGCGATCGACTTCGAGATTGATGTGGCCGAGCCCCGTCGCGCGCGCCGCGAGCGCGGCGACCGGCGGATCGACGCTGCGCGTGCCGTCCGCTTGCTCCGGGCTCAGCAGTACGGGCAGGAAGGTCGGCACATGGCTCATCGCGTCCGCAAACGCGCGATCCTCCGGCGACGGTTCGGTGAACAGCACGTCGTAGACGACGGCGGCCGGCTGCGCACGCGCCAGCGTGTCGAGCAGCCGCGCATGCACGTCGCGCGACCACGGCCAGCGGCCGAGCGCCGACACGCTCTGGTTGTCGATGTCGACGACGACCACATCCGGCGACAGCGGCAGGCTGCGCAGCATCAGCAGCCGGTCGTAGATCAGCCCGTCGACGCTCGACGACAGGCGGCCGAGCGCGCACGCGAGGATCACCGCGATCCCGAGGCAACCGATCGCGATCCATTCGATGAGAAAGCGGCGGCCGAGATGCCGCCGCGGGGACACGGAGCGGGGTTTCATGCGCCGCGGGTCAGCGCGACAACGTGAACGCGCTGACGGGACTGGTCTTCTCGTAGAACTTGCCGCCTTCGAATTCCTCGACGGTCACGGCCCAGAAATAATCGCCCGGCGGCAGGTGCGCAACGGTGAGCTGGCGCGCATGCAGGCCGACCTGGTCGACGACCGGCGCGCTCAGGTCCTTCGAGCGCGACAGCACGAACCGGTAGCGCGCATCCTTGCCCGAACCGTTCGGCGACCAGCGGAACTCGTAGCCGCCGGCGCCGGGCGACGCGCTCGCGTCGAGCCCCATCACGCGGCGCTCGAACGCATAGGTGCGCGGCAGCCCCTCGAGACCGTTCGAATCGATCGCGGCGATTCGAACGAAATAGTTGCCGTTCGGCACGTCGCGAAACACCACGCGCGGCGCATCGGTACGCGTTTCGCGGAACAGGTCGAGCAACCCCGCGTCGTGCGCGAGCTGGACGTGATAACCGCGTGCCTGCGCGAGCGGCGCGACGTCGAACGCGACGTCGGACTCGTCCTGCACCTTGTCCGGATGCGCGAGCGTGGGCGGGGCCAGCAGCTCGACGGGCGCGCCGACCGTGCCGGACGACGTCGCGACGCTACCGAAGTTCGCATGCACGAGCGTCGGGTCGGCCGCCTGCCGGTGCCCCGCGACGCCGACGGTGCCGTCGAGGACTTCGACACGCGTCGACGCATTGCCGGCCGCGTCGTAGTTCACGCGGAAATGCGTGCCGCGCACGCCGGCCACGACGGACGGCGAGCGGATCTGGAAGCGGTCGTCGCGCTTCTTCAGATGGGTCACTTCGCTGTCGACCGAGCCGCGCGTGAGTTCGAACTCGCGATCGAGCGTGCCGGTCAGCACGGTACGGCGCAGCGACTTCAGGTCGAGCTGGCTGTCGGGCGGCAGGCTCATGTGCGTGCCGTCGGCGAGCTCGATCGTCACGAAGCCGTTCGGGCCCGTGCGCACGCGGTCGCCTTCCGCGAGCGTCGCGTCGT
The DNA here is from genome assembly GCF_003853705.1 of Burkholderia sp. Bp8992. Classification (GTDB taxonomy): domain Bacteria; phylum Pseudomonadota; class Gammaproteobacteria; order Burkholderiales; family Burkholderiaceae; genus Burkholderia. The sequence goes on along the minus strand of NZ_QTQI01000027.1, from coordinate 75,624 downwards.
TGGCGAGCGCCGTGAAAGCGTCGCCGGACGCGCGTTCGGCCGTGCCCTGCACCGCGATCACGCGGGCGGTCAGCTTTTCCTTGCGCAGCCGCGCGACCGGCAGCTTCAGCGCGACGCCGGGCTGCAGGTGCTTCGGCGCGGGCACGCCGTTGATCTGCTGGAGCAGTTGCCAGTCGTCCGAGCCCTGCATATAGCGTGCGGCGACGTCGTACAACGTGTCGCCCGCCTGCGTGCGGTACACGACCATCTTGCCCGCGGCAGCGGGCGGCTGCGCCGCCGCGTGCTGCGCGGCGAACGCAAGCGCGACCGCGCAGGCCGCGTGCAGCGCCGCCGTGCGCAGGTTCGCCGTGCGCTGCGTGATGCCCGTGGTCACTCCGGTTCTCCCTGGCCGACCCGCTCGAGCCGGTAGCCGTAGCCGTAGATCGGCGCGAGGCGATAGCCGTTCTCGGGCCGCAGGCCGAGCTTGGTGCGCAGCATCGAGATGTGCGTATCCATCGTGCGCGACGGGATGTCGGTCGCCTGCTTCCACACGAGATCGAGAATGTGCGCACGCGACAACGGCCGGTCGAGGTGCTGGAACAGCAGCAGCGCGAGCTCGAATTCCTTTTGCGTGAGGCTCACGGCCTTGTCGCCGACATACGCCTGCTTCAGGTTCACGTCGAAACGGAACTGGTCGAACTCGCGGACGGTGGCCTCGGCGTTGACCGGATACGCGCGGCGCAGCAGCGAGCCGATGCGCGCGCGCAGGATCGGGCCCGACACGGGCTTGACCACGTAGTCGTCGGCGCCGGCGTTGAGGATCTGCGTGATCCCCGCCTCGTCGTCGCGGCTCGTCATGAAGATGATCGGCAGGCTGTGCTCGGTCTGGTTCGCACGCACCCACTTGAGCACTTCCTCGCCGGACATGTCGGGCACGTTCCAGTCGAGCACCAGCAGATCGAACGTCTCGCGCTGCAGGCGCTTCTTCAGGGCCTTGCCTTCCTTGAACGCATAGCACGTATGGCCAACGGCCGTCAGCGTTTGGCTGACGAAATCCGTCTGGGCCGGATCATCATCCAGTACAGCAATTCTCATAGCACCCCGCAAATCGAAATCGATTCGTCCATTCAACTCCCGCGCCTGCCCCCGGCCGCGCAGCACGTGCGCGGCGTCCGGATTTCGGCCGGCGAGCCGTCGTTCGCCGCTCGCGCCACTGCGCAAACCGGCGACCCCGGTCCAATATCTCAAAAACGGGGCACGGACGAACCGGCGATTTCATCATAGTAGTATGAAATTCGCCAAGAAATTGCGCGGACTATCGTTCTTTCTTCGAATAATCCTTCCTGCCGCGCAATCGGACGCCTAATCCGCGCCCGCGATGCCGGCCACCGGCTCGGCACAATCGTCCGCCGGCATGCGTGGCGCCGGCCGTTCCGGCAGCGCCGGTTGAACGAGCATCCGCTGCAGCTGGCCGCGCACCCGCTCCCACGCAGGCGCCGCGTAATCGGGCTGGGCTGCCGCCCATGCCTGCGCCAGATCGAACACGCGCTCGATCGTCGCACCGCAGTAGGTCAGGCCCGGGCCGTCGTCCTGCGCGACATCCCGCAGCCGTTCGTCAAGCCACTCGGCCAGCCACGGCATCTCGGCCGCCGCCGAATCCGCGTAGGCCTCCAGTGCGGCACGCGCATGGCGATCCTGTCGCGGATCGAGCTCGATCCGGCTCAATTCCGACGCGCGCGCGGGCGCAATGCATTCCGTTCCGGACGGACTTCGAAAGGTCCCTGGTCTGAAGGACATGTCCTCTCCCCGTTGTACGACGGTAGCGTCAGGCATGGCCCCCGTGCCCGCCCTGCGACGTACCGTGGCCGGCGCGTCCGCTGGGAGCGGACGACCGGCCGGGTCAGTATACGCAGCCCGTCACGCGGTGAGGTTTAAGAATTGTCAGAGAAGCCCGGCCGGCGCGCGGCACGGCGGAGCCGGCGATGCGGGCCGTCAGCGGCGGCGCATCAGGAACACGAAGGTCTTGTCCTGCGTCGTCGATTCGACGATCTCGTTGCCCGTCTGCTTCGCGAACGCGGCGAAATCGCGCTGCGAGCCCGGGTCGGTCGCAAGCACCTTGAGGATCTGCCCGCTTTCCATATCGGCAAGCGCTTTCTTGGCACGCAGGATCGGCAACGGGCAATTAAGCCCGCGCGCGTCCACTTCCTTGTGAATCTGCATCGGCTTTCGACCTTCGAATGACGCGCCCTACGCGGCGCGGGAGGAAGCCGCGATTTTACCGCAGCGCCGCCGCGCCTGCCCGGGCAGCCCGTGGCGCGGCGCACGCGGGGCCGCGCTCACGCGCCGGAAAAGCCGCCCGCGAGCCGCTCGCGCAGGTGCCGCACGAGCGCGCGCACCGCGCTCGGCACGACCGGGCTGTACGGGCGGATCGCGAAGATGTGGTCGCCGAACGCGCCCGACGGCCGCCAGCCGTCGAGCAGCGCGACGAGCCGGCCGGCGTCGAGGTCGCGCTGCGCGCTGAAATCCGGCAGCAGCGCGATGCCGAGCCCGCCGAGCGCGGCCTCGCGCATCGCCTCGCTGTTGTTCGCCGCGAAGCTGCCGCGCACCGGCACGCTGACGCGCTCGCGCCGCCTGCCGTGCAACTCGAAGCTCCAGGCGGCCGGCTCGTTGTCGCGCAGGTAGCACAGGCAGCTGTGATCGACGAGCTCGTTCGGATGGCGCGGGGCGCCCCGCGCGTCGAGATAGGCGCGGCTCGCGACCAGCAGCGAGCGCGTGTCGCACAGCTTCCACGCGACGTGGGTCTGCGGCGCGGTGGTCGTATGCCGAATCGCGAGGTCGAAACCCTCCTGCGTCAGCGAATGCAGCCGGTCCGACAGGTCGAGCTCGATCTGCACGCCCGGATGCTGCCGCAGGAATTCGGGCAGGTGCGGCACGACCTGCTGGCGGCCGAGCGCGACCGGCACCGTCAGGCGCAGCAGGCCGCGCGGCTCGCCGGCCAGATCCTTCACACGCGCGAAATGCTGCCCGATCGACTCGAACGCATCGCGCGTGCTGTCGACGAGCGTCTGGCCCGCATCGGTAAGACGCACGCTGCGTGTCGTGCGGCGCACGAGCGGCACGCCGGCCGCCTTTTCGAGATCGGCGATGCGCTGGCTCATCGCGGCCTTGCTGATGCCGAGCCGCTGCGCGGCAGCCGTGAAACTGCCGGCCGCGGCCAGCACCGTCAGCGAATGGATATGCGGCCAGAGCGCCTGGACATTTTGCTGATTCATCCATTAATTATTCAGAATTCTGAACAGTGAATCAAGTTTCGCGGTCTTCTCCCGCCCTGCCGGTTTCCCTAGACTGGATCCTGTTCCCCCTCATCCCCAGGAGACACGATGAATCCGGTTCCCGCGTATACGTCCGACGCCGACGTCGGCCACTATGTCGACGGCGCGCCCGTTGCCGGCCGCAGCGGCCGCTTCCAGGACGTCCTCAACCCGTCGCTCGGCCGCGCGGTGCGCCGCGTCGCGCTCGCCGACGACAGCGAAGTGCAGCGGGCCGTCGCGTCGGCCCACGCCGCGTTCCCCGCCTGGGCCGCGACGCCGCCGATCCGCCGCGCACGCGTGCTGCACCGCTTCCTGCAGCTGATGAACGAACACCGCGACACGCTCGCGGCAATCATCACGGCCGAGCACGGCAAGGTGTTCTCCGACGCGCAGGGCGAAGTCGCGCGCGGCATCGACATCATCGAATTCGCATGCGGCGTGCCGCAACTGCTGAAAGGCGACTTCACCGACCAGGTCAGCACCGGCATCGACAACTGGACGATGCGCCAGCCGCTCGGCGTCGTCGCGGGCATCACGCCGTTCAACTTCCCGTGCATGGTGCCGTGCTGGATGTTCCCGGTCGCGATCGCGACGGGCAACACGTTCGTGCTGAAGCCGAGCGAGCGCGACCCGTCGGCCGCGCTGTTCATTGCCGACCTGCTCACGCAGGCCGGGCTGCCGGCCGGCGTGTTCAACGTCGTGCAGGGCGACAAGGGCGCGGTCGACGCGCTGCTCGACCACCCCGACGTGCAGGCCGTCAGCTTCGTCGGCTCGACGCCGATCGCGGCCTACGTGCAGCAGCGCGCGGTGCAGTCGGGCAAGCGCGTGCAGGCGCTCGGCGGCGCGAAGAACCACCTGGTCGTGATGCCCGATGCGAACCTCGAACAGGCCGTCGACGCGCTGATCGGCGCCGCGTACGGCTCGGCCGGCGAGCGCTGCATGGCGATCAGCATCGCGGTGCTGGTCGGCGACGTGGCAGACAAGATCGTGCCGGCGGTGGCCGAGCGCGCACGCCGGCTGGTGATCGGCGACGGCATGTCGCCGGAAGTCGAGATGGGCCCGATCGTCACCGGCGAGGCGCTGAAGCGCATCGAAGGCTATATCGAGCAAGGCGTGAACGAAGGCGCGCAACTGGTGGTCGACGGCCGCGGGCTGCGCGTGCCGGGCCGCGAGGCCGGCTTCTTCACCGGCGGCACGCTGTTCGATCACGTGCGCCCCGACATGCGGATCTACAAGGAAGAGATCTTCGGGCCCGTGCTCGGCTGCGTGCGCGTGAAGGATTTCGGCGAAGCGGTCGACCTGATCAACGCGCACGAATTCGGCAACGGCGTGTCGTGCTTCACGAGCGACGGCGGCATCGCACGCGAATTCGCGCAGCGCATCCAGGTCGGCATGGTCGGCATCAACGTGCCGATCCCCGTGCCGATGGCGTGGCACGGCTTCGGCGGCTGGAAGAAGAGCCTGTTCGGCGACATGCACGCGTACGGCGAGGAAGGCGTGCGCTTCTACACGCGCCAGAAATCGGTGATGCAGCGCTGGTCGTCGAGCATCGGCAAGGGTGCCGAATTCGCGATGCCGACCGCGAAGTAAGCCCGCCGGCGTGCCGCCCGCCGATCGAAGTCGCGGGCGGCACGCCGGCAGTCGAGGTCAGCCGGCTTTCGAGCCGTGCGCGCCGTCGGCGGTCGGCAGGTACGACAGCTCGAGCCGGTACGCGAGCGCGACGAACAGGCTCTGCGCGAGACCCATCGTGGCCGTCAGCGCGCGAAAGCCGAACGTCTCGCTGTCCTGCACCATCAGCATCACCTCGGCCTCCCGCGCGAGCGGGCTCATCCGGCTGTCGGTGATCGCGATCACGCGTGCGCCGCGCTGCACGGCCAGCTGCGCGACCTGCACGGTTTCCTCCGCATACGGCATGAACGAAATCACGATCATCACGTCGCCCTCGCGCACCGAGCGGATCTGCCCGAGGTGCATGCTGCCGAGCGCGCTGAACAGGCCGATGCGCTTGTCCGTGTGCTGCAACGCATAGTCGAGATACACGGCGATCGGAAACGCGCGCCGCGAGCCGGCAATCCAGATCGCCTGCGTGTCGGCGAGCAGATCGACGGCCTGCGCGAGCGCCTGCGAATCGAGCGTCTGCCGCAGCTGCTGCATCCCGGCAATGCTGCCCTTGATGAATTCGTCGGCGATCTGTTCGGGCTGCAGGCTCGACGAGCCCGCTTCGATCACGTCGCGCAGCCGCAGGTTGTACGCACGCCCCGGCGCAATCTGCTGCGCGAGCCCTTCGCGGAACAGCCGCTGCATCTCGGAGAAGCCGGAGAAGCCGAAGTGCTTCGCGAAGCGCACGACGGCCGACGGCTGGACGCCGCACGCCTCCGCGAGCGACTGGATGCCTTCCAGGCCAAGCTGGTCCCGATGCGTTTCCACGTGGCGCGCAATCACCTTCAGGCGATTGCTGAGGCAGTCGTACTCCTGCGTCAGGTGCTGCAGGAACTGCTCGACGGTGGCGGGAGGTTTCTCGGATGAACTCATCGGATAGCGCGAAGTTGACGGCCCCGATGCGCACGCGACGCTGGCGGACGCGGCCCGGGGCTCGACTGGAACCATGCATGAAGGGCGAATTTAAACACGTTTGCGGCACGGCCCGCGCCGCACGCTCGCTCCCACGCGCTCGATCATCACTTGCACACGCTCCACGGCAAGACTGGAAGCGATTGTCCAACGCGCTCGCGGCGTCGTAAAGATTAGGGCGTGTACCGAGGCCGGCGGTCGGTGCGCAACGTGACGTCGCCCCCCGCCGCCGGCCCTGCCCTGCTCAGCGATAGTCGACCCACACGCTGCCCGCGTCGGCCGAGCGCACGCAGTTCTCGACCCAGCGGACCCCTTCCACGCCTGCGTGAACGTCCGGATAACGGATCTGCTTCAGGGCCTCGGCGTCACCGCGATCGGCCGCATCCATCGCGAGCGCGAAGCGCGCGTAGAGGTTAGACCATGCCTCGAACAGCCCTTCCGGATGCCCGGCGCCGATGCGGTCCTCGCGCAGCGCCTGCGGATACAGGTAGCCCATCCCGCGATCGAGCACCTGCGCGGGCTGCCCCTGCACTTCGTAACGCAGCTGGTTCGGATGCTCGTCCCACCATTCGATGCTCGCCTTCGAGCCGATCACGCGCACCTTCTGGCCGTGCATCGAGCCGGCGTTCACCGCGCTCGACCATACGTAACCGACTGCGCCGGTGTCGTACTCCATGATCGTGAACGCGTTGTCCTCGAGCGGTGCACGGCTCTTCACGAAGCTCTGCCGCGAACACATCAGCCGCTTGATCTTCAGCTCGGGCACCATCACTTCGGAGATGTACAGCGGATGCGTGCCGATGTCGCCGAGCACGTAGCTCGGGCCCGCGAACTTCGGATCGACGCGCCAGCGCGCGGCCGCGCTCGCGGCCTCGACGCCTTCGCTGTGGAAGCCGTGCGCGAACTGCATCTGCACGATGCGGATCTCGCCGAGGTCGCCGCGCGCGATCATCTCGCGCGCCTGCTCGATCATCTGGTGTCCCGAGTAGCCGTACGCGACGCCGACGATCCGGTTCTTCTCGACCGCCAGCCGCTGCAGCGCCTCGGCCTCCTCGGTCGTGAAGCACAGCGGCTTCTCGCAGACCACGTGCAGCCCCGCGTTCAGCGCGGCGCGGCAAATCTCGAAGTGCGTGTTGTTCGGCGTCGCGATCGATACCGCACGGATGCCGTCCGGGCGGCGTGCCTCGGCGTCGAACATCGTCGCGTAGTCGGGATAGCAGCGCTCGGCCGCGACGCCGAGCTTCACGCCGAACTGGCGGCCGCGCTCGGGATCGATATCGAATGCGCCGGCAACCAGCTGGAAGCTGCCGTCGCGCAGCGCGGCCGACCGGTGGCTGTAGCCGATCTGGCTGCCGAGCCCGCCGCCGACCATGCCCCAGCGAATCGAATGTCCAAGCAGAATCTGTCCGTCAATCATGATGGTGGTGTTCCTGGTGCGGGTTCAGTGGTTCTTGGGTCATGCAAAGCCGGCCGACGCGAGAAACGCGCGGCTCGCGGCAACGTCGCGCAGGCTCGTGCCGGCGTTGCGCGGGTCGCGCTCCTGCTCGATCGTGATGTAGCCGGCATAGCCGATGTCGGTGAGCGCGCGGCGGATCGCCGGGTAGTCGAGCACGCCGGTGCCGATCGGGCACATCACGCCGCGCGCGCAGGCGGCGAAGAACGCGATGTGCTCGCCCATCACCGCGTCGTATACCGCTGCGTCGATGTCCTTGAAATGCACGTAGTCGAGACGCGCCGCATGGCGGCGCAACCACGATTCCGGGTCCATGCCCGAGTAGTACAGGTGGCCGGTGTCGAGACACAGGCCGGCCGTGTCGGCCGCAATATCGCCGACGATCCGGTCGATCTCGTCCGCGAACTCGATATAGCCGCCCGCGTGCGGATGAATCACCGCGCGCACGCCGAACTCGTCGCGTGCGATCGTCGCGATCTGCCGGATATGGTCGACCATCCGCGCCCAGCGCTCGTCGGACAAACGCGGCGCGCGGTCGCCGTGGCCGGCCGCGTAGTCGCGTTCCTCGTGGCCCCAGTCCATCACGACCAGGTACGGCGCCGCGTAGCGCTGGCCGTCCTGCGTCGGCAGCTTCGGCAGCCGCGTGATCAGCGCACAGATGTCGCGCGTCTGGCGCAGCAGGTTCGGCAGGTTCTCCGGCGATACAAGATCGTCGAAGATCGTGCCGGCCGTGATGCTCAGGCGCTGGCGGTCGAGCTCGGCGCTCACCACGTCGAGGTCGAGCGGGATGTAGCCGTACGGCCCGAGCTCGATGCCCGAGTAGCCGGCCTGCGCGGCCTCGGCGAGCACGTGCCGCCACGGCGGCAGATGCGGGTTCTTCACGTCGTCGACGCCCCAGCAGCACGGGGCGCAGCCAATCTTCATCGTCATGTCGGTCGGTCCGGTAAGCAAGCGGCAGGCAAGCCGTGGGTCAGCCGCGATAGAACGCGGGACGATCGGCCATCGCGATCGCCTCGACCGCGCCGCTCTGCTGTGCCCGCACGCATGCGTCGGCCGCGACCGCCGCCGCATAGCCGTCCCACGCGGACGGGCCGGTCAGCGCGCCCTGCCGCACGCCGTCGATAAAAGCCTGCAGCTCGACGTCGTACGACGCGATGAAGCGCTCCTTCCAGTCGGTCATGATCTCGACCGACTGCCGCGCCGCATGCTTGAGCCCGACGGCCGGCGGATCGGGCAGCTTCGCGATGCCCTGCTCGCCGACCACCTCGCACTGGATGTCGTAGCCGTACTGGCAGTTCACGAAGATCTCGACATCGATGCGCACGCCGCTCGCGGTTTCGAGCAGCACGATCTGCGGATCGGCGAGATGCGCGCTCGCATGGCGCGTATTCTTCGGATAGACGACCTGCGCGCTCGTGTAATCCTCGCCGAGCAGCCAGCGCAGCACGTCGAGTTCGTGGATCAGCGTGTCGGTGATCGCCATGTCGGTCGTGTAGCGCTCGCCGACCGACTGGTTGCGGTGCGCGCAATGCAGCATCAGCGGCGCGCCGATCTGGCCGCTGTCGATCACGCGCTTCAGCGCGCGATAGCCTTCGTCGTACGGCCGCATGAAGCCGACCTGCACGAGCCGCTTGCCGTGCGCGACTTCGGCTTCGACGATCCGCATGCAGCCGTCGGCCGTGACGGCCAAGGGCTTCTCGCAGAACACCGGCTTGCCGTGCGCGATCGCGTCGAGCACGAACGCTTCGTGCGTCGGCCCCCACGACGTGACGAGCACGGCCTGCACGTCGGCGGCCGCGACCACTTCGTGGCCGTCGCCGTAGATCTCGGCGTCGAGCCCGTATTTCGTCACCGCGTCGCGCGCCTGCTGCGGATCGATGTCGTTGACGGCCACGACGCGCGCACCGGACAGCGTGCGGGTCAGTCTGCGGATATGGTCCTGGCCGATCGCGCCGCAGCCGATCACGCCGATTTGCAAGGTCATCTACGAGTCTCCAGTCGTTCATCAGCGGCGCGGCCCGTGCCGCGCCGGTCAGCAATCGGTCAGCGGTCAGCGCGCGGCGCGATCGAAATGGCGATCGACGTAGCGCTGGATCTCGTCGCGCATGTAGCGCGACGACGCTTCCGCGCGGTCTTCCCACGCGAACACGCACGACGACATCACGCCGTCGAAGCCGGCCGCGCCGAGCGCGCGGAAAAACACGTCCCAGTCGATCTCGCCCTGCCCGATGTCGAGGTGCTGGTGCACGCGGATCTGGTTCGAGCCGGGCGGGTTCACGATGTAGCGCAGCTGGCTGCTCTTGCGGTGGTCGAACGTGTCGGCTACGCGCACGTGCGCGAGGATCGGCGCGGCGGCCGCGATCATCGCGGCCATGTCGTCGCCGTAGTAGAACGTGTGCGGCGCGATATACGACAGCTTCAGCGACGGCGAAGCGAGGTTCGTGACGATGTCGATCGCCGGCTGCAGCTGCTCTATCCAGTCTTCCGGATGCGGCTCGACCGACAGCACGATGCGTTCGCGCTCGAGAATCGGCAGCAGTTCGTCCATCGAGCGGAACCACGCGGCCTCGCACAGCTCCTTCGGGTTCGCGCCCGGCCGCTCGCCGACCGAACGCTCGGGCGACGCACCACGGCCGAACTCCGACACCATCAGCGTGCACTCCATCTCGACCGCCACCTCGATCGCCTTCTTCCAGCAGCGTACGGCCCATTGCCGCTCGTCCTCGAACGGGCTCGCCCAGCGGTACATCGGCTGCAGGGACGCGAGGCCGACGCCGCTCGCGCGCATCGCCTGGCGGAACGCGGCCATGCGCTCGCGCGTCGCACGCGGCATCACCCACCAGTCGAGAAAGTCGCTGCGCGGCGACAGCTCGATCTGGTCGTAGCCGAGCTCGGCCACCGCGTGCGGCAGCCGGTCGAGCGGCAGGTGGCGAATCATGTAGGGGTCCAGCGCGATCTTCATCGGGTGTCCTTCGTGAAGGGAGATTCGGGGCTCACGCGCGCGCTCAGCGACGCGACTTCTTGTTGCGGTACTGGTCGGCGATCACGGCCGCGACGATGATCGCGCCCTTCACCATCTCCTGGTAATACGCGTCGATGCGGATGAACGTGAAGCCCGACGTCATCACGCCGAGGATCAGCACGCCGATCACAGTGCCTGTCACACGGCCGAGGCCGCCCGACAGCGACGTGCCGCCGATCACGACGGCCGCGATCGCATCGAGCTCGTACATCACGCCCATGCCCGACTGGCCGGAAATCGCACGCGCGGCCGTCACGGTGCCCGCGATGCCGCTCAACAGGCCCGCGATCGCATAGACGAAGATCAGGTGCCGCGTGACGTTGATGCCCGACACGACGGCCGCGTGGCGGTTCGCGCCGATCGCGTAGGTGTACTTGCCGAAGCGCGTGTAGCGCAGCACGACGTGGAAGATCGCGGCGATCACGACAAAGATGATCACCGGATTGGCGCCCGCGCCGATGGCCGCGAACTGGTCGGTCAGCATCGACACCGGCATCCCGTTGGTGAACCACTTCGCGAAGCCGCGCGCGGCGACCATCGTGCCGAGGGTCGCGATGAACGGCGGGATGCCCGTCATCGCGATCAGCGAGCCATTCAGCAGCCCGACCAGCAGCCCGACGCACACGCCGGCCAGCACGGGCCAGATGATCGGCAGATCAGTGAGGTGCGGAAACACCGCGCGCGGGAAATCGGACACCTGCGCGAGGCTCGCCGACACGACGGCCGCGGCCGCGACGACCGACCCCGACGACAGGTCGATCCCGCTGGTGATGATCACGAGGTTCACGCCGACCGCGATGATGCCGATCACGGCCATCTGCAGCACGATGATCTCGAGCCGCTCGGCATTGAACAGGAAGCTCTGGCCGACGACGATCCAGCCGACGATCTCGAAGAACAGGCTGATGCCGACCAGCACGAGGAAGATGCTCAGCTCGGGCGGCCATTTCGTGTGCCGCGACTTGAGTGTCATGGTCTGCGCATCCGCGACCGGGTTCAGGTTGCCCATTTCAGTTGTCTCCAATCTTGTTTCGGCTCAGCGCGACGCGAGATCCATGATGCGGACCTGGTCGGCGTCCTTGCGATCGACGATGCCGGTCATGCGCCCTTCGTGCATCACCATCACGCGATCGCTCATCCCCAGCACTTCCGGCATTTCCGACGAGATCATCAGCACCGCGACACCCTTGCCGGCGAGCGCGCTGACGAGCCGGTGGATCTCGGCCTTCGCGCCGACGTCGATGCCGCGCGTCGGTTCGTCGAGGATCAGGATGCGCGGCTGCGTGAGGAGCCAGCGGCCGATCAGCACCTTCTGCTGGTTGCCGCCCGACAGGTTCTGGATTTCCTCGTGCAGCCCGGGCGACTTCACGCGCAGCATCCGGCTCATTTCCTCGCAGTCGCGCTTCAATTGCGCGTGCTGCACGAAGTTGAACTTCACGTAGCGGTTGCTGAGCACCGCCGCTTCCATGTTCGCGAGCAGGTCGAGATTCAGGAAGCAGCCGGAATCCTTGCGATCCTCGGTGAGGAACGCCATGCCATGCTTCATCGCCTGCGCGGGCGTCGCGATCCGCACCGGCTTGCCGTCGATGCGGATCTCGCCCGAGGTGGCCGGCACGACGCCGAACAGCGCTTCCGCGACGTTCGAGCGCCCCGAGCCGACGAGGCCCGCGACGCCGAGAATTTCGCCGGCGCGCAGCTCGAAGCTCACGTCGCGGAACACGCCGTCGACGCAGAGATCCTTCACCGACAGCACGACGTCGCCGATCGGCACGTCTTCCTTCGGGAACATCTGCGTGATCTCGCGCCCGACCATCATGCGGATGATGTCGTCGCGCGTGACGTCGCTCGACGCGTGCGTGCCGATGTACTTGCCGTCGCGGAACACCGAGAACTCGTCGGCGATCTCGAACAGCTCGTTCATCTTGTGCGTGATGTAGACGATGCCCTTGCCCTGCTCGCGCAGCTGGCGAATGATCCGGAACAGGTGCGTGACTTCCTTGTCGGTCAGCGCGGAGGTCGGCTCGTCCATGATCAGCACGTCCGAGTCGAACGACACGGCCTTCGCGATCTCGACCATCTGGCGGCTCGCGACCGTCAGCGTGCGCACATCGGTTTCCGGATCGATGTCGATCGACAGCCGCTCGAACAGCGCGGCCGTGCGGCGGCGCAGCTCGGCGTGATCGATCAGGCCGAAGCGGTTCTTCGGTTCGCGGCGGATCCAGATGTTCTCCGCGACCGTCATGTACGGCATCAGGTTCAGTTCCTGGTGGATCATCGCGATCCCGCGGTCGAGCGCATCGAGCGGACCGTTCAGCACGACCGGCTCGCCGTTGATCAGGATCTCGCCCTGGTCGGGCGTGTAGACGCCCGCAATGATTTTCATCAGCGTGGACTTGCCCGCGCCGTTCTCGCCCATCAGCGCATGAACGGTGCCGCGGCGCACGCGGAACTGCACGCCGTCGAGCGCGACGACGCCGGGGAAGGACTTGCCGACGCCGCGCACCTCGAGCACGCAGTCGGCCGCGGGAGAAGCCGGCGTGGCGGACGATCCGCCGGACGAGGCGGTCGGTGTATCGCCGCCGGCCATCGGGCGCGCGACCCTGGCTGTAAACATGGACGTTCCTCGACAAATCGCGCGCGAACCCGGTCGCGCCGGGCCCGCGCAGTTCAACGGACCGCCGGTCAGTGCTTGGCGTACTGGTTCATGTTCTCGGGCGTCACGAGCTCGAACGGCACGTTCACGTAGCGGTCGACCGGCTGCTTCTTCGCGAGCTTCAGCGCGGCCGCCACGGCCTGCGCGCCCTGCCCGGTCGCGTTCTGGTACACCGACACCTTCAGCTCGCCGGCCTTCATCGCCGCGAGCCCGTCGGGCGTCGCGTCGATGCCCGCGACGACCGTCTTCGGTGTCAGCTTGCGCGCGGCCTTCAGCGCGTTGATCGCGCCGATCGCCATCTCGTCGTTGTTCGACACGATCGCGTCGAACTTCGTCCCGGAGCTCAGCCAGTTCATCGTGATGTCCTGGCCCTGCGTGCGGCTCCACTTGCCTTCGCGCTTGTCGACGATCTTCATGCCCGAGCAATCCTTCGTCGCGATCACGTCCTCGATGTCCTTGGTGCGGGCGCGCGCCGATTCGTTGGACAGCTCGCCCATCAGCACCAGGAGGTCGCCCTTGCCGCCGAGCAGCTTGCACACCTGGCGCGCCTGCAGCGTGCCCGACTGCTTTTCGTCGGAGGCGACGACCGCGACGCCGGCCGGCAGCTTGTCGAAATCGACCGGCTTGCGGTTCACGTAGATGAGCGGGATCTTCGCCGCGGTCACCATCTTCGTGATCTTCGGCGTCGCGTCGGTATCGACCGGATTCACGATGATCGCGTCGACCTTCTGCGCGATCATGTTCTGGACCTGGCTCAACTGCTTGCCGACGTCATTGCCGCCGTCCTCGATCTGCACCGTCGCACCGTCCTTCTTCGCCGAATCGGCGATGCTGTTGCGCAGGATGGTCAGGAACGTGTCGTCGAACGATGCCATCGTCACGCCGATCTTCTCGGCATGCGCGAGCGGCGCAGCCAGGATCGCGGCGGCCGCGACGGCCATCAGCTTGGTCTTCATGATCAATCTGTCTCCTCATCTCCGGGGGGCGGAAGACGGCGCGTTGCGCGCCGCCGGGCCGAGTCCGATCTGGTCCGATCGGGACTGAAGCATCCGGATGAAACTGTAGATCACTTCCTCGAAAATTTGGAAATTTATTTCTACGTGATTTCACCTAGGGAACTGGATTTCCAAAAAGTCTAGACTGCGTCCGTAGCCCGATTCCCCGCGGCAGGCAGTCTCGCGTCGTGCAGCACCCGCTGCGGACAGCCGCCACAGGATCGGTCCCCTAATCTGCCGGCAACGCCGACCGCCGGCCGCGAGCGTGACACGTGATATGAGCCAGCTGAACTTTCCGAGTGACCGCCCCATCGATCTCGCCTGCCTCGGCCGCGTGGCCGTGGATCTCTATGCGCAGCAGTACGGCAGCCGCCTCGAGGACGCGCGCAGCTTCCAGATGTATCTCGGCGGCTCGTCGGGCAACGTCGCGTTCGGCGTCGCGCGGCTCGGGCTGAAGACCGCGATGATCTCGCGCGTCGGCGACGAGCAGATGGGCCGCTTCCTGCGCGAGACGCTCGAGCGCGAAGGCTGCGACACGAGCCAGCTGCAGACCGACCGTGAGCGCCTCACCGCGCTGGTGCTGCTCGGGCTGAAGGATCGCGACACCTTCCCGCTGCTGTTCGTGCGCGAGAACTGCGCGGACATGGCCGTGCGCGCCGACGAGATCAGCGAGGACTTCATCGCCGGTTGCCGCGCACTCGCGATCACCGGCACGCACCTGTCGACGCCGGGCACGCGCGAGGCGTCGCTGACTGCGTTGACGTATGCGCGCCGCCACGGTGCCGTCCGCATCCTGGACATCGACTATCGGCCGGTGCTGTGGGGACTCACCGCGCGCGGCGCCGGCGAGAACCGCTACGTGCCCGATGCGCAGGTGACGCGGCAGCTGCAGCAGGTGCTCGGCGAATTCGACCTGCTGGTCGGTACCGAAGAGGAATTCCTGATCGCGGGCGGCGTGCCGCACGACCTGATCGGCTCGTTGCAGGCGGTGCGCGCGATCACGAACGCGACGCTCGTCGTCAAGCGCGGCGCGCTCGGCTGCTGCGTGATCGAAGGCGACATTCCGGCCGGCATCGACGCTGCACCGACCTTCCTCGGCGAGCGCGTCGAGGTCCTCAACGTGCTCGGCGCGGGCGACGCATTCCTGTCGGGCCTGCTGTCGGGGCTGCTGCGCGGGAGCGACTGGGCCGACGCGACGCGCATCGCGAACGCGTGCGGCGCGATCGTCGTGTCGCGCCACGCGTGCTCGGCCGCGATGCCGACGCCGGCCGAACTCGCACACTGGTTCGACGGCAGCCGCAATCCGGTGGTCGATGCCGACCGCACGCTCGCCCACCTGCACCGCGTGACGGTGCCCCGCCGCGACTGGGACGACCTGTGCGTGATGGCGTTCGACCATCGCAGCCAGTTCTACGAACTCGCGGTGCAGGCCGGCGCGGACGAAGCGCGCATCAAGACGCTGAAGCGGCTGCTCGTGCGCGCGGTCGAGCAGGTCGAGCGCGAGCGTCATCTCGAAGGCCAGGTCGGCGTGCTGATCGACGGCGGCGCGTACGGCAGCGACGCACTCGCGTCGGCCACCGGGCGCGGCTGGTGGGTCGGCCGCCCGGTCGAGCTGCCGGGCTCGCGGCCGCTGCGCTTCGACGAGACGCGCTCGGTCGGCTCGTCGCTCACGCACTGGCCGACCGAACAGGTCGTGAAATGCCTCGTCCACTATCACCCGGACGACGACGTCGACCTGCGCGTCGAGCAGGAGCAGCGCGTGCTGGAACTGTGGGAAGCCACGCGCGCCAGCGGCAACGAGCTGCTGCTCGAAATGATTCCGCCGCGCGCGGTCACGCCGGCCGGCACCGAGGACGACGCGGTGCTGCGCACGGTCGCGCGCTTCTACAACCTCGGCGTGAAGCCCGAATGGTGGAAGCTCACGCCGCTGAGCGCAGACGGCTGGACCCGGCTCGCCGCGCTGATCGCCGAGCGCGACCCGCACTGCCGCGGCGCGGTGATCCTCGGCCTGAACCAGCCGCTGCAATACCTCGTCGACAGCTTCCGCTCGGCAACCAACCCGATCGTCAAGGGCTTCATGGTCGGGCGCACGCTGTGGGCCGATGCATCGCTGAACTGGTTCGCCGGCCGCATCGACGACCAGGCGCTGATCGACGAAGTCGCCGGCAACTTCACGCAACTGGTCGACGCGTGGCTCGGCCGCCGTGCGGCCGCGCGCGCCGCTGCCGCAGCCTGATGCCCGTGCCCGTGACGACCACCCGACTCCTCTCTATCGACCGACGATGACCACCACCGTGAGACTGACCGTCAGCCAGGCGCTCGTACGCTACCTGGCCGCCCTGCGCGCCGAAGTCGTCCAGCCCGACGGCCGCACCGAAATCCTGCCGTACTGCGGCGGCGTGTTCGCGATCTTCGGCCACGGCAACGTGGCCGGGCTCGGCGAAGCGCTGCATGCCGAAAAAGACCGGCTGCCGACCTTCCGCGCGCACAACGAGCAAGGGATGGCCAATGCGGCCGTCGCGTTCGCGAAAGCGAACTTCCGCCAGCGGATGATGGCCGCGACGTCGAGCATCGGCCCCGGCGCGACCAACATGCTGACGTCGGCCGCGCTCGCGCACGTCGGCCGGCTGCCGCTGTTGCTGCTGCCCGGCGACGTGTTCGTGTCGCGGCTGCCCGACCCCGTGCTGCAGCAGGTGGAAGATTTCGAACAGGGCGACGTCAGCGCGAACGACTGCTTCCGGCCCGTGACGCGCTACTTCGACCGCATCACGTCGCCCGAGCAACTGCTCGTCGCTCTGCCGCGCGCGATCCAGGTGATGACCGATCCCGCGCAGTGCGGCCCCGTGTGTCTCGCGCTGCCGCAGGACGTGCAGACCTTCGCATACGACTGGCCCGAGGATTTCTTCGCGCCGCCGGTGATCCGGATGCGCCGGCCGCCGGCCGACGCGCTCGAACTCGCCGATGCGCTCGACGTGCTGAAGGCCGCGAAGAAGCCGCTGATCGTCGCCGGCGGCGGCGTGCTGTACAGCCAGGCGTGGGACGCGCTGCGTGCGTTCGCCGACACGCACGGCGTGCCCGTCGCCGAATCGCAGGCCGGCAAGGGCAGCCTCGCGTGGGATCACCCGCTGAACCTCGGCTCGATCGGCGTGACGGGTTCGCCCGCCGCCAACCGTGCCGCCGCGCAGGCCGACGTGGTGTTCGCGGTCGGCACGCGGCTGCAGGATTTCACGACCGGCTCGCATGCGCTCTACGGCGACGCGACGCTGTTGAGCCTGAACGTGCAGCCGTTCGATGCCGGCAAGAAACGCGGCCGGCAGCTCATTGCCGATGCGCGCACGGGCCTCGGCCAGTTGTCGGCCGCGCTGGCCGGCTGGCACGCCGATCCCGCGTGGACGGCCGCGAACCGCGATCAGGCCGCCGCGTGGAACGCACGCGTGACCGAGCTGACCACACGAATTCCGAAGGACACGCTGCCGTACGACGCGGAAGTGATCGGCGCGGTGCGCGACTCCGCGGCCGACGCCGGACGCGACAGCGCACGCGACGACCTCGTCGTCTGCGCGGCCGGCACGCTGCCGGCCGAACTGCACAAGCTGTGGCGCAGCGGCGTGCCGGGCAATTACCACATGGACTATGCGTACTCGTGCATGGGCTACGAAGTGGCAGGCGGCCTCGGCGCGAAGCTCGCGCGGCCCGAGCGCGAAGTGATCGTGATCGTCGGCGACGGCTCGTACATGATGCTCAACGCGGAGCTCGCGACGTCGGTGATGCTCGGCCGCAAGATCATCGTCGTGATCCTCGACAACCGCGGCTACGGCTGCATCGAGCGGCTGCAACTCAATTGCGGCGGCGCAAGCTTCAACAACATGCTCGACGACTGCGTGCCCGAAGGCGGCGAGCGCTCGACGATCGATTTCGCGATGCATGCGCGTGCGATGGGCGCCGAAGCCGTGCACGTGCGCGACGTCGTCGAATTGCGTCACGAGATGACACGCGCCCGCGCGGCGAAGAAGAGCCAGGTGCTCGTGATCGACACCACGCACCGGCGCACGACCGACGACGGCGGCGCGTGGTGGGAGGTCGCGTTGCCGCAGGTATCCGAACGCACCGGCGTCGAAGCGGCACACCGCGCGTATCTCGACGCGAAAACGCGGCAGCGGCGCTGAGCGCGCACGCTGCGCCACGAAGACCACGCCCTGCACCCACATCATCCGAACCAAGGAAGCACCTCATGAGCTGGAACGTCCGCATCGGCATCAATCCCCTGTCGTGGATGAACGACGACCTGCCGTCGCTCGGCGGCGAGACACCGCTCGAAACGGCACTGAAGGAAGGCGCCGAAATCGGCTATGCGGGCTTCGAGCTCGGCAACAAGTTTCCGAAGACGGGCCCCGAGCTGAAGGCGAAGCTCGCCGAGTTCGGCCTCGTGTGCGTGTCGGGCTGGTATTCGGGCTTCCTCGCGGAAGTCGCGCCGGGCATGAGCGACGCCGATGCGGTCGCGGCGGAGATCGAGCGCTGCCGCGCGCACCTGACGAAGCTGCAGTTCAACGACGTGAAGGTCGTGGTCTACGGCGAATGCGCGGGCACGATCCAGGGCAGCATCGACACGCCGGTCGCGAAACGGCCGCGCTTCGTCGACGACGACGCCTGGCGGCGCTATGCGGCACGCCTCGACGCGTTCGGCGCACACCTGCTCGACACGTACGGGATCAAGCTCGCCTACCATCACCACATGGGCGCGTACGTCGAGTCGCCCGACGACGTCGACCGCCTGATGGCGCTGACCGACCCGGCGAAGGTGTTCCTGCTGTTCGACACGGGCCATGCCTATTTCGGCGGCGCGGCCGACCCCGTCACGCTGCTGAAGAAGCACGTGGCGCGCGTCGCGCACGTGCATTGCAAGGACGTGCGGCCGCAGGTCGTCACGCAGGCGCGCAACGGCGGCTGGAGCTTCCTGAACGGCGTGATCAACGGCACGTTCACGGTGCCCGGCGACGGCGCGCTCGATTACGACGCGACGCTGCGCACGCTGAAGGACGCCGGCTACGAAGGCTGGCTCGTCGTCGAGGCCGAGCAGGATCCGGCCGTCGCGCCGAGCTATGCGTATGCGAAAAAGGGCTACGAGTCGCTGCGCGCGATCGTCGACCGGTTGAGTGCATGAGTGCATGAGCGCGTGAACGCGTGAGCCCTACCCTATTGCGGAGCCCCATCCCATGACGATTTCTCCCCTGCTGGTCAAGGCCTCGGCCGACCGTGAAATCTGCAACGTCACGCCCGAATCGGCCGGCTGGAAGCACGTCGGCTTTCGTGCGCTGCGCCTGAAGGCCGGTGACACCGAAACGCTCGACACCGGCACGCGCGAGCTGTGCGTGGTCGTGCTGACGGGCACCGTGCGTGCCGAAGTCGACGGCGAAACCTACGATGCGCTCGGCAAGCGCGACAGCGTCTTCGACGAGGTGTCGCCGGACGCACTGTACGTGCCGGGCGGCAAGACCGTCACGCTGGTCGCGACGCGCGATGCGGAAATCGCGCTGTGCACCGCGCCGTACGCGAGCGGCGACAAGCCCGTGCGGCGCCTCGACGGCGAACGGATGCGCCGGTCGGTGCGCGGGCAAGGCACCAACACGCGCTACGTCTGCGACATCCTGATGGGCGACAACCCGGCGGCCGACCGGCTGCTCGTCGTCGAAGTCGTCACGCCGGCCAGCCATTCGAGCAGCTATCCGCCGCACAAGCACGATCGCGACGCGGCGCCCGACGAGACGTCGCTCGAGGAAACCTACTATCACCGGATCGATCCGCCGCAGGGCTTCGCGTTCCAGCGCGTGTACACGGACGACCGCAGCCTCGACGAAGCGTGCGCCGTCGAGAACCACGACGTCGTGATGGTGCCGCGCGGCTACCATCCGGTCGTAGCTCCGCACGGCTACAACCTGTACTACCTGAACGTGATGGCGGGCCCAAGCCGCGCATGGGCGTTCAAGAACGATCCCGCGCACGAGTGGATGATCGACGCGGCGCCGAAACGCTGAGGAACCCTGAAGCATTGAACGGAAGACGGGCCCGCGCGGCCCGTGACGATGCGACGCCCGGCACGCGCACACTGAGCCGGCGACGCCACGGAGCCGCCATGGTGACGACCCATTTTCGCCTCGAACCCCACGCCTTCGACGACGACGCATCGAATCCGGCGCTGCCGCGCTTCAATGCGGCCGCCGCACGGCGGATGGGGGAAATCGCGGTCAACCTCGCCTCGCGGCGCGGGCTGCCGATCGCGGTGAGCATCGTCGGCGAGCAGGCGCCGTTGTTCTACTGCGCGCTCGACGGCAGCGGCGCACACGACAGCGACGCGATCCGCCGCCGGCAGAACACGGTGCTGCGTTTCGGCCAGAGTTCGCTCGCGGTCGGCGCGTGCTTTCGGCGTGCCGGCTGGTCGCTGCAGTCGCAGGGACTGTCCGACGACGACTATGCGCTCGACGGCGGCGGCGTGCCGCTGCGGCTCGCCGGGGGCGGCATCGTCGGCGCGATGACGATCGCGGGGCTCGACTCCGCAGACAATCACGCGCTCGTCGTCGAGTGCCTGCAGTGGCACGTCGGCGCGAACGCGCTGGCAATGCTGGCGTAACGACGCGATCGGCGCACGCACGCCGATCGCGCAGTCACGCAGGATGGGTCAGTTCAACCCGCCGCTCACGACGAGGTGCTCGCCGGTCATCCAGCGCGCATCGTCCGACGCGAGGAACACGGCCACCGACGCGATGTCGTTCGGCTCGCCGAGGCGGCCGAGCGGCGTCTGCCCGAGCACCTGCGCTTCGAGATCGGAACCGATGATGCCCGCGCTGTGCGTGCCTTCGGTCACGACCATGCCGGGGTTGATCGCGTTCACGCGGATCTTGCGCGGGGCGAGTTCGAGCGCGAGCACGCCGGTGATCGCGTCGACCGCGCCCTTCGTGCCGCTGTACACGGCGCTGGCCGGCGGCGTGATGCTGGTCACGACCGAGCTGATGTTGATGATGCTCGCGCCTTCGCCGAGATGCTTGACGGCCGCCTGCGTGGTCAGCAGTACGCCGAACACGTTCGTGTCGAACTGGCGGCGATAGTGCTCTTCGGTGATCGCTTCGATCGGCGCGAATTCGTACACGCCCGAATTGTTGACGAGCACGTCGAGTCGGCCATACGTTTCGATTGCGGTATCGACGATGCGCTGCGCGTCGGCTGCCTTCGACACGTCGCCGCCGACCGCGACCGCGCGGCCGCCCGCTTCGGTGATCGCGCTCACGACCGCGTCGGCACCTGCCTTGCTGCTCGCGTAGTTGACGACGACCGCCGCGCCTTCGTCGGCCAGTGCCTTCGCGATTGCCGCGCCGATGCCCTTCGATGCGCCCGTGACGATCGCTACCTTGCCTGTCAGCTTGCTCATGATTTCATTCCTCAGTCAGAAGACCTTCGATGGTTGGCGCCGGTTGCCGCGTCGATGCGTGGCCGCGGCAATCGGCCTGACTGGAAATTTACGTTGCGGCACTGCAGCGATAAAGCGGCTCGAGACGAATTGACTGGCGGAGTTTGCCGAACAATCGATCGCGCGCCGTCAGCCGGCGCTCAGCCACGCGTTGGCGACCTCGCCGCCCAGCCCGTCGAGCGCGCCGTCGTAGACGATCCGTCCGCGCCCCATCACCGCGACGCGCCGCGCGAGCCGCGGCGCGAACTGCAGCCGCTGCTCGATCAGCAGGATCGCGACCCCGTCGGCCTGCAGCGCGGCGAGGCAGGCGCCGACTTCGTCGACCGCGAGCGGCGCGAGCCCTTCGGCCGGCTCGTCGACGATCAGCACGCGCGGGCTCCCGGCCAGCGCGCGCACCAGCGCGAGCACCTGCTGCTCGCCGCCCGACAGGCGCCCTGCTTTCACGTCCGCGCGCGCGGCCAGCAGCGGAAAGCGACCGAACAGGCGGTCGAGCGCCGCGCGTTCGGCCGGGCCGCGTGCGCCGCGCAAGCCGAGCCGCAGGTTGTCGCGAACGGTCAACAGCGGAAACACGTCGCGGCTTTCGGCCACGTAAGCAACGCCGCGCCGCGCGATCTCGAACGTCCGTGCGCCCGCGCATTCTGCACCGGCGATGCGCACCGAGCCGGCCGTGCGGACGAGCCCCATCACGGCCTTCGCGAGCGTCGAGCGCCCCGAGCCGTTGCGGCCGAGCAGCGCGAGCGTCTCGCCCGGCGCGAGCGCGAGATCGACGCCGTCGAGCACGGGTTGCAATCCGTACCACGCGCGCAGGCCGCGAATGTCGAGCAGTGCGCTCATGCGCGACCCTCGCCCAGATACGCCGCACGCACGCGCGGATCGGCACGGATGGCATCGGGCGCGCCGGTCGCGACCACCGTGCCGCGCACGAGCACCGTGATACGTTCGGCGAAGTCGAACACCGCGTCCATGTCGTGCTCGATCATCAGCACCGTGCGGCCCTGCGTCGTCGCGCGGATCAGTGCGATCATCCGTGCCGCCTGCGCGCGGCTCATGCCGGCCGTCGGCTCGTCGAGCAGCAGCGTGCGCGCATCGCTCGCGAGCGCGATCCCGAGGTCGAGCGCGCGCTGTTCCGCATAGCTCAGTTCGGCGGCCGGCGTGTCGCGCCGCGCATCGAGGCCGATGTCGTGCAGCACGCGCGCGGCCGCGAGATCGACCGACGCCGATTCGCGCAGCCGGTTCCACCATCGGCGCCGTTCGGCCGGCGCATGCAGCGCCGCGCAGCGCAGGTTGTCGAATACCGTCAGCCGCGCGAACGCACTCGTCTGCTGGAAACTGCGGCCGATGCCGAGGCGGCTCGCGACGACCGGCCCGCGCCCGCGCAGCTCGACGCCGTGCAGCACGACGCGCCCGCGCGTCGGCCGCGTCGCACCGGCAATCACGCCGAACAGCGTCGACTTGCCCGCGCCGTTCGGCCCGATCAGCGCGTGACGCTCGCCGGCCGCGATGCTCAGTTCGACGCCGTCGAGCACGGTCTGCGCGCCGAAGCGCTGCACGACGCCGTGGAGCGCGATCGCATTGCCGCTCATCGTGCGTCCTCCCGCTTGCCGGCCTGCCCGCCCTGCACGAACCGCGCGCGCCAGCCCCACAGCAGCGTACCGATGCCGGCCGCCGAGCCGGCGACGGCCCAGCCGGCCGGCGTATCGGCATCGATCGCCCATGCGCCGAACGCGAGGCCCGTGCCGTCGTCCTGCGCGAAGCGCCACGCGTAGCCGAGCTCGGCCGCGCAGACGATCGCGACGCCCCAGAACATGCACGCGCCGAGCGCGCACAGCATCCGCCACCGCTCGGCCGCCGGCGCATCGCGCCGCATCGCGTGCGCGAACGCCTGCGCGATACCCGCGAGCCCGCGCGGCGCGGCCACGACGATCGCGACGAACAGCACGCCGAGATACAGCGCCCATGCACGCGACACGCCCGCGACGCCGATGCTCAGCGCGGTCAGCACGGCAGCGCCGGCCGCCGGCCCGAAGAACGCGCCGGTGCCGCCGATCACCGCGGCGATCAGCACGGTTGCCGAGCGCGCCATCGACACGCTGTCGGGCGTCGCGATCTCGATGTCGATCAGCGTCAGCGTGCCGGCGATGCCCGCGAAGAACGACGCGCAGGTGACCATCGCGAGCCGCACGCGGCGCGGATCGGTGCCGAGCGCGGCGACGCGCGCGGGGTTGTCGCGCACCGCGTTCGCGAGCCGCGCGAGCGGCGTGCGCGTCAGCGCGTGCATGGCCCACGCCGACACGACGCACCACGCGGCGATCACCGCATAGGCATGTGCCGGTGCGCCGAAATGCCAGTTGCCCCACGGCGCGCCGCTCGCGCGGTCGATCGGCACGCCGCCCAGGCCGCCGAACCACGCGGGCACGCTCCACGCGGCGGCCGCGACGCATTCGCCGAGCCCGAGCGTGATCATCGCGAACGCGGTGCCGGAGCGGCGTGTCGCGAGCAATCCGGCGACGAACCCGAAGCCCGCGCCGGCCGCGCCGCCGACGAGCGGCAGCAGCGGCAGCGGGCCGCCGACATGATTGAACCAGTGCGCGGCCGCGAACGCGCCAAGGCCCGCGAACGCCGCGTGCCCGAACGACAGCAACCCGGTCGTGCCGAGCTGCAGGTTGTACGACAGCGCGAGCACGACGAGCGCGGCCGTCTGCGCGAGATAGCCGAGCACCGCGCCATGCGGCCACAGCCACGCGGGCAGCGCGAAGCACGCGGCGAACAGCGCCCAGCGCACGCAGCCGGCGAGCACGCGGCTACGCATCGACACGCTCGCCGAACAGCCCGCGCGGCCGCGCGACCAGCACGGCGACGAGCAGCAGGTACGGCACCAGCGGCGCGAGTTGCGCGATCGTCACCGCGGCGACGCGATCGGGCAGCGCGACGCCGGCCCATTGCGCGAGGTCGCGCAGCGACGTATCGCTCGCGGCCGCGAAGGTCTGCGCGAAGCCGACCGCGAGCGACGCGACGAACGCGCCGCCGAGCGAGCCGAGCCCGCCGATCACGACGACCGCGAACACGACCGACCCGACGGTCTCGGCCAGCGCGGGCTCGATCACCGCGAGCGGCGCGCCGATCACGCCGGCCAGCGCCGCGAGCGCGGTGCCGGCGCCGAACAGGCCCGTCATCACGCGCGGCACGTCGTAGCCGAGCGCCTCGACGGCCGCGCGATGCGTGAGCGCCGCACGCACGACGAGCCCGATGTGCGACACGCGCAGCAGCGCGCCGAGCGCGACCAGCATCGTCGCGGACATCGCCATCATGAACAGCCGGTAGCGCGGCAATGCGAGGCCGAAGACGGTCACGGGCGCGCCGTCGAACAGCGGCGGCACGGGCGCCGGCAGCGGCGCGAGGCCCCAGGCGAGTTTCGCGCCCTCGCCGATCAGGTAGGCGAGACCAAAGGTCAGCAGCAGTTCGCTCGTATGGCCGCGCGCCTGCACGCGGCGCAGCAGCGCGCGTTCGCAGCCGGCGCCGAGCAGCCCGACCGCGAGCGGCGCGAGCACCAGCGCGGGCCAGAAGCCCGCGTAGGCCGCGATGCTGTAGCCGACATACGCGCCGAGCATATAAAAGCTCGCATGCGCGAAGTTCAGCACGCCCTGCACGCTGAAGATCAGCGTGAGGCCGGCCGACAGCATGAACAGCAGCAAGCCGTAGCTGAGGCCGTTGAAGGCCTGGAGCGCGAACGCGTGCACCGCGCGCCGTCAGGCCGTGAGCGGCTCGAGCGCGGCGCGCAACGCATCGGGCAGCGGCACGGGGCGGCGTGTCTCGCGATCGACGTACACGTGCACGAAATGCCCCTGCGCGGCCGGCGCCGCGTCGCCTTGCGCGAACAGGCCGACCTCGTAGCGCACGCTCGACGTGCCGAGCTTCACGACCCGCAGCCCCGCGTCGATCGACTGCGGGAACACGAGCGGCGCGAAGTAGTTGCACTGCGTCTCGACGACCAGCCCGATCGTCTGCCCGTGCTCGACATCGAGCACGCCGGCGCGGATCAGGTACTCGTTCACGACGGTGTCGAAGTAGCTGTAGTAGACGACGTTGTTCACGTGCCCGTAGACGTCGTTGTCCATCCAGCGGGTCGTGATCGGCAGGAAGTGGCGATAGGCGTCGCGCGGACGCGGCTGCGGCTTGTCGGACATGGCGATGGCGGTCAGGACGAGGGAAACGACGAGGATGACGCGCGGCGGCCATGCGGCACGGCACGCCGGCGAGAAGCGGAACGCCGCGTCGCGATCGCTCGCGGCGCGGCGGCAGACACGCTGCGGACCGGCCGGCCCATCACTGCCCCGGCCGGTCGACGAACTCGAAATCGAGGCCGCGCGCGCGCATCCAGTCGGCGAGCGCGATGCCCGTGCCGGCACGCCACGGGCGCAGCAGCGGCGGATCGACGAGCTTGTATTCGAGCAGTTCCGGCGACAGCGACACCGTGCCCGACGCACGCACGTGGTACGCGATGATCAGCTCGTTCTTGCGAATGAATTCGTACACGCCGACGAGCGACACCTGCTCGGCCTTCAACGCGGTTTCCTCGAACACCTCGCGCGCGATGCCGTCCTCGGGCGTCTCGCCGTTTTCGAGGAAGCCGGTGATCAGCGCGAACATCCCTTCGGGCCAGGCCGCGTTGCGCGCGAGCAGGATCTTGCCGCCGAGCTCGACGATCGCGGCGACGACGGGCAGCGGATTGTTCCAATGCACATAGCCGCAGGTATCGTCGGGGCAAGCCTGGCGCACGCGGCCGCCTTCATGTTCGGGATCGGCTCGCTCGGTCAGCGGGCTCGCGCAGCGCGGGCAGAAACGGTAGTCGGCGGTGGTCATCGGTGAGGATCTGGCGAGCGCCGGACGGCGCCTCACGGCTGCCCGCGCACCCGCTCGGCGCGGGAAAGGCTTCATTCTAGCGAGTTTGCCCGCGCCGCAGACGATCCGTCCCCGCCGCCGTCAGGGTTGCCGGCGCCCGCTCACGGCAGTCGCCGCAAAACCGGCCGCACCGGCGAGCAACGCGCCCACCGCGACCCACAACGCCGGCGTAAACGACCCGAAACGCGCGGCCAGCGGCGCCGCGACGAGCGGCCCGAGGATCTGCCCGATGCCGTATGACGCCGTCGCATAGCCCATCAGCCCGGCTGCGCGCTCGCCGTGCAGGCGCCGCGCCTCGCGCATCGCGAACAGCGTGATCGCGGTGAACGGCAGGCCGAGCAGCGCGCTGCCGGCCGAGAAACCGGCCGCGTTCGGCCACACGATTCCGGCCACGATGCCGAGCGCCTGCGTCGCGCAGCCGGCCGCGAGCAGCAGGCGGTTGTCCCAGTGCGCGGGCAGCCGCGCGGCGGAGATCGCGCCGACGATCAGCGCCGCGCCGAACATCGGCCAGAACAGGTCGGGCCACGGCGAACCGGCCGGCAGCGCGGCGCGCGCGATCACCGGCAGGAACGTCGCGGTGATGATGTAGCCGAAGCCTGGCGCGCCGTACAGCACGACGAGCCACGCGGCATCCATGCGGCGGCTTCGCAGGCCGGCGGCAGGCGCCGTCGAAGCGGCCGCTGCTCCGGCAGCCGCATGCGGCGCGGCGGCGGCCGGCGGTGCCACGTGCGCCGGCGCCGGCACGG
Source organism: Burkholderia sp. Bp8992 (assembly GCF_003853705.1). Taxonomy (GTDB): domain Bacteria; phylum Pseudomonadota; class Gammaproteobacteria; order Burkholderiales; family Burkholderiaceae; genus Burkholderia. The sequence continues at coordinate 48,536 of NZ_QTQI01000027.1, read as the reverse complement.
TGCCGAACGTGCGCCAGATCGCAACCGACAGCACGGCCGACAGCGCCGCGAAGCCCAGCCAACCCGACGCCGCGCGCTGACCGGCCAGCGCGCTGCCGATCACCCCCGTCAGCACGATGCCGACGCCGGGCCCCGCGTAGATCACCCCGCTCCATTCCGGCGCGTGCAGCTCGGCCAGGCGCCGCAATCCCCACTGCGACACGAACACGAACGTCCAGGCACTGACGACGCCCGCGACGAAGCGCACCGCGAGCCACACGGGCAACAGGTGCCCGACGCCCATCGCCGCCGTCAGCAGCACGGTGGCCGCGAGCCCGAAGCGCACCATCCGCGCGGGCGCGACACGCAGCGCCGCGCAACTGACCGCGCCGGCGAAGTAGCCCGCGTAGTTTGCCGACGCGAGCCAGCCGCCGGCCTTCAGGCCGATCGAGCCGTCGGCGAGCATCAGCGGCAACAACGGCGTGAACGCGAAGCGGCCGACGCCGAGCACGACGGCGAGGCCGACCATGCAGGCCAGCGCGGCCGCGCGGGCGCGACGATCGGCCTGGTCTGACGAAAGCACGCCGGCAGCGGCGGTCGGGGCATCGAAGCGGGACATGGCGGCATCGGCCGGCACTCAGCGCGCCGGCCGGATCGGAAATCGGAATGCCTTCATCGTAGCTTGACCAAACGTTCTCAAAAAATGAATAATTGAGAATCGACTCATCCTCTGGAGAGAATCATGGATCTGGCCGCGCTGGCGATATTCCGGGCGGTCGTGCGCGAGAACGGTGTGACGCGTGCGGCGGCCAAGCTCAATCGCGTGCAGTCGAACGTCACGACGCGCATCAAGCAGCTCGAGGAGGAACTCGGCGCGGCGCTGTTCGTGCGCGACGGCCGCCGGCTGGTGCTGACGCCGGCCGGCCACACGCTGCTGCCGTATGCGGAACGCCTGCTCGCGCTCGCCGACGAAGCGCGCGACGCAGTGCGCGAGGACACGCCGCGCGGCCGTCTGCGGCTCGGCACGATGGAAAGCACGGCCGCAAGCCGGTTGCCGACGATACTCGCACGCTATCACCACGCATGGCCCGACGTGTCGCTCGAACTGCTGACGGGCACGACGGGCTGGCTGATCGACCGCGTGCGCGACTTCGAGGTCGATGCGGCATTGTTCGCCCGCCCGCCCGAGCCGGACGCGCTGCCCGACACGTTCGAGACGGTGCCGATCTTCCGCGAGGATCTCGTGCTGCTGACGCCGCGTGGCCATCCGCCGGTGCGCACGCCGCGCGACGTGATCCTGCCGACGCTGATCGCGTTCGAGCGCGGGTGCACGTATCGCAAGTACGTCGAGCGGTGGTATGCGGCGCATGGCGTAAAACCGGCGCGCGTGCTCGAACTCGGCTCGTATCACGCGATCGTCGCGTGTGTCGCGGCCGGCGCGGGTGTCGCGGTCGCGCCGCGCTCGGTACTCGATCTGCAACCCGAAACCGGCAACATCGCCGCGCACACGATCCCCGAACTCGAAGGCATCGACACGCTGCTCGCGTGGCGGCAGGGCTATGCATCGGCGGCCCTCGCCGCGCTGCGCGATGCGCTCACGGAAGCCGGACGGCCGCCCGCCGATGCGACGCAGCCGACGGCGACCGTGACGGCCTGACCCGTGTTCGCGCGTCGCCGCACGGAGCGACGCGCACAAACAAAACGACCCGACCGGCGCGTGCCGATCGGGTCGTTTTTCAGTCAGGCAATGCCGTCAGTGAAACGGCATCGCCTCGATGACGTGACGATCAGAGCCGCTCTTCGACCCAGCCCTTCACGCCGGCCAGCGCGCCCGGCAGGTTGGCCGGCTCGGTGCCGCCTGCCTGCGCCATGTCCGGACGGCCGCCGCCCTTGCCGCCGACCTGCTGCGCGACGAAGTTCACGAGTTCGCCGGCCTTCACCTTCTTGCTCGCGTCCGGCGTGACGCCCGCGATCAGGCTGACCTTGCCGCCCTCGACGGCCGCCAGCACGATCGCCGCGCTCTTCAGCTTGTCCTTCAGCTTGTCGACCGTTTCGCGCAGCGTCTTCGCGTCGGCGCCGTCGAGCGTCGCGGCCAGCACGTACACGCCGCCGATTTCGACGGCCTGCTGCGCGAGCTCGTCGCCCTGGCTCGACGCGAGCTTCGACTTCAGCGCGCCGAGCTCCTTCTCGAGCGACTTCACCTGGTCCTGCACCTGTGCGATGCGCTGCGTGAGTTCCGACGGTTGCGCCTTCAGCGCAGCAGCCGCTTCGTTCACGCGCGCGTCGAGCTCCTGCACGTAGCGCACCGCGTTGTCGCCGGTGATCGCCTCGACACGGCGGATGCCGGCCGCGACGCCGCCTTCGACGACGATCTTGAAGAAACCGATGTCGCCGCTGCGCTGCACGTGCGTGCCGCCGCACAGTTCACGCGAGAAACCGAGGTCGAGCACGCGCACTTCGTCGCCGTACTTCTCGCCGAACAGCGCCATCGCACCGCCCTTCACCGCTTCGTCGTACGGCATCACGCGCACGATGCCCGGCGCGTTGGCCAGGATCTCGTTGTTGACGATCTGCTCGACGCGACGGATTTCGTCGTCGGTCATCGGCGCGTTGTGCGCGAAGTCGAAGCGGGTCTTTTCCGCGTCGACCAGCGACCCCTTCTGCTGCACGTGCGCGCCGAGCACTTCGCGCAGCGCCTTGTGCATCAGGTGGGTGGCCGAGTGGTTGCGCTGCGTGCGGGCGCGGCGATGCGCGTCGATTTCCGCGCGCAGCACGTCGCCGACCTTCAGCGTGCCCTGCTCCAGCGTGCCGTGATGGCCGATCACGTCGGCCTGCACCTTCAGCGTGTCGGCCACCGCGAAGCGCGTCGCGGCGTTCGCGAGCACGCCCTGGTCGCCGACCTGGCCGCCCGATTCCGCGTAGAACGGCGTGTGATCGAGCACGACGACCGCGTCCTGGCCGGCCTTCACTTCGTTGACGGCCGAACCGTCGACGTACAGCGCGACGACCTTCGCGTCGTCGAACGCGATTTCCTCGTAACCGTGGAAGGTGGTCTTCGCGCCCGAGTATTCGAGGCCCTGCGCGGCCTTGAACTTGCCGGCCGCGCGCGCCTGCTCGCGCTGGCGCGCCATCGCGTCGTCGAATGCCGGCTCGTCGACCGTCATCCCGCGCTCGCGGCAGACGTCGGCCGTGAGGTCGAGCGGGAAGCCGTACGTATCGTGCAGCTTGAATGCGAGTTCGCCGTCGAGCACCTTGCCGCCCTTCGCCTCGACGTCGGCAAGCGCCCCTTCGAGGATCGACATCCCGTGCTCGATCGTCTCGAAGAAGCGCTCTTCTTCCTGGCGCAGCACGTCGGTCACGCGCTGTTCCGCTTCCTTCAGCTCCGGATAGGCCGTGCCCATCTCGGCGACGAGGTCGGCCACCAGCTTGTGGAAGAACGAACCCTTGCGGCCAAGCTTGTAGCCGTGGCGGATCGCGCGGCGCACGATCCGGCGCAGCACGTAGCCGCGGCCTTCGTTGCCGGGGATCACGCCGTCGACGATCAGGAACGAGCACGCACGGATGTGATCGGCGATCACCTTCAGCGAGTTGTTCGTGAGGTCGCTGATCTCGGTCACGCGCGCGGCGGCCTTGATCAGGTTCTGGAACAGGTCGATCTCGTAGTTGCTGTGCACGTGCTGCAGCACCGCGGCGAGGCGCTCGAGGCCCATGCCGGTGTCGACCGACTGCTTCGGCAGGCGCGTCATGTTGCCCTGCGCGTCGCGGTTGAACTGCATGAACACGAGGTTCCAGATCTCGATGTAGCGGTCGCCGTCTTCTTCAGGCGACCCCGGCGGGCCGCCCCACACGTCCGGGCCGTGGTCGTAGAAGATTTCGGTACAGGGGCCGCACGGGCCCGTGTCGCCCATCGTCCAGAAGTTGTCCGACGCGTAGCGCGCGCCCTTGTTGTCGCCGATGCGGATGATGCGCTCGGTCGGCACGCCGACTTCCTTCGCCCAGATGTCGTACGCCTCGTCGTCTTCCTGGTAGACGGTGACCCACAGCTTGTCCTTCGGCAGCTGGTAGACCGTGGTCAGCAGCTCCCACGCGAACTTGATCGCGTCGTGCTTGAAGTAGTCGCCGAACGAGAAGTTGCCGAGCATCTCGAAGAACGTGTGGTGGCGCGCCGTGTAGCCGACGTTCTCGAGGTCGTTGTGCTTGCCGCCCGCGCGCACGCTGCGCTGCGCCGTCGTGGCGCGCGAGTACGGGCGCGGATCCGTGCCGAGGAAGACGTCCTTGAACTGGACCATGCCCGAGTTCGTGAACATCAGCGTGGGGTCGTTACCGGGCACGAGGCTCGACGAGCGGACGATCGTGTGGCCCTTCGATTCGAAGAATTTGAGGAATTTCTCGCGGATTTCGGCAGCTTTCATGGCGTGCGGGGACAGTCTGGCAAAGACGGCTTCAAACGCCGGCGCCCCAGGCGGGGCGCGCGGCGGCATGGATTCGGAAACGATCGATTATACGGGATCGGGGCCGGCTTCCGGGCAAAGCGCCGGCAAAGCGGCTCGGCCATCCGGCCGGCCCGGCTGGGCCACCCGCGCGGCCGATTCGCCTTAAGATGCTCGGCATGCCAATCGGCCCGGCCGGACAAGACGGGCCAGCCATGAAAGGAGACGATTCGACGATGGGTGCCCTGAGCCATATCCGCGTGCTGGACCTCACCCGCGTGCTCGCGGGGCCGTGGTGCGCGCAGACGCTTGCCGATTTCGGTGCGGACGTGATCAAGGTCGAGCGCCCGGGCGCCGGCGACGACACGCGCCACTGGGGGCCGCCGTACCTGAAGGACGCGGACGGCGCGGATACCGCCGAGGCCGCGTACTACCTCGCGGCGAACCGCAACAAGCGCTCGGTGACGATCGACATCGCGACGCCCGAAGGCCAGCAGATCGTGCGCGAGCTCGCCGCGCAAAGCGACGTCGTGCTGGAGAACTACAAGGTCGGCCAGTTGAAGAAATACGGGCTCGATTACGACTCGCTGCGTGCGGTGAAGCCCGATCTCGTCTACTGCTCGGTCACCGGCTTCGGCCAGACGGGCCCGTACGCGCACCGCGCGGGCTACGACTTCATCGTGCAGGGGATCGGCGGCTTCATGAGCATCACCGGCGAGCGCGACGGCGAGCCGGGCGGCGGCCCGCAGAAGGCCGGCGTCGCGATCGCCGACCTCGCGACGGGCCTCTATTCGACGATCGCGGTGCTGGCCGCGCTCGCGCACCGCGACCGCACAGGCGTTGGCCAGTACATCGACATGGCGCTGCTCGACGTGCAGGTCGCGCTGCTCGCGAACATGAACACCAACTTCCTCGCGAGCGGCAAGCCGCCGGCACGCTGGGGCAACGCGCATCCGAACATCGTGCCGTACCAGACGTTCCAGACGCGCGACGGCTGGATCATCGTCGCGGTCGGCAACGACGGCCAGTTCCGCAAGTTCGTCGAGGCCGGCGGCCGGTCCGAACTGGCCGACGACGAGCGTTTCGCGACGAACCCGTCGCGCGTGCGCCACCGCGACACGCTGGTGCCGATCCTCGCGGAGATGGTGAAGGCGCGCGACAAGGCCGACTGGATCGCCGTGCTCGAAGCGGCCGGCGTGCCGTGCGGGCCGATCAACGATCTCGACGAAGTGTTCGACAACGAGCAGGTGGTCGCGCGCGGGATGCAGGTATCGCTGCCGCACCCGTGCGGCGCGGACGTGAAGCTCGTGCGCAACCCGATCCGGATGAGCGCGACGCCGCCCGATGCGCGCACGGCCCCGCCGCTGCTCGGCGCGCAGACCGACGACGTGCTGCGCGACATGCTCGGCTACGACGACGCACGGATTGCCGCGCTGAAGGCGAAGCAGACGATTTGAGCGCGCGTGACACCCGGCCCGACTGCCCACGTAAGGAGCGTCGGCCGGGTATATCGGGAGTCAGCGCTGCGCAAGCGTATCGCACCCACCAGCAAGCAGTGCGAGCGCCGCACGCGCGGCCGGATCGACGACGATTGCGCGATCGCCCGCGCCCGGGAGGCCGGTGACCACCACCGCGTCCGTGTCGGCCGCCCCCCGGAACACTAATGTCGGAAGCGGTTCGGAGGCGATGCGATCGCGCATTTCCAGCGTGCCGAGCGGCGCCGGGAACGCCGTCTCGAGCTCGGCGCCGGACACACCACCGCGCGCGATCAGCGTGGTGAGCGGCGCGAGCCGGTCGGCCAGCCCAGGTGGCGCGACACACTGCCGGGAAGCGCGGCCATCGGAAAACGTGACGCGCACGGAGAACGGTGCCGCCGGCTGCACGCGATGCGCGTTCACGCTCAGCGTACCCGCGGTGTAGACGAACGACATCACCTCATCCGGCTGCACGCTGAGTATTTCGGTACCCGGCGCGATAGGCGCGGGACTGCCGGCGCTTCCGACCATGCTTCGCCAAGCCAATCCCACGAGCACGGCGACGAACACCACGCCAGCCGCGCGAACGAGCCGGCCTGTTGCCGCGCGCGTCATGACACGTGCACCATGGTTCCGACCGGTGTCCATTCGTACAGTTGCCGCGCATCGGCTTCGCTCAGCCGCACACATCCGCGCGAGCCGAACCGGTCACTCACCGAATGGCGAGCCAGCCGCACGACGCCGAGCGGCATTGGTCCGTGATATTGATGAAAAGCTTTGCCATCCGTGGTGAAGAACATTGCACGATCCATCTGCACGTTATACGTGCGGCTACGATAAGGGTGATGCTTGCGGAGGATTCTGAACGTGCCCCGATCGGTCGGGTGCTCGCGGTCGCCTGTCACGCAGTCGAAGCGGAACACGCAAACGCGCCCCTCGTATGCTTCCACGCATTGCCGTGACAGATCAACCTGAATCCGTTTCGTCGCGGCTCCGTTGTTTTCTTTGGTGCGGTCGGATCGTGCGGGCTGGACTGGCATGGAGGCTTTCCGTCTGGTCAAATGGCCCGCCAGACTACCCACTACCGACTTCAAACGATATGGGACACGTCAGAAATTCGGAGCGCTGCCCAACGGCAGACGTGCCTGCTGCCGCACATGCCCACCAAGCGATGAGCCCGGATGGCGCGACATGCGTCGGGGGACTGCCGACGCGCGTGGCTCCCCCCGCTGCTCGGCGACGACGACGAACGGATCGCGGCGTTGAAGGCGAAGCAGACGATCTGACGGTCCTGCGATCAGCCCTGCGCAACACGGTCAACCTGCGACCGCCAGCGCGTCGAGCCAGCCGCGCGCTTGCGGCCAGTCGCCGAGCCCGCTGTCCGCGTTGATGTGGCCGCGCGGGCCGATGTCACGGAATTCACTGCCCCACGCGTGCGCGCAGCCGTGCGCGAACGCAAGCGAACCGTACGGATCGTCGCTGCTCGCGACCACGCAGGTCGGAAACGGCAGCCGCTCGTGCGGCACCGGGCCGAAACCGTGCGCATCGGCCGGAAACGCCGGCGCGGCGGGATCGGGCAACGCGACGAGCAGCGCCCCGCGCACTTTCGCGAGCGCGGCCGGGCGCGCATAGCGTGTCGCCCACCATGCGGTGGTCAGCGTGCCGAGGCTGTGGCCGGCGATCAGCACGGGCCCGCGCGCGGCTTCGACCGCACGGTCGAGCGCGAGACACCAGCCGTTGCGGAACGCGCGATCCCAGTCGGGCATCGCGACCCGCGAGAAGCGCGCGTCGGCGCGCTCCCAGCGGCTTTGCCAGTGAAGCGGGCCCGAATTGGCGTAGCCCGGCAGGACGAAAACGAAGGGGGCGCTCATGGAGGAATGCGTCGACGAATGGAATCGTGTTGTGGCGTCGACGCAGTGTCGCACACCCTCCTCTCCCTGATGCTGCCTGTCGAAAACCGGAGGGATGTGCGAGAAGGCCGAGCGGGCCGTGACGCGTGTTCAGGTCGACGTCACGACCGTCCGGCGTTCAATGGCGCCTGCGTCGCGGGCGCCTGCCTGCGATCAGCGTACGCCGGCGCCGACCAGGCCGCCTGCCGCCGCACCGGCCACCGTGCCGACCGGGCCGCCCGTGATCAGGTAGCCGAGCGCGCCGCCGGCGGCCGCGCCGATACCGGCATTACGCTGCGTATGCGTCATCGCGCATGCGCCGAGTTGCGACAGGGCCGCGACGATCACCGCGGTACGAACGAGAAAAGTGGTCTTCTTCATCATGGTTATTGGCTTCCTTCCGCCCGGAACAATATACAAATGGCGGCGTTGTATCGGTAAAGCCATCATAGGAAAACCCGAACGCCGCCAGCAATCCGATTTACGTCGTGTTACAGCCGACACACACTCGATATATTGCGGTACGCATCGCGAACGCACGGTGCCGGACCCGCGAGCCGCGCGGGACGGACCCCGGTCAGGTAGAATTACAGGATTAAACCGGCGCGACGCGCCGACACAACCTGACGCCAACCGCATGAGCACCGAACGCAACGACGCCCCCGCGGCTTCCAATTTCATCCGCAACATCATCGACGACGACAACCGCACCGGCAAATGGGGCGGACGCGTCGAGACGCGCTTCCCGCCCGAGCCGAACGGCTATCTGCACATCGGCCATGCGAAGAGCATCTGCCTGAACTTCAGCGTCGCGCGCGACTACGGCGGCGTGTGCCACCTGCGCTTCGACGACACGAACCCGGAAAAGGAAAGCGTCGAGTACGTCGACTCGATCGTCGACGCCGTGCGCTGGCTCGGTTTCGACTGGCGCAAGGACGCGGTCGATCACCAGTATTTCGCGAGCGACTACTACGACAAGCTGTACGAGTTCGCCGAGCTGCTGATCAAGCGCGGCAAGGCGTACGTCGACAGCCAGAGCGCCGACGAAATGCGCGCGAACCGCGGCTCGCTGACGGAAGGCGGCAAGCCGTCGCCGTTCCGCGACCGCACACCGGAAGAGAACCTGGACCTGTTCCGCCGCATGAAGGCCGGCGAGTTCAAGGAAGGCGAGCACGTGCTGCGCGCGAAGATCGACATGGCTTCGCCGAACATGAACATGCGCGACCCGGTGATCTACCGGATCCGCTACGCGCATCACTACCGCACCGGCGACGCATGGTGCGTGTATCCGATGTACGACTACACGCACTGCATCTCGGATGCGCTCGAAGGCATCACGCATTCGCTGTGCACGCTCGAATTCGAGGATCACCGCCCGCTGTACGACTGGGTGCTGAACGAACTCGCGGAAGCCGGCATGTTCACGCGCCCGCTGCCGCAACAGATCGAATTCTCGCGCCTGAACCTCACGTACGCGATCACCAGCAAGCGCAAGCTGCTGCAGCTCGTCACCGAAGGCCACGTCGACGGCTGGGACGACCCGCGGATGCCGACCATCGTCGGCGTGCGCCGTCGCGGCTTCACGCCGGAGAGCATCCACCTGTTCTGCGAACGGATCGGCGTGACGAAGATCGATTCGTGGATCGACATGAGCATCTTCGAAGGCGCGCTGCGCGACGACCTCGACGACAAGGCCGCGCGTACGGTCGCGGTGCTCGATCCGCTGAAGCTCGTGATCGACAACTATCCGGAAGACCTCGAGGAAGCGTGCACGGCGCCCGTGCATCCGCACCACCCGGACCGCGGCGTGCGCACGTTCCCGATCTCGCGCGAGCTGTGGATCGAGCGCGAGGATTTCGTCGAAAACCCGCCGAAGGGCTATTTCCGCCTGTTCCCGGGCAACAAGGTGCGCCTGCGCTACGGCTACGTGATCGAATGCACGGGCTTCGACAAGGACGCCGACGGCAACGTGACGGCCGTGCACTGCAACTACTTCCCCGACAGCAAGTCGGGCACGGAAGGCGCGAACACGTACAAGGTCAAGGGCAACATCCACTGGGTCAGCGCGAAGCATGCGCAGCCGGCCGAAGTGCGGATCTACGACCGCCTGTTCAAGGAGCCGCACCCGGACGCGGGCGGCGCGAACTTCCTCGAAGCGCTGAATCCCGATTCGAAGAAGATCGTGCAGGCTTATCTGGAGCCGGGCAACGGCGACATCGCGCCGGAAACGCGCCTGCAGTTCGAGCGCCACGGCTACTTTGTTGCCGACCGTGTCGATTCGAAGCCGGGCAAGCCGGTGTTCAACCGGATCGTCGGGCTGCGCGACAGCTGGGGCAAGCCGGCCTGACGGCCTGCTCCCGCACGCGGCGCGCGGCTGCGACGGCCGCCGTCGCGTGACCATGAAAAAACCGGCACTCAGGCCGGTTTTTTTATTGCGTGTATCGAAGCGGAACGCGACGGCGCAAGCCGCGCCCGCTCACTCGCCCGACAACCGCCGATGCAGCGCCGCCAGCGACAGCTTCGTGCGAAACAGCCGCGCGAGGCTGCGGCTCGCATACGCGTCGACGTCGCCCGGCACGGTCCAGCGGTACGCGTCCATCTCGGGAATCATCGAACCGTCGCGACGGCTCGGGAACAGCGACGTGCACGTGCAGTGCGCGGGATCGATCTCCCCTTCGGCCACCCGCACCGCGAACAGGTGCAGGTCCTTGTCGTGCCGGTACGCAAAGCGGCCGAGATCGAGCAGCCTGGCCGGCGCGAATTCGATGCCGGTTTCCTCGAGCAGCTCGCGCAGCGCGGCGTCGGCCGGCGTCTCGCCCGGCTCGCCCTGCCCCTTCGGGATGTCCCAGTGCGTGGTATCCGTCGCGTGCGCGAGGAACACACGGCCGGCCGCATCGAGGATCACGATGCCGCACGACACCGTGCGCGGCGCACCGCCCCGCCTCATCACACGCGTGCTCAGCGCTTCTGCAGCTGCCACTTGCCCGCGGCCGTCTTGCAGTAGACGGGCTTGAGCGTCATCGTCTGGCCCTTCGCGGTGATTTCGGTGGCGATCTCGCGGCAGGTCTTGCCGTCGCTCTCGGACGTGGTCGGCGTGAGCTTCGCGTCGATCTGCGTGCCGCGACCGCTGCTCTGCCACGTCGTGGTTTCGCCGTCCTTGCCTTCGTCGCGCACTTGCACGACCGCCTTGGACAGCGACGCGCGATCGGTCTTGCTGAAATAGCTGATCGGCGTGTCGTTCAGGAAGTTCAGGTTGTTCTGCGCATGGGCGGGCAGCATCGCGGCTGCGCACGCGGCGCCGGCCAGCACGCGCGTGACGACGGAAAGGGATGCACGCATCGACATGTTTTTTCTCCTTGGATGTTCGATCGAACGGCGTGGTGCATGCCGGCGGACCGGTACGCACCACGCCCGTCAGCGAGCGAGCATAGCATGCGTGCTGTAATGAATGCCTCTAGGGCCTGTTCCCGCTAATAACGGGCTTGCGAACGTGCCTTCCCGCCTGCAGTGCAAGGAGTAAGGAGCGCCGTTTGGCCGTGCCAAACAAGCGACGCACGACGCCGCAATGTGGGCGGAAAGGCACGTTCCCCTGTTTGGAAAAATGCATTCGTGGGGCTGGCTCCCAGAAGGGCCGATCGCCGCGTCATGCTCCTCGCGAATACGTCGAGTATTCGCTTCGTCGCAATCCTCGCGCTCGGCCCTTCTGGGGGCCAGCGCAAGCCCGTTATTAGCGGGAACAGGCCCTAGGGCTTGGCCGGCGCCGCCGTTTGCTGATATCCGTCAGTCAGCGTGCCGAGGAACGCGATCACGTCCTTGATCTCGACCGCGTTCAGCGCCGGCTGGTCGCCGCGCTTGCGGTCGAACGGCGGCTCGCGGTTGATGTTCGGCCAGTAGCGCTTCGGCAAATCGTCGTAGATCTGCACCTTGCCGTGCACGACCGGGTAGAACTTCTCCGGATGGATGTCGCGCTCGACGTAGAAGCGCATCACGTCCTCGAGCGAGTGATACACGCCGTTGTGGAAGAAGGTCTTGCGCAGCGCGACGTTGCGCAGCGACGGCGTGCGGAACAGCCCGCAGAATTCGTCGCGGCCCTTCAGGTCGGTGCGCTCGGGGCCGCACGCGCCGAGATCGTAAAAGCGCGGGTCGCGGTTGACGGGCAGCGCGCGGTTGCGCGGCACCGCGACCGCGATCAGCCCGAAATCGCTGAACTGCGGCGGGCCGCCTTCGAGCGTGCGCTGGCTGATGTGGCAACTCGCGCAGTTGCCCTTCTTCTCGTCGTTGAACAGTTGCAGCCCGTGCAACTCCGCGGGCGTGAGCTGCGCGTGGCCGGCCAGGTACGCGTCGTATTTGCTCGTATACGGATCGAACAGTGCCGGCTGCTGCTGGAATGCGTCGAGCGCGCGCAACACTGCATTGAACGTCGCCTGGTCGTCGCCGAGCACCTGGTCGCCGAACGCCTTGCGGAACGCGTCGGCATACGGTGCGGCGCGAACCGCCTTCGCGACCCACGCGGGCGAGCTGCTCATCTCGAACGGCGACATGAGCGGAATGCGCGCCTGCGCATCGCGCGTATCGACGCGGCCATCCCAGGTCAGCCCGCCGGTCGGACCCGCGTCGATGCTTTCGTCACCTTCGTCCGGCGAATCGTGGAAGTGCTCGCTGAACGGCGGGATGCCGCGCAGGTACTTCAGCGACGGCACCGCGCGAAAGCCGGTACGGTGCATGTCGTCGCCGCCGAGCTGCACCGACAGCGCATTCGGCGGCCCGAACGCATGCTCGGCGCTATGGCACGACGCGCAAGCGAGCTTGCCGGACCCGGACAGCGACGGATCGAAGAACAGCTGCTTGCCGAGCGCCGTCATCTGCTTCACGCCCTCGAATACCTGCGCGCGCGTCTGCGGCTGGCCGGCCGGCGCGACCGCCGGGGCGGCCGGAGCAGCAGCCTGGGCCGCCGGTACGACGGACACGGCCGACGCATTCGTGCCGGGCTGTGCATCGCAACCGGCGAGCGCCGCGAGCGCGCCGACCAGCGCCAGCGTCGCCGCGGCGGAAACCAGCGAGCGCGCGGACGCGAAGGATTTCAGAAGGGTGTGCATCGTCGTTGTTCTAGTAGCGGTGGGCAGGTGGGCAATCGGCCGGAGCTTATGTCAGTTCCGTGACCGTTGAATGACGTTCGACCGACAGTCAATTGAAAGCGTGCCTACACCCGGCTGTCAAATCGGTTCCAGATAATGCGCGCAGCCGGGCGGTACCGCGAGGTTCGTGCGCCGGCCCTCCCGCCACCTGGTTCCCACACGCGACCAACGACGAATGAGAGAGAACATCGCATGAAGAAGTACGCCTGGATTCGCTACACGCCGATCGCCCTCGCGGCGGCGCTCAGCCTGACCGCCTGCGGCGGTGACGATGTCACGCAGCAAGGCCTGTCGGCCGTCAAGAACGTCGTCGTGATCTACGCGGAAAACCGCAGCTTCGACAACCTGTACGGCAATTTCCCGGGCGCGAACGGCCTGCAGAACGCGACGGCCGCGAACTCGGTGCAGAAGGATCGCGACGGCTCGACGCTGGCGACGCTGCCGAAGATCTGGGGCGGCCTGACCGCGACCGGCATCACGCCGGCGGTGACCGAGGCGATGACGGCGAACCTGCCGAACGCGCCGTTCGCGATCGACGATCCGAAGGGCTTCAACCAGTCGATGAGCATCGCGACGCGCGACATCGTGCACCGCTTCTACCAGGACCAGATGCAGATCAACGGCGGCAAGAACGACATGTACGCCGCATGGACCGACGCGGGCGGCCTGACGATGGGCCACTACACGGCCGATCCGTCGAAGCTGCCGCTGTGGAAGATCGCGCAGCAATACGTGCTCGCGGACAACTTCTTCATGGGCGCGTTCGGCGGTTCGTTCCTGAACCACCAGTACCTGATCTGCGCGTGCGCGCCGTACTACGCGAACGCCGACAAGAGTCCGGCGGCCGGCAAGATCGCCGTGCTGAATGCCGACGGCAAGTCGCTGAAGGTCGCGACGAACTCGCCGGCCTCCGCGCTGAGCGGCCCGCCGAAGTTCGTCAACGACGGCGCGCTCACGCCTGACTTCTACGGCATCAACACGATGCAGCCGGCGTACCAGCCGAGCGGCAACAAGGCGGCCGCAGGCGGCGACCCGCTGCTCGCCGACCCGGCCAATCCGTCGACGATGCCGCCGCAGACGGCGACCAACATCGGCGACCTGATGACCAACGCGGGCGTGTCGTGGGCGTGGTATGGCGGCGCATGGGGCCAGGCGCTGCAGGCGAGCCAGAACGGCACGTCGAACGTGATCTACGGCGCCGACCTGTCGACGCCGAACTTCCAGCCGCACCACCAGCCGTTCAACTACTTCGCGAACCAGGCGCCGGGCACCGCGAGCCGCGCGCAGCACCTGCTCGACGGCGGCGCGAACGGCGCCGAGTTCATCAAGGCGATCGATGCGGGCACGCTGCCGCAGGTCACGTTCTACAAGCCGCAAGGCAACCTGAACGAGCACCCGGGCTACACGGACGTCACGTCCGGCGACCAGCACATCGCCGACGTGATCGCACACCTGCAGGCCAGCCCGCAGTGGAAGAACATGGTCGTGGTCGTCACGTACGACGAAAACGGCGGCTTCTGGGATCATGCCGCGCCGCCGACCGCCGACCGCTGGGGTCCGGGTACGCGCATTCCGGCGCTGATCGTGTCGCCGTTCGCGAAGAAGGGCTTCGTCGACCACACGCTGTACGACACGGGCTCGATCCTGCGCTTCGTCACGCGCCGCTTCTCGCTGCCGCGCCTCGCGGGCCTGCAGCAGCGCGACGACGCGCTGAAGGCGAACGGGTCGCAGCCGATGGGCGACCTGACGAACGCGCTCGCGCTGTCGCCGAACCTGTAATCGCGTCACCGTTACGGCAAACCGGCCGGTCGCACGGCCGGGCCGGACCAACGAAGGACGGCCCCGCGGGGCCGTCCTTTTTTTCTTTACGCAAACCCGCTACGCTTTCAACACTTTGACGGTGCCGTTCCGGTAGCCGTCGTGATGCCCCCCTCGCTCGCGGCCGCGCATGACCAACGTCGAACTGTTCCATTACCTGCTGTTGCTGATCTGCGGCGCGGGCGCGCTCACGTGGCTCGCCGAGCGGATCTCGATTCCGCCGGCCGTCGTGCTGCTGCTCGGCGGCTGCGTAATTGCGGTCGCCGGCAAGCGCGTGCCCGACATGGATCCGGCGCTGCTGCTCGCGGCCGTGCTGCCGCCGCTGCTGATGTCGAGCGGGTTCTACACCGCATGGAAGGAATTCCGCGAGCAACTGGCATCGATCGCGTCGCTCGCGCTCGGCGCGGTGGCGTTCACGACCGTCGCGGTCGCGCTCGCCGTGCATGCCGCGAACCCGGGGCTGCCCTGGGCCGCGTGCTTCACGCTCGGCGCGATCGTCTCGCCGCCCGACGCGGTCGCCGCGAAAGCCATCCTGCAGCGCCATCCGCTGCCCGCACGACTCGTCGCGGTGCTCGAAGGCGAAAGTCTCGTCAACGACGCATCGGGCCTGCTGCTGTACCAGATGGCCGTCTCGGCCGCGCTCGCCGTCTCGATCACGGCCGCGAGCGCCACCGGCCTGTTCTTCTCGCTCACGCTGATCGGCATCGCGGTCGGCCTCGCCTGCGGCCATGCGATGAGCTGGGTGCTGCCGCGCCTGCGCGACCCGATGCTCGGCATCGTCGTGACCTTCGCGATGGCCTGGGGCAGCTACGGCATCGCGGAAGCCGTCGACGGCTCGGGCGTGCTGTCGGTCGTCACCTGCGGCCTCGTGCTCGGCGTACGCCAGCATCGCGTGTTCGACGCCGACATGCGGATCAAGGCGAAGGCCACGTGGGAAGCGATCGTGTTCGTGCTCGACGCGCTCGTGTTCATCCTGATCGGCCTCGCGCTGCATGCGATCCTCGCGCGCGTGAACCACGAAGGCGCGGTGCTGATGGCCGGCCTGCGCGTCGCGCTGCCGGCCACTGCCGCCGCGATCGGTGCGCGCGTCCTGTGGGTATTCGTCGCGATGTGGCTGCCGGGCCGCCTGCGCGCGCCGCGCGCGGGTCACGCGCCGTGGTCGTGGCGCGAAGCCGTCGTGCTCGGCTGGTCGGGCATGCGCGGCGTCGTGAGCCTCGCGGCCGCGATCGCGCTGCCGGGCAACTTCCCCGGCCGCGACCTGATCCTGTTCAGCACGTTCCTGCTGATCATCGCGACGCTCGTCGTGCAAGGCGGCACGCTCGCGCCGCTGATCCGCGTGCTGAAGCTGCGCCCGGCCGCGCGCCACACGATGTCCGAACATGCGGTGCGGGCGCACACGTTCGGCGCGGCGCTCGCCGAACTCGACGCACGCGAGCGGCGCGGGTCGGATCTCGAACGCCCGTCGCTCGACCGCCTGCTCACCGAATACCGCAACCGCGTCATGTTCAACGAACGCGCGCACCGGCAAGGCGCCGAACCGGCCGGCGTGCGCGCGCGCATGCTGCGCGTCGAGCTCGAACTCGTCGGCGTGTCGCGCGGCGCGCTGCTCGACCTGCACCGCGACGGCAAGGTCGACGACGCGACGCTGCACCGCATAGAATCGGAACTCGATTTCGAGGAACTGCGCCTGCAGCGGCTGCTCGAACCGTAACGCCCGGCCGGCCACGCCGCCGGCCCACCCTCCTTCCCCACCTGGAATTGCAATGAGCGAACTGTCCGTCGAAGCGAGCATCGGCTCGGTCGATTACCTCGTCCACTTCAGCGATGGCGTCCACCAGTGGCGCGCCGACGAACCCGCGCCGCTCGGCGGCGGCGATGCGGCACCGACGCCCGTCGCGCTGCTGCTGTCGAGCCTCGGCGCGTGCACCGCGATCACGCTGAAGATGTATGCGCAACGAAAAGGCTGGCCGCTCGCCGAAGTGCACGTGAAGCTCGCGCACGAATCGGGCAGCGCGGGCAGCACGATCGTGCGCCGCATCACGCTGGACGGCGACCTGACCGGCGAGCAGCGCGAGCGCCTGCTGCAGATCGCGAACGCGTGCCCGGTACACAAGATCCTCACGCACCCGATCACGATCGACACGGCGATCGCCTGACGCTTCCCGGGATCCCCACCATGTCCGCCTCGATCAAGACCCTGCTCACACCGCGCGAAAGCGACATCGGCAACCTCGTCGTGCGCCGCGTGCTTCCCGCGCGTGCCGCGCGCCTCGTCGGCCCGTTCATCTTCTTCGACGAAATGGGCCCGGCCGTGCTGCCGGCCGGCCGCGGCATCGACGTGCTGCCGCATCCGCACATCGGGCTCGCGACCGTCACCTACCTGTTCGACGGCTCGCTGATGCATCACGACAGCCTCGGCTTCCGGCAGAAGATCGTGCCGGGCGACGTGAACTGGATGACGGCCGGCCGCGGCATCGTGCATTCGGAACGCTCGCCCGACGAGGACCGGCCGCGCGAGCAGCCGGTGCACGGGATCCAAACCTGGGTCGCGCTGCCGGTCGAGCATGAGGACACCGCGCCCGCATTCGTTCACCACGCGGCCGACACGCTGCCGTCGTTCGTGCGCGACGGCGTGAACGTGCGCGTGATCGCGGGCACCGCGTTCGGACTCACGTCGCCGGTCGCCGTGTTCTCGCCGACGCTCTATGCGTATGCGGAATTCGCGTCGGGCGGGCAACTCGCGCTCGA
Source organism: Burkholderia sp. Bp8992 (assembly GCF_003853705.1). GTDB lineage: Bacteria > Pseudomonadota > Gammaproteobacteria > Burkholderiales > Burkholderiaceae > Burkholderia. The sequence goes on along the minus strand of NZ_QTQI01000027.1, from coordinate 31,062 downwards.
TGCGGAGCACGACGAGCGCGGCGTGTATCTCGTCGACGGCGATCTCACCGTCGACGGCACGCCGCTCGCCCCGGCGACGATGGCCGTGCTCGAACCGGGCGCGACCGCGGCGCTCGCCAGCGCGAACGGCGCGCGCGTGATGCTGCTCGGCGGTGCACACCTGCCGGGCGAGCGGTTCATCGAATGGAATTTCGTCTCGAGCGAACGCGCGAAGATCGACGCGGCGCGCGCCGCGTGGGCCGATCAGACGTTCGGCAAGGTGCCGGGCGAAGAAGACGAGTGGACGCGCCAGCCGGCGCGCAAGGCGCAATAGGCGGACGCGCGCGCCCGACCAAGGACGGCCGGCACGCCTGCCGGCCGTCGTGCGTTTACGGCTTCAATCCCATCAGCTTCGCGAGCGTCGGCCAGCGGTCGAGCGACTCGACGAACGCGCGGCGCGCCTGCTCGTCGACATAACGCTCGGGATCGAGCGCGGGCAGATGCCGCGCGAGACCGATCACGTCGTTCGGTTGCGACAGGCGATCGTCGTCGCCGTCGCCGGGAAGGATTACTGTTCGTCGATCCATACGCCGTCCGGAGTTTTCACCGCGTAGCCCGCGGCCGTCTGCATCGTCACCGTGCCCTCGTTCTCGCCGACCATCCGCGTGCGCGGCAGGTCCGCCGCGTACTGCGCGAGCGTCGTGCCCGGCTTGAACGGGCTGTTCGACACCAGGTTCGACAGCAACTGCGACAGTGCGAGGAAGCTGGTCGGCTGGTCGATCACGGTCGTCGCGCCGTGGTTGCCGGTGAAGCCGACGAGCCGCACGCCGACCGGCCCGTGCACGATGCGCGGCGTCGGGATCTCGCGCAGGCCCGCGACCTGGTTCTTGTCGCCGCGCAGCGCGGCACCGTGCTCGGGCACGAACACGATCACCGCGCGGCGGCCCGACTGCGCGATCAGGTCCGCGAGCCGGTCGAAGTCGTTCATCAGCTTCGTCGCGCGCTGCGGATACGAGTCGATGCTCGTCAGCGCGCTGCCGACGATGCGGTTGCCGTCATGCAGGCTGATCGTGTTGTAGTACAGCGCGACGGGGCCCGGCACCGACGCGCGCTGCGCGTACCAGTTCGCGAGCGTCGAATAGTCGTCCTTGATCGCCGAGCCGTCGAACGCGTGCATCGCGACGGGCGCGGCCGCGTTCGAGATCATCGGCGCATCGGCCACGCCGATGTTGTCGTGGACCACCTGCAGGAAGTTGTCGAAATGGCCGTCGTGGTTCAGCAGCGACTGCACCGAGTAGCCGGCGCTCGCCAGTTGCGAGAACAGGTGGCACTGCTGCGGCGCGGGCTTGTACAGGTCGGCGTGCGCTTCCTGGCCGCAGCTCGCGCGCAGCACGCGGATCGCCGCCGGGCCGCTGTAGCTCGCCGCCGTGCTGAAGTTCGAGAACAGGTAGTCGAAGTGGCTCAGCATCGGGTGGTTGCGCACCTTCGCCGCGTCGAGGTCGTCCCACGACAGCGAGCAGATGTGCAGCACGATCACGTCGAACTGCGCGGCCGGATCGCTGCCGAGATGGCCGAACGCGACCTGCCGCTGCGACTCCTGGGCGCGGAACGTCGCGAGCGCCGCGTTGTGGTCCTCGGGCTGGTCGGCGCGCGCGGCGCCCGTTGCGTTCGCCTGCTGCTGGGCCGGCGCGACGACGCGCGCCATCAGCCCGCTGCCGGCCTGCCACAGCGGCATCACGATCAGCACGGCCAGCACGAACGTCGCGACGCGCAGCCAGCGGTTGACGATGAAATAGACGATCAGCGCGCCGACGACCGTCAGCACCAGCACCGGCGGCAGCAGGCGCGGCAGCAGTTCCATCCAGTAGTCGAGGCGGAACGTGCTCACTTCGCGCGCGGCCTCGGCGAGACGCGCGAGCGGCGGCGCATGCATCTCGCGCGCGAGCAGCGGCACCGCGACCAGGATCGCCACGACCTGCCGGACGATGCGCCAGGCGCGCTGCCGGATCGGCGCGCTCGCCACGAGCGCCACCGCGAACGCGAGGTTCGCGAGCCAGAACGGCTGCAGGTGCCCGGTCGCGAACAGCGCGAACTTCAGGATGAAATACAGATTCCAGAACGTCATCTAAACCACTCCATGATGAGCGCCGCGTCAGTCGCGCGCCCGATCGAGTTTCGGCGCCAGCATCGCCTGCACGCCGCGCGCCGCACCCTTCCACATCCGCACGTAGCCGTCCAGCCCGATCCGCAGCACTTCCTTCAGCCCGCCGAGCGGCGTGTCGAGACGCTCGCCCTCGTGCCAGTCGAGCCAGGCATCGGCACGACCGAACGTGCACTGCACGAGCTGGCGCTCCTGTTCGAGCGTCAGTTCCTCGAAGCTCACGCCGACATGCGTCGGCGTCACGCGGGTCACGCGCACCGGGAACGGGAACGCGCGGTCGCCGCGCGTCACGCACACCGTCAGCGTGTCGCCGACGGCGAGCGGCAGCCCCGGCACGGCCTCGAGGCCGAGGCCGCCGGTCGAGTAGTCGCTCGTGAAGCACGCGGCCGTCGACCCGTCGGCCAGCAGCAACATGGCCGGCACGCGCATCGCGATCCGGTGCGTGACGCGCACCTGCTTGGTCTCGCGCGCGACGGCCAGCGCCGCGCCGAGCATCGCGAGGTTGTACACGGTCCAGCCGAGCGTGATCAGGATCGTCGACGCCTCGTCGCCCTGGTCCGCCGCGAGCCGCCACAGGCCGGCGAGGATCGCGAGCACGTTCATCCCGAACAGCACGAGATACGGCTTCGACGTCGACCAGTCGACGTAGCCTTCGTCGATCTTGCCGCCCTTGTCGGTCACGTTGAACTTGCCGTGCTTCGGGCTGAAGAAAGCGACGGTGGTCGGCAGTGCGATGTACCACGCGAGCACCGACTCGTACACCTCGGCCCAGAACGAATGGCGATAGCGTCCCTGCATCCGCGAGTTCGCGACGTTCGCGAGCACGAGGTACGGGATCACGTAGCTCGCGAGCGCGAGCGACGACGCGTTGATGAAGTACAGGTGGAAGAACAGGTACGCGAGCGGGATCGTCAGGAACACCAGGCGCGGAATCCCGTAGAAGAAGTGCAGCATCGCGTTGCCGTAGCAGATCCGCTGGATGAAGCCGAGCCCGCGCCCGAGGAACGGGTTATCGATGCGGAAGATCTGCGCCATCCCGCGCGCCCAGCGCGTGCGCTGCTTCACGTGGCCCGCGAGGCTTTCGGTCGCGAGGCCGGCCGCCTGCACGGTCGGCAGGTACGCGGACGTATAGCCGCGCCGGTGCAGCTTGAGCGCCGTGTGCGCATCCTCGGTCACGGTCTCGACCGCGACGCCGCCGACCTCCTCCAGCGCCGTGCGCTTGAGCACCGCGCACGAGCCGCAGAAGAACGTCGCGTTCCACAGGTCGTTGCCCGACTGCACGAGCCCGTAGAACAGGTTGCCCTCGTTCGGGATCTCGCGGAACGTGCCGAGGTTGCGTTCGAACGGATCGGGCGAGAAGAAATGGTGCGGCGTCTGCACGAGCGCGCACTTCGGGTCGCGCAGGAACACGCCCATCGTCGTCTGCAGGAACGAGCGCGTCGGCACGTGATCGCAGTCGAAGATCGCGATGTATTCGCCGTGCGTCTTCGGCAGCGCGCGGTTGATGTTGCCGGCCTTCGCGTGACGATTGTCGTCGCGCGTCACGTAGTCGATGCCGGCCTCGCGCGCGAACGCCTCGAATTCGGGGCGCTTGCCGTCGTCGAGCAGGTACACGCGCAGCTTCTCCGTCGGCCAGTCGATGCTCTGCGCGGCGAATACCGTCGGCTTCACGACCGACAGCGGCTCGTTGTAGGTCGGGATGTAGATGTCGACGGTCGGCCAGGTGTCGGGGTCGTCGGGCAGCGGCACGATCGGCCGGTCGAGCGGCCACGCGGTCTGCACGAAGCCGAGCAGCAGGATCATCCACGTATAGGCTTCGGCGCCGTACAGCAGGTAGCCGGCGACAGCCTCGACCGGGCTGCGGAAGTCGAGCGTCTGCGTCGTGCGCCACCACACGTAGCGCACCGTCGCGAGCAGCGCCAGCGACGCGAGCGCGAGCGTCGGCAGGTGGCCCGGCAAGCGCCGCAGCGCGAGCGCCAGCACCGCGACGATCGCGAAGAACGCGAACTGCGCGCCGGGCATCAGCGGCGACATCCCGGCCGCGGCCCACAGCACCGCCCCGGCTACGAGCAGCAGCGGCGCGAGCCAGCGGCGGCGGCCGACGCCGTTCGCGCGCGCATCGAGCCAGCCGCCCCAGCGCGTCCACGGCAGCCGGTCGAGCAGCGCGTTGATGCGCCGGCCGACCGCGCGCCCGGCCACGTAAGCCGGCACGACGGTCTTGTCGAACCACGCGAGCGGATCGCGCGCAGGCCGGCCGTCGGCCGCGCGCGGCGCGCGCACGATCGCGCGCCACAGCCATTCGCGCGGGCTCAGCGGCTGCAGCACGCCCCAGTCGTGCGCGAGCCGCAGGAACGCGACGCGCACCCAGCGGCGCACGTGATCGGGCCGGCCGGGCGGCGGTGCATGGAAGAACAGCCGCACGAACCAGTCGACCAGCGTGCGCTCGGCGGGCAGCCCGATGCCGCGTGCGCACCAGTCGGCCACACGGCGGCCGAGCGTGCGCAGTCGCGGCGCGAACGCGGGCTTCATCGCGCCGCTCCGCTGCGGCCCGCGGCGACGGCGGTCAACCATGCATGGACCCAGTTCGCGATGCCGTTCAGGTCGTGCGACACCTGCGAATACGGCGCGTCGTCGAAGATCCAGCTGCCGCGCGCGAGCGCTTCGGGCACGGCCGCGTCGACGTGGATCCGTTGTTCGAGCATCGATGCCGGCCCCGCGACCGCGCGCAGCATCGCGAGCGCGTCGCGCTGCATGTCGCGTGCCGGATTCAGCCGGTTCACGACGATCTGCAGTTCACCGGCGCCGGCCCGCAGCGCACCGAGCCGCGCGGCCGTCGTCGCGCAGGCGGCCGGCTCCGGCGGCACGACGACGAGCGTCAGGTCCGCGCGGCGAATCGCCTGCTCGGCCTGCGGCGACGGATAGCGCGCGGTGTCGACCAGCACGACGCCGTCGGCCGGCAGCGCGATCTCGTCCAGCGCGCGCGACAGCCACGCGGGATCGGCCGCGAGCCGTGCATCGCATGCGGCTGCATCGGCGGCATCGACTTGCCCGTACGGCACGAACAGCACGTCGTCGGCGTTGCGCCACGTATGCGTGTGCCACGGTTCCGCGCCGCCGAGCACGCTTTGCGCGAGACCCTGTTCGGCCAGCGTGTCGAGGCCGAGCGCCGCGCCCATCAGGTTCTGCGGATCGAATTCGATGGCGACGACCGGCCGGCCGCGGCGCGCAAGCAGCACCGCGAGCGCGGCGGCGAGCGTCGTGCGGCCCGCGCCGCCGGTCGTCGACGTAATGGCGATCGTCTTCATCGCGCCGCCTTGTCGTCGACGGCGCCGGGCAGCAACCGGCCGCGCAGCGCAACCGGCACGAGTTCGCACGGCACCGCGTCGTGCCGGTCGATCCCGCGCGGCGCATGAAAGCCGCGGCCGATGCCGAGGTGCTGCGCGACGATCCACACCGGCACCGCGATCACGATGCCGGCGATGAAACCGATGACGAGTACGGCAATCATGCGCGCTCCTGCTTGCGCAGCGGCATCGCGCTGCGGGTAGCGCCGCGCGCACGCGCGGCGGGAATGACGGGAGGCGGCGCCGGTGCGTCGACGGCATCGGGCGCCGGCGATTCACCGATCGCCTCGAGCGCGACGATCGCGTCGATCTGCTCGATCGCCTCGCTCGCTTCGGCCGGCGTCACACCGAGATCGGCGCCCGCGGGCGGCGTGCGTGCGCCGCCGGCCGGGTGCGTCGCCGCGAACAGGTCGCTGTAGTCGGCGATCGGCGCGCGCCGGTTCTCGGCCTTCAGCGCATCGAGCTCGGTGTCGATGCTGCCCTGCCCGAGGCACACGACGCGATCGGACAGCGTGTCGACCGGCACGTCGAAGATCCGCGCGAGCGCGTCGTCGGCGTCGACCGGTTCGCACGCGAACAGGAACACGAACAGATGCCCGGGATCGGCCGTCACGACGTCGCCCGCACGGCGCGGGCGGCAGTGCCGCAATGCATCGACGTGCGACACGCCCGGCAGCAGCGTGATCTTCGCGAGCGTGTGCGGCAGCGCGAGCACGGCGCCGCGATCGAGCACCGCGCGAATGCGCAGGCAGAACGCGCCGACCGGCAGATAGCCGAGCACCGAATCGCCGAGCGCGGCCGCGAGCGCCGCGCGATAGTCGGGCGCGACCGGCCGCGCGTAGAGCTGGCCGCGCAGCGCATGCACGGCGGCCTGCATCCGCGAGACCGGCAAATCGCGCGCGACGACACGGTTCGCGCCGACGCTCAGCACGAGCATCTCGAACTGCTGGCGCAGCACTTCGCCGCGCTCCACGACCGCGATCTTCAGCGCGCCGCCGCATTGCCGGCGCAACGCATGCACGTCCGCGCACAACGCTTCGAGCTGCGCATGCGAACGGAACACGAGCACCGCGGTGGCAGCCTGGGCATGCGCGCACGCCGCGACGACGGCCGCGTTGTCTTCGACGATTTCCCAGCCGGCCGGCACGCGATTCGTGCCGTCGAGCACCGCGCGGCTGACGACGACACGATCCTCGTCGCTCGCGAGCTTCATCCGGTGCGCCGGCTCGGTCGCGCCGCCGTCGACGCTCGCGGACAGCCGGCCGCCCGGCGCAAAGCGCAGCGGCCGCACTTCACCGGCCGCGAGCGTGTCGCCCGCGCGCCAGAAATCGACGATCCACAGCAGTTCGCCGTGCGTGCGCTGCAACTGCGCGACGCCCGAGCAGATACCGTGGAAGCCGCTGCGCGGCGTTCGGTCCGCCGCGCGCACGAGCGGCGCATCGTCGGTGCGCACGCCGTCGCCCGCCCGCGCCGCTTCGGGATCGAGCAGCAGCACGAGCGCGATCCGGTGCGTCCGGCACCAGTCGGCCAGCGCGCGTGCTTCATCCGCGAGCGCGATCGGGTCGTCCCAGCTGAACCAGCGCTGGGCGCCTTCGACGAAATACAGCGAACGCGCGCGAAAACCGTAGCGCTTCATCGCGCGCAGGCCGCCGGTCAGCCGTGCGAACGGGCCCGGCGCCGCGCGGCGCGGCGCGTCGGTGCCGTCACCTTTGGCCGGCTCCGCCGCCGGCATCGCCAGCACGTTCAGGTTGCGCGGCCAGCCGGCCGGTTGTGCGCCGTCCGCGAAACCGAGCGACTCCATCTGGTCCGCGACGCGCGCCGCATCGCGCGCGAGCACGACCGTCACGTTGCGCGTGCGCGCCTGTCGCGCGCTTTCCCAGACGAGTGCGTCGCACCCCGGCGTGCCGCCGGCCGCGTAGATCGCGTACAGGCCACCCGCCTCCAGTTGCGTCCATGCGTCAGGCAGGCCGTCGATCGCGAGCCGGCTCAGCGTGCCGACGCGGCCGCCGGCCGGCCCCATGCGCAGCAGCGCACGCAGGCGGCCCAGCAGGCCGGCGGCGCCGAGCGCGGAACGGGTGGCATCGATTTCCGTATTCACGACGTTCCCCTAGGGTCTGTTTCCACATGGAACGCACATGCGTTGCCACGAGAACGGCCGCTCGCGAGGCGCGTGACGCCGCGAATACTGACGTATTCGCCAGGAGCGCAACGCGGCGAGCGGCCGTTCTCGTGGCAACCCCAAATTAAAAAATCCATTCCACGGGAATGCCCGAAATCGCCCGTATGGCGGCGTCGCTCGTCGCTTGTTTGGCTCGGCCAAACGGCGCTCCTCACTTCTTGCCCTACGAGCGATTTCGGGCATTCGCATGTGTGTTCCATGTGGAAACAGACCCTAGTAATCCGAATAAAGCCGCACGGGCGTCGGCGTCACGAGCCAGCTGCGCGGCGCACGCGCTTGGAACGCATAGCGCAGGTACACGAGCGCCGAGCTCGGCGCATAGTCGTGCGACCGGTCGATCTGCAACTGCGCGCCGACGCTCAGGTGCGGGTTCACGCGGTACTCGACGATGCCGTTGACGCCGTACGAGAACGACACGCCGCGCGTCGAACTGCCCGCATACACGAACCCGGCCGCGACCTGTGCGGCCCGCTGGCTCGAGAACGTCGGGTAGTACAGCGAATCCTTCTCGTAGCTGTTCGAAATCCCGCCCGTGAACGTCAGGTCCCACGACAGCGCGTCGCGCCGCCCCGCCCATTCGATCGGCACGCCGAGCGACAGGTAGCGCTGCGGGCTGTAGTAACCGCCCTGCCCGTACGTGTAGTAGCGCAGGTTCTGCGCGTAGTGCCACGCATTGCCGACGAGACCGGTGCTGACCTTCATCGTCGCACGTTCGTACACGGGCACCGTGAAGCCGGTGCGCAGCGTGACTTCCGCGTTGCGTTCGACGTTGCGGCCGGACAGCACGCCCGCGCCGAGTTCCGCGAACAGGTTCGTGCGGCCGACGTCGACCGACGCGCGCAGGTTCACGCCGTCGCGGCGCACGCCGCCCCACACCGCGCCCGTCCACGGGTCGCGCATCCCCGCGTACGACAGCACGCTGCTCGTTTCCGGCCGCCGCGACGCATTCACGCTGAAGCTCGCCGGGCCCGCGTCGAAACGATAGCGCACGCCGCCGACGAGGTAATGCACGGGAAACCCGAGCGGCGACGTGCCGAGGTCGAAACGCCAGGCGTCCGACAGATAGCCGGCGCCGAGCGCGACGCCCGTCGTCGACTGGTGCAGCGAGCCCGGCGGATTCGCGAGCAGCGCGGCGGTTGACGGATTCGCCTGTGCCCTGAGCGCCGCATAGGTGCCGAACGTCTTCAGCGAATACGCGTTCGGGTCGCTCATATCGAGCGTGCCCGGGTCGAGGTGCACGGTGTCGATCTGCGCGAACACGTGCCCGTCGTAACGGACCGGCATCTGCATGTAGATCGGCACTTGCTGCGCGCGATACGACGAGACGCCTTCGTCGCCCGATTTGTACGCGGGTAGCCAGCCGGTCTCGATCTCGGGATTGCGCCGCTGCTGCAGATCCGCGAACGCGGCCTGGGCGGGCGTCAATCCGTCGCGGCCCGGGCTCACGCCCGTCGCGCGCTCCTGCGACTGCGACAGCCGATACAGCGACGCCGCGTCGTCATAGCGACCCTGGGCCTCGGCCACGCGCCCGGCCGCGACCGTCACGTCGGCGCGCGCCGGATATGCGGCCTGCAGCCGATCCGTCACCTGCGCGGCTTCGTCCGGGCGGCGCAGCGCGTTCAGGCGACGCACGGCCGACAGTTGCGTGTCGACGTCGTCGTCCGGCGTGCGCGCGAGCACGGCCTGCACGCGTGCAAGCGCGGCCGCACGGTTGCCGCTGTCCTCGTCGATCCGCGCGAGCGCGAGTTGCGTATCGGCGTCGTCCGGCGTACGCGCCACGACCGGCGCGAGCGCGTCGCGCGCCGCGCCGTAATGGCCCTGCGCGCGTTCGAGATCGGCCAGTTCGAGCGCATGGCGCTTGTCCGCGCGGCCGGCCGGGCTCGCGCGGTCGAGCAGCTGGCGCGCCCGTGCGTAGTCCTGCTGCGCGATCGCGTCGTCGGTCTGCCGCAGCACGAGCCGCAGCGACTGATCCTCGAGCCGCGCCGTCTGCGCGGCGGTCAGCGACGGGTCGCGACGCAACGTGTCGAGCCATGCGGCGAGCGCATCGTCGCGCCCCGCGCTGCCGAGCAGGTCGCCGTAGCGCAGCCGCACGTCCGCATCGGCTTCGCGCGGATGCGCGGCGATCCAGTCGTGCAGCGGCGCGAGGCCGCGATCGGGTTCGCCCGCGTCGATCCACTGCGCGCCGATCGCGGCGAGCATGTCGGGATCGTCCGGCGCGCTCGCCTGAGCATGCGCGAGCGTGGCGGCGAATGCCGCGCGGTCGCCGCGCCCGAGCGCGCCGCGTGCGTCGGCCAGCGCGCGTTCGCCGTCGAGCTTGCGCGCGAGTGCGCGCATCCCGTCCGAACGATGCGCGTCGTCGACGGGCGCGAGCGCGGCCTGCGCGCCCGCGACGTCGTCGAGCGAATTGCGGTACAGCGCGGTCGCGTAGCGCATCTCAGGCGTATCGCTCAGCGCGAGCCCGTCGTCCATCACCGTGCGGCCGAGCTGCGGCAACCCCATGTCGCGATAGAGACGCGCGAGCGCGAAGCGCGTCCACGGCGCGTCGGGCGCCGCGCGCACGGCCGCTTCGTAGCGTTGCGCGGCGGGCCCGCGTTCGCCCTTGTCGGCCAGCACGCGGGCCTGGCTCGCGAGCAGGTCGGCCCGCAGGCCGTCGAGCGCGCGGCGATCGTCACGCCCCGCCACGCGCCCTTGCAGCGCGTCGAGCAACGGGCCGATCCTGTCTGCGCGGCCGGTGTTTTCGTACAGCATGGCCGTGCCGCGCACGGCCGACAGGTCCGGCGAACGCGCGGCCAGCAACTCGCGCAACAACGGCTCCGCGTGCGCCCAGTCGCGCTGCGCGAGCAGCGCATCGGCAAGCTGCAGCTTCGCGTCCGGGCTGCCCGGCTGCATCGCGAGCGCCGCCCGCGCCGCGCGCTCGGCGTCCTGCGGACGTCCCGCGTTGGCCGCTTCGCGGCCTTGCGCGAGCAGCCCCCAGAACTGCGCGGTACGCGCGAGGCTTTGCCATTTGCCGCGTTGATCGGTCGCGCGCGTCGCGGCCTGCGTGAACAGCGCACGCGCTTCGTCGTGCCGCCCTTCGCGCAGGCGCAGCAGGCCGAGTCCGCCGACCGCGTCGGCGTCGTCCGCCCGCGCCCGCGCGGCGCGCGCGAGCAATGGGTCGGCGGCAGCCAGGTCGCCGCGCGCGAGCGCCTGCAACCCGCGCTGCTGCGCGATGTAGTCCGGATCGCGCTCGAGCCGGCGCTGCGCCTCGCGCTGCTGGTCGAGGCCGGCGATGCGGTCGCGGAATTCGGTGTCGTCCGGCACGAGCGCGAGATACGCATGCAGCGCATCGAGATAGGCGGGATCGCTGCCGGCCGACTGCAGCACGCGGCGCCACAACGCCATCGCCTCCGTATGGTCGGCGTCGGTGCGCTTCGCGAGCGACCACGCGATCCGGTTCGCTTCCGGGCGCGTGTCGGCGCGCTGGTTCAAGAGCCGCGCGAGCGCGATCGACGCGCTCGTGTCCCGCGGATCGGCCGCGACCGCGCGGCGCAGCGCGGCGATCGCCGGCTCGCGCCCGCCCGGCGCATTCGACACGATCTGGTAGTACTCGGCGCCGAGCGCCCCCGACGGCGCGCCGTTCGGAAACAGCGCGACGATCCGCCGGGCCGCCTCGTCCGCGCGGCCGCTGCGCGCGAGCAGGCGGATCTGCGCCATCTCGCCGCGCCCGCTCGTCGCGACACGATATTCGTCGGCCACCCGCCGCGTGGCGGGCGCATTCGGCGACTGCGCCTGCAGGCGCGCGAGCGACGCCTGCGCGCCCTTTGCGTCGCCGAGCCGCAGCAGCACGCGGACCTGTTCGGCCAGCAATTCGGGATCGCCCGGCGCGATCAGCAGCCCCTTGCGCAATGCGTCGCGCGCGAGGTCGTCGCGATGCTTGGTGCCCCACATCCGCGCGGTGTCGAGCTGACGCTGCGCGTCCGTGGAAGCGGAGGTCGCCGGCGCATTCGGCATCGCCGTGCCGGATGCCGGGCCCGGCGCCGCCGCGCACACCGACGACGCGAGCCACGCGAATCCCGCGACATGCGGCACGGCGCGCTTCAGCGGGCGGCGCACGAGCGGCCTCCCCAGCGCGGGTCGAGCGTGCCGTCCGCGCCGAACGTGTAGCGCCCTTCGCGCCAGCCGAGGCCGAACAGCGTCAGCACGCTCGTGTAATAGCCCGGTGCCGACTGGCGCGCGAGCGTCTCGACGCGGGCCGCCTGCGCATCCGCGAGCGCACGCTGGCCGCGCGCGTCGAGGAACGGGACGGCCGCCGCCGAAAACCCGCCGTTGCCGTCGCTCGGCCCCGCGACGCCCGTCGTCGTGTCGACCTTCTCCGGCGGCGCGCCATGCGCGGCGATATGGTCGGCGAACGGCGCGAAGCGCGCGAGCAACGGCGCGGCCAGCGGATCGGCGCGGTCGAGCATGCCGGCCCACAGGTACACGCGGATCGCGTTGTACGCGCTCTCCGCATGCGTGTCCGGATCGGGCCCGAAGCCCGTGCCCGCGCGATACAGCGCCCAGTCGGGCGAAAAGCCCTTCGGCGCGGTGTCGAGCAGCACGCGCCCGGTGCTGGATGCCAGCGCGGCCCAGCGCCGGTCGTCGGGCAGGCGCGCGCCGAGCGCGCGGATCACTTGCGGCGGCGAATAGCTCGGATTCACGCGGAACTGGCCGTTGGCGAGCCGGAACCCGGTCGGCCCCGGCAACAGCGTGAGGCCGAGGCCCGGCACGCTCGCCGTCTCGTCGTCGAGCACGCGCTTCGCGAGCAGCGCGCCGCGTGCCGTATAGCTGCGCTCGTGCCACAGCCGCCCGGCTTCGACGAGCGCATACGCGATCCACAGGTCGGCATCCGACGCCGCGTTCGCGTCGAGCACGCGCCACGCGCCGTCGGGCGCGCGGCCCCACAGCCACGCGGGCAGGTGCGCGCTCAGGTCGCCCTGCGCGAGGTTGTTCTCGGTCCATGCGAGGATCGTGTCGAACATGCGCCGGTCGTTCGCGACCAGCGCGAAGAAAAGTCCATACGCCTGCCCCTCCGATACCGTGCGTGAATCGGCCGAGCCGACGTCGATCACGCGGCCGTCGGCCGAGATGAAATCGCGCTTGAACGCGTCCCAGCGCGGCCAGGCCGCGCCGCATCCCGCATCGGGCGCGGCGGCGCCCGCGGCCTGCGCGCGCGTGGCCAGGCCGGCCGCCGTGCACGTCATCGCCAGCGCCAGCGCGAGTGCCGCGCCGACACGTCGCGCCGGCTGCGTTGCCCGTCGCTTCGTCAATGCCCGCGCCATCCGTTACATCCCCCGTCGACGCGCGGCGATTCTCTGCAGCACGCTGAACACGCCGAGCGCCAGCAGCAGCCCCGCGACGACGCCGACCGCGCCGAGCGCGACCGGATGCCGCGCCGCCTCGGTCCACACACGCGCATACCACGGCACGAAGCCGACCACGTAAGGCTCGCCGACGCGCAGGCTGTCGACCTGCCCCGGCCGCACCACCGCGAGGTCGCCCTGCAGTTGCGACACGAGGCCCGGGTTCTCGAATACGTCGAGCAGATCGCCGAGGCGCGGCTGGTCGGTCGCCGTCAGCGCGACGACGCTGCGGCCGCGGCTGCCCGGCAGCTCGAATCCGGCGAGCGTCGCGAGCGGGCCCGTCTGTTCGATATGCGCGCCGCCGTCGGCGAGGCCGACGCCGTTGCGCCACCGCTCCTTCACCGTGAACGCGACGCGCGTGGCACCGTCGCCGCCCGCACCGCCCTGCTCGCCGAACGCGAGCGGCAGCGCCGAGCGCCAGTGCGCGAGCAGCGGCGACGCCGGCGAGCCGTCGATCACGAGCAGATCCTTGTGGCCCGACAGCGCGGCGACGTCGCCCGGCCGCGCGACCTGCACGCGCAGCGCCGGGAAGCCGGTCCATTCGCCCATGTGGCCGAGCATCGTCAGATAGGCCTCGAGCTCCTGCGGCGACGGCCGGTCGGACAGCACGACGGCCGTCTGCGACAGGTCGGCGAAGCGCGTGAACGGGAAGCCGCTGTTCGCGAAGAACGCGAGGTTCGGCAATTGCGCGTAGTGGACGAAGTGCGAGAAGTCGATCGTCGAATCGGGATCGATCGCCGCGCGCTGCGGCTCGGTGGCCGTGCTGGAACACAGGCCCGTCTTCTGCGAATCGAGCGTGAAGCGGAATTGCAGCTGGTTGCCGCTGCCGACGCGGAACGCGGGAATGTCGACGTCGCTCGTCACGCGCCCTTCCGGCACCGACAGCAGCGGCAGCTGCATGCGGCCGTGCGCGTCCTCGGCCTGGGCCGGCCCGAGCCGGTACGACTTCACGAGCTGGTCGTTGATCTCGACCGCGAGCGTCGAATTGTCCTGCACGGTCGGCGCCGTGTAGCGGTAGCGCAGCGTGATCGGCACACCCGCGCCGTTCCACGAATGCAGATCGGCCGGCACGCGCAGGTTCAGGCGGATCGCGTCGGGCGTCGTGCCGCGCACTTCGAGCTGGCGCGGATCGTTGACGAGCTCGCGAAACGTGATCGGCCGGTTCACCGGCAGCCAGCGCGGCGCGTCGTACGGCTTGCGCGGCGCGCCGAGATCGACGTGCGCAACCGTCGCCGCCGGCCCCGACAGCGCCGCGCGGCCGAGCACGAGCGTGGCGACCGCATCGTCGACCTCGGCCGCCGTGCGGCCCGTGACGACCAGCACCTTGCGTCCCGGCGCGGCCGGGTTGTCGGCCACCGCGAGCAGCGGGCCGTTGATCGACGGCAGCACGAGGCCGGCCGGCAGCGTCGCGGCCGTCCCGACCACCACGGCCTGGTCGTCGGCCGGCAGCCCGGACGATACGGGGAAGCGCGCATGCCGGTAGTCGGCCAGCGCGCCGAACCACGACGCGAGCACGCCCGCGCTGCGCAGCGTCGCCGAATCGGGCGCGGCCGGCAGCACGAACGGCAGCCGCACGCGGCCGTTGTCGCGCCGGTCGAAGAACGGCGCAGGCAGCAGCGCGAGATCGTTCGGCAGGCGTACCGGCGATTCGTCGAGGATCAGTTCGCTCGTCGGGCTCACGTCGGCCCACAGCGCCGAGTTCGTCGGATCTTCGCAATGATCGAGCGTGTAGTGCGCGATCAGGCGCAGGCCGATCTGGTTGAAATCGGAGAAGTAACGCGGATCGATCGGAATCTCTTGCGTGACCGTGCGGCCCGCGCGCGCGGCGTCGAACGGGACGGTCGCGATCACTTCGCCGTTCACCGACACCTTCAGGTGCGACATCGGGAACACCAGCGACGGCGAATACGCATAGGTGAGGCGCAACCGCGCGCCCGTCACCACGCGGTCGAGCCGCACGCCCGCGTTGATCGTGCGCGCGTCGTCGGCGCCGCGCAGGCGCAGCGGATCGAACGCGCCGAGCGACGCGAAAGGCAGACGCACGGTCGTCGCCGGCAGGCCGGCCGACGATGCGCTGGCCGCGCTCGGCGCGGCCGCGAGCACCGGCGCGGCCGCTTCGGCGGGCCCGGCAGCCGACGCGGCGGCCGGCACTGCCGGCATCGGCGCGGCCGACAGCGCGGCCGTATGGAAAGCGCCAACCATGGCGGCCGACAGGACGAGCAGCGACGCGGCCGGCTTCATGCGCCGCTCCGTTTCGTCTGATTGATCCGGTCATCAAGCACGTCGGAACCGACGCGCGCTAAGCAGCTATGCCCGTGAGTGCACATCCCCACTGCTTCCCCTCATATGGCGAACTGACCTGATGCATTTATCGAAACGACGCGGCGCATTCCTGAATGGCCGTCGTCGTGCTGCGCGCGCCTGGCACGGGCGCGCACCCATTCGTCACACTATCTCAAAAAAAGGGCAAAACTTGCGCGAATTCGTGACGGTGAAGCGAAAAAAACCTCGATCCAGTCGGAAATGCTGCACGAGCGGGACGAATGGTAAGAATTGCGCCGTTGTCGCCGGACGGGCCGAACGGCATACTGCCGGCGCGGTGCAGCCGGCCGCCGGGCGGCCCGTTGGCTGGGACGCGCGGCCGCGAGGCGGCGCGTATGCTACCGCAATCCCGCGACACCGGATGCGCTTTCTTTCATGGAAACTGACTTGAATCAAATCGTCGACACCGCCACCCCGTCCTCCGACACGCTGCTGCGCATCATCGCCGTGCAGGCCGAGATCGCGAAGCTCGGCCTCGACCTGGGAAGTGTGATGACCTACGTCGCCGAGCAGGTGCCGCTGCTCACGGGCGCGAGTGCGGCCGCAGTCGAATTCGCCGAGGGCGACGACATGGTGTATCGCGCCGCGTCGGGCACCGCCGCCGGGATGCTCGGGCTGCGGCTGCGCCGTTCGGGCAGCCTGTCGGGCCTGTGCGTGCGGCAAGGCGAATTGCTGCATTGCGTCGATTCGGAAACCGACCCGCGCGTCGATCGCGACGCATGCCGCCGGGTCGGCCTGCGCTCGATGCTCGTGATGCCGCTCACGCATGCCGACACGACGGTCGGCGTGCTGAAGGTGATGTCGCCGGAAGTCGACGGCTTCTCGCCGGCCGACGCCGGCACGCTGCGGCTGACGGCCGGGCTGATCGCCGCCGCGATGTTCCACGCGGCGCGCAACGAGGCCAACGAGCTGTACCTGCGCGCCACCCATGACGCGCTCACGGGCTTGCCGAACCGCGCGCTGTTCTACGACCGCCTGCGCCAGTCGATGCACACGGCGCTGCGCGCGAACGGCCGGCTCGGCATTCTCAACATCGACATGGACGGGCTGAAGCCGATCAACGACGGGTTCGGCCACCGCGCGGGCGACGCCGCACTGCGCGAGATCGCCACGCGGATGCAGGGGGCGGTGCGGCGCTCGGATACGGTCGCGCGCGTCGGCGGCGACGAATTCGCGGTGATCCTGCCGAACATCGGCACCCGCGACGACGCGCATGCGCAAAGCACGCGGCTCGCGCGGCAGGTCGGCGAACCGTTCGAATTCGAGGGGCGCGCGTTGCGGCTGGGCGTCAGCGTCGGGATCGCCATGTTGCCGGAAGACGGCACCGACATGACCGCGCTGATCGAGCATGCCGATCAGGCGATGTACGAGGCCAAGCGAACGCGGTCGCAGCGCACGGCTTACGCGTAACGCCTGCCGCGTCACGTGCGACGCTAGCCGATTTGCGGCGCCACGATCGCGAGCCCGACCACGAGCCACTGCACGATCGCGACCAGCACGCCGGCCCGGCACAGCCCGACCGCGCCGCGTACGCGCGCGTCGAGCGCGCGGCCGGCCTTGGCCGCATCGATCCAGCCGAGATCGGCGAGTGCGCGGTCGAGCGCCGCGAGCCCGTCGTCGACCGACGCATCGCCGGCTGTCGCCCGCGCGAGTGCCGCGAACAGCCGGCGGTCGATCTCGATGCGCACCGCGTACCACAGCGCCGCAATCCCCGACCCCGTGCTGACGACGGCCAGCAGCACGCGGGCGACCGTCGCCGGCGCCCAGCCCGCGGCGATCCACCAGCCCGCGCCGGCCGCGGCCAGGGCGGCCGCGATCGCCCACGCGCCCGCATCGAGCGCGCCGCGCGCGGCGGCAATCCGGAACGGCGCCGACGGATCGCCCATCACGCCCCTCCCGCGTGGCGACGATCGATCCAGTGCTGCAGCACGGTCACGCCTTCGTCCGACCACACCGCGTGCGGCTGCACCGCGCGCACCGCGGCCAGCGCGTCGCGCGCGTCCCCCAGCCCGCGTCGGGCCGCGAGCCACGCGGCCGCGCACAACACGCTGCGCCCGTATCCGAGGGCGCAGCAGACCAGCACGTCGCGCCCTTCCCCGTGCAGGCGCTCGAGCGCCGCGACGGCCTCCGAAAGCTGTGCCGCCGTCGGCGCGACGAGGTCGAGCTGCGGCACGGCCGCATACGCGAGCGATGCATCTGCCGCCGCCCAGCGCGGCATCTCGGCGGTCAGGTCGACCAGCGCGGTGAAGCCATGGCGACGCACATCGCGCGTCGTCGGCGTGCGGCCGATCGACACGCGCTCGTCGATCCGCACCGGCGCCGGCTGGCGGAACGTCCACAGCCGCGAATTGACGAACGCGCCGGCGATCGTCGGTGCGAGCAGCCAGCGGATGAATACCGGAAGGCGCCCATGCGGATCCTTCTGGAAGGCACCGGGCGCGCCGCGCCGGTAGGCCCACGCGACACAGGCGAGCGCCAGCGCGACCCACCCGGCCGCCAGCGCCCAGCCCGGCGCGCGCGGCACGCACCACAGTGCCGCCAACGCCACCAGCGCCGCGCCGATCGCATAGCGCCGTGCGAGCGCGCGCCCGGCCGCGTTCGGTGACGCATCGGCGCCCGGCAGCCGGCCCGCCGCATCGCGCAGCGGGAACAGGAACAGCGCGAGACAGCCGACGGCCGCGCCGGTCGGCACGTCGATCGCGTGATGCTGGTAGGTCGTCAGCACCGACACGCCGATCGCCGCGAACCACAGATGCAGCACGGCGCGCGCGAACGTGCCGCGCAGGTGCTGCGCACAGACGGCCCACAGCACGACGAGCAGCCCGATGTGCAGCGACGGTGCCTGGTTGAACGGCTTGTCGAAGCCCATCAGCAGCGTGAACAGCGCGCCGGCCACGCCGCCCGCGTCGGGCCGCTCGAACCCGAAGCGCAACGGCCACGCGATGAAGCATGCGACCGACACCAGTTGCACGGTCAGCAGCCGCTTCACGTGATCGAGCAAATCGGCGCGGCGCGTCCAGAAGAAGAACGACAGCGCATACAGCAGGTCGATCGACCAGTACGGCACGATCGTCCACGGCACGAACGGGATCGCATGCTCCCAGCCGAACGCGAACGTCGGCACCGCCGCGCGGCGCGCCGCGAGCCAGTTCGCAAAGCCGTACGTCGAGAAGAACACCGCGCCCATCACCGCGAGCCAGCCGAAGCGCAGCGCGAACGATGCGTCTCGCGCGCCGGCCGCCGGCTCGGCCAACCCGCCACGCGCGCCCGCGCCGCCGCCGAGCGCGCTCATGACGCGTCGACCCGCTGCGCGAGGCTGACCGTGAAGATGCCCATTTCGTCGATCCGCTGGTCGAGCTTGCGGAAGCCCGCACGCGCGACAAGTTCGTCCATCTCGGCCTGCGAGCGGCGGCGCATCACCCAGGTCGCTTCACCGCGGTGATTGTTCAGCGCGCGTGCGATGAATTCGAGCTGCGGATGCCACGGCTGCCCCGTATAGACGAGATAGCCGCCCGGCGGCACGGCCTGCGCGAGCCCGCGCAGCGAGCGTTCGATCAGCGCGTTCTCGCCGAACAGTTCGTACAGGCCCGACACGATCGCGAGCGTCGGACGCGGCTCGAGCGTCGCGAGCGACGTCTCGTCGAACGCGTCGCCGCGCTCGAAGCGCGCGATCGGCTCGAGGCCGCGCTGGGCGATCAGCACGCGCCCCGCCTCGACGTTCGGCGGGCTGTAGTCGCGCAGCGTGATGTCGTCGGGCGCCGCGCCGTCGCGCTCGGCGGCCGACGCGATCGCGTCGAGCACGTAGCGCCCGTGGCCGGCCGCGATGTCGACGATCCGCACCGGCGAGCCGTGGTTGCGCAGGCGGCCGATCGCCGCGCCGATCAGTTCCTGCAGATGCACCTTGCGCTGGCGGATGCCGACCCAGCCCGGCGAATCGAGGTACGTGCGGTCGATGAGCGCGCCGACGCCGAGCCGCCCCTGCGCACGATTCCGGTACACATAGTCGAGCGTCGAGCCCGAATCGAAGCCGAGCCGGAGCCCGAGCGCGATGCCGTCCGACAGTGCGCCGCCGGCTTTCAGGCCGGCGCGCGTGAGCGCCCAGTACGCCCGCGCGAACACGTTCGCGGGCGGCCGGCCGAGCGCCGCGTATTCGTCGTGGAACGCGCCGCGTCGGTCGGCGTCGGCGAGCGACACGCGCGGGCTCGGCGCATCGAACTCGCGCAGCACGAACGCGCGCAGCGGCGCGAGCGCCTGTGCGCGGTCGCGTTCGCCGAGCGTGTCGTGATAGAAGCCCGGCAGCACGATGCGCTGCTTGCGCGCCGAGCCGAGCCGTTCGAAGAAGCGGTCCTGCGGGCCGCGATGCACGACCCAGTCGGCACCCGAGATCAGCAGCAGCGTCGGCACGGTGATCGCGGCCGCGTCGGCGACGATCCGCTGCGCGGTGTCGTGCAGGTCGAGCAGCATGTTGACCGCGATCGGCCGCGTGATCAGCGGGTCGGACGCATAGCTCGCGATCCGTTCGGGATCGTGCGTGAGGAATTTCGGCTTCACGTAGCTGTTCACGTAGAACAGCCCGCGCAGCTTGTGCATCAGCCGCAGCCCCGGCCGCGCGAACGGCACGTAGAGCTTGATGTGGAAGGCCGGCGACGCGACGACGAGCGCGCGGATCGGCGGCGCGTAGTCGTGCGCCCAGGTGGCCGCGAGCACCGCGCCGACGCTCTGGCCGATCACGGCCATGTCCTCGATCGCGATGCCGTGCGTGTCGCGGATATGTTCGACGAAGGTCTGCAGGTCGCGCACCGACGCGGCCGCGCTCGGGCTGTAGCCGCGCGCGCCGGGCGAACGGCCGTGGCCGCGCGCGTCCCATGCGAAGAAGGCGAAATCGGGCAGGTCGAGCTCATCGACGAGATGTGCGACGCGTGCCGAGTGTTCGTGGCCGCGATGCAGCAGCACGATGGCGCCGCGGCAATGCGGGCCCGTCGCGGGCCAGTGGCGATAGAACAGCGTTTCGCCGTCGTGCGTGATGAAGTCGGCCTCACGTGCCGTGCGTGCGCTCATGCGTTTTCTCTCGTTTCGTTATTGGAATCTTGGTGCGCCGCCCTCCGGCGCCCGGTACTGCAACTACGCTGACTGCCTTTTCAACCGCCCTTTTCCGCGATGCCGGCCTGCACGCGCCGCACCACGGTCACGATCGACAGCACGATCAGCAGCCGCCACAGCCATGCGGCGACACCGCCGACCGGAAACCCGAGCCCGATCCACAGCGCGAACGCGCCGAGGGCGAGCGCCCGGTCGCTCTTGCCGAACGGGCCGTCGTAGCGGCGGCTCACGCCGACCAGCGGGCCGATCAGCCCCGCGCATTCGACGATCACCGCCGTCAGCGCGAACAGCCAGACGTCCGCCGGGGCGAACGCGGGAATCGCGAGAAACGGCAGCACCAGCGCGATATCGGATACGACGTCGCCGAGTTCGTTCAGGTACGCGCCGAGCGTGCTCTTCTGGTTGTGTTCGCGCGCGAGCATCCCGTCGATCGCGTTGAGCGCCATCCGCGCGAACAGCCACAGCGGAATCAGCAGGAACAGCGCGCGGGCGAACACGCCGAGCCCGGCGAGCGCGCCGACGACGATCGAGCCGCCGGCCGCGAACAGCGTGACCTGGTTGGCCGTGACGCCGCGTTCGGCGAGCGAATTCGCGAACGGGCGCAGGCGGTTCTGGAATTTGGGTTTGAGTGCGTAGAGGCTCATCGTTTCGTATTCGTATTATTCGCGCGGCACAGTCGGATACATTTCCCGCCGCCATGCCCCGGGCGGCGAAACGGCCTTGGTCGGCCTTCCATGGACGGCCCTAATCGTCGCCGAGCAGCCCCGATGCGTCAAGCACGCCCCCCGGCTCGCACGCGTGGCGCCAATCTGGTGTTTTTGACGGAAACTCGCGATAATCCGCTGGCCCGATCGCGGCGAGATCCATTCGAACTGCAGACGGGCACTCGTGCAACAGCCGATTATCACGCCGCCGACCGGCGCATTCGCCGCGACGCAACAACGTGTGACGGCGAATCGTCCGATTATCGCGGACCTGCGACAGGCAGCCACGAATTTGAAAAAATTTAAACAAGAGCCGTCCGGCGCGCATCCTGCCGCGCCGGCATTCCGGGGTTCCGCCCGCCGCGCGTGCGCAGCGGGCCGCGCATGCAGGCAGGAGGCGCCGCGCCGATGAACATTCTCAACGTCTGGCAGCGCGACTTCCTGCTGTCCATCGTGCGGCTCGTCGCCGGCGCGTATCCGGTCTGGCATCAGGCGCCGCCGTCCCCGACGCAGAAGATCTATTTCTCGAACCACACGAGCCATATCGACACGCTCGCGATCCTCGCCGCGCTGCCGCGCAACGTGCGCGCGGTCGTGCGGCCGGTCGCGGCGCGCGACTACTGGGACAGCAGCGACCTGAAGCGTCACATCGCGCAGAAGCTGCTGAACGTCGTGCTGATCGACCGTCATCGCGAATCCGGAGGCGACCCGCTCGACCCGGTGCGCGACGCGCTCAAGCAGGGCCACTCGATCATCATCTTCCCGGAAGGCACGCGCGGCGCCGACGTGCTGCCGCAGCCGTTCAAGAGCGGGCTGTTCCATCTCGCGACCGAGTTCCCTGACGTCGCGCTCGCGCCCGTCTACCTCGAGAACCTGCAGCGCATCATGCCCAAGGGCGCGATCTGGCCCGTGCCGCTGATCTGCAAGGTGCATTTCGGCGCGAACGAGGCGCTCGGCGCCCAGGAAGACAAGCCGACGTTCCTCGCCCGCATGCGCGACGCGGTCGTCGCGCTCGCGCCGCCGCAGCGGCCCGCCGGCTGAGCGCGGCCCCCCTTCTCCCTTTCCGGATTTCAACCATGCGAACAATCTTCTGGGAACTGGTCGCGGGCGTCACGGGCGTGCTCGTCGTCGCGACCGTGATCGGCGCGATCCTCGGCGCGCGCAGCGGCGGCCAGAGCGCGACCATCGTCAACCTGAACCAGCGCATCCGCGCGTGGTGGGCGATGATCGCGATCATGGCCATCGCGATCGGCCTCGGCAACAACGTCACGTATCTCGTGTTCGCGCTGCTGTCGTACCTGACGCTGCGCGAATTCATCACGCTCACGCCGACCACCGCGAGCGACCATACGACGCTGTTCATCGCGTTCTTCATCGCGATCCCCGTGCAGTACCTGCTGCTCGGGATCAACTGGTACGGGATGTATTCGATCTTCGTGCCCGTGCACCTGTTCTTCGCGATGTCGCTCGTCTCCGCGCTCACGCAGGACACGCGCGAATTCCTGAGCCGCAACGCGAAGATCAACTGGGCGCTGATGGTGTGCGTGTACGGCCTGAGCCATGCGCCGGCCGTGCTGATCCTCGACATTCCGCGCTACGCGGGGCAGAACGCGCTGCTGCTGTTCTTCTTCCTGTTCGTCGTGCAGATCAGCGATGTGCTGCAGTATGTCGTCGGCAAGCTGTTCGGGAAGCGCAAGATCGCGCCGCAGCTGTCGCCGTCGAAGACGATCGAGGGTTTCATCGGCGGCGGTTTGCTGGCCACGTTGTGCGGCGCATCGCTGTATCGCGTGACGCCGTTCAGCTTCTGGTCGGCGTTCGGCATCTCGCTCGCGATCGTGATCGCGGGCTTCGTCGGCGGCCTCGTGCTGTCGGCCGTCAAGCGCTCGCTCGGCACGAAGGACTGGGGCTCGATGATCGCGGGCCACGGCGGGATGCTCGACCGCGTCGACTCCATCTGCTTCGCCGCGCCGGTGTTCTTTCACCTGGTGCGCTATCTGTATGTGTGAGGCGCGGGCGGCGCGATGCCGCCCGTCGTACGCCAAAACTTGACGCCGATCCAGCACTCTATCGATCGGCCATCTGAAGTAGTACTGGCAAGCCTGGCATTCGAACATCGATAGTCGGCCAACTGTTCGCGAACAAGACTGTCGCGATCTGCGCGATCAGAAACACCATCGATACCCGGTACTCGTCAGCATTGTTGAATCCGTGAAGTGCCGGGCCGCTCGATCGCGTATTCATCAAAACTGGGCCGTCAGCTGGAACCCGAGCGTGACTCGGTTCGTCGGAAAGCCGGACGGCTTGTACACCGGCGTACCGGCGAACAGGTCGTAACCGTAGGCGCCCAATCGAGTCGCGACGCTGCCCTTCAAGCCGATCACGGCACCTGCCAGTTGCGTGCCAACCAGCGTGACCGGCTGCGGGCCCCACACTCGACCGTAGTCGAGGCCCGCGTAGACCGCCATCCCCGTCTGTCCGATCGGCGCCTGCAATTCGTTGCGCCAGTAGAAACCGCGAGAAGCCGCCAGCATCGTTTCGCCGTCAAAGCCGCGTACCGTATAGCGGCTGCCGATCGTCAGGTCGTCGATGTAATAGAGCGCGTTACCTGTGTACTGGCCGTGGAACGTCGTGACGTACCGAAGCGGCTGCTGCGCGACCGCGAACGGCACCGACAGGTTCGCATCGAGTACCGCCATCTTGTAGCGGTAGGTCGGGCCGCCGTCGGCCGCCAGCATATCGTCCTGCGCGCCGAATGCGCCGATGCCCTGCCGATACGCGAGCGTGCCATCGAACTGCGCGTTGCCAAAGTAGTGCCGATCGGTCAGGCCGAACTCGACGAACGTATTGTTGCGGCGCTGCTGCGGAATTTCGGTGTCTTCGATGAAGCTCTGGCCGAAGCGGCGCGACAGCCGGAACTGCGCACCGAACACGTCGTTCTGGCTGCGCGATAGCACGCGGTTCAGCTTGAGGTCGACCGTCTTCGAATTGCCGCTCGCGATGAACGTCTGGTTCACGCCGGCGATCTGCTGGTAGTACGTGCTCGTGTATGCGGAGAGCGTCGCGGTCCAGTAGCCCCACGGAATCGAATAGAAGCCGTTCCATCCGTGCGAACCGAGCCGCTTGTCGCCGAACTCGAGATCCTGGCTCACGCCGATGTTGAAGATGTCGTTCAGACCGAGCGGGTTGTCGATGCCGAGTGACATGTTGCCCTGCAGGCGGCCTGTCGCGCGCGTGCCCGAGTTGTCGATCGACGCGACGACCGTCCACGGCTTGCCGCGCTTCACGTCGAGCACGACGTCGCTCTCGCCCGACACATCGGCGGGAACGATCTGCATCGACACGTCCTGGCTCGAGACGCGTTTCATCTGCTCGAGGCCCTGTTCGAGATCGCGCAGGTTCAGCAGCTCGCCGTCGCGCGTCGGGAAGGCAGTTTTCCATGTGCCGCGAAGCTTTTCGTCGGCGAAGCGCACGTGGCGGATCACGCCGGGGATCAGCGAAAACTTGAGGGTGCCGGTCGACAGATCCTGTTCGGGCAGCAGCACGCGCGTCGTGATGTACCCACGCGCCAGGATCGCTTGCGACAGGCCCTTGACGAGCACGTCGAGCCCCTGTTTGCCGACGCACTGGCCGGTGTAGTGCTCGAGCCATTCGCGCGCGAAGGCGAAACGATCCATCGGCAACGCCGACGCTTCTTGCGATTTCAGGGATGCAGGCAGCGCATCGGGTACGTCGAGTGCGAAACGGTCAATGCGAAAGCACGGCGTTTCGGACGGCAGCGCTGGATACCCTGCGCTGGCCGTCACGTTCGATCGCACCCCGGGCGCGGTGACGGTCCGCTCGCGCTCACGTGCCTCTTCTTGCTGTCGGGATTGCTGATAGTTGCCCGGAACGGTCAGGCGCGGCGCTTCCTGCGCCGACACGCTCGTCGCGATAAACAGCAGTGCTGCGGCGGCCGAATTCCCTCGGCGAATGATTTTCATCTTCTTCTAGATATGGGGGCGTGGACTACAACCGGATCACGCGTATTCGTCAAGGATGCGACTGCTTATTAACGCTGTCAGCACACTGATCATTCAAAAAGTCCGGCAAAAAAATGCATGGGTGACACCCATACTGATCCAAGCAGCAGGATTATGCTTGTGCGTCATCTTGGCCCGTTGCTCTGGATTTTTACCACCGCCGACTGCTCGTCATCCGACCATCCTGCTTTCCAAGAAATATCTTAGCTAAAGAAGATATTTTTCAGTATCACGTAAACGATGAAGCCCATAATCGCAGTGAAAAAGCACCACCAGATGATTTTCTGTATCCGCGTTTTCGGAACAGATGTAATTGACGGTCCCATGGCTACCACCTAATCCCAGTTTTCCCTTGATCAACGGAGAAGCCCCAGCCAACTGAAGCAGGGTTGTTTGTCTTCCCCACGTTTACACCTGCACCAAAGCCTACAACAGTTGCCGTACCGTTTCCAGGCGACACCATGATGCCGCCCCCCATACCACCATAAAGTGCGGATCCGCCGCCTGCGTATCCGCCAGCAAAATTATTTGTCTGTCCCGGTCTGACCGTATTCGTATTCAGATAGCCAACCGATATGCTCGCGCCCGCACCTACCGGGTTTGGCAAGCCCATATTCAATCCACCGCCGAAAAACGAATTCCCATCTCGCGTAAACGTTCCCCACACACTTCCCACAAAGTAGTCGACTTGGAAATTCACAAAGTCTGGTGCCCTCACCAATCCCGGATTCGAGCCCGTCGTCGTCGCTTGATAGGAGAATCCGCTGCCCTGCGCTCCCTTCGCAATATACGCCTGCAAATCTGGATCCCCCGGGCCGAGCGATTGGGTCCACACCGTTTGCCCGGCCCTGTTCACGCCGTACTGCGTCCATTCCGTCCCGTCTTGCGGCTTGTCGCCCGACGCCACCTGTACATTACCCGGCAGCATCCCGCCATTCGACGTTACCAGATTCATCTGTGCCATCTGGTCCACGATTTGCTCTGCCGTGTACTTACCGCCGCTCTCCGTCGCCAGCTTCTTCGCCAGAGTCAGTTCCTTCGCCTTGCTGTCCTCGTGCAGCTGCCGGTTGAACCGATCGACGTTGTACCCCGAGAACGCCCCGGACTCGCCACCCACAGCCGCACCAGCCCCCGTCGCAAGTGCGTTCGCCACGATGTTGCCCAGCGCCTGATTCATATTGGCGTTGCCGGTCGGATCGCTGCCGGCGATCGCGCTGCTCAGTTCGTTCAGCTTGCCCGACGCGATCGACGCAATCGCCGCACCGGCTGCGCCACCGACCGCATTGCCGCCCGCCAATCCCGTCACCAGCGCCGCCCCAGCACCTTGCATCAGTGCGCGGTTCGCTCCGCCTTCCTTCCACGCGTCAACACCTGCCTGGTCACCATTCTTCTCGGCCTGCCGTTTCATCTCGTCGGCATAGTCCCCGATCCGGCGCGACACCGCTTCGCCGGCCGCGCTGGCCGCAGCCATCATGTCCGACTGGTTGGCCAGCAGGTTCTGCATGTCCGGAAGTTTCGCGACCGTTCCGTTCGTGTTCGTCGTATCGCGATTCAAGCTGGCCACATCCTGCTCCGACATGGCAGTCCCTTACCAATAGGAGTGCAGGTCGGTCAGTTCTCTCGGTTTTTTTGTGCGGTATGCCCTAAAAATGCAACGAGAGTGACAGTGGCAGACAAGCCCACAAATACAAGCAGCGCGAAAGGTGTAAGGAACTCACCAAATCTAGATACTGTAGCCTTGAAGCCAACCACCACAATCCCCGCCGCAAATAGTCCTAGATATATAAGCAACATTGACGCAAAAAAACCTTCCAGAGACGAAATTTCCCGAGAATCCTTCCGAAAACTGGGCCAAATAATCCTCCTATAAGGCTACTTATGGATTCAAGCGACATTCTCACTCCTTATTGCTTATAAGGTTCACCAGACTTCACGACTGCCTGCGCTGCTCTGCCAGCCGTTTGACTTAGCGCAAGCCCGACTCCCCGGATCACAAACCCTGGAATAGTTGCGACATTCAATCCCTCCCCCACTGCCGTTCATCCGGATGCAGTTGCCGGTTGAAATCAAATCCCGATTTACCCTTGCTCTTCTCGGCTAACTGTTTCGCGAGCGTCTATTCCTCTGAATGCAACCGACGATTGAACCGGTCAGCGTGTTCTCCGACGACAGAAATCCTCGGTTCCCGCATTGAACTCCATACTTACCGAAAACGCGCGCCTTTCAAATTCGTTCGTAACTTCTTTATCCGGCGATCTAGAAATAGAAAATTTCATTCCGCTCTTACACATAACGTATGCGCGGTCATCCTCGCCCACAAACACCCATCCCCTTTCTTTCAGAGAATCTTTGAGTATGCCTGCTTTTTTATCATCGAGAGTTGATGCATCCACATCGTACATAGCAAGAGCCGCACCCGATTTTGCGGTCTCATGGCGAGACAAAATTACTGAATTCTTGAATAAATAATCCAGATCTTTAACCGCAACATCCAACCTCTCTTTTGTAGTGGAGCTAGTCGGATTCCGTAAAATAACCCAGGTCGCCAAAATTATCCACAAGGAAAAAACAAGAATTTTCTTTGTCGAAATTTTCTTCATGTTCTCGCTTGATTACTTCCCGAATGGATTGGTGATCTGGCCAGAATAACCGCCTGTGGCATTTCCATTGACATTTGGAGCTTTGGTAAAACCACCAAAGCCAACCCCGAACTCGAACGCAGTCGCCCCACCGATAGCATGGTTGACACCTACACACGCCCCAAAGGCACATCCACTTGCGCCTGCCGATTGCCCAGAGAGAAATGCATCTGTCAGTTTCCCTTTGTCGACTGAGGACTGACCAACATTATCCGCAATAACTCCCGCTGTAATCGCTCCGCCTGCCGAACGAGAGGCAGCGATAGATGCACCATAGTAAAGGTTTCCATTATGTGTATTGATGGTCAATGCACCGCCAATTCCTGCACCGTATTGAATGCTCACGTAGTCAACAGTTCCTGGCCGCTGGGCCGCCATTCCTGACGCCCACGACTTCTGGTCCGCCTGGATATCAGTCACACTGTACTGAAACAAACTGCCATCCGGCGTCTGCTTCACCATGCCGCCGTAGCTAGTAGTCGCGAAGTACGTCCCGTTGTAATTCTTTAGTTGAGCCTGTTCGGCCGTATAACCGGCGCCTTCCTGCTCCAATGCTGAATACTTTGTGTAGTCAGCCGTACCCGGCGCATATTCCGCGGCGCAATGCACCAACGCACAACCCGCCGCTTCTAGACGATGTTCTTTGTCTGCATTCCCATTGGCTAGAGTCTTGATCGCTTGCTTCTCCTCCGGATGCAACTGCCGGTTGAACCGATCCACGTTGTATCCAGAGAACGCCCCCGATTCACCGCCCACGACACCACCAGCCCCCGTCGCAAGCGCATTGGCCACAATGTTGCCCAGCGCCTGATTCATATTCGCGTTCCCGGTCGGATCGCTGCCTGCGATCGCGCTGCTGAGCTCGTTCAGCTTGCCGGAGGCGATCGATGCAATCGCGGCACCGGCTGCGCCACCGACCGCGCTGCCGCCTGCCAGTCCAGTCACCAACGCCGCGCCTGCGCCTTGCATCAGTGCGCGGTTCGCTCCGCCCTCCTTCCATGCGTCGACACCGGCCTGGTCACCATTCTTCTCGGCTTGCCGCTTCATCTCGTCGGCATAGTCCCCGATCCGGCGCGACACCGCTTCGCCGGCCGCGCTCGCCGCAGCCATCATGTCCGACTGATTGGTCAGCAGGTTCTGCATGTCCGGAAGTTTGGCAACCGTACCATTCGTGTTCGTCGTATCGCGGTTCAAACTCGCCACGTCCTGCTTCTGATTTGCCGAATCTGTAATCGTAACGGTCCCCGCACTCACGCCGCTCTTCGTCATCGCGCTATCACTGCCGCTGTCGTTCTGACCAAGCATGGGCGCGGCGCCACCGGCATTCTTACCCGACGTGCTGCCGTGCGTGCTGTAATTCATCCCGCCGTCGCCGGTCGTCGCACCCGCACTGAAGCCGCTCGAGCTCGCATCGTAATGCGACTGGTTCTGAACGTCCGAGAACGACAGCGAGCCCGTCGTCAGGGAATTCTTCGACGCATCCGCGTCGCTCGCGATCAGCCCACCCTTCAGATCGGTATTGCCGGTGACGTTGATATTGAAACCGCCATCGCCTGCGTGAATCCCGGCCTGTTCATTGACGCCCGCATAGCTGCCCGAAGCGTTGCCCTTGCTTTGGCTGAAGCTCCCGCTGGCGCCGCCCTGACTGACGCTGAAGCCACCGCCCGAACTCGACTGATGCGCCGCGCTCGACAACGTATCCTGCACGCTGACGATGTTCAGATTCCCGCCCACATCGGCGTTGACCTGATTACCCTTCACGTTCGAGCCGATGATGTTCGTATCGCCGCCCGAGATGATCGTCACATTGTTTGCTGCGGTTACATGGCTATTGTTCTGCGTAGCCAGATCGCTGTTGCCGTCACCATTGGCCTTCGACATCGCCGCGGAAACACCGAGCCCGCCCGTGCCGACCGACACGCCCACGCTCGCGCTCTTCGATTCATTCGTGCTGCGCGTCGAATCCGTATCCGTCGTATTGATGATACTGACCTGATTCTTCGCCGCCAGGATCACGTCGTTTGCGTTCACGTTCGAACCGGCGATCGTCACATTGCCACTGCCAGCCTGACCGGTGCCGGTTGCCGCAAACGCGACCGTTCCCCCCGCGTTCACGTTCGAGCCGCGACTCGTCACGCTGTCTTCGGAAAATGCGCTCTTGCTGTGACTGCTGCCGACGCTGACTTCGACCTTGAACTGCGGCGTCTCGCCAGCCCCCAGCACCCGGACCACATCGCCTGCGGCCATATTCGCATCCCACGCCGCGCTGGCTGCCGCCATCCCATGCAACGCTGCCGCGCGACCATCCTGGCTATTGCCGGACGCACGCGATTGACCCACAGCGTTCGATACCGCGTCGATCACCGGCGCCTTCAGCGCTAGCGTCAGGCCGCTCTTGGAGACTTCCTGCGTTTCACTGCGGTGGTTCTTGTCCTGCGCCGCGTCAATCGTCACGTTCGCGCCTGTCCCGCTGAGATTCTTCGCGGCGATCAGGTCGCTGCCCGTCACGTGCAGGTCGTTTCCAGCCGTGATGCTGAGGTTGCCCTTCAGCGAACCGATCGCGCTGCTGTTGTTCGACACCTCGGTTGTCTGACTGGTCGTCTTCAGCGAACTGCTGCCCACTGACACAGACAGCCCCCCGCCCGACATCAGCCCGGATTCCTTCTTCTTGTAGTAGCTCGACGACTGCAGGGTGTCCTGCGACGTCGTGACAGTTACGTTACGCGCTGCCGTGAGCGTCACGTCGTTCGTTCCGACAATGGTGCTGCCCTGAACATTGACGTCCTTTCCGCCGACGATGTTCACGCCGTCCGCCGACACCAGACTGCCGCGATTGAGCGTCATCGTCTGGTCGATCCCGCTCGCAACCTTCACGCCGCTCACGACATTGCTGTGGCTATGCGTTTCGTGCGAATTCAGCTCATGCGTCTCGGTTGCCGCGCCGACGTTCACGTCGCCAGCCGCCAGCAGGTTCGCGTTGCCTTTGTCGAGGGTGATCGCGCTGCCGGAGAGCGTAATGTCCTTGCCCGACACGATATTCACCGTATCGCCGCCCCTGAGCGTCGTGCCTGTGAGCGCCTGATCGGACGTGTGCAGTGTCTCCGCGTAGCTGCCGTGACTGTCACTACCCGAACTGTTGCTGTTCACCGTCGATGTCGCACTCGCCGCACCGAGCGTCACGTTGCCCTTGGCAGCGAGTGTCCCGCCCTGGCCGAGGTCGATCTGCGCGCCCTTGGC
>NZ_QTQI01000026.1 GCF_003853705.1 Burkholderia sp. Bp8992 | reverse complement strand
ACCAACAGTAACGTGGCGAGCCTGTCGACCTCGGCCGCGGCCGGCATCAGCGCGGCACAAAGCGGTGTGAGCTCGCTGTCGACCAGCCTGACCACGACCAACAGCACCCTCGGTGCACTGTCGACCCAGGAATCGACCGACGTCGGATCGTTGTCGACCAGCGTGAATACGACGAACAGCAACGTGGCGAGTCTGTCGACTTCGGCAGCGGCCGGTATCAGCACGGCGCAAAGCGGTGTGACCTCCCTGTCGACCAGCCTGACCACGACCAACAGTACCCTCGGTGCACTGTCGACGCAGGAGTCGACCGACGTCGGATCGTTGTCAACCAGCGTGAATGCGACGAACAGCAACGTGACGAGCCTGTCGACTTCGGCTGCGGCTGGCATCAGCGCGACACAAAGCGGTGTGACCTCCCTGTCGACGAGCCTGACTACGACCAACAGCACCCTCGGTGCACTGTCGACCCAGGAATCGACCGACGTCGGATCGTTGTCGACCAGCTTGAATGCGACCAACGGCAACGTCAGCTCGTTGTCGACGGGCCTGAACACCACGAACAGTAACGTGACGAGCCTGTCGACCTCGGCCGCGGCCGGCATCAGCACGGCGCAAAGTGGCGTGACCTCGCTGTCGACGAGCCTGAACACGACCAACAGCACCCTCAGTGCACTGTCGACGCAGGAATCGACCGACGTGGGATCGCTGTCGACCAGCTTGAATTCGACCAACGGCAACGTCAGCTCGCTGTCGACGGGCCTGAACATTACCAACAGCAACGTGGCGAGCCTGTCGACGTCGGCCGCGGTCGGTATCAGCACGGCACAAAGCGGTGTGACCTCCCTGTCGACGGGCCTGAACACGACCAACAGCAACGTGGCGAGCCTGTCGACGTCGGCCGCGGCCGGCATCAGCACGGCGCAAAGCGGCGTGACCTCTCTGTCGACCAGCGTGAATACGACGAACAGCAACGTGGCAAGTCTTTCGACATCGACCGCAGCCGGCATCAGCACGGCGCAAAGCGGTGTGACATCCCTGTCGACGGGCCTGAACACCACCAACAGCAACGTGGCGAGCCTGTCGACGTCGGCCGCGGCCGGCATCAGCACGGCGCAAAGCGGCGTGACCTCCTTGTCGACCGGCCTGAACACCACCAACAGCAACGTGTCAAGCCTGTCGACTTCGGCCGCGGCCGGCATCAGCACGGCACAAAGCGGTGTGACCTCGCTGTCGACAAGTCTGATCGCGACCAACAGCAAAGTGGCAAGCCTGTCGACCTCGACCGCGGCCGGCATCAGCACGGCGCAAAGCGGCGTAAGCTCGCTGTCGACTGGCCTGAACACGACGAACAGCACGGTCGGCTCGCTTTCCACGAGCTTGAACACGACGACCGGCAGGGTCAACTCACTATCAACGAGTCTGAACACGACCAACAACAACGTATCGAGCCTGTCGACATCGGCATCGACCGGAATCAGCGCGGCGGCGAACGGCGTGACCTCACTCTCCACGAGCCTGAACACGACGAACAGCAATCTGGCGTCGTTGTCGACCTCGTATTCCGGCTCGATTGCCTCCTGGCTCAACAAACTGAACGCGGTCAACAACAGCCTGTCGACGTTGAGCCTTTCCACATCGACCAGCGTGGTTCAGCTCTTCACCGGCGTTGCATCTCTCTCGACCAGCTTGAACACGACAAACGGCAAGGTGGCGACGTTGAATACCGCGGTGACATCGCTGTCGACGGGATTGGCCTCCCTGTCCACGCAGATAAACTCCCAGGGGTCCGGCAAAGCCGCGGTGCAGACCACGAGCACGCCTACGGCTACCGCGCTCTCGACATCGACCTCGACAAGTGCCAGTACTGCGCAAAGCACCCCATCGACGGGGACGGCTTCGCTGTCTACCAGCTCGACCTCGCTCTCGACCAGCACGAAGGCAGTCGTTGCCGCGCAAGCAGATCAGGGCATGTCGGCAAATCCGGTCGCGACAGGCGCCGCAGCACAGGTCGTCAACGGCTCCGCCACGGCAGCGGGCACCAACGCGCTCGCCTCGGGGACGAACTCCGTTGCGCTCGGCGCGGGAGCGATAGCAACAGCGGAGAATTCGGTCGCGCTCGGCGCGGGCTCAATCGCGACCGAATCGAACACGGTGTCGGTGGGCTCGCCTGGCAACGAGCGCAGGATCACGAATCTGGCGCCCGGGATGAACCCGACGGACGCAGTCAACATGTCGCAATTGGGCGCCGTGCAGTCGAACGTGAATCAGGTGGCAAGGATGGCCTATTCCGGAATTGCCAGTGCCGCCGCGCTGACGATGATTCCTGAAGTCGATCCCGGGAAGACACTCTCGTTCGGCATAGGTACCGCCGGCTTCCAGGGATATCAGGCAGTGGCCCTTGGCTTTACCGCTCGAATCACGAACAACCTGAAGGTCAAGGGAGGGGTGGCGATCAACGGTGCGGGCGGAAATACGTACGGTGCTGGCGCAGCCTACCAGTGGTAAGCGACGCATACGCTCTCGGGTGAACAATCATGCGAATCGGAATTCGGTTTTCACGCATGCCGGCCTGAACGTCTGGGCAAACGGCCTCGGCCAGAACGTGTTCTATCTGGCCCGCTTGTTGCGCACGTTGCCGTTTGTCGAAGGACGGATGATTTATCGGCCACGTAGCGCCGTGCACGAAGCGGGCAAGGCACTCGGCGTGGATCGAGCGATCGTCGATCGCGTTGCCAAGCAACACCAATGGTTCGACGCGCGCGCAGACCTGCTGCGGCGCGTCGTCGAGGCCGGCCTCGCCCACAAAAATGCGGACAGGTTCTCGCTGCGTTACCGATCCAGCGCCAGCTTCGCGCCGAGCCCCAGCAGGATCGTCCCCATCACCGCGTCGATCGGCTTGCGCAGTTTCGCGTAGCCGATCTGCACGCGGTTCGTCGAGAACAGCACGGCGACCGTGCAAAACCACGTCAGCGAGACAGCGACGACAACCGCCAGCGTCGTGCCATGCACCCACGCCGGTGCGTGTGCGGGCAACAGCGTGACGAACAAACTGCCGAAAAACGCTGCACCCTTTGGATTGGTCAACCCGACCAGCAGCCCTTTCCGGTACGCATGCACGCCGCCTCGAACAACCGGCTGGCTCGCGGATTCGGCCTGTTGCGCCGACTGTCGCAGGCCCGACAGCGTCTTGATACCGAGGTAAATCAGGTACGCGGCACCAGCGATGCGGATCGCCTCGTACAGCCACGCAAGCTTCGCGACGATCAGCCCGAGCCCGAAAATCGCCATCGCCGCCCAGACCGCATGCG
Source organism: Burkholderia sp. Bp8992 (assembly GCF_003853705.1). GTDB lineage: Bacteria > Pseudomonadota > Gammaproteobacteria > Burkholderiales > Burkholderiaceae > Burkholderia. Next base: position 108,223 of record NZ_QTQI01000026.1, on the reverse strand, counting down.
ACGACGCGATACCCAACGCGGCCAGCAGGCCCGCACGGCGATTGCCGAGCGCATGGGACGAAACAGCGATCAGGTCGGGGCCGGGGCTGACGCACGCCAGCAACATCACGCCGCCGACTGCGGCGAGTTGGGGAAGATAGCTCATGGCGGTTCGGGCGGATTCGTTTGTGAAAGGGGGAAGCCGACTCAATCCGGCATGCCGATTTTCGGCGCGTACGGCGTGCCGTCGGGCTGCGTCGTTTGCCGCGCCGCCGACATGCCGCTTGCCTCGGCGAATTACAGCGCCGGTCGCTTCAGCTTCACCCAGCGCTGCACCGACGCCCGCTCCCACTGCGCACGCGCATAGTCGGCAAGACGCTGCGGCACCGGATCGTCATTCAGCACCAGACGGTTCAGCATCACCGCCAGATCGACATCCGCGATGCTCCACTCGCCGAACAGGTTCGCCGCGCCCGGCGCGAGCAGTTTGTCGGCAGCCGCGAACAGCTTCTGCGCGGCGGCCTGCGCGAGACTCGACAGCGGCTCGCTCGACGGGCCGTAGAACAGCACTTCGGTCGACCGTTCCGTGCGGATCGGCATCAGGTCGCTGCGCAGCCATGCCTGCACCTGGCGCGCCCGCGCGCGCTGGCGCGGCTCGGCCGGATAGAGCCGCGTGCCCGGGAAAGTCTCGTCGAGATACTCGGTGATCGCCGACGATTCCGACAGCGCGAAATCGTCGTGCACGAGCGTCGGCACGCGTTGCGTCAGCGACGTCGCCGCATAGTCCGGCGCGAAATGCGCACGGTTGCCGAGATCGACGGTCACCAGTTCGTACGGCAGCGCTTTTTCCTCGAGCGCGACGAAAACCGACATCGCATAAGGGCTCGTGTATTGCGCATCCGCGTAGAGACGGAGATTACCGGTTTGCACTGCTGGCTCCTTGTGGGTGCGGAGGCCGGCGACGGCGGGTTGGCGCGCCGACGGGCTCCGGGTGGGTCAATGCGGTGTGCGGCAGATTGGCAGCGGCCGGCCAGCGGTAGCCGATCACTTCATGCAACGGGTACGCGAGTTCGCGCACTTCTTCCAGCTGGTTGCCGCCGAACAGGTGAACATGCTCGGCGTCGTGACGCAGGTAGAAACCGACGTGCCCTTTCCAGCTCGTCGGATCGTCGCGTGTCAGGATCGCGATGCAGCCGTAGACCGGGCGCTCCAGCGGCCGGCCCCATTCGAGCCATGAGCGTGCGAGCGCGGAGCCGGTGCCGCGGAACCCGGCGTGGGTCATGCACCAGTTGACGAAGGACGAGCACCAGGAAATCTTGTCGTCGTAGCCGACCAGGTTCGTCTGGTTGTTGTATTCGACGATACGCGGGTTGATGCTGCCCGGCGGGTGGCGGCGGATACCGAGTTCGGCCAGCGCGACAGGCATCCAGGGTGAGTGGGCGGTTGCTTCCGGGGTGCCCTCGGCGGTCGATTGGGTCACGGCGGTCTCGCATATTTGGGATATCGGCAATCTTCGCACAAATGCGGAGGTTGGCAGCACCGTTCGGTCCGCCCTGGCCGCTCAGGTCGTCGCGCAAGAACCGGCCGCACGCGAGGTTCGGGCGCGCGTTGTCGTGCGCGCCCGGAGGACTCTATATGCGTTGAGTATTCGGCACTACCGCGTTGCCTTTAACCGCGCGTGTCGACCCAGCGGCGCGCCCAGCGTGCCGAGTGCCGCAGCGCTTGCGCTTCGCTCGGGAAGTAATCGAGCGAATAGAACTGGTAGCGGCCTTCGGCAGACGCGCCATCGACGCGCTCGAGCAGCAGGTTGGCGGAAAAACTGCCGTCGGGCAAACGATGCGCCGAGGGCTGGACGGCATAGCCGTTGTATTGATGATTGTGTTTGGTTTGCATTTTTAATTTTAATAATGAACGACTGCGCGCGTGCCGTGCGAAATGCGCACGGATACGCCGATTCAAAGCCATTGCGAGCTGAATCTGAAAAGCAGTCGGAAAGCGAAAATCAGGCGTTGCGGCCGGAGGGGGGAATGAAGTGCAACGAGACGTGTGGCGCTTGGCCAGCTGCCGACTTAACAGCGGCAGCCAGGAACAATCGCGCCAACTTTAGGAGACCAGGCTCCGTGAGGATGTCGCTGCGACCCGGCGCCCATTATGGGAGGCCGGGCCCTTCAAACTTTACAGCGGCTTGATGTTGGCCGCTTGCAGACCCTTCGGGCCTTGCTTCGTCTCGAAGCTCACCTTCTGGTTTTCAGCCAGCGTCTTGAAGCCGTCGGCACGAATTTCCGAGAAGTGAGCGAAGAGGTCGTCACCGCCGTTGTCCGGCGTGATGAAGCCAAAGCCTTTGCTGTCGTTGAACCACTTGACGATACCGGTATCCATGAAGATTCCTTGATAAAAAAATAGAGAGATTTGCTCTGTTGAAGAGCGCGTGAAGCGTCAAGGAGGGAGAGGACAACGAATACCGCTTGGAGGAGCGAGCAATTGATGAACAGCAATCGGACTTCTTGGACTTCGACGCATACACTAACCGCCGGGCAGGTGCGCGTCAACCGCTAACTTGTAACTGTTTTACCTCGCGATCCACTTTTCGGCGAAGCGATGCGGCCCTAACTGGCTGCGCGCGTTGCCTGGCCGCTCGCGCGTCGTACCCGATCTCCGCACGAACAGGCTGATCGGCAACGCCCTTCCCGCCGGGTCATTTCCGTTCGATTCGCCCGTATCATGTCGATAGCGCCCCCGATTCCCTGTCCGCCATGCGCATCACGCCTCTGCCGCCTCTTCAGTGCCTGATCGCGTTCGAAGCCGCCGTGCGGCACGCGAGTTTCACGAAAGCCGCCACCGAACTGCACCTGACCCAAAGCGCGATCAGCCGCCAGATCCAGCAGCTCGAGGAATTTCTCGGCCGCTCGCTGTTCGTTCGCGAACACCGTTCGCTGCGGCTCACGATCGCCGGCGAGCAATACGCGGCACAAGTCCACCATCTGCTCACGCAATGCGCGCAAGCCACGCACGACGTAATGAAACCGTACGGCGATCTCGAACTGACGATCGCGTGCTCGTCCGGCGTCGCGCTGCTGTGGCTCACGCCGCGGCTACCGAACTTTCGCGCCACGTATCCAAGCATCAAGCTGCGCCTGATCGTGCGCGATGGTCTTGCATCGATGTCGCCCGCGGAATTCGACGTCGGCGTCTACTACGTGCGTCAGCAGGCGCCGGCCGAATACACCGCGCGCCGGCTGTTCGACGAAGAAGTGTTCCCCGTCTGCGCGCCCGGCTATCTGGCCGGCCGCACGCTCGACGCGGCCGATCTCGCGAACGAAACGCTGCTGCGCCTCGAAGACGGCCAGCGCCAATGGATGTCGTGGTCCGAATGGTTCGACATGAACGACGTCGACCGGCAGAAAGCGCAGCCGCAGGACATCACGATCAACTCCTATCCACAAATCGTGCAGATGACGATTCTCGGCCAGGGCGTGTCGCTCGGCTGGCGCTACATGATCGACGCGTGCATCGAAGCCGGCCTGCTCGTGCGCGTGACGGAAGCGTCCGCGAGCCACGGCGGCGGCTACTACGTGATCTCGCCGAACGACCGCGCGCAGAACCAGGCCGCCCGCCTGTTCACCCGCTGGCTGTTCGAACAGGCAGAGCAGCAGACCGCGCCCTGAATGCCCCGAGCGCGACGCATGCGTGCAGCGCATGCAGGCATGCGAATCTTTCGTTTCAGAAAAAAATCCGGCTGTCCTTAGCATGGGATTCACGCGGGGCAGCCGTCCCGTCTTCTGACCAAGGAAGAGACCATGCAAGGAACGCTTTCCCCGCGCGCCGCGCCTTCCGTCGATGCGGCGGTGCAACAGCGCCGCCGCGCCATCGTCGCGACCGTGATCGGCAACGGCCTCGAATGGTTCGACTTCACCGTCTACAGTTTCTTCGCGGTGATCATCGCGAAGCTGTTCTTCCCGACCGGCAACGAACTGACATCCGTGCTGCTCACCGTCGCGACGTTCGGCGTGGGCTTCTTCATGCGGCCGGTGGGCGGCATCGTGCTCGGCGTCTATGCCGACAAGGTCGGACGCAAGGCCGCGCTGTCGCTCACGATCCTGCTGATGGCCGCCGGCACCGCGCTGATCGGCATCGCGCCGACCTACGAACAGGCCGGCATCGCCGCGCCGCTCATGATCGTCGTCGCGCGGCTGCTGCAAGGCTTCTCGGCCGGCGGCGAGATGGGCGGCGCCACCGCGTTCCTCACCGAATACGCGCCGCCGGAGAAGCGCGCGTATTACTCCAGTTGGATCCAGTCGAGCATCGGCTTCGCCGTGCTGCTCGGTGCGGCGACCGGCACGTTCGTCACGACGTCGCTCGACACGCAGGCGCTGCATAGCTGGGGCTGGCGGCTGCCGTTCCTGCTCGGGATCATCGTCGGGCCGGTCGGTTACTTCATTCGCAGCCATCTCGACGAGACGCCCGCGTTCAGCGCCGTCGAATCGCAGGCGAAGGAAAGCTCGCCGCTGAAGGAAGTGCTGCACACGTATCCGCGCGAGACGTTCGCGAGTTTCTCGATGGTCATCCTGTGGACCGTCTGCACCTACGTGCTGCTGTTCTACATGCCGACCTATTCCGTGCGCACGCTGCATCTGCCGCAATCGACCGGCTTCACGGCCGGCATGGTCGGCGGGCTGATGATCATGTGCTGCTCGCCGATCGTCGGGCGACTCGCCGACGCGTGGGGGCGACGCGTATTCCTGTCCGGCTCGGCGCTCGCGATCCTCGTGCTCGCGTGGCCGATGTTCTCTTGGATCAACCATGCGCCCGGGTTCGTGTCGCTGATCGTGTTCCAGGCCGTGTTCGGCGTGCTGATCGCGACCTATACGGGGCCGATCCTCGCGGCATTCGCGGAGCTGTTTCCGACCAAGGTGCTGTCGACGGGGTTATCCGTTGCGTACAACTTCGCGGTGACGATCTTTGGCGGCTTCGCGCCGTTCCTGATCACGTGGCTCATCGCCCGCACCGGCAGCAACATGGCGCCTGCGTTCTACGTGATGCTCGCGGCGGCCGTCAGTTTCGTCGGCACGCGCTTCGTGAGGGATGCGAAGCGTGCGGCCGCAACGACTCGATAAGGATTTTTCCCCCATGACCATTACCGTGCTTCAAGGCGGCAACGTACTCGACCTCGAACGAGGCGTGTTGCTCGAACATCATCATGTCGTGATCGAAGGCGAGCGGATCGTCGAAGTCACCGATCGGCCGGTGGATTTGCCGAATGCGCAGGTGATCGACGTGCGCGGCAAGACCGTGATGCCGGGGTTCATCGATTGCCATGTGCATGTGCTGGCGTCGAACGCGAACCTGGGCGCGAATGCGACGCAGCCGAATATTCTCGCGGCGATTCGGTCGCTGCCGATTCTCGATGCGATGTTGTCGCGTGGGTTTACCAGTGTGCGAGATGCGGGGGGCGCGGATTGGAGCCTGATGCAGGCGGTCGAGACGGGGCTGATTCCTGGGCCGCGGATTTTTCCGTCGGGGAAAGCGTTGTCGCAGACCGGCGGGCATGGTGATTTCCGGCCTCGCGGCGATGTGCTGGAGCCCTGCTCCTGCTGTTTCAGGACGGGCGCGATTGCGCGGGTCGTCGATGGCGTCGAAGGCGTGCGGCTCGCCGTGCGTGAGGAGATTCAGAAAGGCGCGACGCAGATCAAGATCATGGCGTCAGGCGGCGTGGCTTCGCCGACCGATCCGATTGCGAACACGCAGTATTCGGAGGACGAGATTCGGGCGATCGTCGACGAGGCCGAGGCCGCGAATACTTATGTGATGGCGCATGCGTATACGGGGCGGGCAATTGCGCGGGCCGTGCGATGCGGCGTGCGGACGATCGAGCACGGGAATCTCGTGGACGAAGCGGCTGCCACGCTCATGCATGAGCGTGGGGCGTTCGTGGTGCCGACGCTGGTGACTTATGACGCGCTGGCTAAACACGGGGCGGAGTTCGGGATGCCGGCGGACTCCATCGCGAAAGTGGCTTCCGTGCAGCAGAAAGGACGCGAGTCGCTTGAGATCTATGCGAAGGCCGGCGTGAAGATGGGGTTCGGGTCGGACCTGCTCGGCGAGATGCATGCGTTTCAGTCGGGCGAGTTCCGGATTCGGGCGGAGGTGCTTGGGAATCTGGAAGCGCTCAGGTCGGCGACTACGGTGGCGGCGGAGATCGTGAATATGCCGGGGGTGCTTGGGGTGGTTGCCGTGGGGGCGATCGCCGATCTCGTCGTGCTCGATGGCAATCCGCTCGAGGATATCGGGGTTGTGGCCGATGAAGGTGCGCGGATCGAGTATGTGTTGCAGCGGGGAGCGGTTGTGAAGCGGCGGGCTGGCGGGCGGTAATGTGAAGCCATTTTGCTATTTCGGCGTGCGCGACGCGGCCTCACGGGCCTTTCGGTCGTGACAGTTGTTGAAGGTCGCTTTAGGGGTGAGTCGCGGCGTTTGCGGCGATGGCCGGGGCTGTGTCGCCCCGGCGGTCAATCGCGTTCGGGAAACGTATGCATTCCACTCGCTAGAGCCGTTTCAGGCGGCCCTTGCAGGTGTTATTCCGGCGCCGGTTCCCAATCAGGATCGTGGTACGGCTGCTCTCGCAACGCCAACTGGCTGTAGTCCGGCGTGATCGTGATCGACCGGTCGACGTCGCTGACTCTCAGGTACACGCGGTCGCCCGGCTTGAATCCGAAGATCTTGAAATTGATATCGATCGCCTTCATCCACGGCAGGTACGGCCAGCCTCGCTTGGGAAGATCCGGGTAGTTGCGCAGGACCAGCTCAAACGTCTCCTGCATGTTGACCGGTTTGTTCTTTCTACGACGTGTCTTACTATTGGCGTCAGCCATTTCCGACTCCTGGTGTGAGTTGGTGGTGGTCAGCGGGTCGTATGGGTTGCCGCCCATACGGCCCGCGCTTCTTTGATGCCTTGGGTTTCCCCTTCTTTCTCCCCTCTTCGCTGTGTCTTGTTGGGCAAGACTTTTATCGACCATCGGGGTGGAGGGGACTACGTTCAGCATCCGATGGTGAGAAGCAAGGCTTCATGACCAGTGTAGTCGGGCTGGCATCTCAGAAAAGGGGAAATGAGGGGGATTGGCCGTTAGGCATAGGGGTGCGCGCGGCACGCGGCTCCTTCGACCGTGCTGGAGCAGATGTCGTTGTAAGAGGAAGCTTTCCGGTCCCGACAGAACTAACGAGTGAGGCTTGGTGACCTGCTTCATTTGTATAGGCCGAGACCTGACCGATCGGTCAACGTCAGATAGATATCGGACAATGCGACCCCCGTCACCAATGGCGGTGATGGCCCCTGAACCGCCCTTTGGGCCGAAGCGGCAGTGCCGTCCACTTTTGATAGTCAAGCGGACGCCCGTTCGTATGGAGTTGATTACTGCACTCCGGCGACTGCAGAAATTCGCCTATCAGCGACGGCGAGGCACCACCGAGTTACTTGCTTGGCATTCAAGCTTGCTTACGCAACACTGAGGATCATCTGCAGTCGACAAACGTATGCATCTCGTCAATCTATGGCACTGTGCAAGGCGTGAGGATGATCGAGGAATGAGCCTATCCGAATGTTTGTGTGTGAGGCATAAACTGGCGACCAAGGAGCCACTTTATGCCACGCAAACGCAAGGAAGAAGTGACGATTGAACCGGGCAAGGGCTTGAACCTGGACCCGGAACTCATCAAGCAACTGGTGCCCGGGACGCTGGACCGGGCGACGATCAATGAGCAACTGGCCGCGCTCAAGAAGGCGATCTTCGAGCGTGCGCTGGGCGGCGAACTGACCCATCATCTCGGTTACGAGAAGGGTGAAGCCAAGCCGGCGAGTAGCACGAACCACCGCAACGGCACCAGCCGCAAGCGCATCACGACCGACGACGACCTGCTCGACGTCGAGATTCCGCGCGACCGCGAAGGCACCTTTGATCCGGTACTGATCGCCAAGGGCGAGCGACGCTTCACCGGCTTCGACGACAAGATCATCGCGATGTACGCACGCGGCATGAGCGTGCGGGAGATTCAGGGTTTCCTGCTGGAGATGTACGGCATCGAGGTGTCACCGGACTTCGTCAGCACGGTGACCGACGCGGTGATCGACGAAGTGCGCGAATGGCAGCAGCGGCCGCTCGAGCCGATGTACCCGGTCGTGTTCTTCGACGCCTTGCGAGTCAAGATCCGCGACGAAGGCGTCGTGCGCAACAAGGCGATCTACCTGGCGCTGGGAGTGCGCCGTGACGGCACACGTGATGTGCTGGGCCTTTGGATCGAGCAGACCGAGGGGGCCAAGTTCTGGCTGCGGGTGGTGAACGACCTGAAGCTGCGCGGCGTGCAGGACATTCTGATCGCCGTGGTCGACGGCCTGAAGGGCTTCCCGGAAGCGATCAACACGGTGTTCCCGGAAACGACGGTCCAGACCTGCATCGTGCATCTGATCCGGAACTCGCTGGACTTCGCGAGCTGGAAAGACCGGAAATCGGTCGCAGCGGCGCTCAAGGAGGTCTATCGGGCACCGAGCGCCGAAGCGGCCGCCGTGGCGCTGGATACGTTCGATACGAGCCCATGGGGTACGAAATACCCTCCGATTGCCGCGCTCTGGCGCCGAGCCTGGGATCAGGTGATTCCGTTCTACGCCTTCGCGCCTGATATCCGGAAAATTGTATATACGACCAACGCGATCGAGTCGCTGCACATGCAGCTTCGAAAGATCATCAAGGCGCGCGGCCACTTCCCGTCGGACGAGGCCGCGCTCAAACTGATCTGGCTGGCGCTGCGCAACATCGTGGCCAAGTGGACCGGTTCCCGGCACGATTGGAAGAGCGCCATGACTCAGTTCGCGCTGCTTTACCCGGAACGATTCAACATTGGAGTCTGAATCTCAACCCGCCTCGCACACGGAATTCCGGATAGCTCCCGAGGAATTGCTGCAGCTTTCCTCAGCGCAACGGTTCCGAGCATCCGCTACGCTGAGGAATATGTGGCAGAACGCCCGCCTCCGTCAGTTTCAGCACCTCTCGACTATTCATCAGCGACGCAATAGCGGGAAGGCTAAGTCTTTACATCTTGTGCGCGACTAATACCAATACGATTCCAGCAGCCAATCACCAATAGACGTTTTTGACGATAATCTACTTATCCAGAAGGTTGCCCATCAAATCAACCGACTATGAGCAAAGCCGTTTTATACTTTCTTTCAGTTTCGAAAGATCTTCGTAATCGTATATAAACCGACACACATCCCTTTTGAATATTTCGTCAGCAATCCCCTGTTCCGAGGCGCATCGTTTAAGAACAGAGAACAATCCCTTGCCATTTGAATCCGACGAAGATCTTTTATCTGATTTATAATCATTCATTATATCGCTCAAGCTTCTTACTTGGAAAAATTCGTCGCCAAATTTTCTCATAAACGCCACATCCAGATCCAATGCGAGTTTTTTGAGAAGATATTTTTCCAAACTCTTGATCGGCAAAAATTGCTTGGGGAGTGCACCATATTGCGTGCCATTTCCGTAAAGTTTATCGCACTCGCCCCTTATGTCCCCATCGAGTATCGATATTACCTTGCACGCGTTACCAGCAAGCCTCGATTGAGAGATTTCGTGTTGCAGCTCCAACGTTTTCTCCCATCCGCCGCAAGGTAGTATTTTTATCAATCGACTGCTATACATCGATTTTTCTCGAAGACACCCTTCAACCAAGAATTTTGCGAGATCATCTTCGACAAGCAGGATGTAATCAAATCCATCTGCCGTATATAGACATCTGGTAGCATACGCAGGGTAGCATGGGTTAAGTACTTCAATCACGCCTGCAGTAGGTGATTCAAGATGAAAAATTTTCTCGGGTCGAACATTTGCAATAATTTGGACACTGTGCGTGGCAAAATAAATGCAAAAATTATGCTGATCCGATATTTTGTTCAGGAAAATTGCAAGCCGATCCTGCGCTGAAGGATGCAATGCCAACTCAATTTCATCCATAATGATCACACTAAGATGATCGTTTTGTTTCTTTTCTTTGTACTTTACGCGCTCATTGATAAGATGAAGCAACCCAATAAGCAAAAATTCCCCGGAGCTCATTTTAAGATAATGAAGCCACTTCCCGTTCCTTTCGATAAGATACGGAATTCCGTGAAAACCAAGACCTTCTGCAACAGGTTTTGATTTAACGCGCTTTAACCCAGAAAAATGGCTTTTATCATTTCGAAGAATCCAGCCTAGATTTTCTGAGACGAAGGGGTCGGAGTCACGAAGGTCGGCCGGGGAGATCTTAATTGCCTTGGAAACCCTGGATATATGTGCGTCGCTAAATCTATTTCCAAATATCAGGCTTCCCTCGTAAAACCCATCGACGCAAATTTCGCTTTGGCATTGATCGGTTCTCTGCCAACTTATTTTTTTCTCCCAAACATTTTCATCCCCCCCGCTGCGATAGGAGATCTTAGAAGTTGCTTCCCCATCATTTTTAAAGAAATTTTGCAATGCGCCACGGTAAACAAGCTTTGAAAGTGCGGCAAATATTGTACTCTTCCCGATCCCGTTTTCGCCTGTAATTGCGTAAAGTCCTTTTTTCAATGGAAGTGAGAGCGACATACTTCTGATCCCACGAATATTTTCCAGTTTCAACTCAACCAATTAATTCTCCTTCTGAAATATATTATTTCCCGCGTCAACCAACGAATACGCCGTTTTGAAAACAACGACATCGGAGCTTCAACTGACTTAGAGGTGGTGGCTCTCGATGAGAGTCACATGCCATCTATTGCTTATCGGCATTTACTTAAAAATCTTAAGGCTTTACCGGCCAATCCAACTGACCGACTGCTCACCGGCAGGGAATCGATGTCAAAGTGGCGACGAGAAATGCAGGCGAACGACGCTTCCTGGCCGAAGTGAGTCAGCCGATCTGACGCTGCCTGTTTGATCTAGTCCAACCTTTTACACATCATTGCCTAAGCGAGATCTGATCGACTCTGACCCAGCCAAATAGATGTTTACCGGTGGCTTTAACGTAGTTCACGTAGGCCCACCCCGTCGGAGACTGCTTCAGTACCGTTACGACATCATTCTGGACGAGATAGGCTCGACTTGCAGTCGCTTCGTCGGGGGCCGTGAACAGAGTCGCTTTTGCAACCGACACCGCGGCGGTCGGGCCTTCAACACCCGCTTCTTGCGCCGCTGGCGTGCCTACAGAGGTGGCAGAGCCTTTCGAAAGCGCCGTATCAATCAGTTGCGCATCGAAGTGCGCCCCGTCCGCCTTTAGAGCTGCTGCAATTTTCCGATAAGACTCTCGATTGGCCGAGGAAGGCGGGTCACAACGCAAGAGGTTGTCGGCCCCCGAAGCGTCGCGCATCAGCAAACGCGCAGGCTGTCCCGCATTGATAGAGGCCAACTTGTTGCTTGCCGTGGGACGATCTCGCGTGAGCATCATCGAAGTTTGGGAATCTGTTCCCCACTGAGCGCCTTGACTCGGTTGCCATCCTGCCCCGCAAATCTCTCCGGTTTGCTCGGCCGTGATACAGCCTGTTTTTATCTCAATCATGGAACAGTACTCGCGGTTCAGTACCGTGTCCGGTTGCCCCTGCCCCGTGGACACTGTTCCCTGATCGTTTCGCATAACGATTACATATCGACCTGAAGGGGAGATATTCCATTTGTTGAGCGGCTCCATCTGCGTTCCCCCGCCAGCGTTCGATTCACCCGCTCGCGGCAACAAGCCAAATGTCGTTCCATTCGGAAAGGAGAAAACCGCTTTCTTCCAGGCCCGACGGGGCAATGGATCTTGAGGGTTCGCCGCATTGCTATAGAGCACTGCCGCTCCGCCGAGCAATGCAAAGCGTAGATTGGACTGCAGTGCTGCGCTTGCAAGACCTGACCAAAGCATGGTCATCGCAAGCATGGTTCCGACACGTGTAACAAGCGTGCACGGGTTACCTGCCCGAAACAACGGAACACGTGGCTTCGTAAGTTCCAACGCTGACTCATTCAAGATGGCATTCCCAAAGCTTGGACCAATGTTGATAACGCCCACCCGACTCGACGACAATCAAGACAATTGCATCCTATTGAACAACTGCATCGACCATCGCCTGCGCATCGGACACAAACCGCGAATAACGCCTCTGTTTAGGTAATTGCTGCGCGAAACAGGCTGGTCGCTGTTCCTCGGCAACGTGCTCCGCACTGCAAGCGGCAATCGTCGGCAACGTCGCATCCCGCCACAGGATATAAACCCGCGCGCCCTGCCTGACCGACACCAACAACGTATTCGGCCCATCCGGCATCCCGTCCTGGCTGTCACCCACCAGCAACGCCTTCACCACCGCATCAGCCGGCTTTCGCTTCACCGGCAATTCGGCAAACCGAAACTCCGCAGCGTCGCCGCCAAGCACATCGGTGTAAAACGTCTCGTTATCGAAAATCGCCGCGATATCATCCGCCGACTTGATCCCCGCATCCGCCGTTGCCACCCAAGCCTTCAAAAGCGGAACCGTCGTCACAACGAGATTCACCTTCCCGTCATTCGACTTCAAGAGCAGTCCATCCGGCCCGGGTGTCATCCCGTTATCGATGTAGAGGGTATCCACGGTACTCCCCGCCTTCGCGGGAAAACCTTTCGCCCTGACCGTCCCGACAAGCTTGACCAGCCGCGCATTCACCTCGGCCGTATATTTCCTGTCCAGATCCGCCTGATCTTCCATCCGCGCCGCGGTAACCGCGTCAACGGCTTTCTTCCGATAGACAAGATACGAATCGGTAGGCGACGCAATCACCTTCGCACCCACCGCAGCCACCACCGCGACGAGAACCACCGCCCCCACTCCAATCTTCCACCTTGAAATGCGTTTCATTTTTATAACCGCCACCGAATCCCGCGCCAACATACAAAAACGGCTGCTGTGAACCCACGGCAGCCGTCCCTCAGAAGCGCTCTATTCTAAATCCCAAACCAGCCCTTACTCATCCACCTTAAAAGCCGAAACCAGCTTCGTCAGTTCCGCAGCCTGCTGCTTCAAACTCTCCGCAGCCGCAGCGCTTTCCTCGACCAAAGCCGCATTCTGCTGGGTCATCTGATCAAGCGACTGCACCGCATCCCCAATCTGATCAATGCCAGCACTCTGCTCCAGGCTAGCCTCGGCAATCTCGCTCATCATCGCGCTAACGCCCTGAACCTGCGAGACAACATCGCTCATCACCTTCCCCGCCTCACTAACGAGCCGCGACCCGGCACCCACCGTCCCCGCGCTGTGCTCGATCAGCGATTTGATCTCCTTCGCCGCCTGCGCGCTGCGCTGCGCCAGATTCCGTACTTCCGAAGCAACGACAGCGAACCCACGCCCCTGCTCCCCCGCCCGCGCCGCCTCCACCGCAGCATTCAACGCCAGAATATTCGTCTGAAACGAGATACTGTCGATCATCACGATGATCTCGGAGATCCGTTGCGATGCGTTGCTGATCTGCTCCATCGTCGTCACGACTTCCCCCACCACCTGCCCGCCACGCGCCGCCGTATCCGCCGCCCCATTGATCATCTTCGCGGCCGTAGTCGCCGTCTCGGTGTTGTTACGCACCACGGCCGTGATCTCTTCCATCGACGAAGCCGTCCGCTCCAGGTTGCTCGATTGCCCTTCGGTGCGCTCGCTGAGATCCGCATTCCCCGAAGCAATCTGCGCCGACCCGGTCGCGATCGAAGCCGAAGCCGCACGAATCCGATGAACCAGCGTCGACAGCGACGACACGAACCGGTTGAACGCATCCGACAGCTGCCCGATCTCGTCCCCGCTCTCGACCGTCATCCGGCGCGTCAAATCGCCCTGGCCGCTCGCGATCTCCGACAACAGCGTCGCCGCCCGACGAATCGGTGCAGCAATCGCGCGCCCCACCAGCCAGATCACGAGCAACGCAACCCCAAGCCCCACTACCGCCGCAACCAGCGCCGCACTATGGATCGCCCGCGTCACCGGCCCGAGCAGTTCGGCCTGCGGCACTTGGACGACCACATACGCGTTCAACTCAGGAATGAACGACGTCGCGATGAACCGCGCGCCGCCATCACCCTCATAGCTGAGGTACGCATAAGGCTTACCGGCAAGCAACGTCGACGACGCATCGCCCGGCAACCCCGGCTCATCCTTCAGAAAATGCTTGCCGTCGATCAGCGACGTATCGCGATGCATCATGATCGCGCCATCTGGGCGCACGAGGTACGCAAACCCGCTCTCACCGATCCGGTAAGCCGAGATACCCTTCGCAAGCGCATCGACGGACAGGCTCATGCACGCCGCGCCAATCGGCACACCGTCGATTTCCACGCGGCTGTTGATGAACATCATGTAGCCGCCGACGGTCACCTCGCGATCCATGTTCACGTCGAACGCCTTGCCGGACGACAGGAAGCTGGTCAGCCACTGATCCTTGTCGGTCACTTTCCGCTGCAGGCCGGCTTCGTTGTAGTAGTTGCCGCTCTTCACCGACACCCACTGCACGGACGCGGCCTTCTGCTCGTCCTTCACGTTCTTCGCGAACTGGATCCAGTTGCGCGTGCCGGCATCGGGTTCGCCGTCGGCTTCCCATTGCAGCAGGAACGCATCGCGCGCGAGGATGCGCGACGCGGCGATCGGGCCGGCCATCTGGCGCTGCACGTCGGCGCGAATGCCGTTCACGGCGGTCGGCAGTTCTTCGCGGACGACGCGATCGCGCACCGCGTTGCCGATCAGACGAACGCTGAGCCCGCTCGAAATCGCGACGAACACGAGCAGGCAACTCGTCATGCTGAGAATCAGCTTGTTCTGAATGGAAAGCTTGCGCCAGAAATGCATGGGGAACCCTCGATAACCGCTCGGTCTGAGCCAGTTTGGGTTATCGGCATGCACACGCAGAACCGCATCGCTGATTTCAGATACCAATCATGCGAGATTCGTTATGTTGATGACAGGCGGGCATATGCGGCCGCCTATATGGGATGGCACAACGCAAGTACCACGCGAATCAGTAGGCAACAAAGATCGTGACGCGCCGGTTTCGCGCCCTTGATGCAGCATCGTCGCCCGCGACGAGCGGCTGCGTATCGGCCCGCCCGATCGCGGCCAGCTGATGCGGCGCGATACCGCGCTCGGTCAGGTAGCGCACGACACTGCCCGCACGCGCCGACGACAGCTCCCAGTTCGATTCGTATTTCGCGTTCGCGATCGGCACGTTGTCCGTGTGGCCTTCGACGAGGATGTCGCCTGTCGCGTGATCGCCGAGTGCCTGCGCAATCTGGTTCAGCACGGGCGACGAATCGGGCAGCAAGCGCGCATCGCCGACATTGAACAGGATCTTCGCGTCGATGCCGATCTCGACACCGTGCGGCGCCTTCACCAGCGAGATCCGGCCGTTCGACTTCAACGAATCGAGCAACGCGAGCCACGGCGGCGCAGCGTCGGACTTGACGGGTTCGGCGGCGGCAGTCGCAGCACCACCGGCCTGCCGCGCGAGCGTCTGGTACCGCGCATCGAGCGCGTTGTATTTCGCGAGCTGCAGCACGTACAGCGCGAGAAACAGCACCATCAGCGTCGTGATGAGATCCGCGTACGAAATCAGCCAGCGTCCGGACTGCGCGCCTTCGAGTTCGTCATCGTCGCGATCGGCAGCGGATGCGCCGTCAGTTCGAGCAGTCATGCTGTCGGGAATCCGGGTTCGTCATGCGGTACAGATACAGGCCCAGGCGCAAGCACAAAGCGCACAAACATCACGCCAGCGATTCCGCCGCGCGCCCGCGCACGTCGCCGGTCAAGCGCGTTTCGATCGTATGCGGCGACTCCTTGCGCGAAATCGCGAGCAAGCCGTCGAGATACAGCTTGCGGAACCGCATCTCGCTGTCGATCTGCGCGCGCAGCTTGCCGTACAGCGGCAGGAACACGAGGTTCGCGAACGCAAGGCCATACAGCGTCGCGACGAACGCCATCGCGATGCCCGGCCCGAGTTGCGCGGGTTCGAGAATATGGCTCGTCACCTGCACAAGCCCGAGCACCGAGCCGAGAATGCCGAAGGTCGGCGCATAACCGCCGGCCTGCTGCCACACGCGCACGGCGGCGAGGCGGCTGCGTTCGTACGCATCGAGCTCGCGCTGCAACGCATCCTCGAGCACGGCGGTCGATACGCCGTTCGCGAGCAGTTCGAGCCCGCGGCGCGCGAATGGATGAATGCCGCTCACATCCATCGATTCGAATGCGAGCAACCCGTCGAGCTTCGCGCGATCACCCCATTCGAGCAGGTCGGACAGGTTCTTGCGATCGACCTCGCGCGCGCGCACGAACGCGAGCCGCAGCTGCTTCACCGCGTCGAAGAAGCGCGCCCACGTGTTCTGGATCATCACCGCGCCGAGCGTGCCGCCGAGCACGATCACGAGCGCCTCGAACTGGAACAGCATCGAGAAATGCCCGCCTTCGAGTGCGAAACCGAACACGATCGCCGCGCCGCCGAGCACCACACCGGCCAGGGTCAACAGATCCATACGCTTCTCCGTTTCACGCATCCGACGCCGACGTCGACGCCACCGGCGCCACGCCCGCCGCAGGCGCCTTCGCCACACGCACGGCATCCAGCACGCGCTGCTCGATCTCCTCGACCTCGATCGGATCGAGCTTGATCTCGCGGCGCATGACCCACGACACTTCGTTGCGCCGCGCCTCGGTCATCACGGAAAACAGCTTGTCGGCCACGGCGCGATCGTCGAGGTTCGCGATCAGCTTCGCGAGGTCGTACGTATCGAACGCGCTGATCACGTCGAACAGCGTGCGCTGGTCGACCCACACGATGTCCTCCAGCGCGCGCACGTCGCCGCCGCGACGGCCGTTGCGCCGCGAGAAGTACGCCACACCCTTCTGCTCGACGAAACTGAGCACCTTCGATTTGCGGAACGCGAACACTTCGTCGGCGATCTCGCCGTTCGAGAGCTTGTTGAGCAGCAGCGTCCTGTCGACGCCGATCAGCGATTCGAGATCGGCCAGTTCGATGAGTTCGAGTTCGCTGTTGATCGACAGGTCGAGATCGTGATCGGCCACCTGCTGCGCGCGATCGATCACGCGCGCGGCGTCGAACGTGACGACCTGGCGCGCATCCGACGAGGCCGCATGGTCGGTTGCGCTGCCGGCAGCGTCACCCTGCGCGGCTTCGATCGTGACGAGATTGAGCTTCTCCATGCGTCGCAGCATCGCGAGCACGTGCGGGCGCGAGTGGCCGGCAATCGCGCGGCATTTGCGGATCACTTCGGCGAGCGGCACCGAGGTTTCGGCCGCATGGGCCTGCATCGGCCGGCGCGCCCACGTGTCAGCGGCTTCGCGCCCATCGGCGTTCGCCATCAGCGCCAGCAGGTGCGCATACGACAGCACGCCCGGCATGAAGTCGCCATGCGTGTAGGTAGCGAGCTGGTCGTCCTTGCGCTTCACGCGGCGAATCATCGTCCGCACGATGTGGCGCAGCAGCGCGGACACACGCTCGATTTCGTCATCGAGCATGCTGGCCGGCACGACGGTGAGCTGACAGAACGACAGCGCCTTCGCGGTATGCGCTCGCGGTTCGGCCGCGAGCAACGCCGATTCGCCGAAGAACTCGCCACGGCCGAGCGTCGCGACGATGACGCGCTTGTCGTCGCATCGCGTGGACAGCTCGACCTTGCCGTCGGTAATCAGAAAGATGACGGGCTCGCCGGCGAAGCCCTCGGAATAGATGATTTCCCCGGGCGCCGCCGTACGCGTCCACGATTGCTGACGATTCACAAGTCGATCCCCCTGCTGCGCTGGTTGTTGCGGACTGCGCGTCGCACGTCTGAAGCGTGCGATCGCGAGTCATCCCCGTGACTCGTTTACGTCATCGGGCTCAACATCCTTTAGGGAATTCGTCCTCGTTTCGAACCGAAATCAAGGTAAAACGTTTGCGAGTTGCGCGAGCGCATCGAATGTTCGTTTCGCCTCTTGCGCATGTCGCGAAATTGGAAGTGTGCGGCGAGTGCGTGCGTCAGAACTCCATGTCGAGTTCGTCGATGTCTTCGTGCTCGGCCTTCGCCGCTTCGATCCACTCGGCGACGAACGGATGCGCGAGCACGCGCAGGCAGTATTCGGCGACATCCGGTTCGAGCTTCAAGTCGTAGGTCAGGAAGCGCGTGACGACCGGCGCGTACATCGCATCGGCAATGCCGATCTCCGCACCGAACAGCCAGGGGCCGCCGTACTCGGCGAGGCATTCGCGCCAGATCGTCACGATCCGCTCGATGTCGTGCTGCGCGCGCGACCAGATCCGGAAGCCGGGGAAATGCCCGCGCAGGTTCATCGGCAGCGCGGATCGCAATGCGCTGAAGCCGGAGTGCATTTCGCCGCAAATCGACCGGCAGTGCGCGCGTGCATGGCGGTCGTCGGGCAGCAGCCGCGCCTGCGGGCGGATCTCGTTCAGGTATTCGGCGATCGCGAGCGTGTCCCACACCGCGTTGCCGTCGTGCGTCAGGCACGGCACGAGGATCGATGGCGACAGCAGCAGCAACTCCGCGCGCGACGTCGCATCGATCGGCACGCTGATCGTCTCGAACGCGAGCCCGCTCAGCTTCGCGAGCAACCAGCCGCGCATCGACCATGACGAGTAATTGCGGCTGCTGATGGTCAGCGTCGTCCGTGCGTTGGATTCCATGTGACTCCCCTGCTGAATGTCGTTCGTGCCCCTGCACCGCAAACGGACGCGCCGTGCGACCGCCCGCACCACACCTGTGCGCTCCGTTCGCCGAACTGGCGCAACGTCGCACGGCATCGCGGCACGTATCGCGCGCCGGGACGGCGCAGCGGCGCGTCGCCTTCGTCCATCCGTCGTCACGTGCCGCTTGCGCTGCCGCGCTCTCGAACCGCGTGCAACGCGCGTGCCAGCCGCATGCTGGCACACGGCTTGCCTCGTTCCCTGTTCTGCGGCGCAACGAACGACGGCCATGAACCTGCTTGCCTATCCGTTTTATCAATGGTCTGCTGAATGCCTGCGCCCGGCGCGCGCATGGGCAGCCGCCACGCGCGCGACGATGTCGCTGTGGCCGCCGGCGACGTCGACACCGACGGGCCGCATGGTCGACGCGCTGTGCGAACTGCTCGAATGCTGCGCGTTCTCGCACCGGCGCCCGCCGTTCGGGATCGAGTCGATCGTCGTCGACGGCGAAACGGTGCCGATCGTCGAGGAAGCGGCGACAACGACACCGTTCGGGACGCTGCTGCATTTCCGCAAGGCGCGGGCGGTCACGCGCCAACCGCGCGTGCTGATCGTCGCGCCGATGTCCGGGCACTTCGCGACACTGCTGCGCGGCACGGTACGCACGATGCTGGCCGATCACGACGTGTACATCACCGACTGGCACAACCCGCGCGACATCCCGCTGGCAGCCGGCCGCTTCGGTTTCGACGAATACGTCACGCACGTGGTCGACTTCATCCGCCACATTGGCCCGGACGCGCACGTGCTGGCGATCTGCCAACCGACCGTCGCGTCGCTGGCGGCAGTTGCGCTGATGGCGGCCGGCGGCGATCCGGCACAACCGGCGAGCCTCACGCTGATGGCCGGCCCGATCGACTGCCGCGTGAATCCGACGAAGGTCAACGAACTCGCGACGAGCCAGCCGATCGAATGGTTCGCGCGCAACCTGATCAGCGTGGTGCCGACGGGTTTCGTCGGCGCGCAGCGGTGCGTGTATCCGGGCTTCGTGCAAGTGGGCGCGTTCATGTCGATGAACCCGGACCGGCATGCGGCGTCGTTCGCCGATCTGTACTACGAACGCGCAAAAGGCGACCCAGCGAAAGCCGACACGCTGCGGCACTTCTACGACGAATACTTCGCGACGGCCGATCTCACCGCGGAGTTCTATCTGGAAACGGTCGAGAAGGTGTTCCAGCAATACGCGCTCGCGCGCGGCGAGTTGGTCGTCGGCGACAGGCTCGTCGAACCGGCTGCGATTCATCGCACCGCGCTGTTGACGATCGAAGGCGAGAAAGACGATATCTGCGCAGTAGGCCAGACGGTGGCCGCGCAGGAACTGTGTTCGGGTTTACCGCCGTATCTGAAGACGCACCACGTACAGACGGGTGTGGGGCACTACGGCGTGTTCAACGGCAGCCGGTGGGAAACGCAGATCTATCCGATCGTGCGGGCGACGATCCACGACAACGAGCCGTACGATCGCACCGCGACCGCGGAAGGCGACGCAAGCGGCACCCACTACGTCACGCTGCGCGCGCTGCTCGATGCGCGCGCAACCGGGGATGACGCGGCGACCGAAACGCGATCGCATCTCGCGCACTGAGCGTGCACGGCGCTGCAAATGAATCGCCCCGCCGGAGAGGCGGGGCGACGTGTGCTGCCGCGTTCGGACGACGCGCGCTCGACTGCACGCGCGCGCCGGCTCTGCGTTACGAGCAGGCCTTGCCGTGCGACGCGTGGTAGCCCTTCGCCTTCGCGTCGGCTTCCGACATGTAGCTGCCGTGCTTCGTCTTGCCGTAGTACTTGTCGGTCGAGCAGTGATAGACCTTCGTGCTGTCGTTCGCCCACACCTTGCCCGCACCGCCGCCCGGCGCTGCTGCGGTCGTTGCGGCGGCGCTCTTCGCGGGTGCGGCGCCCGATGCCGGCGCAGCGGAAGCCGCCGTGGCCGGTGCTGCTGCCGGCGCGCTCGCCGCGGCAGCGGCCGATGCGCCGTACCACGCCTTCACGCCCTTGTGGCCGGCACATGCGCCCTTCTTCGACGCGCCCGAGTAGAACGAGCCGTCCTTGCACAGACCGGTCGTGCCGGCCGGCGCGCTGGCCGGAACCTGCGCGAACGCACCGATCGACATACCCATGCCGGCGACCAGCGCGGCGATCAACATCGTCTTTTTCATGATCCTCTCCTGATTTGCCTGAAAGATGAAACGTCCGGGACATCCCCGGGAAAGACCACGTTTACCGCACCCAGCGGCACACGCGATGGTGGTGATGATCGAAGTGGCACACGCGGTGCGAATGCGCTTCGGCCAGTGCCGGCACGAGCACGGCGCAAGCCAGTGCGGTTGCCGTCAGGATCTTCGCGATGCGGTTCATGGTGAAACTCTCCCGGATAGGTCAGCCGGTGATCCGGCTGGTACCTCCTTAACGCCGGTCGTCGACAGGCCGTGCACCGCGCGTGCGTGCAATTGACGATCTTTGACATCGCATCGCCAATCGGCCGTCGAAGCTGACGAATGCCTTTCCTTTCTTTCCGGATCTTCAGCTCGGGAACGCTTGGGAATTCGAAGCAACGCGTCGAAGCGAAGGAAGCCCGTCGCGGGTGCCGATGGCGAAATAAAAAACCGCCCGAAGGCGGTTCGTCGACAGCGTGTGCAGCAACGCGTGAAAGCTACGCGCCGGCCTCGCTCCAGGGCGTCGGCGTCGGTACCGCGCACGGCCCGTCGACGTCGATCGACTTGAAATCGGCGGGCCCGACGATCTCCAGGTACTCCATATCTGGCGAGTAGTCGAACAGGTAGTGGACGATCCCCGGCGCCTGGTGCACGCAGTCGCCGGCGGCCACCAGCGTTTCCTGTTCGCCGTACATGAAGCGCGCCCAGCCCTTCAGCATGATCACGATATGGAACTCGGCCTCGTGACGGTGCCAGCCGGTGCCCGCCTCCGGTGCATGATTTGCCCTGACGAGTTGCGCGACGACCTTGCCGTTCGTCGCGGCCGCGATGCCAAGATCGCGATACAGGAAGAAGTCGCGCAGGCCTTCGCCGCGAAATACGGTGTCCTGCGGCCTGACGTGGGAAAAGGCGGTGGTGGTCGGTGTGCTCATCGTCGTGCTCCTTCATCGAAAGGATCACGCGTGACAAGCATTTAGCGTTCCAGTTTGCAGCTGCACGCAACCGTGCGCATCACCGCTTGCGCCGCTTGCCCGTCAGCAGCGTCTGCGCGATCACCGCGAGCAGCAGGAACGCGCCGCTCGCGAGGTTCTGGTAGTACGGGCTCAACGTGCCGACCTGGTTGATCACGTTCTCGATCACGCCGAGCAGCAGCACGCCCGCGAGCGGCCCGAACAGCGTGCCGACGCCGCCCGTCAGCAGCACGCCGCCGATCACCGCCGCGGCGATCGACTGCAGTTCGTAGCTGTTGCCCGCGCCCGGCAGGCCCGAATCGAGCCGCGACGCGAGCAGCGCGCCGGCGAGCCCCGCGAGCGCCCCGCTCAGCCCGTACGTGACGATCTTGAGCCCTTCGACGTTCACGCCGAGCATCCGCGCGGCTTCCTCGTTGCCGCCGATCGCGAACACGCCCGCGCCGTAGCGCGTGTGATTCAGCACGAACGCGGCGACGAGGTACGCGACGAGCACGATCCAGACGAGATTGCCGATCCCGAACAGCGTACCGTTCGCGATCGTCGCGAAGAACCCGGGATTCGCGATCAGCATGTCCTGGCTCGCGAGCACGAGCGCCAGCCCTTTCAACCCGAGCAGCGCGGCGAGCGTGACGATGAACGGCGCCATCCGCGCCCGTGCGATCAGCCAGCCGTTCATGAGCCCGACGATCAGCCCGGCGCAGACGGGTGCGGCGAGCGCCGCGCCCCAGCCATACGGCGCCGCATACGCGGCAATCACGGTGCCGAGCCCGACGAGCGAGCCGACCGACAGGTCGAACCCGCCGAGGATGATGACGAAGCTCTGCCCGATCGTGATCAGCGCGACGAACGCGGCGGCCGCGACGATGTCGAGCAGGTTCGGCGCGCTCAGGAAATGCGGAAACACGCGGCCGGCGATCAGGCACACGAGCACGAGGATCGCGATCGCGCCGCGCGCCTGCACGAGACGGACGAATTGCGCGCGGCGGGCGCGGCTCGCGTCCTGCGCGGTAGGCGTGGAAATCGGCGCGGTCGACATGTCAGGCTCCCGAGCGCTGCAGGTACAGCGCACCGAGGATGAACGCGGCCTTCAGGATCTGCGCATACGTGTAGCTGATGTTGTTCATGATGAAGCTGGCGTCGAGCAGTTGCAGCAGCAGCACGCCGAACACGGTGCCGACGATCGATACGCGCCCGCCCGACAACGGCGTGCCGCCGATCACCGACGCGGCGATCGCATCGAGTTCGAAGTTCACGCCGACGTAGTTCGGATCGCCCGCGCCGAGACGCGCGGTGGCGAACAGGCCGGCGAGCCCGGCCAGCGCGCCGCTCGCCGCGTAAACCGCGAGCAACGTACGGCGCACCGGAACACCGGCGAGATGCGCGGCATCGCGGCTCGCGCCGACGAGGATCGTGTAGCGCCCGAACGTCGTGTTGCGCACGACGAAGAACACGACGGCCGCGCACACGAGCGCGATCAGCATCACGACCGGCAGCCCGGCGAACGTGCCGACGCCGATGAAATCGAACGCATCGGAAGGCGGCAGGCTCACGCGCGAGCCGCCGAGCAATGCTTGCGCCAGCCCGCGCGCGGCAACCAGCAACGCAAGCCCGGAAATCAGCGGATCGATGCCGAGCCGCGCGACGAGCCCGCCGTTGAAGAGGCCGACCGCGAGCCCGATCGCAATGGCCGCCGCGAATGCCGCGCCCGTTCCATACGGCAAGCACACGGCGATGATCGCACTCGACAGCGCCATCACCGAACCGACCGACAGGTCGATCCCGCGCGTCGCGATCGCGAGGTTCTGCCCGAGCGCGATCAGCACGATCGGCGCGGCCTGGAACAGCAGGCTGCGCGCGGCGAGCGGATTCGAGAAACCGGGCGTGACGACCAGGTTGAAGACGGCGAGCGCGACGAACGCGAGATACACGCTGTGGTCGCGCGCCTGCGCGAACAGCGAGCGGCGCGACGTGCGGCGTGCTTCATCCGGTTCGCTCATCAGGTTGGCAAGGTTCACGCTTTCCTCATCCTCAAATCGATATCCGGCGCGCTACGCCTGGTTCGCGAGCAACGCGGTCACGTCGTCGGGGCTCGCGCCGCGCGTCGACAGCTCGCCGCTCGTCGCGCCTTCATGCAGGATCACGAGCCGGTCGGCCAGCTCGAGCAACTCTTCCATCTCCGACGACGTCGCGACGACGGCGAGCCCTGCATCGGCGAGCCGCTTGACGAGATCGTGCACTTCCGCCTTCGCGCCGACGTCGATGCCGCGCGTCGGATCGTCGAGCAGCAGCACCGACGGCTCGGTCGACAGGCAGCGCGCGATCAGCGCCTTCTGCTGGTTGCCGCCGGACAGCGTCGAGATCGGCGCGCCCGCATGCGACGTCTTGATGCCCAGCTCGCGGATGTAGCGCTCGACGAGCGCTTCCTGCTTGCGCACGGAGATGAAGCCGAAGCGCGCGATGCGCGGCAGCACGCAGACGACGATGTTCTCGCGCACCGACAGCTTCGAGAAAATGCCTTCCGAGCGGCGATCCTCGGACAGGAACGCGAGCCCCGCGCGAATCGCGCGCGAGGGATCCGCACCATCGAGCGCGTGGCCGCCGACGCGCACCGCGCCGCCATCCGGCGGCTGCGCGCCGAACACGGCCTTGAACGTTTCGGTACGCCCCGCGCCGAGCAGGCCCGCGAGCCCGACGATTTCCTTCGGCGCGACGCGGAACGACACGTCGCGCAAACGCGTGCCCCAGCGCAACCCGTCGACGGTGAGTGCCGGCTCCTGCGCCGTATCGGCAGCGGCGGCTTCCGCCTGTTCGCGCGGGCCATGCGTGCCGACCTCGCGGCCGAGCATCGCCGAAATCAGCGCCATGCGCGGCAGCCGGTCGGGCGTATCGCTGCGCACCACCGCGCCGTCACGCAGCACCGTGAGCCGGTCGCACATCCGGTAGCACTCGGACAGCCGATGGCTCACGAGCACGATCGCGATGCCGGTCGCGCGCAACTGGTCGACGGCGCCGAACAGCACCTCCACTTCCGCACCGCTCAACGCGGACGTCGGTTCGTCGAGAATCAGCACGCGCGCGCCGAGCGACACGCCGCGCGCGATCGACACCATCTGCTGCTGCCCGAGCCCGAGCGAACCGACCTTGTCGGCCGGATCGACGTCGAGCCCGAAGCGCTCGACGATCTCGCGCGTACGCGCCAGCATCGCGCGGCGATCGATCCACGGGCCGAACCGGCGCGGCTCGTGGCCGAGGAAGATGTTCTCGGCCACGCTGCGTTCCGGGATCAGGTTGATTTCCTGGTAGACCGCGCAGATGCCCGCGCGCTGCGCGGCACGCGGGCTGTCGAACGACACGGGCGCGCCGTCGACACGGATCTCGCCCGCATCGGGCTGGTGAAAGCCGGTGAGGATCTTGATCAGCGTCGACTTGCCGGCGCCGTTCTCGCCCATCAGCCCGTGCACCTCGCCTGCGCGCAAGGTCAGCGACACGCCGTCGAGCGCACGCACGACCCCGAACGTCTTGCCGACGCCGCGCGTCTCGAGCACGACCGGTCTGCCGCCGGTGCCATCGTCGGCGCCGGGTCCGGCGGGAAGCGTTGCATCCATCGTGCGCCTCGCGTTCGCGTGTGAGCGGTTTTGTGGACCGGTTGCCCGCGGATCAGTAGACGAGGTTCGCTTCGAGCGAATGCTTCGCGTTCGCCTTGTCGTACAGCGCATCGTCCATGATCTGCTTCTGCGCGACTGGCTTGCCGGCGAACCACGCTTCGAGCGACTTGAACGCGAGCGGGCCGAAGCGCGGGTTCGTCTCGACGCTCGCCGCGGCCGAACCGTTCGCGATCGCGGTGACGAAATCCTTCGTGCCGTCGATCGACACGACCGTCACGCCGCGCTGCTTGCCGGCCTGCCGCAGCGCGGTCATCGCGCCGAGCGCCATCGTGTCGGCCTGCGCGTAGACGGCGGTCACGTCGGGATGCGCGAGCAGCACCTGCTCCATCACCTTCTGCGCTTCGGTGGCCGACCAGTTCGCGGTCTGCGACGCGACGATCTTCATGTTCGGGAATTTCTTCAGGCCGTCGGCGAAACCGTCGGTTCGCTGGCTCTCGACGGTATTGCCGTAGCCGCCCTGGATCTCGGCGATCGTCGCCTTGCCGCCGGTCGCATCGGCGAGCGCCTGCGCGGCACGCTGCCCTTGCCGGAAGAAGTCGGAGCCGAGGAACGTGATGAAATCCTGGCACGGCGTGCCGGCCGTCTGCCGGTCGATCGTCACGACGGGGATGCCCTTCGCGCGTGCCTGCGCGAGTGCGGGCTGCAGGCCGGTCGAATCGTTCGGCGCGACGATCAGAGCCTGCGCGCCCTGGTTGATCATGCTTTCGATGTCGGCGACCTGCTTCGCCTGGTTCGCGTTCGCATTCGTATACAGCAGCCGCTTGACGCCAGCCGCCTTCGCAGCGGCGCGCACCGAGGCGGTTTCGGTCGCGCGGAACGGATTCTGTTCGTTCTCCGACTGCGAGAAGCCGACCACCAGATCGGTCAGCTTCACGCTGCCCGGCTTCGGATTCGTGCAGGTCTGCGCGGAACTCGACCCGACCTTCTGCGCATTGTCCTGCGCCTGCGCGATCGCGACGCATCCGAGCGTCACACCCATCGTCACCACGATACGTTGCAGCTTTGCACGGCTCGGCATCATCGTCTCCAAGTGTTGTGTTGTGATCGACCCGCACGCCGTGGCACACACGGTCGGCTCCGGCGTCACGAATTAATATTATTACTCGATATTATCGCCTGCCCGACTCGGGATAATCCCGTACCGCCGGGGCGCCCGCTCAGATCGGGCCAGGCGTCCAGCGCAGCGTGGCTTCCAGCGACTCGCCGGGCGCCAGCACGCAGCCGCCGACGGGCGCGGCGCGGTCGCGCGCGCCCACGTTGAAGCAGTCCGTCGTGTTCGTCACAGGCTCGACGCACAGCGCATCGGCGCCGGCGGGTGCGAACACGACGAGCTGGTCGAACGGCCGCTGCGCCGACAACACGACCTGGCAGCCGCGCTCGGGCCAGATCACCGCGGCCTCGCGTGCCCAGCCCACGAAATTGTTGTCGAGATCGAACGCATCGACCCGCAGCCCGTCGCGCAGCGCATCGACGGCCGGATGCGCGCCGACGCGGGTCGGCAAAACGTCGTCGTCGATGTGCCACATGGCGTCCACCTGCGCCCTGACGAGCGTGCGCGAGGTCCGGACGTAATACGGATGATGGCCCATGCCGAACGGCATCGGCAGCGCGTCGAGATTGCGCGCGAACAGCGTGATCGACAGGCTGCCGCCGTCCAGCCGGATCGTCTGGCGCGCCTCGTAGCGGAACGGCCAGTCGCCCTGCCGGCCGCGCTCGGGGCGGTGCTCGAAGTGCAGCTCGACCGAGGCGGCGTCCTGTCGCCCGACCTGCCACGGCCGGCTCCAGCCGTGGCCGTGCAGCGCATGCCGGAATGCATCGTGCGGGCCGGACAGGTCGATCGTGCGGCCGTCGAATGCGAACTTCGCGTCGCGGATGCGATTGCAGTAGGGGAACAGCGGGAAACTCGCCATGCCGAGCGGGTCGCCGCTCGCGACCGCCTCGGCGGTGGCAGGCCGGAACCAGTGCCGCTGGCGGTCGCGCTCGACCTCGTAGTAGGCGGCGATCGAGCCGCCGACCTTCGGCGCGACGCACACGCGGGCCGTGGCGCTGGTCAATTCGATCAGGTTGGCGCTGCGCGGTAGTTCCATCGGCATCATCGATCATCCCCGGACGCGAGACTGACGACCCCGCCGGACGGCATACGGCGCCGGCCGCGGGCAGGTGCGGCAAAGGATGGCACGGCGCGGCACGCGTGGTCAATAATATTTGTTGATATTATTATCTCGACGTCGACGCATCCGGCAAAGCACGCGTAAAGCTTGATTGCCGGCCAGATTTGCCGATGTTACCGTCGAGTCAGATTGATCCGACCCGCTCATTACCGATTCATTTGCCCATCCTGCCGAGGCCGGACCGCGCTCCTACCGTGAAACGCTCTACTCAACGTCGCCCCACGATGACCGACATCGCCAAGCTTGCCGGCGTGTCGCAATCCACCGTCTCCCTCGTGCTGAACAACGCGGCGGGCACCAAGTTCTCGGACACCACGCGCGAGAAGGTGCTGAAGATCGCGCACGAGCTCGGCTATCGCTTCCTGCCGCGCGAAGTGGCGATGACGCACGACGGCGAGCGCGACCTGATCGTCTATCTCGCCGACGAGATCTCGACGAGCCCGCATCCGGTCGTCAACATCGACGGCGCACGCGACGCGGCCTATGCGAACGGCAAGCTGCTCGCCGTGTACTCGACGCACGGCAACGTCGACATCGAGCGCCAGGTGCTCGATTCGGTGCTCGCGATGCCGAACCTGCTCGGCGTCGTCTATGCGACCGTCTATACGCGCAAGGTCACGCTGCCGCCCGAGCTGCTGCGCGTGCCGGCCGTGCTGCTCAACTGCTATACGGCCGAAAGCGGGCTGTCGTCGATCGTGCCGGCCGAAGTCGCGGGCGGGCATGCGGCGACCGAATACCTGCTGCGTGCGGGCCACCGGCGCATCGGCTACGTCAACGGCGAGCCGTGGCAGGACGCCGCGAAGGATCGCCTGAAGGGCTATCGCACCGCGCTCGCGACGGCCGACATTCCGTTCGCGCCGGAGCTCGTGCGCGACGGCGACTGGGGTTCGGATACCGGCTTCGAGCAGACGCTGTCGCTGCTGCGCGAGCCGAACCCGCCCACCGCGATCTTCTGCGCGAACGACCTGATGGCGATCGGCGCGATCGAGGCAGTCAAGCATCTCGGGATGCGCGTGCCCGACGACGTGTCGGTGCTCGGCTACGACGACCAGGAAATCGCGCGGCACACGCACCCGCCGCTGTCGACGATCGTGCTGCCGAACTACGAGCTCGGCCGCTGGGCCGTCGAGATCCTGCTGCAGGAGGAGCAGAACCGCGCGGTCGGGATGCCCGTGCGCCGCCGCGCGATCAAGCTCGACGGGCCGCTGGTCGAGCGCGGCTCGGTGCGGACCGTCGAAACGGCCGCGCAATCGGCCAGCGCGTAAGTACGCGCCCGCCTTCGCCTTAGCCTTCCCGCCGAACACCCGACGGCGCGGCGCATTCGCCGCCCGCCGCCTTGCCGCGCGTCCCTTCCCGTCCGCCTTACCCTCGGCCGTCGCCTGCTTCAGGGTAAACACCATCGCTAAATTATTAGTAATAATTTAAAAGCATTTCTATACTTGCGTCGGCATCGGGCAGAACCCCGAGCCACCACAAGGCAACACGACGAGACGGCGACCGGAAGCGAATGCGCGCGAACCCGCCGCGCTGCCCGCTCCGCCCGTCCGCACATCACACGCCTACCGTTCCGCGACGCGTCCTGTCCGGATACCGCTGCATCCGCATCGAGTCACCAGTCGTCCGCTTCTCCTCATTCATCCGGGAGTCCAGAATGACTATCACGTCTCGTCTCAACCCCGCCGCACTGGCGGTCGTCGTGCTGCTCGCGTCATGCGGCGGCGATGATTCGTCCGCCCCGTCCGCATCGGCACTCGCCGCGCGTGCCGCCATCGACGCCGCGGCGAGCGACAGTGCCGCCGCCGCGAATCCCGCGGCATCCGGCGATTTCATGAATGCCGGGTACGGCGGCCCGTCGCACTTCCCGAACCAGCTCGTCACGCTCGGCCTGCCGGGGCCGACGCCCGCGTTGCGCGTGTCGTCGCGCGGCGTGCCGCCCTATGCACCGCCGGCGCCGCCTGTCGCGACCGACACGCAAACGCTGACGCTCGCCGACTTCGATACGTACGGCCCGGCCTGGACGAGCGGCGGGGCGAACACGATCCGGATCGACGGCACGAGCACGGACGGCGCGAAGCTCGTCACGAACGCGCAGCATCCGGCGTACGGTCACGCGTCGTACGAAGCGGACGTCACGATCGGCGCACCGGCACCCGGCGCCAATACCGCGAACGCGGGCTTCATCGTGCACGTGACGAACCCGACGGTCGGCACCGACGCACTGACGGGCTACTACATCGGGCTCGATGCGGTGCGCCACGTCGTGCAGGTCGGCCGCGAGCAGAACAACTGGACCGACTTCGTCGACTACCCGGCGCCCGCGATCGTGCCGGGCAGCACGCATCACCTGAAGGTTGTCACGCGCAACAACGCGATCGACGTCTATGTCGACGGCACGCAGGTGATCAGCATCAACGACGCGACGAGCGGCCTGACGACCGCGCTGCGCGCGGGTGCGTTCGGGCTGCGCCGCTTCGGCGCGAGCGTCGCGTTCAGCAACGTGACCGTCAGCCGCTATCCGGACGTCGCGCCGGCAACGTACGACTTCTCGCGCGTGGTCGGCGCCGTGTACAACCCGTGGAATGCCGTCAACGCGATCGACTTCTGGCAGAACTACGATCCGGCGATCGTCGACCGCGAGCTCGACTACGCGCAGACGTACGGGATGAACACGATCACCGTCTACCTGCACTACCTGAACTGGGTCAACGACCGCGATGCGTTCCTCGCGAAGTTCGACAGCCTGCTCGAGATCGCCGCGCGCCACGGCCTGAAGGTCGCGCCGATCTTCTACGACGACTGCTGGCACGTCGATCCCGCATACGGCCCGCAGCCCGCGCCGATCTTCGGCGTGCACAACAGCCGCTGGGTGCAGTCGCCCGGGCAGTCGGTCGAGCAGCAGTACCTGCAGCCGGTCGCGGCGGGCGCGTCGACCACGTACAAGCAGGACCTGCAGCACTACATCGCCGATTTCGTGTCCGCGCACCGCAACGATCCGCGCATCCTGTACTGGGAACCGATGAACGAGCCCGGCTGCAGCGGCAACGGCGCGCTGCAGCCGACGCGCGCGCTGATGATGAACGACGCGCGCATCGCGATCCTGAACGCGGGCGCGACGCAGCCGATCAATTCGCCGAACGTGCAGGAGGCGGAAGGCGACTACTTCTCCGACTTCCATGCATTCCACCCGTATGCGCTCAACGCGACGACGCCCGACTACTCGCTGCCGCCGAGCCTGCTCGACAGCCTGAATTCGGAAACGCTGCAGCGCGGCTGGCCGGGCGGCCAGGCCGGCCAGACGATGGCCGGCATCGCGTCGACGTACGGCGGCAAGACGGGCTTCCTCGTGTGGGAACTGATGATCGGCCGCACGAATACGCGCTTCCACTGGGGGCAAACGGCATCCGCGCCGGCCACCGTCGAGCCGGCCACGCCGTTCCAGGGCACGCTCTACCCCGACGGCCACCCGTGGAGCACGGCCGAGGTGCAGGCGCTCGCGAGTGCATTCAGCTCGCGGCTGCGCGTGCTGAACGCGACGTACTACAACGACACGACGTTCACGACGCCGGTGTTCTCGTCGATCACGCCGCTGGTCGATTTCGACCTGAACACCGAGCGCGGCACCGATTCGCCCGATGCGTCGAAGGGGATGAATGCGACGAACTATGCGATCCGCTGGACCGGCGCGCTCGATATTCCGAAGGGCGACGACTACACGTTCAGCGTGACGAGCGACAACGTCGCGCGCGTGTGGATCGACGGGCGCAAGGTGATCGACAAGGAACAGCCGGGGCTCGCGACCGCGAAGGGCCGCATCCACCTCGCGCAGAAGCGGAACGTGCCGATCCGCGTGGAGTACGTGCATGCGAACGGACCGGCCAGCATGCACCTGCAATGGTCGAGCCCGAGTGCGGGCCGCGACAATCTCGTGCGTGTCGCGCAGCGGCCGTTGACGGACGCGCTCGCGCAACAGTAGGCGTGGTTCGCATCGACGCCCGTGAAGCCGCGACGACTTCACGGGCGTTGATGCAAAACCCGCACGCGGTCTTACTTCAACCGCCCCGACAGGAACTGCCCGAGCCGCTCGCTCTTCGGATTCACGAGAATCTGCTGCGGATCGCCCTCTTCCTCGATCTTCCCCTGATGCAGGAAGATCACGTGATTCGACACGTTGCGCGCGAAGCCCATCTCGTGCGTGACGACGATCATCGTGCGGCCTTCCTCGGCCAGCTTCTGCATCACCTTCAGCACTTCGCCCACCAGTTCCGGATCGAGCGCCGACGTCGGCTCGTCGAACAGCATCACTTCGGGCTCCATCGCGAGCGCACGCGCGATCGCGACTCGCTGCTGCTGGCCGCCCGACAGGTGCGACGGATACATGCCCTCGACGCGCGGCGCGAGGCCGACCTTCTCCAGGTACTTGCGCGCCCGTTCGATCGCTTCATCCTTGCCGATCCCGAGCACGGCCATCGGCGCCTCGATCACGTTCTCGAGCACCGTCATGTGCGCCCACAGGTTGAAGTGCTGGAACACCATCGACAGCTTCGTGCGCATCCGCTGCAGCTGCTTCTGGTCGGCCACGCGCAACGAGCCGTTGCGGTCGCGCGTGGTCTGGATCGGCTCGCTGCCGATCGTGATCTGCCCCGAGCACGGCTGCTCGAGGAAGTTGATGCAGCGCAGGAACGTGCTCTTGCCGGAGCCGCTCGAGCCGATGATGCTGATGACGTCGCCGGCCTTCGCCTTCATCGACACGCCCTTCAACACCTCGTTGTCGCCGAATTTCTTGTGCAGGTTGTCAACGGTAAGCTTGTACATGCTGGGTCCTTCCTTGCGAATCTTGCGGATGCGTTAGTGGCTGCGCGGCGAGAGGTACGCGAGCCAGCGCGTCTCCAGCTTGCGGAACGCCCAGATGAGCGCGAACACGACGACGGCGTACAGCACGGCGGCAATGCCGTAGGCCTGGAACGACATGTAGGTTGCCGAATTGACGTCGCGCGTGACCTTCAGGATGTCGGGCACGGTCGCGGTGAACGCGAGCGTCGTCGCGTGCAGCATCAGGATCACTTCGTTGCTGTAGCTCGGCAGCGAGCGGCGCAGCGCGGACGGCAGGATGATGCGCGTATAGAGCTTGAAGCGCGACATCCCGTAGGCCATCCCGGCTTCGATCTCGCCGGCCGGCGTCGCCTTGATCGCACCGGCGAAGATCTCCGTCGCGTAAGCGCATTCGTTCAGCACGAACGCGAGCAGCGTGCAGTTCATCGCGTTGCGGAAGAACGTGTCGAGCAGCACGTGGTTGTGCACGACCTGCAGGCTGTAGATGCCCGTGTAGCACATCAGCAGCTGCACGTAGAGCGGCGTGCCGCGGAACACGTACGTGTAGAGCCAGACGGGGCCCGAGATCCAGCGGTTCGACGACGCGCGCGCGATCGCGAGCGGCACGGCGAGCGCGAAACCGAGCGCGATCGACACGACCAGCAGCCACAGCGTGATCGCGAGGCCGCTGAAACGGTAGCCGTCGGTATAGAGATAGCTTTGCCAGTACTGGCTGACGAGTTCGATCACAGTGCGAGCCTCCGGACACCGACGGAATAACGCTTCTCGAGGTGATGCAGCACGACGTTGGACACCGTCGTGATCGCGAGGTAGATCGCGCCCGCAGCCAGCGTGAAGAAGAAGAAATCGAGCGTGCTCTTGCCGGCGTCCTGCGACGCTTTCACGACGTCGGCAAGACCGATGATCGACACGAGCGCGGTGGCCTTCACGAGCACCTGCCAGTTGTTGCCGATGCCGGGCAGCGCGAAGCGCATCATCTGCGGGAACAGGATGCGGTGGAACACGCGCCAGCCGCTCATCCCGTACGCGAAGCCGGCTTCGAGCTGGCCGCGCGGCACCGCGAGGAACGCGCCGCGGAACGTCTCGGTGAAGTACGCGCCGTAGATGAAGCCGAGCGTCACGACCCCGGCCACGAACGGGTCGATGTCGATCTGGTCCCAGCCGATCAGGTCGGTCACGTTGTTCAGCAGGATCTGGATCCCGTAGAACAGCAGCAGCATCAGCACGAGGTCCGGCACCGCGCGGATCAGCGTCGTATAGAACGTGCCGATCGACTTGAGCACGCGGTTCGCCGACAGTTTCGCCGCCGCGCCGGCGAGCCCCAGCACGAGCGATGCGGCGAGCGACAGCACCGCGAGCTTCACGGTCTCGACCGTGCCGGCCCACAGCAGCGGGCCAAATCCTTGGAAGATCATATGAGGAGTCCAGAGCGAGGTGGCTGGATTGTCAATAGCCATTACCCGCGCATCAAACGATATCTACGCACTACCTGATGCACCCTGCTCATCAAGTCGGACGCATCACGCGAAGCGGGTTGCACCCGCAACACACGCGGCGCGCGCCACAATCGGTGCGCGCCGCATGGAGGGTCAGCCGCCGTAGACGTCGAACGCGAAGTACTTCTTCTCGAGCTTCTTGTACGTGCCGTCCTTGATGATGTCGGCGATCGCATGGTCGATCTTCGCCTTCAGGTCGGCATCGTCCTTGCGCAGGCCGATGCCGGCGCCGTTGCCGAGCGTCTTCGGATCGTCGAGGTCCTTGCCGGCGAATTCGAAGTTCGCGCCGCGCGGCGTCTTCAGGAAGCCGATGTCGGCCTGCACCGCGTCCTGCAGCGCCGCGTCGAGGCGGCCGGACATCAGGTCCTGGTACACGCCGTCCTGGTTCTGGTAAGGCACGACCTGCACGCCCTTCGGCGCCCAGTAGGCCTTCGCGTAGGTTTCCTGGATGGTGCCCTGCTCGACGCCGACCGACTTGCCCTTCAGCGATTCGGCCGTCGGCTGCAGGTTCGTGCCCTTCTTCGCGACGAGGCGCGTCGGCGTGTTGAACAGCTTGTCGGAGAACGCGATCTGCTCGGCGCGCGCCGGCGTCATCGACATCGACGACAGCACGCCGTCGAACTTCTTCGCCTTCAGCGCGGGGATCATCCCGTCGAAGTCGTTCTCGATCCACACGCATTTCGCCTTCAGGCGGGCGCAGATCTCGTTGCCGAGATCGACGTCGAAGCCGACGACCTTGCCGCTTGCGTCCTTCGATTCGAACGGCGGGTAGCTGGCGTCGACGCCGAAGCGGATCGTCGACCAATCCTTGGCGTGGGCACCGACCGCGATGCAGGCAAGGGCAATACTGAGCGCGAGTTTCTTCATGGCGTTCCTGTCAGAGGCGAACTGGGCCGGGTTCCGGCCGGACTGCCCGCCGGGAACCCTTCCAACCCGGCAATCGCCCCTTCCGGCGATGCGCCAAGTTGTACATACAACTTTGCCTTTTCCGGGATGGCGCCAGCAATCCGTGTTTATCTCTAATTGTCGGCGGATTATGGCCGTGGGCCGCGATTCTCCTTAATTTTCAATTCATTATCGATTACACGAGGCTGAATTCCGGCTTTCTCGCGGCGTAAGGTGGCAACCGGATACCTCGCAAAGGCTGTCTAGACCTCGCGCGGCACGCCGACCGTTTCCAGACCGACCAGCCGGTAGCCGAACTGCAGCTCCGTCAGCAGGTGCCGCGGCCGCGCCGGCACCGGCTCGAGCTTCTGGCGCAGGTTCGTCATGTACACGCGCACGTAGTGCGCGCGCTCGGCGTCGTGAATGCCCCAGACCTCGGCCAGCAGCTGCCGCGCGGCAACCACGCCGCCGCGCGCGCGGATCAGCGCGGCGAGCAGCCGGAATTCGAGGCGCGTCAGATGCACGGCCTCGCCGCCACGCGCGACTTCGTGCCGGCCGAGATCGACGGTCACGTCGCCGAACCGCACGATCGACGACGCTTGCCCGTCGGCCGACACGAACGCCGCGCGCCGCAACTGCGCGCGCGCCCGCGCGAGCAGTTCGGGCACGCCGAACGGCTTGGGCAGGTAATCGTCGGCGCCCGCATCGAGCGCCGCGACCTTCTCCACCTCCTGCTGCCGCGCCGACAGCACGATCACCGGCACCGTCGACCATTGGCGCAACTCGCGGATGAAGGCCTTGCCGTCGTCGTCCGGCAGCCCGAGATCGACGATCACGAGATCGGGCTTGCTGCTCGACGCATACATCCGCGCCTCGCGGGCCGTCGACGCCTCGCAGGTGTCGAGCCCTTCCTGTTCCAGCGCCATCCGCACGAAGCGGCGAATGTCCGCTTCGTCCTCGACGATCAATACGCGCGATCTGATCATGTCCGGCTCTCGTGTTCGATATCGGGCGGCGCGCCCAGTGGCAGGCGAATCTCGAACCGCGCGCCGTGCGGATCGAGCGGCACCGCGCGGATCGAGCCGCCGTGCGCGTTGACGATGCTGCGGCACAGTGCGAGCCCGAGCCCCACGCCGCTGATCGACGGTTCCTTGCGTTCGCGCTCGAACGGCTCGAACAGCGGCTCGGTGTTGCGCGCGATGAAGCCGGGCCCGTCGTCCTCGACGAATACGTACAGCGTTTCGCCGAACACGCGTGCGCGCACCGCCACGGCCGCCTCCGCACCCGCGTATTTCGCGGCGTTGTCGAGCAGGTTCATCAGCACGCGCTCGATCAGCAGCGCGTCGACGTCGATCAGCGGCAGGTCGGCCGGCAGGTCGACGCTCACGTCGCGGCCGGCCAGCACGCCGGCCGAGTGCGCGAGCGCGCTGCCGACGATCTCGTCGAGCATGTGCCACTCGCGATTGAGCCGCACGCCTTCGCTCTGCATCCGCGCGAGGTCGAGCAGGTTTACGACGAGCCCGTGCAGCGCCTCGGCCTGGTTGCGGATGCCGTGCGCGAGCGCGGCCGGTTGCCCGTGCGCGAGCCGCTCGGGCCGCTCCAGCGTCTCGGCGAGCCCGCGGATCGCGGTGAGCGGCGTCTTCAGGTCGTGCGACACGGCGGCGAGCAGCGCATTGCGCAAGCGCTCGCCTTCGATCCGGACCAGCGTGTGCTGCGCGACGCCGACGTAGTGCACGCGCTCGAGCGCCATCGCGATCGACGAGCACAATGCGTCGATCAGCCGGCGGTCGTCCGGATCGGTCGGCACCGGCTGCGCATCGCCGAACAGCACGAGCACGCCGCGTACGCGCATCGGCGCCTTCAGCGGCAGGTACTGCGCGGCCGCGCGCTCGAACGGCGGCAATCCGCAACCGGCCGTGCGGGCATTTTCGTAGACCCAGCGTGCCGTCGGTACGTCGACGAACCGCGCATGCCGCGCGGGCGTCAGCCGGTCATCCGCATCGGGCAGCACGAGCGCGACGCGCACGCCGAGCAGCGGCGCGATCGTGCCGGTGCAGATCGACGCGATCTGTTCGGTCTCGATTGCGGCCGACAGATCGTGCGCGACACGCGCGAGCGCCGCCGAGCGCTTCTCGTTCGCCCGCGCGGCGCGCGCCTCCGCGCGCAGGCGTGCCGCGAGCTGGCCGATCGCGAGCGCGACGGCAAGCATCAGCGCGAATGTGAACACGTACTGCGTATCGGACACCGCGAACGACAGCCTCGGCTCGACGAAGAAGAAGTCGAAGCAGCCGACGCAGACGAACGCGGCCCACGCGCCGGCCAGCCTGCCGAGCCGCAGCGCGATCAGCACGACCGTCATCAGGAACAGCATCACGACGTTCGACAGGTCGAACACGCGCAGCAGCGCGCTCGCCGCGAGCGTCGCGAGCGCGCAGACGAGCGTGGCCAGCAGCAGCGGCACCGCGTACCGCGACATCCAGACTTGCGTGCGCGGATGCGCTTCGCGCACGGCCAGCGCGGGCTGCGTGTCGGGCCCGGCACCGGCGATGCGGTCGGCCATCGACGCGCATGCGCGCAGCACGCGGCGCCAGTTGTCGCGGCCCGCCACGGGCGCCTGCGGCACCCTCGCCCGGCGATTCACTTCGTTCACGTTCACATTCACATCCATGATCGCTTCCGGCAATTGAAACGCCGAACGGCCCCGCACACGCCGCGAAGGCGTGAGCGGGGCCGCGACGGCGCGTTCGGTCAGATAAACGGCGTCAACAGCATGTCGATCAGCTTGATGCCGATGAACGGCGCGACGATGCCGCCCACGCCGTAGATCAGCAGGTTGCGCCCCAGCAGCTTCGCGGCCGGCTCCGCGCGATACTTCACGCCTTTCAGCGCGAGGGGAATCAGCGCGACGATGATCAGCGCGTTGAAGATCACCGCCGACAGGATCGCCGACGTCGGGCTGTTCAGCCCCATCACGTTCAGCGCGCCGAGCGCCGGATACGTCGCGACGAACGCCGCCGGGATGATCGCGAAGTACTTCGCGAGATCGTTCGCAACACTGAAGGTGGTCAGCGCGCCGCGCGTCATGATCATCTGCTTGCCGACCTCGACCACCTGCATCAGCTTCGTCGGGTTGCTGTCGAGGTCGACCATGTTGGCCGCCTCCTTCGCCGCCTGCGTGCCGCTGTGCATCGCGACGGCCACGTCGGCCTGCGCGAGCGCCGGCGCGTCGTTGGTGCCGTCGCCCGTCATCGCGACGAGATGGCCCTTCGCCTGGTGCTCGCGGATCAGGCGCAGCTTGTCTTCGGGCGTCGCTTCGGCCAGGTAGTCGTCGACGCCGGCTTCCGCCGCGATCGCGGCCGCGGTGAGCCGGTTGTCGCCGGTGATCATCACCGTCTTCACGCCGACCTTGCGCAGCTCGGCGAAACGCGCGCCGATCCCGTGCTTGACGATGTCCTTCAGCTCGATCGCGCCGAGCACCGTCGAGCCGTCGGCGACGACGAGCGGTGTGCCGCCGCGCCGCGCGATGTCGTTGACGGCCGTCTCGACCGCTTGCGGAAACACGCCGCCGAGCGCATCGACGTGCGCGCGGATCGCCGACGCCGCACCCTTGCGCACCTGGCGTGCGCCGATGTCGAGGCCGCTCATCCGCGTACGCGCGCTGAACGGCACCGCGATGCTGCCGGCGGCACCCACCACGTCCAGCGAGAAGCGCTGCTTCGCGAGCGCGACGATCGAGCGCCCTTCGGGCGTCTCGTCGGCGAGCGACGACAGTTGCGCGGCCTCGGCCAGCGCGCGCTCGTCCACCCCGGGCGCCGGCCGGAACTGCACGGCCTCCCGGTTGCCGAGCGTGATCGTGCCGGTCTTGTCGAGCAGCAGCACGTCGACGTCGCCGGCCGCCTCGATCGCGCGGCCCGACGTCGCGAGCACGTTCGCGCGCATCATGCGGCTCATCCCCGCGATGCCGATCGCCGACAGCAGCGCACCGATCGTCGTCGGGATCAGGCAGACGAGCAGCGCGATC
The DNA here is from genome assembly GCF_003853705.1 of Burkholderia sp. Bp8992. GTDB lineage: Bacteria > Pseudomonadota > Gammaproteobacteria > Burkholderiales > Burkholderiaceae > Burkholderia. Next base: position 69,309 of record NZ_QTQI01000026.1, on the reverse strand, counting down.
AGCACGGTCAGGCTCACGGCCGAGCCCGACGCGTTCAGCAGCACGCTGAACTGCGAGAACGGCAGCAGCGTCACGCACACGAGCAGGAAGATGATCGTCAGCGCGACGAGCAGGATCGTCAGCGCGACCTCGTTCGGCGTCTTGCCGCGCTTCGCGCCTTCGACCATCGCGATCATCCGGTCGAGGAACGCCTCGCCCGGTTGCGCGGTGATCTTCACGATGATCCAGTCGGACAGCACGCGCGTGCCGCCCGTCACCGACGAGAAATCGCCGCCCGACTCGCGGATCACCGGCGCCGATTCGCCGGTGATCGCCGATTCGTCGACCGACGCAACGCCGTCGATCACTTCGCCGTCGGCCGGAATCGTGTCGCCGGCCTCGACGAGCACGATGCTGCCGGCCGCGAGTTCGTCGCTCGGCACGCGATGGCTCGTGCTGCCGGCCTGCTTCGGCTCGTCGAGCACCTTCGCATACACGCGCTTGCGCGCCGCGCGCAGCGCGTCGGCCTGCGCCTTGCCGCGCCCTTCGGCCAGCGCCTCGGCCGCGTTCGCGAACAGCACGGTGAACCACAGCCAGCACGCGACCGCGAAGATGAAGCCGGCCGGCGCATCGGCCGTGCCGGTCAGCGCCTGCAGCCACAGCGCGGTCGTGACGATGCTGCCGAGATAGACGACGAACATCACCGGGTTCTTCAACTGCACCTGCGGCGCGAGCTTGCGGAACGCCTCGCGCAGCACGGCCGTCCAGCGCATCGGCGGCACGCCGCCGACCGGCAACGCCGCCGGGTTGATCGGGGTTTCGATATGGGACATGAATGACTCCGTGGTTCCTGCTATTGCTTCGCGCCGGCCGCCTGGCCGAACGTGCGGTCGAGCGCGAGGTTCAGGTCGAGCACGCGTACGCGCGGTTCGCCGAGCACGCCGAGCTGGCGCGGCAACGCGGTGCGATCGACGAGCGCCGCCACCTGCGCGGCATCGATGCCGCGTGCATGCGCGACGCGCGCCGCCTGCAGCCGCGCGTTCGCGACCGAGATCTCGGGATCGAGCCCCGACGCGGACGCGGTGACGGCGTCCGCCGGCACCGGCGTGCCGTCGGCGAGCGCGTTCTCCTGCCGGTATGCGCCCACGCGCTGCGCGACGTCGGCGAGCAGCTTCTTGCTGGTCGCACCCTGGTTGCTGGCGCCGCTGCCGGCCGCGTTGTACGGCTGGTCGACCGTCTTCGACGGATCGGCCGGATCGGTGCCGACCGTCGCGCTCGGCCGCGCGTGGAAGTAGCCGGCGCGCGTGAAGTGCTGCCCGATGACTGCCGAGCCGATCGTCGTGCCGTTGCGCTGCACGAGGCTGCCGCGCGCCTGCGCCGGGAACAGCACGTTCGCGACGCCCGTGGTGAGCAGCGGATACGCGAGGCCCGTGACGAGCATGAACAGCACCGACGATGCGATCACCGGCCGCACGAGGCCGCGCGTCGCCGCGCCGAACGAAGTATCGGATGCCGGCGCGGCGGCGGCCGCTGCCTGGCGATTGCCTTGAATCATGATGTTTCCCTCAGAACAGTTGGCCGCCCGACATCAGCAGGTGCTCGACGACCGGGCCGAGCGCGAGCGCCGGCAGGAACGTGAGACCGCCGACCACCAGGATCACGAACACCAGCAGGCCGGCGAACAGGCCCGTCGACGTCGACAGCGTGCCCGCGCTTTCCGGCACGGCCTTCTTCGCGGCGAGGCTGCCCGCGACCGCGAGCATCGGCAGCAGCGTCAGGTAACGGCCGATCAGCATCGCGAAGCCGATCGTCGTGTTGAAGAACGGCGTGTTCGCGTTCAGCCCCGCGAACGCGGACCCGTTGTTGGCCGTGCCCGACGTGTACGCGTACAGCACTTCGCTGAAGCCGTGCGGGCCGAGGTTCGCGAGGCTCGCCATCGTCGAGTGCAGCAGCGCGGCCAGCGCGGTGAAGCCGAGGATGCTGAACGGATGCGCGAGCACCGCGAGCATCACGAACTTCATCTCGCGCGCCTCGATCTTCTTGCCGAGGAATTCCGGCGTGCGGCCGATCATCATCCCGACGAGGAACACCGTGAGGATCGCGAACGTGAACAGGTTGATCAGCCCGACGCCGTCGCCGCCGAACACGTTGTTCAGCATCATCTGCGCGATCGGCACGAGCCCACCCAGCGGCGTCAGCGAATCGTGCATCGCGTCGACCGAACCGGTGGTCGCGGCCGTCGTGACGGTCGCGAACAGGCTCGTCTGCGCGATGCCGAAGCGCATCTCCTTGCCTTCCATGTTGCCGCCCGGCTGCGTCGCACTCATCTGCTGGTCGACGCCGATGCCCGTCAGGAGCGGGTTGCCGTGCTGCTCGGCCGAATAGATCACGGCGAGGAAGCCGACGAACATCACGACGAATGCGCCCAGCAGCACCCAGCCCTGGCGGCGCCGGCCGATCATCGTGCCGAGCGCATAGGTCAGCGCGGACGGGATCAGCAGCATCGACAGCATGTGCAGCGTGTTGGTGAGCGGCGTCGGGTTCTCGAACGGGTGCGCGGCGTTCATGCTGAAGAAGCCGCCGCCGTTCGTGCCGATGTGCTTGATCGATTCGAGGCTCGCGACGGGCCCCATCACAATCTGCTGGCGTGCGCCTTCGAGCGTGGTTGCCCAGGCGTCGGACGCAAGCGTCTGCGGCATGCCCTGCCACACGTAAACCAGCGCCATGACAAAACTGAGCGGCAGCAGCACGCGATAGGTCACGCGCGTGAAGTCGACCCAGTAGTTGCCGATGTCGGCCGCGCTCTTGCGGCTCAGCCCGCGGATGAAGCCGCCCGCGGCCGCGACGCCGGTCGCTGCACTCGCCACCATCAGGAACGTGATGACGGCCATCTGCGAGAAGTTCGACAGGCTGCTTTCGCCCGCATAGGCCTGCCAGTTCGTGTTCGTGATGAACGACGCGGCCGTGTTGAACGCGAGGTCGGGGCTTTGCGACGCGCGCTGCAGCGCATCGAACGGCAGCACGTCCTGGATGCGCAGCAGCAGGTAGCCGAGCAGCATCATCCCGGCGTTGCTGAGCAGCAGCACCATCCCGTAGCGTTGCCACGACATCGCTTCGTCGGGGTTCACGCCGAGCAGCGCGTAGGTGCGGCGCTCGACCCACGCGTGGCGCGGGCTCGTGAAGGCGTGCGCGAGCCATTTCCCGACGACGGGCACCAGCGCCAGCATGATCGCGAGCACGATCGCGAATTGAATGAGATTGTTGAACATGTCGACGCTCGCTCAGATCCGGTCGAGGCCGGTGATGAAACCGGCCGTCAATGCAAAGAACGCGAGCGTGAAAAAAATGAAAAGCAGATCGCTCATGACATTCACCGATATTTTCGAATTCCTGTTGAATCGCGCCGATCAATACCGCTCGGGCTTGATCAACGCATGAAACAGATAGATGAAGAGCGCGAGCGATAGCGCGCCGGTGATCCACAACATGGCTTTCCCCTTTGTTCGTATGCGCGGCATCGCCGCGCGACTGTCGGCATAGCGGGCCTTGCCGTGTCGGCGCAAGCCCGGATGACGCCCCCATGCTCATCTGGCGAATGGGATGCGACAGTGTAGAAATCCGCGTATCAAAGCGGTGTTCAATTTCTTTACGGGGAATAAAAAAGCTGTAAAGACGAAAGGCGACGAGCGCTGCGTTTTTATGCGTTCTTTTCAGTGCCCGTGCGAGTCTATACACCGTATCGCCACCGCGATTCTTAAAATGGGTGCCATGTCCAGGACGAGCTTGCCGCGGTGCGAAGCACGATGCGACCAGGGGAAGAAAGCATGAAACCGACCAGAACCGAATCCGCTGCTTCACACGATCTGCCGCCCGTGCGCTCGCGGCGCAGGCTCCCCGCGGACGAGCTCGTGCTGCTGTCGATCCGCGTCGAATCGGACAACCTCGCGGCCGTGCGCCGCCGGCTGCATCAGGCCGTCGGTACCGCACTCAATTTCTACACGGCCGCGATCGACAGCCGCACCGGGCGCGCGTGCATCGAGCTCGAAGTCGCGCGGTCGCAGGCGTCGCCCGCGATCCTGTCGATCCTCCGCGTGCTGCCGGCCGCCGAATTCGGCGCGATCCGCCTGTTGCAGCACTAGCCGGCGTTCGCCGCCGCCGCGCGTGACACGCGTCGCGCGCTCCCCCTTTCATCGATTTGAACGCGCGGATCCGCACGGAGACGCGCGACGAATCGTCGTTCCCGTCGCAACGGGCCTTTCCAGGAAGCACACGCAATGAAAAAAGCAGTCGTCGGTACCCTCTCCCTCGCCTTCTTCGGCGCCGCCGCGCATGCGCAAAGCAGCGTCACGCTCTACGGGATGCTGGATGCCGGTATCGCCTATACGAACAACCAGTCGGGCAAAAGCGCATGGCAGCAAGGCAGCGGCCTGCTGTCGAACACGGTCTTCGGCCTGAGCGGCAACGAGGATCTCGGCGGCGGCCTGCATGCACTGTTCCGCCTCGAGAACGGCTTCAACCTGAACAACGGCACGCAGTCCTACAAAAACACGATGTTCGGCCGCCGCGCGTACGTCGGCTTGCAGAGCGACCAGTACGGCGCACTGACGCTCGGCCGCCAGTACGACTCGGTGGTCGACACCCTCGGCCCGCTCGCGATGGCGAACAACGGCGACGGCAACAACCTCGCGGCGCATCCGTTCGACAACGACAACATCGACGATTCGTTCTACATCGACAACGCGGTGAAATACACGAGCCCGACGCTCGCCGGCTGGCAGTTCGGCGGCCTGTACGGGTTCAGCAACGCGGCCGGCGGCTTCGCGAACAACCGCGCGTACAGCGCGGGCGTGTCGTATGCGAACGGGCCGGTCAGCCTCGGCGCCGCGTACCTGCAGCTCAACCGCGGCGGGCTGACGGCCGGCGGGGCGCTGTCGACCAACGACGGCGCGAACTTCCCGGCCGTGCGCCAGCGCGTGATGGGCGCCGGCGGCAGCTATGCGTTCGACCGGCTGACGGTCGGCGCGCTGTGGACGCATTCGATGTTCGACGACACGGCCGCGTCGTCGCTGCCCGGCGCGCTGAATGCGCTGCGCTTCGACAACTACGAGGTCAATGCGCGCTACGCGCTGACGCCGGCCGTCTCGCTCGCGGGCGCCTACACGTTCACCGACGGCCGCTACGACGATGCCGCCGGCAGCCACCGGCCGAAATGGCACCAGGTGACGCTGATGGCCGGCTACGCGCTGAGCAAGCGCACCGACGTCTATGCGGAAACCGTGTACCAGCACCAGTTCGGCGTACCGTCGGGCGCGACGCTCGGGTTCGCGAACGTGACGGGGCTCGCGGCTTCGTCGACCCGCACGCAGGTCGTCGCGACGGTCGGCATCCGGCATCGGTTCTGACCGCACGCCGGCCGTCCAAGGCCGGCCGCTCTGTGCAATCCCGCATGGACGCGCGCCGGCCGAACAGGGATCATGCGGGGAATCCGGGCCCGCTCGCCCGCGAAACCGGTACACTCGGCGCCGGGCGCGCGCCGGATCGGCATTCGGCAGCGGGCCGCCGCCGACTCTCGAATCGCGATCCCATGACCACACCGATCTATCAGGAAATCAAGGACTTCATCCTCGCCCGCATTCATGCCGGCGAGTGGGCGGAAGGCGACCAGGTGCCGTCGGAGAACGAACTCGCGCGCGAATTCAACGTCGCACGGATGACCGTCAACCGCGCGCTGCGCGAACTGACGGCCGAACAGGTGCTCACGCGCACGCGCGGCTCCGGCACGTATGTCGCCTCGCCGAAATACGAATCGACGCTGGTCGCGATCCGCAGCATCTCGGACGAAGTCGCCGCGCGCGGCCACGGCTACCGCGCGCAGGTGCTCCAGGTCGGCGCGGCCGTCGCCGACGCGAAGCTCGCCGACGAGCTGCAGCTCGATACGGGCAGCCCGATCTTTCATTCGCGCGTGCTGCATTTCGAGAACGATACGCCCGTGCAGCTCGAGGAACGCTGGGTCAATCCGGCCTGCGCACCCGAATATGCGCTGCAGGACTTCACGACGACGACGCCGAACCAGTACCTGACGCGCGTCGCGCCGCTGCAGCGCGTCGAATACCGGATCGAGGCCGCGATGCCCGACGCCGAAACGCGCCGCCACCTGACGATGGACGACCGCGAGCCGTGCCTGCTGCTGCATCGGCGCACGTGGTCGCAGGCGATGGTCGCGTCGGTCGCCAATCTGTGGCACCCGGGCAGCCGCTACCGGTTCACCGGGCATTTCTGATGCCGCGGCGCGGGTTCACCGTGCCGCGCCTCGCCCCCATCGCTCGATCGCACGCACAGCCGGCGTCAAACCGTCCTCTTGCGCGATGCGCGTGCCGAGTTCGGTCGCACGCGCCTTCGTCTCGCCCCGCTCGGCAAACGCGATGGCCCGCGCCAGCGCGGCCGCCTCCACGCGCCGGCCGACCACCGGCGCATCGGCCACACCGAGCCGCTGCAACCGGTTCGCCCAGAAGAACTGATCGCCCGCGAACGGCACGACGACCGACGGAATGCCGGCCCGTGCAGCCGAATGCGTGGTGCCCGATCCGCCGTGATGAATCGCCATCGCCACGCGCGGGAACAGCCAGTCGTGCGGCGTGTCGCCGATCATGCGGACGTGCGCGGACAGCATCGACGCGTCGATACCGCTCCAGCCCGGATAGAACAGCGCGCGCCGGCCGGCGAGCGCATGGGTCAGCGCGTCGACCATCGCGGCGCGGTCGAAGCCGGCCATGCTGCCGAATCCGATGTACACGGGCGGATCGCCCGCTTCGAGAAACGCCGACAATTCGGGCGGCGGCGCCCACGCACGCGCATCGATCCGCCACTGGCCGCATGCCTGCACATTCGACGGCCAGTCGGCCGGGCCGGACAGCAGCGCCGGCGACACACCGTACAGCATCGGATGATCGGACCACACGTGCTTGCGCGGCGGCAATCCGCACACGCCGGCGCGCGCGGCGTTCGTCGACTGCCTGAACGCCTGCCACAACAGCGCATTCACGAACCGGTGGCTCGCACGATTCAGCCAGCGCGGCAACTTTCCCGGCGGCAGGAACGGCGAAGCGAATTCGGCGGTCGGCGTGATCGGGATCATGCCGGTGCCGATCGCCGGCACACCGCGATACTCGGCGACCGACAGCCCGACGAACGACGCAAGCCCCGACACGAGGAGCGCATCGCAGCCATCCGACGCGTCCGCCACTTCACGCATCCACGCCGCCGTGTTCGCATTCGCGATCGCCGCGAGCGCCTTCGACGTGTCGTTGAAGCCGCCGCGCCCGCGCACCGCATCGGCCAGCGCACCGTCCGGCGCAATCGCGCGGCGGATGTCGCCAGACAACGGCGCCGACGGCACGCCGAGCGCGGCTGCCGCTCCGAGCGTGGCCGCGTCGGCGAGCAGGCGGACCTCATGGCCGGCGTCCAGCAGCGCGCGGCCGAGCGCCGCGAGCGGACGCGTATCGCCTTCGGTGCCGTAGGTGGCGATGACAAGCTTCATGCACGACTCCTCGCACGATGGAAACGGGTGGATTCAAAAAAATGCACGTCGTATACTAATGCCATTCGTACATTTTTAGTCAATCCCCGCCATGCCGATTCCGACCGACGATCCGGGCCGCCGCGCGCGCAAACGCATCCAGATGCTCGCGCATCTCGCCGCCACCGGCGCGCGCCTGTTCGATGCACACGGCTACGATGCCGTCACGATGGAGCAGATCGCGGCAGAGGCCGATGTCGCGAAGCGCACGCTGTACAACCACTTTCCGACGAAGGAAGCCGTGCTCGCGCACTGGCTCGAAGGCGAGCTCGCGCGCGATCTCGCGCATCTGCAGCGCGACGTCGCACGGCGCAAGACCTTCGCATCGCGCATCGGCTGCGTGCTCGACGCGTCGGCCGCGTGGTGCGAGGCGCATCCCGCGTACCTGCTCGCGTACCTGCGGCACCGGCTCCTGAGCATCGGTGCGGTCGAACCGGAAAGCGGCGGAGAGAACGGCAGCGATATCGCGCTGGTGTGGCAGCAACTGATCGTCGCCGGGCAGCAGGCCGGCGAACTGAACGGCACGCTGCAGGCCGATCAGCTCGCGACCTGGTTCCATCACCTGTATCTCGCGGCGATGCTGCGCTGGCTGACCGTGCCGGGGTTGTCGCTGAAACGGGAGTTCCAGTCGGTTGCGAAGCTGTTTGTCGAAGGCGCGGAAGCGAAACGCTGACGCGTGCACGCCTGCGCGGCGTCGCACGGCACACACACATTTTTAAGGCGATCGCACGCACCGCATGCCAAATTTCCCGCGCAGCAGTATGCTGGCGTCGTACGGCTGCGCATTGTGCATCGGGTAATCCCTTCGTTCGCACGCGATCGCGCCGCCGTCGCGACCGCAATCACGCGTTGCAAGGAGGGTTGTGATGGCCACCACGCATCAGCACTTCCACCTCGAACTACGGCACGCCACCGCGCCGACCTACTTCATCAGTTACCTGTTCCCCGCCCTGCTGTTCGTCTACGAACTGCTGCGCGTCGGCCAATGGATCCGCGATCACGGGATGCAATTCGCCGCGTTCAAGCAGATGGGTTACGAGTATCTGCTGATGCTGCTGTTCGTCGGGCTGCAGATCGTCGTCGAGGCGATCTTCCTGCTCGGCGCCGCGATGCGCCGCGACAATCGCGACTTCGAGCACCGGCTGCCGAACGTGATCCTCGGCATCGGCTGCTCGATCGCACTGCTTGCGATCGATCTCGCGATCCAGCTGTCGTTCTGACGGCCGGCGGGCCCGGCCCGCCGGTTGTCCGGCGCTCAGGCGCCCGCGTCGCGCAGCAACGTCTCGACGGCGGCCAGCACGTCGCCGGTCCGCTCGCGGTGCGGCATGTGTCCGCATCGTGCGAGCAGCAGGAACGACGACGGCCCCGCGACGCGTGCGGCGATCCGCTTCGGATGCACGTCGGACCCGTACTCGTCGTCTTCGCCGTGAATCGCGAGCGTCGCGCACTGCACGCGCGGCAGGTCGTCGTCGAGATTCCAGTCGCGGAATGCCGGCGACAGCCACGTGTCGACCCATGCGCGCAGCACCCATTCGGCCTTGTCGCCGTGATAGCGCGCGAGCCGGTCGAGTTGCCCCGGTTCGTCGAACTGCTGCCCCGCCTCGCGAATGCCGTCCAGCGTGCGATCCTCGACGAACGCCTGTGCGGCGACCGTCACGAGCGCGCGGCAGCGCTCGGGATACGCGGCGGCACAGCCCACCGCCATCCCGCCGCCGACGCTGTGTCCGAACGCGACGAACGCATCGACACCCAGTTGCTCGAGCACCGCAGCGAACGCATGATCGGCCTCGTCGCGCACGAACGTCGTGCCGAGCGTTCCCGGATGACGATCCGAGCGGCCGAAACCGAGGCGATCGTAGGCGATCACGTCGCGCTGCGCGGCCCGCGCGAGTTGCTCGGGAAAGTCACGCCAGAGGTCGACGCAGCCGAGCGAATCGTGCAGCAGCACGATGGGCGCTGCCGCGTCGCGCGCGGGACGCGCACGCCAGCGTTTCGTATGGAGGCGCCCTTGCGGCGTCTCGACGGCGGTCTCCTCGGTCAGGATATCGGTCATGTGTCTGCCTGCGGCGTGAAAGCGGCCGCACACCGGCGGCCGCATCGAATCGGGACAGGGTGACCGGCCGGCGCACACGGTGTCAAGCAAGCCCCTACGGCCCGCGCGTTCATTCGGGCTGCGGCGGCAGGTACTCCATCTGCGCTTCGTCGTACAGCCGGTAGATCAGCGCCTGCATCGCGCGGATGTCCTCCGATTCGTCGAGCATCCGCATGCTCATGATGATCGGCGACACGAGATTCGGATCGTCGAGCGGCTTGTAGCTGATGTCGTCGCGCTTCAGCCCGTACACGCTGTGCGGCACGACCGACACGCCCTCGCCCATCGCGACGAGGCCGAGCGCGATCTGCAACTCGCGCGTCTCGTAGATCCTGCGCGGCTGCAACGCGCGATCGTGAAAGGCCGCGAGCACCTGGTCCGCATAGCTCGGGCGCGGCGCCTTCGGGAAGATGATCAGCGTGTCGTTCACGAGATCGTGCAGCGACAGCACGGGCTTCGCGGCGTCGAGCACGTGGCCGACCGGCAGCGCGACGATCATCCGCTCCTCGCGCAGCACGACGCGCCGCACGCTCGGATCCTCGTGGCGAATGCGCCCGAACCCGACGTCGATGCGCCCTTCCTTCAGCGCCTTGATCTGGTCCATCGTCGACATCTCGTGCAGGCTCAGCTCGACGGCCGGATACTCGCTGCGAAAGCGCCGGATGATCTTCGGCAGCATCCCGTACAGCGTCGAGCCGACGAAGCCGACCGACATGCTGCGCTCGATCTTGCCGACGCGCTTCGTCATCGATTCGAGCTCGGTCGTCTGCGCGAGCAGCTGCACCGCGTGCGAATAGAAGAAGCGGCCCGCGTCGGTCAGCTTCAGCGGCCGCGCGTTGCGCTCGAACAGCGGCACGCCGAGCGCCTCCTCGAGCTGCTGGATCTGCCGGCTCAGCGGCGGCTGCGCGATATGCAGCCGCTCCGCCGCCCGCGTGAAATTCCGCTCTTCGGCCACCGCGACGAAGTAGCGGAGGTGTCTCAACTCCATTTTGATGTCTCCCGGACAGCGCTCCGGCGCCAACCGCGGCCGGATGATGTCGTCACGATACCGCAGGCGGCGCCCGCCGCCACGCGCGGCCCGAAGCAAAACGGGAAGCCCGCGAGCTTCCCGTTGCTTCATCGACGCCGTGTGACGATGACGTCACGACCGCGCGTCACACCTCGGTCGCGTAGAGCGCATCGCGCTGCTCGGGGCTCAGCGAGTCGAGCGGCACGTCCGGCAACTGGTAGCAGATCATCGTGCCGTACAGTTCGGCGAGGCAGTTGCTGCCGGCGTCCAGCGCGTAGCCGTCCTCGCCGTCCGGCGCCGGCGGGTACACTTCGCGCCACGCGTTGATCGCGGCTTCGATTCGCACGATGGAAACGGGTCCGGCCTTCCGCTCGGCGGGTGATGCGCTCATGGATTCCTCTGGATTGCGCGCTCCGCGGGCCGTGCCGGCCCGGACGGAACGATGAAAACGCCGGGCATTCCGCCGGCCGCCGCGCGCCGCGCACGCCGGATGCCGATCCGCGCTGCGCCTGTCGCGCCGGCCGGGCCGTGGCCCGGTAGGGTCGGGCAATATAACCGGCTTTGACCCCGTGCAGGCAAAAGCCGGGCAAAAAAAACGGGAAGCACGCGGCTTCCCGTTTCGTCGTCCGCCGCGCGGCTGCCTGCCGCGCCCGCGTCAGCCCGCGGTTTCGCGGTTCGCCACCGGCTGCCGCTGCGCGCCGCGGCTCGCGGCGATCCACGGCGCGATCTCCATGTCTTCGTAGCGCACGAAGCGGCTCTTCTTCAGGAACCGGAAGCCGAGCCACACGACGAGGAACAGCGGAATGCCGACGTAGGTCGCGGCGACGCCGGCCCAGTCGATCCGGTTCGCGAGGAACGCCTGGTAATCCTGGCCGAGCGCGATCACGAGGCACAGCACGAACGCGAACAGCGGGCCGAACGGGAACCACTTCGACTGGTACGGCAGCTGGTCGAGCGAGTAGCCCTGCTTCACGTAGCCCTTGCGGAAGCGGTAATGGCTGACCGCGATGCCGAGCCACGCGATGAAGCCCGTCATGCCCGACGTGTTCAGCAGCCACAGGTACACGGTCTTGTCGCCGTACAGCGACGTGAAGAAGCACAGCGCGCCGACGGCGGTGGTCGCATACAGCGCGTTGCGCGGCACGCCGCCTGACGACAGCTTCGCGAAGATCTTCGGTGCGCGACCCTCGGTCGCGAGGGTATAGAGCATCCGCGTCGACGCGTACATGCCCGAGTTGCCGGCCGACAGCACGGCCGTCAGGATCACCGCGTTCATCACGCCGGCCGCGAACGCGAGGCCCGCGTGGCGGAACACGAGCGTGAACGGGCTCACGCCGATGTCCGTCACGTCCGTCTTCAGCAGGTTCGGGTCGGTGTACGGAATCAGCACGCCGATCACGAAGATCGCGAACACGTAGAACAGCAGGATCCGCCAGAACACCTGGCGCACCGCGCGCGGAATCGTCGTGCGCGGGTTCTCCGACTCACCGGCCGCGACGCCGATCAGCTCGGTGCCCTGGAACGAGAAGCCCGCGATCATCGCCACGCCCATCAGCGCCGGCAGGCCGCCCGCGAACGGCGCGTCGCCGATCGTCAGGTTGCCCCAGCCGTTGCTCGGCGCGCCCTTCAGAATGCCGAAGATCATCAGCAGGCCGACGCCGATGAAGGCGACCACCGTCACGACCTTGATCAGCGCGAACCAGTATTCGGCTTCGCCAAACCCGCGCACGGTGAGCGCGTTGAGCAGGAACATCACGCCGAGGAAGGCCGCGCTCCACCACACGCCCGGGACGTCCGGAAACCAGTAGTGCATCACGAGCTGCGCGGCGACGAGTTCCACCGCGATCGTCACGGCCCAGTTGTACCAGTAGTTCCAGCCGAGCGCGAAGCCGAAGCCTTCGTCCACGTATTTCGCGCCGTAGGTCGCGAACGAACCCGACACCGGCATGAACGCAGCCATCTCGCCGAGGCTCGTCATCAGGAAGTACACCATCAGGCCGATCAGCATGTACGCGACCATCGCGCCGCAAGGGCCGGCCTGCGAGATCGACGCGCCGGACGCGACGAACAGGCCCGTGCCGATCGAACCGCCGATGGCGATCATCGTCAGGTGGCGCGCCTTCAGCGCGCGATGAAGCTTGGGTGGGTTCGCGGACGAACCGGGTTGGTCGGAATTCGGAATTGCGGACATAAAACCAGACGAACGTTGAGCGGGCCGGCATCCGTAGCCGGCGCATGCGGTATCGGAGCGCGGTGCGCGTCCAGCGATGCATTCGATGCGGCCCCGATACGCATTGCGCGGCGGGCGCCTGCGGCGAAGCGCGGATTCTACCTGATTCGCCAACGGGGCAGCTCAGGTCGGCACGCCCGCCATCGTGCAGAGAATTCGCAGAATCAAGGAGTTGGCTGCGTCGGCGCGGCCGCCACTGCGTGCCGGGACAAGAACCGTGCATTATTCGAGGTCATGCGGTTTTTCATTTCGGCCGATGCGCGGGCGAAGCCTGTCTCAATCCGCCAATTACCGCACCGATGCGTAATATCGACCGGCCTTCACGCCATTAATCAGACAAAAAGACCGAAACTGATAATCGATTCAAATCAAATCCCCCGCGCTGGATGCGGTAATGATGCGTAACCGTTTAGAATCGACCTTTCCGCATGCATGTTTTGCATGCGTACGCGAAAATCACGAATTCGCGAGATAATGCCGATTAATTCGAAATAATCCGCGCGGAACCGCCAGCCCCCGCGAATATCCGCCCCCCGCCACGCCCGAGGATGAAGTCACTCCCGCTGCCCGCCACGCTGCGCCGCCATACCGCGTCGATCGTGGCACGCATTCTTTCGCCCCGCGGCGTGCTCGTTGCGGGCATCGTGCTGCTGATGTTCAGTTGGGGACTTTCCGCGTCGCTATTAATCGAGGCACGGCGCGATGCGTATGACCATGCGGTCGAAAATGCGCGCAACCTGATGCTGCTGATCGAACGCGATATCGCGCGCAATATCGAACTCTACGATTTGTCGCTGCAAAACGTCGTCGACGGCGTTACCGATCCCGAACTGATGACATTGCCGCCGCGCCAGCGCCACCGGCTGCTGTTCGACCGCGCGGCGACCGGCGAGTATCTCGGCTCGATTTTCGTGATGGATCCGCACGGCAATATCGTGATCGATTCGACTGCGTCGCCGGCCCGGCAAGGCAATTTCGCCGACCGCGACTATTTCGCCGTGCATCGCGACCGGCTCGCGCAGGGCCTCTACATCAGCCGGCCGTACGCTTCCCGGCTGCGCGGCGGCGCGCTGACGATCGCGCTCAGCCGCCGGATCACGCGGTCCGACGGCAGTTTCGGCGGCATCGTCGTCGGCACGCTCAGCATCGACTACTTCCGTGCGCTGCTCGACGGCCTCGCGGTCGGCCGGCACGGCAGCGCGGCGATCGTCGAGGACAACGGCACGCTCGTGTCGCGGCTGCCGTACGACACGCGCGTGGTCGGCCTCGACCTGCACGACTCGCCGCTGTTCATCGAGTCGCAGCGCAGCCGCACCGGCGAGCTGACCGGTACCGGCGCGATCGACGGCGTCCGGCGCATCTACGTCTACAAGCATCTCGCCGGCCTGCCGCTGGTCGTCGACGTCGCGCCGGCCGAGATCGACATCTACGCGTCGTGGCACCACCGCACGGTCTGGACCGTCGTGCTGATGTGCCTGTTCACCGGGTTCATCGCGTGGGGCTCGCTCGCGCTGTCGCGCGAACTGAAGCGGCGGCAGGTCGCCGAATCGAAGCTGTACCGGCTCGCGCGCACCGATGCGCTGACGGGCCTCGACAACCGCGGCACGTTCGACACGGTGCTCGCGAAGGAGGCGCAGCGCGCGGCGCGCAGCGGCCGGCCGTTGTCCGTGCTGTTCGTCGATGTCGATCACTTCAAGGCGTTCAACGACTACTACGGCCACCCGGCCGGCGACGACGTGCTGCGCCGCGTCGCGCAATCCGCGTCGGGCTGCCTGCGCCGCGACGGCGACCACGTCGCGCGCTACGGCGGCGAGGAATTCGTCGTCACGCTGCCCGACACCGACGCGCAAGGCGCGGTCACCGTTGCCGAAGGCATCCGGCGCGCGATCGCGGGGCTCGGCATCGAGCACGTGAAGAGCCCGTACGGGCGCGTCACGGCCAGCATCGGCACGGCGACCGCCGCCGACGGCCGGTTGAACGCCGCGACGCTGCTCCGGCGCGCCGACGAAGCGCTGTACCGCGCGAAGTCCGGCGGCCGCAACCGCGTGCTGGACGCGCCGCCGGCCACGGCCGACGCGTGATGTCCCGCGTCGCGGCCGGGCGCGCGCCCGCGCCGTGCGCGCCCGCGCCGTGGACAGCCCGCGCGTGTTCGGTTAGCGTGACGTCTGCTGCGCAAGCGGCGCGGCGCCTGCCCGCGCACGCCGCCGTGCGCGTTCCCGCCACCCCCGCTCCGTCATGACCACCCCGCTCCCTACCCGGCTGCCGCCCCTGCTGCGCAACGCGCTCCGCCCGCTGCTCGACCCGTACCGCCGCTACCGGCACGCGAAGCTGATCCACGCGGCGCGCGTCGCGCTCGCCGTCCTCGTGTCGATCGCCCTGTCCACCGGCCTGCACGTCCCGCACGGCGAGTGGTCGACGATCACCGTGCTGATCGTCGTCGGCGGGCTGCAGCACCACGGCAACATCCGCAAGAAGGCGGCCGAGCGCGCGCTCGGCACGTCGATCGGCGCACTGGCCGGGCTCGGACTGATCCTCCTCTACTCGTTCCTGCACGCGCCGTTCGCGATCTACCTGCTGATGGCCGTCTGGTGCGGCGTCTGCGCGTATCACGCGATCGGCAAGGCCGGCTACATCGCGCTGCTGTCGGCGATCACGATGGTGATCGTCGCCGGGCACGGCGACAACGAGATCGTCGACGGCCTGTGGCGCGCGGTGAACGTGCTGGCCGGCATCGCGATCGCGCTGGCGTTCTCGTTCGCGCTGCCGCTCTATGCGACCTATTCGTGGCGCTACAAGCTCGCCGACGCGCTGCGCGCGTGCGCGGCCGTGCATGCGCGGCTCGCGGGCGACCGCCAGGTCGGCGACGACGCGCACCTGAAGGAAATGGCCGCGCTGAGCGCGCTGCTCGTGCAGCTGCGCTCGCTGATGCCGTCGGTGTCGAAGGAATGCGAGACGTCGATGATGCAGCTCGAGGCGATCCAGCGCAGCCTGCGCCTGTGCATCGGCTATCTGGAGATCCTGTCGAGCGCGCTGCCGGCCCGCGACGACGTGGTGGCCCGCGAATACATGCGCGTCGAGATGAAGACCTTGAACCGGCGCATCCGCGACACGCTGGTCGGCGCGAGCCGCGCGCTCAAGTTCGGCACGCCGAGCCGGCTCGCGCCGCGCCGCCGGCCGGTCGACCCGCTGCACGACGCGCCGCCGCCGCAGCTGTCCGGCTATGTGTCGATCACGGCCAAGCTGGCCGGTGAAGTCGATCAGTTGCGCGAGAAGCTGCTGGATACCGCGCAGTCGTGGAATATCTGAGGTTCTGACGGATTCCGGGTTTCCAGCCGAAAACTTTCATATCCCTTTCGAATCGATCGGCCGGCACCCTGGCAGCGGTGGCCGTGCGTTTCGGCCGATCCGGCCCCGCCAATCCGGCCCGCGACGGCGCGCGTCGACGCCCGTTTCGGCCGCGATTTCGCGCCTTTCCGCATCGCGTTCTCCGCCTGGTTAACCGCCCGTCAGGCCCGCCGCGACAGGCCGGACGACCATTTCGCGCGAAAATCAGCCCTTGCCCCAACTTCCCGGACAGCCGATACTCGCATATTCCGCGAAATACGATCCCACCGGCTTCAATCCACGGTTATTCCTATGAGCACGATTCTCGAAAGCCTCCCGACCGGCCAGAAGGTCGGCATCGCCTTCTCCGGCGGCCTGGACACCAGCGCAGCGCTGCACTGGATGAAACTGAAGGGCGCCGTCCCGTACGCATACACGGCGAACCTCGGCCAGCCCGACGAAGACGATTACGACGCGATCCCGAAACGCGCGATCGAATACGGCGCAGCCGGCGCCCGCCTGATCGACTGCCGTGCGCAGCTCGTCGCCGAAGGCATCGCGGCGCTGCAAAGCGGCGCGTTCCACATCACGACGGCCGGCGTCACGTACTTCAACACGACGCCGATCGGCCGCGCCGTGACGGGCACGATGCTCGTCGCCGCGATGAAGGAAGACGGCGTCAACATCTGGGGTGACGGCAGCACGTACAAGGGCAACGACATCGAGCGCTTCTACCGCTACGGCCTGCTCGTGAACCCGGATCTGAAGATCTACAAGCCGTGGCTCGACCAGACGTTCATCGACGAGCTCGGCGGCCGTGCCGAAATGTCGGAGTTCATGAACCAGGCGGGCTTCGCGTACAAGATGTCGGCCGAGAAGGCGTATTCGACCGACTCGAACCTGCTCGGCGCGACGCACGAGGCGAAGGATCTGGAAAGCCTCGAAAGCGGCATCAAGATCGTGAACCCGATCATGGGCGTCGCGTTCTGGCGCGACGACGTGAAGATCGCCGCGGAAGAAGTGACGGTGCGCTTCGAAGCCGGCCAGCCGGTCGCGCTGAACGGCGTCGAGTTCAAGGATCAGGTCGAGCTGCTGCTGGAAGCGAACCGCATCGGCGGCCGCCACGGCCTCGGCATGAGCGACCAGATCGAGAACCGGATCATCGAGGCGAAGAGCCGCGGCATCTACGAAGCCCCGGGCCTCGCGCTGCTGTACATCGCGTACGAGCGTCTCGTCACCGGCATCCACAACGAAGACACGATCGAACAGTACCGCGAGAACGGCCGCCGCCTCGGCCGCCTGCTGTACCAGGGCCGCTGGTTCGACCCGCAGGCGATCATGCTGCGTGAGACGGCCCAGCGCTGGGTCGCACGCGCGATCACCGGCGAAGTGAAGATCGAACTGCGCCGCGGCAACGACTACTCGATCCTGAGCACGAAGTCGCCGAACCTCACGTACCAGCCGGAACGCCTGTCGATGGAGAAGGTGGCATCGACGTTCTCGCCGCGCGACCGGATCGGCCAGCTGACGATGCGCAACCTCGACATCACCGATACGCGCGACAAGCTGCGCGTGTACTCGCAAGTCGGGCTGCTGACGCCGGGTGAGGCGTCGGCGCTGCCGCAGATCAAGGGCGACGACAAGTAAGTCGCTTCGCTCGACGCCGTGCCGCATCGCTCGATGCGGCACGGTCGGGCAGGTCGTGTGTGGCGCATCATCATGCACACGGCCTGCCGCTTCCCCTCTCCCCGCCTTTCCGCTTTCCCTCCGCATTCGCATCACGCCGCGTCACGCACCAACGGCACTGTACCGTCGCGCCAGTCATGGCAAGTTGCGAACGCGCTGCCGTGCCGCGACCTTGCAGCCAGCCGTGCTTTCACGCCCGGAAGGAAAACGTTTACTCTTTCAAGGCTTCTTGCTAGCATCGTCTCCGATCGACTGCCCAGGCCACGCGGAAAGCCGATCGAAAGCATTACGATTTTTCAGCATTTCCTGCTTTTCGTTCCCATTTTCCCAGCCGTCTTCGAGCCATACCTGCTTTCTGTATTTTGGAGTGCTTTCTACAGGCAACCGATCACCCGCATGGCGATCGAATGCCTAAAAAGGAAAACGTTATCCACGACGTGGCGCCCCGCCACGGACCATCAGAGAGAGACATCATGAAGAACCGGATCATCCCGAGCGTCGTCGCCGTACTGTCCGTTGCGTTCCTTTCCGCCTGCGGCGGTGACGACCCGGCCAGCCCGGCCGCGGCCGCACGCCAGCAGGCCACTGCGATGGCGCTCAGTCCGTCTAACCCGCCCGGCTCGAACTTCAACCTTGCGCCGTTCACGCTGCAGTTGCCGACCGGCTCGTCCGGCAAGGTCGACACCGTGAGCGGTTCGTCGCTCGCGGGCGGCTACGTGAACCCGACGTATTTCTACACGGACGGCAGCGACGGCGCGATGGTGATGATGGACCCGACGCAGGGCTGGACGACGTCCGGCTCGCTGCATCCGCGCACGGAGCTGCGCGAGAACGCGATCTGGTCGACGTCCGGCACCAATCGCCTGAATGCGACGGTGGCCGTCACGCAGGTGCCCGATCACACGACGATCGGCCAGATCTTCCAGGGCACCGGCCCGAGCAAGCCGCTGTGCGAATTGCAATTCACGTCCGGTGGCGTCGTACAGTTGCTGCTCGAAAGCACCAACCAGGGCGGCAAGTCGACGACCACGCCGATCACGACGGTCGGCGTCGGCAAGAAGTTCAGCTACGCAATGAGCCTGAGCGGCACGACGATCACCGTCACCGCGAACGGCACGACCAAGACTTTCACGATGGATTCGAGCTTCGACGGCGAGAGTTTCTACTTCAAGGCAGGCGACTACGACCAGACGGCCGTGTCCGGCACGCCGCTGACGACGCCCGGCACCGTCGTGAAGTTCTATGCGCTGACGCTCACGCACAGCTGAAGTTGAGCGCGCGTCACGATGCATGAAGCCGGACGGATGCGCCACGCGTCCGTCCGGCTGCCCTGCACCGCGCACGTGCCGCGCTTACGAGGGATGCCGCACCCCCGGCACGACTGCTTCCCGTGCGCTCTTGCGGCTCAGCATCAGCGTGACAACCGCCGACACCGCGAGCGTGCCGGCCACCACATACAGCCCCGCCGCATACCCGCCTGTCGCGTGCTTCAGCCAGCCGATCGCGAACGGCCCGACGAATCCGCCGAGATTGCCGATCGAGTTGATCATCGCGATGCCCGCCGCCGCGCCGGCCCCCGA
Organism: Burkholderia sp. Bp8992; assembly: GCF_003853705.1. Taxonomy (GTDB): domain Bacteria; phylum Pseudomonadota; class Gammaproteobacteria; order Burkholderiales; family Burkholderiaceae; genus Burkholderia. The sequence continues at coordinate 49,833 of NZ_QTQI01000026.1, read as the reverse complement.
CAGGAACGCGCTCGGCATCGCCCACAACGGCGCTTTCGCGGCGCTGATCCCGATGTTGACGACGACCAGCGCGAGCACGGTCAGCAGCGCGGTGCTCGCCTGCCCCGCGAACACGAAGCCGATGCATGCGAGCACGCACGGGATCACGACGTGCCACGTGCGCTCGCCGGTGCGATCCGAATGCCGCGCCCACCCGATCATCGCGACGACGGCGGCGATGCTCGGGATGCCGGTCAGCAAGCCCGTCTGCAGCGCGGTGAAGCCGAACTGCTTGACCATCAGCGGCGCCCACAGTCCGAGCGTATAGAGCCCCGCCGACGTGCCGAAGTAGATCAGCGCGAGCGCCAGCACGCGCGGATCGCGCAGTGCCTGCCACGCACCGGCCGTGTGCCGCGCTTGCGTGTGGCGCGCGTCGGCCTCGGCCTTCAGCTTCGCGATCAGCCAGTCGCGCTCGTCGGCACGCAGCCACGCGGCCTTCGACGGCGAATCGGTCAGGCACTTCAGTACGACGAAGCCGAGTACGACGGCCGGCAGCGCTTCGACGATATACAGCATCTGCCAGTCCGCGAGCCCGAACATCGGCGGCATCTGCATGATCGCGCCCGACAGCGGCGAACCGATCGCGGTCGAGATCGGCGCGGCCGCCATGAACCACGCGGCGGCCACCGCGCGCTGCTTCGCGGGGAACCACAGGCTCAGGTACAGGATGATGCCGGGGAAGAATCCGGCTTCGGCCATGCCGAGCAGGAAGCGCAGCACGTAGAAGCTCGTCGGCCCCGCCGCGAATGCGGACACGGCCGACACGATCCCCCACGTGATCATCACGCGCGCGATCCAGATGCGCGCGCCGACGCGATGGAGGATCAGGTTGCTCGGTACTTCGAACAGAAAGTAGCCGATGAAGAACAGGCCGCCGCCGAACCCGAACGCAGTCGGCGACAGGCCGATCGCCTTGTTCATCGTCATCGCGGCGAAGCCGACGTTGACGCGATCGAGAAAGCTGACGAAGTAAAGCAGCATCACGAACGGAATGATGCGCCACATCAGTTTCCGCGCGACGCGCGTTTCCAGATCCGCTTGCATGTGTCTCCTCCTTCGAGGTCGAGCCGTGCTCTGTCCGTGAATGCTCGGCAGCACCGCGCTGAAACGGGCGACGAGCGACGGGAGCCCGGCTCGCGTCGGATGCGCGAGTCTCGGGCAGAAAAATCCGGGGCGATGAACGGGCGGGCGCCGATTGCCGTTCGACGCTTGCCGTCCGGTCGTCAGGCCGCGACCGCCGCGTGTGCGACGCGCTCGCACACGGCCGCCGTCACCTGCGCGGTCGTCGCGTTGCCGCCGAGGTCGCGCGTATGCAGCGACGGGTCTGCCGTCACGGCCTCGATCGCCTGCATCACGCGCGCGGCTGCATCCGTTTCGCCGAGATGCTCGAGCAGCATCACGACCGACCAGAACGTGCCGACCGGATTCGCGAGCCCCTTGCCCATGATGTCGAACGCGGAGCCGTGGATCGGCTCGAACATCGACGGATAGCGGCGCTCGGGATCGATGTTGCCGGTCGGCGCAATGCCGAGGCTGCCGGCGAGCGCGGCGGCGAGATCGCTGAGGATGTCCGCATGCAGGTTGGTCGCGACGATCGTGTCGAGCGACGCCGGGCGGTTGACCATGCGCGCGGTCGCCGCATCGACGAGCTCCTTGTCCCACGTCACGTCCGGGAATTCCTGCGCGATCTGCTTCGCGATCTCGTCCCACATCACCATCGCGTGCCGCTGCGCGTTGCTCTTCGTGATCACCGTCAGCAGCTTGCGCGGACGCGACTGCGCGAGGCGGAACGCGAAGCGCATGATGCGTTCGACGCCGGCGCGCGTGAGGATCGACACGTCGGTCGCGGCCTCGATCGGATGGCCCTGGTGCACGCGGCCGCCGACACCCGCGTATTCGCCTTCGGAGTTCTCGCGGACGATCACCCAGTTCAGGTCATTCGGCCCGCAGCGCTTCAGCGGCGCATCGATGCCCGGCAGGATGCGCGTCGGGCGCACGTTCGCGTACTGGTCGAAGCCCTGGCAGATCTTCAGGCGCAGCCCCCACAGCGTCACGTGGTCGGGCACGCCGGGGTCGCCCGCCGAGCCGAACAGGATCGCGTCCTTGCCGCGCAGTGCGTCCAGGCCGTCGGCCGGCATCATCGCGCCGTGCTGGCGGTAGTAATCGGCCCCCCAGTCGAAATCCTCGAACTCGAAGGCAAAGCGGTCGCTGCCGCGGGCCAGCGCTGCCAGCACCTGCTTGGCCGCAGGCACCACTTCCTTGCCGATGCCGTCGCCGGGAATCGTTGCGATACGGTAAGTCTTCATGCGGCCATCCTCGATTGATCGTGAGCGTGACCGCACTTTACCGAACCGGAAGTGCAGAAACCGGGGCTATACTCAAAGCATCTTTAACTAAAATTCATGAATCCCGTCATGACGGATACCGTCCAGCCGGCCGATCTCGGCTTCTTCTCGACGCTGGCCGCGTCGGGCAGCCTGAGCGCGGCCGCACGCGAACTCGGACTGACCGCGGCGGCCGTCAGCAAGCGGCTCACCCAGATGGAGCGGCGCGCGGGCGTGACGCTCGTCAACCGCACGACGCGGCGGATGATGCTGACGCCCGAAGGCGACGTGTACCTCGACTACGCGCGCCGGATCCTCGACCAGATGGACGAACTCGGCGAACTGCTCGGCAGCGCGAAGCAGCGGCCGAAAGGGCTGCTGCGCGTGAACGCGACGCTCGGGTTCGGGCGCAGCCACATCGGCCCCGCGATCTCGCGCTTCGTCGCGCGCTATCCGGAGGTGTCGGTGCAGCTGCAGCTGTCGGTGATGCCGCCGCCGCTCACCGACGACGCGTTCGACGTGTGCATCCGCTTCGGCGAGCCGCCCGACACGCGCGTCGTCGCGCGGCGGCTCGCGCCGAACCGCCGGCTGCTGTGCGCGGCGCCCGCGTATCTCGCGCGCCACGGCACACCCGGCACGCCGCACGACCTCGCGCGGCACAACTGCATCGGCATCCGGCAAGGCGACGAGGGTTACGGCGTCTGGCGCCTGACGAGCGGACGCGGCTCGGCGCGCCACACGGAAGCCGTGCGGATCAACGGCAACCTGACGACGAACGACGGCGAGATCGCCGTGAAGTGGGCGCTCGACGGGCACGGAATCCTGATGCGCGCGGAGTGGGACCTGCGCGACTATCTCGCCGACGGCCGGCTCGTCGTCGTGCTGCCCGATCACGAGACGCCGAGCGCCGACATCTACGCGGTGTACGCGCAGCGTCACCAGATGTCCACGCGGATTCGCGCGTTCGTCGATTTTCTGGCGGAGGAATTGGGGCGCCTCAGGGCGGTGTAGCGCGCCCGTTCCATACGCCGTGTGTGTCGGCTGTCGATGCGCGATGCACGCGCACAGCCCGACTCGCCCTATACGGCTGCACTGCTGGCCGTTCGGCCTCCGATGAAAATATTCCGGCGAATTTCGTGCTAAATCGCCAAAATATTTACACCGTTCGATACAGATCGGATGGATGGCCGGCGCGTTCCGCCTCGCGAACGCTGCTCGAGATCTTTCCGTCGGTCTGCTGCCGTCACGCCACCGCCACCAGCCCGCTGTAGCGATCGCCGGTAGCGGCTGCACCCGGCAGCGCCGGCCGCCACCCCACCGCCCCCGCCGCCGCGATCCCTTCATGTTCGTGCGCGGCCTGCACGAAACGCTCGGCGATCCAGTCGACGAACGCACGCACACCGGGCGATACATGCGGGCGCTTCACGTAGACCGCCGACACGGCTGCCGCCTCGGGCTGCCAGTGCGGCAGTACTTCCCGCAGCTGCCCTCGATCGATCAGCGCCTGCGCGGCGATGCGCGTGGGCTGGATCAACCCGAGTCCATGCACGCCGCAGGCCAGATACGCCTGCTCGTCGTCCACGCTGACGATGCTGTGGAGCCGGACCTTGCGCACGACGTCGTCCGCGATGAAATCGAGTTCGGCCGTGCGCTGGCCGGACACCAGCGCGCCGCCGACCGCGCGGTGGGCCTCGAGCGCGTCGAGTGTGCGCGGCACGCCGAAGCGATCGAGATACGCGGGGCTCGCGCACGTCACGCGTTCGAGCGAGCCGAGCCGGCGCGCGACGCGCGACGAATCGGGCAGCGCGCCCAGCCGGACGGCGCAGTCGATCGCATCGGCATCGCGATCGCCCGCGCGCCCGGCCACGCCCAGCATCAGCACGAGATCGGGATGCCGTGCATGAAACGCGTCGAGCGCAGGCAGCACGATCGCGCCGGCCACCGACGCCGGCACCTCGACGCGCAGCGGCCCGCTCGGATGCCGCGCGGCGCCGCGAATGCTGGCTTCGAGCTCGTCGACGTCCGCCGTGATGCTCACGCAGCGCCGGTAATACGCGTCGCCTTCGGACGTCGCCCGCAGCGCGCGCGTCGTACGCACCAGCAGCGGCGTGCCGAGCGCCGCTTCGAGTTCCTGCACGGTCCGCGTCGCGGTCGCGCGCGAGATGCCGAGCGCCAGCGCCGCGCGTGTAAAGCTCTTCATTTCGACGATGCGCGTGAAGATGCGCATCGCGCGGATCGGATTGTCCACCGGTCACCCCTGCGTGGTTGCGACATGCCGCGGCGCGCGCGTGCGTGCGCCATGCATGTGTGTCGATGTCGATGAAAGCCGCGCGGCTCGCGCGGCGGCCGGTTCAGGCGTTCGCCGCCGCCATGCTGCGCGCGGGTTCGGCGAGCAGCCGCTGCGCGAGCGCCAGCGCGTCGTCGCGGGTCGCGGCCGCGTTCAACGGATAGCCCCAGACCTTCTCGAACGCCCCCGAAAATGCATCGAGTGCTGCACGCCGTGCCGCATCGGGCTCGATCGCGATCATCGCGGGGATCCATTCGCGCGACTGCGCGCGGTGGGCCTTGCTCCACCTCGCGAGCTGCTTGCGCATCTCGTGGTCGGTGTCGCCGCGATCGCCGCCGGACGGCGCATCGTCGGTCAGAAGAACGAAGCGTTCGCCGCGCGCCAGCAACGCGTCGAGTTCGGCGATCAGTCGGACGGGCTCGAGGTGCGTCGAACCGCCGTAACGCAGCCAGACAAACGGGAATTCCGTCGTGTTGATGTGCATGTCGACCTCCAGATGAGAACGATTCTCATTTTATGAATCGAGGTCGAACGCGTCATTTCTCATCCCGGCCAACTGCTTTTCCAATCCGGCCAAACGCGCGTGGACATCGGCGCGACCCGGTCGTTCAGCGTTGCCGATCGGTCAGGAACTGCGTCGGCGACTTGCCGGTCGCCTTGCGGAACATCGTCACGAAGCTGCTCGCGCTCTCGTAGCCGAGGTCGATCGCGATCTGGTGCACACGGCGGCCGGTCGTCAGCATCCGCAGCGACAGCGCGACGTGCAGCCGCCGGCGCCAGTCGCCGAGGCTCATTCCAAGCTCCTTCGCCGCGAGCCGTGTGAGGCTGCGCTCGCTGATGCCCGCGCGCCGCGCGAGTTCGGGCAGCGGCGACCTGTCGGCCGGATCGTCGAGCAGATGGTCGATCAGCTTGCGCAGCCGGCGATCGGCCGGCATCGGCAGGTACAGGTCCTCGACCGGCGCCGCGGCGAGTTCGTCGAGCAGCGTCGCCATCAGCCGCCCTTGCGGCCCGTCGACGTCGTACAGGTTCGGGAAGCTCGCGGCCTTCAGCAGCAGTTCGCGCAGCAGCGGCGACACGGACAGCGTGCAGCAGTGCGCGGGCAGGTCGAGCGCGGCATCGGGTTCGACCAGCACCGCGTAGTAGGTCGCGCCGGCCGAGCCGCGCGCCGCATGCGGGACGTCGCCGGGAATCCATACCGTGCATTGGGGTGGCGCGCTCCACACGCCGCCGTCGATCTCGCAATAGACGACACCCGACAGCGTATAGAGCAGTTGCGCCTGGCGATGGCGGTGCCGCTCCAGCCGCCATTCGGGTTCGACGACCGAGCCGCCGAACACGACGAGCGGACGCGGCACATGATAGATCTCGGCGTCCGCGGCAGGATCGGTAGTCGGTGGAAGCTCGCGCATGGAACGGTAGGCGGTGGAAGAAGCCGGACGCCGTGCCGCGCGTCGTTTCGTGCTTATACCAGAAAGGCGCGGGCATGGTCGGGCCGTTCGGGCGCCGCGTCGGCAGCCGCACGCCGAACCGAATACAATGCCCCGATCCCCGCCGCCGCGCCAACCTGCCGGAGCCGCCATGTTCGACCTGACCACGCTGACCACCTTCACGGCCGTCGTCCTGGGCCTGTTCCTGATCCCCGGCCCCGCCGTGCTGCTCGTGCTGAGCCGCACCGTGCAGGGCGGGCGCAAGACCGGCATCCTGACCGGCCTGGGCGTCGCCAGCGGCGACTTCGTGCACACGCTGTTCGCGGCCGTCGGGCTGTCCGCGCTGCTGATGACGTCGGCGCTCGCGTTCAACGTCGTGAAGCTGGTCGGCGCCGCCTACCTGATCTATCTCGGCGTGCGCGCGCTGCTGGAGAAGGCGTCCGATCCGTCGCTGCCGCAAGTGTCGCCCGTCACGCCGCTCAAGGCGTACCTACAGGCGATTCCCGCCGAAGTGCTGAATCCGAAGACCGCGCTGTTCTTCCTCGCGTTCATGCCGCAGTTCGTCCACCCCGAGCGCGGCTCGACGTTCGTGCAGTTCGCGGTGCTCGGGCTGATCTTCGTCGTGCTCAGCTCGCTCTATACGACGCTGATCGCGTGCTCGATCCGCCCGCTCGGCCGCATCGTGAAGCGGCTCACGTGGCTCACGCGCTGGCAGGGCAAGATCATCGGCTCGATCTTCATCGCGCTCGGGCTGCGTGTGGCCGTGCAGCAGCGCTGATCCGCGCGGCCGCATGACGCCCGCAGACCCGGACCGCCTCTACACCGACCCGCGCCTCGTCTCGGTCTACGACCTGTTCAACGCGGGCGATCAGGACTTCGCGTTCTATGCCGCCGTGATCGGCGCCGCGCCGCGGCGCATCCTCGATCTCGGCTGCGGCACCGGCACGTTCGCGCGCCGGCTCGCGGCGGCCGGGCATGACGTTATCGCGATCGACCCGGCGCCGGCGATGATCGAGTACGCACGACGCCAAGCGGGCGCCGACACCGTGCGCTGGCTCGCATGCGAACTCGGCAGCCTGCCGCCCGGCGCGCCGTTCGATGCGGTCGTGATGACCGGGCACGCGTTCCAGTGCCTGCTGACAGACGATGAAATCGACGCGACGCTGCATGGCGTGCGACGCGTGCTCGCCGATGGCGGCCGCTTCCTGTTCGACACCCGCAATCCGCGCGTCGAGCCGTGGCGTGCATGGACGCCCTCGCAGTCGGCAAGCAGCGTCGAATCGCACGACTTCGGACGCGTCGATCTCCATCACGCGGTGCGTGCGGTGGACGGCGCGATCGTGACGTTCGACACGCACTACCGCTTCCGCCGCGACGACACGCTCCTGACGAACACGAGCCGGCTGCGTTTCATCGCGCAACCCGAACTGCTCGCACGCGTGGCGGCAGCCGGTTTCGCGTCGGCCGAGTGGTGCGGCAACTGGCAACGCGCACCGTTCGACGAAGCGACCAGCGCGGAGATCATCGCGATCTGCCGCGCGTGACGGCGCTTTTATCCAGCACGCATCAGCCCACGACAGGCAGCGTATCCACCGCATACGCATGCCGGATCGTGCGGCCCGATTTTCCGACACTGGAGGTTCGACCATGCCCTTCCCGCTTCATCCCGCGACGATTCGCGCGCTGCTCGAATGCTATCTGCGCGCGAAAGACCTGAACCATCCGCCACTGATCGCCGAGTGCTTCGCGGCCGATGCCGAGCTGAGCTTTTCGCTCGCGAGCGACGATATCGATTTTCCGCCGCGCGTGACCGGCGCGTCTGCCATTGCGCGCACGCTGGTCGAGGAATTCGGCGAGCGGTTCGAGCAGTGCCGGACCTATTACGTCTGCACGGAACCGGAGGTCGACGCGCATGGCGTCAGCCGCATGCCGTGGCTCGTCGTGATGCGGCAGAAGGACAGCGGCGCGCTGCGGATCGGGCATGGCACGTATCGCTGGCAGTTCGCGGGTGATGACGCAAGCGAAGACGTCGCGCGAATTGCCGCGCTGCATATTCATATCGCGCGGATGGATACGGTCGACGATCCGCAGTCACTGAAGCTCGGCACGCTGCACGCGGCGTTCGGATATCCGTGGCTGCCGGCGCATGCGTTCGCGAGCGGACTTGCGGATATCGCGGCGGCTCACCCGGATTGGGGATTCCTGGCACCGTTTCACGACGCGGCGACTGCGGCAGCCTGACCAATCGCGCCAGCCGCGCCACCGCGTTCGTCACGCCCCATCGAGCGCCTGCCGCACGCCCTCCCAATCGAGCCCGAACCGCGCGAGATACTTGCGCAGCCGGTCCGCATCGTTCGGTTGCTTCTTGCTCTGCCGCGACACTGCGAACAGCGTGCGCCCGGCTTCCGACAGGCTCGCCGATTCTCGGCACACGTCGAGCACGCGTTCGAGCTGCGCACGGTCGAACAGGTCGAGTTCCGCCGCACGCGCGCCGAACACTGCGTCGACGCACGTGTCGACCGCCCCCGCGCCCGCCGGCGACGACCACGTGCGCGTCAGCCGCTCGACTTCCTGCTCGGCGAGTTCCTCGGTAATCCGCCCCGCATCGGCCAGCGTCGCCATCCGCGTGACCGACGCCGACAGTTCGCGGAAGTTGCCGGCCCACGCCGCGCGCGGCGACGCGGCGAACGCGAGATAGCGCCGCTTCGCCTCCACGTTGAAACGCACCTGCTCGCCCTGCTCGCGGCCGAAGCGGTCGAGTTCGAATTCGAGGTTCGGCTCGATGTCCTCGCGGCGTTCCGCGAGCCCCGGCAATTCGTACGTCCATAGATTGATCCGCGCATAGAGATCCTCGCGGAACGTGCCGGCCGCCACCATCTGCAGCAGGTCGCGATGCGTGCCCGCGATCAGCTCGAAATCGCTGGTCGCCTCGACGTCCGCGCCAACCGGCAGGAAGCGCTTCTCCTCGATCGCCTTCAGCAGCATCGCCTGCTCGTCGAGCCCGAGTTCGCCGATCTCGTCGAGAAACAGCAGCCCGCCGTCGGCCGCGCGCAGCAGCCCCGCGCGCGCCGTCTGCGCGCCCGTGAACGCGCCCTTCACATGCCCGAACAGCGTCGACATCGCCGCGTCGCCGCGCAGCGTCGCGCAGTTGATCTCGATGAACGGCCCCGCGAGCCGATGGCGGCCGCGCTTCAGCTCGTACACGCGCTTCGCGAGAAACGACTTGCCGGCGCCCGTCGGGCCGACCAGCAGCATCGGTGCGCGCGAACGCACGGCCACGCGCTCCAGTTGCTCGATCAGCGCGTTGAAGCGCGCGTTGCGCGTCGCGATGCCGGCCTTCAGGAACGACACCGTTTCGTCGCGCTCGCGCGTGAAGCGCTGCGCGATCCGGTTGTAGCGCGACAGGTCGAGATCGATCACCGAGATCGTGCCCGGCCCGCTCGGCCCCTCGTCGGTCCGCTGCGGCGGCCCCGTCTGAACGAGGCGCGCAGGCAGGTAGCGCGCTTCTGCCAGCAGGAACCAGCAGATCTGCGCGACGTGCGTGCCGGTCGTGATGTGGATCAGGTAATCCTCGTGCTCGAGGTCGAACGGATACGCGCGTGCGAAGTCGTGGAGCGTCGCGTAGACCTCCTCGAAATCCCACGGGTCGTGGAGCGTGACCGGCGTGAGCCGCACGTCGGTCTGCGGCGACAGCCGCGCAAGATCGTCCCGCACCTGGTTGGCGAGACGCGTGTAGTCCTGCGGATGCAGCAGTTCGAGCCGGTCGATCGGCAGGTCGGGCTGCTCGCACAGCGAAATCGTCGGCCGCCATTTGCGGTAACGGCGCGGCGCGCGGCCGCCCTGGTCGAGCACGGTGCCGAGGAAACCGATGGCGACGGTCTTTCGCATATTTATCTCATGGGATAAGAAGCGATCTCATTGTATCGGATTCCCTGGATGACATATCCACAGAGCATCGCCCCAAAGAAACCCGCCTCGAAAAATCCCCTTTACTTTCAATGAATTAAAAATATTCAACGCGCAAACACGCCCACTGGCACGCTCCTCGCTAAATAGAAGACGCCGGATGTCCCGCTGGCCCGCGAGCCAGGGTTCAACAAGCCCTGCTGGTGCGCCGCCGCCGAACCTCGTTCGTCGCGGCAGCGCATGCCGCCATGGACAGATGAAGGCAAAGGGGCGCGCGCCAGGATGCCTCGTCCGGGTTCGAATCCCGGAGCGCCCATTGTTCGGAAGCTCAGTCAGGTGGAGCAGCCGGCGAAAGCCGGCCGGTGGCGGGTTCGAATCCCGCTCGAACACTGTCCGCAAGGACAGTCTCGTTATGAAAGCAGTACCCGCCGGTGCGGGCCGACAGGCCCGCCGCGCGTCGGACCGGTTGCGGTTCCGCGCGATCGGCCGGGCGGCCGCACGGCCGGCGCGAAGGCGCACGACGACGCGATGCAGGATGCGTCGCCGTGCACTTCGACGCCGGGCCGGCGCGCCGCCCGCCCGGTTGCGTCGCACCGCGATCCGCACGATGCGCGTCACCCGGCGGTCATTGAAAAAAAGGACAAGAATATGTGGATGCGTCATGTAGTGAAAAAGAACGAACGCGCGCTGCTGATGAGCGAAGGCGATTTCGTGAAGGTGCTGGAACCGGGCGTGTTCAAGGCCTTCGATCCGTTCAAGCGCCTGTCGGTGCAGACCGCGCGTCTCGACGCGCCGCTCGCCGACGCCGCGCTGGCCGACTACCTGCGTCACGACGCACCGGACGTGCTCGCGCGGTACTTCGTCGCGATGGATCTCGCCGACGACGAAGCGGGCCTGCGCTATGAAGACGACGTGCTCGTCGAGATCCTGGCGCCCGGCACGCGCCGGCTGTACTGGCGCGGCCTGGCCGCGCACCGTCTCGAACGCGTCGACCTCACGCAGGACAGCCTGCTGCCGGCCGCGCTCGTGAAGCGCATCGCGCAACCGGCGCTGCGGGCGCGCGGCGTGGCGGGCCTGACGGGCGTGCTGCTGGCACAGGTGCCGGCGTACCACGTCGGTGTGCTGAAGATCGACGGCAAGATCGAGCGGTTGCTGGACGCGGGTACCTCGGCGTTCTGGCGCTTCAACCGCGACGTCGCGGTCGAGCTCGTCGACCTGCGCCTGCAGGCGATCGAAGTCGGCGGACAGGAAATCCTGACGCGCGACAAGGTCGCGCTGCGGCTGAACCTGTCGGCGACGTGGTGCTATGCGGACGTGCTGCATGCGTTCGGCCAGCTGCAGAAGCCGGTCGAGCACCTGTACCGCGAGTTGCAGTTCGCGCTGCGCTCGGCGGTCGGCACGCGCTCGCTCGACGAGCTGCTGGAGGACAAGCAGTCGATCGACGAGGTCGTGATCGCGCAGGTGCGTGCCCGTCTCGGCGATTCGGGCGTGGACGTGCGCAGCGTCGGCGTGAAGGATATCGTGCTGCCGGGCGACATGAAGACGATCCTCGCGCAGGTGGTCGAGGCGGAGAAGTCCGCGCAGGCGAACGTGATTCGCCGCCGCGAGGAAACGGCGGCGACGCGTTCGCTGCTGAACACCGCGAAGGTGATGGAAGAAAACCCGACCGCGCTACGGCTCAAGGAGCTGGAAACGCTCGAGCGCGTCGCGGAACGGATCGATCGCATCTCGGTGTTCGGCGGCCTCGACCAGGTGCTGAACGGACTCGTCAGCATCAAGGGCGCGTAATGCAGGACCCGGCGCGGCACACGCGTGTCGCGCCGGACGATCGAATGAATCAGGTGAGCAAATGAATCGCATGGATTATCAGGTAATGGAACTGGCGAACGGCAAGCCGGTGAAGATGTGGACGCAAGGCGTCGCCGTCGAGGACGAAGCGCGCGCGCAGCTGCGCAACACCGCGCAGATGCCGTTCGTCTTCAGCCACATCGCGGTGATGCCGGACGTCCACCTCGGCAAGGGCTCGACGATCGGCAGCGTGATTCCGACGAAGGGCGCGATCATCCCGGCCGCGGTCGGCGTCGACATCGGCTGCGGGATGATGGCCGCACGCACGACGCTGACGGCGTCCGACCTGCCGGATTCGCTGGGCGGGCTGCGCAGCGCGATCGAACGCGCGGTGCCGCACGGCCGCGCGCCGGGCCGCCGGGATCCGGGCGCGTGGGGCGATCGCACGCCGGCCGCCGTGACCGAATCGTGGAAGTCGCTGCAGCCGGGCTTCCAGCGGATCGTCGACAAGTATCCGAGGCTGGAAAAGACCAACCACTACGCGCATCTCGGCACGCTCGGCACCGGCAACCACTTCATCGAAGTGTGCGTCGACGAAGCGGACCACGTGTGGTTCATGCTGCACAGCGGCTCGCGCGGCGTCGGCAATGCGATCGGCAGCCTGTTCATCGAACTCGCGCAGGCCGACATGCGCCAGCACATCGCGAACCTGCCGGACCGCAACCTCGCGTATTTCACCGAAGGCAGCCGGCACTTCGACGATTACGTCGAAGCGGTCGGCTGGGCGCAGGACTACGCACGGCGCAACCGGCAGGCCATGATGGACGCGGTGATCGCTGCGGCGCGCGGCGTGATCGCGAAGCCGTTCGCGGTCGACGAGCACGCGGTGAACTGCCACCACAACTACGTGCAGCGCGAACGCCACTTCGGCGAAGACGTACTCGTGACGCGCAAGGGTGCGGTGTCCGCGCAGAAGGGGCAGCTGGGGATCATTCCGGGCTCGATGGGCGCGAAGAGCTTCATCGTGCGCGGGCTCGGCAACCCGGAAAGCTTCTGCTCGTGCAGCCACGGCGCGGGCCGGACGATGAGCCGCACCGAAGCGAAGCGCCGCTTCACGGCCGACGACCAGGTGAAGGCCACGCAGGGCGTCGAATGCCGGAAGGACGCGGGCGTCGTCGACGAAATCCCGATGGCCTACAAGGACATCGACGCGGTGATGGCGGCCCAGCGCAGCCTCGTCGAAGTGGTGTACACGCTGCGCCAGGTGGTGTGCGTGAAGGGATAGCGCGGTGCGCGGCCGATGGCCGGCGGCCGCGCGCGAAGAAAGGGAAACGACAACCATGAAAACGGAAAACACCATGACGCCCGTGCGCAGCGCGCATCCGGTCGCCCCGGCCGTGCGGGCGCGCGTGATGGCGGAACTCGCGGAAGTCGAGCGCCGCCACGACGTGAGCGTGCTGTTCGCGTGCGAATCGGGCAGCCGCGGCTGGGGCTTCGCGTCACCGGACAGCGACTACGACGTGCGCTTCGTGTACGTGCATCGGCGCGACTGGTACCTGAGCGTCGAAGCGCAACGCGACGTGATCGAGCGGCCGCTCGACGACGAGCTCGACGTGAGCGGCTGGGAGCTGCGCAAGGCCTTGCAACTGCTGCGCCGCTCGAACCCGACGCTGCTCGAATGGCTCGACTCGCCGGTCGTGTATCGCGAAGATGCACGCTGGGCGCCGCGGCTCCGGTCGCTGGCGGCGGCATTCTTCTCGCCGGTGCGCGGGCGCCATCACTACCTCGCGATGGCGAAGAAGAACTTTCGCGGCTATCTGCAAGGCGACACCGTGCGTTACAAGAAGTACCTGTACGTGCTGCGGCCGCTGCTCGCGGTGCGCTGGATCGACATGGGGCTCGGCATGCCGCCGATGCGCTTCGCCGATCTCGTCGATGGCACCGTGCACGAGCTGGCGGTGCGCATGGAACTCGATGCGTTGCTCGCGCTGAAGATGCGCGCGAACGAAAGCGAGTACGGGCCGCGCCGGCCCGCGATCCACGCGCTCGTCGAGTCGATGCTTGCCGATGCCGAACACGACCGCGAATACAAGCGGCCGTGGGGCGACGTGGCGATGCTCGACACGTTCCTGCGCGACGTGGTCGACTGTCGCTGAAAGACGGACGGCGCGGTGCCTGCGGGCATCGCGCCGTCGGTCCATCTGCCGCTGTTGCCGGCCGGCCGGCAACACGCGTACCCGCCTGCGACGGGTCGTGACATCGATCGCACTTCGCGGCAGCGGTATACTTGTTGCCGTTCGCGTCGTTGCACTCGACCTGCACCGCTTGCTGACGATGCGCTTGCAGTCCGGCATCTTCCGCCCGCCCTTTCACCGTCGATACGAACCGTCATGCCGCACCGTTTTCCGCTTGCCCTCGCCGTCCTCCTCGCCGTTTTCCCGATCGCTGCACAGGCCCGCCCGCTCGCGCGGCCGCCGGTGGAGCGCGATTTCAAGAGCTGGTCGGTCGTCTGCGACAACGGCAATCGCTGCGTGGCCGAAAGCCATGCGGACGATATCGACGATGCCCGCCCCACGCTCATCCTGCGCTTGACGCGCGATGCCGGCCCCGATGCGCAACCGTCGCTCGACCTCTACGCGTCGGCGCCGCTGGACCTGCGTACCGCACGCGTCGACGGCCGCCCGTTCGACGCGGTGCCGGCGCAATGGCATGCGTTCGGCGACAAGAGCGACGACCAGGCACACCCGTTCCGGGTCCGCACGAACGATCCGGCGACGGTGGCCGCCTGGCTCTCCGCGTCGCGCAACGCACAAGCGCTGAGCTTCGGCGATCCGGCATCGGCGCACACCGCGCGTACGCCGTTGTCGGGATTGAATGCCGCGCTGCTGCTGATCGACGATACGCAGGGCCGCATCGGCACGGTCACCGCGCTGCTGCGCCCCGGCACCAAGCCTGCGTCGTCGGTGCCGCCCGCACCGGCGCTGCCGCCCGCGGTCACGCCGGCGCCGCCGCCCGTCGCGAACCTGTCGGCGGCCGAACAGCGTCCGCTCGTCGACGCGGTGCTCGCAAAATTCGGCGCCGACGTGAAGCAATGCGCGGCCGACGTCGAAGACGAAATGTCCGCGGCCGATCGCAGGAAGGCGTCGAGCGCCGTCGCGATCTCGGCCGACGAGGCGCTCGTCGCGATCCCGTGCCAGACCAGCAGCATGTATAACCACACCGACCTGTGGTATCGCATCCGGCGCACCGCACCGTACGCGCCGACGGCGATGAACTTCGGCGAGAACGCGAACGCAGGCCTCGATTCGGCATCGTTCCCGAACGAACTGACCGATGCCGGCTACGATCCGGCCAGCGCGATGCTGTCGAGCAAGGTGCGGTTGCGCAGTGCCGGCGATTGCGGCTCGACCGCGTCGTGGATCTTCGACGGTCGGCGCTTCCTGCTCGACGACATCGCGACGCACGGCACCTGCAACGGGCTGTTCCAGGACCAGTGGCCGCGCCTGTACCGCCGCGCCGACGCGGCCGCCAGCGCGCACTGACGCGTCAGGTCACGCGCCGACGATCGAGATCGAGAACCCGTCCCAGCCCTTCTGTCCGACCGTCTGCACGGCCGTCGTCGTGAGCGCCGGTTCAGCCACGAGGCGTGCGAACCCGGCGCGCACGCCGACCACGTCGGGCTCGCGATTGTCCGGATCGGCCACGCGCCCGCCCCGCACGACGTTGTCGACGACGATCACCGTGCCGGGCCGCGACAGCTTCAGCGCCGCGTCGAGATAGACCGCGTTGTTGTCCTTGTCCGCATCGATGAAGATGAAATCGAACGGTGCCTCCCCGGCGTCGACGAGCCGCGCGAGGCTCTCCTTCGCGCTGCCCACTACCACCGACACCGCCTCTGCGAACCCGGCGTGCGCGATGTTCCGCGTCGCGACCTTCGCATGCTCGGGATTCAGCTCGAGCGTCACGAGCGTGCCGCCGGGCGGCAATGCGCGCGCGAGCCAGATCGTGCTGTAGCCGCCGAGCGTGCCGACTTCGAGGATGCGGCGCGCGCCGCGGATCGTCGCGAGCAGCTGCAGCAGCTTGCCCTGGTTCGGCGCGACGTTGATCGCGGGCAGCCCGGCCGCGTCGCTTGCCGCCAGCGCGGCGTCGAGCGCATCGTCGGACGGCACGAGCGTCGCGGAGAAATACGCATCCACCTGGTTCCACTGGTCCTGATCCATCGCGCACCTTTCGTCTGCGGGAAAAGGGCATTCTATGCGCGACGCCCCCATAAGCAACCAACCATTCGTTCTAAGGAACGCAGCGCACGTGCTCCTATAATCGCCCGACGGCAGGACCCTCGACCTTCACAACAACAAACGGAGCACCCATGACCGATCAGGCCAATCCGAACTGGCGTCTCGAAACCATCGCCGTGCACGGCGGTTATCGCCCCGACCCGACCACGCGCGCGGTCGCCGTCCCGATCTACCAGACCGTTGCATACGCATTCGACGACACGCAGCACGGCGCCGACCTGTTCGACCTGAAGGTCCAGGGCA
This sequence comes from Burkholderia sp. Bp8992, assembly GCF_003853705.1. GTDB lineage: Bacteria > Pseudomonadota > Gammaproteobacteria > Burkholderiales > Burkholderiaceae > Burkholderia. The sequence continues at coordinate 33,521 of NZ_QTQI01000026.1, read as the reverse complement.
ACATCTATACGCGGATCATGAACCCGACCACGGACGTGCTCGAGCAGCGGATCGCCGCGCTCGAGGGCGGCATCGGCGCGCTGGCGCTGGCATCGGGCCAGTCCGCCGTCACGTACGCGATCCAGACGATCGCCGAAGCCGGCGACAACATCGTGTCCGCGAGTTCGCTGTACGGCGGCACCTACAACCTGTTCGCGCACACGCTGCCGCAGTACGGGATCACCACGCGCTTCGCCGATCCGCGCGACCCCGCGTCGTTCGGACCGCTGATCGATGCGCGCACGAAGGCGATCTTCGCGGAATCGGTCGGCAACCCGCTCGGCAACGTCACCGACATCGCCGCGCTCGCGGAAGTCGCGCATCGCCACGGCATCCCGCTGATCGTCGACAACACGGTGCCGTCGCCGTACCTGCTGCGCCCGTTCGAGCACGGCGCGGACATCGTCGTGCACTCGCTGACGAAATATCTCGGCGGGCACGGCACGAGCCTCGGCGGCGCGATCGTCGATTCCGGCAAGTTCCCGTGGGCCGACCATGCCGACCGCTTCAAGCGGCTGAACGAGCCGGACGTCAGCTACCACGGCGTCGTCTATACGGAAGCGTTCGGGCCGGCCGCCTACATCGGCCGCGCGCGCGTGGTGCCGCTGCGCAACATGGGCGCGGCGATCTCGCCGTTCAACGCGTTCCAGATCCTGCAGGGCATCGAGACGCTGGCATTGCGTATCGAGCGGATCAGCGACAACGCGCTGAAGATCGCGCAGCATCTCGCGCGCCACGAGCACGTCGAGTGGGTGAACTATGCGGGCCTGCCCGATCACCCCGACCATCCGCTCGTCGCACGCTACCTGTCGGGCCGCGCGCCGGGCATCCTGACGTTCGGCGTGAAAGGCGGCCGCGACGGCGGCGCGAAGTTCCAGGACGCGCTGAAGCTGTTCACGCGGCTCGTCAACATCGGCGACACGAAGTCGCTCGCGACGCACCCCGCGTCGACGACGCACCGGCAGCTGTCGCCGGCCGAACTCGCGAAGGCCGGCGTGAAGGAAGAAACGGTGCGGCTGTCGATCGGCATCGAGCATATCGACGACCTGCTCGCCGACCTCGACCAGGCGCTCGCGCAGCTTTGACCGGAACGGGCGTGCCGGCCGACCGGTGCGCCCCGCGTCAAATGCCTTGACCTTGAAGCGGCTTCAAGGTGTTCAATCGCCGGTTGATGCCGGGGCGACGCCCGGCGCGTACGATCGTGCGACGCAGCCTGCGCTGCGGCACGCCAACCGCCGAGGGGCCTCATGACACCGACCGCGAAGCTTGCGCTGCTCACGTTACCGCCCGTGCTGGCGGCCTGTTTCGGCGCCCTCGCGGCCGCGTGGCGTGCGCCCGGCCCGAAGACGTCGAGCGTCATCCAGCATTTCGCCGGCGGCATCGTGTTCGCGGCCGCCGCGCTCGAACTGCTGCCGCAAGACCGCGCGCATGCGCTGTTTCCGGTCGTCGTCGGGTTCGTGCTCGGCCTCGCGCTGATGCTCGCGATCCGCGCGCTGTCGGGCGCGATCGAGACGCGCTTCGAGGAAACGCGGCTGCCCGTGAGCCTGATCGTCGTCACCGCGATCGACCTCGTCGTCGACGGCCTCGTGCTCGGCATCGCGTTCTCGGCCAGCGACGAAAGCGGCATCATCCTGACCGTCGCGCTGACGCTCGAAGTGCTGTTCCTCGCGCTGTCGGTCAGCGCGGCGCTTGCCGCCGCAGGCATCGGCCGGCTGTTATCCATTGCCGTGCCGGTCGGGCTCGCGGCGCTGCTGAGCCTCGCGGCCGTGGCCGGCAACGCCGCGTTTGCCGGCCTGCCGGCGAACCTCTACGCGGCGCTGCTCGGGCTCGGCACTGTCGCGCTGCTGTACCTCGTGACCGAAGAACTGCTGGTCGAAGCCCACGAGGTGCCCGAAACGCCGTTCGCAACGGCCGCGTTCTTCATCGGCTTCATCGTGTTCTTCCTGCTCGAAGGGTCGGTGAAGGCCGGATAAGCCGTACGCGCCGGCTACCACGTCGTCGCGCCCGTCGGATACGTATCGACGATACGCATGCCGTTCACGGGCGTGACGCCCGCGTTGCGCAACGCGGCCCACAGGTCGATCGCATGTTCGCGCGACTTGCGGCTGCCGTCGTCTGTCAGCACGTTCAGTGCGATGACTTCATCGCGCGTCGTCAACTGCAGCTGTTCCTTCAGCTTGCGCGACTGATGCGATGCGGTACGGACATCGCCGAGCACGATCCGCTTCTCCGTCATCGTCGACTCGCTTCCGGCATCGGCCGGCACGAACGTCAGCCGGCCGTTGCCGACCTCGCATTGCCCTCGCGTGAACGTCGCGGTCCACGCGCCGGCGGGCACGGCCGCGAATTCGCAGCGCATCCGCTCGTTCGCACGGCTGCCGACGTCATGGGCGGGCGCGTGCGACAGCGCACGTTCCGGCCAGCCGGCCGCCATCGCCGTCGTCGACATAAGACACGCCGCCAGCACGATTCCTTTCGCGATATTGCGCATGACACGCTCCTTTCCACATATGGATACGGCCGACGCGCATCGCGCCGCCCGGCCGTGAATGAACGATCAACGAACCGCAAAACGGTTGTCGTGCGCATCGACCATCGGCGCCTGCTCGCCGCGGTGAACAGTCGAGCGATGAATGTCCTGATTCCGCGCGATAGCAGCCGGGCTCGTCGGGTAATCGTGATTCGGGCTCGGGATCACGCCGTCGTGGCGCGCGCGCACCAGTTCCTGACGCACTTCCTGCCGAGTCCTGGATTGGGCGGCCACCGCCTGTGAGAAGGCCGCAATCGATAGTGCGGCAACTGCGACGGCGATCACCGGGCGCGGAATGTTCATGTTGCTTGCTCCTTGCTGGAAATCCGTGACGGGAGCGTTCACTTTGAGCCGGCGCCGGTGCGGAATCGTGATCGCAGCATGACGGTTTCGTCACCGCCCCCTCATCCCCTTCATCGCAGTCCGAATGAAATTTATCGCTCGATGCAGCACACATGACACGGCGATGACATTTTTCTCATTTGTCGCTCACCTCCACGATCCGAACGCTTTCCAGAATCGCCAGCGCGATCGCGATATTCCGGCCTGCCACCACAGGCTCCGCGCCGGCATCGAGCGATCCACGAAACGATCTTCTTGAACTTCAGGGGCACACCATGAAAACTCCAGTTCGGCTCGTCATGATGTCGGGTACGCTGCTCGCGGCCGCCCATGCGGCGCATGCGTCGGAAGTCACGCTGTACGGCCTGTTCGATACGTCGCTCACCTACGTGTGGAACGCCAACGCGGACGGCAGGAATCTCGTCGGCCTCGGCAACGGCAATCTGCTCGGCAACCGCTTCGGCGTGAAAGGCGCGGAAGACCTGGGCGGCGGGCTGAAAGCGATCTTCACGCTGGAAAACGGCTTCAACCCGAACACCGGCGAACTCGGCCAGGGCAAGCGGATGTTCGGCCGGCAGGCGTTCGTCGGCCTCGAAAGCGCGCGCTGGGGCACGCTGACGCTCGGCCGCCAGTACGACGCGCTGGCGGACGTCGCATGGCCGGTCACCGGCGACTTCTACTTCGGCAGCGTGTACGCGACACCTGGCGACGTCGACAACTACGACACGTCGTCGCGCACCGACAACGCGGTGAAGTACACGTCACCCGTGATCGGCGGATTCCAGTTCGTCGGCATGTACGCGCTCGGCGGCGTGGCCGGCAAGAGCGGTGCGGGCCAGACCTGGTCGGCCGGCCTGTCGTACAGCAACGGCCCCGTCGACGTCGCGGGCGGCTACTATTACGCGGCCAACCGTTCAGCGCTCGCCGACGGCATCCGCACCGGCTGGAACGGCACGTCCGACGGCACGTTCGACGGATCGCTGGTCAACGGCGGCTACATTTCCGCGAAAGCGATCGGCATCGCGCGCGGTGCGTTGCGCTACAACTTCGCGCCGTTCGCGGTGGGCATCGACTACAGCAATGCACTGTACAAGGCCGACGCGATGTCCGCGTTCCGCAGCACGCAGAAGTACGACACCGCGCGCGGCTTCTTCAACTATCAGGCAACGCCCAGCCTGCTCGTCGGCGTCGGCTACAGCTACACGCGCGCCCGCGGCGATACGGGCGCGACCTACCATCAGGTGTCCGCCGGCGCCGACTACGTGCTGTCGAAGCGCACCGATCTCTATGCGGTCGGCGCGTGGCAGCGCGCGAACGGCGAACAGCGCACGCTCGACGGCGGCACGCAAACGGCGCAGGCATCGATCGGCTCATACGGCTACGGCGGCACACGCACGCAGGGCATCGTCAACCTCGGGTTGCGCCACCGGTTCTGAGCGCAGCGGCCAGCCCGGCTCGCTGCGTGACGAAAATTTCATGTTGCGATCAGGTTCGCGATGCGTGATGTCGCTACGATCGGAACGGTAACGGGCTATGCCCGTTCCCACCCACGCAGCGGGTCGTTGTCGCACGGCGACGATCACGCGTTAGGCCCGGACTCGTCGAGTACCGGGCCTTTTTTTGTCGCACGGCCGACGATCACGGTGCGGCATTGCGTTGCGGGAACAGGCACGCATGCGTTTTCACATACAGGTTCGGATTGCCGCAGCGATGGCCGGCATAGTCGATCTGCTCGCCGGGCATCAGGTCGACCGGCATCGGCTTGCGTGCAGCGGCCGGCGCGGCTGCGGTGGTGCCGGAACGTGTCGATGCGCAACCCGCGAACAGCGGGACGATCAGGACTGCGATCAAGGCTAGACGGATGGCGGGACAATCCACTTTTCGATCCGGAACGAGAGTCTGAACAGGGCCGCCCGCTTTCCATGTTGCTGCCGCGGACGGCACGAATACCTTCGGCGCTGTCGGCCAACGGCAGACTTCATGTTCCGCTTCCCGCTCATCGCGCCCGTGACGCGAACATGACGGTTGCGTCATGTCGGTCAGGTCCCAACGACACGCTGCCTGCTTGCGCAATCTGACGGTTTTTTCATCTCGCGATCACGGTCACGCACGGCTGCTTTCGCATACTGGGTCCATGGTTCGCCACCCGGCGACCTGATCAAGGAGAGCACTCGATGAAAACGGCAAAACTCGCAGCACTGTTCGTCACCGCCACGCTGTCGCTCGGCATGGCCGCGCAGGCCGCATTCGCGGAAACGCAAACGCAGGGCAAGAGCCGCACGCAGGTCGTCAACGAACTGAAACAGGCGCAGCACGACGGCGTCGTGCCGGCCGGCAAGACGCAATACCCGCCGAGCGGCGAAATGGTCGCGCGCAACAAGGAGCTTCACGGGATTTCGGTGCATGGCGGCGAGAAGAAGCCGCAGGCCGATAACCACGACAACCTGACCGCGCGGCAATGACGCTCGGTCACGCGACCGTGGGCAGCGCGCCGCGCGCGGCCGCCTCATGGCGAACGCGCGCGCGTGCCCGCCCGCGATGTCAGGTGCTGATGGCCGCCGGCCGGTTCGGCTCGGCCGGCCGGCGCGGAAAGCGCAGCCAGAACGTCGTGCGCCGGCCGGGATCGCTGTCGACGCCGCACTCGCCGCCGTGATTGTCCATGATCGACCGGACGATCGCGAGGCCGAGCCCCGTGCCCGACGCGGAATTGTGCCGCGACGGATCGACACGGTAGAAGCGCTCGAAGATCCGCCCGACATGCTCCGCGGCAATGCCGGGCCCCGTATCCGACACGGCGATCGTCGTCGCGCCGCGCTGCTCGACGCAATCGATCGTCACGACGCTGCCGCGCGGCGCATAGGTCAGCGCATTCGACAGCAGGTTGCTCAGCGCGCGCTGGTACAACGTCAGGTCCGCATCGACCCACGCGTGACCGTCGACCTTCATCGTCACGCCTTCGTCTTCCGCCAGCGACTCGTAGTAGCCGGCCACCCGCTCGGCCTCCTCCGCCGCATTCAGGCGCCGCACGCCGATTGACGTGCCGGCTTGCTCCGAGCGCGCGAGAAACAGCATGTCCTCGATCATCCGCGACAAGCGCTGGTATTCGTCGATGCTCGACTCGATCACGTTCCGGTATTCATCCGCGCTGCGCGGCTGCGACAGCACGACCTGCGCGGCGGCCTGCAGGTTCGTGAGCGGCGTGCGCATGTCGTGCGCGAGATTCGACGAGAACTGGCTCAGCCGCGTAAACGACTCGTTCAGCCGCTCGAGCATCCCGTTGAATGCGTGCTCGAGCTCCTTCAGCTCGCCCGACGTATCGAGTTCCGGCAGCGGATGGGCCAGCCGGCTCGTCGACATCTGCTCGGCGCGCGCCGCGAAGCGCCGCAGCGGGCTCAGCCCGAGCGCCGCGATGCCATACGCGATCGCGGCCGCGAGCACCACGCCGAACACCTCGATCACGACGATCGTATAAGCATGCGTGCGCAGCAGCAGGACGTCGGCGCTGCGGTCGTACTGCACCGCGACGCGCACCGCGGGCGCGCCGGCGCCGCCGCTGCCGCCGGCGAGCGGCACGGTCGTCACCAGATACTGATGCCGTGCGCCGGGCGGCGCGACGCCGACCGGCACGCGCCCTGCATTCAGCGACATCAGCGGCGCATACGGGCGGAAGCCGGGCGTGCCGACGAGGCGCGTGCCCGTGGCGTCGAAGATCGCGAGATCCATGTTCGGATGGCCGTGCAACTGGTCGATCCAGATGTCGGGGTTGCGCGCGACATCGGCCGTCGTGCGCGCCTCGGCCAGGTGCGCACCCAATGCGGCGGAAATGCCGGCCATCTGTTCGGCCGCCGTCGTCTCGACGCGATTGCTCAGCGCTTCGTAGAGTGCGACACCGCTCGACGCGAGGATCACCGACGTCGACAGGACGATCAGCGTGGTCAGGCGTCCACGCAGCGTGCGCGGCAGCAGGCGCGCGATCATGCAGCCGCGCCGCCGCGCGCTTCGAGCACGTAGCCCATCCCGCGCACCGTGTGGATCAGCTTCGGTTCGTACGCGTCGTCGATCTTCGAGCGCAGTCGCCGGATCGCCGAATCGACGACGTTCGTGTCGCTGTTGAAGTTCATGTCCCATACCTGCGACGCGATCGTCGCGCGCGGCAGGATCTCGCCTTCGCGGCGCATCAGCAGCCACAGCAATGCGAATTCCTTCGCGGTCAGCAGGATCGTGTCGCCCTGCCGGGTGGCCTTGCGGCGCGTCAGGTCGAGTTCGAGATCGGCCACGCGCAGCGTGTTCGAGTCGCGCGGCTGGCCGCGCCGCAGGATCGACTTGATGCGCGCGGTGAGTTCGACGAAGTCGAACGGCTTCGCGAGATAGTCGTCGGCGCCGAGCTCGAGCCCCTTCACGCGATCGCCGACGTCGTCGCGCGCGGTGAGGAACAGCACGGGCGTCGACTTGCTGCGCCGCAGGTTCTGCAGCAGCGTCCAGCCGTCCTGCCCCGGCAGCATCACGTCGAGCACGAGCAGGTCGTACTCCTCGGTCTCGGCCTGGTGCTGGCCCGTGATGCCGTCCTCGACCCAGTCGACGACGTAGCCGGCCTCGGTGAGGCCCTTGCGCAGGTACGCGCCCGTCTTCGGTTCATCCTCGACAATCAGAATTCGCATCACGCATTACCCTTGAAGAAACCCAGCCGGCGCAGCACGCCCGCGCCGAGGGCGCCGCGCAACACCGCGCGCCACGACACCGCATGGCTGACGCGGTAGAGCACGGGCAGCACCAGCAGCGTCAGCGCCGTGGACGACAGGATACCGCCGATCACGACCGTCGCGAGCGGGCGCTGCACCTCGGCGCCGGTGCCGGTCGCGAACGCCATCGGCAGGAAGCCGAGCGACGCGACCAGCGCGGTCATCAGCACGGGCCGCAGTCGCGTGAGTGCGCCGTCGCGCACGGCAGCGTCGAGCGGCACGCCTTCGTCGCGCAGGTTGCGGATGAAGGAGATCATCACGAGACCGTTGAGCACGGCGACGCCCGACAGCGCAATGAAGCCGACCGCCGCGGTAATCGACAGCGGAATCCCGCGCAGCCACAGCGACACGACACCGCCGCTCAGTGCAAACGGAATGCCGGTGAACACGAGCAGCCCGTCCTTCACGTTGTTGAACATCACGAACAGCAGCACGAACACCATGAACAGCGCGAGCGGCACGACGAGCTTCAGGCGCTCGCTCGCGCTTTGCAGCTGCTCGAACTGGCCGCCCCACGACACCCAGTAGCCGGCCGGCACGCGCACGTCCTGCTGCAACAGCTCGCGCGCATCGGCGACGAATGAACCGACGTCGCGGCCGCGCACGTTCGCGCTGACGACCACGCGCCGCTTGCCGTCCTCGCGGCTGATCTGGTTCGGGCCCGGCGCGACGTCGATCGTCGCGAGTTCGGCCAGCGGCACGTACGGTGCCGCCGCGAGCGGCGCGCTGGCGCCGGCGGCCGGCACGGGCAGCGCGATCGGCAGCCGCTTGATCGCCTCGATGTCCGAGCGCAGCTCGTCGGGCAGCCGCACGACGATGTCGAAACGGCGGTCGCCCTGGAACAGCGTACCGGCCTTCTGCCCGCCGACGGCCGCGGCCACCGAGTCCTGCAGGTCGGCGACGCTCACGCCGTAGCGCGCGAGCTTGTCGCGGTCGAGGTTGACCGTCAGCACCGGCAGGCCAGTGGTCTGCTCGACCTTCACCTCCGACGCGCCCGGCACCTTCTGCAGCGCGGCCGCGATCTGTTCGCCGGTCTGGTTCAGCACGGCCATGTCGTCGCCGAAGATCTTCACCGCGACGTCGCTGCGCACGCCCGAGATCAGCTCGTTGAAGCGCAGCTGGATCGGCTGCGAGAACTCGTACGCGTTGCCCGGCAGCTCGGCGAGCGCCTCCTCGATCTCGCGCACGAGCTGGTCGCGCGGCTTCTTCGGGTCGGGCCACCGGTCGGCCGGCTTCAGCATGATGTAGCCGTCCGACAGGTTCGGCGGCATCGGGTCGGCGGCAATCTCGGCCGTGCCGGTACGCGCGAACACGCGCTCGATCTCGGGGAAGCGCGCCTTCAGCGTCTTCTCGATCGACTTCTGCATCTCGACCGACTGCGACAGGCTCGTGCCGGGAATCCGCAGTGCGGAGACAGCCAGGTCGCCTTCGTTGAGGCTCGGGATGAACTCGCTGCCGAGCCGCGTGGCGAGCCCGAGCGTGACCAGCACGATCGCGCCGGCACCGATCATCACCCGCGCCGGGCGCGTCATGAACGCGGCGAGCACCGGTTCGTACGCGCGCCGCGCCCAGCCCATCAGCCGGTTCTCCTTCTCCTCGACACGCTCGCCGATGAACAGCGCGACGGCCGCGGGAATGAACGTGACGGTCAGCACCATCGCGGCCGCGAGCGCCATCACGACAGTGATCGCCATCGGGTGGAACATCTTGCCTTCGACGCCCGTCAGCGCAAAGATCGGCAGGTACACGACCATGATGATCAGTTGCCCGAAAATCAGCGCCCGGCGCGCCTCCTGCGACGCACCGAACACTTCCGCAAAGCGCTCGTCGCGCGTGAGCGGCCGGCCGGCGGCCGCCTGCGCATGCGCGAGCCGCCGCACGCAGTTCTCGACGATCACGACCGCGCCGTCGACGATGATCCCGAAGTCGAGTGCGCCGAGGCTCATCAGGTTCGCACTCACCTTCGCGTTGACCATGCCGGTGAAGGTCATCAGCATCGACAGCGGAATCACCAGCGCGGTAATCAGTGCGGCGCGGATGTTGCCGAGGAACAGGAACAGCACGGCGATCACGAGGATCGCGCCTTCGAGCAGGTTCTTCTTCACCGTCGCGATGGCCTTCTCGACGAGCACCGTGCGGTCGTACACGGGAATCGCCTTCACGCCGGCCGGCAGCGTGCGGTTCACGTCCTCCATCTTCGCGGCGACGGCCTTCGACACCGTCCGGCTATTCTCGCCCATCAGCATGAAGACGGTGCCGAGCACGACTTCCTCGCCGTCCGACGTCGCGGCACCGGTGCGCAACTCGCGGCCGATGTCGACCACGCCGACGTCCTTCATCCGCACCGGCACGCCGCCGACGTTGGTCAGCACGATGTTCGCGATGTCGTCGACGCTGCGCGCCTGGCCCGGCACGCGCACGAGATACTGCTCGCCGCGCTTTTCGATGTAACCGGCGCCGACGTTGTCGTTGTTGCGTTCCAGCGCGCGCACGACGTCGGCGAGTGTCAGCCCATATGACATCAGCTTCGCCGGGTTCGGCGCGACACGGTATTCCTTCACGTAGCCGCCGATCGAGTTGACCTCGGTCACGCCGCGCACGTTGCGCAACTGCGGCCGGACGACCCAGTCCTGCAGCTCGCGCAGGTCGGCCGCCGTATAGCGCGTGCCGTCGGGCTTGCGCGCGGCGGCGTCGGCCTCGACGGTCCACAGGTAGATCTCGCCGAGGCCCGTCGACGTCGGCCCCATCGCGGGCGCGATGCCGGCGGGCAGCTTGTCCTTCGCTTCCTGGATGCGCTCGTTGACGAGCTGCCGCGCGAAGTAGATGTCCGTGCCGTCCTTGAAGATCACGGTGACCTGCGACAGCCCGTAGCGCGAGATCGAACGCGTCTGCTCGAGGCCCGGCAGCCCGGCCATCACGGTTTCGACCGGATAGGTGATGCGCTGCTCGGCCTCGAGCGGCGAATAGCCGGGCGCGGACGTGTTGATCTGGACCTGCACGTTCGTGATGTCGGGCACCGCGTCGATCGGCAGCTTCTGGTAGCTGAACACGCCCAGCGCGGCCACGGCCGCGATCGCCAGCATCACGAGCCAGCGGTGCGCAATCGCAAAGCGGATCAGGCGCTCAAACATGTCGGGATTCCTTGAAACGGGGAACGGTCGCCCGCACCGGGCGGGCCGCCCGGCCGGTCACACGGCGGGCCGGAAAGCGGGCCGCGAGCCGGGCTGCAAATCGCGCGACGGCGCATACGTCACACTCATTCATGTTCCGCGCTCCCCTTGCCGAGCTCGGCCTTCAGCACGAAGCTGTTCGACGCCGCGTACTCCTGGCCCGGCTTGAGCCCCTTCAGCACCTCGGTCGCGCGCTCGTCGCGCCGCCCCGTTTCGACCGCCTGCGCGACGAACCCCTTCGGCGAACGCACGAACACGGAAGGCGCGCCGTCGACGTCCTGCAGCGCGTCGCTCGCCACCGCCAGCGGCACGCCCTGCTTGCCCGCGTCGACCGACACGTTCACGAACATCCCCGGACGCCACACGCCGTCCGGGTTCGGCAACACGACGCGCGCCGGCGCGGTGCGCGTCTGTTCGCCGAGCAGCGAGCCGACGTATGCGATCGGGCCGCTCGAACGCGATTCGAACGCGGTCGCGATCACGGTTGCGTCGCGGCCGACGCGCACGTCGTTCAACCGCTGAGCCGGCACGGCCATCTCGGCCCACACGGTCGACAGGTCGGAGATCACGAACATGCTCGCATCGGCGGCGATCGCCTCGCCCGGCGTCGCATGCTTCTCGACGATCGTGCCCGCGAACGGCGCGCGCAGCTCGTAGCGGTTCAGCGCGCCCGCGCCGACCGGCGCGTTCAGCGCGGCGAGCTTCTGCCGCGCGTTCTGCACGGCGATCTCGGCCTCGCGCAACTGCACCTGCGCCTGCTGGTAATCCTGCTCGGCCGAGATGCGCTCCTTCCACAGCGTACGTTCACGCTCGTAGGTCGCACGCGCGCCGGACAGCCGGCGCTCGGCGGTCAGCAGTTCGCTGCGGCGGTCGGCGAGATCGGTGCTCGCGATCACGGCGAGCACCTGCCCCTTCGCGATGTTCTGCCCGAGCGACACCGACACCTGCTCGACGATGCCGGCCACGCGCGGCACCACGTGCGCGGTGCGGTCCTCGTTGAACTTGATCTCGCCCGGCAGCTGGAACGGCGTCGCGATCTGCGCGGGGCCGGCCTTCGCGAGTGCGATCTTCGAGGTCGCCAGTTGCGCATCGGTCAGCGCGATCGCACCGTCGGTGCGTGCGAACGGGAATGAGGCGGCGTCGTTGCCGGCCTTCACGTCGATCGTCGCGTCGAACACGTGCGGCTTCGCGATCGACTGCGCGGACACGAACTTCTGGCCGGACGCGTCGAAACGCAGCGGCTCGTGCGTGCGGTCGTACCGCACCAGCGTGCCGGAGACGGTCATGTCCCTGGTCGCCGGCTTGCCGTCGACGAACGGATAGACGACGAGCCGCGCGTCGCCGGGCTTTTCCGTCATCACGATCTCGACGGACAGCTTGCCGCGCTTGAGCACGACACCGCCGTGCGCGCCGGCGCCGTCGGCCGGCTGCGCGGCTTCCGCGCCCGCGGGCGCCGAGGCGTTGCTCCCGCTCCGGGTAACGGCGAGCGCGCCGATCACGATCCCTGCGCCGCCGAGCAAGGCCGCCGCGATAACGAAGATTCTGCTGCGTGACATGATGATCCTTCAGGTAAGAGGGGCGCTCATTGCGCGACGGCCGCGAGCGGCGTGCCGACGAGCCGGCCGATATCGGCGCGGGCCGAATGGGCGTCGGCGAGCGCGCGTACGTATTGCGACTGCCCCTGGAACAGCGTGCGCTGTGCGTCGAGTACGTCGAGGAAGCTGAACTTCCCGAGTTCGTAGCCGCGCGACATCGCGTCGAGCGCGAGGCGCGCGGCCGGCAGGATGTCGGACTTCAACCGCTGTGCTTCCTGCTCGGCGGCCTCGAAATTCGCGTAGGCCTGCGTGAGTTCCAGCCGCAGGCGCGTGCGTTCGCGATCGAGATCGGCGTTCGCGCGCTCGGCCTTGTGCGTCGCCTCGAGCAGCGCGCCCTTGTTCGTGTTGAACAGCGGAATCGGGATCGATACGCCGACCACGGCCTGGTTGTCGGGCACGCCGCCCGTCGTCACGCGCTTCACGCCCGCGCTGACCGTCACGTCCGGCATGCGCCGTGCACGTTCGAGCGACACCGCCGCATTCGAGCGCAGCATCTCGGCGCGCGCGATCCGCGCGAGCGGCGAATCGTCGAGCTGCGCGGCCAGCGCGGCAAGCGGCTCGACCGGCGGCACGGCTTCCAGGTCGCCGAGCACCGCGAGCCGGCCGCCGCGCGCTTCGCCCATCACCGCGTTGAGCTTCTCGCGCGCGACCTCGACACGGCCGCGCGCGGTCACGACTTCGATCTGCACGCCGGCCGCCGCCACCTGCGCCTTCGTCGCCTCGACCGGCGACACCTTGCCGGCCTGTGCACGACGTGCCGCAAGATCCGCGGAGCGCGCGGCGATCGCAGCCGATTCCTCGGTGACCTGGAGCTGTCGCTGCGCGGCGAGCAGCCCGTAGAACGCGGCGATCACGTCCGCGCGCACGACGGCGCCCTGTTCGTCGAGCGATGCGCTGGCCGACTCGCGGCCGTACGACGCGACGTCGAGCCGCGCGCGGCGCTTGCCGCCGAGTTCGATGGTCTGGTTGATCAGCGCGGTCGACGTGCGCTCGGCGCGGCTGAAGCCTTCCTGCAGGAACGACACTTCGGGATTGGGCCGCGCGCCGGCCTGCATCAGCGCGCCGGCCGAGGCATCGACGTCCGCGCGTGCACCGCGCAGCGCCGGATTGTTGCGGGCCGCGACGGCGAGCGCATCGGGAAGCGTCAATGACGACGCAGAGAGCGCATTGGATGGCGATTCGCCGACCGGTGCGGCGGGGCCCGCGGCAGCCGCGGTCGGCCCCGGCGACAGCGACGGCTGCGCATAAGCCGTCGCGGCCGTCGCGAAGGCGACGGCCACGGCGAGAGAGAGCTTGAGCATGTTCGGTTCTGCGGTAACGGTTTGCGACCGATGCTACGGTCGGGCCGCAGTGCGAACATGAGGCGAAGATGATATTTCCGTCATGTTGGGCGCGGTGTACTCGCCGATTCGACGTGCATATCTGCTCGGACGATCACGTCAGAATAAAAATATGTTTCGAAATTTAGAACTAGTTCTATAGACGTAGTCGCTCGAAAAGATGACTGTTCAAGGCTCCGGCAACACGAACGAAATCATGCTGCTTTATGACCTCAAGGTCGTGCTGCCTCCTTGAAAACCTACGAATCGAGACTTTAAATCAATGAAAAACCTCTTCGATCACAACGAGTATGACTTTGACACTGGCGAAGACAAAGAATGGTTTCTCGTTCACTCCGGAGCCGTCACCAACACAAACCCGGGATCAATGGTTGATGTTTACATCAACACAACACCCATTTGCCCCAACATGACCAATCGAGAATTTAGAATTATGGTGTCGCGACTGCTTAAATGGTCCATAATTCTAATTGAACGCAGAATCAATGACCTGAAGCGGTATGACAAAACGACTCAAGACAGAATGATCCATTGGTTCAATCGATGCGATGAAGAAACACGACAATACCTTCTCGACGGCTTCTCACGACATCTCTCGGTTCTAAAAACGCTAACACCACACCATTTCGTTCGAAGCGATCCGAATCTCGATAGAATGTTAGGTTGCGTTCCGAACATGATCGATATCGAGAATGAAGCCGCTCACGTTTGCGGGCCCAATACGGAGCGCAGGCTTATCAGTATTGCGATGAAGTTTTGTACCGGCTTACGCGATCAGAATATGTTCGGAGATTCCCGCCTATCCACGCTCATTCACGAAGTCACTCACTTCGTCGACACCTTCGGTAGCGGCGATCCTCGTTACGGGCTCGATCCCACGGCGGCCGCATGGGCAAGGGCCAATCCTGACCAAGCATTAAGGAACGCGGATACCCTCACAGGGTTCGTGATCTACGGTGAAGAATTGTTTGCGGATTAAGGAGCCGAATTCACCATGAGAATTTTTATCACGTCACTGATCTTTCCTATCGTAACGTCACTCCTTTTACCGGCAAGCTCTGCGGCAGAATGCCAGGGAGCACAGAATCTGCCGTCACAGCAATTTTTCGTAGCCTTCCCCCACAACAGCCACGAGATATCCGAATCCGAAAAAATACGAATTGGACAATGGGTTTCAGCAATGAATTCCGAGCATCCAATTCAAAACTGGATCACTATAATTGGGAGCGCTTCCAAGATTGAGGACGATTCGGAACGACTTGCAACGAAACGAGCTTCCGCGACGGCGAAAGTCGTCATAGACGACGGTCTGATAAACGCACCGCTTCAGATAAAAACGCAAATTTATCCAGCCGGCAGCGCAGCCGGATCGACGTCGGAAACACGTGAAGTCACCATCCAAGTGAGTCCCGGCTGCCTCGACAACTGCTGTACCAGCCATTGACATGCAGTCGGCTCATTTACCGCCGCCGCGCTTGCGTTGACCCGTGTACCTCCAACGCTCGCGTGCGCCGGTCCATCGAATCCATCCGAACGAGATCTCGATGTTCGATTCGAGCGATATGTCGATCACCGAACCCGGGAAACTATCCGCGCATTCTCGAGAATCAAGCGCGCCCTTGCTTCCCCCGCCGCCGCTGCACAAGCCAGTCGAGCAGTTGCCGCCCGTCGCGCTCGCCGAACCAGCGCGCGTGCCCGATCAGGTAGCCGTCGTACGCAATGTCGACGATCGCCGGCGCATCGATGATGCAGCCGAAATACGCAACCTCCGACAGCGCGAACTCCGTATGCACGATCGGCAGCAGCGCGACGAGTGCCGCGTACGCGTCGTCGCCCAGCGGTTCGACCGATTCATAGCCGTCGAGCAGCGCGTCGATCTGGGCGTACTCGATGCGTCGCGCCTCGGCCGGCGCCATCCAGTCGACCGTATTGCGCTCGATCGCGAGCGCGAGATCCATCACCGCACAGGTGCGATCCGACAAGCCGAAATCGAGCACGGTCCGCACCTGCGCGCCGGGCTCCGCATCGGTCCAAAGCAGGTTCGACGCATGCCAGTCGCCGTGCGTCCACAGCGGCGGCAACGCAGGCAGCAGCGGCACGAGACGCGCGTGATACGGGCCGATCGCCTCGGCCACGTCGCCGCGCCAGTCGCGCGAGCCGAGCGCACGCACGAGCAGCGGCTGCGCTTCGACCCAGCGTTCGAGCGCACCCGCCAGATCGGTGGACGACAGCACGCGAAAACTCGACAGCAGCGTGCGCACGGGCCGCGCGGGTGCGTCGTAGCCGGCCGACGCGCGATGGAGTTCGGCCAGCGCGCGGCCGGCCGAGTACGCGTGCGAAGGATGCGTGAACGGCTGCCACGACATCACGCCGCGATACGGGTCGACGCCGGGCGCGAGCACGTGCACCTCGTACGTCCACTCGCCGGACGCAAACGCGGTCGCGCCGTGGCGATCGGCCAGCACGTCCACCACGGGGATGCCGCGTTCGCGCAGATGCGCGATGAAACGATGCTCTTCCTCGAGCCCCGCGACATCGCGCAGGCTCGCGTGGTGACGCTTGACGAACAGCCCGCGCCCGTCCGCCATCCGCACGAGCACGGCCGCCGCGAACTGCCGCGGGCTGTGCCACGTCAGCCGCACCGGTTCGCCCGCGCCGTCGATCCGCGCGAGTACGGCCGCCACCTCGTCGTGCGTCATCAATGGCCAGTCGCGTTCGGCCTGCTCGCCGTCCACGCCGAATTGAGGCGGCGCGACGTCACGCGACAAGGGGCCGTCCGGCTCGAGTGGGAATGACATGAACGACGTTGCTCCGTGGTTGAATCCGTGCGTGAATCAGCGCGCGCTGCCGCCCGACGCCAGCGCGCCGCCGGCCGCCGCGCGCAACGCAGCGGCCGTGCGGCTCCAGTCGCGCCAGCCGATGACGGCCAGCCCGATGAACAGCGCATAGAGTCCGGCCGTCAGATACAGTTCCTTGAACACGAACATCCCGACGTACACGACGTTCACGACGATCCACAGCCCCCACGACGCGATGTAGCGCCGCGCGGTCCAGTATTGCGCGACGAGGCTGAACGCGGTCAGCGACGCATCGACGAACGGCAGCGCCGCGTCGGTCCAGCGCGCCATCATGCCGCCGAGCAGCGCGCTGCCGATGACGGCCGCGATCAGGTCGGGCAGCATCTTGAGCGGCCGCACGCCGGTAACGGGCGCGACGTCGCCGGCCGGCGCCGCGCCGCCATCGGCTTCGCTCGCACGCTGCGCGAGCCAGCGCTGCCAGCCGTACACCTGCAGCACCGCGAACGCGCCCTGCAGCAGCATGTCCGAATACAGCTTCGCATCGAAGAAGATCCAGCCGTACAGCGCGACCGACGCGAGCCCGACCGGCCAGCACAGCATGCGGCGCTTCGCGGTCAGCCAGATCGCGAGCGCGCTGACGATCACGCCGGCGATTTCGAGTGGGGACATCGTCTGTGCTCTCCTGGTTGGCTGCCGGGGCCGCGCGTCACGCGGCCGGGTCCCGACGATCAGAAATCATAGGTCAACGATACACGCGCGGTGCGCGGCGCACCCGGGAACAGGTACGCATCGCCCTGCTGCTCGCCCGCGTCGCGCCAGTAGAACTTGTTGAACAGGTTGTCGACCGACACGCGCAGCACCGTGCGATGGCCGCCGATCTTCGTCGTATAGCGCGCGCCGAGGTTGAACACGAACCACGACGGCACGCGTGCGGTGCCTTCTTCGTTCGCGTTGCGCGCCGCGCTGTACTCGACGCCGCCGAGCACGTTCAGGCCCGCGACGCCCGGCACCGCGTAGTCCGCATACAGCGACGCACGCAGCGCCGGCACGTTGATGATCTGGTGCCCTTCATATGCCGGCGAACCCGAGTCGACCGCGCGAGCGCGAATCGCCGCGACGCTGGCCGTCAGCCCCAGCCGCTCGGTCACGCGCCCGGCCGCGCCGAGCTCGATCCCCTGGTGGCGCTGGGTGCCGCGCTGCACGAACGTGTAGGACGTGCCCGACGGGTCGGGGTCGGCGAACTGGAACGGCTTGCTGATCGAGAACACGGCGGCCGTGAGGCTCAACCGGTCAAGCCAGTCGTATTTCGCGCCGACTTCGATCTGGTGCGATTCGACCGGCGGCAGGAACGCATACGCATTGGTCGCACGCACGGGCGCCTGGTCGCCGAGCGACAGCGCCTTGCTGTACGACGCATACAGCGACAGCACGTTCACCGGCTTGTAGACGAGCGCGACCTGCGGCAGGAACACCGAGCGATCGGTGTGCGTCGTGTCGCCGTCGAGGCTGCTCCAGCTGCGCTGGCGCAGCAGCACTTCCTTGCCGCCCGCGAGCACCTGCCAGTGTTCGCCGATGCTGATGCGGTCGAGCCCGAACACGCCGTACTGCCACGAATCGAGCTGCGGATACGACGGCCCGGGCGTGTTCGGCGACGGTGCAAACGCGACGTCGGGTCCGTAGATGTTCTCGCTGCCGACATAGTCGTACACGGCGGTCGCCATGTGCACGACGCGGCGCTGCACGCTCACGCCGAGCGTCAGCTCGTGCCGCAGCGGCCCCGTCGCGAACTTGCCGGTCGTGACGGCGCGCAGGTCGTCGTTGCGCCGGTATTCGCCGGGGCTGCGGAAATCGTAGACGTCGTAGTCGCCGTTCGCGCCGAAAAAGAACGGCGACGTCGCGCCGGCCGTGCAGCTCGCCGCGTACGAGCAACCGTACGCGAACGCGCTGTTGTCGTCGATCATCGTGCGGCTGCGGCCGGCGGCGATGTAGGCCTTCCAGTCGTCGTTGAACTGATAGTCGAAACGCGCGTTCAGGTTCAGCGCATCTGTCGTCACCGGCTTCGCCCACGGCTGCGTGCCGAGCGCCTTCGACGTCGTCTTGACCGACGGCACGACGGTGCCGCCGAGCAACTGGTAGCCGGGCGCCGAGCGCTGGATCCACTGCTGGAATTCGGCGTTGAGCTGCAAGCTAGCGCGCGGGCTGATGTCCCAGTCGGCGGCGATCGAACCGAACGTGCGCCGCCCGTTCGTGCCGTCGATGTAGGAGTGCATGTTCTCCTTCGCGGCATTGATCCGGAAGCCGAACTGATGGTCGGGGCCGAAGCGGCGGCCGAGATCGACGGCCGCCGACGTCGAGCCGCGGCTGTCGACGCCGCCCGTCACGCTCGCGACGTTGGCGGAGCGCTTGGTCACGAAGTTGATCACGCCGCCCGGCGCGACGACGCCGCTGTCGATGCCCGCGAGCCCCTTCAGGATCTCGACGCGCTCCTTGTTCTCCAGCGGCACGTTCTGCTCGCCGGACACCGTCATCCCGTCGATGCGGATCGCGCTCGCGAGATCGACCGGAAAGCCGCGGATCGCAAATCCTTCGAAATAGCCGACCGGCGCATAGTCGTTGACGACCGACGCGTCGTTGCGCACGACATCGCTCAGGCGCTTTGCCTGCTGGTCGTCGATCAGCGCGCGCGTGATGACGTTCACCGACGCCGGCGTGTCGCGCAGCGGCGCGTCGTCGAGCCCTGCGACCGACGCTTCGCGCGCGCGCAGCGTGCTGCCGCGCTCGCCGCTCACCGTGATCGCGGGCAGCGTCGCGGTGCCGGCCGCGTCGGCCTCCGGTACGGGCGCGTCGCCCGGTGCCGCGGCGGCCTGCGCCGCGAAAAGCGTGATGCCGAGGCCGACTCCGAGCCCGACCTTCGTGCGACGCCGCCGTGCGGATGTCGCTGTTGTTCTATTCACCGTCATTGTTCTGGATGGAAAACTCGCCACTCGACCCTGTCGAAACACGTTACGAAGCTGCGAAGCGTGCACCCGCCGACGAAATCCGCACCACGACCGGACGCATGCAACGACACGACATCCATCAGACGAATCGGACGGTACGGCATGCACGCATGCCGGTCGGTCAGGAAGACGCAGGATGGGACATCGGATTCAGGTGACGTACCGGGCACCGACGCAGCGGCCGACGGGTTCGTCGGGAGCGGGCGGGCGGCCGGCGGCATCGCGCGGTCGTGTCATGCGGGGGACGCTTCGAACGCCCCGGCGCAGGCGGCGGGCGCTTGCGCCGGCCGTTCGTTGGAACGGCGGCCTGCCCGTCGCGCGCGACAACGCGGCGTGGCGCGCATTTTACCCCTTGCGGGACGGAGGGCCGTGGAATCGGATGGAACGGGAGGCGGGAACGGCGGGACGGGGGAAATACGCTTCGGGTCGTGCGACCACGGCGGCGATGCGATCGCGATGCGCGTCGTGTGCTGCACCCGCGACAACCGGTGCAGTCGTGCGCCGGTCGAACGGACGGAAACCGGAGCGGGCATGACGGCCCGCCATCGGTTCACCTGTCGCTCAGAACCCCTGCATCGTCACGGTCGGATCGACGACGAGATGCACGACGCCGTAGATCACCGCGCCGACCAGCACCGCCAGCAAGATCGCGACGAACGGCAGCAACGTGAAGTTGGTGTTCGCGAGATCGGTCGCGTGCGCCTTGCTGTTGCGCACGCCGAAGAAACTCCACAGGACCAGGCGAACCATGGCGAGCAGTTTCATGATGGGCTCCTTTCATCGAATCGGTTGACGCTATCGTCGATCCGGACGGCATTCGAAAAAAGAAGCAGTTGCGCGCGCTTTTCGCGCAGCAGGCCGTCTGCGGCGGCATGTCGCAGGGTCCGTCAGCGGTCGAGCACGAGCGGCTCCGCGGCGCCCTTCGCGGGCCGCGCGACGCACAGCAGCGCACAGCCCGGTTCGACCGGTGCGTCGGGCGTTTGCTCATAGTCGACCGCACCGGACAGCACGCGCGTCGCGCACGTGCCGCACGAGCCGGAGCGGCATTCGGACGGCACGGCAATCCCCTGCCCCTCGGCGAATTCGAGCAGCGGGCCGTCGGCCGGCGTCCATGCGGCTTCGCGCGCCGTGCGCCGGAACACGACCGGCACGCTCGCCGCCGGCGGCGTCGCGGACGCGCGGGTCGCGCTGCGCGCGACGCTCGACGGTCCGAACGCCTCGAAGCGGATGCGTTCGTCCGGCACGTTCAGCGCGCGCAGCCCGTCGTACAGGTCGCGCATGAACGCCGCAGGCCCGCACAGGTAGAAGTCGTAGTCGTCGAACGGCAGGATTCGCTTCAACTGGGCGATGTCGATGCGGCCGGCCCGTGCGGCCGAGCCTTCGTCAGGATGACTGTCGAACCGGTGAAGCGACAGGCGTGGATCGGCGGCCGCGATGCGCGTCAGTTCCGTCGCGAACGGCCGGTCGGCCGCTTCACGTGCGCCGTGCACGAACACGACGCGGCGCGACGGCTTGTCGTCGGCCAGCGCGCGGCGCAGCATCGCGACCATCGGCGTAATGCCGATGCCGGCCGACACGAGCACGGCCGGACGCGGGCTCTCGACGTCGAACGTGAAGCGGCCGCGCGGCATCTGCGCGTCGAGCGTCATGCCTGCCCGCGCGTGATCGTGCAGCCACGCCGACACGCGCCCTTCGCGCTTCACCGTGATCCGGTAATCGGTGCCGCCCGGCGCATCGGACAGCGTGTAGCTGCGAATCGACGGCGCCTCGCTGCCCGGCAGCGCGACGCGCAACGTCAGGTGCTGCCCGGCTTCGTACGTGGGCAGCGCGCCGCCATCCGCCGGCTCGAAATGAAGCGAGCGAATCGCGCGCGCTTCGTCGACGATCTTCGCGATACGCAACGGCCGCCATGCGGGGGCCAAGGCGGGTGCGGATACGGACGACACCGGCGCAGGCGCCACCGTCGCCGCTGCGCCCGCACGCGCCGCCATCGCCGCGAACTGCGGCGCGCGCTCGACCTCTGACCACCGGAACGGCAGTACCGCGCGCAGGCGCCGCACTTCCCGCACATGGAACCGCACGACGCGCTGCGCGCCGTCGAACGACGCGACGAGCGGCCCGTCCCAGACGATTTCCGCACGCGCGGCCACGACCAGCAGGTCACCGCTGTCGAAATCGATGAACAGCAGCCCCGCGCGCGGATCGTGCTGCAGGTTGCCGAGCGTGTTGAAGAAGCGGTTGCCGCTGAAATCCGGCGTCGTCAGCGTGTGCGCATCGTCGACGCGCACGAAGCCCGGCATCCCGCCGCGATGCGACACGTCCGCGCCGCGCGCCGCGCCCGCGTCCGCCGACGTGTTCGCACTCGCAACGAAGAACGTGTCGGCCTGCGCGAGGAGCGCGCGATCGGCGTCGCTCAATGCGTCCGACACGTCGGGCGCGACCGAGGGATCGACTTCACGTGCCACGAAAGCGGGCTTGCGACCCTGGATGTACTTCGCGCAGTTGCCGAAGCTTTGCTCGACCGCGATCGTCAGCGCGTCGCCGTCGACCGCACGCACGACGCCATTCACGCGATTGCGCCGGCGCGTATCGAATTCGATCCCGAGCCCGCCGAGCGCCGCGCCCGGCTGCCAGGCGCCGGCCAGCGGATCGCCCGGCAACGGCCGCGCCGCGATGCGCAGCGTGCGGGCGTCCGGCGACGTGACGAAACCCGGCTCGCCGGCGCGCAGCGTCGCCCACGGCTGGCCGTGCGCATCGACGCCGCCGAGCACGAAGAACGGCAGTTGCTCGAAGAACGCCCGGTGCTGGTCCGGCATGAAGCGCCGGATCCCGCGCCGGCCGGCCGCGCCCGCGGCCTCCGTCACGCCCGCGCGCTGCTGCACGGCGAGTTCGCCCGCGTGAAACGGCGCGGTGTCGAGTTCCCAACCCGGTACGACGGCGGTCGGCGCGTTCATCGCGTTCTCCCTGAACAGGCGCGGCTTCGGTGGGCGTTACGCGGCGAGCAGGCCCGCGCGCGTCGCCGGCATGCCGACGAAGCCCGGCAGCGCCTCGACACGCGCCAGCCAGGCACGCACGTGCGGATACGGCTCGAGCGACACGCCGCCTTCCGGTGCGTGCGCGATGTAGGTGTACGCGGCGATGTCCGCGATGGTCGGCTGCGCGCCGGCCGCGAACGGCTTGCCGGCCAGCTCGCGATCGATCACGTCGAGCACCTTCGCGGCCGTGCGCTTGGCTGCCTCCGGGTCGAGCGGCGCGCCGAACACGGTCACGAGCCGTGCGGCGGCCGGCCCCGACGCGATCGGGCCGGCCGCATACGACAGCCAGCGCTGCACCACGGCCGCGCCGGCCGGATCGTCGGGCAGCCAGTGTGCATCGCCGTAGCGCTTCGCGATGTACACGAGGATTGCGTTCGAATCGGCGATCACGGTGCCGCCGTCGTCGATCACCGGCACTTGCCCGAGCGGATTGAGCGCGAGGAACGCCGGTTCGCGCTGCGCGCCGGCCGCGAGATCGACGTCGACGATCTCGGACGGCAGGCCGAGCAGCGACAGGAACAACCGGACGCGATGCGCGTGCCCCGAGAGCAGGAACGAATAGACGCGGATCGGCGAGGCAGGCTTGCTGGCGGCAGACATGGAAAACACTCCGGAATCTCGCGCCGCCGGGAGTCGGCGACGAACGGCTCCAGCGTAGCGCTCGCCGTTCATCGCCAGAAGACGGATAATCGAGGAAACATTATCCGCTTTCATAGGACAATCGACGATGGCCGATCTGCGCGACGTGAACCTGAACCGGCTGGCGATCTTCGTCGCGGTGGTCGAGGCCGGCTCGCTGACGGCCGCGGCCGAGCGGCTCGGCCTCGCGAAGACGGTCGTCAGCACGCACATGCAGCGCCTCGAATCCGAGGTCGGCGCGAACCTGCTGGTACGCACGACGCGGCGGCTGAGCGTGACCGATGCGGGGCGCGCGTTCTACGACGCGTGCCGCGACATCGTGCGCGCCACCGAAGCCGCGCTCGACGCGGTGTCGTCCGACGCCGGGCCGCTGCGCGGCACGCTGCGCGTGAGCGTGCCGATCGACTATGGCGCGCTGGTCGTCGCGCCGGCCGTCGTCGCGCTGCGCGACCGGCATCCGGCGCTCGACGTCGAACTGGTCGCGAACGACCGCGTCGTCGATCTCGTCGCGGACAACCTCGACGTCGCGATCCGCATCGGCCGCCTCGCCGATTCGAACTATCGCGCGGTGCAGCTCGGCACCTACGAGAAATGGCTGGTCGCGAGCCCGGCGTTCGTCGCGCGACACGGGCTGCCGCGCGATCCCGATGCGCTCGCCGCGCTGCCGTACGTGATGCTGTCGTCGCTGCCGCGCCCGCATACGCTCGAGCTCGACAACGCGCGGGGCGGCCGCGCGTCGGTGCGCTGCGTCGCGCCGGTCGTGTCGAACACCGCGACCGCGTGCCGCGCGATCGTGCTCGCGGGCGGTGGCTTCGGGCTGCTGACGGATTTCTCGACCGCGGACGACGTCGCGACCGGCCGGCTCGTGCGGCTGCTGCCGGGCTGGCATACGGCGCCGGCCGGGATCCATGCGGTGTATCCGTCGACGCGGCTGCCGTCGCCGAAGGTGCGGGCGTTTGTCGAGGCGATGAAGGTGAGGCTGGGGGAGATGCCGGCGGCGCCTACGACAAGGCGCTCACGGTCGAAGTAGCGGAAAAAACGAAGAAACGCGGAGAGCGGCGCTCAATACGCCTGCATGGGTCTTCTCATGAGCAACGACTTCGACACCGGCCACGATACACATTCAAGTGAAACGCCGTAGATGCCTATTTGGAAGGGCCGACACCCTAACGTAACGGCTCGACCGACGGTGACGTGAAGCCGCTTTCCATTGTGCCGGTCAACGAAGCGCCCCGACAGGTCCGGCTCCAGCGCTCGAAGTTGTAGTTCGTCTGGATCCAGCGATTGCCGACGGCATCACCGCCGGGCTTGCGAATCGACCAACCCAATTCGGCGTCGTAATGCGCTTCATCGCGTTCGTTGGTTACGACGCCCTTGGTATCGACAACGGCCTCGCGCGTCGCGCCGCCCTCGATCTGTTGAGGGCCCTGTTTCGCGCCGGCCAGGTCGTCCGCGTACAACTGACGAAGATGCTCCACGCACGCGTCGAAGCTGGCGAACGATTGCGGCGGCATATCCACCGGCGGCAAATGGCCGCTCGCGGAAACGGACGATGCAAACGACGTCGCAACGCTCAACAGGAGAAGGCGGGTGTTGAAGTGCTTCATGTTTTGAGGTTCCCGCATATGCCCGAGCGCCAGCTCCGGGTCGGCAATTGCCCGCTAGTGAGCGCTTTTTGGCAGGCTGCAATCGGTGTAATAGAGACGGCACGCGGTATCGCCATCCGTCTGGCAGATCGCCATGCCTTTCTGTATGGCTTCTTCCTTGGTGCCAGCACCGGCCGTACTGAATCCTTTGCTTCCAACGATCATGGCTCCGCAGCCGTTGGAGTAGGTCAACTGAACTTTGCAGGTAGCCCCTCCCTTGGCCTGGCAATCTGCCATCGCCGTGCGCGCGGCTCCGCGTTCGCTTTCCCCGCCGACGGCCGTGCCGAGTACGCCCTTTACACCATCGGTCGCGATCGCTCCCCACGTCGTCGCCAAACTGAACGTGGGCGCCTGCTGTGTGGGTGCCGCCTGCGCGCGGGGGGCCGGGCCACAAGACGTCGCGCTATAGGGAATCCAGCCTGACGGACATGCCACCTGGGCGTGCGCGGTGATACTGATACTGACCAGGCAAGCGATTGAAAGGATTTTGGATCGCATGTTCTCTGTAACGCGTCTAGCGCTTTTCGTGTTATTCCAGTCGCTGGGGCAAACTACATCCGGCGTAGTAAACCCAACATTTCGCCGCCCCTTTTGAAGCGCAATTCTTCATGCCCATACTGCTCGCCTCTTCCGACGTGCCTGCATTTTCCGTCCAGATGATCTGCCCGTTGGCCATGACCGCGACACATGAATTCGCGTACACGTTGTTGACGGAACAGTTCACACCTCCGCGGGCCTGGCATTCCCGCTGCGCGGCAGAAATCGCGCTGTCTTTATCCGGCATGTCGGACACGATGCCGAACGCACCTTGACTGGATACAACCGCACCCCAACGCGAGGCCCAGCGAATTTGGCGTTGAGGCTGAACCCCGTTAGTACCTTGCTGTCGGTTATCTGGACCGCAGTCACTCGCGCTGTAGGGAATCCAGCCCGGGGGGCAGGCGACTTGAGCGTGACTGAGCGATGCAACGCCAAGCAGCGTCAGCAGGACAAGCAGTCGGATGACGTTCATAGGTGATGTCGGGGCGCTACAGCGCAATAAGATGCGTTGAGGAAGGTCACAGGCCGAACGGCACGCAATCGCATTCTGTTCACGGCTCAATGTTCGTTGACTCGCCAGTCGTTCGATTCGCGCATTTCGGCAACTGCATCGCCATCAACCGGCGCGCGAAATCCCAATCGCGAAGCGCATCCACCTCGTATTAGCGAGGTCCAGCTCCAGCGATCGGCTTACGAAGATGTCACTGATATGTCTGTCAACCGTCGAATCCACACAGCGCCCAGCCAATGTATACCAGTCTATCTACTTTGACTAGAATTCCGCAGAATCAGGAGATACGTGCAGCGAGACAACCGCTGATTTATTTCCGTTGCTTAATATTTTTTTGAAGTAAGCCCGAGTCTCACACGCATGGCTCGCCCGTCGACGACGCTGTTGGATTCACCCATCGCGCGCTCTTTCGCACGACGCCGCCAAGCGGCATTTTCGACATGACATCGCCGTGACGGGTCCGCACAGTTACGCGCGTAAACATGAATCGTCATGACACAACCCCGACTTTTTTGCATCCCGCACCCTGACTCACGGAACGAGCCCGGAAGCCAACATGAAAGCCCTCCTCAGATACGCCGCCTGCATCGCGCTGCTTGCCAGCACCGCCGCTGCCCACGCGATCGACTGCAAAAAGGCCAGCAATCCTGTCGAACGTACGATCTGCGCCGACGAGAAGCTCAAGGCCGCCGATGCCGAGATGGGTAAAGCCTACGCGATTGTCATGCAGCAGGCCGGCAACGACGCAGATCTGCGCGCGATGCTCGTCCGCGGCCAGAAGCGCTGGATCGAAGCGCGTGACCAGCGTTTCGCGAATCCACAGGATTTCGCCGGCGCGCCGAACGGCAAGGCCCTACGCGCGAGTCTGCTCAAAGCGATCCGTCAGCGCACCGAGACACTGAGCGAGCCCGGCAAGGCCAACCGCGCCACGCCGCGCTTGCTGGAAACGGCGCTGCAGCAGCGCAAGTTCCTGGCGCAATTCACGGGTGGGGCATTCGCAGGTTTCGAGACAGGATGCGATTTCCTGCCGGGCGGTCAGGAACTGAACTACGGCTGCTTCAGCGCACGCCGCTACCAGAACCGAGACCGGGTCTGCACGTTGATGGATGACTGGGCGAGCGGCGGCTACTACCAGACACGCCTGGTGGGCAACGTCGTTCAGGGCCGGCTGGAAACCGTGGCGGCATGCGGCGACGGTTCAGAAGGCGGCAGCCCGTGCCCGGACACCGTGGACGAGGCGCGCAAAGCGAGCGCAGGCTGGAATCTTCACCCGGGCCGCCCCGCGCTGGCGCCCAAGGCGCTGCCCAAGCTGGATGCCGAAGTCGAGCTTGGCGCCGAAGATACCGCCTGGCTGCACGCCTGCCTGACGGACAGCCGCTACCCGCAGAGTGCCGGTGCGGCGCATTGAAAGGCCGATCGCGTTTTCTACCCTACGTCATCTCCCCTCACCGACACGTCCCGGTGACTTCTTGAGGTCGATACTCCGATGAAAAGCAAACTCGCCTTGGCTTTCATGGTCACTGCATTCTCATTCTGTACTCACGCCTATGCAGAGGGCGGCTGTCCTCCTGGCACGGTTCCACAAGGTGGGCAAGGAACGACCTCTTGCCGCCCTATCCCTGGTTATGGCCAGCCGGGGAATCAGGCCATACCGGGCGCACCGCTCAACGTCACTTATATCGAGCGTTGGGGCGCGGTCGCGTTGGACGCCCAGGAAACCCACAACATTGGCGCGTCGCATGACAAAGCAAGCCGATCCGAGGCGGAGCAGATCGCCATGAAAAATTGTCTCGACCTGGGCTCCAGGAAGTGCGAATTGGTCTCCGCTTACTCCAACAGGTGCGTGGCGGTAGCGAAGGCCGATACTCACTATAGCGTTGCAACTAGCCTGACTCGGCCAGAGGCGGAGAAATCCGTGATAGGCCTGTGTGAAGACGCGTCGTGCAAAGTTGTTTTTAGCAGTTGCAGCTTGGCGAAACGTATTCAGTGAGGTCGAAGCATGGACAGATCCTTGATGATGACGCTGGGCATCATGATGTCTCTTTCCATCGGATGTAGCGCTGCCACGCCGCTCGACGATCGGCAGAACATCGAGACGCAGGCGTTGCCCCCCTTCATGGCTCGATGCGCGTGCAAATATGCCTGAGTCGTTTCGACGGATTCATGCCCGAGCCACAGTTTCCGGCGCCAGCTACCTGCCCGTTCCCAACGTCCCCAGCAACACCTTCCTGCAACTGGAGATCATCTGCGCCTCCGGATCGCGATATTCGGTCAGCAGCCACGCCGCGCCGACGTTCGTCATCGCGCCGACGAGCGCTAGCCCGATCAGCCGCTGCTCGGTGCGCTCCGCGGGCGTCGCCGCTTCATGCGGCGCGCCGATCGCCATGATCAGCTTGCCGAAATCGATCAGCATGCGCTGGTACGTCATGTCGGTATCCGCGCTCACGCCCATCACCTCGAGCAGCAGCACGCGCGCCGCGCACGGGTCGCGCAGGAATGCGAAGAACGCGGCGAGCCCCGCGTCGACGCTCTCGCGCAGATCGCCGCCGCGCGCGGCGACCGCCTGCGCGACCGCGTCATGCAGTTGCTGCGCGTGGTGCAGGTAGGTGCAGCGCAGCAAATCCTCGGTGCTGTCGAACGCCGCGTAGAAATAGCGATCGTTCAGCTTCGCTTCCTGGCAGATCGACCGCACGGTCGCCTTGCGAAAACCCACCGTGCCGAACACGCGCGTCGCCGCGCGGATCAGCGCGTCGCGCCGCTCGGCAGCCCGTACCTCGGGCGCCACGCCGCCATACGACCGGCCCCTTTTTTCCGTTTCGAGTGCTTTCTCCATTCCGCTATTTGACATCAGGACACCCGAAAACTAAAGTGGTGACGACAAACACCACAATAGGCGCGCCGCCGGTGCAGCGCAAGCGGAACGGGAGGAACGACGGATGAAGGGGTTTTCCGGGAAGGTCGCCGCGATCACGGGCGCCGGTTCGGGCATGGGCCGCAGCCTCGCGGTCGAGCTCGCGCGGCGCGGCTGCGAGGTCGCGCTCGCCGACGTCAACGAAACCGGGCTCGCCGGCACGGCGGCCGCGTGCGCGCAGCACGGCGTGCACGTGAGCACGCGGCGACTCGACGTCGCCGACCGCGACGCGGTGTTCGCATGGGCCGATTTCGTGCGCGCCGAGCACGGCAAGGTCAACCTGATCTTCAACAACGCA
Source organism: Burkholderia sp. Bp8992 (assembly GCF_003853705.1). Classification (GTDB taxonomy): domain Bacteria; phylum Pseudomonadota; class Gammaproteobacteria; order Burkholderiales; family Burkholderiaceae; genus Burkholderia. The sequence continues at coordinate 4,389 of NZ_QTQI01000026.1, read as the reverse complement.
GGCGTGTCGCTGGCCGCCAGCGCCGAGACCGCGCGCCTCGCCGATCTCGAATGGATCGTCGGCATCAACTTCTGGGGCGTCGTGCACGGCACGCAGGCGTTCCTGCCGCACCTGCGCGCGTCGGGCGACGGTCACATCGTCAACACGTCGAGCCTGTTCGGCCTCATCGCGATGCCGACGCAAAGCGCATACAACGCCACCAAGTTCGCGGTGCGCGGCTTCACCGAGGCGCTGCGGATGGAACTCGAACTCGACGGCGCGCCGGTGAGCGCGACCTGCGTGCATCCGGGCGGCGTCGCGACCGGCATCGTCGACGCGGGCCGCGTCGACACCAGCATCCACGCGCTGACGGGCCAGGACGAAGCAACCCACCGCCGCCAGGCGAACCGGCTGATCAACGCGACGACGGCCGACGACGCCGCGCGGCAAATCCTCGCGGGCGTCGAGCGCAATGCGCGCCGCGTGCTCGTCGGCGCCGACGCGCGCCGGCTCGACCGGATCGCGCGCCTGCTCGGCGCCGGCTACCAGTGGCTGATGCTGCGCCACGTGCGCCGCGCCCGCGCACGCAACCTCGACCGCGCGCACACCCCGGCCACGCGCCCGACCACGCCCGCCAAGGAACCCGCATGACCTCGACGACGACCGACCGGCGCGATGCGCCGCCCGCCCCCGCCGCCCGCCGCGACAGCGGCGATAATCGCGACAATCGCGACCTCGACGTGCTGATCGTCGGCGCCGGCCTGTCCGGCATCGGCGCCGCGTATCACCTGAAGCAGCGCTGCCCGCATGCGAGCGTGGCGATCGTCGAAGCGCGCGACGCGATCGGCGGCACCTGGGACCTGTTCCGCTATCCGGGCGTCCGTTCGGATTCCGACATGTTCACGCTCGGCTACAGCTTCCGCCCGTGGCACAGCGACAAGGCGATCTCCGACGGCCAGACGATTCTCGACTACATCCGAGACACCGCGCGCGCGCATGGCATCGACAAGACGATCCGCTACGGGCAGAAGGTCGTCGCGGCCGACTGGGATTCGAACCGCGCACGCTGGACGGTACGCATCGAGCGCACGCAGGACGGCGCGACCGACACGCTCGTCTACACCTGCCGCTTCCTGTTCATGTGCAGCGGCTACTACGACTACGATGCCGGCTACCGGCCCGACTGGCCCGGCATGGAGACGTTCGAAGGCAAGCTCGTGCATCCGCAGCACTGGCCGAAGGACCTGTCGTACGCGAACCGGCGCGTCGTCGTGATCGGCAGCGGCGCGACGGCCGTCACGCTCGTGCCGTCGATGGCGGCCGATGCGCAGCACGTGACGATGCTGCAGCGCTCGCCGACCTACATCGTGTCGCTGCCCGCGCGCGACAAGATCGCGAATGCATTGCGCCGCGTGCTGCCGTCGCGGCTCGCGCACCGGCTCGTGCGCGTGAAGAACGTACTGCTGACGATCTACCTGTACAACGTGTCGCGCCGCAAGCCCGACCAGACGAAGAAGTTCATCATCCGCGCGGCCAGCAAGCAGCTCGGCCCCGACTTCGACGTCGCGAAGCACCTGACGCCGCGCTACATGCCGTGGGACCAGCGCGTGTGCCTCGTGCCGAACGGCGACCTGTTCAAGTCGATCCGCGCGGGCCGCGCGTCGATCGTCACCGACGAGATCGAGCGCTTCACGCCGACCGGACTCAAGCTGAAGAGCGGCCAGCAGCTCGACGCGGACGTGATCGTCACCGCGACCGGGCTGAAGGTGAAGATGCTCGGCGGTGCGCGCGTCACGGTCGACGGCCGCGTGGTCGACCTGCCGGAGACCGTGTCGTACAAGGGGATGATGTACAGCGACGTGCCGAACCTCGCGTCGTCGTTCGGCTACACGAACGCGTCGTGGACGCTGAAGGCCGAGCTGATCGCGCGCTACGTGTGCCGGCTGCTCAACCACATGCGCGCGAACGACTACGACACGTGCGTGCCGCGGCTCGGTGCCGGCGAACTCGGCGACGTGCCGGCCGTCAACCTGAGCTCGGGCTACATCCAGCGCGCGGCCGGCATCCTGCCGAAACAAGGCCGTCACAAGCCGTGGAAATTCCACCAGAACTACGTGCGCGATCTCGCCTCGCTGAAATTCAGCGCGCTCGCCGATTCGGCGATGCATTTCGAACGCCGCGCGAAAGCCGGCCCGGCCACCACCACGCAGGTCGCCGAACCCGCACTCGAAACCCGTTGAGGCCGACATGACCCCCGTGCTCCATCTGATCCAGAACGTACTGCTCGGCGTCGTCGCGGTACTCGCCGCGCTCGCGCTGTTCACCGCTTACGTGGCCCGGCGCGTGACGCGCGCGTTTCCGCCCGAAGGCCGCTTCGTCGACATCGGCGGCGACCGCATCCATTACGTCGAATACGGCAACGGCCCGCCGATCGTGTTCGTTCACGGGCTCGCGGGGAATTGGCGCAACTTCGCGTACCTGCCGCTCACGCGGCTCGCGCAGCAGCATCGCGTGATCCTCATCGACCGGCCGGGCGCAGGCCGCTCGCTGCGCGGCGCGAGCTCGCAGGCGAACGTGTACGCGCAGGCCCGCACGGTCGCCGCGTTCATCGACGCGCTGCACCTCGACAAGCCCGTGCTGGTCGGCCATTCGCTCGGCGGCGCGATCGCGCTGGCGGTCGGGCTCAACCATGCGGACCGCGTGAGCCGGCTCGCGCTGATCGCGCCGCTGTCGCACGAGCAAACCGAGCCGCCCGCACCGTTCCGGCCGCTGATGCTGCCGTCGCCGCTCGTGCACCGCTTCGTGTCGTGGACCTTCGCGATCCCGCTCACGATCCTGACCGGCCGCAAGGCCGTGCGCCAGGTGTTCGCGCCGGAAGATGTGCCGCGCGACTTCCCGGTCAAGGGCGGCGGCCTGCTCGGGATGCGCCCGCACGTGTTCTACGCGACGGCGACGGACCTGCTGTCGGCACCCGCCGACCTGCCCGCGATGGAGCGCCGCTACGCGGATCTCGCGCTGCCGGTCGACGTGCTGTACGGCCGCGCCGATCCGATCCTGAACTGGCGCGAGCACGGCGACGCGCTCGCGAAGAAGTCGGCGCGCGTGCGGCTGAAGGTCGTCGAGGGCGGCCACATGCTGCCGGTCACGATTCCCGATGCGACGGCCGACTGGCTGCTCGAGGTCGCCGCAGCACCGGCCGAGGAAGCCGCGCCGACGGTACGCATCGCGTAAGCCGCGACCGCACGGCAACGCCTGATTCCGTGCCCGGCAACCAACGCCGCGGGCGGAATCAGGCTTCGTCGTCGGGCACCGACAGCCCGAGATCCGAGATCACCTCGCGCGCGCTGCGGAATGCCTCGACGGCAGCCGGCGCGCCTGCATAGAGCGCGCTGTGCAGCAGCACCTCGCGGATCTCGACGAGGCTCGCGCCGTTGTTGAGCGCGCCGCGAATGTGGCCCTTCAGTTCCGTGCTGCGGCCGAGCGCCGCCAGCATCGCGCACGTACACAGGCTGCGCGTCTTCAGGTCGATCCCGCCCCGCTGCCACGTGCTGCCCCACGCATGTTCGTTCAGCCAGTTCTGCAACGGACGCGAAAATCCGTCGAGGTCGCGCATCGCGCGCTCGACGAATGCCTCGCCCATCACGTCGATCCGCCGCGCCTTGCCGGATTCCCTGTCCTGTTCGCTCATGTCCGTGTCCTGGTTGAAGTCGTGGCCGCTTCGGCTTCGCCGGCAGCCGGGCGTTGTCCGGCCATGTTCCCGGGCCCCGCGCGTTTCGTCAAAGACGCGGCCCTCGGTTCGCGGCCGCCCGTGTCCCGCTATGTCGGACGCTACGTAACATCGCACCGTGCGTTACGTCGACTGACGGGAACATCGCGACGGCCTCGCCCGCGCACCGTACGTGCCCGTCGCGGGAAACCGCCATTACTCCGTTTAAATCGCGTCGATATTCCCGATTTTCGCAACAAAGCGCGACACCGTTTCGCTAAACCTTTCGTGGCGCGGAATTTGCAGAGGAGGCTTGGACACACTTCCAATGTCGAGGCCAACATGCATAAATTCTTCAAGAAGACGACGGTAACGATGGCCGTCTCGTCACTGCTCGCGCTGTACGGCTGCGGCTCGGTCGATGGACCGACGACCCCGCCGACGATCAAGCCGAGCACGTCCGGGACGGGCGGCAGCTCGGGGACTTCGGGGACTTCCGGTAGTTCGGGGACGTCGGGTAGTTCGGGCAGCTCGGGGACTTCCGGCACGTCGGGGACTACTTCGGGTACCTCTGGTACGTCGGGGACTTCCGGCACCTCGGGCACCTCCGGTACGTCGGGCACTTCCGGTACCTCTGGCACCTCCGGTACGTCGGGGACTTCGGGTACTTCGGGTACTTCCGGTACGTCGGGTACTTCCGGCAC
>NZ_QTQI01000025.1 GCF_003853705.1 Burkholderia sp. Bp8992 | reverse complement strand
TCCGCAATTCAAGTCTGCGGACGCAATCGTGGATCGATTCGGCAGCGCTGCCTAGGTGCGGAGAATTTCGCGCTTACGCACGTACTACCAGTTCGACATGGCCGAACTGCTGGGGGAGCCGTACAAGCGGGATATCAGGGGCGATCTGGTCAAGGACGGGAAAAAGGATGCGCGTCTGGAGCGGCTTCACGGCGAAACGCTCGCCGCACTACAGGTGTTCCTGATGCACGCCGATCTGACCAGGCCGGCCTGATCTGGTTTCAGTCCGGCGCATCGATCGCGTTGCGGACAACAAGGCAATCGACGCATCCGTACCCTTCGCGACAACAATGGTGCGTCGACCTTTACGCGACCGTAGCGCCGCAATCTTCACCCGCCTCAATCCCAATGACGATGATGGTGGTAATACCCGTCACCGTAATATCCACCGCCGTCAGGCACCACGATACAGCCGCTCAACAACACGGCGACACCGGCAATCAGCAAAAGGGTTTTCTTCATGGCACTCACCTGCTCGGGTTCGATATGAAACCCAGCATAGCGAGCGCCTCCCACCCCGGATGTAAGCGATCGTTTCCCTGTGGCGCAATCCGTAACGGCGGATTATTCCGGTCACAATGACCGTAACAATTAGCCAAACAGCAGACGTTTTCAGGCGACGACGACCCTGTTTCGCCCCGTATCCTTCGCACGATACAGCGCGGCATCGGCGGCTTCGATCAACGCATCGGGCGTCGACAGATCGTCGGCCGACACGGTCGCGCAGCCGACGCTGACGCTCACGCGCCCGGCCGGCGAATCCGGCATCTCGAGATCGAGCCGCAGCACCGCGTCGCGCACTTCGTCGGCCACCACGCGCGCGCCGCGCGCCCCCGTGTTCGGCAGCACGATCGCGAACTCCTCGCCGCCGTAGCGCGCGACGATATCCGCAGGCCGTCGCACCGCGCCGGCCAGCGCATTCGCAATCGCGATCAGGCACGCATCGCCCTTCACGTGGCCGAACGCATCGTTGTAGGCCTTGAAGTGATCGACGTCGACCATCAGCAGCGACAACGGTTCGCCCTGACGCCGCGCCTGCAGGAACAGCGTGTGGAAATGATCGTTGAAGTGGCTGCGGTTGAACGCGCCGGTCAACCCGTCGCGCGCGGACGAGCGGATCAGCGTCGCGTGCGCCTCGAACAGCTGCCGGTACAGCATCGTCACTTCCCACGCGAGCACGCACACGAGCACGCCGGGCGTGAACATGCTGAACACGCGCGCGACATACCAGCCGACCGTGAAGCGGTTCGTCGCCAGCAGGTTCAGCGTCGTATCGGTGAGGCACGCGAGCACGGCGATCGCGAGCCACAGGTCGAGTGTCGTGCGCAGCCGGCCGGTGACGACCACGGTGACGAGCGCGAGCACATTGAGGATCCACACGACGAGCGCGATGCCGTTGACGGGCAGCACGGCCGCGTCGCCGGGCGGATGGAACGCGGGCGGCAGCGACACGTTCAGCGCGAGCGCGCATAGCAGCGCCGCTGCGACGGCCGGCCCGCCGACGAGCGCGACCGTCCAGCGGCGCGTCTCTTTCTCGCCGACCGGTGCGCGCGTCAGCCGCTCGCGTGCGAACAGCGCGGCCATCACGAAGCACGGGAAGCCGGAATGCCAGAAGACCCACATCCACGCAGCGCTTTGCGGGCGCGCGCCGAGCAGGCCCTGCGGCGCGAATACGCCGGGAAAGGTGAGCAGTTGCAGCGCGACGGCGAGCGCGGTGAACGCATAGGCGCCGCCGAGCGCACCGAGCACGGGCTGGCGCGTGACGGTGAACTGCGCGCCGAGGAAGAATGCGGCGATGCTCGCGGTCGTGAACACGGTGAGCGCGCACATCGGCATGAACGGCTCGACGGCCGGCAGCGAGACGTTCGCGTGCGGCGCGGCGATCCCGAGTGCAAGCAGGATGACGAGCGCCGTCAGCGCGCCGAACCAGAGCTGACGGCGCGTCGTATGCTGGATCAGGATGCCTTCCATGGAGTCCCCCGGACACGCGTGCTCGAACGCCCGTTCTTGCGCCGGGCGGCACGCCTCCCGATCGCGGCGCGACCGGTGCGGCCCGATCCTATCGCGTTATTGCCGTCCGCTCAAATGCCGAGCCCCGGGCCGAAGTTGCCGGCGACCCATTGCGTGACGGCATTGACGTCCGCGTAGTCCTGTTCGGGCAGGCCGTCGAGCATCGACAGCACCTCGTTGCTGGCGCCGGCGTCGCGCGCGGCATCGACGATCGCATCCTTGTTCGCCGGGTAGCGGACGGCCGCCAGCACGTCGGCGATCTGCAGGTCGATCGTTTCGTGAGGGATATCGTGAGCAGGGGCAGCGGGCTTGTCGTTCACGGCGGCGTCTCGCGAGTTGGGCGGGAATCGGATCGAAGTGGAGGGGCGGCGCACTGCGCGTTACCGGGCCCGGGATGGCCCGGCCGTCGCATGCTGCGGATCGTGGATGAAGCGGCTCAATGACCGCGTCGCACGCGGCGCCACGGATGCTTCCAGTCGATATGCGGTGCGTTTTCGTCGCGCGGATGCTGGCGCCGGTGCTCCTGCCACAGTTCGTCGGAAAACAGCGCCGCGACGATGACGAGCGGCAGCACGAGGAATATTCCGAGTATGACTTGCTCGATCACGATAGCCTCCTTGCGGTGGCAGGAACCCTTGCTCCCATTCTAGGCTCTGAACCCGGCCCGCGTTCATTTTCTTACAGTGCGAAACGAGCCCGGACGCGGCCGTGCCGCGTGGGCATTCCGCACGTGCGCCGGCATCAAAAAGGACATGAACATGCAACTCCAGAACGACACCAACACGCTCGCGCTGCGGCCGCTGGAGCGCCAGGACCTGCGCTTCGTCCACGAGCTGAACAACGACGCGAAGATCATGCGCTACTGGTTCGAGGAACCGTACGAAACCTTCTCGGAGCTGTCGCAACTGTACGACCGCCACGTGCACGACCAGCGCGAACGCCGTTTCGTCGCGGTCGATGCGCAAGGCGAACTGGTCGGCCTCGTCGAACTGATCGAGCTGGACTACATCCATCGCCGCGGCGAGTTCCAGATCATCATCGCGCCGCACTGCCAGGGGCGCGGCTACGCGGGCCAGGCGACGCGCCTCGCGATCGAGTACGCATTCAAGGTGCTGAACATGCGCAAGCTGTACCTGATCGTCGATACGTCGAATGCGGCGGCGATTCACGTGTACGAGAAATGCGGATTCCAGCACGAGGCCGAATTGAAGGAGGAGTTTTTCGGCAACGGCGCGTATCACAACGCGTATCGCATGTGCATTTTCCAGCGCGATTATTTCGAGCATCAGCAAGCCAGCCCGAATAAGGCAGGGTAAACGCGCTGACGAAAGATGCTCGCGGCGGGATTCCGCGGGCACCGTAACCATTCGGGGAACTACGGATAAATACGGATTCGCTTATACCTGGCATTTTTCTTGTATCAGGTATTTGCGATTCCGCGCGGCAGTAAAGTTGAATCATTTCGGATGACTTTATGTGCGGCGCATCAAAATGATCCAGATGGCGAAATGGATTATCCAAACCGTTCAATTGTCGCAATGTAACTTTCCTGAAAGCCCTGCCTGGCAATGCTTTGCGTCTGGCGTCACGGGCCTGCCTGCTGCGCGCCGAGCGTTGCTGCTGGCGCGCGGCAAGCGAAAAACGGGCTGCGCACGGGGTGCGACAATCCGCCGCTATTGCGGTCGCACAACAAATGTGCTTGCTATCGTTTGCCGGTCTTCTAAAGTGAAAAACGCGGGTTCACGATCATCTTTAAACGCATAGCTAACCCAAGCCTGGTGCCCGCAGCCTGGAGACAGAACATGATGAAGCGTACCGGTATCCTTTTTGCCCTCGTCGGCGCATTTTGCGCAGTGTCGATTGCCCAAGCCGGCGGCGATTCGGCCGTCAAGCCGAAGCAGGAAATCCAGTTGACGAAGAATGCCTGGGGCTGCCTGTCGAAAGACAATCTGGATTCCGTACTGAATCACGAGCGTGACGGGAAGTCGCAGGCGAAGCAGCAATACTTCGACGACTTCCGCTGCCTGTCGGTGCCGGAAGGCCAGCGCTTCCGCGTGGTGTCGGTCGACCAGGGCGATGTGCAGTTCGTCAGCGCCGACAACAGCGACCAGCAAGGCCTCTGGACCGATTCGCGCTTCGTCAAGCAGTAACCGGTCGATCCCCGCGCAGTCGCACGACGCGCGAGCGCGCCGGCCCGATGGGCCGGCGGCGCGAACCGAACACGGCCCGGCGGATGCCGGGCCGTTGCGCTGTGGAGGACGCATGACACGCGCCGGGCGGCGCGCATTCGGTATCATCACGGCCCGACCGAACCGAATGCCCGCCCGGGCCGACTCCGCATGGCGCTGAAATCCACGATCTACAAAGCCGAACTGCAAATCGCCGACATGGATCGGCATTACTACGCCGATCACGCGCTGACGGTGGCGCGCCATCCGTCGGAAACCGACGACCGGATGATGGTGCGCATCGTCGCGTTCGCGCTGTTCGCGCACGAGCGGCTCGAATTCTGCAAGGGGCTGTCGGACGTCGACGAGCCCGATCTGTGGCAGAAGGACCTGACGGGCGCGATCGACGTATGGATCGAGGCCGGCCAGCCCGACGAACGTCGCATCTCGAAGGCGGCCGGCCGCGCCGGGCAGGTCACGGTGATCGCGTACGGCGGCAAGACGTCGGATATCTGGTGGCAGGGTGTGCGCAGCAAGGTCGAGCGGCTGCGCAACGTGCAGGTGCTGTCGCTTGCCGACGGCGTCGCGACCGCGCTCGGGCGGCTCGCGGAGCGCACGATGCGCCTGCAGTGCACGGTGCAGGACGGCGCCGCATGGATCTCGAGCGCCGACCACGATCCGGTCGCGGTCGAATGGACGGTGCTGAAGGCGCGCGCGGACGCGTAACGGCCCGCGCGCCGGCCGCGTTCAGCCGAGCGCGGCCGGCGGCCCCTTGACTTCGACCATGTTGCCTTCGGGATCGAACAGGTAGATCGACGGCCCGTAGCCGCCGGCGCCGTAGCGTTCGGCCGGCGCGTCCGGCCGCGCGCCGTGCGCGGTGAAATGGGCGATCAATGCGTCGGGATCGAACGGCTCGACGCGCAGGCACAGGTGATCGAGGTTGCGCCCGGTGCCCGGCGGGCCGCTGTCGGGACGGTCGATCGGGCCGCCGACCGTCAGCAGGTCGATCAGCGCATCGCCGGCGCGCAGCTGCACGAGGCCCAGATCGGGCTGCTCCTTCTCGATATGGCAGCCGACGGCGTCGCAGTAAAAGCGCGTCATCGCCGCCATGTCCGTCACGCGCAGCACGATGTGGTCGATCCCGCGAATGATGGGCTTCATGAACGGTTACTCCTTCGCTGTCGACGAGCATCGAGTGTAGGCGCATCGCGCCTGCGCCGCAGGCCGGAACGCGGCACAATCGACAGACGAAAAAAAGCCCGCTCACGCAGTGCGGAGCGGGCTTAATCCATATCAGGAGGAGACATGGAGGAGACAGTTCCAACTATACACACGGCGATGGTGCGACGCAATATTCCGATTGCAAAAAAACGTCAGGACGGCGATTTGTCGCATCCGCAGTGCAGCAAAAGAGTGACGGGACGATGACGAAAATCGCGCCGGAGCGGCCGCCGCACACGTTTCGTCGGATTTATTGTCAACTGATGCGTCCCCGGTTCGTCGATCGAATCACAGAGCAAGATTCAGGGCGCGACGGCATGTGCCGATGTCTAGAGTAGGCACCATCTACACTAAAGCGTACGAGGTTCAGATGAAAACCGCCTATCCGACCGACGATGCCCGCTGGGGCGCCGTGACCGAGCGCGATCCGCATGCGGATGGCGCGTTCTTCTATGCCGTGAGCACGACCGGCGTGTTCTGCCGTCCGACCTGCGCATCGCGACAGCCGCGTCGCGAGAACGTGTCGTTCTTCACCGATGCGGCGGCCGCACGCGCGGCCGGCTTCCGGCCGTGCAAGCGCTGCCAGCCGGAAGGGCTGCCGCGCGAGCTCGAGATCGTCAACCGCGCATGCGCGGTGCTCGACGCGCATGCCGAGCGGCTCACGCTGCAGCAACTGAGCGACGCCGTGCACGTGAGCCCGTTCCACCTGCAGCGGCTCTTCAAGCGCGTGGTCGGCGTGTCGCCGCGGCAGTACCAGGCAGCGCAGCGCGGCGCCGCGCTGCGGCAGGCGCTGCAAAGCGGGCAGCCGGTCACGCAGGCGGCCGTCGACGCGGGTTTCAATTCGCCGTCGCGGCTCTATGCGTCGGTACCGCGCGAGCTCGGGATGGCGCCGTCCGCGTTCCGCCGCCAGGGCGCAGGCCTGCGGATCGAGTATGCGACCGCGTCGACGTCGCTCGGCACGGTGCTCGTCGCCGCGACCGATCAGGGCATCTGCCGGATCGCGTTCGGCGACGAACCGGCGGCGCTCGTCGGCGAACTGAAGGACGCATTTGCCCGCGCCGAACTGGTCGAAGCGCCCGCGCGGCTTGCGCCGTTCGTCGCGCAGATCCGCGCGTACCTGGACGGCACGCGGCACGCATTCGACCTGCCGCTCGACATCGCGCCGACTGCGTTCCAGCAACGCGTATGGGAAGCGCTGACGCATATTCCGTACGGCGAAACACGCAGCTACTCGGAGATTGCCGAGGCGCTCGGTTCGCCGCGCGCGGTGCGGGCCGTCGCGTCCGCGTGCGCGTCGAACCCGGTCGCGCTCGCGATTCCATGCCACCGTGTCGTGCAGAAGGGCGGCGCGCTCGCCGGATATCGCTGGGGCGTGCGCCGCAAGGCGACGCTGCTCGCGTCCGAGGCGCGTCATGCCCACAACGATGAACCCGAAGCAGTGACGGAGGGCAGTGAGGTTTGAGCATCGAAACAGCAACGATCACGTCCATCGCGAACGGCGGCCATGTGCCGCCGTCCGCGCAGATGGAGCTGCGCTACAAGGCGCCGTACGACTGGGCGCGCGTGCTGCGCTTCTTCAGCGGGCGCGCGATCCCGGGCGTCGAGCAGGTCGCCAACGGCATGTATCGCCGCATCGTCGACCTGCACGGCGATGCCGGCCGGCTCACCGTCGCGAACCATCCGCGCAAGCATTGCCTGATCGCGACCGTCGAAGGGGCCGTTGCGCGCCATGTCGACGAGGCGTTCGCCGCGCGCGTCGCGACGATGTTCGACCTCGGCGCCGATCCGGCCGCGATCGGCGGCGGGCTCGCGCGCGATCCGTGGTTCGCGCCGCTCGTCGAGGCCGCGCCGGGGCTGCGCGTGCCGGGCGCATGGTCGGGGTTCGAACTGGCCGTGCGTGCGATCGTCGGCCAGCAGGTGAGCGTGAAGGCGGCGACGACGATCGTCGGCCGGCTCGTGGAAAGGGCAGGCGAGCGCGTGGTGCACGAGGACGACGGCGCGCCGGCGTGGCGTTTCCCGACGCCCGACGCGCTGGCCGCGTGCGATCTCGACAAGATCGGGATGCCCGGCAAGCGGGTGGCGGCACTGACGGGCGTGGCGCGCGCGGTAGCGGCCGGCGACGTGCCGGTCGATCACGCACATGCCGATCTCGCGACGCTGCGCAGCGCGTGGCTCGATCTGCCGGGCATCGGCCCGTGGACCGTCGAGTACATCGCGATGCGCGCGTGGCGCGACCCGGACGCGTGGCCGGCCTCCGATCTCGTGCTGATGCAGTCGATCGCCGCGCGCGATCCGGCGCTCGACCGGCTCACCAGCCAGAAGCGCCGCACCGAAGGCTGGCGGCCGTGGCGCGCGTATGCGGCGCTGCATCTGTGGAACGAAGTGGCCGACCGGGCGGGCGGCGCGCGCGGCGGGTGAGCGCGGCGGCATGCGGCCGGGTGCGACCAGGCCGGGCCGCGATGCAACCCGTTGCGCAGGCCGTGCAGGCCGCCCCAGGCTGCCCGCCGGATGCGGGCAGTCGCGGCCATTCCGCGAGTCCGGCGCCTGCCGGATTTCGCGCGTGCGATGCAGGCGCACGCATCATTTCCCGGTCGGTTTGGTAGCGCGGTTGCACCTGCCGCCACCTGTTTGCTGCCCACGTTCCGTCCGACGAATTCGGCTGACCGGCGTGACGATCGGCGCCGCCTGGAACCGGTCACGCTTGTTTCGAGAACCTCGGCCGGCCCGTCCGGCGGCCCGCTCAAGCCCGCGCACCCGGCCCGGAGCCACCTCAAGCGCGTGTTTCGGCGAGATGTTAAAGTGCCCGCTACCAACGAAGCGACCAACAATCCAGCCGGCCGCGCGCGGCACTCTGCGCGCGGCCGTCACGCACTTGCGTCTCCATGTCGAACACCATGACTCACCGCCAGTCCGAACTGCTGCTGAATCGTCTCGAAGCGCTGAGCTCGGGCCCGACGCGGCAGCATCTGCCCGACGGCCTGCGCGGCATCGAAAAGGAAAGCCTGCGCGTGACGCGCGACGGGATGATCGCGTTCACGCCGCATCCGCGCGCGCTCGGTTCGGCGCTCACGCATCCGGCGCTGACGACCGACTATTCCGAAGCGCTGATCGAACTGATCACGCCGGCCGAGCGCGACGCCGCGATCACGCTCGAACGCCTCGACGATCTGCATCGCTACGTCTATGCGTCGCTCGGCGACGAGATGCTGTGGAACGACTCGATGCCGGGCCTGCTGCCGGCCGACGACCAGATTCCGATCGCCGACTACGGCTCGTCGAACATCGGCCGCCTGAAGACGGTGTACCGGCGCGGCCTCGCGTATCGCTACGGCCGCACGATGCAGTGCATCGCGGGCATCCACTACAACTACTCGCTTCACGAGGAAGTGTGGCGGCGCCTGCATGCGGACGAAGGCTCGACGGCCACGCTCGTCGACTACCAGTCGGAACGCTATCTCGCGCAGATCCGCAACTTCCGCCGCCGCAGCTGGCTGCTGATGTACCTGTTCGGCGCGTCGCCGTCGCTCGATACGAAGTTCCTGCGCGGCAAGCCGCACAAGCTCGACACGTTCGACGCCGATACGCTGTACCTGCCGTATGCGACGAGCCTGCGGATGAGCGATCTCGGCTATTCGAACACGACGGCCCAGGCCGCGCTGCACGTCGACTACAACACGCTGCCCGGCTATCTCGACGCGCTGTCGAAGGCCGTGAGCGAGCCGTATCCGGCGTACGAGGCGATCGGCACGCACCGCGACGGCGAGTGGATCCAGATCAACACGAACGTGCTGCAGATCGAGAACGAGTTCTACTCGACGATCCGGCCGAAGCGCGTCACGTATTCGGGCGAGCGGCCGCTGCATGCGCTCGCGTCGCGCGGCGTGCAGTACATCGAAGTGCGCTGCCTCGACATCGATCCGTTCGAGCCGACCGGCATCGCGCTGGAAACCGCGCGCTTCATCGATGCGTTCCTGCTCGCGTGCGCGCTGGACGAAAGCGCGCCGCTCGACTGCGAGGCGTACAAGGAAGCGAACGCGAACTTCGGCAGCGTGACGATGGAAGGCCGCAAGCCGGGGCTCGCGCTCACGCGCGACGGCCAGTCGATCACGTTGCAGCAGTGGGCCGACGAGCTGATGGCCGATATCGAAACCATCGGCCGCCGTCTCGACGAAATTCGCGGCGGCGACGAGCATGCGCGCGCGATTGCCGCGCAGCGCGAGAAGCTCGCCGATCCGGAGCGCACGCCGTCCGCGCGCGTGCTGCGCACGATGCGCGAAAACGGCCAGTCGTTCCTCGCGTTCGCGCTCGCGCAGAGCGAAGCGCATGCCGCGCATTTCCGCGCGCGTCCGCCGTCGGCGGACACGCTGCGCACCGAGCAGGCGCTCGCCGCGAAGTCGCTGGCCGAGCAGGCCGAGCTCGAAGCGAAGGAGGCCGGATCGTTCGACGCGTTCGTGGCGGCCTACCGCGCGTATACGCTGAACCGCTTCAGCGTCTGACCAGCGCCTGACGATCGCGCAAGCGGCCGGCGCAGCCTGCGCCGCGCCGCTCTGCGGTGCGATCGAGCCAGTTCCGTCAATGATCAGTGGTGGGCGTACGTGTCGCGGTCGATCGCGCGCGGCAGCGCCGGCTTGCCTGATTCACCGTTCACCCGGCCGTCGTTGCCGTAACCGGCGTCCTCGCCGCGCGCTCGCGCGGCACGCTCCATGATCTCCCGCATGTTCTCCGGAAAGTCGGGACTGCTTGCGAGGCTCGTCCGGTAGCCGGCGGCCTGCAGCTCCACGAGTTCCTGGCGGACCTGCGCGCGCGTCACCGTCGATGCCGCCTGAGCGTGGGCGGCGAAGGCCGCGCCCATCAGCAGGAGGGCGCATGCCGTGTGTTTCATCGTATTCATCGTGCTTGCTCCGTGAGGTTCCGGTGCCGCGCCGTTTCTGGCCCGGCCGGAATCGATGCAGCCAGTCTAGGCTTCGGATGCCGGACGAAACACCCGCGTTGCCGTCAGTCACCTTTGTCGCGCGTGCAACATTGCGCGGGCGACGGCGTGACCGGACTTCCTGTCGAACGTGACAGCCGCCCGCCATCCGCCGGTCATCGTGCGGCGCCGCGGCCGTATCGGGTCGTCGCGCATCGGGCTTGTCCCCCTTGTACAAGCGCCACGCGCCTCCTAACCTCTTTTAAGCGACCGATCGGTTGGCCGTGCAACGTCGTTGCGTGCGCAAGCGCCTGATCGCGGTCCTGACCGCAGGACATCGCCTTGTACCGAACCCGGGGGCATCGGCATGCCAGCCCGGGTCGTCAGCGCAAGGCATGGGACCCGAGTAAGCGCTAAAGCGCCAACTCGGGTCGACAGCGCAAGGCATGGGACCCGAGTAAGCGCTAAAGCGCCAACTCGGGTCGACATCTGGAGACACGATGAACCCTACCGACGCCCTACCGCCCGGCATCGTCTTCGCGCAGCCGTTGACGCCGGTCGCGAACTCGCTGCTGCTGTCGTTTCTCGTCGCCGCGATCCCGATCGCCGTCGCGCTGATCGCGCTCGGCGTGCTGCGCCGCCCCGCGTGGCAGGCGTCGCTCGCCGGGCTCGTCGCCGGCCTCGCGGTCGCGATCGGCGCGTGGGGGATGCCGGCCGGGCTCGCGTTCAATGCGGTCGGCGCCGGCATGGCGCTCGCGGTCGTGCCGGTGATGTGGATCGTCTTCAACGCGCTGCTGCTGTACAACATCGCGGTGAAGTCGGGCCGCTTCGACCAGTTCCGGCAATGGATGCTCGACAACCTGCCCGACGACCGCCGCCTCGTGCTGCTCGTCGTCGCGTTTTCGTTCGGCTGCCTGCTCGAAGGGATCTCCGGATTCGGCACGCCGGTCGCGATCACGAGCGCGCTGCTGATCGCGCTCGGCTTCCCCGCGCTCGAAGCGCTCACCTATACGCTGCTGTTCAACACCGCGCCGGTCGCGTTCGGCGCGCTCGGCGTGCCGATCACCGTGCTCGGCGCGGTCACGTCGCTGCCGCCCGCGACGCTCGCGCAGATGGTCGGCCGCCAGTTGCCGTTCTTCGCGCTGCTGCTGCCGTTCTACGTGGTCGGCGCGTATGGCGGCCTGCGCTCGATCTCGAAGCTGTGGCCGGCGCTGCTCGTGTCGGGCGGCAGCTTCGCGCTCGCGCAGTTCGTCACGTCGAACTTCCTCGGCTACCAGCTCACCGACGTGCTGTCCTCGCTCACGTCGCTGATCGTGACGATCGGCTTCCTGCAGGTATGGAAGCCGCAGCCCGATCCGCAGTACGCGCTCGCGCGCAGCGTGCCGGCGGCAGCCGGCGCCGCGCGCGCGGGCTTCGGCGGCTGGCTGCCGTGGCTCGTCGTGTCGGTGGTCGTGATCGTGTGGGTGCACGCGAACATCGCGGCGATCGGCGACGTGAAGATCAAGTGGCCGGGCCTGCACAACGCCGTGTTCGTGTCGCTGTATCACAAGCCGTACGCGGCGATCTGGGATTTCCAGCCGCTCGGCACGGGCACCGCGATCCTGCTGTCGGCGATCGTCACGGCCGCGCTGACGCGCACCGGCCCCGGCGCGTTCGTCGAATGCGTGGTGAAGACGTGGCGGCAGACGTGGATCGCGATCGTCACGGTGATGATGATCGTCGGGCTCGCGTACCTGCTGAACTACTCGGGGATCAGCTACACGCTCGGCACCGGCGTCGCGTCGACGGGCGCGCTGTTCCCGCTGGTGTCCGCGTCGCTCGGCTGGATTGCCGTGTTCCTGTCCGGCAGCGACACGTCGGGCAACGCGCTGTTCGGCAACCTGCAGGTCGTGGCCGCCCGGCAGCTCGGCCTCGATCCGGTGCTGATGGCCGCGACCAACTCGTCGGGCGGCGTGATGGGCAAGATGATCTCGCCGCAGAACATCGCGACGGGCGTGTCGACGACGGACCTGAAAGGGCAGGAAGGTGTCGTGTTTGCGCGCACCTTCTGGCACAGCGTGATCCTCACGCTGCTGCTCGGCGTGCTGGTGTTCCTGCAGCAGCACGTGCTGACGTGGATGATTCCGGCACTGCCGAAATGAGGTGAGCGCAACGACGGAAGGAAGGCACGAGGAAACACGAGGGAAGGCGCGGGAAAAGCGCCAGTCGAGTGCGGAACCGGCGAGCGCGCGGCAGCTCAGCGCGCGTTCGCCCGCCGCCTGGGTTGTCCCTGGTCGGCTGCGCGGGCCGCCTCGGCACCGTCCGGCAAGATGCAGGCGAGGAACGCGTCGATCGCGGGGCTCTGGCGGCGTGCTTTCAGGTAGTACACGTATTCGTCGATCGTCGTGCCGACGCCGCGCAGCGCGATCACGCGCAGGTCCGGATGGCGCTCGGCCTCGCCGAGCGGAAACAGGCTGCCGCCCACGCCGTGCAGGATCGCCTCGCGGATCGCTTCGCGGCTGCCGATCTCGGCAACCGACACGGACGCGACACCGGCCGTCGCGAGGATCGTCTCCGTGCAGCGGCGCGTGACCGAACCTTCTTCACGAATCAGCAGCCGCACGTCGGCGAGCTGCGCCGGATCGATCGCGTCGAACCGCGCGAGCGGATGGTTGCGGTGCACGACGAGCACGAGCGGATCGGTCGAGATCACCTTGCGTTCGAGGCCGTCGGCGTCGTTGCGCTGCGACGAGACGGCGAGGTCGATGCGAAACTCCTGCAGCGCCTGCAGGATCTCCTCGGAGTTGCCGATCCGGCACGTGAGCGCGATCGACGGATGCGCGCTCGAGAAGCGGCCGACCGCATCCATGATGTAGTACGGGCCCGTCGCGCCGATCCGCAGGTAGCCTTCGAACAGGCCGCCGACGTTGCGCAGCATGATGTCGGCCTGCGCCTCGAGCGCGATCATCTTCTCGACGAGCGGCAGCAGCTCGATGCCCGTTTCGGTGACCTCGAGCTTGCGGCCGCTGCGGTAGAACAGCTCGACGCCGTACACCTGCTCGACCTGCCGGATCTGCGCGGCGATCGTCGGCTGGCTCACGCCCAGGTGGCGCGCGGCGCGCGTGATGCTGCCCTGCCGGACGGTCGCGTGGAACGCCTTCAGCTGATCGAACACGACTCGGCTTCTCCCCCTCTGTATCGCGCGTCAGCGTAGCGCACGCGTATGTCGGCCGCATGAAAGGCGCGTCGTGCGCCGCTTCGAAAAATTCCTGTGGGTCACCCAAAGAAACCTGCGGTAACCGGTCACGGCCGGGACATGCCGGTGCGGGGTAATAACGGCAACGCACCACCGCCGGCCCCGCTCGACCGGCGCCCCACTCCTATCGACAACAGGGTTCTCTTCATGTCCTCGAACAATCGACGCGATTTCCTGCGCCTCGCCGCGCAGTCGGCCGGCGCGATGGCCGCCTACGCGGGCTTTCCGCCCGCGATCCGCAACGCGCTGGCGATGCCGGCCGCCTATCGCACGGGCACGATCCGCGACGTCGAACACGTCGTGATCTTCATGCAGGAAAACCGTTCGTTCGACCATTACTTCGGCGGGCTGCGCGGCGTGCGCGGCTTCAACGACCCGCGCCCGCACCTGCTGCCGAGCGGTGCGCCGGTGTGGCAACAGCCGCCGGCGTCGGTGTTCACGAAGAACTACCATTCGCGCGGCCTCGATCCGTCGGCGCCGTACGTGCTGCCGTTCTACCTCGACCCGAAGCAGACGACCGAATTCCAGCCGGGCACCAACCACGGCTGGAGCAGCGGCCACCTGTCCTGGAACAACGGCCAGTGGGACCAGTGGGTGAACCAGAAGCAGGACGTGCTGACGATGGGCTACCTGAAGCGCCAGGACCTCACGTACCACTACGCGCTGGCCGACGCGTTCACGATCTGCGATTCGTACTTCTGCTCCGCGCACGCCGACACGGCGCCGAACCGCATCTACCTGTGGACCGGCACGGTCGACCCGCGCAACATCTACGGCAACCCGCCGAACGGCCCGGGCATCGGCGAGCGCGACGACGTGAACGGCTACACGTGGACGACCTACGCCGAGCGCCTCGAGGACGCGAAGATCAGCTGGAAGGTGTACCAGGGCGGCACGGGCATCCCGGGCGACCCGACCGACAACTACACCGACAACTCGCTGATGTTCTTCAAGCGCTTCCAGGTGAAGGAGGGCGCGAGCGGCCCGCTGGTCGACAAGGGCGCATCGGACCACACGCTCGCCGAGCTGAAGGCCGACGTGCAGGCGAACCGGCTGCCGCAGGTGTCGTGGATCGTGTCGCCGTACAAGTACAGCGAGCACCCGCAGGCGTCGCCGACCGACGGCGCGTTCTACATCAACATGGTGCTCGAGGCGCTGACGTCGAACCCGGAGGTGTGGGCGAAGACGGTGTTCATCCTCAACTACGACGAGAACGACGGGCTGTTCGACCACGTCGTGCCGCCGGTGCCGCCGGTCACGAGCGGCGTGGGCGGCCAGGGCATCGTGTCGTCGAACCTGCTGTCGAACCTCGGCGACGAGCTGCTCGACCTGAACAAGTACCCGGGCGAAATGAGCCCGCTCGTGCCGGGCGCCGACCCGGGCGGCATCCAGCCGATCGGCCTCGGGCCGCGCGTGCCGCTGATCATCATCTCGCCGTGGACGAAGGGCGGCTGGGTCTGCTCGGAGACGTTCGACCACACGTCGGTGCTGCGTTTCCTCGAAGCGCGCTTCGGCGTGAAGGAGCCGAACATCAGCGCATGGCGCCGGTCGATCTGCGGCGACCTCACGTCGGCGTTCGACTTCTCCGCGCGTCCCGACACGCGCACGGTGAGCTTCACGGTGCCGCAGCACATCGCGACGGCCGGCCAGGCGTACCAGGTGCCCGCGCAGCAGTCGATGCCGGCGCAGGAGCCCGGCACGCGTCCGGCGCGTGCGCTGCCGTACGAGCTGTTCGTGCACGCCCACGTGCATGGCCGCGACGACAGCGTGTCGCTCGACTTCGCGAACTCCGGTGATGCGGGCGCCGCGTTCTACGTGTACGACCGCCGCAACCCGGCGACGCCGCCGCGCCGTTACGCGGTGTCCGCGCATGACCGCTTCGCCGATACCTGGAGCACGTCGGCCGCGCGCGGCGAGTACCATCTCGCCGCCTATGGCCCGAACGGCTATCTGTGCGAGTTCCAGGGCAACACGCGGCTCGCCGCGGACGGCCGCCACGCGAACCCGGAAGCGAAGATCGGCTACGACGTGCGCAACCGCCACGTGTACCTGCAACTGCGCAACAGCGGGCGTGCGACGTGCCGTATCACGGTCGACAACGCGTACAGCCATGCGCAGGCGCGCACCTACACGCTGGAGCCGGGCGAGCGTGTCGAGGATCACTTCGCGCTGTCGTCGAGTCACGGCTGGTACGATCTGACGATTACCGCGACGACGCTGCGCGGCGGTGACGACAAGGTCGTGCGCCGCTTCGCGGGCCACGTCGAGACGGGCCGGCCGAGCCAGAGCGATCCGGGGCCGGTGAAGCCCACGGCCTGACGGCCGCACGTCGCGCGAGGCGGGAAGTTCGCCCGCCGCGCGACCGCCGATCGCCGCCTGCCGGGGCGCCAGGTACTTTCCGGCAGGCGGAATTGGCTTTTGGAAACTGAAAACTGTTGACAATGTGTCGAGCCGAGGGTATACAAGGATCATTCGCCGATATGGCGCCCTCGTTTTCACCCGCAGCGTCGCTGCCTGCCCGACCATGACTTCCCCGAACGCGCTCAGCGCCATCGAACTCCTGCAAAGCCAGTCGCTCGCGATGATCGTCCAGGACATGCTCGAGCGCGCGATCGTCTCCGGTGAATACGCACCAGGCGAGAAGCTCAACGAAGTCGATATCGCGACCAAGCTGAACGTGTCGCGCGGCCCCGTGCGCGAAGCTTTCCGCGCGCTGGAGCAGGCCGGCCTGCTGCGCAACGAGAAGAACCGCGGCGTGACGGTGCGCGTCGTGCCGCTGCGCGAGGCCGAGGAGATCTACGAAGTGCGCGCGATGCTCGACGAATCGGTCGCCCGCGCGCTCGCGAAGCGCATCTCGCCCGATACGCTGAAGGTGCTGAAGGGCATCATCCAGTCGATGAAGGATGCCGCGAAGACGCACGACGTCACGCGCTATACCGAGCTGAACGTGCAGTTCCACGACGCGATGGTCGTCGGCGTCGGCAATACGCACCTCACCGATACCTACCGACGCCTCGTGCGCCAGCTCGGGCTGCTGCGCCAGGCCGCGATCGAGGCCGAGGAGGATGCGATCTCGGTGTCCGCGGCCGAGCACGACAAGATCGTGCAGGCGCTCGCGGGCGGCGACGAGGAGAAGGCCGTCGCGCTCGTGCGCGAGCACGTCGCGCACGGTCTCGCGCGGATGCGTCGTACGCATGAGCAGGGGCTGCCAGCGGCGGGCAAGGCGGCGCGGGAGAAGACCGGCGCGTGAGTGGACGTGTTATCTGTCCCGCACGTTGACGACGAAAAGCCACGGAACGGTTGACTTACGGCCTTTCGTGGTCGAAGCGGGCCTACCTACGGCTCGTTTGTGCAGCCGAATATGGCGGCCGACGCTTCACTCGACGTTGACGATGTCCGCCCGAATGCGGTGATCCCTCGCAACGGATCATCTGCCGCGCTGTTTATCGAAGAAGTCGTCCAGTACCCAACCGGTTCCGGATTCACAGCGCACTTGCGTGTATGCATAGACCTTTGCAGCCCGATCCGCCACGGGGGCGCAGGACTCGCCTTTCCTGACCGTAAAGATCGGTTGGGTCCTATCGTCGTTTGGTTCGGCGAAGGCCGGCATTTCACGAAGCGCCGTCCATTTCTCATCTCTATATTTCGAGCACGCACCGACCATCACGGCGAGTGCGGCGAACAGCAGAAAGCGCATCATTTCTTCATATGTATTGGCGAGATCACGAATCGTATCGCGACGATCCTGGTCTGCACATGCTCGAAATGAATCGACACGTCGTCTGCTCGATGCCGTCACGCCTTGTCCGCCTTCCCCGCCGCGCTCGCAAACTTCGCGAGCCACGTATCGACTACCGAAGGCTGCCGGCTCTCGTCCTCCGCGCGCTCCTTGCGGCGGATCGCGTTGCGCACGACGTGCGCGCCGACATAGCGGATCGGCTCCGGCGGGAAGTGGCCGAGCGGGCCGCGCACGATCGGGCTGCGCGTCCACGCGTTGTCGAGGCCGAGCACGAGCGACGACAGGATCTGCCCGCCCATGTAGGTCGGCCCGACACCGTTGCCCGAATAGCCGAAGCCGTAGAACACGTTCGGCGCGTCGTCGAGGCGGCCGAAGAACGGGAAGCCCGTGACCGAGCGATCCGACGGTCCGTTCCAGCTCGCGGTGACCGGCACGCCGGCGAGCGACGGAAAAAACTCGCGCAGGCTGTGCGTGAGCTGCGCCTCGTACGGCGAGCGCCGGTCGAACACCGGCGCGATGCGGCTGCGCCATGAGAATGTGTTGCCGCCCTTGCCGAGCATCAGCCGGCCGTCGGCCGTCGTGCGGTAGTAGTAGACGAAGATTCGCGAATCGAGCACTGACACGCCGTCTACGAGCCCGGTTTTTTCGAGCAGCTCCGGGCATTTCTCGGTGATCACCATGTCGCTCGACACGACCGCGATCGTGCGCTCGAACTGCGGGAAGCGGCTCGCCATCCACGCGTTGATCGCGAACACGAGCTTGCCTGCGGTGACGCTGCCCGACGGCGTGCGCACGACGGCCGGCTGCCCCGGCGTGAAGTCGAGCATCGGCGTGCGTTCGTAGAGGCGGATGCCCATCGCGAGCGCGACGCGGCGCAGCCCGCGCACGAGCTTGCCGGGATGCACGGTCGCGGCGATCGGCGAGTAGACGCCGTCGAGATTGCGCGCGGAACCCGAGCGGCGCGCGACTTCGGCGGGTGGCAGCGGTTCGTAGCTGTGGATGCCGCACGCGGCGAGCGCGTCGAGCACCGGCGCGAGCGTGCCGACCTGTGCGCGCGACGTCGCCGTGTACAGCGTGCCGTCGAGCCGCAGTTCGGCGTCGATGGCGTGCGCGCGGCAGAAATCGGCGATGTGCTGCACGGCCGCTTCGGAGGCCTTCACGAGCCGGATCGCCTCGGCTTCGCCGAACAGGCGCCGCAGCGTCAGGAATTTCGCGGACCACGTGAGCAGGCAGCCGCCGTTGCGGCCGCTCGCGCCGGCGCCGCACAGGTCGGCCTCGACGATCGCGATGTCGAGCGCGGGGTGTTGCTGCTTCGCCTGGATCGCGGTCCAGAGCCCTGTGAAGCCGCCGCCGACGATGCACACGTCGGCCTGCGTCGCGCCCTGCAGCGCGGGGGCGAGATCGCCGTCGTTGAACAGCGCTTGTTCGATCCAGAAGGGTCGCATCGGGGTGTTCGTCTATAAGGGTCGGGGCACGTGCCGCGCACGGCCGGAAAACGGCCGGCCGCATGCGCGTAAGCACGCGGCCGGGTGCATCGTGTCACGTCGTCATGCTGCCGCTTCGGCCGACACGCGGCGCACGCCCATCGCGCGCAACGTGTCGGCGATCGCCGCGACGGCGCCCGGAATACCGGCTTCGCCGAAGTGGCCGATACAGCCGACGCGGAACGTCTCGACTTCGGTCAGCTTGCCCGGATACAGAATGTAGCCGCGCTTTTTGACTTCCTGATAAAACCGCTTGAAGTCGTAGTTCGGATCGTCCGGCGCGTGGAACGTGACGATGATCGGCGCCTGGATCGCCGGATCGAGGAACGGCCGGAAGCCGAGCGCGAGCATCCCGTCGATCAGCGCGCGGTAGTTGCGCTGGTAGCGGCCGCCGCGCGCGGCGAGCCCGCCTTCGTCGACGTACTGCGCGACGGCCGCGTCGAGCGCCGCGACCACGTGCGTCGGCGGCGTGAAGCGCCACTGCGTCGTGCGCTGCATGTAGACCCACTGGTCGTACAGGTCCATCGCGAGCGAATGGCTGTTGCCTTCGCAGCGTTCGAGCGCGCTGCGCTTCGCGATCACGAAGCCGAGCCCCGGCACGCCCTCGAGGCATTTGCCGGACGCCGCGATCACCGCGTCGAACGGCGTCGTGCGCGCGTCGATGTCGATCGCGCCGAACGAGCTCATCGCATCGACGATCAGCGCGCGTCCGTGCTTCGCGACGACCTGCGCGATGTCGTGCAGCGGGTTCAGCACGCCGGCACCCGTCTCGCAGTGCACGAGCGCGACGTGCGTGATGGTCGGGTCGGCAGCGAGCGCGCGCTCGACGTCGGCCGGATCGACGCGGCGATCCTCGCGGTAGTCGATCGTCGTCAGCCGGCGGCCGAGCACGCGGCAGATCTTCGCGATGCGCTGGCAGTACGCGCCGTTGTTCGGCACGAGCACGTGACCGTCGCGCGGCACGAGCGTGCCGAGGGCCGCCTCGACCGAGAACGTGCCGCTGCCTTGCAGCGGCACGCATTCGTGCGTGCCTTCGCCGTGCACGATCTGCAGCAGGCGTTCGCGCAGCCGCGCGGTGATCGCGTTGAAGTCGCTGTCCCACGACCCCCAGTCGCGCAGCATCGCGTCGCGCGTGGTGTCGGAGGTCGTCAGGGGGCCGGGGGTGAGCAGGATGGGCTGGGCGGCGAGCGGCATGGTGTCTCCTTGATGAAGTCGGGACGTCACGTGAATGCGGCTAAAAAAATCAGTGGCGATGCGGGTTGCGCCAGGCCTGCGTACGGCGCAACAGTCGATGCGAGATGCAGGCGAACAGCACGCACGCGAACGACGAGGTCGCGAGCACGAGCGTGGCCATCGCGGCGGCCGGGCCCATCTGGCCCGCGTCGTCGAGGTTCAGGATCGCGACCGATGCGGGCTGCGTGTCCGGCGAGTAGAGGAACGCGACGGCCGAGACCGTCGTCATCCCGTTGACGAACAGGTAGCGTGCGATCAGCAGGATCGCCGGCAGGCACACGGGCACCGTCACGCGCAGGAAGGTCTTGTAGAACGGCACCTTCAGCGAGGCGGACACGGCCTCGAACTCGCTGTCGATCTGCCTGAGCGCGGTCACGGCGGTGAGGTGGCTCGATGCGTAGTAGTGGACGACCGTGACGATCGCGAGCAGCCACAGCGACCCGTACAGCGCGTTCAGCGGATTGCCCGGCGCGTTGAACAGGAAGATGTAGCTGATGCCGAGCACGAGCCCCGGCACGCCCATCGGCAAAATCGCGCACAGGCTGATGAAGCCGCGCAGCCACCGTGCGCCGCGCGTCTTCTCGATCAGGTAGGCGCCGCCGAACACGACGATCGTGCCGCCGGCCGCCACCGTCGCGGCCATCCGCAGGCTGTTCTTGTACGCGTCGAAGATGCCGGCGCCGATCAGCCCCATCTCGTAGTGCTGCAGCCCGACGCTCATCTGGTACGGCCAGAACTTCACGAACGACGCGAACACCGAGATGCCGACCACCGCGATGAAGAACGCGCACACGAGCGTGCAGTACGCGAGCATCGCGGCGTCGAAGCCGCGCGACGGCTTCGGCTGGTACGGCGTCGAGCGCGCGCCGAGCTGCGATTGCTGGCGGCGGCGGATGAAGAAGTCGACGCCGAACGCGACCAGCGCCGGACACAGCAGCATCAGGCTCACGACCGCGCTGCGGTTGAAATCCTGCAGCCCGATGATCAGCTTGTAGATGTCGGTCGACAGCACGTTGTACGAGCCGCCGATCACGACCGGCACGCCGAAGTCGTTGATGCACATCGTGAACGCGACCATCGTCGCGCTGATCAGCCCGTACTTCGCACCGGGCAGCGTGATCGTGAAGAACTTGCGGATGCGACTCGTGCCCAT
Source organism: Burkholderia sp. Bp8992 (assembly GCF_003853705.1). Taxonomy (GTDB): domain Bacteria; phylum Pseudomonadota; class Gammaproteobacteria; order Burkholderiales; family Burkholderiaceae; genus Burkholderia. The sequence continues at coordinate 104,356 of NZ_QTQI01000025.1, read as the reverse complement.
CGCGTCGGCGGCCTCGTAGAGCCGGCCGTCCGCGAGCGACAGCGCGGTGACGAGGATCATCAGCACGTGCGGGAACGACGCGTACACCATGCTCAGCACGATACCGGGCAGCCCGTAGATCGAATGGCCGTGCAGCAGCGGCTTCAGCAGCCCCGCGTTGCCGAACCAGTAGATGAACGACACGGCCGACAGCAGCGTCGGCGCGAGCAGCGGCAGCAGCGCGATCGTGCGCGCGGCGCTCTTCAGCGGCATGCACGAGCGCGTCAGCGCATACGCGAACGTGAACGCCATCGGCACGACGATCAGCGTGACGAGTGCGCCGACCGTCAGCGAATGCAGCATCGAGCGCAGCACGCCGCTGTCCTCGAGATACTCGACGAAGTTGTGCGCGCCGACGAAGCGCCCGTCCGCGTCGACGAAGCATTTCTGCACGACGAGCGCGAGCGGCAGCAGCAGGAACAGCGACATCAGCGCGGCCATCGCGACGAGCGCGAGCTGCGCGATGCGGTCGTGCCAGTGCGTGATCTGCCGCACGTCGGCGGGAGCGGAGGCGCCGCGGCGGCGCTCGGTGAGGACGGTGCTCATTGCAGTCGCTCCTTCGCGCACGGGAACACGCGGACATGCTCGCGATCGAGCGCGAGGTCGATGCGCGCGCCGGCCTGCACGCCGGTGCGGTCGACGTCGTGATACGACAGGTCGGCGACGATCTCCTGGCCGTCGAGCCCGTCGATCCGGAAGCTCACGCGGCAGAACGCGCCGAGGAACTCGAGCTTCTCGACGCGGCCGGCCAGCACGTTGTCGGCCGTTTCGCCCGGCACGCGGATGCGCAGGTCCTCGGGCCGCACGTAGACCGATACCGCCGCGCCTTGCGCGGGGCGGGCCGCGCCGTGGCGGCAGTCGAGGCCGACCGCGCCCGCGCGCAGCGTGCCGTCCTGCGCGACTTCGGCGGGAATCGTGTTGACGCGGCCGATGAAGTCCGCGACGAACGGCGAAGCCGGCTGCCGGTAGATTTCGAGCGGCGTGCCGATCTGCTCGATCACGCCGTGGTTCATCACGACGATGCGATCGGCCATCGACAGCGCTTCTTCCTGGTCGTGCGTGACCATGATGGTCGTCACGCCGAGCCGCTGCTGCAGCGCGCGGATCTCCTGGCGCAGCCGCACGCGCACGCGCGCATCGAGCGCCGACAACGGCTCGTCGAGCAGCAGCAGGCCGGGGGACGTCGCGAGCGCACGCGCCAGTGCGATCCGCTGCTGCTGGCCGCCGGACAGCTGGCCGGGATGCTTGCGTTGGCTGTCGGGCAGGCCGACCAGCGCGAGCAGCGTGTGCACGCGCTCGTGGATCGCGTCGCGCTTCATCCTGCGGTTCACGAGCCCGTACGCGACGTTGTCGTACACGGTGAGGTTCGGGAACAGCGCGTACGACTGGAACACGATGCCGTAGTCGCGCAGTTGCGGCGGCAGCCGCGAGATGTCGCGGCCGTCCTGCATGATCTGGCCGGCGTTCTGCGTCTCGAGCCCCGCGATGATCCGCAGCAGCGTGGTTTTCCCGCAGCCGGACGGCCCGAGGAAACAGATCATCTCGCCCTTCATCACGCTCAGGTTGATGTCGGTGAGGACCTGCGTGTCGTTGTACCGCTTCTCGATGCGTTCTACGCTCAGGTAAGGTGCCATGCGCGCCTCCATGCTGGGGCGGCCCGGAGGCCGGATTCGACGAGGGGAAGGGTGGCGCGGGGCGGCGCGCTGCGCGGCCCCGCTACCGGTTGCCGCGTTATTGCTGCGCCTTCGCCCCGTAGCGCTTCTGCCACGTATCGAGGATCGACTGGCGGTTCTTCGCTGACCACACGAAGTCGTTCTTCACGAGCAGGTCCGAGTAGTTGTCGGGGATGCCGGCCAGCTTCCGCGCGACGCCCGGATACGCGACGATCGCCCACCAGCGCGCGGTGATCTGGTTCGCGTCCTTGCTCGCCATGAAGTCGGCGAGCTTCTTCGCCGCATCGGGCTGCTTCGTCGTCTTCATGATCGCCGTGCCTTCCATGTCCCAGCCGAGCCCTTCCTTCGGGAACACGAGATCGATCGGCGCGCCCTGCGCCTGCAGTTCGTGGCCGCGGAACTCGAACGAGATGCCGATCGGGAATTCGCCGGTGCCGGCGAGCGTGCACGGCTTCGAGCCCGAATGGACGTACTGCGCGACGTTCTTGTCGAGCGCGTCCATGAATTTCCAGCCCTTGTCATCGCCGAAGGTCTGCAGCCATGCGGTCACGTCGAGGTAGCCGGTGCCCGACGACACGGGGCTCGGCATCACGATCGCGCCTTTGTAGACCGGCTTCGTCAGGTCTTCCCACGACGTCGGTTTCGGAATGTTCTTCGCCTGCGCGGCGACGCGGTTGTAGCAGATCGTCGCGCCCCACACGTCCATGCCGACCCAGTGCGGCGGCGTATTCGCGTCGCTGTACTTGCGCGTGAGCTGGTCGAAGCCCTTCGGCGTGTACGGCATCAGCATGCCCTGCAGGTCGAGCAGCGTGAGGCTCGATGCGGCGAGGCCGAGCACGACGTCCGCGCGCGGGTTGTTCTTCTCCGCGAGCAGCTTCGCGGTGACCGAGCCGGTCGAGTCGCGCACCCAGCGGATCTCGATATCGGGGTTCGCTTTCTCGAATGCGTCCTTGTAGGGCTTCATCGCCTCGTCTTCCAGCGCGGTGTAGACGAGCAGCGACGTCTTCGCGTGCGCCGCCTGCGCGGCGCCGAGCGCGACCGCCGCGGCCAGCGCGAAACGGGCCGCGCCCGCCGCCCATGCATTCAAACGCTTGTTTACCGGCACTTCGTTCATCTTCAGACCCCTTGACTGTGGCGCCGCGGCACACGGCGGATGAGTGGAGACCAGCCCTCTTGCTGCTACGTTGTTTTGCTTTCTGTTCTCTGCATGTTGTTGACAATCTACAAATCATCAATTTTAATGTCAAGCATGGAAAACACCTCCCTTCGGCGCGGCGCGGGCGCCGACGGCTCACACCCTTCGACCTGAAAGGAATGAACGTCATGAGTGAAACGCCTGTATCCGTGGAAGTGAACGGCCGCCGCTACAACTGGATGAGCCGGCCCGTGGTGGTCGTCTGCGTCGATGGCTGCGCATACGAATATCTGGAAGAAGCCGCTCAGGCCGGCGTCGCGCCGTTTCTGCGCACGCTGCTGAAGCCGGGCACGGCGCTCAAGGGCGAGTGCGTGGTGCCGAGCTTCACGAACCCGAACAACCTGTCGATTGTGACCGGCGTGCCGCCGGCGATCCACGGGATAAGCGGCAACTACTTCTACGATCGCGACACCGGCGCCGAGGTGCTGATGAACGATCCGAAGTACCTGGTCGCGCCGACCGTGCTCGCGACCTTCGCCGATCAGGGCGCGCGCGTCGCGGTCGTCACCGCGAAGGACAAGCTGCGCCGCCTGCTCGGCAAGGGGCTGAAGGGCATCTGCTTCTCGTCGGAAAAGGCCGACGAGGCGAGCGTCGAGGAAAACGGCATCGACAACGTGCTCGAGCTGGTCGGCAAGCCGGTGCCGAGCGTGTACAGCGCGGACCTGTCGGAATTCGTGTTCGCGGCCGGCGTGCGCCTGCTCGAGACGCGCCCGATCGACCTGATGTACCTGTCGACCACCGACTACGTGCAGCACAAGTGCGCGCCCGGCACGGAAGGCGCAAACGCGTTCTACGCGATGATGGACACCTACCTGCGGCGTCTCGACGAACTCGGCGCGATCGTCGCGATCACGGCCGACCACGGGATGAACGCGAAGCACGACGGCGAGACCGGCGAGCCGAACGTGATCTACCTGCAGGAGCTGTTCGACGAGTGGCTCGGCCACGATGCGGCGCGCGTGATCCTGCCGATCACCGATCCGTACGTCGTGCACCACGGCGCGCTCGGCTCGTTCGCGACCGTCTACGTGCCGGCGACGGCCGATGCCGACGCGCTGCGCGCACGGCTTGCCGCGGTCGACGGCATCGAGGTCGTGCTGACGGGCGCCGAAGGTTGCGCGCGTTTCGAGCTGCCGCCCGCGCGGATGGGCGACCTGATCGTGATCTCGAAGCAGGACGTCGTGCTCGGCACGCGCCGCATCAAGCACGACCTGTCGGGCCTCGACGTGCCGCTGCGCTCGCACGGCGGCATCTCCGAGCAGATCGTGCCGCTGATCTTCAGCAAGCCGGTCGCGACCGACGTCACGGGCCGCGCGCGGCTGCGCAACTTCGACATCATCGACATCGCCCTCAACCACCTGCAGTGATACGCATGCATCCGTAAGGGGACACACTCATGAACGCCATTGCAGCATCGACGGACGTCCGAGGGATTCGACGCGAAGCACTGCGAATCAATGGAGAACGGATTCATCGGGACGCGGCCATCGACGTGCGCAATCCGTACGACGGCTCGCTGGTCGGCACCGTGCCGAAGGCGACGCTGGACGACGTGCGGCGCGCATTCGCGGTCGCGCGTGCATACCGGCCGACGCTCACGCGCCACGAGCGCGCGGCGATCCTGCGCCGCGCAGCCGAGATCGTGCGTGCGCGCACCGCGGAGATCGCGGCGCTGATCACGGCCGAGGCCGGGCTGTGCATCAAGGATTCGACGTACGAGGCGGGCCGCGTGGCCGACGTGCTGACGTTCGGCGCGGGCGAGGTGCTGAAGGACGACGGCCAGATCTTCTCGTGCGATCTGACGCCGCACGGCAAGAAGCGTCGCGTGTACACGCAGCGCGATCCGCTGCTCGGCGTGATTTCGGCGATCACGCCGTTCAACCATCCGATGAACCAGGTCGCGCACAAGATCGTGCCGTCGGTCGCGACCAACAACCGGATCGTCGTGAAGCCGTCGGAGAAGGTGCCGCTGTCGTGCTATCTCTTTGCGGACATCCTGTACGAAGCCGGCTTGCCGCCGCAGATGCTGCAGGTGATTACCGGCGACCCGAAGGAGATTGCCGACGAACTGATCACGAACCCGGCGATCGACCTGATCACGTTCACGGGCGGCGTGTCGATCGGCAAGTCGATCGCGTCGCGCATGGGCTACCGGCGCGCGGTGCTCGAGCTCGGCGGCAACGATCCGATCATCGTGATGGAGGATGCCGATCTCGACGAAGCGAGCACGCTCGCGGTGTCGGGGTCGTACAAGAACTCGGGGCAGCGCTGCACGGCGATCAAGCGGATGCTCGTGCATGAATCGGTGGCCGATCGCTTCACGGAACTCGTCGTCGAGAAGACGCGTGCGTGGTCGTACGGCAATCCGTCCGATCCGTCGGTCGACATGGGCACGGTGATCGACGAGGCGGCCGCGAAGTTCTGCGAGCAGCAGGTGAACGATGCGATTGCGCGCGGCGCGCGGCTGCTGGTCGGCAACGTGCGCAACGGCGCACTGTATTCGCCGACGGTGATCGATCGCGTGACGCCCGACATGCCGCTCGTGAAGTATGAAACCTTCGGCCCCGTGTCGCCGATCATGCGCTTTCGCGACATCGACGAAGCGATCCGGATGTCGAACAGCACCGACTATGCGCTGTCGTCGTCGGTATGCACGAACCGCTTCGACCACATCACGCGCTTCATCACCGAGCTGGAAGTCGGCAGCGTGAACGTGCGCGAGGTGCCGGGCTACCGGCTCGAACTGACGCCGTTCGGCGGCGTGAAGGATTCGGGGCTCGGGTACAAGGAAGGCGTGCAGGAGGCGATGAAGAGCTTCACGAATACGAAGACGTATTCGCTGCCGTGGTAAGCGGCGTGTGATGCGCGCGCGCCGGCTCGAAGGCCGGCGCGCGGAATTTCCCCGGGGCGGGATGCGGCCGTGATGGCCGGCAGGCGACGGTCAATCGTCGTCGTCGCGGTGATGTCGCCAGCCGCGATGCCAGCCGTTGTCGTGCCGGTAGCGCCGGTAGCGATATTCGCCGTAGTACGGGCCGTAATAGGCCGGTGCCGGCTCGTACACGACGGGCGGCGGCGTGTAGTAGACAGGCGGTGGCGCCTCGATCACCGGCCCCGGCACGCCGAAGTACACGCCGACATCGGCGTGCGCGAATGCGCTTGCCGACAGGCAGGCGGCCGCGAGGCCGACGGCACTGGAGAACAGGATGCGTTTCATTTGCCGTTCACTCCGTTCGCGGGGGCGAGGCCCGCGAGCAACAGTTTTACCTGCCTTCATGGTACGTAGCGCATGCGGAACGGGTGATACCGCGGTGTCGCTTCTGTAACCACCGGTAACGAATCGTCGGACGATTGCCGCGCTGCATCGCGACGGATCTCATCGGCGGGATGACGGTGGCTGGCCGGCGCGTTATTCGTAGCGCTCATATCGTTAGCCGATTTGCGTTTTTGCCGCGCCCCAACGCGTCGGTAGAATTCGCGGACCTCTCGAACGGCGCATGCATGCCGGCGGGATGATTCTCTCCAATCATTCGGGGTCCGCACCATGAAATTCCTCCGTTCCATCCTGATCGTCGCACTGCTGCAGGCCACGGCGGCCACCAGTGCGCTGGCTGCCGACGACCTGTCGCAGATCAAATCGGCCGGCGTGTTCCGGGTCGGCACCGAAGGCACCTACGCGCCGTTCACGTACCACGACGAAACGGGCAAGCTGACGGGTTTCGACGTCGATATCGCCACGGCGATCGCGCAGCGCCTCGGCGTGAAGCCGCAGTTCGTCGAAGGCAAGTGGGACGGCCTGATCGCGGGCCTCGACGTGAACCGCTACGATGCGGTCGTCAATGAAGTGTCGATCACCGACGCGCGCAAGGCGAAATACGATTTCTCGTCACCGTACATCACGTCGCACGCGGTGCTGATCGTGCGCGCGGACAACACGACGATCCGCTCGTTCGACGACCTGAAGGGCAAGAAGTCCGCGAACACGCTGACGAGCAACTTCGGCAAGCTCGCGGCCGCGCACGGCGCCGACGTGGTGCCCGTACAGGGCTTCAACGAATCGATCGACCTGCTGACGTCCGGCCGCGTCGATGCGACGATCAACGATTCGCTGTCGTACCTCGATTTCCGCAAGCACAAGCCCGACGCGAAACTGAAGATCGCGGCGACCGACACGAGCGGCGCGGGCGACGCGTCCGGCGTGCTGCTGCGCAAGGGCAGCCCCGCGCTGGTGGCTGCGATCGACAAGGCGCTCGCGGACATCAAGGCGGACGGTACCTACGCGAAGATCTCGCAGAAGTACTTCGGCCGCGACGTGTCGCAGCCGTGACGCGAGGCTGAACGATGCCGGCCTGGCTGCACCTGACGGCGGAATCGCTGCGACCCCTGCTTTACGCAGGGCTCGTGTTCACGGTTCCGCTCACGCTCGCGTCGTTCGCGATCGGCCTGCTGCTCGCATTCGGCGCGGCGCTCACGCGGCTGTTCGGGCCGCGCTGGGCGCAGGCCGCCGTGCGCTTCTATATCTGGCTGTTCCGCGGCTCGCCGTTGCTCGTGCAGCTGTTCGTGATCTTCTACGGATTGCCGAACGTCGGCATCGTGCTCGATCCGCTGGCGGCCGCCGTGATCGGCTTCTCGCTGAACGTCGGTGCGTACAACGCCGAGGTGATCCGCGGCGTGATCGAGTCGATCCCGAAGGGGCAGTGGGAAGCCGCGTACTCGATGGCGATGACGCGCGCGCAGGCGCTGCGCCGCGCGATCCTGCCGCAGGCCGCGCGCGTCGCATTGCCCGCGCTGTCTAATTCATTCATTTCGCTTGTGAAGGACACGTCGCTCGCGGCCGTGCTGACCGTGCCCGAGATCTTCCAGGCCGCGCAACGCATCGCGGCCGTGACCTACGAACCGCTGATCCTCTATACCGAAGCCGCGCTGATCTATCTGCTGTTCAGCTCGGTGCTGTCGTCGCTGCAACGCCGACTGGAGCTTCGCTTCGGCCGCCACGCGCTGTTTCAGGCGGAGTTGCGATGATCCGACTCGAACGCATCGACAAGTCGTTCGGCTCGCATCGCGTGCTGAGCGGGATCGACCTCGCGTTGCAGCCGGGTAGCGTGACCGCATTGATCGGCCCGTCCGGCAGCGGCAAGAGCACGCTGCTGCGCTGCGTGAACCTGCTCGAAGTGCCGGAGGCCGGTACGCTCGCGGTCGGCGATGCGCGCATCGAATTCGCGCCGGGGCGCCGGCCGTCGCGCGACGCGGTGTTCGCGGTGCGCAAGCAGACCGGCATGGTGTTCCAGAACTTCCAGTTGTTTCCGCACCTGAGTGTCGTGCAGAACGTGATGGAAGGGCTCGTGACCGTGCAGCGCTGGCCGCGCGAACGGGCGCGTGAGCGGGCGCTCGCGCTGCTCGACAAGGTCGGTATCGCGGACAAGGCCGATGCATGGCCGGCCACGCTGTCGGGCGGGCAGCAGCAGCGCGTCGCGATCGCACGGGCGCTCGCGCCGTCTCCGCAGGTGCTGTTGTGCGACGAGCCGACGTCGGCGCTCGATCCGGAGCTGTCCGTCGAAGTGGTCGAGGTGCTGCGCCAGCTCGCGCGCGAAGGCACGACGATGCTGATGGCCACGCACGACTTGCGCCTGGCCGCGTCGATCGCGCACGACGCGGTATTCCTCGCCGACGGCCGCATCGTCGAAGCCGGCGCATCGCGCGACCTGTTCGGCCGGCCGCGCGACCCGCGCACCGCGAAGTTCGTCGCGACGCTCGCGCAGGGCGTGCCGGCGTTTTGATGCGGCACGCGATGCCGATGGCGTTCAGCCCGGCGCGTGCCCATCCAGTACCGCGGCGACGATCGCCTCCGGTGCATCCTCCTGGACCAGGTGCCCGGCGCGCGGCACCCTGATCAGCGTGCCGTTCGCGATGCGATCGGCAAGCGCCTGCCCCTGCTCGAGCGGAATCCACGCGTCGTCCTCGCCCCACACGATGCGCACGGGGAAGTCCGGTGGCGCGTAGCGCGCCTCGGCTTCCTCGATGTAGCGCTGGCGCATCTGCGCGATCTGGCGATAGAACGCGGCCTGGCCGGCCGGCGTGAGCCACGGCGCGCGGTAGATCGACAGCGCTTCGTCGCCCAGCGGCCGCGCCACTGCATTGCCGAGATAGGCCGTCAGGAGAGCGTGATGCGCATACGCGGGCAAGCCGGTGAATGCGGCTTCGTGCTGCGCGACATGCCGCACGAACGGCGAGCCTTGCGGTGCGATCGCAACCGGGTTCACGAGCGTGAGATCCGCGTACGCGATGCCGTCGAGAAAGTGCGCGCGCAACACGGTGGCGCCGCCGTAGTCGTGCGCGAGCACGCGTGGCTGCGAAATTCCCCACTCGTTCAGCATTGCGCCGAACAACGCGTTCTGTCGGCCGAGCGACACGTCGGCGTCCGGCATGTCGGACTGGCCGTAGCCGAGCAGGTCGTAGAAATACACGCGATGCCGCCGCGCGAGCCACGGCGCGATCCGGCGCCATACCTGCGACGAAAACGGCGTGCCGTGCACGAGCACGAGCGGCGGGCCTTCGCCGAGCGCGCCCCATGCAATCCGGTGGCCTTCGAAATTGAAGCGATTCGCGAGTTCGAGCATCGGCTTCTCCGTGCTAACCTGTTTTGGTTGTTAACAGGTTACGCCGGATTCTCCGGATGTGAAACCGATAGGTGAAATTAAATGGTTACTCGATCCGAGCCTGCGCGACACGCGCACGCATGGGGTGCGGCCGATTTCGTCGGCGGCCATCCGGCGCTCGATTTTCTCAATACGGTGGCCGACACGGGCAAGACGCGCTGCGAGGACAAGCTCGTCGACTGGCCGGCCGTGCGCGCGTGGGCGGAGCAATCGGGATTGCTGGCGCCGGTCGATCTGGCGCGGCTGCTGCGTCATCCGCGGCAGGACGGGCCTGACGAGCTGGCTGCGCTGCGTCACTTTCGCGACGATGCATATGTCGCGGTTGCGCACCTGACGGCGGCAGGCGGTGGCAGCGACGGCCCGCGCGCGGCGGATCGGCTCGCGGTGGCGATCCGCGAAGCGATCGGGCGCAGTGCGTTCAACGCGGTCGACGGCCGTTTCGCATGGCGGCCCGACGCGCGCGCCGCGTCGCGCTGGATCGATGCGGCCGCGCTCGGCTTCGAGCAGTTGCTGCGCAGCGACGATTTCGCGCGCGTGCGGCAGTGCGGCCGGTGTACGTGGTTCTTCGTCGACCGTGGCCGCGGCGTCGGGCGCCGCTGGTGCGACATGCGCACGTGCGGGAATCGCGCGAAGGTGGAGGCGTTTCGGGAGCGGTGAAGCGGCGCGGCGTGACGACTGCCGCGCCGCACGCGCATCATTGGGCGGCTTCGTGCGGCCGGTGATCGGGCCACAGCGTCGCGGCGATGAACAACCCGGCCGCGACGAACGGCGCGCCGATCGCGAACAGGATCGCCGTGAGGCCCCAGCGATCCCAGAAGCGGTCGACGATTGCGCGCTCGGGGGTGACGGGGTCGTACAGCACGTTGACCGCGTCGCCTTCGTGCAGGCCCGGATGCGACGACGCCGAGCCCTGCGCGAACGTGATCAGCCGCCCGCTGTCGGTCGTGAACGCGACGATCGCCGAATACAGCGACGTGCGCGACCGCGACGATGTTCCGTTCGTCGCGATCTCGACGACATGGCCGGTCGAGCGCGCATAGTGATGGACGATCTGCCACTGGCGCAGGCCGGCCGCGCCGGCGCCGGCGAGAAAGCTCGTGCCGATCGCGATCGGAATCACCACGATCGCGATATCCCAGCGGCGCCGCGTCTCCCTGCGTGCGGCGCGGGTCGGCGGTGCGGGATCGGATTGCCGGCGGCGACGCTCGCCGGCGATCAGCAGGCCGCCGATCGCGAACGATACGACGGCGAGCAGCGCCGGCACGACCACCGGAAACCAGTGTTGCGCGAAATCGTCGATCAGCGCGGGGCGGTCGGGATGGTCGGGGTCGAGCAGCACGTCGACGTTCTCGCCGATGTCGTACGCGGGGACGGTCGACGCGGTATTGCCGGCAACTTCGCGGCGCCGGCCGTCGTTCGAGAGGTACGCGACGATCGGCCGGTACGCGCGCATCGCGTCGCTGTCCTGCACGATGCGCACGACCGTGCCCGGCGCGCGGACCAGGCGGCCGGTCGCGCCGCCGGCCGTGACGGCGAGCACGCCGGCCAGCACGAGCAGCACGATGCCGAGCAGCATCGCGACGAGCGGGCCCTTACCGGGCATGACCCGATCCGGTTCGTGCGCCGCGCGGCGGATTCGGGTGTGATCGGGTGAACGGCTCGTCCCGACGGACAGGCCGATATCGGCGCAACCATGCCCTCTGAATGGTCGCGTCTCGTTCACATGCTTCCATGTCTGACGTCCCATGTTCTCTCAGTGCCGGCGGGCAAACGACGGTGCCTGTGCCGGTCGTGTGATATTTGTCGGACGATTCTAGCGGAAACGGTGCGCAAGATGCGTGCGGTCGCATGCTGCGAATGGCACGCGCCGTGAATACGGCGGCGAAAAAGGAAAAGGCCGGTCAGCTTGCGCTGACCGGCCTTTGAAATTCCTGGTGGGGCGTGAGTGACTCGAACACTCGACCTACGGATTAAGAGTCCGCTGCTCTACCAACTGAGCTAACGCCCCCAACAGAAGAAAGATTATGCACGAGCCTTTTGGGCTTGGCAAGACCTTTCTGCAAATTTCCTGAAAATATTTCGTCACGCCGATGGCGGCAGCCGGCGCGGCAACGAGCGGTCGCAGTTTGCGCGCTCCCGGTATGATGACGCCACACGTGTTGCGCGGCGGTCGCGCAACACTTTCTGGACATTCGAAGATGGACGAAAACGCAGTCCGCGAATTGCTGGATCGCCTGCTGGCCCCGTGGGTCCGCTCGCTCGGTCTGGTCCCCGTGTCGATCGGCGACGACAGCGTCACGCTGCGCCTGCCGTTTTCCGGCGAATTCCGCCATTCGGGCGGCATCATCTGCGGCCAGGTGTTCACGGCGGCCGCCGATACCGCGATGGTGGTCGCGATCTCGTCCGCGCTCGGCGAGTTCCGGCCGATGACGACGGTATCGCTGAACACCAACTTCATGCGTCCCGTGCGCAAGGGCGACGTGCTCGTCACCGCGCGCGTGCTGCGGATGGGCCGCAACCTCGTGTTCGGCGAAGTCGAGCTGTTCGACGAGGACGGCAAGATGGCCGTCCACGCGACGTCGACCTACGCGCTCGTCAGCTGAGCGGCGCGATGTTCGACCAGATCGTCTTCGCGGGCGGCGGCAATCGCTGCTGGTGGCAGGCCGGCTTCTGGGATGTCGCGCGGCCGGCGCTCGACCTGCGTCCGCGCGTGATTACCGGCATCTCGGCCGGCGCGGCGACCGCGTGCATGTTGTATACGCGTGACGCCGCATGGGTGATGCGCTATTACGAGGAGGCGCTGCGCCACAACCGGAAGAACGCGTACTGGGGCAACCTGTTCGGGCGCGAGCCCGTGTTTCCGCATTACCGGATCTACCGCCAGGCGTTGCTCGACATCTACGGCGAGCCGTTCGCGAAGCTGGCCGACGCGCCGGAGATCCGCATCGGCGTGTCGCACGTGCCGCGGTGGCTCGGCGCGCGCAGCGCGGTCGCCGCCGGGCTCGTCGCGTACAACATCGAGAAATACGTGCGCAAGACGCTGCACCCGACGCTCGGGCGCACGCTCGGCTTTCGGCCCGAGTTCGCGCGTGCGCAGTCCTGCACGCAAGTCGACGAGCTCGCCGACCTGATCCTGCAGTCGTCGTGCACGCCACCGTTTACGCCGGTGTTGCGCCGCGGCGGCCGGCCCGTGCTCGATGGCGGAATGGTCGACAACGTGCCGGTCGACGCGCTCGATCCGTCGCCGGGCGACGTGCTGGTGCTCGTCACGCGGCTGTATCCGCGCCCGCAGATGTTCACGGTCGCGCATGGCGACCAGCGGCGGCTGTACGTACAGCCGTCGAGCAAGGTGCCGATTTCGAGCTGGGATTACACGAGCCCGCAGCAGATGCGGCATGCGTACGACCTCGGGCGGCACGACGGCGAGCATTTCCTCACGCGCGTCGGCGCAATGACGGGCGGCCGCGTGGCCGCCTGACGGTCGGGAACGGAGGGGGAGCGGGGGCCGCGCGACGCGCGCAGCCCGTGCGTTCAGCGCTTGCGGATCGGCGTCAGCGCTTCGGGGTTGGCGACGCTCGACATGTCGCCGTCGTCGAACGCGAGAATGTTGCGGAATGCTGCACTGAAATACAGCTCGTAGCTTTCGCGTTCGACGTAGCCGATGTGCGGCGTGCAGATCACGTTTTCCATCCGCAGCAGGCTGTAGCCCTGCAGGATCGGCTCGCTTTCGAACACGTCGATCGCGACCATGCCCGGCCGGTTGTGCGACAGCGCGTTGACGAGCGCGTTTTCCTCGAGCAGTTCGGCGCGGCTCGTGTTGACGAGCAGCGACGTCGGCTTCATCCGCATCAGGTCTTCCTGCTTCACGATCCCGCGCGTGTCGTCGTGCATGCGCAGGTGCAGCGACAGCACGTCGCTCTGCTCGAACAGCGCCTCGCGGCTCTCGGCCGCCGTGTAGCCGTCGGCGCGCGCGGCTTCGAGCGAATGCTCGCGGCCCCAGATCAGCACGTTCATCCCGAAGGCCTTGCCGTAGCCGGCGACGAGCCGGCCGATCTTGCCGTAGCCCCAGATGCCGAGCGTCTGGCCGCGCAGCACCTGGCCGAGGCCGAAGTTCGGTGGCAGCGCCGACGTCTTCAGGCCCGACTGCTGCCAGGCACCCTGCTTCAGGTTCGCGACGTACTGCGGGATACGGCGCTGGGCGGCCATCACGAGCGCCCACGTCAGTTCGGCGGGCGCGACCGGCGAGCCGGTGCCTTCGAGCACCGCGATGCCGCGGTCGGTACAGGCTTCGAGGTCGATGTGGCTCGACACGCGGCCGGTCTGGCTGATCATGCGCAGGTTCGGCAGCTTGGCGAGCAGTTGCGACGAAATCGGGGTCCGTTCACGAATCAGCACGAGCGCCTCGACTTCCGCCAGGCGGCTGGCGAGCTGTCCCAGGCCGCGCACCGTGTTGTTGAAGACCTTCACGTCGTGGCCGGCAAGCATCTCGAAGCAGTTCAGCTTGCGGACGGCGTCCTGGTAGTCGTCGAGGATGGCAATTTTCATGGTGAACGGGTGTCGCGCGTTGAAAGCGGCAGTGGCGGCGGGCGCACGTCGCGCACCCGTTCCGCCCGGCCGGGGCCGACATGATGCTACGTCGGCCGCCTTCTTGGTGCCTTTTTAACAGGTTGTTACGCTCCGCCGCAATTGGCGGGAGCCTGACCCGGCGCCGCTCGCGTGCGGGGCGCAAAGGTGCGCTGTTGTGTCGCATCAAACACGTCTTTCCTGATTCGGCTACTTACTCGACGAGGTTCACCCAATTGTTGCTCCAATCAGAATAATTGGATCATCTATCCGCGAAGGGCGAGGATTTTTGACTATTTTTATCGTCAACAGCCCCCTTGTTGAGCAACTCTGCATCATTTCCGCTGTCGTAGGAGAATTACGCATTTGCTTCATCTTTTTGAAGTTGTACTAGCGGCAGGAGTCGTTTATGGATCACTTGCAGTCGATGCGCGTTTTCGTGAAGGTTGCAGATCTCGGCAGTTTCGCGCGGGCCGCGAGCGCAATGGATATCTCCAACGCGGTCGCGACGCGCCACGTCGCCGACCTGGAAGGCCGGCTCGGCACGCGCTTGCTGAATCGCACCACGCGCAGCCTCTCCCTGACGGAGTCGGGTCAGGTCTATCTGGAGCGTGCCCGCCAGATCCTCGATGAGCTCGAGGACGTCGAGCAGATGGTCGTCGCACGCAATCACGAACCCGTCGGCACGCTGCGCATCGTCGCGCCGGTCGTGTTCGGGCTGCACAACCTTGCCCCCGTGCTGCAGTCGTACACGGAGAATTTCCCGAAAGTGGTGCCGGATCTCACGCTGGTCGACCGGCAGGTCGATCTCGTCGAGGAAGGTTTCGACGTCGGTATCGTCGTCACGCGCCAGATGCGCAGCGCGAGCATCGTCACGCGGCGCCTGACCACCGGTTGCATGACCGTGTGCGCGACGCCGAGCTATCTGGAGAAGCACGGCGTGCCGACCCACCCGGAGCAGCTTGCCGAGCACCCGAGCCTGAGCCTGCCGGCCGAATACTGGGGCGACGAGCGCGTGTTCACGGGGCCGGACGGCGAAGTGCGCGTGCGCCCGACCAATGTGATCGTCGCGAACAACACCGCGATGCTGCGCCAGTTCGCGTTGCTCGGGATGGGTGTCGCGATCCTGCCGAGCTACCTGATCGGCAGCGACATCGCGCGCGGCGCGCTCGTGCGTCTGCTGCCGGATTTCCGGCTGCCGCAGGTCGAGATCAACATCGCGTACCCGAGCCGGCGCCATCTGCCGGCGAAGGTGCGGACGTTCATCGACCACCTCGTCGAGCATTTCAGCCACTCGACCGACGCGATGATCGGCGAGCAGTGGGCCGCGCAGAGTTCGGCGCTCGCGCCGATCGGCGTCGAGACGCGTGCGGAGCAGCCGGAAGCGGCCGACCCGAACCTGTCGCCGCGCCTGCCGCGTTCGCCGCGCACGCGCGTCGCGGTGCCGTCGCCGCTGTAACGGCGCGACGGCCGGGCGGCGGTTGCCGCCGGCACAAAGAAAAAACGCGGATCGAGCGATCGATCCGCGTTTTTTTATGGCTCCGGGAGGGAGCCTGACGCGCCGGGGCAGGGCCGGCGGCCGGGCCGTCACGAACCCGTCTTGCGCGCAGTCGTCTTGCGGGCGGCCGTTTTACGGGCCGGTGCCGGTTTCTCTTCGGCGCCTTCCGTCACGGTTTCGGCATCCTTCGTCGCCGATTTTGCCGTCTTCTTCGCGGCAGCGGCCTTCGGTTCCTTCTTCTCGAACTCGAAGCCGATCTTGCCGTCCGGCTGCTTCACGAGGAACGCCTTGAAGTTGCGGCCGGTACGCGACGACTTGAAGTTCGGCAGCAGATCCGTGCGGCCGTCGGCCAGCAGCTTGCCCATCTGCTCGCGCGTGATTTCCTGCTGCAGGATCACCTTGCCCGATCGGAAGTCGCAGGTCTTCGGGTTCGCCACCGAGTGCTCGCACACGTAGCTCATCCCGTGCTCGAACACGCGGCCCTTGCACTTCGGGCACGCGCCGACCGGCTCCTGCGCGGAGAAGTCGGGCGCTTCGCCTTCCTCGCCGCCCTGGTCCTGGCCGAAATCGAACTCGAGCTTGTAGTTCTTCGTCTCGTCGTCGAAGGACAGCTTGAGGATCGCCGAGAACGGGCGGCCCATCTTGCTGCGGAACCCGGACAGCGGCCCGATTTCCTTCTTCTGCAGCAACTCCTCGACTTCCGGGATCTCGAACTGCCGGCTGCCCGGGATCTTCGAGATCGAGAACTCGCACTTCGTGCACGCGAAGCGGCGGTAGTTTTCCTTCACCTGGCCGCCGCAGTTCGGGCACGGCGTCTCGAGCGTCGCGTAATCGCCGGGGATCGTGTCGGAATCGTATTCCTTCGCGCGCTTGACGATCTGCTGCGTCATGCGGGCGATTTCCTGCATGAACGCATCGCGCCCGAGATTGCCGCGCTCCATCTGCGACAGCTTGTATTCCCATTCGCCGGTCAGCTCGGGCGCGGTCAGTTCCTTCACGCCGAGCCCGCGCAGCAGCGTCATCAGCTGGAATGCCTTCGCGGTCGGGATCAGTTCGCGGCCTTCGCGCAGCAGGTATTTCTCGCCGAGCAGGCCTTCGATGATCGCCGCGCGCGTCGCCGGCGTGCCGAGACCCTTCGCGGCCATCGCCTCGCGCAGTTCGTCGTCCTCGACGAGCTTGCCCGCACCTTCCATCGCGGACAGCAGCGTCGCTTCCGAGTAGCGTGCGGGCGGCTTCGTCACGAGCGCGACGGCGGCGATTTCGTCCGTCTTCACCTTCTCGTCCTTTTGCACCGGCACGAGGTTCGCGTCCGCGCCTTCGGCGTCGCGGCCGTACACCTGCAGCCAGCCCGGCTCGACGAGCACCTTGCCTTCGGTCTTGAAGTGATGGCCGGCGACTTCGGTGATCCGCGTCGTGACGCGGAATTCGGCCGCCGGGAAGAACACGGCGAGGAAGCGCTTCACGACCATGTCGTACAGCTTCTGCTCCGGCTCGGACAGCGACTTCGGCGCCTGCAGCGTCGGGATGATTGCAAAGTGGTCGCTGATCTTCGAGTTGTCGAAGATCCGCTTGTTCGGCTTCACCCAGCCCTTGTCGAGCACCTGCTTCGCATGCGGCAGGTAGTTGTTGCTCTCCTTGAGCATCTCGAGCGTGGACTCGACCGTCGACAGGTAGTCTTCCGGCAGCGCGCGCGCGTCGGTACGCGGGTAGGTCAGCACCTTGTGCTTTTCATACAGCGCCTGTGCGAGGCCGAGCGTGTTCTTCGCGGAGAAGCCGAAACGGCTGTTCGCCTCGCGCTGCAGGCTCGTCAGGTCGAACAGCAGCGGCGACAGTTGCGTCGACGGCTTCGATTCCTCGGACACCGTGCCGACCTGGTCGCGGCATGCGGCGACGATCGTTTCGGCGGCCGGCAGGCTCCACAGGCGGGAGTCGCGCTTTTCCGGATCGAATTCGTCGCGCTTGAATTTCGGGTCGTACCACTTGCCTTCGTAGAAGCCGCCCGCACACGCGAATTCGGCCTTCACTTCCCAGTAGTCGCGCGGGATGAAGCGGCGGATTTTCTCTTCACGTTCGACGACGATCGACAGCGTTGGCGTCTGAACGCGGCCGACGGTCGTCAGGAAGAAGCCGCCGCCCTTGCTGTTGAACGCGGTCATCGCGCGGGTGCCGTTGATCCCGACGAGCCAGTCGGCTTCCGAGCGGCAGCGTGCGGCGTCGGCGAGCGGCTGCATGTCGGTGTCGCTGCGCAGGTTCGCGAAACCGTCGCGGATCGCCTGCGGCGTCATCGACTGCAGCCACAGGCGCTGGACCGGCTGCTTCGCCTTCGCGTGCTGCGCGATCAGGCGGAAAATCAGCTCGCCCTCGCGTCCCGCGTCACATGCGTTGATCAGGCGGTCGACGTCCTTGCGCTTCATCAGCTTCGTGAGCACCTTGAGGCGCGACTCGCTTTTTGCGATCGGGTTCAGGTCGAAATGCGGGGGGATGACGGGCAGATGCGCGAAGCTCCATTTCCCGCGCTTGACCTCGTACTCTTCCGGGGCGGCGATTTCCAGCAGGTGGCCGACAGCGGACGAAAGGACGAAATCGTCGCTCTCGTAATACTCGTCATGCTTGGTAAAGCCGCCCAAAGCGCGTGCGATGTCGTTCGCGACAGAAGGCTTTTCCGCAATGATCAGTGCTTTGGACATGACAGGTGTGTGTTGGTAGACCGGGTTCGCCGGTTGTGGGTCCCTTTTACGACCGCTTTATAGCACACGCCGCAGCGACGGCGGCTCAGCGTGTAAAAAGCGGCTCATCATAGAGGGGGGCTGCAACGGCGGCAAGCGCCCGCCGCGGCGGGGCGCGCAAACGCGCGCCAAATCGCCGCGCCGGCCCGCGCATTCAGGCTTCGACGATCAGGACGTTGCGCAATTTCGGTGCGTGCGGCGCGCCGGGTACCGCGCTCAGGTCGGACAGCATCCGCTCGACGATCGCCGCGTGCGGCAGCACCGTGCCGAAGAAGCGTGCGGTGTTGGCGTCCTCGATCAGGATCGTCGGGAAGTTCTCGACGTCGAGATCGTCGAGTTGGTCGGCATGCGTTTCGATGTCGATCCAGGCGAAACAGGCGTCCGGGTGCGCGTCGGCGAGCTGGTCGAAGGCCGTCCGGTAGTCGCGGCACGTGCCGCACCACTCGGCGCACAGGCAGGCGACGAGCAACGTGCCGGGATCGGCGAGGCGCTCGGCGATCCGATCCGCATCGGTGTCGAGATTCAGCGCGGGCATGGAATTCCTTGGATATCGTCGGCGGCGCGGCCGCCCCTATGCCGGGGAATGTAGCACGCCGCGTGCGGCCGGGGTGGGCGCGGCGTCAAGCCGCGCGAAGCGCCCGCCGGGTAGGCTGGCGACACGGCCGGCCAGCTCCAGCGCCAGCAGCGCGCCGTGCAGCACGTCGTCGGACAGGCCGCTGTGCTCGGCGAGCCATTCGTAGGTCACGGGGCCGTATCCCAAGGCGGCCAGTACCGCATGCTCGGACGCGGTGCCTGGCGGTGGCGGGGCGTCGATTCGGGACGGTGCGGCGGTGGCCGCCATGGCGAGGCCCGCCTGGTCGGCGCCGGCCGCTGCCATCGCGAGGATGCCGTCGGCGTTCGTGCCGGGATGATGCCCGGCGCGAGCCGTGCGGCCGGTTGCACGCGCGGCCGGTTCGGCCAGCCCGTACTCCTCGAGCACATCGAGCGGCGCCGCCGTGAGCTTCGCGCCGTCGCGGATCAGCGCGTGGCAGCCCTGCGCGAGCGGCGCGTGGATCGAGCCCGGCACCGCGAACACATCGCGCCCCAGTTCGTTCGCGAGCCGTGCGGTGATCAGCGAGCCGGAGCGCGGCGCGGCCTCGACGACGAGCGTGCCGATCGCCAGTGCGGCGATCAGCCGGTTGCGCTGCGGGAAATGCGCGGCACGGGCCGGCGTGCCGAGCGGCCATTCCGACACGATCGCCCCGTGCGCGGCGATTTCGTGCGCGAGCGCGCGATGCCGCGCCGGATAGACGAGATCGGCGCCCGTCGCGATGACGGCGACCGTGCCCGAGCAGCCGTCGAGCCCGCCGCGATGCGCGGCACCGTCGATTCCGAGCGCGAGGCCGGAGACGATCGAGAGCCCCGCGTCGGACAACGCACGCGCGAAGCCCGTTGCGTCGGCGAGCCCCTGCGGTGTCGCATGCCGGCTGCCGACCACGGCGAGGCCGCGGGCATGCAGCAGGTCGAGCCGGCCCTTTACATATAGCAGGGGCGGCGGATCGTGCAGGTCGCGCAACCGCGACGGGTAGGCCGGATCGTTGAGCGTGACCAGTGCATTGCCCGGCGCGTCGAGCCACGCGAGCGCGGCCTCGGTGCGCGCGTCGAGATCGCCGCGCTCGCTCGCGCGCACGGCTTGTGCGGCGGCGGGGCTGCTCACCGCGGCGATGGCCGGGTCGGATGCGCGCAACAGCGCGGCCGGTGAGCCGAATGCATCGAGCAGGATCTGCAGCACGGCGGGCGCGAGGCCGGGCGCATGCGCGAGCTGCAGCCACGCGCGCAGCGCGGATGGCGTCAGCGCTTGCGGCGACATGAGACAGCCCTCGAATGCGGCGGCCAGCGGACCGCGTGGCGCCATGATAAAATTTTCATCATCCGAAATACTCGACAGGGCCGCGCGCACGAGTGCCCGGCCAATTGCAGGAGGCGCGATTCGCGGCGTTGATTCGCCACGCATCCGCCTCATCTTCATTGCATCCCGGCGGCGGCACCAGCCGGCCGGATGGCCGATGCGGCACGCCGCTCCACCGAATACCGAACACCATGGCTTTGCTCAATATTCTTCATTACCCCGACAAGCGGCTGCACAAGGTCGCCAAGCCCGTCGACAAGGTCGACGACCGGATCCGCAAGCTCGTCGCCGACATGGCCGAGACCATGTACGCGGCACCCGGCATCGGCCTGGCGGCCACGCAGGTCGACGTGCACGAGCGCGTGATCGTGATCGACGTCTCCGAGGAGAAGAACGAGCTGCGCGCGTTCATCAACCCCGAGATCGTGTGGTCGAGCGACGAGAAGCAGATCTACGAAGAGGGCTGCCTGTCGGTGCCCGGCATCTATGACGAAGTCGAGCGGCCCGACCATGTGCGCGTGCGCGCGCTCAACGAACAGGGCGAGACCTTCGAGCTCGACTGCGAAGGCCTGCTCGCCGTGTGCGTCCAGCACGAGATGGATCACCTGATGGGGCGCGTGTTCGTCGAATACCTGTCACCGCTCAAGCAGACGCGCATCAAGACGAAGATGAAGAAACTCGAACGCGCGATGTAACGCGCGTTCACGCTGCCCGACCCCGAACGCTGTCATGACCCATACGTTGCGCGTGATTTTTGCCGGCACGCCGGAATTCGCCGCGGCTGCCCTTGCCGCGATCCACGAGGCCGGTTTCCCGGTGCCGCTCGTGCTCACCCAGCCCGATCGCCCTGCGGGGCGCGGGATGAAGCTGCAGGCGAGCGCCGTGAAGCGCTACGCCGTCGAGCACGGGATGCCCGTCGCGCAGCCGCCGTCGCTGCGCCGCGCGGGCAAGTACCCGGCCGAGGCGGCCGACGCGATCGAGCTGCTGCGCACGACGCCGCACGACGTGATGGTGGTGGCCGCCTACGGCCTGTTGCTGCCGCAGGAAGTGCTCGACATCCCGCGCGCCGGCTGCATCAACATCCATGCATCGCTGCTGCCGCGCTGGCGCGGCGCGGCGCCGATCCATCGCGCGATCGAAGCCGGCGACGCCGAGACGGGCGTCACGCTGATGCAGATGGACGTCGGCCTCGACACCGGCGCGATGATCGAGGAGGCGCGCATCGCGATTGCGCCCGACGACACGACCGCGACGCTGCACGACCGTCTGGCCGCCGACGGCGCGCGGCTGATCGTCGATGCGCTCGTGCGGCTCGAGCGCGACGGCACGCTGCCGGCGACGCCGCAGCCGGCCGACGGCGTGACCTACGCGGAAAAGATCGGCAAGCACGAAGCGGCGCTCGACTGGCGCAAGCCTGCCGACGTGCTCGCGCGCCAGGTGCGTGCGTTCGATCCGTTCCCGGGCGGTGTCGCGACGCTCGACGGCGCGGCGATCAAGCTGTGGGCGGCCGAGCCCGTGGCGGCGCGCGGCACGATTGCCAACGAGGCGCCCGGCACGATCGTCGAAGCCGCGCCGGAAGGCGTGGTCGTCGCATGCGGCAGCGGCGCGCTGCGCGTCACGCAGTTGCAGAAGCCGGGCGGCAAGCGGCTGCCCGCGCGCGAATTCCTGGCCGGCTCGCCGCTCGCCGCAGGCCAGCATTTCGCGCTGCCCGACGTTGCCTGACACGGGCTGATCGCCATTCGACACGGTCGGCCGACGCTGCGCAATCGGCCGGACGGCCGAGTCGCACGCCGCGGCAGGCGCGCGTAGAATTTCCCTGCGCTCCCCGGTTTCGAGGTCTTCATGTTCGGCATCACCCATTTCGGCTTCTTCGTGTTCGCGGTATTCCTGCTGAACGTCACGCCCGGCCCCGACACGGCCTACATCGTCGGCCGCAGCGTCGCGCAGGGCCGCGGCGCGGGGCTGATGTCGGCATTCGGCATCTCGGCCGGCTGCTGCGTTCACGCGCTCGCCTGTGCATTCGGCCTGACCGCGCTGCTCGCGGCGTCGGCCACCGCGTTCACGGTGATCAAGCTGGTCGGCGCGGCCTACCTGATCTACCTCGGCGTACGGATGATCGTCGCGAAGCAAGCCGCCGCGCCGTCGGGCGCCGATGCCGCGCAGGCCACGGCCGCCAAGCCGCTGCGCCAGCTGTTCATGCAGGGTTTCTGGACCAACGTGCTGAATCCGAAGGTCGTGCTGTTCTTCGTGTCGTTCTTCCCGCAGTTCGTGTCGGCCGACAGCCCGCACAAGGCATGGGCGTTCCTGACCCTCGGCGCGGTGTTCGTCGCGATGAGCACGGTCTGGACCAGCCTCGTCGCGTGGGTCGCGGGCAGTGTCACGCAGCACTTTTCCGGCAAGCCGGGCGTCAGGAAGTGGCTCGACCGCACGGTTGGCAGCGCGTTCGTCGGCCTCGGGCTGCGTCTTGCAACATCGCAACGTTGAGATTGAATTTTTCCGGCAAGACCTTATCTAACAAATCGCTTACAATTTTCCGCCGCGCCCGGTGATGCGCGGCGGGTCCCCTGACGGATAAGGAGTGGGTATGTTCAATTGGGTCAAAACGGCGATGCTGATGGCCGCGATCACGGCCCTGTTCATCGTGATCGGCGGAATGATCGGCGGTTCGCGGGGCATGACGATCGCGCTGCTGTTCGCGCTCGGCATGAATTTCTTTTCCTACTGGTTCTCGGACAAAATGGTGCTGCGCATGTACAACGCGCAGGAAGTCGACGAGAACACGGCGCCGCAGTTCTACCGGATGGTGCGCGAGCTGGCCACGCGCGCGAACCTGCCGATGCCGCGCGTCTACCTGATCAACGAGGACGCGCCGAACGCGTTCGCGACGGGCCGCAACCCCGAGCACGCGGCGGTCGCCGCGACGACCGGCATCCTGCGCGTGCTGTCGGAGCGCGAGATGCGCGGCGTGATGGCGCACGAGCTCGCGCACGTGAAGCACCGCGACATCCTGATCTCGACGATCACCGCCACGATGGCAGGCGCGATCTCGGCGATCGCGAACTTCGCGATGTTCTTCGGCGGGCGCGACGAGAACGGCCGGCCGGCCAACCCGATCGCGGGTATCGCGGTCGCGCTGCTCGCCCCGATCGCAGGCGCCTTGATCCAGATGGCGATTTCGCGGGCACGCGAGTTCGAGGCCGATCGCGGCGGCGCGCAGATTTCCGGCGATCCGCAGTCGCTCGCCACCGCGCTCGACAAGATCCATCGCTATGCGGCGGGTATCCCGTTCCAGGCGGCCGAGGCCCATCCGGCCACCGCGCAGATGATGATCATGAACCCGCTGCATGGCGGCGGCCTGCAGAACCTGTTCTCGACGCACCCGGCCACCGAGGAGCGCATCGCGCGCCTGATGGAGATGGCGCGTACCGGCCGCTTCGACTGAACCCCGGCATCCCGCGCGGCCGTTGCCGCACGGGGGCCGTCACGCCACCCCGCACGCTTCGCGCTGCGGGGTGTTTCATTTGTGCGCGCCGTAAAGGGGCCAAAGGGGCCGCGTGGTCGCAGGCTACAATGCGCGGTTTGGGATCGCGAGGCCTTGCGGCGCCGCGATCCTGCCGTTTGCCGTATTTGATTGCTGCGCCTGCTTGCCGCGCCTGATTGCCGATTCCGTACCGATGACACGAACCCGTTCTTCCGCTCCGTCTTCTTCCGGCCGCCCGGCGCGTCTGGCCGCGCTGCATCTGGCGCCCGATTCGCTCGGCTTCGCGCTCGACGCGGCCGCGCAGGCGGTCGACGCGGTACGGCGCGGCACGGCGCTGCCGGCAGCGTTGTCGGCGGTATTCGCACAGATGCCGTCCGGTGCGCAGGCGCTCGCGCGCGGCGCGACGCAGGACGTCGCGTACCGGACGATGCGTCGCCTCGGCAGCGCGGACTGGCTGGTCGGCAAACTCGTCAGCAAGGCACCGCCCGCGCACGTGCACGCCGTGCTCGCCGGCGCACTCGCGCTGCTGCTCGACCCGGCCGACGCCGCCGCGTATCCGGCGTTCACGGTGGTCGATCAGGCCGTCACCGTGATCGGCGCGCGGCGCGAGTGCGCGTTCGCGAAGGGCATGGTCAACGCGGTGCTGCGCCGTTTCCTGCGTGAGCGCGACGCGCTCGTCGCGGCGATGCAGGCCGACCCGGTCGCGCGCTGGAATTACCGCGCATGGTGGGTCGATGCGGTGAAGCGCGCATGGCCCGATGCATGGCAGGCGATCCTCGCGGCCGGCGAACGCCAGGGCCCGTTGACGCTGCGCGTGAATGCGCGCCGCGCGAGCGTCGACGCGTATCTCGACACACTGCGGGCGAGCGGGATCGACGCGACCGCGATCGGCCGGCACGCGGTGCGGCTCGCGTCGGCGCTGCCGGTCGAGCGCATTCCGGGCTTCGCCGACGGCGTGGTGTCGGTGCAGGACGCCGGCGCGCAGCTCGCGGCCGAATGGCTCGACGCGCGCGGCGGCATGCGCGTGCTCGATGCATGCGCGGCACCCGGCGGCAAGACCGGCCACATTCTCGAGCTGGCTGACGCGGAAGTCGTTGCGCTCGAAAGCGATGCAACGCGCGCGGCGCGCATCGGCGAGAACCTCGTGCGCCTGTCGCTCGAAGCGGACGTGCGCGTCGGCGATGCAGGTGCGCCCGACGCGTGGTACGACGGGCGCCCGTTTGACCGTATCCTCGCCGACGTTCCGTGCTCGGCGTCCGGCATCGTGCGGCGGCACCCCGACATTCGCTGGCTGCGCCGCGAGGCCGACATTCCGGCGCTCGTCGCGGAACAGCGCCGCATCCTGTCGGCGCTGTGGCCGCTCGTGAAGCCGGGCGGCGAGCTGCTTTACGTGACCTGCTCGATCTTCCCCGAGGAAGGTGAATTGCAGGCGCGCTGGTTTGAAGCGGCCTGTGAAGATGCGGTACGATTGGACGCCCCCGGCCAGCTGCTGCCGGGCAGCGTGCAGGGACGGGCGGCCGCCGCCGCACTCGACCAGAACACCGATCACGACGGATTTTTCTACGCGCGGTTCCAGAAACGGTGACGATCAAACACCTTTTTCCATTTCGGCTCGCGGCCGTCCTGCTGGTCGCATTGATGCTGTGCCTGGCCGTCGTCCGGCCGGCGCATGCCGAATCGATCGCCGTGCAGCGCGCGTCGCTCCAGTCCGACGGAAGCGGCTGGAGCCTCGACGCGCGTTTCGACTTCGAGCTGAACCCGAACCTCGAGGATGCCGTCAACAAGGGTATCCCGCTTTACTTCACGACCGACTTCGAACTGAGCCGCGCGCGCTGGTACTGGTTCGACGAGCAGCCGGTGGCGGTCACGCAGACGATCCGCCTGTCGTTCCAGCCGCTCACGCGCGAGTACCGCGTGTCGACCGGCGGCCTGCAGCTCGGCTTCCCGTCGCTGAAGGACGCGCTCGCGGTGGTCCGGCACATCACGTCGTGGCACGTGATCGACCGCAACCAGGTGCGCGCGGGCGAAACCTACACGGCGTCGGTGCGGATGCAGCTCGACACGGCGCTGATGCCGAAGCCGTTCCAGGTCGATGCCGTGAACAACCGCGACTGGACGCTCGGGTCGGACTGGAAGCGCTTCAACTTCACGGTGACCGAACGTGCTAAATAAAGTGCGCCGCGCGGCCAGCGGGAAGAGCCTCCTCGTCCGCGTGATCGTCTCGACCGTCGCGCTGACCGCGCTGCTGCTGCTCGTGCTGCTCGCGGCCGCGAGCGCGAACACCGAATTCTTCGATCGCTACTACTCGTGGCTGTACGCGACGAACATCGTCGTCGCGCTCGTGTTCCTGCTCGTGGTGCTCGGGCTGATCGGGATGATCGTCGTGCGCCTGAGGAAGGGCAAGTTCGGCACGCGGCTGCTCGCGAAGCTCGCGGTGTTCTTCGCGCTCGTCGGCGTGGTGCCGGGCGGGATCATCTACATCGTGTCGTACCAGTTCGTGTCGCGCAGTATCGAGTCGTGGTTCGACGTGAACGTCGAGACCGCGCTGACGGCCGGCCTGAACCTCGGTCGCGGCATGCTCGATGCGTCGCTGTCCGACCTGCAGACGAAGGCGCGGCTGATGTCCGACCAGCTCGCGAGCGTCGATGCGAACACGAACGGCACGACGCTCACGCTGCTGCGGCTGCGCGATCAGTTCGGCGTGCAGGACGCGACGATCGTCGAGCCGGGCCGCGGCGGCTCGGGTGCGGCGCCCGAGCTGCACATCGTCGCGCAGGCGTCGGGCAATTTCGCGGCGCTGATTCCGGACGACCTGCCGACGCCGCTGATGCTGAATCAGGCGCGCGAACACGGCGCGTACGCGGCGATCGAGGGCGAGGTCGACGGCGACCCGCGCGCGCATGGCGCGAAGGGTGCGCTGCGGCTGCGCGTCGTGCGGCCGATTCCCGATGCGACGACGTCGCTGCTGCAGCCGGCGGAGCGCTTCCTGCAGCTCACGCAGCCGGTGCCGCCGACGCTCGCGCACAACGCGGACGCCGTGCAGCGCGCGTATCGCGAGTACCAGGAAAAGTCGCTCGGCCGCACGGGGCTGCGCAAGATGTACATCGGCACGCTGACGCTCGCGCTGTTCCTCGCGACCTTCATCGCGATGATGCTCGCGCTCGCGCTCGGCCAGCAGCTCGCGCGGCCGCTGTTCCTGCTCGCGCAGGGCACGAAGGAGATCACGGAAGGCGACTACACGCCGAAGCGCGAGATCAAGACGCGCGACGAGCTCGGCTTCCTCACGCAGTCGTTCAACGCGATGACGCGCCAGTTGTCCGAGGCGCGGCTGGCGGTCGAGAAGAACCGCATCGCGCTCGAGCATTCGAAGACGTATCTCGAAAGCATCCTCGCGAACCTGACGGCCGGCGTGTTCGTGCTCGACCGCCAGTTCAGGCTGACGACAGCCAATCGCGGCGCCGAGCGGATCTTCCGGCAGCCGTTCAATTCGCTGATCGGCACGACGCTCGACCGGATCGGCGTGGCGGCGGGATTCGGCGCGATGGTGCGCAAGGCGTTCGCCGATCGCGAGGCGGCGTCCGACGGCGGCAGCGGCGATCGCGGCCACTGGCAGCAGCAGTTCGCGATCGAGGTGCCGGGCGAAACCGATCCGCTGACGCTGCTCGTGCGCGGCACGCGCCTCGTGTCGACGGTCGAGGGGCAGGCCGACGATCCGCAGACGTCCGGTTACGTCGTCGTGTTCGACGACATCTCCGACGTGATTTCCGCGCAGCGGTCGGTCGCGTGGGGCGAAGTCGCACGCCGGCTCGCGCACGAGATCAAGAATCCGCTGACGCCGATCCAGCTGTCGGCCGAGCGGCTGCAGATGAAGCTGTCCGACAAGCTCGCGCCGCCCGACGCGGACGTGCTCAAGCGCGGCGCGACGATGATCGTGAACCAGGTGGCCGCGATGAAGCGGATGGTCGACGATTTCCGCGAATACGCGCGCACGCCGCCGGCGGTGCTCGCGAACCTGCAGTTGAACGAACTGGCGAGCGAGGTGCTCGGGCTGTATGGTGTCGGCGAAGGCAAGAGCCCGATCGTCGCCGAGCTCGCGCCGTCGCTGCCCGTGATTCGCGGTGATGCGACGCAATTGCGCCAGGTGATTCACAACCTGCTGCAGAATGCGCAGGATTCGGTCGCGGAGTCTGCGCATCCGCGTGTGTTGATCGAAACCAAGACAGTAGAATATGGCGATCCCGACGCCGAGGGCAAAACGCGCGTCGCGGTACGTCTTACCGTGTCCGACAACGGGCCCGGTTTTCCGGCACGCATCCTGACCCGCGCGTTCGAGCCTTACGTGACGACGAAGGCGAAGGGCACGGGGCTCGGGTTGGCCACGGTCAAGAAAATCGTCGACGAGCATGGTGCGCGGATCGATTTGCGCAATCGCATGCACGGCGAGACCGTCGAGGGTGCGCAGGTGTCGATCCTGTTCCTGCAGATGGCGAGCGATGCGCCAGACGCCGCATCGGGCGCGCAGGACGGGGCGGCACCCGCCAAGACAAAAGCAAGTGAGCAGACAAAGGCAGCGTAAATGGCAACCATCCTGGTGGTAGATGATGAAATGGGCATCCGGGAATTGCTCTCGGAGATCCTCAGCGATGAAGGACATGTCGTCGAGGCAGCGGAGAACGCGCAGGCCGCGCGGGAATACCGGCTGAATCAGGCGCCCGATCTCGTGCTGCTCGATATCTGGATGCCCGATACCGACGGCGTGACCCTGCTCAAGGAGTGGGCGGCGCAGGGGCTGCTGACGATGCCCGTGATCATGATGTCCGGGCACGCGACGATCGATACGGCCGTCGAGGCAACCAAGATCGGCGCGCTCGATTTCCTCGAGAAGCCGATCGCACTGCAGAAGCTGCTGAAGTCCGTCGAGCACGGTCTCGCACGCGGTGCGGCGCCCGTGTCCGCGAATGCGGCGGCGAAGGCCGGCGCCGGGCAGGCGGCGGGGCCGGCGGCGGTGGCGTCCGCGGCAGCGCTGCCGACGCTCGGCGACGACATGGCGGCGGCACTCGGCCTCGCGGGGCAGACGGCCGCGATCCCGTTCGACATCCCGTTGCGCGAAGCACGCGATGCGTTCGAGCGCGCGTACTTCGAATATCACCTCGCGCGCGAAAACGGCAGCATGACGCGCGTCGCGGAGAAGACGGGCCTCGAGCGCACGCACCTGTATCGCAAGCTCAAGCAGCTCGGCGTCGAGCTCGGCAAGAAGCCGTCCGAAGGCGCGCTTTAAAATATTTTGCGAAAGCACTTGCTCAGGGATGAATAGCTCGATATACTTTCATTCTTCGTTGGCCCGGTAGCTCAGTTGGTAGAGCAGCGGATTGAAAATCCGCGTGTCGATGGTTCGATTCCGTCCCAGGCCACCAGCATTTAAAACCCCAAGAATCGGAAGGTTCTTGGGGTTTTTCGTTTGTGGTGGGTATTGCGTGTCGTGGGCGGTGTGGCCGGCAGCATTCGCACGGGCGTGATAAAATCCGTGCCCGCTCAATGACTTAGCGCATCGCTTCACGCGCACGGCAGGCTGCGAATCTCGCGCCGCCGTGACACGCGGCAACGATGCCGCGCGATGGGCGGTATAAGCGCACCGCCGCGTTCGCGGCCGCCCGCGCTGCCTATACTGGTCGAGCCGGCGCAGGCCGGCCGCGTCGGGCCGCCCGGCGGCAGTCGGCCCTGGGGGCGCAGCGCGACGCGAGCCTACACATTCACGGAGTATCACGGTGATTCGGACAGACGCTAAAGACGGCGCGCTCGTGTTGTTTTCCGGCGGGCAGGACTCGGCCACGTGCGTGGCATGGGCCCTCGAACGCTATCAGACGGTCGAGACGCTCGGCTTCGATTACGGCCAGCGCCATCGCGTCGAGCTCGAATGTCGCGAGGGCGTGCGCGAAGCGCTGAAGCGCGACTTTCCCGCCTGGTCGGACCGGCTCGGCGACGATCACATGATCGACCTGTCGGTGCTCGGCGCGATCAGCGATACCGCGATGACGCGCACGATCGAGATCGAGACGGCCGCGAACGGCCTGCCGAACACGTTCGTGCCCGGTCGCAACCTGATGTTCATGACGATCGCCGCGGCGATCGCCTATCGTCGCGGGTTGCGCGTGCTGGTCGGCGGGATGTGCGAGACCGACTTCTCGGGCTACCCCGACTGCCGCGACGATACGATGAAGGCGCTGCAGGTCGCGCTGAACCTCGGGATGGACACGCGCATCGTGCTCGAGACGCCGCTGATGTGGCTCGACAAGGCGCAGACGTGGCAGCTCGCCGAGCAGCTCGGCGGCGAGGCGCTCGTCGAGCTGATCCGCGTCGAGACGCACACGTGCTACGTGGGCGAGCGCGCGGAACTGCACGATTGGGGCTTCGGCTGCGGCGAATGCCCGGCCTGCAAGCTGCGCAAGCGCGGCTACGAGGCTTACCTGAAGGGCGAGCGGGTGACCGAAGCGCCGCTGTGATGCGGGTGCATCGGCAGCACGGATTGAATAACGGATTCTGATCGACAACGAGCGGCGCGAGCCGGACGAAGCACGATGACTTACGCGGTCAAGGAAATTTTCTACACGTTGCAGGGCGAAGGCGCGAATGCGGGCCGGCCGGCCGTGTTCTGCCGGTTCGCCGGCTGCAACCTGTGGTCGGGCCGCGAAGAGGATCGTGCGGAGGCCGTGTGCCGCTTCTGCGATACCGACTTCGTCGGCACTGATGGCGAGAACGGCGGCAAGTTCAAGGACGCCGATGCGCTCGTCGCGACGATCGCCGGCCTGTGGCCGGAGGGCGAGGCGCACCGCTTCGTCGTCTGCACGGGCGGCGAGCCGATGCTGCAGCTCGACCAGCCGCTCGTCGACGCGCTGCACGCGGCCGGCTTCGAGATCGCGATCGAGACGAACGGCTCGCTGCCGGTGCTCGAATCGATCGACTGGATCTGCGTGAGCCCGAAGGCCGATGCGCCGCTCGTCGTCACGAAGGGCAACGAGCTGAAAGTCGTGATCCCGCAGGACAACCAGCGGCTGGCCGACTATGCGAAGCTCGACTTCGAGTACTTCCTGGTCCAGCCGATGGACGGCCCGTCGCGCGACCTCAATACGAAGCTCGCGATCGACTGGTGCAAGCGTCATCCGCAGTGGCGGCTGTCGATGCAGACCCATAAATATCTGAACATTCCCTGAGCCACGGCTTTTGACATCGTGCTGATTACCCGAAAACTCGAATTCGACGCGGGCCACCGCATCCCCGATCACCGCAGCCAGTGCAGGAACCTGCACGGCCATCGCTACGTGCTCGAAATCACGCTGCGCGGCGATCTCGTCGATACCGAGGGGGCGCCCGACCGCGGCATGGTGATGGATTTCGCCGACGTGAAGGCGCTCGCGATGGAGCACCTCGTCAGCAAGTGGGACCACGCGTTCCTTGTCTATGCGCGCGACGAAGTCGTGCGCTCGTTCCTCGAACAGATGGCCGACCACAAGACCGTCGTGATCGACCGGATCCCGACCGTCGAGAACCTCGCCGCAATCGCGTTCGACCTGCTCGCGAACGTGTACGATGCGCACTACGGCGTGAACCTGCGCCTCGAGCGCGTGCGCCTGTACGAGACGCCGAACTGCTGGGCCGACGTCGAGCGCCAGCCCGGCCGCTGATCCTGCCTTCCCGGCAGCCCGCGCCGGCCGGCGCGGGCTGCCCGTCACCGTGCCGTGCGGCTTCGCCCGCACCGGCGCAGCTTCCCGCCTGTTCCCACATTCCGCGTAACGCCGCGCTATGATCGTTGGGTGGCACCGGACAATGCGTCCGTGCGCCGTCGCGCCGCGCGTGCTGTCAGATCGGCTGCCCGTCGCCGACTAACGTTCCAGAGTGCGATCCGGTGCAGCCGCCTTGCTGCGC
Organism: Burkholderia sp. Bp8992; assembly: GCF_003853705.1. Taxonomy (GTDB): domain Bacteria; phylum Pseudomonadota; class Gammaproteobacteria; order Burkholderiales; family Burkholderiaceae; genus Burkholderia. The sequence goes on along the minus strand of NZ_QTQI01000025.1, from coordinate 72,720 downwards.
TGCACGACGTGTCGCGCTCCGCTTCGCCAGTTGCTTGTCCCGTTCGATTGCCGTTCCGTCCAGGAGGCCGTATCGATGAGCACGCTCACCAATTCCCTCAAGCAGCGCCTGCGTGACGGCGACGATCCGCTGTACGGCCTGTGGCTGTCGCTCGGCAGTGAATCGGCCGCGGAAGCGCTCGCGCACGCCGGCTATGACTGGCTCTGCATCGACATGGAGCACGCGCCGAACGACAGCCGCGACGTCGCTTCGCAACTGCGCGCGATCGCGGCCGCCCACTTGCCGAGCGAGCCCGTCGTGCGCGTGCCGGCGCGCGAGCCGTGGCTCGTGAAGCGTGCGCTCGACGCCGGTGCGCGCACGCTGATGTTTCCCGGCATCGAGACGCCCGACGAAGCCGCGCATGCGGTGCGGCTCACGCGCTATCCGTCGCCCGATTCGCCGGACGGGCTGCGCGGCGTCGCGGGCATGGTGCGCGCGGCGGCGTTCGGCATGCGCCGCGATTACGTGCAGACGGCGAACGCGCAGGTTGCGGTGATCGTGCAGATCGAATCGGCGCGCGGTGTCGACGAGGTCGAGCGGATCGCGGCGACGCCTGGCGTCGACTGCCTGTTCGTCGGCCCCGCCGATCTCGCGGCGAGCCTCGGCCATCTCGGCGACATTCGCCACCCGGACGTCGAAACCGCGATGGCGCGCGTGCTCGCGGCCGGCCGGCAGGCCGGCGTCGCGGTCGGCATCTTCGCGGGCGATACGGCGGTCGCGCGCCAGTACCGCGAGGCCGGCTACCGGATGATCACGGTATCGGCAGACGTGAGCTGGCTGTTGCGCGCGACGCGGCAGGCGCTGCAGGAGGTGCGGTCATGAACGGCGCAGACGGCGCGTGCCGCGGGCGCGCGCGGATCGGTGTGATGTTCGGCCTGTGGGCCCTGTGTATCGCGGCGGCCGCGCAGGGTGCGCCGCAAGCGAAGCCCGATCCGTCGCGCGAGACGCAGTCGGCGGTCGCCGACTACAACGCCGGCGATTTTCGTGCGGCGCTGGTGCAGTTCCACGACGCGGCCGAGCGCGGCGATCGTCTCGCGCAATTCAACTACGCGATGATGCTGCTGACGGGCGAAGGCGTGACCGCGAACGTCGACGAAGGATTGCGCTGGCTGAAGCGCGCGGCCGACGCGAACATGTCGCATGCGCAGTACGTGTACGGCCGGATGTTCGACGACGGCGAGTTCGTCGCGCGCAATCCGGCCGAAGCGCACCGCTGGTTCCTGCGCGCGGCGAAACAGGGGCACGTGCAGGCCGCGCTGTCGCTCGCGAACCAGTTCCTCGACGGGCGCGGCACGCCGCGCGACAACCGGCAGGCGTTCGCGTGGTACAAGCAGGCCGCCGACGCGGGCGAGCCGACCGCGCAGTACGTGACCGCGTCGTTCTACGAGCGCGGCGGCGACGGCGTCGCGCAGAACCTGAACATCGCGCGGGCGTATTACGCGGCGGCGGCCGCGCAGGGCGACGAGACGGCCGGGCTGAAATTCAAGGAGCTGAGCGCGCGGCTGAAGTCGCAGGGGCCGGCATCGGGCAGCGGAGCGGAGCCGGGCGGCCCGCATGCGCCGCCGCTGTGAGCGCACGCGGCGTTCGGTCCGCCCCATGAAAAACGGCGCCCTGGGGCGCCGTGTTCCTTGACCGCGATGCGGGCCGCGCGGTCAGCTCTTCATCAGCCGCCGCTGCCGCCCGACGCTCATGATCATCCCGATCGCAATGCCGAGGGTCGCGAGCGCGGTGCCGCCGTAGCTCATGAACGGCAACGGCACGCCGACGACCGGCAGCACGCCGCTCACCATCCCGATGTTGACGAACGCATAGACGAAGAACGCGAGCGTGAGCGAGCCCGCGAGCAGGCGGCCGAACAGCGTCGCGCCCTGCGCGGCGATGTAGAGCCCGCGCGCGATCAGCGCCATGTACAGCGTCAGCAGCACGAGCCCGCCGACGAGCCCCCATTCCTCCGAGAACACCGCGAAGATGAAGTCGGTGTGCTTTTCCGGAATGAATTCGAGGTGCGCCTGCGTGCCTTTCAGGTAGCCCTTGCCGAGCACGCCGCCCGAGCCGATCGCGATCACGGCCTGGATCGTGTGGAAGCCCTTGCCGAGCGGGTCGGAGGTCGGGTCGAGCAGCGTGCACACGCGGTGCTTCTGGTAATCATGCATCAGCGGCCACTGCACTTCGGGCTGGCAGATGCGCTCCTCGAACACGGCGATCGAGCCGACCGCGATCACGCCGGCGACGAGCACCGGCACGATCAGCTTGAACGACAGGCCGGCGAGGTAGATCACGAAGAAGCCGGCCGCGAACACGAGCAGGCCCGTGCCGAGGTCGGGCTGCTTCGCGATCAGCCCGACCGGCACCATCAGGATCCCGAACGCGGCGAGGAAGTCGTACCAGCGCAGTCCGCCTTCGCGGCGCTGGTAGTACCACGCGAGCATCAGCGGTGTCGCGATCTTGAGGATTTCGGACGGCTGGATCACGACGCCAACGTTCAGCCAGCGCTTCGCGCCTTTCTTGGTCATCCCGAACAGCGCGACGGCGATCAGCAGCGCGACCCCGAACGTGTAGAGCGGGACCGCGAAGCGCATCAGCGTGGTCGGCGGGATGTTGGCGATCACCCACATCAGCACGAACGTCAGCAGGATGTTGCGCAACTGGTCCTCGACGCGGCCCGGCATGTCGATCGCCGCGCTGTACAGCGTGACGATGCCGACGCACAGCAGCAGGAACACGATGAGGGCGAGCGGGCGGTCGAAGCCCGCGAACATCTGCTTGATCTTGTCGAGCCAGGCGCGCTTGTCGAATTGCATGCCTTTCTCCGTTAATGAGCGGTGCCGGCGTCCGCGGCTTTCGCGGGGGCCGTCGCACGGTGGTTGTCGTCCCGCGGCGTGGCGACGAGCGGCTGCGCATCGCTGGCAGGCCGGCGCGGCCGGTGCGGGCGCCGGATCGGCGGCAGGCTCGCGGCCCGCGGCGCCGCGGCGCTCGCGTCGGCCGGCTGGGCCGCGCTGGCGGCCGACGCAGCCGATGCAGCCGATGCAGCCGATGCCGCATCTGCCGCGCTGGCCGCGGTCGGCACGACCGGCTGCGGCAGCGCCGTGAAGCCGGCCGCGACGGCGGCGGGCTTGTTCGCGTCGCCAATCACCGGCGCGCTGATGGGTTCGGTCGCCGACGCGGCGGCCGCCACGGCCGCGGCCTCGTTCTTCGGGTTCTGGCGCTCGACCAGGTAGTAGTCGAGCACGCGGCGCGCGATCGGGCCCGCGGCCTGCGCGCCCCAGCCGCCGTTCTCGACGACCAGCGCGACGGCGATCTGCGGATGGTCGACCGGTGCATACGCGATGAACAGCGCGTGGTCGCGCAGGTGCTCGGCGAGCAGGTGGCCCTTGTAGTTCGAGCCCTGCAGCGAGAACACCTGCGCGGTACCGGTCTTGCCGGCGGCGAGGTACGGCGCGCCGCGGAACACCTTGTATGCGGTGCCGGACGGGTTCTCGATCACGTTCTCCATCCCGCGTTTCACGACGTCGATGTCGGCCTGCTTGAGCGGGATCACTTCGCTTTCCTTCGGCACGGTCAGGTGACGCCCGCGCGTGATCGGATCCTCGACCTCCTTCACGAGGTGAGGCTTCATCACGACGCCGTTGTTCGCGAGCGTCGCGGTCGCGTGCGCGAGCTGCAGGATCGTGAACGAGTTGTAGCCCTGGCCGATCCCGAGGCTGATCGTCTCGCCGTCGAACCACTTCTGCTGCGCGGCCTTCTTGAACGCCTTCTTCTTCCAGTCGGTCGACGGCAGGATCCCGCGCGCCTCGCCCTGGATGTCGATCCCGGTGATCTGGCCGAAGCCGAACGGCTTCATGAAGTTCGCGATCGAGTTCACGCCGAGGTCGCGCGCGAGCATGTAGAAGTAGGTGTCGTTCGACACCATGATCGCCTTGTTCATGTCGACCCAGCCCTGGCCGGAGCGCACGTCGTTGCGGAACGTGTGGCCGCCGAACGTGAAGTAGCCGGGATCCTGGAAGCCCCAGCCCGGCGTGCGCTTGCCGAGCGTCAGGCCCGCGAGCGCCATGAACGGCTTGTACGTCGAGCCGGGCGGGTAGGTGCCGTGCAGGGGGCGGTTGAGGAGCGGCTTGTCGGGCGAGTTGTTCAGCTCGTCCCAGGTCTGCTGGTCGATGCCGTCGACGAACGAGTTCGGGTCGAAGCTCGGCGACGACACGAACGCGAGCACGTCGCCCGTCTTCGGCTCGATCGCGACGAGCGCGCCGCGCTTGCCGGCGAACGCCTGCTCGGCGACCTGCTGCAGCCCGATGTCGAGCGACAGCACGAGGTTGTTGCCGGGTGTCGCCTGCGTGCGCGACAGCGTGCGCACCGGCCGGCCGCCGGCCGTCACTTCGACTTCCTCGAAGCCCGTCAGCCCGTGCAGCTCGGCTTCGTAGCTCTGCTCGACGCCGATCTTGCCGATGTAGTCGGTGCCCTTGTAGTTGTTCGCATCGCGGCGCGGATCGTAGTTTTCCTGATCGCTGTCGTTCTCGTCGCTCATCGCGTCGATACGATCCTGGTCGCGCTTCGAGATCCGGCCGATATAGCCGATCACGTGCGCGGCCGTCATGCCGAGCGGGTATTGCCGGAACAGCCGCGCGCGCACGTCGACGCCGGGGAAGCGGAAGCGCTGCGCGGTGAAGCGCGCGACTTCCGCGTCGGTGAGCCGCGTGCGGATCGGCAGGCTCTCGAAGTTCTTCGAGTCTTCCTGCAGCTTCTTGAAGCGGCGGCGGTCGCGGGCGTCGATCGGGATGATCTCGGACAGCTTGTCGATCGTGTTGTCGAGCGTGTCGTCGAGCTTCGACGGCGTGATCTCGAGCGTGTAGGCCGAATAGTTCTTCGCGAGGATCACGCCGTTGCGGTCGGTGATGATCCCGCGGTTCGGCACGATCGGCGCGACCGAGATGCGGTTTTCCTCGGCCTGCAGCGCGTATTTGCCGTGCTGCATCAATTGCAGGTAGAAGAAGCGGCTCGCGAGCAGCCCGAAGCAGACGAACACGAACACGCCCGCCGCCGCGACGCGCAGGCGGAACTTCGAGAGCTGCTGTTGGGTGTCGTTGAATTCGGTCATGCGGTTAGGGGCAATCCGACCCGCGCGCAGGCGGGCGAGGTGCCGCCCCGGAACGCGGCGTGCAACGGGCGTGGGGGCGGCGGGTATTCAAGGTCGGTCCGGCTCAGATGGGGCGCGTATCGTCCGGATCGACCGGACGGCGCTGCGGCATCAGCAGCAGGTGGCTCGCGATCGGCCACAGCGCGGCTTCGACGAAACCGTCGACGAGATAGCGCCAGCCGGGGAACGCGGCGCCCATCACGAGACGGATCACGAACGGCACGAGCTGCGCGACGACGAGCAGCGGTGTGACATACAGCACCTGCACGCCGATCGGCATCCACAGCACGCGGCGGTGGATCGTGATCGCGCCGTACGACAGCAGCGTATAGGCGAGCGCGTGCTCGCCGAGCAGCCCCGCGTCATGCACGTCCATCAGGATGCCGAGCGCGAACGCGACGCCCATCCCGACCTTGCGCGGCTGGTGGATGTTCCAGAACAGCAGCACGAGCGCGACGAAGTCGGGCACGCCGGGCAGGCGGCCCCACGGCATCAGGTTCAGCAGGAACGCGGCGGCGAGGCTGAAGACGATGAAGTACGGATTGACCGGCTGCAGGATGTATTGCGGGCGGTTCATCGCTGGGCTCCTGGTTGCCCGGCGGCGGGCTTCGCGGGCGCGGCGGCCGGCTTGGCCGGGGCGGCGGGCGCCGCCGGCGCAGGCTTCGCGGCGGGCTGGGCCGCGGCGGCCGGCTTCGCGTTCGCGTCGGCCTTGTCGGCTTTCTCGCCCTTCGCGGCGGCTTTCGCGCCTTTCTTGCCCTTCGCGTTCTTGTCGGCAGCCGGATCGGGCTCGACCGGGCGCGGCGGGATGTCGTTCTGGTAATGCAGCACGAGCATCTGGCGCGCGCCGCGCACGGCGGCGACCGGCGCGCAGGTCACGCGTGCGAAGGCGGTATCGGCGAGCTTGTCGACGCGCGCGACCTTCGCTACCGGCAGGCCGGGCGGATAGACGCCGTCGAGGCCGCTCGTGACGAGCTCGTCGCCGGCGACGAGATCCGCGCTCGTCGGCACGAAGCGCAGGTCGAGCGAATCGCCCTTCGGCGTGCCGTAGATCACGCTGCGCAGGCCGGTGCGCAGCACCTGCACGGGAATCGCGAGATCGCGGTCGGTGATCAGCGTGACTTCGGCCTGCAGCGGGAACACGCGCGTGACCTGGCCGACCACGCCGTCTTCGCTGACGACCGGCGAGCCGTTCTGGATGCCCTGTTGCGAACCTTGCCCGATCACGATCTTCTGCGTGAACGGATCGCTCGTGTCGTACTGGATCTCGACCGGCGTCGATTGCGTCGCGATGTGCTGGCGCAACTCGAGCACCGCGCGCAGGTGCGCGTTTTCCTGCGTGAGCACGGCGGCCTGGTTGGCCTGCGTGGACAGCTGCAGGTTGCGTTTGCGGAGATCGTCGTTCTCGTGGCGCAGCGATGCGCCAGTGACGGCGATGTCGGCCGCGCCCATGAACAGGTCGCGCGGCACGAGCGCCGCGCGCTGCAGCGGATAGAGCACGGTGCCGAGCACGCCGCGCACGATTTCGAGCGTGCTGAAGCGCGCGTCCGACACGAGGAGCGCGATGGCGAGGGCGACGAAGAAGATGAGCCGCGCGAGCGCGGGCGGACCTTGCTTGAAGAGGGGCGGCGGACTGTATTCCATGGTCGGCGCCGGGCGCGTGTGATCGGTTAAATGATGCTCAGACGCGCAAACGGCGCGGCGGTTCGTTCTGAACGAGCGATCCGGCCACGCCGCGGGTGCGTCATGTCAAACGGGACTGCTTAGGCGATCACTCGTACGAGAAGATGCTGCCCAGCTTGTCCATGCGCTCGAGCGCCATGCCCGAACCGCGCACGACGCAGGTGAGCGGATCTTCGGCGACGAGCACCGGCAGGCCGGTTTCTTCCGCGAGCAGGCGGTCGAGGTCGCGCAGCAGCGCACCGCCGCCCGTCAGCATCATCCCGCGCTCGGCGATGTCGGCGCCGAGTTCCGGCGGCGTCTGTTCGAGGGCGATCTTCACCGACGACACGATCTGGTTCAGCGGATCGGTCAGCGCTTCGAGGATTTCGTTGCTGGAGATCGTGAAGCTGCGCGGGATGCCTTCCGACAGGTTGCGGCCCTTCACTTCCATTTCCTTGACTTCGGAGCCCGGGAACGCGGAGCCGATTTCCTTCTTGATCGCCTCGGCGGTCTGTTCGCCGATCAGCATCCCGTAGTTGCGGCGGATGTAGTTGACGATCGCCTCGTCGAACTTGTCGCCGCCGACGCGGACCGAACCCTTGTACACGATGCCGCCGAGCGAGATCACGCCGACTTCGGTCGTGCCGCCGCCGATGTCGACGACCATCGAGCCGGTGGCTTCCGACACCGGCAGGCCTGCGCCGATCGCGGCCGCCATCGGCTCCTCGATCAGGTAGACCTGCGATGCGCCGGCGCCGTGTGCGGCTTCCTTGATCGCGCGGCGCTCGACCTGGGTCGAGCCGCACGGCACGCAGATGATGATGCGCGGCGACGGCGAGAACATGCGCGATTCGTGAGCGGTCTTGATGAACTGCTTGATCATCTGCTCGGTGACGGTGAAGTCGGCGATCACGCCGTCCTTCATCGGGCGGATCGCCTCGATGTTGCCCGGCACCTTGCCGAGCATCTGCTTGGCTTCCTTGCCGACCGCCTGGATCGTCTTCTTGCCGTTGGGGCCGCCTTCTTGGCGGATCGACACGACGGACGGCTCATCGAGCACGATGCCCTTGCCGCGCATGTAGATCAGGGTGTTTGCGGTGCCGAGGTCGATCGCGAGATCGTTGGAGAAGTAGCTGCGCAAAAAACCGAACATTCAGAATCCTGTTTCGCTCTGGGCCGGCCCTGCATAGCGAGCGCTGAGGGCGGCAGCGGAAAAAATAACAGCCTCGGGAAGCGTGGCGGAAGCGGCCGCCGCGGCGCACGAAGCTGCGAGTGATGTCTACCGGGGATCGCACGATGCACGCACGGCTTGCCGAAGCGGGGCGAAACGGTGCGGGAAAAGGCTGCCGGGTTTGGGTCGAACGCGTAATGATACCTTATAATTTCTCGGTATTTGAATCGAAACGGGCGGTATTTTTGCCGCTTCGGCCCCGATTTTTGAGGGTGGGATCGCACCCTCCAACCCCCCGCCGCAGTGCTGCTTTCGATGCGCTGCGCAGCCTTGTTTTTCCGGTGATCGCATGGCCCTGACCCTGACCGATGTGAAACGCATCGCGCACCTGGCGCGACTCGAAATGGCCGACGCCGACGCCGAGCACATGCTCGGCCAGCTCAATGAATTCTTCGGCCTCGTCGAGCAGATGCAGGCGGTCGATACCGCCGGCATCGCGCCGCTTGCCCACCCGATCGAACAGATCCAGGAAGTCGCGCAGCGCCTGCGCGACGACGCCGTGACGGAAGTCGTCAATCGCGACGACAACCAGCGTCCGGCGCCGGCCGTCCAGGACGGCCTCTATCTCGTGCCGAAGGTGATCGAGTAAGCATTCGATGACAAGCGCGCCGGCCGCCCTGCGCCGCGCGCCACCCAGAATTCCCAGGAAAACCACTCAATGCACGCAAAAAGCCTGACCGAACTGCGCGCCGCGCTCGCCGCCAAGGAATGCTCGGCCGTCGAGCTCGCGCAGCACTACCTGAAACGGATCGACGCCGCACGCGACCTGAACGCGTTCGTCCACGTCGATGCCGATCTGACCCTCGCGCAGGCGAAAGCCGCCGACGCGGAGCTCGCGCGCGGCGCGGGCGGCGCGCTCACCGGCCTGCCGATCGCGCACAAGGACGTCTTCGTCACGCGCGGCTGGCGCTCGACCGCCGGCTCGAAGATGCTCGCGAATTACGAGAGCCCGTTCGACGCGACCGTCGTCGCCCGCCTGCAGGCGGCCGGCATGGTCACGCTCGGCAAGACCAACATGGACGAGTTCGCGATGGGCTCGTCGAACGAGAATTCGGCGTTCGGCGCGGTGAAGAACCCGTGGGACACCAACGCGGTGCCGGGCGGCAGCTCGGGCGGCAGCTCGGCCGCCGTCGCCGCGCGTCTCGCGCCGGCCGCGACCGGCACCGACACCGGCGGCTCGATCCGCCAGCCCGCGTCGTTCGCGGGCGTGACGGGCATCAAGCCGACCTACGGCCGCGTGTCGCGCTACGGGATGATCGCGTTCGCGTCGTCGCTCGACCAGGGCGGCCCGATGGCGCAGAGCGCGTCCGACTGCGCGCTGCTGCTGAACGCGATGGCCGGCTTCGACGAGCGCGACTCGACGAGCCTCGAGCGCGACGACGAAGACTTCACGCGCCACCTCGGCCAGCCGTGGGCGGCCGGCAACGACGCGGGCAAGCCGCTCGCGGGCCTGCGCATCGGTTTGCCGAACGAGTATTTCGGCGAAGGCCTCGCCGACGACGTGCGCGCGACGATCGACGCGGCACTGAAGCAGTATGAAGCGCTCGGCGCGACGCTCGTGCCGGTGTCGCTGCCGAAGACGGAGCTGTCGATCCCCGTGTACTACGTGATCGCGCCGGCGGAAGCATCGTCGAACCTGTCGCGTTTCGACGGCGTGCGCTTCGGCCATCGCGCCGCGCAGTACGGCGACCTGCTCGACATGTACAAGAAGTCGCGTGCCGAAGGCTTCGGCCCCGAGGTGAAGCGCCGCATCCTGGTCGGCGCGTACGTGCTGTCGCACGGCTACTACGACGCGTACTACCTGCAGGCGCAGAAGATCCGCCGCATCATCGCGAACGATTTCCAGGAAGCGTTCAAGTCCTGCGACGTGATCATGGGCCCGGCGTCGCCGACGGTCGCATGGGATCTCGGCGCGAAGGGCGACGATCCGGTGCAGATGTATCTCGCGGATATCTACACGCTGTCGGTGAGCCTCGCGGGCCTGCCCGGCATGAGCGTGCCGTGCGGCTTCGGCGCGGGCGCGAACGCGAAGCGCCCGGTCGGCCTGCAGATCATCGGCAACTATTTCAACGAAGCCCGGATGCTGCAGGTCGCCGACGCGTTCCAGCGCGCGACCGACTGGCACAAGCAAGTTCCGGCGGGGGTGTAAGCATATGGCTACTCAATGGGAAGTCGTCATCGGTCTCGAGACGCACGCGCAACTGTCGACCGTCTCGAAGATTTTCTCGGGCGCATCGACGCAGTTCGGCGCCGAGCCGAACACGCAGGCCTGCCCGGTCGACCTGGCGCTGCCGGGCGTGCTGCCGGTGCTGAACCGCGGCGCGGTCGAGCGGGCGATCCGCTTCGGCCTCGCGATCGGCTCGACCATCGCGCCGCGCAGCATCTTCGCACGCAAGAATTATTTCTACCCCGATCTGCCGAAGGGCTATCAGATCAGCCAGTACGAGATTCCGGTCGTGCAGGGCGGCCAGATCACGATCCAGGTGCCCGCCAACGAGAAGGCCGGCAAGGCCGCGTACGAGAAGACGGTCAACCTGACCCGCGCGCACCTCGAGGAAGATGCGGGCAAGTCGCTGCATGAAGACTTCGCCGGGATGACCGGGATCGACCTGAACCGCGCGGGCACGCCGCTGCTCGAGATCGTCACCGAGCCGGAAATGCGCAGCGCGGCCGAGGCCGTCGCCTACGCGAAGGCGCTGCACGGCCTCGTCGTGTGGCTCGGCATCTGCGACGGCAACATGCAGGAAGGCTCGTTCCGCTGCGATGCGAACGTGTCGGTGCGCCCGGTCGGCCAGGAGAAGTTCGGCACGCGCGCGGAAATCAAGAACCTGAACTCGTTCCGGTTCCTCGAGGAAGCGATCAACTACGAAGTCCGTCGCCAGATCGAGCTGATCGAGGACGGCGGCGAAGTCGTGCAGGAAACGCGCCTGTACGATCCGGACAAGCGCGAGACGCGCTCGATGCGCAGCAAGGAAGACGCGCACGACTACCGTTACTTCCCCGACCCCGACCTGATGCCGCTCGTGATCGGCCAGGACTGGATCGAGCGCGTGCAGTCCGGCATGCCCGAACTGCCGGCCGCGATGCAGCAGCGCTTCGCCGACGAGTACGGCGTGTCCGCGTACGACGCGGGCGTGCTGACGTCGAGCAAGGCGATGGCCGCGTATTTCGAATCGGTGGTCGCGAAGGCCGGTGCGGCAAACGCGAAGATCGTCGCGAACTGGCTGATGGGCGACGTGTCGTCGCAGCTGAACCGCGACGGCATCGAGATCGACGCGATCCCCGTGTCGGCCGCGCAGCTCGCGCTGTTGCTGCAGCGCATCGCCGACGGCACGATCTCGAACAAGATCGCGAAGGAAATCTTCGCGGCGATCTGGGACGAGAAGGCGACCGACGAAGGCGCGGCCGACCGCATCATCGACGCGAAGGGGCTCAAGCAGATCTCCGACACCGGCGCGCTGGAAGCCATCATCGACGAAGTGCTCGCGGCGAACGCGAAGTCGGTCGAGGAATTCCGCGCGGGCAAGGAAAAGGCGTTCAACGCGCTGATCGGCCAGGCGATGAAGGCGACCAAGGGCAAGGCCAATCCGCAGCAGGTCAACGAACTGCTGAAGAAGAAGCTCGGCTGAGCATGACCGCGCGCCTGAACCGCGCTTGACGACGGGCCGCTCCGAACCAGTTCGGGGCGGCCCGTTGCGTTTGGCGGATGCGTTATCGTATGCACCACACCGTCCAACGGAGGAACGAATGGCGAAACAACCGACGCTCGACGATTTCCGCGTGCCTTACAGCACGCGCGAGAAGGAAGCCGCCGCATTCAAGCTCGATGCGTTCGACCCGGCCGCGAAGCCGTTTTCGTCCGGCTCGAAGGACGCCGACCGCGAACGGCTGTCGGCCGTGTCGACCGAGCTCGACGTCCAGCAGGAGCGCCTGCACACGCAGCAGAAGAAGCGCGTGCTGCTCGTGCTGCAGGGGATGGACACGAGCGGCAAGGACGGCACCGTGCGCGCGGTGTTCCGCGACGTCGATCCGCTCGGCCTGCGCATCGTGCCGTTCAAGGCGCCGACGCCGATCGAGGCCGCGCACGACTTCCTGTGGCGCGTGCATGCACAGGTGCCGGCCGCGGGCGAGCTCGCGATCTTCAACCGCAGCCACTACGAAGACGTGCTGGTGCCGCGCGTGCTCGGCGCGATCGGCGACAAGGAGTGCGAGCGCCGCTACCGGCAGATCCGCGATTTCGAGACGATGCTGTCCGAGAACGGCACGACCATCATCAAGTGCTTCCTGCACATCTCGAAGGACGAGCAGCGCGCGCGGCTGCAGGCGCGTATCGACGACCCGACCAAGCACTGGAAATTCGACATCTCCGATCTCGACGCGCGCAAGCACTGGGACGCGTACCAGTCCGCGTACCGCGACGCGCTTGCCGCGACGTCGGTCGAGCATGCGCCGTGGTACGTGATCCCGGCGAATTCGAAGACGCACCGCAACGTGATGATCGCGGAGCTGCTGCTGCGCACGATGACCGACATGAAGCTGGAATTCCCGCCGCCGAAGCCCGAGCTCGAAGGCGTGAAGATCCGTTAAGCTGCCACCCTGTAAAAATATCGAACTGAACGGAACCCGACATGATGCGAGTGATTACCGCCAACCTGAACGGCATCCGCTCCGCCGCGAAGAAGGGCTTCTTCGACTGGCTCGGCGAACAGAACGCCGATTGCGTGTGCGTGCAGGAAATCAAGGTATCGGCCGACGACCTGCCGGCCGAATTCGTCGAGCCGCACGGCTTCAAGAGCTATTTCCACCACGCCGAGAAGAAGGGCTACAGCGGCGCGGGCGTGTACAGCCGCCACGAACCCGATGACGTGATCATCGGCTTCGGCAGCAGCGAATTCGACCCCGAAGGACGCTACGTCGAGGCGCGCTACGGCAAGCTGTCGGTCGTGTCGGTGTACGTGCCGTCCGGCTCGAGCGGCGAGGAGCGCCAGCAGGCGAAGTACCGCTTCATGGACGAATTCATGCCGCACCTCGCCGCGCTGAAGAAGAAGCGCGAGGTGATCCTGTGCGGCGACGTGAACATCGTCCACAAGGAAATCGACATCAAGAACTGGAAGAGCAACCAGAAGAACTCGGGCTGCCTGCCGGAAGAGCGCGAGTGGCTCACGAAGCTGTTCGACGACGTCGGCTACGTCGACGTGTTTCGCACGCTCGACCCGCGCGCCGAGCAGTACACGTGGTGGAGCAACCGCGGCCAGGCGTATGCGAAGAACGTCGGGTGGCGGATCGATTACCAGATCGCGACGCCGGGCGTGGCCGGTACCGCGAAAAGCACGTCGATCTTCAAGGACATCAAGTTCAGCGACCATGCGCCGCTGACGATCGACTACGACTACAAGAAGTGATGGCCGGCGCTGCGCCACGCGCGTAGCTGCCGAATGCAACACGGGCCGCATGTCGAACATGCGGCCCGTTTCGCTTGAAGCGGCGCTTACTGCTTGATCGACGCCATGTCGATCACGAACCGGTACTTCACGTCGCTCTTCAGCATCCGCTCGTAGGCGGCGTTGATCTGCTGCATCGGAATCGTTTCGATATCCGACGTGATGCCGTGCTCCGCGCAGAAATCGAGCATTTCCTGCGTTTCCGCGATCCCGCCGATCAGCGAGCCCGCGAGGCGGCGGCGCTTGAAGATCAGGTTGAACACCTGCGGCGACGGGTGATCGTGCTCCGGTGCGCCGACGAGCGTCATCGTGCCGTCGCGCTTCAGCAGGTGCAGGAACGGGTTCAGGTCGTGCTGCGCGGCGACCGTGTTCAGGATGAAGTCGAAGCTGTTCAGGTGCGCGTTCATCTGCGCTTCGTCCTTCGAGATCACCACTTCATGCGCGCCGAGCCGCTTGCCGTCCTCGATCTTCGACGGCGACGTCGTGAACAGCACGACGTGCGCGCCCATCGCGCGCGCCAGCTTCACGCCCATGTGGCCGAGGCCGCCGAGACCGACGATCCCGACCTTCTTGCCGGGGCCCACGTTCCACTGCCGCAGCGGCGAGTAGGTCGTGATCCCCGCGCACAGCAGCGGCGCCGCGCCGGCCGGGTCGAGCGTGTCCGGCACGCGCAGCACGAACGCCTCGTCGACGACGAGCTGCGTCGAATAGCCGCCGTACGTGATGTCGCCCGTCACGCGGTCCTGGCCGTTGTAGGTGCCGACGAAGCCGTTCTCGCAATACTGCTCGAGGCCTTCTTCGCAGCTCGCGCAGGTGCGGCACGAATCGACGAGACAGCCGACGCCGACCAGCTCGCCGACCTTGAAGCGCGACACCTGCGGGCCGGTCGCGGTCACGCGGCCGACGATTTCATGGCCCGGCACGACCGGGTAGATCGTGTTGCGCCATTCGTTGCGCGCCTGGTGAAGATCGGAGTGGCAGACGCCGCAGTAGAGGACGTCGATCTGGACGTCGAGGTCGCGCAGCGCGCGACGCTGGAATTCGAACGGGGCGAGCGGCGATTGCGAATCGGTCGCCGCGTAGGCATAGGTCGTGCTCATGCAAAGGCTCCTTGTCCGGAAAAGATCCGGCGAAACAGACTGCCGTCGCATCATGTGGCGATGCGGCGAGACAGGTGCCTATCGTAAGGAGCGCACCGCCGCGGCGAAATACATGAAGGTCTGGAAGATTTGCCTATTCCTCTTGAATTGCGCGCGAACGCCCGTCAAAACGCGTTCGAGGTGCTAAATTGCGAGCCAGATTCTCTTGCCGGACAGGACCACGTAGATGAGCTTCCAGCCCCTTTTTGCCGACTCGGGCGACCGCGTGCAGCGCCGCATGATCGAGCTGCACACGCGCCTCGCGCCGAACGAGGGCGACACGCTCGCGGCGCTCGACGGCGTGCGCTTGTTTCGCGTGAGCCGTCCCGCGCCGCGCATGCCCGTGCTGTACGAGCCGAGCATCATCGTCGTGTGCCAGGGCCGCAAGCTCGGCTATCTCGGCGACCGCTCGTTCGTGTACGACGCGCAGCAATACCTGGTGCTGTCGGTGCCGCTGCCGTTCGAATGCGAAACCTTCGCGAGCAGGGACGAGCCGTTTCTCGCGATCTCGATCCGCGTGGATCTCGCCGTGATCGCCGAGCTCGCGATCCTGCTCGACGAGGCGCTCGGCGCGGCGATCAGCGAGCCGCTCGGCGTCTATTCGACGCCGCTCGATGCGCCGCTGGCCGATGCGGTCGTGCGGTTGCTCGAAGCACTCGCGTCGCCGCACGACACGCGCGTGCTGGGGCCGGCGATCATGCGCGAGATCGCGTATCGCGTGCTGACCGGCGAGCAGGGCGACGCGATGCGTGCGGCGCTCGTGCAGCAGCATCATTTCGGCCGCATCGCGAAGGCGTTGCGGCGCATCCATGCGGAGCTGAAGGCCGATCTCGACGTCGAGACGCTCGCCCGCGAAGCCGGGATGAGCCTCGCGGTATTTCACGCGCAGTTCAAGCATGTGACGGCGACCTCGCCGATGCAGTATGTGAAGGCCGCGCGGCTGCACCAGGCGCGGCTGATGATGGTGCGCGACGGGCTGGGCGCCGGCGCGGCGGCCGCACGCGTCGGCTATGCGAGCGCGTCGCAGTTCAGTCGCGAGTTCAAGCGGTTGTTCGGCCGCAGCCCCGGAGACGATGTGCGCTGGATGCGTGACAGCGCCGTGCGCCCGGCGATGGCCGACGCGGACGCATAGCGTGCGAGGTCACGCGGCGGCGCTCAGCGCCGCGCGACCTTGCGCCGCTGCGCGCTGATGCCCGCATAGTCGGGCAGCGAGTCGACCCGCTTGCCGGTCGCCTTCGCATACAGCGGCATCAGGTCGGACAGCCGGTTCAGCAGGTCCTGGCGCCGCGCGGTGCTGTACGGGTGCGTGTAGATGAAGCCCGTTGCCTTGTTCGCACGCGTCGCGACCGCGAGCTTGTCCCACAGCGTGATCGCGGCGCGCGGATCGAAGCCCGCGCGTGCGGCGATGTCGCCGCCGATCACGTCGGCTTCGGTCTCGTCGGTCGGTTCGTAGTGAAGCGACTGCAGGCGCTCGCCGAGATTCAGCGCCTGCGGCAGCGGATCGCCGACGCCGAACAGCGGCGGCAGCGCGGCCGCACGCAGCGACGTCTGCGACGTTGCGCTGAAGTTGCTGCGCGCGTGTTCGCGCAGCGCGTGCGCGATGCCGTGCGCGAGCAGGACGCCGAGCTCGTCGTCGTTCAGGCGCACACGGTCGAGCATGCCGCCGTACACGAGCACCTTGCCGCCCGGCAGACAGGTCAGGCGGATGTCGCGCGAGCGGATCGCGTTGACGTCCCACGTCCAGTTCTTCACGCGATCGTTCCACTTCACCGAATACGGCGCGAGCTTCGCGACGATCGCGCGCAGGCGCTTCACGCGCGGCTGGTTCGCGGGCAGCAACCGGTTGCTGTCGGCGGCGGCTTGCACGATCTGCGCGTATTCGTTCGCGGTGAGCTGCTCGAGCAGCGGCGACGGGATCAGCGTGCGGAACGCGATCGCGTTGCCGTAGCGGACCTGCTGCTGCTGCGTCTGCGCATACGCCTTTGCCGGCGCGGCGGCGCCGGTCGGCTGCGCGGCTTCGGCGGCGGGCGGCGCGACGGGGGCGGCGGAAGTCGCCGGCGCGGGCGGCGTAGCGGGTGCGGCAGCCGGCGCGGAGCCCGTTGCGGTCGCGGCGGTGTCGGACGCGTGCGCGAACGTCGCGACGAGTGCCGCGGCGCCGATGCTCAGCGAGGCCGCCGCGTGCGCGACGCGGTGCAGGCTGTCACTGCGCACGGCTGGCCTCGCCGTTACGTGCGGCACCGTTCCACGGCGCGATCTTGAACAGCAGCAGCATGCCGGGAATCGCGAGCGCGGTACACACGATGAAATAGTCGTACCAGCCGATCTTAGCGACGACGAAGCCGCTCGCGGCCGAGGCCAGCGTGCGCGGCACCGACGCGAGGCTCGTGAACAGCGCGAACTGCGTGGCCGTATAGCGCGGGTCGGTCGTGCTCGCGATATACGCGACGAACGCAGCCATCGTCAGGCCGGTCGTGAAGGTTTCGAAGCCGTAGACGATCGCGAGCGCGACGGTCATCGGGCTCAGCCTTGGCGTGATCTCGACACCGAACACCGACATGAACGACGCGAGCGCGTGGCTGGCTGCGACCGTGAAGTCGTAGAGTACCGCGAGCACCGGCGAGCCGGGGCCGAGCTGCGCGAGCCACGCGAAGCCGAGCGTCGACACCATCTGCAGCGCGCCGAAGATCCACAGCCCGCGGCCGATGCCGATCTTCACGAGCCAGATGCCGCCGATGATGCCGCCGGCGACGCTCGCGACGAGCGCGGTGGTTTTCGCGACGATGCCGATCTCGGTGCGCGAGAATCCGATGTCGAGGAAGAACGACGTCGACAGCGTGGTGGCCATCGTGTCGCCGATCTTGAACAGGAAGATGAACGCGATGACGAGCAGCGCGCCGGCCCAGCCGTCGCGCTGGATGAATTCGCGGAACGGCAGCACGATCGCGTCGCGCAGGTTGCGCGGCGGCGTGCCGACCACTTCGGGCTCGCGCACGACGAGCGTCATCAGGATGCCCGGCAGCATGAACGCCCCGGTGATCGCGAACACGGCGTCCCACGGCAGGTGGTCGGACAGGATCAGCGCGAGCGAACCGGGGATCAGCGCGGCGAGCTTGTACGCGTTCACGTGCACCGCGTTGCCGAGGCCCTGCTCGGTGTCGCGCAGCAGTTCGCGGCGGTACGCGTCGATCACGATGTCGGCGCTCGCGCCGAAGAACGCGACGAGCGTCGTGAGCGCGGCCACAGTCCAGATCGAGTCGCGCGGCGACACGAAGCCGAGCGCGGCGATCGCGCCGGCGACCAGCAACTGCGTGAGCAGCAGCCAGCCGCGCCGGCGGCCCGGCCGCCAGCCGGGCAGGCGCGGGATGTAGCGGTCCATCAGCGGCGCCCACAGGAACTTCCACGTATACGGGAACTGGATCAGCGCGAACAGGCCGATTTCCTTCAGGTTCACGCCCTCGGAGCGCAGCCATGCCTGCACGAGGTAGACGAGCGTGAACAGGGGCAGCCCCGACGTGAAGCCGAGGAACACGCAGATCAGCATGTGCGTGTTCAGATAGGCTCGCCAGCCGGGGTGCTCCTCGTGAGCGGTGAGTGCGGGCGCCTCGTGTGGCGTTTTCGACATGGGCTGGAACTGGGTAGCGTTGACTGATTGCGGCGGCAGCGCAGGCGGCGCGGGTAGCACAGGAGCGCGGCCGCACGTGCGTGCGGGCCGTCGGCGTCCGTCAACGGCCCGCCGGCTCAGCTGCGCTTGACGCGATAGACAGCAAGACTACCACGCCAGTTCGCTCCCCATCGAATCGGCTGGCCTTCGTGCAGCACGACGCGGTCGAGGATCGTCACGCCCACTTCGGGCGCCAGCGCCTCGAAATCCTCGATCGTCAGCACCCGCACGTTCGGTGTGTTGTGCCACTGGTACGGCAGCGACTTCGATACCGGCATCCGGCCGTTCAGCACCGACAGCCGGTGCGCCCAGTAGCCGAAGTTCGGGAACGACACGATGCATTCACGCCCGACCCGCGCCGTTTCGCGCAGAATCGCGGCCGTCTGGTGGATCGTCTGCAGCGTTTGCGACAGGATCGCGATGTCGAAGCTGTGGTCCTCGAACAGGCGCAGGCCGTCTTCCAGGTTCTGCTGGATCACGTTGATGCCGTTCTTCGCGCTCGCGAGCACGCCCGCGTCGTTCAGTTCGATCCCGTAGCCGGTGACGTCCAGTTCCTCCATCAGCAGCGCGAGCAGCGAGCCGTCGCCGCAGCCGAGGTCGAGCACGGTCGAGCGTGGTTCGACCCAGCGCGCGATCGTGCGGAAGTCCGCGCGCGCGGACAGGGAATTCAGCGCTTGCTGGTTCATGCGCCCACCTCGTTGGCGATTCGTTCGTAATACGCGCGGATCAGGTTGTGATAGCGCGCGTCGTCGAGCAGGAATGCGTCGTGACCGTGCGGTGCGTCGATTTCCGCGTAGCTGACCGTGCGCTTGTTGTCGAGCAGCGCTTTCACGATTTCGCGCGAGCGTGCGGGCGCGAAGCGCCAGTCGGTCGAGAAGCTCGCGATCAGGTACTTCGCCTGCGTGTGTGCGAGCGCGGCCGTCAGGTTGCCGTCGAACGCCTTCGCCGGGTCGAAGTAGTCGAGTGCGCGCGTGATCAGCAGGTACGTGTTCGCGTCGAAGTAGTCGGCGAACTTGTCGCCCTGGTAGCGCAGGTACGACTCGACCTCGAATTCGACGTCGAAGCTGAAGTTGTATGCGTCGAGCGCGCCGTCGGCGCGGCGCAGCGCGCGGCCGAATTTCTCGGCCATGTCGTCGTCGGACAGGTAGGTGATGTGGCCGATCATCCGCGCGACACGCAGGCCGCGCTTCGGCTTCACGCCGTGCGCGTAGTAGTCGCCGCCGTGGAAGTCGGGATCGGACAGGATCGCCGAGCGCGCGACCTCGTTGAACGCGATGTTCTGCGCGGACAGCTTCGGCGTCGATGCGATGTCGATGCAGTGCGCGACGCGCTCCGGATACATCAGGCTCCACGCGAGCGCCTGCATGCCGCCGAGGCTGCCGCCCATCACCGCGGCGAAGCGCTCGATGCCGAACGCGTCGGCCACGCGCGCCTGCGCATGCACCCAGTCCTCGACGGTCACCACCGGAAAGCTTGCGCCGTACGGCTTGCCGGTCGACGGATCGATGCTCATCGGGCCGGTCGAGCCGAAACACGAGCCGAGGTTGTTCACGCCGATCACGAAGAAGCGGTTGGTGTCGAGCGGCTTGCCCGGGCCGACCATGTTGTCCCACCAGCCGGTGCTGCGCGGATCGTCCGCGTAGACGCCGGCGACGTGGTGCGACGCGTTGAGCGCGTGGCAGACGAGCACCGCGTTCGAGCGCGCGGCGTTGAGTTCGCCGTACGTCTCGACGACGAGCTGATAGTTGCCGAGCACGCTGCCGCTTTGCAAGCGCAGCGGTTCGGCGAAGTGCATGGTCTGTGGAGCGACGATGCCGATCGATTCCATTCGTTCCGCCTTATGACTGGGCAGCTAAATGGTGTCGGCGAAGCGCGGAGTCGGAGATGCGCGGCTGACGACCTCTTTAGCCGCATTTGTAGTGAACCGCCGGGACACGGACAACTTCTACGCCCCGGCCGGTTCGCGCGCCCGCAATCGAGTCAGCAAATCGGCGCGCTTCCGACCTGCCACCCGAGGGGCGGCAAGTCGGCAAAGTATAGCGGAAATTGCGGGACGCGGATTCCGGCGGGCATGGCGTGGCGTGCCGCCAGCGTCGCATCACTGCAGGATCAGCCGCAGGTGCGCATCGGCCTGCTCGCTCGGCGGCTTCTGGAATCCGCCCTTCGCGAAGCGGTGCCAGCGGCCGATCACGTAGCTGACGAGCAGGCTCGCGCGGGCGGCGGGATCGTAGTCGGCCGGCAGCACGAACGGCGTCGCGCCGTCCTGCGGCGCATTCGCCTCGGTGCGCGCGACGCGCAGGCATTGCTTGACGGTCGACTCGATGCGGTCGAGCAACTGGTTCACGCGCTCGGTCAGCCGCTCGTCCTCGCCGACCAGCGCCTCGCCGGTCAGCACGCGCGTCATCCCCGGGTTCTTCGCAGCGAAATTGAGCATCGTCAGCGCGATCGTGCGCGCCTGCAGCACGCCGTTCGGCTCTTTCGCGACGATCTGGTTGACGAGACCGAACAGCGCCTGCTCGATGAACTCGATCAGCCCTTCGTACATCTTCGCCTTGCTGGTGAAGTGCCGGTACAGCGCGGCTTCCGAAACCTCGAGCCGGGCCGCGAGCGCGGCCGTCGTGATTTTCTCGGGCTTCGGTGCCTCGAGCATCGCCGCGAGCGTCTGCAGGATCATGACGCGGCGCTCGCCCGGCTTCGGGCGCGGGCGGGAGGGTGTGGCCTGGCTTTCCGTTACGGCTTGGTCCTGCGGGTAAGTCGGCTGCATTTTTGTCGCCCCGATCGTGTGCCCAGTCGCAGCGATTTTAACGAACGAATGCGCTGGTCGACATAGTGGGGACGTCCGGTAACCGGCAGATGGCCCGGCAGGTGGCCGGTGATCCATACCGTGCCGATGCCCAGACGCTTGTAGCGCTTCAGGTGGCCGCGCGTATCCTCGACGAGGATCGCGTCGGCGAGCCGCGCGTGCGCGGCGCGCAGCGTCCGGCGCAGCATCGTGTGGTCGGGCTTCGCGCGCCACGTGCGCCGGTCGCGCATGTGCTCGATCGCGATCACGCGCTCGAACAGCCGCTCGATGCGCAGCTCGCGCAGCACCGCGCGCGCGTAGTTCTCCGGCGCGTTGGTCAGGATCAGCTTGCGGCCCGGTAGCGCGGCGACGATGCGCGCGAGGCCGCGCTCGGCGCGGATCATCGCAGGCAGGTCGGAAAACGTGTGGACCACGCGCAGGAAGTCGTGCGGGTCGATCGGATGGTGGCGCGCGAGGCCGAGCAGCGCGGCGCCGTAGCGCTCGGTGTAGCCGGTGCGCAGGCGGTCGGCTTCGGCGCGCTCGACCTGCAGCGTGTCGATGATGTACTGCGTCATCGCACGGTTGATCTCGGGAAAGATCGCATGCGACGCGTGGTGCAGCGTGTTGTCGAGATCGAACAGCCAGACGGGCGCGCCGGCGCGCGGCCGGCTGCGGGAAATGCGCCGGCGTCGCAATGACGCCGGCAGATCGGGAGAGGAGGGCGGGCGGCGCGCGCTCAATGCGAGCGGATCATGGTGCCGAACGGCTGCTCGGTCAGGATTTCCAGCAGCACCGAATGCTCGATCCGGCCGTCGACGATGTGCACCGACTTCACGCCGCTCTTTGCCGCGTCGAGCGCCGACGAGATCTTCGGCAGCATGCCGCCGGAGATCGTGCCGTCCTCGAACAGCGCGTCGATCTCGCGCGCGGACAGATCGGTCAGCAGGTTGCCGTCCTTGTCCATCACGCCGGGGATGTTGGTCATCATCAGCAGCTTCTCGGCGTTCAGCACGGTCGCGAGCTTGCCCGCGACGAGGTCTGCGTTGATGTTGTACGAGAGGCCGTCTTCGCCGAAGCCGATCGGCGAGATCACCGGGATGAACGCGTCGTCCTGCAGTGCCTTCACGACCGCCGGGTTGATCGCCTCGACTTCGCCGACCTGGCCGATGTCGATGTACTGGCCCGGGTTGTCGCGATCCGGCATCAGCAGCTTGCGTGCGTGGATCAGGCCGCCGTCCTTGCCCGTCAGGCCCACCGCGTGGCCGCCGAAGTGGTTGATCAGCATCACGATGTCCTGCTGCACTTCGCCGCCCAGCACCCACTCGACGACTTCCATCGTCTCTTCGTCGGTGACGCGCATGCCCTGGATGAAGGTGCCGGCCTTGCCGATCTTCTTCAGCGCGTGATCGATCTGCGGACCGCCGCCGTGGACGATCACCGGGTTGATGCCGACCAGTTTCAGCAGGATCACGTCGCGCGCGAAGCCCTGCTTGAGCCGCTCTTCCGTCATCGCGTTGCCGCCGTATTTGATGACCACGGTCTTGCCGTGGTAACGGCGGATGTACGGCAGCGCCTCGGCGAGGATTTCTGCTTTCAGCGTGGGGGCGATCTGCGAGAGGTCGATGGGCTCGGACATGGCGGCGGCTCTGGCTGGGAACGGTTGAAACACGGCGAATTGTACAGGAGTGGCGCAGCGCAGCATCGGGTTTTTGGACGCGCCGGAATACCGGCGGCGCGAACCCGGCACCGCGCGCGGCGGCCCGCCGGCTATGGCGCGGCGCGATTCCGGCGGCGGCGCGCGGGTGTCGCCGGCGGGTCGGCGCGCGTGCGTTTGCGATGGACCTCGGCCGGGCGGCCGGCGTGCAAAATCCGTTCGCCGCGCTATGCTTGTCGCGTGGGGCGACTTCCCGCCCGTTTCCGCGATTGCGCCATGACCGATCCCGCCGCCGACGCCCGTTCCGCCCCGCGCCGCGCGCGCTGCCCGCACTGCGGGCGCGGCTTCGACTGCGGCGCGCAGACGCAGCCGTTCGACTGCTGGTGCGCGTCGATGCCGGCGCTGCCCGGCGGCGCCCAGCCGGCGGCCGGCGCGCGCTGCCGCTGCCCCGAGTGCCTCGCCGACGAGATCGCGCAGCGCATGGCCGGCGCGACCGGCTGACGGCACCGGCAACGCGCACCGATCCGGCCCCGCTAGAGGCGCCGGCCGCTAAACGGGTAAACTGCTCGGATGCAACGAATCACCACCACCGGGCGCGTCAACCTCAGTCACCTGTTCTGGCTTCGCAATCTCGCGATCATCGGCCAGCTCGTGACGATCGGCGTCGTGCAGACCTATTTCGGCGTGCATCTGCCGCTGCCGGCGATGCTGATGGTCATCGCGCTCGAAATCGTTTTCAACGCGCTGACCTGGGTGCGCGTGCTGCGTGCGCGGCCCGAGACCAATTTCGAGCTGCTCGGCCAGCTGTGGGTCGACCTCGGCGCGCTGTCGGCGCTGCTGTTCCTGTCGGGCGGCACGACCAACCCGTTCGTGTCGCTGTACCTGCCGTCGCTCGCGATCGCGGCGGCCGTGCTGCCGTGGCACCTGATGATCTGGCTCGCGGCGTTCGCGGTCGCGTGCTACGCGGCGCTCGGCTTCGATTCGGTGCCGCTCAACATGGACAATCCGGCGAACCTGTTCGACTACTACCGTACCGGCATGTGGGCGAACTTCATGGTGAGCGTCGGGCTGATCGCATGGTTCGTCGCGCGCATGTCGAATGCGCTGCGCCAGCGCGATGCGGCGCTCGGCGAGGCGCAGCAGCACCTGCTGCGCGACGAGCGGGCCGTTGCGCTCGGCGTGCAGGCCGCCACCGTCGCGCACGAGATGGGCACGCCGCTGTCGACGATCGCGATGCTCGCCGAAGAGCTGCGCGACGCGGCGCGCGCCGATCCGGGGCTCGCGCGCTACGAAGCCGACCTGAAGGTGCTCGAGGAGCAGATGACGCTCTGCACGTCGGCGCTCGCGCGCCTGCGCAGCCGCGCGAGCGCGCCGGCGAGCCGCCAGCCGGTGGACGACTGGCTCGACACGTTCGTCGAGCACTGGCGGCTGCGGCATCCGCATGTGCAGTTCGAGCTGCTCGGCGCGCGTCCCGCGGGCGTCGCGCTCGACGATACGGTCGCGGCCGGCCAGATCCTGACGATCCTGCTCGACAATGCCGCGCGCGCGAGCCCGCAGCGCGTGACGCTGGCCGCGAAGGTCGCGCATGGCGGCGCGGCCGACGAGATCGAATTCGAGGTATGCGACGACGGGCCCGGCATTCCGGCCTCGCTGCGCGAGTCGCTCGGCGCGATGCCGGTCGACAGCACGCAGGGCGGGCACGGGGTCGGCCTGTATCTCGCCTTCAGTGCGGCCGCGCGGCTCGGCGGCGAGATCGAACTGTCCGATGTCGTGCCGCGTGCGGCGGGCGGCAACGGGCGGGCCGGCGGTGCGGCGAATGGCCACGCCGCTGCCGTATCGGGACCGCGCGCGGCCCAGCGCACGGGTGAACGTGCAGCCGACCGGCCGGCCGGCTCGCCGGACAGCCGCCCGGCCGCTGCGACCGCCGCGCGCGGCACGCGGGCCGTGCTGCGCCTGCCGGTCGTGCGCGTCGCGGCGCCGGCCGCCTCAACCAACACGTAGACGGAGAAACCACATGAGCGAGAACAATTTCCTGGTGATCGACGACAACGAGGTGTTCGCGGGCACGCTCGCGCGCGGCCTCGAGCGCCGCGGTTACGCGGTCCAGCAGGCGCACGACAAGGAGGCGGCGCTGCGGCTCGCCGCCGGCGGCAAGTTCCAGTTCATCACCGTCGACCTGCATCTCGGCGAGGATTCGGGCCTGAGCCTGATCGCGCCGCTGTGCGACCTGCAGCCCGACGCGCGGATTCTGGTGCTGACCGGCTACGCGAGCATCGCGACGGCCGTGCAGGCCGTGAAGGAAGGCGCCGACAACTATCTCGCGAAGCCGGCGAACGTCGAGTCGATCCTGGCCGCGCTGCAGACCAACGCGACCGAAGTGCAGGCCGACGAGGCGCTCGAGAATCCGGTCGTGCTGTCGGTCGACCGGCTCGAATGGGAGCACATCCAGCGCGTGCTGGCCGAGAACAACAACAACATCTCGGCGACCGCCCGCGCGCTGAACATGCACCGCCGCACGCTGCAGCGCAAGCTCGCGAAGAAGCCGGTGCGGCAGTAAGCGGCGCACCAGCGAAAACGGGCGGCCCCCGCCGAAGGGGCCGCCCGTTTCGCATCCCGCGCCGCGCGCGTTACAGCACGTAGCGCGACAGGTCTTCGTCCTGCGACACTTCGCCGAGTGCGCGGTCGACATACTTCGCGTCGATCGTCACGCGCTCGCCGGCGTGGTTGCCGGCCGAGAACGACACTTCCTCGAGCAGCTTCTCGATCACCGTGTACAGGCGGCGCGCGCCGATGTTCTCGGTCTTCTCGTTGACCGCGAACGCGATCTCCGCAAGCCGGCGGATGCCGTCTTCGGCGAATTCGAGCTGCACGTCTTCGGTCGCGAGCAGCGCCTGGTACTGCTTGACGAGGCTCGCGTCGGTCGCGACGAGGATCGCTTCGAAATCGTTCACCGACAGCGAGTCGAGCTCGACGCGGATCGGGAAGCGGCCCTGCAGTTCGGGAATCAGGTCGCTCGGCTTCGCGAGGTGGAACGCGCCGCTCGCGATGAACAGGATGTGATCGGTCTTCACCATCCCGTACTTCGTGTTGACCGTCGTGCCTTCGACGAGCGGCAGCAGGTCGCGCTGCACGCCCTGGCGCGACACTTCGCCGCCGCTGCCTTCGTTGTTGCGCGACGTGATCTTGTCGATCTCGTCGAGGAACACGATGCCGTTCTGCTCGACGTTCTGCACGGCCTTCGTCTTCACTTCCTCTTCGTTCAGCATCTTCGCCGCTTCCTCGTCGGTCAGCAGCTTCAGTGCTTCCTTGATCTTCACCTTGCGGCGCTGCTTCTTGCCGCTGCCGAGGTTCGAGAACATCGAGCGGATCTGCTCGGTCATCTCTTCCATCCCCGGCGGCGCCATGATGTCCATGCCGGCCGACGGCTGCTCGAGGTCGAGCTCGACTTCCTTGTCGTCGAGCTGGCCTTCGCGCAGACGCTTGCGGAAGGTCTGGCGCGTCGCGTTGTTGTCGTCGTTCGCGTGCTCGGCATTGCCGCCGAAGCCCACCGCGCGCGGCTGCGGCAGCAGGATGTCGAGGATGCGGTCTTCCGCCTGGTCGGTTGCCTTGCTGCGCACCTTGCGCATCTCGGTTTCGCGGGTCTGCTTGACCGAGATCTCGATCAGGTCGCGCACGATGCTGTCGACGTCGCGGCCGACGTAGCCGACTTCGGTGAACTTGGTCGCCTCGATCTTGATGAACGGCGCATCGGCGAGCTTCGCGAGGCGGCGCGCGATTTCGGTCTTGCCGACGCCCGTCGGCCCGATCATCAGGATGTTCTTCGGCGTGATTTCCTGGCGCAGCGGGTCGGCGACCTGCTGACGGCGCCAGCGGTTGCGCAGCGCGACGGCGACGGCCTTCTTCGCCTTCGCCTGGCCGATGATGTGCTTGTCGAGTTCCGAGACGATCTCGGCAGGGGTCATGGTGCTCATGGGGTGTCCTTACTCGATCGTTTCGATGATGCGGTTGTGGTTCGTGTAGATGCACATGTCACCGGCGATCCCGAGCGACTTCTCGACGATCTCGCGTGGCGACAGCTCGGTGTTCTCGACGAGCGCGCGGGCCGCGGCCTGCGCGTACGCGCCGCCGGAGCCGATCGCGCAGATGCCGCCTTCGGGGTCGAGCACGTCGCCGTTGCCGGTGATCACGAGCGTGGTGGTGGCATCGGCCGTGATCAGCATCGCCTCGAGGCGGCGCAGCATCCGGTCGGTGCGCCAGTCCTTCGCGAGCTCGACGGCCGCACGGGTCAGGTTGCCCTGGTGCTTCTCGAGCTTCGCCTCGAAGCGGTCGAGCAGCGAGAACGCATCGGCGGTGCCGCCCGCGAATCCGACCAGAACCTGGTTGTTGTAGATCCGCCGCACTTTCCGCGCGCCACCCTTCATGACGATGTTGCCGAGGGTTACCTGGCCGTCGCCGCCGAGCGCGACCTTGTCGCCGCGCCGGACCGAAACGATGGTCGTGCCGTGAAATTGCTCCATCTGCGTTCCTTGAGAAAAACGGGGAAGAGTCGGGCGGCGCGAGGCGCCGCCGCGTGAATCCGCAGTGCGCCGGGGAGCGGCCCGGCGCGCGTCCGTTTCATTTTAGGGCGGGCGCGGGGATATCAAGAGGTGGGAGGCAAATCGGAAAACCGGCCAACCGGGAGCCGGTGCCGGAAAAACAAAAAGCGCGCGGCAGGCCGCGCGCTTTCGGGAAGCAGCGTGTCTGAGCGGAACGCCGCTCGATCAGTCGCCGAACAGCTTCTGGCGCAACTCGCGGCGCTCCTGCGCCTCGAGCGACAGCGTGGCGGTCGGACGGGCGAGCAGCCGCGGAATGCCGATCGGCTCGCCGGTTTCCTCGCACCAGCCGTAATCGCCGGAATCGATGCGGGCGAGCGACTGCTGAACCTTCTTGAGGAGCTTGCGTTCGCGATCGCGCGTACGCAGTTCGAGTGCGTGCTCTTCCTCGATCGTCGCGCGATCGGCGGGATCGGGCACGATCACCGTCTCGCGCAGGTTCTCGGTCGTCTGGCCTGCATTCTTGAGGATGTCCGCCTGCAACTGTTCGAGCCGATTTTTGAAGAAGGCGAGCTGATCCTCATTCATGTAATCCTTGTCGCTCATCTTCAGGATTTCGGCTTCGGTCAAGAGTTTCTTCGTCATCTGCTTGCTTCTTCAATGTGCGGCAAATCGAGAGATATTGCCTGCACTTTGGGATTACCCGCAACCGCGTTTGCATTCATTTGCGATTTGCCGCCGCGGGGCCGAAAGCCTCTGGAAAACCGGTTCTCAAATACCAGGATAGGCCTGGCGCGGAGTTGCGCGCGCTGCGAACCGGTGTGCTGCGCGGCACATCGCATCGGCCGCGGCCGGGAGGCGGATTGGCGATCCGGCGCGGTTGCGATGCCCGGAAAACTGGTTCAGCAAGAACCGGGCCTGTTTGTTGCCGTACTCCAGCGGGCACGTATTGTAACTGAATCGCAAGCGGGCGCCGTATCGGGTCGATCCCCGTCGGCTGCGCCAATATCTAGAAAATATAACGCGCAAATCGCGAAAAAGCGATGACGGCGAAACCCTGCCCGAAAACGGCGCCGCGCGGGCGCCTCGGCCGCCGGAAGAGGCGGCCGGGCGACGCGGTGCGCGGCCGGTGCCCGCGCGCGTCAGGCGAGGCAGGCGTCGAGGCCGTCGGTAATCAGGTCCTGCGGCAGGTCGACGCCGATGAACACCATCTTGTTCGTCTTCTTCTCGACCGGCAGCCACTTCGCCGCGAGGTCGCTGCCCATCATCTGGTGCACGCCCTGGAACACGACCTTGCGGTCGACGCCCTTCATGTACAGCACGCCCTTGTAGCGCAGCATCCGTTCGCCATAGATCTGCAGGATGCCGCCGAGGAAGTCTTCCAGCTTGTTCGGATCGAACGGGCGGTCGTTACGGTACACGAACGACTTGATCTTGTCGTCGTGGTGCGCGTGGTGGTGGCCGTGGTCGTGATCGTGCGCGCATTGGCCGTGATCGTGGTCGCAACCGGCGTGATCATGGTCGTGATCGTGATCGTGGTCGTGATGCGCGTGGTCGTCTTCGGCGAGGAAGTCGGGGTCGATCTCGAGCTTCGCGTTCAGGTTGAAGCCGCGCAGGTCGAAGATTTCCTTGATGTCGGCTTCACCGAAGTTCACGACCTTGATCGCGGCCTTCGGGTTCATGTGCATCAGGCGGTGCTTGAGGCCGGCGACGGTCTGGTCGTCGACGAGGTCCGACTTCGTGATGAACAGGCGGTCGGCGAAACCGACCTGGCGCTGCACGACTTCGTGTTCGTCGAGCTGCGCATTCGCGTGCTTCGCGTCGACCAGCGTGATGACCGCGTCGAGCAGGAAGTCGTCGGCGATTTCGCTGTCGATGAAGAAAGTTTGCGCGACGGGGCCCGGGTTCGCGAGGCCGGTCGTCTCGATCACGATGCGGTCGAAATCGAGCTTGCCTTCGCGCTTCTTCGCGGCGAGATCGCCGAGCGCGCGGGCCAGATCGCCGCGGATCGTGCAGCAGATGCAGCCGTTGCTCATCTGGATGATCTGCTCGTTCGAATCCTGCACGAGGATTTCGTTGTCGATGTTCTCTTCGCCGAACTCGTTCTCGATCACGGCGATCTTCATGCCGTGCTGTTCGTTCAGGATGCGCTTGAGCAGCGTCGTCTTGCCGCTGCCGAGAAAGCCGGTAAGGATGGTGACGGGAGTGGCCATGTCGGTCGCCTGTGGTTCGTGAATCGGGGTCAAAACCAGGATGTGCGTCGCGCCCGGGGCTTTGCCAGCCGGGGCGCACAACCATCCATTGAAACATACCTGTCAAGCCCTCGCCCGTCGTCCGAACGACAGGCGAAAGCGCTGATCCGCCGGGCGGCCGGCGGACGGTTACGCGCGTAGATCGGGGCGATCAGACGATTTGCAACAGCAGGCCCTTCAGATATTCGCCTTCCGGGAACGCGGCGAGCAGCGGGTGATCGACGCCCGCGCCGAGCCGCTTCAGGATGCGCGCGTCGACCTTCGCGTCGGCGGCCGCGCCCGCGACGATCTTCTGGAACAGGTCCATGTCGATCGCACCCGAGCACGAGTACGTGAACAGCAGGCCGCCCGGGCGCAGCAGCTTGAAGCCGCTCAGGTTGATGTCCTTGTACGCGCGCGCCGCCCGGTCGACGCTGTCGCGGGTCGGCGCGAACTTCGGCGGATCGAGCACGATCAGGTCGAAACGCTCGCCTTCGTCGACGAGGCGGCGCAGCGTCTTGAACGCATCGGCGTCGAGCCAGGTCGCGCGTTCGGCGTCGAAGCCGTTGGCGACGACGTTCTGCTGCGCGAGCGCGAGCGCATCGCCCGACGAGTCGATCGACACGACGCGTTTCGCGCCGCCCTTGAGCGCCGCGAGCGAGAAGCCGCCCGTGTAGCAGAAGCAGTTCAGCACGTCGCGGTCGGCCGCGTACTGCGCGACCAGCGCGCGGTTGTCGCGCTGGTCGACGTAGAAGCCCGTCTTGTGGCCGTTCGGCACGTCGACGTGATAGCGCACGCCGTTTTCGCTCGAGATCAGCGTCGCGGGCGGCGCGTCGCCGGCCAGCACGCCGGTCGTCTGTTCGAGCCCTTCCTTGTCGCGGATCGACACGTCCGAGCGCTCGTACACGTTCGGGCAGCCCGTCGCGCCGGAGAGCGCCGCGACGATCGCGTCCTTCCACGCTTCGACGCCCGCGGCCATGAACTGGCAGACGAGCTGGCCGCGCGGCGCCGCGCCGGCTTCGGCGGTGTCCGCGACGTAGTAGTCGACGATCAGGCCCGGAAGCCCGTCGGCTTCGCCGAACACGAGCCGCACCGCGCCCGTGCCCGACACCATCGTCGTGCGGTGCGCGACCGCGCGCTGCACGCGGCGCTTGAAGAACGCGTGGTCGATCGGCTCGTGCTCGTCGAAGCTCCACACGCGCACGCGGATCTGCGACTGCGGGCTGTACGCGCCGCGCGCGAGGAAGCGGCCGTCGTGCGCACGCACGAGCACGGTCGCGCCGGGCGCGGGCTTGCCGTCGACGCGGTCGATCGCATTCGCGTAGACCCACGGATGGCGGCGCAGCAGCGATTTTTCCTTGGACGGCTTGAGGGTGACGGTTTGCATGATGAGATCGAAATGAGCCGCGACGGAAGCCGACCGCGATCGGTCGCCGGGCGCGGCGGGTAACACGGGAAGTGCGTCAGTCGCGCTTCTTCGCACGCGGATGCGCGCTGTCGTAAATCTTCGCGAGATGCTGGAAGTCGAGCGACGTATAGACCTGCGTCGCGGCGACGCTCGCGTGGCCGAGCAGTTCCTGCACCGCGCGCAGGTCGCCGCTCGACTGCAGCACGTGCGTCGCGAACGAGTGGCGGAGCACGTGCGGATGGACGTTGGCGGGGATGCCCGCGGTGAGCGCCGCGCGCTTCACGCGCTCGCGCACGACGCCCGGCGACATCCGGTTGCCGCGCACCGATACGAACAGCGGATGCGGGTCGTGCTTCACGAATTCGCCGCGCACCGCGAGCCACGCGTTCAGCGCGTCGATCGCCTTGCGGCCGACCGGCACCTTGCGTTCCTTGTTGCCCTTGCCGCGCACGGTGACTTCGGCTTCGGCGAGATCGAGCCAGCCGGTCGAACGGTAGCCGTCGGCCTGCGTGTACATCACGTCGAGCCCGATCAGCTCGGCGAGGCGCAGCCCCGACGAATAGAACAGCTCGAGGATCGCGTGATCGCGAATGCCTTCGGTCGTGCCGGCGAGCGGCGCGTCCATCAGCGCGGACGCGTCGTCGACCGACAGCGCCTTCGGCAAGGTCTTCGGGCGTTTCGGCGCGCGCACCGCGGCCACCGGGTTCGCGGGCATCTCGATGCGCTGCGCGAGCCAGCGGTAGAACGCGCGCCATGCCGACAGACGGTGCGAGATCGACCGCGCGGACAGCCCGCCCGCATGCGCGCGCGCGACCGCACCGCGCATGTCGGCGGCCGTCAATGCCTCGAGCGGCCGGCCGGACGCGAGCTTCTTCAGCTCGTCGAGTTCGTGCGTGTACGCGCGCAGCGTGTGTTCCGACAGCTGCCTGACGTGTTTCAGGTTCGACAGGTAGGCGGCGATCGGATCGTCGGTCATCGCGTGCGGCGGATCAGTGCGGCAGCAGGCGCGTGAGCGCGGCGCTCGCGAGCGTCGCGATCTGCGCGAGGAAGTCGGTGGCCATTCCGTCGTGGAAGCGGCGCGGATCGGGCGAGCCGAGCACGAGCAGGCCGAACGCGGGCGCATCGGTGCCGCCGAGCGGCGTGCGCAGCGCGAGCAGCGCGACCGACGTGGCCGAGCCGTCGCCGGCCGGTGCGGCTTCGGCGCCTTCCGCCGCATTCGCGGCCGGCGCGGCGAGCGCGGGCGCGAGCCATTGCGCGGCTTCGAAGCCCGTGTTCGCGCCGCAGTACGGCGTCGACAGCCCGTTCGTGAACAGGCGCACTTCCTCGCCGACCTGGCGCGCGAAGTCGGCTTGCGCATAGGTGTCGGCGACATCCCACACGCGCAGCGCCGTCTGCGGCACGTCGAACACGTCGGCGATGCCGTCGGCGATCGTGCGCGGCAGCGCGTACGGATCACGCTCCGCGATCACGCGTGCGGTCCAGCGGCTGAACTTCGCGGACAGGCTGTCGTTCTCGTGGCCGTAGCGCACGAGCTCGGCGAGCCGGCGCTCGAGATGCTTGTTCTTGTCGCGCAGCATCTCCATCTGCCGCTCCTGCAGCGAGATCGCGGCCTTGCCGTGCGGGTTCGCGAGACGGATCGTCGCGAGCAGTTCGGCGTGCTGCGCGAAGAATTCGGGATTGGCGAGCAGGTAGTCGGCGACTTCGCGATCGTTCATGTGGCTGGCGCGTTCAGTTATCAAGGACGTTGCAGGGTCAGGCGTTCAGGTCGATCTCACCTTCGAACACGGTCGCGGCGGGGCCGGCCATCATCAGCGCGGCGGCTTCGTCGCGCGCGCCGTCCCAGCCGATCGTCAGCGTGCCGCCGTGGGTGTGCACGGTCACGGGCGAATCGAGCAGGCCGCGCCGGATGCCGGCCGCGACCGCCGCGCACGCGCCGGTGCCGCACGCGAGCGTCTCGCCCGCGCCGCGTTCGTACACGCGCAGCTTCACTTCGTTGCGCGACACGATCTGCATGAAGCCGGCGTTCACGCGCTGCGGGAAGCGCGCATGGCGCTCGATCAGCGGGCCTTCTTCCAGCACCGGGTACGCCTCGACATCGTCGACGACCTGCACCGCGTGCGGGTTGCCCATCGACACCGTCGAGATCCAGCGCGTCGCGCCGCCGGCGTCGAGCGGCCACAGCGTGTCGCGGCCTTCGTGGCGGCCGTCGAGGCCCGACGCGTCGAACGGCACCTGCGCCGGCGCGAACACAGGCGCGCCCATGTCGACGACGACTTCACCGTTGTCCTGCAGCGTCAGCGTGATCAGGCCCTTCATGACCTGCACGCGCACGCTGCGCTTGTCGGTCAGGCCGCGGTCGCTGACGAACTTCACGAAGCAGCGCGCGCCGTTGCCGCAGTGTTCGACCTCGCCGCCGTCGCAATTGAAGATCCGGTACTTGAAATCCGCACCGTCGACGGTCGGTTTCTCGACGAGCAGCAACTGGTCGGCGCCGATGCCGAAGTGACGGTTGGCGAGTGCGCGCACCTGCGCTTCGGTGAGCGGCGGCAACGCGCGCGAATAGCCGTCGAGCACGACGAAGTCGTTGCCCGCGCCGTGCATCTTGGTGAACGAGAGTTTCACTGGGTCCGGAATTCCATGGCGAACAAGGCGGTCGGCACGGTGCGAACGGCCGGCGGCCATGCCGGGCGGCTTCGTTCGTCGTGCAGATCTCAACCGCAAATGATACATGCAGCCGACTGGGGCGTCCTGCGCGGGCGGGGCGGGGTGTCCGCTGGGCGCGCGAATGAGAGGGGGCAGATGGGCGGGGCGCGGCGTGGCGGCGCCGAGGCAACGGAGAAGCGGAATGCACGCGGCGTGCATTTCGTACCCGTCAAATTGAAGTCTCGATCCGGGAATCCGTATAGTGCGGCTATACGCGGCCGATGCCACCGGTTTCGCGCTCACTGCTACTGAAATGATTCAAGCCATGACCCGCATCTTCAATCCGCCCCACCCGGGCGAAACGCTGCGCGACGACGTGCTGCCGGCGCTCGGCCTGACTGTCACCGAGGCCGCGTCGCAGCTCGGCGTGACACGTGCCGCGCTGTCGCGGATCCTGCACGGCCATGCCGGCATCTCGCCGGAAATGGCGCTGCGCCTCGAAGCGTGGCTCGGCGAGGAAAGCGGGGGAAGGGCCGATCTGTGGCTCGCGCAGCAGTCGGCCCACGATCTGTGGCGGGCGCGCGCAAAGGGCGCACCCAAGGTGGCGAGAGCGCAGGCGCGCACTTGACGGCGCGCCTGCGCATGCCGCGCGGCAGGGTCAGTACAGGCTCGGCTCGCCGGGCGGGCGCGTCTTGAAGCGCTTGTGGACCCAGTAGTACTGCTCGGGCATCAGCGGGATCTGTTCCTCGAGGAACGCGTTCATCCGCCGTGCGTCGAGATCGTCGTCGCCGGTCGGGTAGTTATCCCACGGCTTGAATACCTTCAGACGGTAGCCCTTGTAGTTCGGCAGCACCTCGCCGATGAACGGCACGACCTGCGCGTGGCCCGTCTTTGCGAACCGGCCGACGGCCGTCAGCGTGCAGGCCGGCACGCCGAAGAAGGGCACGAACGTCGAGTTGCGCAGCCCGTAGTCCATGTCGGCGCCGAGCATCACCGGCTTGCGGTCGCGCAGCCAGCGCAGCACGGTTCGCGCGCTGTCGGCCCGGCTCGCGAGTTCCGCGCCGAAGCGGCTTCGGCCGGCCTTGGCCGCGGCTTCGATTTCCGGGCTCTTCATCGGCGTGTAGAGCGAGCCGCACGGACGGTCGAGTGCGAGGTTGATCGCCATCGAACCGGCCTCGATGCCGACGAAATGGAACCCGAGCAAGAGGGTCGGCGGCATGTCCGGATCGGTGAGGTCGATCTCGCTCTCGATCGTAAACAGCTTGCGGTAGGCCGCTTCCGACGCGAACCACTGGTAGCTGCGCTCGACGTAGCTGCGGATCGCATGGCGGAAATGCTTGCCCGCCACTTCCTCGCGCCGCTCGTCGCTCCAGTCGGGGAAGCAGAGTTTCAGATTCGTATGTACGATGCGCTTTCGCCGGCTGGGGATCTGATACAGCAGCCAGCCGAGGCCATCGCCGAACCGTGCGGTCAGACCGTACGGCAGCAGCGCGAGCAGCTTCAGCAAGCCGATGGCGAGGTGCGTGCCGAGGCGGCCTAGCATGCGGAATCTCCGTAGGGCAGGCTGGCCGGCACGTTGCGAACAGGGTGGTAAGACGGCGGAAAATGCAGCACGGGCGGCGCTCTGTGACAATTCAGGAAAGCCGCTATAATACGGTCTTCGCCGAGTTAACTGACAACTTGCGGGGCGAAGCCGGCTGGTGCCACACGCACTGCCCGGTCCTGGTAATCCGCTAAAGCGTCGCCGCTTCAGGCCCAACGAAGCTGGCTACGTGAAACCACCCGTAACCACACAGGAGCCTGAAAAAGTGGCAAACGATTATTTCTTCACGTCCGAATCCGTCTCCGAAGGCCATCCGGACAAAGTCGCGGACCAAATCTCGGACGCGATTCTCGACGCCATCCTCGAGCAGGACAAATATTCCCGCGTTGCGGCTGAAACGCTGTGCAACACGGGTCTCGTCGTTCTGGCCGGTGAAATCACCACGACGGCCAACATCGATTACATCCAGATCGCGCGCGACACCATCAAG
This sequence comes from Burkholderia sp. Bp8992, assembly GCF_003853705.1. GTDB lineage: Bacteria > Pseudomonadota > Gammaproteobacteria > Burkholderiales > Burkholderiaceae > Burkholderia. The sequence goes on along the minus strand of NZ_QTQI01000025.1, from coordinate 37,136 downwards.
CGCATCGGCTACGACAACACCGACTACGGCATCGACTACAAGGGTTGCGCGGTGCTCGTCGCGTACGACAAGCAGTCGCCGGACATCGCACAGGGCGTCGATCGTGCACACGACGACAACCTCGACCAAGGTGCGGGCGACCAGGGCCTGATGTTCGGCTATGCGTGCGACGAAACGCCGGAACTGATGCCGCTGCCGATCTACCTGTCGCACCGCCTCGTCGAACGTCAGGCCAGCCTGCGCCGCGACGGCCGCCTGCAATGGCTGCGCCCGGACGCGAAGTCGCAGGTCACCGTCCGCTACGTCGACGGCAAGCCCGATTCGATCGACACCGTCGTGCTGTCCACGCAGCACGCACCGGACATCGAACTGCCGGCGCTGCGCGAAGCCGTGATCGAGGAAATCATCAAGCCGACGCTGCCGGCCGACCTGATCAAGGGCGACATCAAGTTCCTCGTGAACCCGACCGGCCGGTTCGTGATCGGCGGCCCGCAGGGCGATTGCGGCCTGACCGGCCGCAAGATCATCGTCGACACGTACGGCGGTGCCGCACCGCACGGCGGCGGCGCGTTCTCGGGCAAGGATCCGTCGAAGGTCGACCGTTCGGCTGCGTATGCAGGCCGCTACGTCGCGAAGAACATCGTCGCCGCCGGCCTCGCGTCGCGCGCGCTGATCCAGGTGTCGTACGCGATCGGCGTCGCCGAGCCGACCTCGGTGATGGTCAACACGTTCGGCACGGGCCGCGTGTCGGATGCGGTGATCACGAAGCTCGTGCGCGAGCATTTCGACCTGCGTCCGAAGGGCATCATCAAGATGCTCGACCTGCTGCGTCCGATCTACGAGAAGACCGCTGCCTACGGGCACTTCGGCCGTGAAGAGCCGGAATTCTCGTGGGAAGCGACCGACAAGGCGCTCGCACTGGCCGAAGCGGCTGGCGTCGAGCCGACGGCACGCGTCGCGTAAGCGTCGTTCGCCCGCAAAGAAAAACCCCGGCTTGCCGGGGTTTTTTTATGGGTTCCGATCGCGGCGCAACGGCGGCGATCGTCGCGGGCCGTGCCCGCCGGTGCGGGTTCAGCGTGCGCCGAACCCGAACCAGCCGTTGCTGGCCGCCAGCCGGCGCGGGCGGTTGACGCGGCGCTGCGGGCCGAGCGCACGGCGCAGCGCAAGCGCGCGCAGCGACGACGGCTTCTGCAGCAGCGAGCGCAGGCCGGCACGGCGGGCGAACGCCTGCGTGCTCATCATCGAGAAAAATGCGTGGAACCACGCACGGATGCCGTCCAGCCGGCTGTGTGCGGGCGCGCGCTCGGCCAGCGCCTGCGTGCGGGCGCGGTGATGGCGCAGCGAGCGGGCAGGAGCGGGCGGCACGACGCGCTTCGCAGCGCGGCTGAGACGGGAAGTCAGACGGAATGGCATGTGAACGATGCTTCGCTTGTATGGATGGCGCCCTTGGGAGCGCACTGGTATGAACGGCCTCGGATGGCGCAACGGATCTTACCGAAACTCGCTGCGCGCCGCGCCCGCCAGAATTGACAGGCCGCGACAGGCTACAGGGGATTCATGACGGGCAAAAGTCGCGATAAACCCTTGTGCCACAAGGCGCGTGCCGCATACCGCCTGTCGGTGAGGCAGGTGCCGCGGCGAACAGTTCCCTTGAGCCGGATCAAATCCGCGATTGGCATGCCCCTGCGTACGGCAATGGTGCTGTTCGCGGCATCCGGCGCCGATTTACAATCGTCACATTCACACAATAATCGTCTGGCATCCCATGTCGTCTCCATTGCAGTTGGAATCGATCCGCGCGCAAGTCGCGGAATTGCGCGAGCGCGGCTTCGTCGTCGCGCGTGGCCTCGTCAGCGAAGAGCAGTGCGCGACGCTCAGGCAGATCGCGGAGCGCCAGTTGCGTGAGGCCGCCGAGCCGATCGAATTCGAGGCCGACCTGCGCTACCCGGGCGCGCCGGAATCGAAGCATGCGCCGGGCGGGCACACGGTGCGGCGGCTGCTCGATGCGTACTCGCGCGATCCGGCGTTCGCCGAGCGCGCGGTCGCACCTGAAATCGGCGCGTGGATGCGCGAATATTTCGGTGAAGAGCCCGTGCTGTCGCGCGCGCATCACAACTGCATGATGACGAAACACCCGGCGTACGGCAGCCTGACGGGCTGGCATCGCGATTTCCGCTACTGGTCGTTCGCGCGCCCGGACATGGTGTCGGTGTGGCTCGCGCTGGGGCCGGAAACGAACGAGAACGGCGCGCTGTGGCTGGTGCCGGGTTCGCACACGGCCGAATTCGGGCCGGAAGCGTTCGACGACGCGAAGTTCTTCCGCAGCGACCTGCCGGAGAACCGCAGGATGATCGACGCGGCCACGTGCCCGTCGCTGCAGACCGGCGACGTCGTGTTCTTCCACAGCAATACGCTGCATTCGGCCGGGCAGAACCGTTCCGACCAGGTGAAATTCTCGCTCGTGTACACGTACCACGGCGCGAGCAACCGGCCGGTGCCCGGCACGCGTTCGGCGTCGAAGCCGGAAGTGCAGTTCTAGGTGCGAATCGGGCGGCGCGATGACACCGCGATGCCCAGGCGATGCGGCGCATCGCCGGCGAATGAAGCAACGGGCGGCCTGGCCGCCCGTTTCGTTTGATGCGTCGCGCGTGCGTGACGGGTGACGCGGGCCGTGCGTGCGCCGCGCGACGGCGCGCGTCAGCGCTTGCCGCCCGGCATCGCGAGGCCGATCAGGCCGATGAACGATGCGACGGCGCCGCCGACGATCAGCAGGATCGTCTTCGTCGCGGGCGAACCGGTGAAGAAGCGCGACACGTTGTCGTTGATCGAATGGAACGACTGGCCGCCGAAGTACAGCAGCAGGACGCCGCCGACGAGCAGTGCAACCGAGATGACCCGGGACATACCAACCTCGCTGAAACGGTGATTCGAGACGCCGCAGTGTAGGCGACGACCGCGGTCGCGTCCATCGCCGTGCCGCCGTGCGCGATCCGGCCGCTTTCGCTACCATAGTCGTCGTATGACTCCTTCGCCGCCGTCGCGCCATGTGTGCGGCCGGCGCGCGTCCCTTCCCCCGATGTCCTGACGGAACAGACTCATGGCCTACGAAGCAGCTTCCGAACGTTATGCCGGCATGCAATACCGCACCTGCGGCAAATCCGGGCTCAAACTGCCCGCCCTGTCGCTTGGCCTGTGGCACAACTTCGGCGACACGACGCCGATCTCGACGCAGCGCGAGATCCTGCGCACCGCGTTCGACCTCGGCATCAACCACTTCGATCTCGCGAACAACTACGGGCCGCCGTACGGCAGCGCCGAGACCAACTTCGGGCGGCTGCTGAAGGAGGATTTCCGGCCGTATCGTGACGAACTGCTGATCTCGACGAAGGCCGGCTGGGACATGTGGCCGGGGCCGTACGGCAGCGGCGGCGGGTCGCGCAAGTACGTGCTCGCGAGCCTCGACCAGAGCCTGCAGCGGATGGGGCTCGACTACGTCGACATCTTCTATTCGCACCGCTTCGATGCGCACACGCCGCTCGAGGAAACGGCAGGCGCACTCGCGTCGGCCGTGCAGCAGGGCAAGGCGCTCTACATCGGCATCTCGTCGTATTCGGCCGCGAAGACGCGCGAGATGGCCGAGCTGCTCGCGCAATACAAGGTGCCGCTGCTGATTCACCAGCCGTCGTACAACCTGCTGAACCGCTGGATCGAAGAGGATCTGCTCGGCACGCTCGACGACGTCGGCGCGGGCAGCATCGCGTTCACGCCGCTCGCGCAGGGCCTGCTTACGTCGAAGTACCTGAACGGCGTGCCGGCCGACGCGCGCGTGAACAAGCCGGGCGGCGGCTCGCTGAAGCAGGATCACTTGAGCGCGGACAACCTCGAGCACGTGCGCAAGCTCAACGCGATTGCCGAACGTCGCGGGCAGAGCCTCGCGCAGATGGCGCTGGCGTGGGTGCTGCGTAACGGCCGCGTGACGTCGGCGCTGATCGGCGCGAGCCGCGCGGAGCAGGTGCGCGAGAACGTCGGTGCGTTGAAGAACCTCGAATTCTCGGCGGAGGAACTCGCGGAGATCGACCGTTACGCGACCGAAGGCGGTATCAATCTGTGGGAAAAGCCGTCCACCGATCAGGCGATCTGACCGGGAGTCGATACGGCATGCGAAACAACGCGTGCCGTATCACGGGCTGGCGGGCAGCACACCGCATCGCTGCGGTGCAGCGATGCGCGTGATACGCCGGCTGACGTGTCGCGCTAGATCAGCGCAGGCAGGCCTTCAACGAGCAGCACCGCGACGCCGACGCCGAGGATGACGCCGAGCACGCGTAGCAGGTTGTGACGGAATTCGGTTGCGCACGGTACCGCGCCGAGAAATAGCGCTCCGGCCAGCGCCATCGGGATCAACAGGATGAAGTCGCCGATCGTGAAATAGGTCGTCATGCGTGTCTCCAGGTCTTGACCGAGGTCAGCGCATCAGCGCTTGATTCGGCCCCATGCCGGGTGTTTCTAGTGTTGTCCGACCCGTTGCGAGCGGGGCGGTCAATTCGAGTATAGGCAACCGGCGGCGCTTTTCGCTATCCGAACCATTAAAAATCGGCGGAAAGCCGCGTGAATCACGCGTTTTTCCTGCAAGTCGGACGAATGTCTTGCACGGATCTTTCTCGTTCCTTTCGATTTTCGCGGAATCATCGTATGTGTCCGATGCGGGCCGCCGCATCCGGAGACGCGGCGGCCCATCCGCTTACGCGCGCCCGGGTTGCGCGCGGGTGGCCGACGCGCGGAATACGAGCGCGAGCCCCGCGATGATCGCGCCCATGCCGGCGAGCGCGAGCGGCTCCGGCCGGTTGCCGAGCCACACGGCATCCATCAGCGTGGTGACGACGGGCACGAGATAGAACAGGCTCGTCACGTTGACGAGATCGCCGCGCTGCATCAACCGGTAGAACAGCAGTTGCGCGATCACCGAAATCACGATGCCGAGCCACAGCAGCGGGACGACGAATGCCCAGCTCATCTCGAACGACACCGGCCGGAACGGCACGATCGCGACGCACAGCGCGAGGCCGATCGCATTCTGCAGCGGCAGCACGTCGGCGGGCGCCGCGCGTACGCGCTTTTGCAGCAGCGAGCCGGCGGTCAGCGCGACGAGGGCGGTGAGCGCATACGCGATGCCGGCAGCCGACAGGCCGCCCGTGCCGCCGCTCGCGCCACGGCACACGACGAGTGCGAGCCCGGCCAGCGACAGTGCGAGCCCCGCGACGCGCACGGGCTGCCAGCGCCGCTCGACGATCGCGAGCGTGAGGATCGGCTGCACGCCGAGGATCGTTGCGAGCACACCGGGCGCGATCCCGCGCTCGAGTGCGAGCAGGTAGAAGATCGAATAGCCGCCCATCATCAGCAAGCCGGTCAGCGCGGCCATGCGCCGCTCGCCGCGCGGCGGCAGCCAGCGTTTGCGCATGAAGGCCAGCGCGAGCAGCACGAGCGACGCGAGCGCGAAGCGTGCGGTGAGAAAGGCGAACGCGGACGCGTGACGCAGACCGAGTTCAGAGAAGATCGCGCCGCTGCTCCACAGCAGCACGAAGAGCGACGTCGCGCCATGCGCGGCAAGCGCGCGTTTGAACGAAACCATGTGAGTCCACCTGTCGAACGGATCGGAACGTTCCATTCGCGCGCGCGGCAACATGCGATGCGTGACGACGCACGCACTGAAGCCGACGGGGGCGAATGGAAGACGAAACGGAAGCCGGCTGGTCAGCCGGCGCGCGCTGCCGGAGGGGGCGGCGCGGCGCAGACGAGCGGCGGTGCGACAGGAGGAGGAAGAACCGACGGATGCGCGCACGCCTGCGGCCGCGAGTCGAACTGCGGCCGGGATTTTGCGAGGGCGGACGTGAGCGGATGCATCGTGTCGGAATGCGATTGAACGCGAATGAGAGCCTAAGGTACCGCAAGGCAGCGATCGAGCGCAATCACTGTCGGCGGTGTTGCATCGCGAACGATGCGGTGCGTCGATCCCGTGCGCGCCGCGGTGCCGGGCGGTTTCGGCGGGCAGTCACATTCGACAGGGTATGATGGGGGTGACCGGGCGGGCAAGTGCCTGCCCGGCGCAGTGGTTGATTGGAGACATTCGACGAATTCGCGGCACTTCGCCTGCTTCTTCTTCTTTTCGCGCTTCGATAAACCGTGAACAATGGGATCACGCGCAACGCTCCTCCGAGAGCGGCGCGGATCGTGCATTTGCCGGCTCGCCAGCGGGCCGGGTTTCAAGATTCAAGAGTGGGGAACCATCATGCATATCGGGTCGATTGTCTGCACTACCCATATCGCGGTGCCGAAGGGCGCGCGCGGCATCGTCCAGCGCATCCTGGGCGACATGGCCATGGTGACCTGGTACGCGGGCGTGCCGGGTGATTCGAAAGAACTCAACACCGAGCCGTTCTTTCTCGAGGACCTGATCGACACCGGCGAATCCGTCCTGCCGGCCGGCGCGGCGCTTCACTAAGCGCACGTCGCACCGGACGCTCGTCTTTCGGTCCGGCTGGCGGCACAATGCGGGGCATGACAGACGCCACTTCCGCTCCCGCTTCTCCCGCCAGCCCGCCGTTCGCCGGCCTCACGCCCGAGTGCGTGCTCGACGCGCTCGACAGCGTGCTGATGCCGGCCGGCCTGCGCACCGACGGGCGCCTGCTCGCCCTCAACAGCTACGAAAACCGCGTCTACCAGGTCGGCATCGAAGACGGCCCGCCGGTCGTCGCGAAGTTCTATCGCCCGGCGCGCTGGTCGGACGACGCGATTCTCGAAGAGCACGCGTTCGTCGCCGAACTCGCCGCGCGCGAGATTCCGGCGGTGCCCGCGCGCACCTTCGACGGCCGCTCGCTGCACGCGTTCGACGGCTTCCGCTTCTCGATCTTCGAGCGGCGCGGCGGGCGCGCACCCGATCTCGACCGCAGCGACACGCTCGAATGGCTCGGCCGCTTCATCGGCCGGATTCACGCGGTCGGCGCAACGCAGCCGTATGTCGCGCGTCCCGTGCTCGACATCAAAACGTTCGGCTACGAGCCGCGCGACTACCTGCTCGCGCACGATTTCATTCCGGATGACGTACGACCGGCGTACGAGACGGCCGTCGCGCTCGCGCTGGAAGGCGTCGAGGCCGCGTTCGAGCGCGCGGGCGACATCCGCCTGCTGCGCACGCACGGCGACTGCCATCCGAGCAACGTGCTGTGGACCGATGCGGGCCCGCATTTCGTCGACTTCGACGACAGCCGGATGGCGCCGGCGGTCCAGGATCTGTGGCTGCTGCTGCCGGGCGATCGCGAAGGCGCGTCGCGCGCGCTGGCGGACCTGCTCGCCGGCTACGAGGATTTCTGCGAATTCGAGCCGCGCGAGCTGCATCTCGTCGAAGCGCTGCGCACGCTGCGGCTGATCCACTACGCGGCATGGCTCGCGCGGCGCTGGGACGATCCCGCGTTTCCCGCCGCCTTCCCGTGGTTCAACACGCATCGCTACTGGGAAGCGCGCGTGCTCGAGTTGCGCGAGCAGATCGGCGCGATGCAGGAAGGGCCGCTCTGGCCCGTATGACGGCGCACGCGGCATTCACGCCGCGCGGCAGGCCGGCAAGGGCCGCGGCGCGATGCGCGCGGCCCGTCCGGGCCGACTGCCTCAGAACTTCAGCATCAGCTTGATCAGCGCGGCGAAGCGCTTGCCGTACGGCGGCGCGAGCAGGTTGCGCGCATTCAGGCGCGCCTGCGTGAGCACCGGCTTCATCTTCGAGAACGTCACGAAGCCGTCGTAGCCGTGGTACGCACCCATGCCGCTCGCACCGACCCCGCCGAACGGCAAGCTGCCGCACGCGATGTGCATCAGCGTTTCGTTGATCGACACGCCGCCCGAGATCGTTTCGCGCATCACGCGATCGATCGTGCCGCCATCCTCGTCGAACAGGTAGAGCGCGAGCGGACGCGGGCGCGCATTCACGTAGGCGATCGCCTCGTCGAGCCTCTCGTACGGCACGAGCGGCAGCAGCGGCCCGAAGATTTCCTCCTGCATCAGTTGCGACGCGGCCGGCACCTGCGTGACCGCGCACGGCACGAAGCGGCGCGACGCGGGATCGGATGGCGCGTCGGACAGCGGATGCAGTTGCGCGCCGGCCGCCTGCGCGTCGCTCGCGAGTTGCTGCAGGCGCGCGTAGTGGCGCGGCGACACGATCGTCGTGTAGTCGCCGTTCGTCGACAGGTCCGGATACATCTTCGCGAAGCGTGCCCGCGCGCGCTCGATGAACGCGGCTTCCATCCCGCGCGGGAGCAGCACGTAGTCGGGTGCGATGCAGGTCTGGCCGGCGTTCAGCGTCTTGCCGGCGACGATCGCGTCGACGGCTGCATCGAAGCGCGCATTCGGGCCGATGATCGCCGGCGACTTGCCGCCGAGCTCCAGCGTGACGGGCGTGAGGTTGTCGGCGGCCGCGCGCATCACGTGGCGGCCGACATGCGTCGAGCCGGTGAACAGCAGGTGATCGAACGGCAGCCCGCTGAACGCGGCGCCGACCTCCGCATCGCCGTTCACGACCGCGACGTGGTCGCGCGTGAAGGTCTTGCCGATGAGCTGCTCGAACAGCGCCGACGTGCGCGGCGTCAGTTCGGACATCTTGATGATCGCGCGGTTGCCGGCGGCGAGCGCGCAGATCAGCGGGCCGGCCGCGAGCAGGATCGGGTAGTTCCACGGCACGACGATGCCGACCACGCCGAGCGGCTGCGGAATCACCTTCGCGCGTGCCGGGCGCAGCCACTTGTTCATCGGCTTGCGGATCGGCTTCATCCAGCGCTTGCCGTGCTTCAGTGCGTCGTCGATCTCTTCCTTCGCCATCCAGACTTCCGACAGCAGCACTTCCTGCTTCGCGCGATGGCCGAAATCGGCGCTGATCGCTTCGGCGAGTGCGTCCGCATGGTCGATCAGCATCGTGCGCAGCGCGCGCAGGTGCTGCACGCGTGTCTCCCATGCGGGATACGGGGCGCGCAGGTACGCCGCGCGCTGATCGCGCAGCAGCGCCGTCAGCGCATCGACCGACGGCAGTGCTTGCGGGGCCAGTTCGGGCAGGTCGTTCTTCATGTCGTCTCCTCCAGTTGGGCCTGGCTGATGGGCCGGCCGTCACGCCGCACGCGCACGCTCGGCGAGCGCGGCGACGCGGATCGGGTGATGCATGTCGCGCGACGCGGGGCCGGATGCGACGTGTGCTCGAAAACCGGTTGCTGCATTCGGCCGGCGTCGCATCCGCGCGACGGTATCGGCGTCCGAAAATCGTGCCGCACGGCACGCGCGCACGACTCGATGCGACGGCAAGCAGGTGCGGGATGCCGCGTTGCCGGCGCCTGCCGGCGCACCGACGCGCGGCGGCGCGACGGGTACGCGACGGCGTGTCGCGGTGCATCGTGCTGCCGCGGCGGCAGACCGTCCAAACGGTCGGCGACGATGCGTGCCGTTCGATTTCCATCGACTGCGCGCATGCCGTCGTGCAACGTCGCGCGGGCCGCCGTTTGAAATGAAATGCGGGCTGCGCGCGCGGCATCCGGAGGACCGGGTCGGCACACGTCCTGCAGAACCTGGCGCTGCATCGTTGTCCCTCCCGTTTCGCGGCGAATCGGCTTCTCGTGGCCGGTGGATCGCGCGAAGCGAATCGATACATCTTAAATTTAGTTCACGCGGGCGTTTAGAGGAATCGCTCTTGAATCCGCGCGCCGCGTGCGCGGCGGCCATTCCTACAATGCCCCGAGGGTCTGTTTGCAGATGGAACACGCATGCGTTGCCATGAGAACGGCCGCTCGCGAGGCGCGCGACGCCGCGAATACTGATGTATTCGCAAGGAGCGCAACGCGGCGAGCGGCCGTTCTCATGGCAACCCCAAATTAAAAAAATCATGTCACGGGAATGCCCGAAATCGCCCGTATGGCGGCGTCGCTCGTCGCTTGTTTGGCTCGGCCAAACGGCGCTCCTCGCTCCTTGCCCTACGAGCGATTTCGGGCATTCGCATGCGTGTTCCATCTGCAAACAGACCCTCCAAAGAGGGGACGCGGTCGCGCGGCGATGCCGGGCGCCATCCATGACACGACGGAGACGTGACATGCAATACGACTACATCATCGTCGGCGGCGGTTCGGGCGGGTCGAGCCTGGCAGGCCGTCTCGCCGATGCCTGCCCCGATGCGACGATCGCGCTGATCGAGGCCGGCTCGCATACGGAGCGCAACCTGCTCGTCAACATGCCGGTCGGTATCGCGGCGCTGGTGCCGTACAAGCTCGGCACGAACTACGGCTACGAGACGGTGCCGCAGCCGGGCCTCGGCGGGCGGCGCGGCTACCAGCCGCGCGGGCGCGGGATGGGCGGTTCGAGCGCGATCAACGCGATGATCTACACGCGCGGCCACCCGGGCGACTACGACGAATGGGCGCAGCTCGGTGCGACGGGCTGGGGCTGGCAGGACGTGCTGCCGTATTTCCGTCGCGCGGAAGGCAACGAACGCGGCGCGGATGAATGGCACGGCGCGGACGGCCCGTTGACCGTTTCCGATCTGCGCTTTCGCAATCCGTTCTCCGAACGATTCATCCAGGCCGCGCACGCGGCCGGCTATCCGCTGAACGACGACTTCAACGGCGCGACGCAGGAAGGCGTCGGCTTCTATCAGGTCACGCACCGCGACGGCTCGCGCTGCAGCGTGGCGCGCGCGTACATCTACGGCCGCAACCGGCCGAACCTGCACGTGATCACCGACGCGACGGTGCTGCGCGTCGGCTTCGACGGCAAGCGCGCGGTCGGCGTCGCGGTCTCGCGCAACGGCCGTGTCGAGACGCTCGGCGCGCGCGCGGAAGTGATCCTGTCGGCCGGCGCGTTCAATTCGCCGCAGCTGCTGATGTGCTCGGGGATCGGCCCGGCCGAGCAACTGCGCCGGCACGGGATCGCGGTCGTGCAGGATGCGCCGGACGTCGGCACGAACCTGATCGACCACATCGACTTCATCATCAACACGCGCGTGAATTCGTCGGAACTGGTGGGCGTGTGCCTGCGCGGCATCGCGAAGATGACGCCCGCGCTCGCGCGCTATTTCTCGAGCCGCACGGGGATGATGACGAGCAACGTCGCGGAGGCCGGCGGCTTCATCAAGAGCGATCCGTCGCTCGAGCGTCCCGACCTGCAGCTGCATTTCTGCACGGCGCTCGTCGACGACCACAACCGCAAGATGCATTGGGGCTTCGGCTATTCGCTGCACGTGTGCGCGCTGCGGCCATTCAGCCGCGGCACGGTCGTGCTCGCGACCGGCGACGCCCGCGACGCGCCGCTGATCGATCCGCGCTTCTTCAGCGATTCACGCGATCTCGACCTGCTCGTGCGCGGCACGCAGGCGATGCGCCGGATCCTGTCGCAGGCGCCGCTCGCGTCGCAGGGCGGGCGCGAGCTGTACACGCGGGCGGACCAGAGCGAGGCCGAGCTGCGCGCGACGATCGTCGCGCATGCCGACACGATCTACCACCCGGTCGGCACCTGCCGGATGGGCTCGGATGCGCGCGCGGTCGTCGATCCGCAACTGCGCGTGCGCGGCGTCGAAGGGCTGCGCGTGGTCGATGCGTCGGTGATGCCGACGCTGGTCGGCGGGAACACGAATGCGCCGTCGGTGATGATCGGCGAACGCGCGGCGGACTTCATCGTCGCGGCGCGCAAGGGTGCGGTGCCGCGCGGCGAGGCGGCTGCCGCGGTGCACGGCCGCTGAGCGCGGCGCGCGCACCGAAACGGCATGCTCAGGCAAACGTATCGACGAGGCCGGCGCGGCTCACGCTCGCGGCGGCCGGTGCGGATTGCACAACGTCGGCCGGTGCATCGACGGCTGACGATCCGCCGTTCCCGCGCCGCGGCGACTGGCCGTGGGCGAAGGTCTGTTGCGGGTTCTGCTGCTGGGAAGCGAAGCCGCCGTCGCTGACGGTCGTGCTGCCGAGCCCGAGCCCGCCTGCTTCCATCGCCTCGCGCAGCTTCGGCAGCGCGGCTTCGACGGCCTCGCGCACCTGCGCGTGCTGCGACACGAACAGCGCGTGCGCATGGTTGTCCGCGACGCGCAGCACGACCTGCAGCGGCCCGAGATCGGGCGGGTTGAGCGTCAGCTCGGCGCTCTGCTGGTGCGCATTCGACAGGAACACGACCTTCTGGCTCAGTGCGTCCGTCCAGTCGGCGGTGCCGACATGCGGCGCGAGCACGTGCGCGTTGGCAGCGGCGATCGCACCGGCGGCCGGCGACAGCTGCAGGTTCGCCTGCGCGGCGGCCGCGGCCGTTGCGCCGGCCGCGAGCGTCGCGCTGGCGGCCGGATCGGTCGCTTCGCTGGCTGCCGCGAGTGCATGCTGTGCGCCGGACTGCGCGTTCGCGTCGGCCTGCAGCGCCTGCGGCGTGGCCTGGGTCGGCGCCTGCTGCGGGGCGAGCGCGCCTTTCGCGTCGGCGAGCGTACGGTCGAACGTCGGCACCTTCGGCGTCAGCGGCGCGGCGGCGGCGGTCGAGGCGGTTGCTGTCGGCGACGAGGTCGTCGCCGCGGCGGACGCGCCGGTCGCCGGCATCGCAATCGCGCCCGCGCCGCCCGTCAGCCTGGCGAGCGCGGCCTGCAGCGCGTCGCGGCTCGACGTCGGTTCGAGCGGCTGGGCAGCTGCATCCCCGGCCGCATGATCAGCCAGCGTCGCCGTGGCGTCGGGCTGGCCTGACACGGCCGTTTTTCGCGTCGTGTCGGCGACGGCGACGGCGGCAGCGGCGGTGGCGGTGGCCGCATCGGCCGGCGCCGCGTTGTCCGTGCGCGCCTGCAGCTGTGCCTGCACGGCAGCGGCGGCCGCGAGCGCGGCGGCGTCGGGATTGGCCGTCGCGTTCGCGACGTCGGTGGACTTGTCGTCGTCGTCCGTGCCGGACGGCTTCGTGCTCGTGGCCGGCTTCGACGCAGCCTGCGTCGTCGATGCATCGGGCGTAGCGGGATTCGACGCGTCGCGACGCGTGACGACGCTTTGCTTCAGCGTCTGCGCGAACGGCGCGGCGGTCGCGGCCGCCGACGCATCGTTGCCGGCGGCGGACGAACCCGAGCCGCGGGCGGCCTTGAGTGCGGCGCCGGCGGTGTCGAGCAGCGCGCCAAGCAGGGGCAGGGGAGGCATGACGGTTCTCTCGTTCGAATGCGTTGGTCGGTTACGACGAGCGGGCCGCGTCGGCCCGCATGCGCAGGATCTTCGCGGCGTGTTCGTCGGCGTCGCGCTGTTCGCGCCGGGCCTCGCGCGTCGCTTCCTGCGCGACGCCGCGTGCCTGCAGGATTTCATACGAGCCGACGGTGCGTTTCTTCTGTTGCCAGTTCGGGCGCGCCTCGTCGATCCGGACTTCGGCGGCGGCCAGCACGTTGCGCTGCTGCGAGATCGCCGCGTCGAGCGTGTCGATGAACGCCTGGAAATTGCGCCAGTTGCCGGCCGGCATCCCGTGTTGCGCGGACTGCGCGAAGCGCGCGTGATATTCGTCGCGGTAGCGCAGCAGCGCGTCGAGCTGCTCGGCGGCCGCGGTGCGGTCGCGCTGGGCAGTGCCGAGCTGCTTCGCGGCCGAGTCGAGGTCGTCCTGCGCGCGATCGAGCAGCAGCTGAAGGGGAAAGCCGTGAGCCATTCGGGTCAGCCTCCGTAAGCGTCGAACAGCGCGTCGAGCGCAGCGAGGCTCGACGCGAACGGCGCGCATTCGCGAAAGCCCTGCTGCAGGAATGCCTCGATGCGCGGGTAGAGCGCGATCGCGCGGTCGAGCTGCGCGTCGCGGCCGGGTGCATACGCGCCGACCGCGATCAGGTCGCGATTGCGCTGGTAGCGCGACAGCATCTGCTTGAACTGCCGCACGTGGTCGAGATGGCCTTCGTCGATCAGCGCGGTCATCGCGCGGCTGATCGACGCCTCGATGTCGATCGCGGGATAGTGGCCGGCCTCGGCGAGCGCGCGCGATAGCACGATGTGGCCGTCGAGGATCGCGCGCGCCGAATCGGCGATCGGGTCCTGCTGGTCGTCGCCCTCGGTCAGCACCGTGTAGAACGCGGTGATCGAGCCGCCGCCCTCCGGCCCGTTGCCGGTGCGCTCGACGAGCGCGGGCAGCTTCGCGAACACCGACGGCGGATAGCCCTTGGTCGCGGGCGGCTCGCCGATCGCCAGCGCGATCTCGCGCTGCGCCATCGCGTAGCGCGTCAGCGAATCCATCAGCAGCAGCACATGCTTGCCCTGGTCGCGGAAATACTCGGCGAGCGACGTCGCGTACGCGGCGCCCTGCATGCGCAGCAGCGGCGACACGTCGGCCGGCGCCGCGACGACGACCGAGCGCGCGAGCCCGTCCTCGCCGAGGATCTGTTCGATGAATTCCTTCACTTCGCGGCCGCGTTCGCCGATCAGCCCGATCACGATCACTTCCGCGCTCGTGTAGCGCGCCATCGTGCCGAGCAGCACCGACTTGCCGACGCCGGAGCCGGCGAACAGGCCCATCCGCTGGCCGCGGCCGACGGTGAGCAGCGCGTTGATCGCGCGCACGCCGACGTCGAGCACGTGGTGGATCGGCTCGCGTTCGAGCGGGTTGATCGACGGCGCCGACAGCGGCGCCTCGACTTTCGCCGTGAGCGGGCCGAGGCCGTCGAGCGGGCGGCCCGACGCGTCCACGACGCGCCCGAGCATTTCCCAGCCGACCGGCAGCCGCTTCGCGCCCGCGAGCGGATCGGCGACGGGTGCGCTTTCGCGCGGCCACACGCGCGCGCCGGGCAGCACGCCTGCGACGTCGGTGGTCGGCATCAGGAACAGGCGGTCGCCGGCGAAGCCGACGACTTCGGCTTCTGCATGCGGCAGCGTGCTGCCGGGCGGCAGCTCGATCGTGCATTCGGCGCCGACCGACAGGCGCAGCCCGATCGCCTCGAGCACGAGGCCGGCCGCGCGCGTGAGGCGCCCGCACGGCCGCAGCGGCAGCGCGCGGTGGCTGCGCGCGCCAAGCCCGTTCAGGTGCGTGCGCCAGTGCGCGAGATGCGGATTGTGCGGTGCGCGCGGTGCGGCGCCGGCGGCGGCCGTGTGCGGCGTGGCGTCGTGTGCGGTGTCGTGCGCGGCAGCCGGCCCGAACGACGCGAGCGCGAGCTCGCGTTCGAGCGGCGTCATGCCGTCGTGCGCGAGCGCTTCGGGCGGCCGCGTCACCACGTGCTCACCTTGCCGATCGCGGCGGCGACACGCTGCCAGCGCGTGGGCAGCGTCGCATCGACCTCGCCGGTCGCGGCATGCGCGCGGCAGCCGCCGCGCTCGATCGATGCGTCGGTGCGCACGTTCCAGCCGAGCGTATCGAGATCGTCCTGCAGGTAGGCTTCGACGACGGGCAGGTCGGCCGGATTCACCGCGAGATGCGGTGCGCCGGACAGTGCCGGTTCGGCCGCGAGCACGTCGCGCACGGCCGCGACCAGCGCGGCCGGGTCATGCTTCACGTGCTGGCGCACGACCTGCTGCGCGATGTCGAGCGCGAGCTGCGCGAGGTCGGACGCGAGATCGTGCTCGACGCTCGACACGGCCTCGCGGAACGACGCGGCGAGCGCGGCGAGCTGCGCGGCCTGCTCGCGTGCGTCGGCCTGGCCGGCCTCGAAACCCTGTTCGCGGCCCTGCTCGAAACCGGCCTGGTAGCCGAGCGCCTGACCTTCGACGTGGCCGGCCGCATGGCCTTCGGCGTGCGCGGCGTCGCGCACGCGCTGCAGTTCCTCGGCGAGCGCGGCGGCAGCCGCCGCCGCGTCGTCGGGCGGCGGCGGGGGCGGCGGCGGGTCGAACGACGCCATCTCCCACCGCTGGTACGCGGTGAGGGTGCCCACGCGATCGCTCGCCGAATCAGACATACGCGTCTTCCGCCTTGCCGCCGATCGCGATCGCGCCGCTCTCGGCCAGGTTGCGCACGATCTGCAGGATGCGGCGCTGCTGCGTCTCGACGTCGGACACGCGTACCGGGCCGCGCGCGTCGAGATCCTCGGCGAGCAGTTCGGCCGCACGCTGCGACATGTTCGCGAGGAACTTCTGGCGCAGGGCCGGCGGCGCGCCCTTCAGCGCGATGATCAGCGTTTCCGACTCGACTTCCTTGAGCACCATCTGGATCGCGCGGTCCTCGAGGTCGAGCAGGTTCTCGAACACGAACATCTGGTCGATGATCTTCTGCGCGAGTTCGGCGTCGTACTGGCGCACGCTTTCGAGTACGCCTTCCTCATGCACGCTCGTCATGAAGTTCAGGATCTCGGCCGCGGTGCGGATACCGCCCATCGGGCTGCGCTTCAGGTTGTCGCTGCCGGACAGCAGGCCCGTCAGCACGTCGTCGAGCTCGCGCAGCGCGGCCGGCTGGATGCCGTCGAGCGTCGCGATCCGCAGGATCACGTCGTTACGCAGCCGCTCGGTGAAGCACGACGCGATTTCCGACGCCTGGTCGCGGTCGAGGTGCACGAGGATCGTCGCGATGATCTGCGGATGCTCGTTCTTGATCAGTTCGGCCACGGCGGCGGAGTCCATCCACTTCAGGCCCTCGATGCCGCTCGTGTCGCTGCCTTGCAGGATCCGGTCGATGAGCACGCCGGCCTTGTCCTCGCCGAGCGCCTTGGTCAGCACCGAGCGGATGTAGTCGCTCGAATCGAGCGACAGCGCGGTGTGCTGCTCGGCTTCCTTCGCGAACTCCTGCAGCACGCCCTCGACCTGCTCGCGCGTGACGTTCTTCAGCGCGGCCATCGCGGCGCCGATCTTCTGGACCTCGCGCGGCGCGAGGAACTTGAATACCTGCGCGGCCTCTTCCTCGCCGATCGACATCAGCAGGAGTGCGCTCTTGGTCAAGCCTTCAGCGTTCATCGGACACCCAGTTCTTCACGACGGTGGCGACGATCTTCGGATCCTGGCGGGCGATCGTGCGCGCGTAGTCGAGGTTGCGTTCGTAACGGTTCTTCTCGGTTTCGAAGCCGAGCAGCAGCGAGTCGGGCTCCTCCGCCTTCTCCAGCGCGGGCAGGCCGTCGAGCGCGACCGGATCGTCCGGCGCCGCGAGCGCCGGCGCGGCCGGCTCGGGCGGCGGGAATGCGCGGCGCATCGCCGGGCGCACGAACATGAAGTAGAGCGCCGCCGCGGCCGCCGCGATGCCGAGCCACTTCGCGGCTTCCTTCGCCATCGCGATCATGTCGGGCTGGCGCCACCACGGCAGGTCGGCGTACGGGTCGCTCGCGGTCGAGAACGCGCTGTTCACGACGTTCACCGAGTCGCCGCGCTTCTCGTCGTAGCCCATCGCATCCTTCACAAGCTGCTCGACCTGCGCGAGCTTGGCCGGCGGCAGCGGCTGCATCGTCACGTGGCCCTTCGCGTCGGCGACCGGCTGGTAGTTGACGACGACCGCGACCGACAGCCGCTTCACGTTGCCCATCGGCTGTTCGAGATGACGGATCGTCTTGTCGACTTCGTAGTTGGTCGTCTGGTCCTTGCGGTCGCTGACCGGCGTCGTCTGCGGCCCGTTCTGGCCGTTGCCGGCGACGACCGGCGCGGACGCCGGCTGCGGCGGCGTGTTCGACAGCGCGCCCGGCACGCCCGACGCGCCGCCCTGCGCGAGTTCGGTCGAGCTGCTGGTCTGCTGGCTGCGGATCGCGGACTGCTGCGGATTGCCGTTCGGGCCGTAGCTTTCCGACGTCTGCTCGATCTTCGAGAAATCGAGGTCCGCGCTGACCTGCGAGCGCGCGTTGCCGGCGCCGAAGATCGGCGCGAGGATCGCGTCGATGCGCTTCTGCGTGTTGTGCTCGACCTGCTGCACGTACTTGAGCTGGCTCGCGTCGAGGCCCGTGGCGGACGCGGTCTGGGTCAGCAGGTTGCCGTCCTGGTCGACGATCGTCACGTTCTTCGCGGGCATGTCGGGCACGCCGGACGACACCATCCGCGTGATCGCCTGGACCTGGCCCTCGTCGAGGACGCGGCCCGGGTAGAGGTCGACGAACACCGACGCGCTCGGCGCTTCCTTGTCGCGCACGAACACCGACGGCTTCGGAATCGCGAGATGCACGCGCGCGCCGCGCACGGCATTGATCGATTCGATGGTGCGCTGCAGCTCGCCTTCGAGCGCGCGCTGGTAATTGATCTGCTCGGCGAACTGGCTGATGCCGAATTTCTGGTTGTCCATCAGCTCGAAGCCGACCGAGCCGCCCTTGGGCAGCCCCATCGCGGCGAGCTTCAGGCGCGTTTCGTGCACCTGGCTCGACGGCACGAGGATCGCGCCGCCGGCGTCGGCGAACTTGTAGGGAACGTTTGCCTGCTGGAGCGCGGCAATGATCGCGCCGCCGTCGCGGTCCGACAGGTTGCTGTACAGCACGCGGTAGTCGGGGGCGCGGCTCCACAGCACGAGCGCGGTGATCGCGGCGATCGCGAACGCGACGGCGATCAGGAACGGCAGCTTCGGGTTGCCCTTCATCCGCGAGATGCCGGGAATGCGTTCCGCGAAGCCGCCCAGCCCGAAGTCAGCGCCGGCGACGCCCGCGCCCGGCAACGCGGCGGCCGCGGCGGCACCGGACGCCGGGCTGGCGAGGCCCGCGCGGGCGTCGGGGTTGATCAGCGAGTTGGCCTGCGAATCCATGCGTCGAGTTTCTCCGGAGCGGGACCACTGAGCTCGCTCGGACGAGCGGGCGGACAATGACACGATGCGATTATCGTGATCCGCGCCGCACTCCGATCGACCGAAAAGAGCGGGGTTTCCCCCGTACTTTCTCGGCTTTGACGCGCGGCGCGCTGCTATCCTTTTTCGCGATCCGGCATGGTGCGCGTGGTGCGGCGCCGGCGGATCCGCCCGGTACGTCCGGGTCTCTTCTCTCAGCCTGGGGACAGCATGACTGCGAACGTCAGCGGAATCGGTTCGGTGTTGCAACAGATGCAGTCGATGGCCGCGCAGGCGTCCGGCGGCGTCGCGAGCCCGACGGCAGCGCTTGCCGGCTCGGGCGCGGCGACGGCCAGCACGTTCGCGAGCGCGATGAAGGCGTCGCTCGACAAGATCAGCGGCGACCAGCAGCACGCGCTCGGCGAGGCGAAGGCGTTCGAGGTCGGTGCGCCGAACGTGTCGCTGAACGACGTGATGGTCGACATGCAGAAAGCCAACATCGGCTTCCAGTTCGGGCTCCAGGTCCGCAACAAGCTAGTGAGCGCTTACAACGACATCATGCAGATGTCGGTGTGACAGGCGGGCCGGGCGGGGCCGGTGAACCGGCTTTTCCGCGCCCGGCGGCCGCCGCGTGCGCCTAAAGCTTTTCAAATCCCTTCCGATAACTCCGGAGAAGGCCGCGCCGTGCGATGCACGGTGGCGGCGACCGTATAGCCAAGGCAGAACAAGGAGAAGCGCATGTTTTCCCCAGGACACGCTGGAGCCAGTGCCTATGCGCGTGTCGGCGTCGAGACGGGGGTGATGGGCGCCTCCCCGCACCGGCTGATCGCGATGCTGTACCAGGGCGCGCGGCAGGCGATCGCGCTGGCGCGCATGCATTTGCAGCAGGGCAACGTGGCCGCGCGCGGCGAAGCGATCAGCAAGGCGATCCGGATCGTCGAGAGCGGGCTGCAGGCCTCGCTGAACCGCGACGCAGGCGGCGAGATCGCGGACCGGCTCGACGCGCTGTACGCGTATATCGGCCGGCGCCTGATGGACGCGAACGCGCAGGCGAGCGACGCGATGCTGGTCGAGGTCGACAGGCTGCTCGCGACGCTCGAGGAAGCATGGACGGGCATCGGCCCGGAAGTCGCGCGGATGGCCGCGCAACAGGCAGCGGACGCATCACGATGAATCACAAGGCCGAATACTTCGCACGTTACGAGGCGCTCGCCGCCGTGTCGGGGCGCATGCTGTGCGCCGCCCGCGACGCCGACTGGAGCGCGTTGCCGGGGTTGCAGGCCGAATTCATGCAACTGGTCGACGGGTTGAAGGAAGCCGATCCGGGCGTCGCGCTCGACGAATCGGATCTCGGGCGCAAGCTCGGCCTGATCCGCCGCATCCTGGCCGACGACGCGGCGATCCGCGATCTCGCGAGCCCGGACGTCGCGCGGTTGTCCGCGCTGTTCGAGGCGCGGCGCTCGACCCAGGTATTGACCGATCTCTATCGGGCGCGCGGGTAGGGCCCGTTTTCGGGGCCACGCAAGTGCGTTCCATAGGCAAACACACCCTAGGGTGAGCAGGCTCCGATCATGACCGGTATCGATTCCGTTGCGGCCGCGCTGCTGGCGAGCCGCCTCGACAGCCTGCTGACCGACACCGTCGCGGCGCCCGCCGGCGGCGGCGCGACCGCGCAGGTCGGCACGCCGGGCGCCGGCGCGTCGTCCCCGCCGCCGGCCGGCAGCCCGCCGGCCGCGCCGCCGGCCTCCACGCAGACCGCACTGTCCGAGGTCGGGCGCGTGCTCGACGCGATTTCGCGCGCGGGCGGCGATGCGACGCCTGCGATTGCCGGGCGCACGCCGCTGCTGGCCGATCCCACCGTGCTGCTGACCGATCCGGCCGCGCCGGCGCGCGTTCCCGCTACACCCGCGCCGGCTGCATCCGCGCCGGCTACGTCGTCCCCGCCTGCCTCCGCCGCGGCATCGTCCGCCGCGGCTGTACGCGAAGCGGCCGCGCCGCTGCCGGTCGCGGCGCTGCGTGCGGCGCTCGCGCAGGCCGTGAGCGAGAGCGGCCTCTTCTACGAATCCCATCTGGCGCAGTGGCTGGCCGGCCAGCGTCCGCTCGCGGCGCTGATGCGCGAGCCGCAGGCACGCCTGACGTCCGCCCTCGCGCCGGCCGACCGCGATGCTTCGCCGCCCGGCTCGACCGATGTGCTCGACGAACTGCTGGCGCAGCATTCGCCGCTGCCTGCGCCCGCGCGGGCGGCCGCGCAGCCGGGCACGCCGGCCCAGGGCGGCGCACCGGCTCGCGATCCCGCGCAGGCGATGCCGGCGGCGGCCCGGCAAGGCGGATCGTTGCAGCCCGATCCCGCTGATCCGCTGGGTGCGCATGCCGACATGCGCTGGACGCCCGCACGTGCCGACCTGGCTGCCGCATCGTCCGATCCGCAGGCGCAGACCCTCGCGACCGTCCATCCGGCCGCCGTACCGATCGTCAGGCAGCAGCTCGATGCGCTCGCGACCGACCAGTTTCGCTGGACCGGCGAGGCGTGGCCGGGTGCGCGGCTCGACTGGACGATCGAGCCTGACGAACCGGGCAACCACGGGGCGCGCGGCGGGGGCGACGACGCGGGCGACGGCATCGCCTGGCGCACGCGCCTGACGCTGACGCTGCCGTCGCTCGGCACGGTCGATGCGGAACTGGTGCTGAACGGCGAGCAGCTCGTCGCGCGGCTGCGCGCGAACCAGACGGGCGCCAACCGCCTCGCGCGCAACGAGGCCGCGTTGCGGCAGCGGCTCGAGGGATCGGGGCTCAAGGTCGGCGGGCTGTCGATCCGCGCGGTCGACGACGGGCCGGACGGCTTCGACCTGTTCGCGGCCCAGGCGGCGGCGGCCGCCTATGCGCGCGGCGCGGCCGGTGCCCGGCCGGCGCAGGCGGCCGACGACGAGGCGCCGCGATGAGCATGACGTCCCGCAAGCGCGCGGCGGCGCTCGTCTACGACCCGAAAGGCGGCGACACGGCGCCGCGCGTGGTCGCGAAGGGTTACGGCCTGCTCGCCGAGATGATCGTCGCGCGTGCACGCGATGCGGGGCTGTACGTGCATACGGCGCCGGAGATGGTGTCGCTGCTGATGCAGGTCGATCTCGACGACCGGATTCCGCCGCAGCTCTACCAGGCCGTCGCGGACCTGCTCGCGTGGCTGTACGCGCTCGATCGCACCGATCCCGCGCCGGACGGCGCCGCGCCGCGTTTTCCGCTGCCGCCGTTGCGCTGACGGGCCGGCATCACGCGGTTTCTTACGCAATGCTGTCTCGGCCTTGCAAGGTCGTTCTGATGGTATTTGTCTTCGATCAGTCGGCATTTCATCGCAACGCGAGCGCATCGTGCGCGTTTCTCCGCGCATCCGGCCTGCCGCCGGCGATCCCGGCGGATTGAGCTCGCAATTGATTTATGTAATGATATCCATTCTCATTTTCATGTTGCTCGGCCGGCGCGCATGCATTGCGCGCCGGCCGTTGTTTTGAACGAATGGATACTTCCGCGTGAACGCGCCCGAAACGATCGACCCGCCCAAGGCGGGCATGCCGCGCGCCGGCGTCACCGTGCTGCACCCGGCGGGCCGCCATTTGAGCGACGACGAGCTGGCCGCGCGCCGCCAGCGCTCGCGTCGCGCCACCTTCATCAAGTGGCTGCGCAAGGTGCACGGCTGGGTCGGGCTGTGGGGCGCGGTGCTCGGGCTGCTGTTCGGCGTGACGGGCGTGCTGCTCAATCACCGCGCGCCGCCGCTGAAGATCCCGACCGGCGAGCCGCAGGTCGAGGAGATGCAGGTCGCGCTGCCGGATCCGGTGCCGAAGACGCCGGCCGCGATGACGAAGTGGCTGCAGCAGGAGCTCCATTTCGACGGCAAGCCGGGCCGCATGCGCAAGGAGCCCGCGCAGGCCGTCGCGTGGGGCGACAAGCGCGTGATGCAGCCCGAACACTGGCAGTTCGGCGTGTTCGGTCCGCACCAGAACCTGC
Source organism: Burkholderia sp. Bp8992 (assembly GCF_003853705.1). Taxonomy (GTDB): domain Bacteria; phylum Pseudomonadota; class Gammaproteobacteria; order Burkholderiales; family Burkholderiaceae; genus Burkholderia. The sequence goes on along the minus strand of NZ_QTQI01000025.1, from coordinate 14,513 downwards.
AGGCCGAATACTGGGTCGGAAACGGCTACGTGTCCGTGAAGCGCACGGGCAATACGTTCCTGACGACGCTGAACAACCTGCATCGCGGCGTCGGGATGAACCTCGGCTGGGTGCTGCTGATGGATACGATCGCGGGGTCGCTGATCCTGCTGTCGCTGACCGGCGTGCTGCTGTGGACCGAACTGAACAAGCGCCGTACGGTCGGCGTCGTGCTGGTGGTCGGTTCGGTTGCCGCCGCGCTTGCTGCCGGCCTGACCTGACCTGACCTGACCGGCACGCGCGCCGGGCCGCAGCCGGCGCGATCGTCGTTGGCTGCCGCGGCGGATCAGAGCCCGCAGGTCGCGCCGCGGTTCGCCGCGATCTCGCGCGCGGCCTTCGCGCCTTCGACCTGCAGGATCGTCGGCAGCGATACGTGATTCTTCGCGGCGGTGATCTCGGCGAGGATCGAGATCGCGATTTCCGGCGGCGTCCTGCTGCCGATGTAGATGCCGGCCGGCCCGTGCAGCCGGCCCAGTTCCGCTTCGCTCAGGTCGAATTCGCGCAGCCGCTCGCGCCGCGCCGCATTGTTGCGCCGCGAGCCGAGCGCACCCACGTAGAACGCGGGCGTCTTCAGCGCCTCCATCAGCGCGAGATCGTCGAGCTTCGGATCGTGCGTCAGCGCGATCACGGCCGAACGCGCGTCGAGCTTCATGTCGAGCACCGTATCGTCGGGCATCGTGTGCACGACGCGCGTGCCCGGCACGTCCCACGCATCCGTGTATTCCTCGCGCGGATCGCACACCGTCACCTGGTAGTCGAGCCCGACCGCGATCTGGCACAGATAGCGCGACAACTGGCCGGCGCCGATCACGAGCATCCGGTAGCGCGGCCCGTGGATCGTCACGAGCCGCTCGCCGTCGAACGCGAGAGCGTCGGTCGCCTGCGCGGGCGACAGCGACGCGCGGCCGGTCGCGAGCGTCATCGTGCGCGTGACGAGGCGGCCGGCCTCGACTTCCGCGCACAATGCGGAAATCCCGCTGTTGCGCGTGAGCGGTTCGAGCACGAGCTGGATCGTGCCGCCGCAAGGCAGCCCGAAGCGGTGCGCTTCCTCGGCCGTCACGCCGTACTTGAGCGCTTCCGGGCGCGCGTCGGCCGCGATCCCGCTCGCGTGCACGCGGGCGATCAGGTCGTCTTCGATACACCCGCCGGACACGGAGCCGACCACCAGGCCGTCCTCGCGTACCGCGAGCATCGCGCCTTCGGGGCGCGGCGACGAGCCCCACGTCTTCACGACCGTCACGAGCAGCACGCGGCGCCCTTCTTCGAGCCAGCGCGCGCTGGACTTCAATACATCGAGATCGACGCTTTCCATCATCTTCTTCCTGTTGCCGGGCGCGCCCGCCGATGCGGGCCGCGGTTCGATGGCGCGATTATGACCCGGCCGCGGCAAGCGTGCAGGCAACGGGGGGCGCGCAAAACGGGGAAGGGCGCCGTACAGCGGCAAGGAAGGCGGGCAGGACGGCCCGTGACGGGCCGTCGGCAGGTTGCCGGGCGGAGGCATCCGCCCGGCGGGGCGATGCGTCAGAGCGAGCCCAGGTACTGCGTCAGGTTGCGGATGTTGTTGTCATACGCGTTCGGCGAGCCAAGCTCGACGCCGCCGCTGCGCACGTAGTACTCGAACGGCACGGAGCGCGTGCCGAAGAACGGCAGGAAGTTGTCCGGCTGCAGCGTCGTGCCGTTCAGGCCGATCGCCCAGTTCCTCGACTTGTACAGCTCGAGATCGCGGATCGTTGCCTGGACCAGGTTCGTCTCCGACGCGCGAATCGCGGCGATGCGCTGCGTCAGCGTTTCGATGTTCGCCTGGTATGCGCTCGGCTCGCCGACCGAGACGCCACGCGCGCGGACGTAGTAGCTGAACGGCAGGTTGCGCTCGGTGAAGAACGTCAGGAAGCCGTCCGGTGCCAGCGTATCCCCGTTCAGCCCGATCGCCCAGTTCTTGCTTTGATAATCCTTCAGCCCCGCAATCGTCTGGTTGGCCGCGCTGATTTCGACCTTCGCCGTGACGTTGACCAATGTATTGCTCATGAAAGACCTCTCTGGTTCTTGTTGAACTTCGGACAGGTGCAGCGACATGCCTCCGGATGGAGGCAATACGATACCAGCGACCGGATTAACCGGTTTAAATTGTTTTATTTAAAAATGTGCTGAAAATTCTTTTTTGAATGCGCGATGAATTTCCGTTTAATGAAAAATCGATCCGATGAAATCGATTGCAGCGCGCCGCGCTCCCGCTGCGGCGCATACCCCGTCTGGTCCGGGCTGGACGAGGCACACGGCCAGCCGACTTGAATACTAGTTTGGCCGATGCAAGAGTTCAATGCTGGCCGAGATATTATTTTCTGCTATTCATATTCAATTCGATCGTGTTGTATTTTTAATCGATCGACTTTGTGATCGGGGTTGAATATATCGGCATTCGAAAAACGGCAAATTAAAATCGGAATTACCGTGTGGATCGTTGCACGAAAAGCAACGTGGCGCGTGGAGCAGGGGGAAGGGAGGGGGAATGCGGGGCCGGTATCCGGCCCCGCGGGTGCGCACCGTGCCGTGTGCGGCACGGCGGCGCTCAGTGCGCGTCGTGGTGACCGTGCGCGAGCTTCGAGTGATGTCGCGAGTACAGGAAGTAGATCACGAGGCCGATCACGAGCCAGATGCCGAATGCGGCCCATGTGACGGGTTGCAGGTTCAGCATCAGGAACAGGCACGCGGCGACCGCGAGGATCGGCACCACGGGCACGCCCGGGCAGCGGAATGCGCGCGGCAGGTCGGGATGCGTGCGGCGCAGCACGAGCACCGCGATCGACACCATCGAGAACGCCGCGAGCGTGCCGATGTTGATCAGCTCGGCGAGCACGTTGAGCGGCACGAGCGCGGCAATCAGCCCGAAGAACAGGCCGACGAGCCAGGTCGTCAGGAACGGCGTCGCGTAGCGCGGGTGCACGCGCGACAGCATCGCCGGCAGCAGCCCGTCGCGCGACATCGCGAAGATCACGCGCGTCTGGCCGTAGCTCATCACGAGGATCACGGTCAGCATGCCGAGCACCGCGCCGAGATCGATGAAGCCCGCGACCCACTTCTCGCCGGCGATCTGCAGCGCGTACGAGATCGGGTGCGAGATGTTCGCGTACTGGGCCGCCGGCACGATGCCGGTCGCGACCGCGGCGACCGTCACGTACAGCACCGCGCACACCGCGAGCGACGCGATGATGCCGATCGGCAGGTCCCGTTTCGGGTTCTTCACTTCCTCGGCCGCCGACGACACCGCGTCGAAGCCGATGAACGCGAAGAACATCACGGCTGCCGCGCCGAACACGCCGTTCCAGCCGTGCGGCATGAACGGCTTCCAGTTCGCGGGCGTCACGTGGAACAGGCCGACCGCGATCACGAGCAGCACGACCGACACCTTGATGAACACCATGATGTTGTTGATGCGGGTCGACTCGCGGATGCCGATCGACAGCAGCGTCGTGATCACGATCATCACGAGGAACGCGGGCAGGTTGAACCACGTGACGACGCCCGGCACGGCGCCGGGCGCGGCCGTCAGCACGGCCGGCAGCGACAGCCCGAAGCCCTGCAGCAGCGACTGCAGGTAGCCCGACCAGCCGACCGACACGGCCGACGACGCGAGGCCGTACTCGAGCATCAGGTCCCAGCCGATGATCCACGCGACGAGCTCGCCGAGCGTCGCGTACGAATACGTGTAGATCGAGCCGGCGACGGGGATCGTCGACGCGAACTCCGCATACGACAAGGCGGCCAAGCCGCACGCGATCGCGGCGATCACGAACGACAGCATCAGTGCGGGGCCGGCTTGCACGGCGCCGGTGCCGGTCAGCACGAAAATGCCGGTGCCGATGATCGCGCCGATGCCGAGGAAGGTGAGGTCGATCGCGCCGAGCGCTTTCTTGAGCCCGGCGGCGTGTGCGCCGGCGATCATTCGATCGACGTTTTTCTTGCGGAAGAGGGACATTGCGGATGAATCGCCAGCACGCGCAGGCACGGCGCGCCGACTAAGTAAAAACCCATAATTTTAGCCGATTTGGCGTGCAAGCCCTGCTGCGGTGCAGCGGCGTGCCGCGGAATCGGCCGATAAAACAAGCGCTTGCGCGCGAAACGGGCGGGGGTTGAAGGCGACGCGGCGTGCGCCGCGTCATGGAATCGGACGAATCCGAGTATTCGGGCGAAGGCGAGTCGCGCCAGTCAGGCGCCGGCCGTGGGCGCCATGTCGACGAGCCGGTTGCTCATCACGTAGAACGTGAGTTCCGCGTTGTTCGACAGCCGCATCTTCTCGAGCAGCCGCGACCGGTACACGCTCACCGTCTTCACCGACAGCGACAGCGTGTTCGCGATGTCGGTGAGCCGCTTGCCCGACGCGAGCATGCAGAGCGTCTGGTATTCGCGGTCGGACAGCTTCTCGTGCGGCAGCGGCTCGTTCTCGAACGACACGTATTCGGCGAGCGCCTCGGCCATCGCGGGGCTCACGTACTTGCGGCCGGCCGCGACCTGCTGGATCGCGCCGATCATCTGCGCGGCGTTGACCGTCTTCGACAGGTAGCCGGCCGCGCCGGCCTTCAGCGCGCGCACCGCGTACTGGTCCTCGCGGTACATCGAGAACATCAGCACCGGCGTGCGCGACAGCTTGCGCTTGAGGCGCTTGAGCACCTCGATGCCGTTCGTATCGGGCAGCGAGATGTCGAGCAGGATCACGTCGAATTCCTGTTTGTCGACGGCCGCCATCGCGTCGCCGCCGGTTTCGGCTTCGGTGACGTCGCGCGCGATGCCGCGGTCGATCAGCAACTGGCGAATCCCTTGCCGGACGATCGCGTGATCATCCACGAGCAGGATGTTCAGGCTCATGACGACCTCACGAAAGCGACGCGCGGCGGGCCGCGACGGGCACCGCGAGCAGCGAATCCCACGCGAAGCGCGCGACGACGCGCGTGCCGCGGCCGGTTTCCGGCGTGGCCGTCTCGAAGCTGCCGCCGAACGCCTCGCAGCGGGCGCGCATGCCGGCGAGGCCGTAGCCACTGCGGCGGCTGCGCGCGAAACCGGTCCCATCGTCGGTGACCATCAGTGACAGATGCGTGCCGTCCGTGACGATCCGTACGTCGACGGACGTCGCGCGGGCGTGCTTCGCGACGTTCGACAGCGCTTCCTGTGCGACGCGGAATACCGCGAGCGCGCTGGCGCCGGCGATCTGCGTGAGGCGCGCGTCGGCCGCACACACTAAGCTCGTGCGCAGGCCCGTGCGGGCCGCGTGCGTGTCGATCCACGACGACAGCGCGCCGATCATGCCTGCGTCGAGCGCCGGCGTGTCGCGTTCGTCGATCAGCCGGCGATTCGCGTCGGTGGCGGCGTCGAGCGCCTGCTGCGCCAGCGCCAGCGCGCGCAGGCAGCCTTCCGGCGCATCGGCCGGCAGCCACGTTTGAACGTTTGCGAGTGCGAAACGCGCGGCGGTCAATTCGGCGCCGAGCCCGTCGTGCAGCTCGCCGGCCAGGTGGCGGCGGGCCGCTTCGTCGGCGGCGAGCAATTGGGCGGACAGGGCTGCGATCCGTGCGGCGGAGGCGTCGCGTTTCGACGCGGTGTCGGCAACGGGCGGAGTAGCGGCGCAGCTGTGCACTCGCTGCCGCGAAGGGAACGGGGCGTGGGCGCCCGAGGGCGCGTTAAGCGACGTATCCATGACTCTCCCTGCTGTCAGAAAGCGGTTCAGACACCGGCTGGCTGCGTGGATCGGCTGCCGTTTCGATGACGGTCGCCGCCAGAGAATCGCGCCATGCCGAGGTAACAAAAGTTACATCTTGTAACACTTGCATCCGACCCTTCCACTCTCGTTCAAACGGCAACCATGCGCGCCGAATAATATCTCAAAATTTCTGAAAAGATCATGTCGGGCGGACATTTAAGGGTAAATGTGAATAATCGGAATGAACCTGTTGTAGGAAAAACACTGACACCCGAACACCCGGCGGTGACGTATCCAAATGTAACTATTTGAGATGAGATGGTCCCAGTTTGTTACGAATTCGCCAAGTCCGGACGAAAAAAAACCGGAGCTTTCGCTCCGGTTCTTTGATGCGGCACAAATTTCGGGGGCAGATCAGTCCACGAAGGCGCGCTCGATCACGTAGTGGCCCGGCGCGCTGTTCTTGCCTTCGACGAGGCCGGCCTGCTTCAGCAGGTCGGTCGTGTCCTTCAGCATCGCGGTGCTGCCGCACAGCATCACGCGGTCGTTTTCCGGCGAGAACGGCGGGACGTCGAGATCCGTAAATAGCTTGCCCGTCGCGATCAGGTCGGTGATCCGGCCTTCGTTGTCGAACGCTTCGCGCGTGACCGTCGGGTAGTAGACGAGCTTTTCCTTGATGATGTCGCCCAGGTACTCGTGGCCCGGCAGGTCGTGCTTGATGTAGTCCATGTACGCGAGCTCGCCCTTCAGGCGGCACGTGTGCGTCAGGATCACCTTGTCGAAGCGCTCGTAGATCTCCGGATCGCGGATGATCGACATGAACGGCGCGAGGCCCGTGCCCGTCGACAGCATCCACAGCGTCTTGCCCGGCAGCAGGTTGTCGGCGACCAGCGTGCCCGTCGGCTTCTTGCCGATCAGCACCGTGTCGCCCACCTTCAGGTGCTGCAGGCGCGACGTCAGCGGGCCGTTCTGCACCTTGATGCTGAAGAATTCGAGATGCTCTTCGTAGTTCGGGCTGACGATCGAGTAGGCGCGCGCGAGCGGCTTGCCGTCGACCTCGAGGCCGACCATCGTGAATTCGCCGTTGTTGAAGCGCAGGCTCGCCTCACGGGTGCAGGTGAAGCTGAACAGCGTGTCGGTCCAGTGATGGACGGATTGGACGGTGGCGGTGTCGTATTTGCTCATGGCTTTGAAAACGGACGCGCGTAGCGGACGCGTGTAACGGGCCCAAAAACGGGCAAAAAACCGAGTGCGACGGCCCGATCGCGGATCGGCCGGCCGGCGCGTCGGACACGCGCCTTCTCGATGACAGACGTTTGAGGAACTCGTTATTTTACCCTGTGGGCGCGAATCGCGGGCTTGACCCGCGTGGCCGCGCGGATTTGGCGCAACAAATCCTTGCAACGAGCTTTCAGTGATCGGCCGCGCGCCGCCCGGTACCGGGGAACGTCATTGCGGATCGAGGCGCAGGCGCGCGATGTACGGCAGGTGGTCCGACAGCCACGCGGCCTCGCCGGCGGGCGCGCGCCATTCGAGCGGCGTCAGGCCGCGCACGAACATCTTGTCGAGCGCGAGCGCCGGCGAGAACGCGGGGAACGTGCGGCCCGATTCGCCGAGCAGCGTCGCGACCTCGGACATCCCGATCTCGCCGAACAGCGCGACCGAATCGTTGCGCCAGTCGTTGAAGTCGCCGGCGAGCATCAGCGGGCCGTCGCCCGCGTTGCGCACGATCCAGTGCGCGATCCAGTGCATCTGGCGCAGCCGCGCGGCGCGCGTGAGCGCAAGGTGCGCGCACAGCAGCGTGACCGGGCGCGCACCCGCGAGCGTCGCACGCGCGACGAGCAGCCCGCGCCGCTCGAAGCGGTGCGCGGAGATGTCCCAGCGGCCGCCGAGGTCGAGCGGATGCGGCGACAGGATCGCATTGCCGTGCCGCCACGACGGCTTGAACACGTTCGGCCCGAGCGCGATCTGCCAGTCGAGCGCATGCGCGATCTCGGTGGCCTGGCAATGCCACACGTCGTCGACCGCGTCGTCCATCTGCGCGCCGAAGCCGGGCGCGAGCACGGGGCGCGGCATGCGGCGCGCCATCGCTTCCTGCAGGAAATACACGTCGGCGTGCGTCGACTGCATCCAGTTGCGCATCGCGTTCCACGCGGTGAAGCCGAGCGGCGAGCGGCCCTTGTGCAGGTTCCAGCTGACCGCGGTGATTTCGTCGGGCGCGGCGTGCGGTTCGGCGAACGGCAAGGACAGGGCGTCGGCGGACATGACGCTCAGTCCTTCGCGACGTGCGCACGCACGCGGTACACGAGATGCGGATGCTGATCGACGAGCGTCCAGTCGGTCCATGCATCGCCGCCGACCGTCAGGCCGGGGTGGCTCGCGACGATCTGCCGCGGCGACACGGGCACGCACGGATCGCTGCGCGTCGCGCTTTCGTCGTCGAGCGTTTCCTGCACGTCGAGCGCAAGCGATACCGTGTTCGCGCCGGTGTCGACGGCGAGCGGCGCGACGGTGACCGAACGCGTGCGCTCGGTCGGCACGACGCGCGCGGCATTGCCGCAGCCGACGGGCACGGCGGACGGATAGCGATGGGTGTCGGTGCGGGACTGGCCCACGGTGGTGCGCTGCTGGAATGTGTCGATCGTCTGACCGTCGCGCTGCACCTGGATTTCCCACGCGACGGAGGCCGGCGCGGGGCTTTGCGCATGGGCGGCGAGCGCGACGCTCGCTAGCAGGACGGCCAGGCCGTGTTTCAGCATGAAACGTCTCCGGAAACGCGCAATAGCGGGGAACGGACGCACATCTTACGCCCGATCGATTTCGATCGTGATGTGACAGGACCGGCGGCGACAGGTTCGCCGCACGATTCGGTCCTGTTCAAAAGGTAGGGCCGTGCCGTGCATTTTCAAGCGAAGAAGCGCGCGAACTCGGCGACGGGCGCGCGCTCGGTGACGAGGCGGTTCTCGATCGCGTCGGGGTCCGCATGGCCGAGCGACATCCCGCAGACGAGCTGTTCGTTGGGGGGGATGCCGAGGTGGTCGGCGACGATCCGGTGAAACGGCACGAACGCGGCCTGCGGGCAGGTATCGAGCCCGCGTGCGCGCGCGGCCGTCATCACGCCCTGCAGGAACATCCCGCAGTCGAGCCAGGCCCCTAACGTCATCACGCGGTCGAGCGTGAAGAACAGCGCGACCGGCGCATCGAAGAAACGGAAGTTGCGCGCGTGCTGCGCGTGCATGCGCGCCTTCTCGTCGCGGCCGATGTTCAACAGCCCGTACAGGTCCCAGCCGACCTTGCGGCGCCGGTCGATATACGGCGACACCCATTCGCGCGGGTAGTAGTCGTATTCGGCGACGTACTTCTCGTCGCGCGCGGGATCGTCGTACGCCGCGGTGAGCGCGGCGGCGAGCGCATCGCGCGTGGCGCCCGTCGCGACGTACACGCGCCATGGCTGGATGTTGGTGCCCGACGGCGCGCGGCTCGCGGCTTCGAGGATCGCCTCGAGCGTGTCGCGCGGCACGGGTGTCGGCAGGAAGGCGCGGATCGCGCGGCGCGACGTGAGCGCCGTGTCGACGGCGTCGATCGCATCGGCATCGACGCGCGGGGAAGCAGCGGGGACGGACATCGGCATACCTTTCGGGCATCGCGCGACGCGCCGTGCGGGCGCCGTCGGCAACGCCGGCGCGGCGGGTGGGTGAACCAACGATCATACGCCGCGGCGCGCGGCCGTGCAGCGCACGCGAAGTGTTAGCAGCAGACTCGCGCGGCTGCTTGCTTGCGCGGGAATACTGGATCGCTACACTGAAATCGTAAGGGTCTGATGAGTGTGTGACAGCGAGTGCAAGCGAGGTTGGTATGACGACGGCGATGGTGAAACAGGAACTGGCGGTGGCGTCCTTCAGCACGGTGTACGACCTCGAGCAGGTCGAGGCCGCGCTGAGCGACCTGAACGAGAGCGCGAGCGATGCATTGCGCGCCACTTACGAGCGGATGCTCAAGACGGGGAATCTGCGCTTCTGCGTGAAGCCGAACCGGATGCCGTCGTTCGACGAGCTCGGCGAAGCGTTGCCGAATTTCGGCGAACCGCTCGACGACGTGCGCAAGCAGGTCGCGTTGTGCCTGGAGACGGAAGACCGGCTCGAACTGATGCCGATCCTGCTGCTCGGGCCGCCCGGGATCGGCAAGACGCATTTCGCGAAGGCGCTCGCACAACTGCTCGGCACCGCGTACCACTACGTGCCGATGAGTTCGCTGACGGCCGGCTGGATCCTGTCGGGCGCGTCGTCGCAATGGAAGAACGCGAAGCCCGGCAAGGTGTTCGAGGCGCTCGTGAACGGCAGCTACGCGAACCCGGTGATCGCGGTCGACGAGATCGACAAGGCCGGCAGCGATGCGCAATACGATCCGCTCGGCGCGCTGTATGCGTTGCTCGAGCACGACACCGCGCGCGCGTTCGTCGACGAATTCGCGGAAGTGCCGATCAATGCAGGCAACGTGATCTGGATCGCGACGGCGAACGACGCGCAGGCGATTCCGGAGCCGCTGCTCAACCGGATGAACGTGTACGAGATCGCGCCGCCCGATGCGGCCGGCGCGCGCCGGATCGCGCAGACGATCTACGACGAGATCCGCACGTCGCATGCGTGGGGGCGGCGCTTCCCCGACATGCTCGGCGACGACGCGCTCGACGTGCTCGCCGCGACGCCGCCGCGCACGATGCGCCGCGCACTGCTGCATGCATTCGGCGCGGCGCGGCTCGACGGCCGCGATGTGATCGCGCCGCGCGACATCCGCGCGGACGAGGGCGCCGCGAAGCGCCGGCCGATCGGCTTCTGACACGGCGGCGCGCGCACGGCCGCAGCGTGCGCGCGCCGCGCTGCGGATGCGTTCGGCAAGCGGGCGAACCGGGACGTACAATTCTCTTCTCTCCCTTCGACGCGTTAGCGGCGCGAAATGTCATGGAGCAGATGGATTGTGTCGTGATCGGCGCAGGTGTCGTCGGTCTGGCGATTGCGCGGGAACTGGCCGCGCGCGGACGTGAAACGATCGTGCTCGAGGCGGCCGACGCGATCGGCACCGGCACGAGTTCGCGCAACAGCGAAGTGATTCACGCGGGGCTCTACTATCCGCGCGGGTCGCTGAAGGCGACGTCGTGCGTGCATGGCCGCGACATGCTGTATGCATTCTGCGAGACGCATCACGTGCCGCACCGGCGCACGGGCAAGCTGCTCGTCGCGACGAGCGCCGCGCAGGTGAAGCAGTTGAAGGCGATCGCCGCGCGCGCGGCCGAAAACGGCGTGCTCGACCTGCTGCCGCTCACGCGTGCGGAGGCGCAGACGCTCGAGCCCCAGCTCGAATGCGTGGAGGCGTTGTTCTCGCCGTCGACGGGCATCGTCGACAGCCACCAGCTGATGCTCGCGCTGCTCGGCGACGCGGAACGCGACGGCGCGATGTGCGCGCTGCAATCGCCGGTCGAATCGATCGACGTGCTGCGCGGCGGGCGCTTCGTCGTGCGCACGGGCGGCCACACGCCGACCGAGATCGAGGCCGCGTGCGTGATCAACAGCGCGGGCCTCGGTGCGCAGGCGCTCGCACGCCGCACGCGCGGGCTCGATCCGCGCTGGGTGCCGCCGCTCTATCTCGCGCGCGGCAATTACTTCAGCCTGTCGGGCCGCGCGCCGTTCTCGCACCTGATCTACCCGATGCCCGATCGCGCGGGGCTCGGCGTGCACCTGACCTTCGATCTCGGCGGGCAGGCGCGCTTCGGCCCGGACGTCGAATGGTGCGACTCGCTGCGCTACGAAGTCGATCCGGCGCGGGCGACCGCGTTCTACGCGTCGATCCGCGCGTTCTGGCCGGGCCTGCCCGACGACGCGCTGCAGCCGGCGTACGCGGGCATCCGGCCGAAGCTCGCGGGGCCAGGCGAGCCGCCGGCCGATTTCATCGTGCAGGGGGCCGCGCAGCATGGCGTGCGCGGGCTCGTGAACCTGTTCGGCATCGAGTCGCCGGGGCTCACCGCGTCGCTCGCGCTCGCGCAGCGCGTGGGCGAGATGACGTCGCGTGCATGACGCATCCGGCTCGCGCCCGCGCGGGCCGGATGCGTGAAATTCCCGTGTGAAATCCCTTATCTCCGGCATTTCGGCGCGCACATTTATGCGCTTGAGCGTTATTCTGTTGACGGGCTGTCGCCAGAACAGCTTTCAAACCGATAACGTTGGAGCGAGTCCCCCATGAAAACATCCCGTCGGAGTTTCCTGATTACGAGCATTGGTGCCGTGTCCGCGCTGGCGCTGTCGCGCGAAGCGCTGGCCGATGCGCCGATGCTGTCGGAGACGGATCCGACCGCCGTGGCGCTCGGCTACAAGGCCGATGCCACGAAGGTCGACAAGACGAAGTACCCGAAATACGCAGCAGGCCAGGATTGTGCGGCCTGCATGCTGTACCAGGGCAAGAAGGGCTCGGCATCGGGCCCGTGCGGCGCCTTCCCCGGCAAGCAGGTGTCGGCGAAGGGCTGGTGCAGCGCTTTCTCGAAGATGGGTTGAGTCCGTGCGGCATCGTGCGATGCCGCATTGTGGCGAAAACCGCAAAACGCCCGCCGTCGAAAGATGGCGGGCGTTTTTTAATGCTTGAAAACGGTTCCGGCGTGCGAAGTCTCGCTGCCTCGACGCGCGGTAGGGCGACGCCGTTCGGGAGCGCTCTGCTCAGTGCGAAGATTGCTGGCCGGTGCGACCGTCGCTTTCACGTATCCCGCACACCTTATGGAAGCTGCGTCAGGATTCGATCGTAAAGGGACGGCGGGAGCTTGATCGTCTTGAGGATATCGCCTTCTGGGTAGATCAATGCGTCGCGTGTCCAAGTCAGGCTGACCAAGACCCCGGAGGCGTCGTGGTAGGTTCGCTCGGCAATGACTCGCATGTTGTCGCTGCCATACAGCCTCAGAATGATCGTATCTCTGAAGTAGCAATATTTTGCGAGATAGCGGCCGTCCGGTGAGTATTCGGTCACCTGATCCCGCGGGCCGCAGGCTGCCCGCAATCGCGCTTCATGCCAGTAACGCCATGCAACGCCTAGCACGATCAGGGCAGCGAACGTGACGGCGATGCGCCGGATCGATAAGAGGAACATTCGGCCGGCTCGCTGCGTTCGGCCAGCGTCACCCGACCAGATAAAACGTAGCGCACGAATCATTGCGATCGATGCAATCACGACGGAAATGCTCGCCAGTAACAGAGCAAGCGTACCGATACCAATGGATTCTGCGGCAGCACTCACGAAAACTCGATCTCGATGGGGTGAGAGAGGGTTACGCAGCGATAGTCCGAGAAGATGACGAAATCGCCGCCGCGCTGGTGCCGTAGCTGCCACTCACGAAACGACTTGTTTCTGATCGGATAATAGATATTGTCCCGAGACCGCTTGCCTTCGACGACGACGGGATAGTCCAACCAGCGAATGCCGGCAATTCCGGCCGCAGCCGCTGCCGGTACGAGGACAACACGCTTGTGATTCCAGTGCCCAAGATACTGCGACTGTTCGTCGGTCCGGTCGGAAAACGTATAGTTGTCGCGTACGTAAAGGTAAATCGACGTGACCGTGGCGCGACGTGCCCCACGGTCGAATTCTGCGTAGGCGACCGCCGCATAGATGTTGAACGACCCCAGCGCGCCGGTCAGGTCATCCGGTAAGCCGCTGTTGGTCAGCCGTTTCAGAATGAATTCGTCGAGCTTTTGGCCGAACGTACTTTCAACGCCGGCGAACTGAAACTGGAAGCGTTTGTGCAATTCCGCCAGATTTCCGTTGCAAAGCGCAAGCGCGTCGATCGTCGTGTCCGGCGTTCTGACACGGGACAAGCACTTGTGAAGTGATTCGACAGCCCGTGGCGTAGTGAGTCGCTCACGTTGTTGAAGCGCCATATATTGCGCCTCCGCGCGAGCGTATTTGAGAACCCATTCGAGCTTGACGGATTTCATGTCGTACATGTCGGGGGGATAGGGTTGGCCATCCTGGTTGATGCATAGTGCCTCGTCCCTGTCGGTCCGCGAATAGTTCAACGCGCCGGCGAACCACCTCTCCATCAGCCTCGCGGATACCGGCATCAGCAGTCTGCGCATTGCTCCGGGGATTTCCTGGATATCCAGTGGCGCGATCGTTTGTTCTTTTTTTTCGTTCTCTGCCGGTGAAGCGGGCGCAGGGCGTGTCGGCTCTTGCGGCGTGTCGAGCCATTTCTTGAATCGCCCCAGAGCCTCGGCAGCAGCCATGAGGGCGTCGAGGGCGTTGTTCGCGCGATCTTCGCGAGTCAGGCGCTTGACGGGCTGCCGGGCAGGTTTGGAGGGCTTGGGAGCAGAAGGCAAAGGCGGTGGTGCGTTGTTCATCGATAGCTTGGCTTCGTGAACGACTTCGCAGCCGTCGATGCCTTCGCGTCGAGCCCATTTCCATAGCAGCCGGTTCGCCTTGTAATAAGGTATTTTGTCGTTGTCCATGATGGTGCCCGAGCAAGATTGTTGTGACCGGCCAACGTTCCGATGTGTCGGACATCGTGTGATCCGGCGCGTGGAATGGCATCGGCGAAAGTTAATGGAAAGGAATGGCTCGGGAAATCAGACAAGGACGAAAGCGTTATCGTCGCGCGACTGACACGGAAGGCGAACGGAGGGATCCGTTGTACGGCGGGTGTCCTCGAAGGAGCATGCATGCACGATCGTGCGATGCCGCATTGTGGCGAAAACCGCAAAACGCCCGCCGTCGAAAGATGGCGGGCGTTTTTTAATGCTTGAAAACGGTTCCGGCG
>NZ_QTQI01000024.1 GCF_003853705.1 Burkholderia sp. Bp8992 | reverse complement strand
TGCGGCGGCGGTGACGACAATTCCTCGCCCGCGTCGTCCGGCGGATCGGGCACGAGCAACAACGGCGGCAGCGGCGGATCGGGTGGCGGGACGCCGACCACGGGCACATCCGGCGGCAATTCGGGCTCGCCGACCGCCTCGAACCTCGACTGCGATCCGGTTTACCAGCAAGGCGATACCGTGCAGTTGCACATGTATACGCAAGCGACGTCGCAGAGCCCGTCGGTCGACAACGGCGTGTACACGCGGACCTTCGCACCGGCGACGTTCAATGGCGTGGCGCTCACGCAGCAGGCTGAAACCACGACCGGCTCGCCGATCCAGACCAATGACTACTACCTCGTCGGTAACGGCGTGCGCACGAACTACGGCAGCGAGGTCTACAGCGGCGGCACGCTCGTGTTGCGCGACGTGAACTCGCCGCCCTATGTCGAGACGATCGGGCTCACAGGAAGCGAGACGGTGAACTACGTGAGTACGCCCGTCATTCCGTCAGGCGGCGCGCAAACGGCCGTCTCGATCCAGCGTACCTACGTCGCACGCGAAACGGTCAGCCTCCGGAACGGCAAGGTCTTCGCGAACGCCTGCCACTATCAGACGACGGAGACGACCGCCAACCAGGCGGTGACGACCAAGACGAGCGCGGACGACTGGCTCGCGCCGGGCGTCGGTCTGGTCAAGTCGGTCGCCAACGTCGGCGGCACGCAGATCATCACGCGCGAACTGGAAGCGGCGACGGTGGCGGGCAAGTCGTACTGAGCCGAGCTTGCGGGCAGCGCGGCGGCGGCAATACCGCACGCGCACCCGAGGTATCCGACCAGGGATTGCGGGAGTCGAACGCCATCAGCGCCGGGACGACGAACAGCAACGGCAGCGTGAGCCGCGACGTCATGGGCGCACCATGCGTCCGGAACGACAGGTCGTCCGTACGCCGTACCAACAAAAGTCGACAAATCGGAACAGTTCGGTCCGGCGTTCCTGCCTACCATCCGGACGTGCCTCCCGGATTCCCTTGCGCGCTCGGCATCGGCAGATGCGCCGCCCGCATCCTGCCGCCCGTCTTTGCCTCGCATCCTGACATGCCTTCAAGAAAGCAAAGGATTCGCCATGTCTGCCAGATCGTTCGCTTCAGTCGCGCTGATGCTGCTGCTTGCCGCGTGCGGTGGCGACGCGGATTCGTCCGCACCGGGCACTTCCGTCGCGGCAACCGAGATGCGCGCGTTGCCGGCCGCGACCTGGAGACCGCTCGTGCCCGGCACGAGCTGGCAATGGCAGATCGACGGCAACACGATCAACGAGACCGTGCTCGACCGCGTGAACAATCCTCGCAAGATGTTCGACGTCGACATGGAGCAGACCGATGCGGCGACAATCCAGCGCCTGAAGGCGAAGGGCATCTACGTCGTCTGCTACATGGAAACCGGCGGCCGGGAAGACGGCCGCAGCGATGCGAACCAGTTTCCCGACAGCGTGCTCGGCTACCCCGTCGAAGGATACGAAGATCATGAGCGCTGGCTGGACATCCGCCAGACGAAGATCCTGATGCCGATCATGCTGGCGCGTCTCGACCAGGCGAAGAAAAAGGGCTGCGACGGCATCGAACCGGATCTGGACGACAGCTATCGGCAGGAAACGGGTTTTCCGCTGACGCGCGACGACCAGTTGCGTTACAACACGGCGCTGATCGCCGCCGCGCACGATCGGGGGATGTCGATGGGCCTCAAGAACGGCTCGGGGATCGCCACCGCGATGGCGAAGGTCGCCGACTGGGCGCTCAACGAGCAGTGCAACAGGTTCCACGAGTGCGACGGCTACGCGAGTTTCATCGCGCTGAACAAGGCCGTGTTCAATGTCGAGTACACGCGCCCGGACGGCATGACGCTCGCCGATTTCTGTCCGGCGGACAACCGCGCCAACTTCGACGGCATTCTGAAATGGTCGAGCGACACGCTCGCGGCGCTGCCGCGCGCGGCCTGTCGGTTCGAGTGAGCGGCGGCGCGCGACGACACTGCGTTCCGCTGCCCACGCTTCATCGTCGACTTCCGCTTCGGAAGGATGCCGAAGCCTGCATGATGCACGGTCGCGCGATGCGCGCCCGCCAATGCCCGTAATATCCCGGCGGCGTCCTTCATCGATCCCGCAGCGGTAAATTCTTCCCTGAACGGCAGGTCGCGTTTATGATCCCGCCACGCAAGCGGTGGTCGCTGGAATCGTCTGATTGGTCGCACGACCAGTCCGTTCCTTCGGGCATCGCTTTCCTTTTGTGCCCAACCTTCACACGAGTTTACGAGACCCTCCTGCAACTCGGGTCTCGTCGTCGTCGAATCGAAAGCGATCTGTAAATAATAATGCTGCCGACCAGTTATAACGCGTTGCTCGTTCTTCTTTCGCTCCTGATCGCCATACTGGCGTCCTACACCGTGCTGGACATGTCCGGACGTATCAGGACCGCTCGGGGGCCCGCCGCACATTGGTGGCTGGTCGGCGGGGCTTGCGTGATGGGTGCCGGCATCTGGTCGATGCATTTCGTCGGCATGCTCGCCTTCGCGTTGCCGATTCCGGTTGGGTACGATCCGGCCATTACATGGCTGTCGTTGCTGATCGCCATCGTCTGCTCCACGTGTGCGCTGTGGCTCGTCGGCAGGAACACGCTGAAGTGGTACCGGCTGTGTGGCGGGGCCCTGTTGATGGGGGCCGGCGTAGCGGGGATGCATTACACGGGCATGGCCTCCATGCGCATGTCGCCGGGCATCCGGTACGACCCGTTGCTCGTCGGCCTGTCGGTCGCGATCGCAGTGATCGCGTCGGGCGCCGTGCTGTGGATCGTATTCGTTCGGCGTGCCAATTCCTCTCGCGTGCGCCTGCTCAATCTGGGATCCGCCGTCCTGATGGGGGCCGCCATCGCCGGCATGCACTATACGGGCATGGCCGCCGCGCGATTCCCGCTGGGCAGCATCTGCGGGGCATCCGGCTCCCGCATGAACGCCGGCTGGCTTGCACTGGTCATCGTCGTCGCCACGTTGGCCATCCTCGCCATCGCGTTGATCGTCTCCATCCTCGATCTGCGTCTGGAAGCCCGCACGGCGGTACTGGCGGCATCGCTGGCCGAAGCCAACCAGGAATTGACGTATCTGGCGCTGCACGACAACCTCACCAAGCTCCCCAATCGCGTGCTGCTCGAAGACCGGATCGATCAGGCGATCCAGAACACTGATCGCGAGAAAGGGTGTTTCGCGCTGATGTTCATGGACCTCGATGGCTTCAAGGCGGTCAACGACGCCTACGGTCATCACATCGGCGACCTGTTGCTGGTCGACGTGGCACGGCGCATCGGCGCGAACCTGCGCTCGCAGGACACGATCGCCCGTCTCGGCGGCGATGAATTCGTGCTGGTCGTGGCGGTGGCCGAGCCGGCGGACGCGGCCGACGTGGCGGACAAGGTGCTGGCGGTGATTCGACAGCCGTTCCGCGTGGCCGAGCACGAATTGCGCGTGTCGGCCAGTATCGGTATCGCGCTTTATCCGGGCAACGGCAGCGATTTCCGGGACCTGATGACCAACGCCGATGCCGCGATGTATCACGCGAAGGCACTCGGCCGGAACGCGTACTGTTTCTTCGAAGCATCGATGAACGCGAATGTCCGCGAGCACTTGAAAATCGTGCAGGAACTCCGATTGGCGCTGGAGCGGCGTGAACTGGTCCTGCATTACCAGCCGAAGTTCGAGGTGCCCCATGGGCCGATCATCGGCGTCGAGGCGTTGTTGCGATGGATGCACCCGACACGCGGCCTCATTTCACCCGATCAGTTCATCCCGATCGCGGAAAAGACCGGCTTGATCGTGCCGATCGGCGAATGGGTGCTGGACGAGGCCTGCCGGCAGATGCGCGCGTGGTGCGATGCAGGTCGAACCGACTGGACGATGGCCGTCAACCTGTCGCCGCTGCAATTCGGCCACGCGAGCCTGATCCGGGTCGTGCAGGAGGCATTGGAACGGCACGGGTTGGAGCCGCACTGCCTGACGCTGGAGATCACCGAATCCACGGCGATGCGCGACGCCGACGCCAGCTTGAGAATCCTGCAGCAGCTTCACGACATGGGCGTGCGCATTTCCATCGACGACTTCGGGACGGGCTATTCGAGCCTGCTCTATCTCAAACGCTTGCCGGCCAGCGAGCTCAAGATCGACCGCGGCTTCATCCGCGATCTCGAACACGACACCGAAGATGCCGCGATCATTTCCGCGATCGTCGCGCTCGGTCGGGCACTCGACCTGAAGATCGTCGCGGAAGGCGTTGAAACGACGGCGCAGCAGCAGTTCCTGACGAGACTCGGCTGCAATTCGCTGCAGGGCTTCCTGCTCGGGCGTCCGATGCCGGCCGATCACTTCATCGAAATGGCCACGCACGGCAATGCGATCAAGAACGTTTGATGGTGGATCGGGACGCGTCCGCATCATATTCAATTAAGGGGCTCGATCATAAGGATCGGCCGGCGTCCGTTGTCAGCGCACGCACTTTGGAAAACTGGATGATTTGCGGCGATTGGCCGGGTATTTCGTCGGGGTGAACCGATTCCTTTGAATTCCTGGCGGGAAAGGGGATGACGGGCGATCGCCGGCTGCCTCCACACGTGACTTGTACGAGTAAACCGAAACCGTCAGACTGTCGCTGAATCCTCGGCACGGGATTCATGAAACGAATGCTGCTCGATTCAGAAGATAAATTTCGAGAAGACCGCGTCGGCCGGTATGCTTTGTGTCGCCGGCCACAGGGCCGACGCCGGATATCGAGTACGGAACCTGGCGATGGAGACAACATGTTCGCGGCTGCATCAGGGCTGCGCTGCTGATCCAGGTTGACCTGTTTCACCAAGGCCGGGCGCCTGAATTTGGCAACGCGAAACGCGGGGCCGAATGCTGCGCGCGGCCGCAACTGACAGATCACAAAATGACATTGCAGATTGGGATTCCTCTGGAGATAGCCACCGGCGAACGGCGCGTAGCGACCGTACCCGAGGTGGTCGAGAAACTGATCAAGCTGGGGTTCTCGGTGGCCGTGCAAAGCGGCGCCGGGGCAGGGGCGAATTTCGACGACGACGCCTACCGTGCGGCCGGCGCAACCGTTGCCGCGACGGCGGCCGAGCTCTGGTCCGGCAGCGACATCGTGTTCAAGGTACGCCCGCCGACCAGCGACGAAGTCGCGCTGATGCGCGAAGGCGGCACGCTGATCGGTTTCGTCTGGCCGGCCCAGAATCCCGAACTGATGGAGCAGCTGGCCGCGAAGCGCGCCACCGTGCTGGCGATCGATTCGCTGCCGCGCACGCTGTCGCGCGCGCAGAAGATGGACGCGCTCACGTCGATGGCCGGCATCAGCGGCTACCGCGCGGTGATCGAGGCCGCGCATGCGTTCGGCCGCTTCCTGAACGGCCAGGTCACGGCGGCCGGCAAGGTCCCGCCGGCCAAGGTCTTCATCGCAGGTGCCGGTGTGGCGGGCCTCGCCGCGATCGGCACCGCGGCCAGCCTCGGCGCGATCGTGCGCGCCAACGACACGCGAGCGGAAGTGGCCGACCAGGTCAAGTCGCTGGGCGGCGAATTCGTCAAGGTCGACTACGAAGAGGAAGGCTCGGGCGGCGGCGGTTACGCGAAGGTGATGAGCGAAGGCTTCCAGCAGGCGCAGCGCGCGATGTACGCGCAGCAGGCCAGGGACGCCGACATCATCATCACGACCGCGTTGATCCCCGGCAAGCCCGCGCCGAAGCTGATCACGGCCGAGATGGTGCAGTCGATGAAGCCCGGCAGCGTGATCGTCGACATGGCCGCCGAACAGGGCGGCAACTGCGAACTCACGGTGCCCGGCGAGGCCGTCGTGCGCCACGGCGTGACGATCGTCGGCTATACCGATCTGGCGTCGCGCCTGTCGCGGCAGTCGTCCACGTTGTATGCGACCAACCTGCTGCGCGTGGTCGAGGAGCTGTGCAAGGCCAAGGACGGCACGATCAACGTCGACTTCGACGACGACGCGATCCGCGGCCTCACCGTCATCAAGGAAGGCAACATTACGTGGCCGCCGCCGCCGATCAAGCAGGCGGTCGTCGCGCCCAAGCCTCCGGCAGCACCTGTCGCGGCTGCGCCCGCGAAGTCCAAGGGCCACGGCCACAGCGGCGAGCCGATGTCGGCCAAGGCGCTCGCGATCGTGTTCGCCGTCGGCGCGCTGGCTTTCCTGCTGGTCGGCCAGTTCGCACCGGCCAGCTTCCTGTCGCACTTCACGGTATTCGTGCTCGCGTGCTTCGTCGGCTACATGGTGATCTGGAACGTCACGCCGTCGCTGCATACGCCGCTGATGAGCGTGACCAACGCGATCTCGTCGATCATTGCGATCGGCGCGCTCGTGCAGGTCGCGCCGCCCCTCGGTGAGCTGGCCAACGCCGGCGACCGCCCGTCCGGGCTGATCCTCGGCCTCGCGGTCGGTGCGCTCACGCTCACGGCCGTCAACATGTTCGGCGGCTTCGCGGTCACGCGACGCATGCTGGCGATGTTCCGCAAATAAGGGGACGACAAAACAATGACTGCAAACCTGACTACCGTCTCCTATATCGGCGCCGCGATCCTGTTCATCCTCAGCCTCGGCGGGCTGGCCAACCCTGAAACCGCGCGTCGCGGCAACCTGCTCGGGATGATCGGCATGCTGATCGCCGTGCTGGCCACCGTGGCCGGTCCGCGCGTGTCGGCCGCGGGCATTCCGTACGTGGTCGCCGCGCTGGTCGTCGGCGGCGCCGTCGGCCTGTACGCCGCGAAGAAAGTGCAGATGACGCAGATGCCGGAACTGGTCGCGCTGATGCACAGCCTGGTCGGTCTCGCGGCCTGCCTCGTCGGCTTCGCGAGCTACATCGACACGTCGCTGCAATTCACCGGCGCGGAGAAGGCGATCCACGAAGTGGAGATCTACGTCGGCATCCTGATCGGCGCCGTTACCTTCGCGGGTTCGATCATCGCGTTCGGCAAGCTGTCGGGCAAGATCGGCGGCAAGCCGCTGCTGCTGCCGGCGCGGCACTGGATGAACCTCGCCGCGCTGCTGATCGTGATCTACTACGGCCGCGCGTTCCTGCATGCGGAAACGATCCAGGACGGCATGCTGCCGCTCGTCGTGATGACGGTGATCTCGCTGCTGTTCGGCGTGCACATGGTGATGGCGATCGGCGGCGCGGACATGCCGGTCGTGGTGTCGATGCTCAACAGCTACTCGGGGTGGGCGGCAGCGGCCACCGGCTTCATGCTCGGCAACGACCTGCTGATCGTGATCGGCGCGCTGGTCGGCTCGTCGGGTGCGATCCTGTCGTACATCATGTGCCGCGCGATGAACCGCAACTTCATCAGCGTGATCGCCGGTGGTTTCGGCAGCGGCGCGGGCGCACCGGCGGCAGCCGGCGGCGGCGCGGCGCAACCGGCTGGCGAGGCGGTCGCGGTGAGCGCGGCGGAAACGGCCGAGCTGCTGCGCGAGGCGAAGCGCGTGATCATCGTACCCGGCTATGGGATGGCCGTTGCACAGGCCCAGCACACGGTGTTCGAGCTGACGAAGCTGCTGCGCGAGAAGGGCGTCGACGTGCGTTTCGCGATTCACCCGGTCGCGGGCCGCATGCCGGGGCACATGAACGTGCTGCTGGCCGAAGCGAAGGTGCCGTACGACATCGTGCTCGAAATGGACGAGATCAACGACGACTTTCCCGAAGCCGACGTGTCGATGGTGATCGGCGCGAACGACATCGTGAACCCGGCGGCGCAGGACGACCCGACGAGCCCGATCGCCGGCATGCCGGTGCTGGAGGTGTGGAAGGCGAAGACATCGATCGTGATGAAGCGCAGCATGGCGTCGGGTTATGCGGGCGTCGACAATCCGCTGTTCTACAAGGACAACAACCGCATGTTGTTCGGCGACGCGAAGTCGATGCTGAACGAGGTGTTCGGCATGCTGAAGGCCTGATGCGGGTTTGGACTTGAGTCGGTGATGGATCAGGTGACGGCCGGCAACGCCTGGCTGTCGCCAGCAACACAGGCACCGCGGGGGCGAGACGATGCGCACGCGCCCCTGCGGTCGCCAGATGCCCGGCCGCGACGCTCGGTACGTCGCACACGAGTCGATCGACGTTATCGACCGGACGAACCGGATCACGCGCAATCAGGCACGGCGCAGATCGGCCCGCCCGCCGTGCGCGGCACGTCATGATCTGCCGCCACGCTCCCACGTTCCATTCCGAGTCGCGTGCGTGACGATGCGAGATCGCCGATCGATTTCGTCATGCCGTCGTGACGAGGGCGGCCTGACCAGCCGGGCGTCCGCCATTTCCAGCGCACCTTGCCGGTATTTAAATCGATTGACAGTTTTTTTGGGTGGATTTAAGCCTGCCGGCCGCCGGTATTTACCGGATTCCCCCACGTGCCGAAAAGTGTCGTGAATCCGTCGACGTGCCGATATTGCGAAGGTAAATACCGGCACGCGCCAAGGCGTTTGACGATCCATTCAGCTCGTGTTTTTCGGACGCAACCATTCCGCAATGGCAACGATCGGGGCGTTCCGGAACATGTTCCCATCCGGCGCGCGTTACGGCGTGCCGTTACGTAACGGGTGCGAACGTTTCAGTCGCGCAAACGTTGCACTCGATTATTTTGATTTATTCATACCTTTCTGTTTGCGTACATAGGTCCTTGGTTTAACAAGGGTTTTCTGCGTTGCAGCAAAAATGCGGAGCTTGATGGCATGGTTCGTGCGTTAAATGGTGCGTGCCGAAGTAGTTAATACCATAACGCTAGACCAATCATGAATCACATCCAGATTCCGATATCCGGACGCGACGCGGGGGCGAAGCGGTCGATTCCGGGCCTTCACTTGATCAATCGCGTTCATGCGCCCATCCATTCGGGATGGCTCGGGCGCGGCATCTCCTTTGTCATGCCGAGCCGTGTCGATGCGCCATCGCGGCGTCAGCGCATCGGTGCGGAGGCGTACGCCTAAGCAACTCGCAGTCCGTTCGTCGTCTGGATTCCTGGCGGGAATCGAACCGTTCATCCAATAAAGGCGCGTTCGATTTCATATAGGAATGCGAATTTATTGATTAATTCATCGATGGACGATTGGCGTCCGGGATGAATGTTGTCGATGCATCGGGATACCGAGGGTGGAGCATGTCCGGCGTCAGCGCGGGCATGGCCGGGCGGTGCGATGGGGGCGTCGCGCGCTGAAAAACCGGATGTTGAGGAGTGCATGAAATTGAGCGCGATCGAACTTGTCGACAACGGCGTCGGGCACCGGCTTGAAAACCCGGGGCAGTTGTCGCCCGAAATCATCGAAGTGCAGACCGGCAGCCATCTCGGCGAACGCGACATCGCGTGCTTCGACGGCGCATACGGGCGCGTTTGACGGCAAATGCGGCGCCGTCGCGCGCTGCCTGGAGAAGAATCATGTTCGGAGTTCAGTCGATTGTTGCTCGTCTGCTCGATGCACTCGTCGTGGTGCTGGCGGCGGCCGCCGCGTCTTATGTGCGCTTCGATGACGATACGCTCGGCCGGCCGGACGCGATGGTCGTCCCGTTCGTCGTGATGCTGACGCTTGCCGTCTTCCCGGCATGCCAGGTGTACCAGTCGTGGCGCGGTCGGTCGTGGATCGCGATGATCAGCCGCATCAGTGCCGCATGGGTCGCCGTGCAGGCGTGCGACCTCGTGCTGCTGTTCGCGATGCATCGCGTCGATCATGTGTCGCGGCTGTGGTTCGTCTACTGGACGGCGATCGCGGCATGCGGATTCATCGTCATCCGTCTGGTCGCGTACACGATGCTCGCGCGGGTCCGGCATGCGGGCCTGAATCTTCGCAAGGTGGCGATCGTCGGCAACGGCGCGCATGCGGTGCGGGTGATCGAAACGCTCGCGCTGTCCCCGGCCAGCGGGTTCCGCCCCGTGGTGCTCCACGACCTCGCGGGACGATCCAACGGCATCGTCCCGGCGATCGCGGATTTCGCCGAGTTCGCCGCGGCCGTGCGTGCCGAAGCCGCGACGGAAATCTGGCTCGCGTTGCCGATCTCGGAGGAACGGACGATCCGGAAGGTACTGAAGACGTTCGGCGACGATCTGATCAACATCCGCTTCATGCCGGACATGTGCAGCATCGCGCTGCTCGGCGGCACGATGATGGATCTCGTCGGCATGCCGGCGATCAACCTGGTGGCGTCGCCGATGTCGCACCGCGCGCTGATGCAGAAGGCGCTGTTCGACCGCGTGTTCGCGGCCGCGGCACTCGTCGCGCTGGCGCCGCTGCTCGGCGCGATCGCGCTGGCGGTCAAGCTGTCGTCGCCGGGCCCCGTGCTGTTTACGCAGACCCGCAAAGGCGCCGACGGCCGGGTGTTCCGCATCTACAAGTTCCGCACGATGCGCGTGCACGCCGAACAGGCAGGCATCGTGCGCCAGGCCACGCGCGGCGACACGCGCATCACGCGCATCGGCGCGTTCCTGCGCCGCACGAGCCTCGACGAACTGCCGCAGTTCTTCAACGTGCTGCGCGGCGACATGTCGGTCGTCGGGCCGCGACCGCACGCGATCGAGCACGACGATCTGTACCGGCCGCTCGTCGAAGGCTACATCCATCGTTACCGGATCAAGCCCGGCATCACCGGATGGGCGCAGGTCAACGGCTATCGAGGCGAAACGGATCACCTCGACAAGATGGTCGGCCGCGTGCAGCACGACCTCTATTACCTGCGCAACTGGTCCTTCGGGTTCGACATGAAGATTGTCGCCGCCACGGTGCTGAAGGGCTTCGTTCATCCGAACGCCTACTGAGCGCGGCCATGATCGAACGCATTCTGGTCGTCTGCGACGGCAATGCATGCCGCAGCCCGATGGCGAGCGCGATGCTGGCGCGCGCACTGCCGTCCGTGCAGGTGCGCTGCGCCGGGCTGATCGCGCTGGCCGGGCGACCGGCCGCACAGGCCGCGATCGACGTCATGCGCGAGCGCGGCTTCGACATCACGTCCCATATCGCGCAGCCGGTACATCTCGGCCACGTGCGCGCATCGCAGCTGATTCTCGCGATGACGCTCGTGCAATGCCGCGAGATCGAGCGCCGCTATCCGTTCGCGCGCGGCCGCGTTTTCCAGCTCGACCATGCGACGAAACACGACATCGCGGATCCCGTCGGGCAGTCGACGGACGTCTTCGACGCGGTGGCGCGTCATATCGAGCGCGCGGTCGCGCACTGGATCGCGCGGATTCCGGCGGCTATCGCACGCGGAGGCGGCTGATGCGACACCTCGCCCGTCACTTCGCGCTGTTCGTCGGTCTCGCGTGTGCGTCGGCTGCGCACGGTAGCGCGCCGGCGGCGCGCCCCGCGATGAACGCCGCGCCGAATCCGCCGCGGTGGATCGCCGGCCTCGCGGATCCCGCGTCGAAAACGTCGAATCCCTGGCGCGGTTCGATCGCGAAGCCGGCGGCCGCATCCGGCGTCGCCGTGCCGTCGGCCGGCAACTATGCGCCGCTGCCGATCGAGCGGCAGATGCGTGCGTTGTCGATCGACGCGCCGGGCATGCCGGGCGCGCCTCGCACGCGCCGTGCGCCGCGCGTCCCGATCCGGGCGCACGGCGGGACCGACAGCACGGCGGACGACTGGCCGGGCATCGCGCCGCCCTGGTCGCACTCGCCATGGTGACCGGCCGCACCGCACGAGATGGAGGCGGGATGGCTAGCGCCATCGCGCGACGCAATGAAGACAGCCGTGGGCAACGCGCCACGGACGGCATGGACGACAGCGCGACATATGAGGCAGGCAGCAATGGGTAAATCATTCGACGTGGTATCGACACGCAGCAGACGGGGCCACGCATTGGCAGCGCTCGTGCTGTCCATGTTCCTGACGGGATGCGCCGTCGCGCCCGGCATGCGGATGACCGGTTCGCAGGCGTTGCCGGTGACCAGCGCGCGCAACGGCGAGCCGGCGCAGTCGCTCGATGTGCCGATCCGGGAAATCGACGTCGACCTGCTGAACGCGATGCGCGACGACAGCGATGCGGCCGCGAATGTCGACACGCTGCTGCGTGAGCGCGCGAAGGGCGCCTATCGGATCGGCGCTGGCGACGTGCTGCAGATCACGGTATGGGACCACCCCGAGCTGTCTGCCGCGGCACCGACGAGCCAGTCGTCGTCGACGCAACGGCCGAGCGACCCCGTCGGCGGCTTCGTCGTCGATGAAACCGGCACCGTGCAGTTTCCGTATGTCGGCACGATCGCGGTCGCGGGCCGGACGACGACCGAGGTCCGCGATGCATTCCGCGTCGCGCTGACGAAGACGTTCCGCGACCCGCAGGTCACCGTGCGGGTGACGTCGTACCGCAGCCAGCAGGTCTATGTCGAGGGCGAGGTACGCAATCCGGGCGGTCAGCCGATCAACGACGTGCCGATGACGCTGACAGAGGCGCTCGATCGCGCGGGCGGCCTTCAACCGACGGCCGACCGAAGCCGCATCGAGCTGATGCGCGGCGACGAGCATTACGTGCTGAACCTGTCCCAGCTCGTCGCGCGGCGGATCGACCCGGCCCGCATCCTGTTGCGCAACCGGGACGTGCTGCGCGTGCAGTCGCGCGAGGACAGCGGTGCGTTCGTGATGGGCGAGGTCACGAAGCCGACGCTCGCGCTGCCGCTTCGCGACGGCTCGCTGACGCTCGGCGATGCGTTGCAGCAGGCCGGCAGCTTCAACAGCGGCACCGCGGACACCGCGCAGGTCTACGTGATTCGCGGTCGCGGCTCGCGCACGCCCGACGTGTTCCACCTCGACGCGAAGTCGCCGGTTGCGATGGTGCTCGCGAACGACTTCAGGCTGGCGCCGAAGGACGTCGTCTACGTCGACGGCAACGGCCTCGTCCGGCTCAGCCGCGTGCTGTCGCTGCTGCTGCCCGCCATCAATGCCGGCATGACCGGCGCGCTGGTCGCGAAATGACCCGCCAGAACCCGAGAGACACTGGATTTGCCATGACCGACCTTTCCGAAGCACGGCTGTACGATGCGGCGCTGTACGACGAGGCGCCCCTTTCGTCCTACGTCGACATCGTGCTGGCGCGGTGGCGGCTGGTGCTGGGCATCGCGGCCGGCGTGTTCCTGCTGGGGCTGCTGTACGTGGTGTTCGCGACGCCGATCTACCGCGTCGACGCGACGATCCAGGTCAACGAGTCGACGGCGGCCGGCAATTCGCCGCTGCACGACATCGCGGCGTTGCTCGACAACGGCAGCACGACCGCCGCCGAACTCGAGCTCGTGCGCGCGCGCATGGTGATCGACCAGGTCGTGTCGAAGCAGCATCTCAACGTCATTGCCGAACCGCGCTACTTCCCGCTGATCGGCCGCTGGGTCGCACGCCGCTACCGCGACGACGGCGTGGCGCCGCCGCTGTGGGGATTGTCGCGGTTTGCGTGGGGCGGCGAGCGGTTCAACGTCGTCACGTTCGAGACGGCCGGCAAGAAGAGTCACGACGGCATCGACGTGCTGGACGGAATCTGGTTCACCGTGACCGCCGAACGCGGCGGTCGCTACGTGCTCCGAAACGAGGACGACGACGTCGTGCTGAAGGGCGCGGCCGGCGTGCCGGCGCACGGGGAGTTCAAGGGGCAGCCGTTGACGCTGCTGGTCGCCGATCTCGATGCGCGCCCGGGCACGGTGCTGCGGCTCAAGCGCATCCCGCAGCTCGAGGCGGTGTCGCAGCTGCAGGACGACCTGACCGTCGAGGAAAAGGCCAAGCAATCCGGCATCCTGTCCGTCACGCTCGAGGGCGACGACAAGGTGCGCATCCGGGAGATCCTGAAGGCCGTGGTCGACGGCTACGTGGCGCAGAACCGGGATTACCGGAGCGAGGAGGCCGCCGCGACGCTGAAATCGCTCGAGGCCAGCATGCCGACGGTCGAGAAGACGCTGAAGGATGCCGAGGAGCGGTACGCGGCGTTTCGTTCGCGGACGCGCACGGTCGATCTCGACGAGCAGGGCAAGCTGCTGCTCGGCCAGGAAGTGGACATCGAGACGCGCACGTTCGAACTCAAGCAGAAGCGCGTCGACCTGATCGCGCGATTCGCCGACGGCCATCCGGCCGTGCTGGCCCTCGACGCCAACCTGGCGGAGCTGGCGGGCAAGGCGCAGGAGCTGAAGGCGCGTGAAGCGAGGTTGCCGAGTACGGAGCGGGAAGGGCTGGCGGTGCTGCGCGACGTGCGCGTCAACACCGAGCTGTACACCAACCTGCTGAATACCGCACAGCAGCTCAAGATCGCCAGGCAAAGCGAGATCGGCAACGTGCGGGCGGTCGACGAGCCGGTCCTGCCGGTGAAGCCGGTCAAGCCCAAGCGCCTGCTGCTGGTTGCGCTGTCGCTGTGTCTCGGGATCGCCCTGGGCGTGGCCGCGCCGTTCGCGCAGCGGGCGGTGTGGGGGCGTGTCGAGCATTCCGAGCACCTCGAGCAGGCGCTGGGCGTACCGGTCTACGCGGTGGTCCCGCATAGCCGCGAGCAGCGGCGTCTGGTGCGAAGCCAGCAACGGACGATGCAGGGCGCGCATGTTCTCGCGTCGGAAATTCCCGAGGACGTGACCGTCGACGCGATCCGCAGCCTGCGCACGACGCTGCAGTTCACGATGTCCGAGTCGGGGCACCACGTGATCATGGTCACGAGCCCGCAGCCCAATGCGGGCAAATCGTTCCTCTGCGCGAACCTGGCATCGCTGTTCGCATCGGGCGGCAAGCGCGTGCTGCTGATCGACGCGGATATCCGCCGCGGCCAGGCGCACCGTCACTTCGGGTTGCAGCCGGCGCCGGGCCTGCCGGACGCGATCGCGAGCGGTGCGCTCGAGCGCGGCGTCCAGCGCTCGGCGATCGCCGGTGTCGACGTGCTGGCGCGCGGTGCGGTGGCGCGCACGTCGGAGCTGTTCAACGACGGTCGCTTCAAGGTACTGCTCGACACGGCGGCGCGGCTCTACGACATCGTCATCGTCGATACGGCGCCGATCCTCGCGCTGCACGATGCGGCGACCATCGGCCGCCACGGCGCGACGACGCTGCTGTGCGTGCGGCATGGCCGCAGTTCCATGCCGGAGATTCGCGAGGCGGAGCGTCGCCTGCGCAACGCGGGCATCGCGATCAGCGGCGTCGTGCTGAACGACGTGCCGCGGCGCCAGGCCGTCTACGGCGCGTATGGCGAAGGGAAATACGCGTATGAAACCGAGCACTGAGCCGGCGATGCGCGACCTCGCGCTGCACGCCGCGAGCGACCACGCGTCGTCCGGCGCCGAGCGGCTCGGTGCGCGCACCGTGCGCAGCCTGGCGTGGGCGCTGGTGCAGGCATGGGGCGGCAAGCTCGTCACGCTCGTCACGTATCTGCTGGTCGCGCGCTGGCTCGGTCCGGCCGACGTCGGGCTCGCGGCGGCCGTCACGCTGTCGCTGTCGCTGGTCCTGATGATCGCCGAGGGCGGCCTGGGCGACGCGGTGGTGCAGCGCGCGACGCTCGACGACGACGATCTCGAGTGGCCGTTCGTGTTCTCGATCGCCATGGCCGTCGTGCTCGCGGCCGTGCTGTTCGCGTTGGCCGGGCACGTCGAGACCTGGCTGGGCGTACCGGGCCTCGCGCCGTACTTGCGGGTGGCCTGCGTGTTCGTCCCGGTCGGTTCGGCGAGTTCGTTCCAGGAAGGGCTGTACAAGCGGCGGCTGGATTTCCGCACGCTGGCGATGCGCCAGCTCGTGGCGGTGAGCGTCGCCGGCGCCGTGGCGGTCGCGCTGGCGGTTGCGGGCGCCGGTGCGTGGAGCCTGATCGCGCAGGCGGCGACCTTCATGACGATGTCCGCGCTCTGGCTCTGGCGCAGACCGGTCTGGCGTCCGCGCGGCCGCCGCAACGCGTCGACCTTCTGGCCCATCGCGCGCTTCGGCGGCCACGTCGTCGCATCGCGGCTGATCGACTGGTGGGCGACGCGCACCGTGGACCTGATCGTCGTCGCGCTGTACGGCGCGGCCGGGCTGGGCATCTATGCGATCGGCGCGCGACTCTACCAGACCGCGCTGGAACTGCTGTGCCGCGCCGCGACCGACGTCGCGCTCGCGGTGTTGTCGCGTGTCGCGCACGACGCCGGGAAGATGGCGGCCACCTACCTCGACGTCACGGGGCTGGCCGCGATGGCCGCGGCGCCGCTGTTCGTGCTGATGGCCGTGCTGAGCCGCGACATCACCTTCGTGCTGTTCGGCGCGCGCTGGGCCGGCAGCGCCGCGATCATGACGCCGCTGATGGCGCTCGGCGCGATCCAGACGGTCCAGTTCGTCAACGGCGCCTTCCTGTCGGCGCGCGGCCGCCCCAACGTCACGATGTGGCTGACGGTCGTCAAGCTCGTGCTGGTGCTGGGCGCGATGCTGGGCCTGCCGTCGCACGACGTCGCCGGGCTGGCGTGGCTGTACGTCGGTGCGGTGCTGCTCATCACGCCGCTCAGCTTCGGCGCCGTCGTCGTCGAGCTGTCGGTCGAACCCGGCCGCCTGCTGGGCCGGCTCGTGCCGCCGTATCTGATCGCGCTCGGCTGCGCGCTGCTCGTCTCGCGGCTCGGCGCGCACCTCGGCGGCGTGCCGGTCATGGTCCGGTTGCCGTTGCTGATCGTCGGCTTCGTTGCCGCGTATGCCGGGGCGACCTGGATGCTGCGCCGTGACGCCGCCCGGCACACCTTGTCGATGCTGATCGCGTTGCGCGATGCGAGGAAAGCGGCATGAACGGCCTCGTCCGCCCGGTGCCGCGGCAGCACGCGTCGTCGTCGGGCGCGGCGGCGCTCGTGCCGCACGCGCGCTTCGATCTCGCGGACGCCGTGTTGCTCGTGCTGCTGCTGCTGAACTCGATCCAGTTCCTGAAGATCGGCGGCGCGCAGCTCGGCCAGCTGTTCGCGGTGCTCGTGCTGCCGGTGCTGCTGGTGCGGCGCCGGATCCCCGGCAGCGCGTGGGAAATCTGGACCTTCGTGCTGTTCGTCGGTGCCGCGCTGTCGACGACGTTCCTGTCCGGCTATCCGCACTTCAAGGCGGCCGAGCAGATCGTGAAATTCGTGTTCGTGATGCCGGCGTTCTACCTGATCGGCCGCTACTACGGCGCTCGGGCGCGCCGGCGGCCGCTGCCGTTCGGCTATGTCGCGATCGCGGGATTCCTGGCGTTTCAGTATGCGCTGCAGTACTTCGACGTCCCGGTGCTGTACGAGAAAGTCGATTTCATGCAGAACGCGATTCACGGGTCGTTCAAGGAGCGGAACTGGTTTGCCGCGTTCTTCTTCCTGGCCGCCTACGCATGCTTCCTGCAGTCGCCGCGCCGCATTCCCGACGTCGCGAAGTTCGTGGTGCTGGCACTGGTCGTGACGCTGCTGAGCGAATCGAAGACGGTGCTGATCGCATGCGCGATCGTGATCCTGTTCCAGGTGCGCGGCCACTTCTTCGCGAAAGTGCTGGCGATGGCCGCCGGGGCCGGGTTCTATCTGTACATGTTCACGCGCGAACTGACCGGCGACCAGTTGCAGGTCCGCCTCCAGCAGGAGCGCGGGCTGGCCTTCACGGAGTCGATCAAGCTGGTCGGCCGCGACTGGATCGGGCACGGCTTCGGCTTCGTCGAACACTACTTCTCGCATTCGGCCGTCGCCGTCCGCGGGCTCGGCGAGGGCACGAGCGCCGTCTTCTGCGCGCCGCTGGACCTGATGCTGGTCGCCGGCCCGATCGGACTGCTTGCGTGGGCGGTGTTCTTCGGCGGCCTCGGCCAGGGCCGGCGCGCGATGGTCGTGCTGGCGCCGATCGCCGCGTGGTCGCTGATCAACCCGATGCACCAGAGCGAAACGTCGTACCTGTTCATCGGCTTTCTCGCGTCGTTCGCCTTCGTTCCGCGGGCGGCACGCCGGGAAACCCGCACCGCGCCGCGCGTCCCGCGGCCCCGATCCTTTTTCCCGTCCGGGCCTATTCGATGAAATTCTCCCTCATCATGGCGACGCTCGGCCGCAGCGACGAGATCGAGCGCATGTTCGATTCGCTGCTGCTGCAGGCCTATGCCGACCTCGAAGTCATCGTCGTCGACCAGAATTCGGACGACCGCGTCGAGCGGATCGTCGAACGCTATCGCGACCGGCTGACGATCGTCCACCTGCGATCGCAGAAGGGCAAGTCGCGCGCGACGAACGTCGGCCTGAAGGCCGTGACGGGCGACGTGGTCGGCTTTCCCGACGACGACTGCTGGTATCGGCCGGGGACGCTCCATGCGGTCGCGGCGCGCCTGTCGGCCGACCGCACGATCGACGGCGTGACGGGGATGAGCGTCGATGCCGCGGGCCGGCCGTCGCAAGGACGGTGGGCGACGTCGGCGCAGACCGTGAACCGCTTCAGCGTGTGGGTGTGCGCGACGTCGTACACGATCTTCCTGCGCCGCACCGCCGTGACCGCGGCGGGGCAGTTCGACGTCGACCTGGGCGTCGGCGCGACCTCGCGCTGGGGCGCGGGGGAAGAGGTGGACTTCCTGGTCCGTGCGTTGCGGGCCGGCTGCCGGATCGACTACGACCCGCACCTGCGCGTCCATCATCCCGAGCCGCTCGCCGTGCTCGACGAGCAGGCGTATGCGCGCGGCCGGCGCTACAACCGCGGGTTCGGGCATGTGCTGCGCATCAATCGCTATCCGCTCGCGTACGTCCTTTACATGATCGCGCGGCCGGTGGCCGGCTGCGTGCTGTCGTGTGCGCGCCGCAATCCGCGGCGGGCGAAGTACTACTGGATCGCCGCGTCGCATCGGCTGCTCGGCTGGATGGACTGAACGATGAGCTCGATCCTCTCCCCGTCGACGGACATCGACGCACGAGCCGGTCGCACCGGGCGCGCACCGCTCACGGTCTACACCGACACGCGCTGGCCGGTCGGCACCGGCATCTACAACGTGATGGCGGCCTACGCCCAGCGCGCGCCGTCGAGCGTGCGCATCGCCCCGCTGACGGTCGGCGGCGCGGTCGCGCACCCGCTGTCGCCGCTCGCGTTGAGCCGGGCGCTGCGGCGGCTGCCGGCCCGCGATGCGGTGTTCTGGAATCCCGGATTCGTACCGGCCACGTTGCCCGACTTTCCGTCGGTCGTCGTCGTGCACGACCTCACGCATCGCCACTTCTACACGCGTGCGCACCGCTTCTACTACGACACGGTCCTCCGGCCGCTGTACCGGCGCTGCACGGCGATCGTCTGCGTATCGGAGTTCACGCGCGACGAGTTCCTGCGCTGGTCGGGCATGCCGCCGGAGCGCGTTCACGTGATCCACAACGGAACCGACGATGCGTACCGGCGCAACCGCGACACGCTCGGCTATCCGTTTCCGTACGTGCTGTATCCGGGCAACCGGCGCAACTACAAGAACCTGCACCGGCTGATCGAGGCGTTCGGCGCGAGCGGGCTGTTGCCGCTCGGCGTCCGCCTGATGCTGACCGGCGAACCGGACCCGGCGCTGCTTGCGCATGCCGCGCAGCACCGCTGCGCCGAAGGCCTGGTGTTCGCGGGCGTATTGCCGAACGACGCGATGCCGAAGCTGTACCGCGGTGCGCTGTTCGTCGCGTTCGTGTCGCAGTACGAAGGATTTGGCTTGCCGATCCTCGAAGCGATGGCGTCCGACGTACCCGTGCTGACGTCGATCGTGTCGGCGATGCCGGAAGTGGCGGGAGCCGCCGCGATGCTCGTCAATCCGCTGTCGGTCGTCGACATCGCGGTCGCGATGCGCCGGCTCGGCACCGAGGCCGCATCGCGGGACGCGCTCGTCGCGCGAGGGCGCGAGCAGATCCGCCGGTTCGACTGGGACACATCGGCGAGCAGGTTCTGGCAGCTCGTCGAGCAGGTCGGCGCGTCGGCATGACGCACGCATCAACCCACAGAGCCGGGCAAACCGGCCGACATGATCAACCACGGCGCGGGGTATCACGATGGAAACCGAAGGAAGAATCAGCGTCATCGTCGTCAATTACGGCACGCCCGACCTGACGATTCGATGCGTGGCGTCATTGACGTCGCTGCGCGTCGCGCTCGCCGACGATATCGTCGTCGTCGAGAATGCGTCGCCGGACGACTCGTACGCGCGGTTGCGACGCGAGCTGCCGGGCGGCGTGAGGTTGTTGCATGCCGCATGCAATCGCGGTTTCGGCTCGGGTGTGAACTTCGGCATGGCCGCCTGCCGGCGCGACTACGTGCTGGTGGTCAATCCCGATACGCGTTTCAGCGAGAACGGGCTGGCCAGGGTGCTGGAGTTGTTCGACACGCGCCCGGAGGCCGGGCTCGTCGGGCTCGACCTGCAGTATCCCGACGGCCGGCGCCAGTATTCGGCACGACGGTTCTACAGCTGGCTCGACATCCTCGCGCGCCGTACCGCGCTCGGCCGCTCGAACCGCTTTCGCGCGCGGATGGCACGGCACCTGATGATCGATGCCTGGTCGTGCGGCAATCCGTTCGATGCCGAATGGGTGATGGGAACGGGCTTCGTGGTGCGGCGCGACCTGTTCGAGTCGCTCGGCGGCATGGACGAATCGTATTTCCTCTACATGGAGGACGTCGATCTGTGTGCGCGCACCTGGCTGGCCGGCTATCGCGTGCTCGGCATGCCGGGCGTCACGCTCGTGCACGAGCATCAGCGGCAGTCGGCGGCGAGCCCCGTCTCGCGGGCGGGACGGCATCATCTGCGCAGCCTGTGGCGGTTCTACCGCAAGTTCCACGTGCCGCTGTCGTTGCCGCCCGGCGTGTCGCGGATCGCCCGGCAATGACGCACGTCCGGCCGTGTCGCGTGGTCCTGCGTGCCGTTGCCGCCGCACAGTGCGCACTGTGCGCGCTGGCCGCGCACGGCGCCGATGGCGCGCAGACCGTCCCGCCGGTGCACGGCGTGCATGCGGGCAGCGGGCACGTGCGGGCATCGGCGTCGGCATCGAGCGTGCTGCTCGCGCAGGGCGGTGTCGCGCGCTACGGCGTGCATGCCGGCGCGGCGGATGCCGTCACGCGCCATGCGGCCGACGAGATTGCCGATTACCTGTCGCGGATCAGCGGTGCTTCGTTCGCCGTGTCGGACCACGGCCAGGACCGGATGCCTGCCATCGTCGTCGGCGGCGAGCACGCGGCGCAGCGATGCGGGCCGGCGAACGCGGCGGGGCTCGGCAGCGACGGCTTCGTCATCTGCCGCAGCGGTGGCGACCTCGTCATTGCAGGCGACACCCCGCGCGGCACGCTGTTCGGCGCCTACTGGTGGCTCGACCGCAAGCTCGGCGTGAAGTGGCTCGCGCCGGATGCGACCGAAGTGCCCCGGCAGGCCGAGCTGCGCGTCGACGCGGCACCGGTCCGGCAGGTGCCGCGCTTCGCGTACCGCGAGGTGTTGAGCGCGGAAGGCGAGGACAAGCCGTTTCGCGCGCACAACCTGCTGAACGGCGAGTCGCACGGCACGTCGTATCGCGCATCCCCGCCCGGGATCGACATGTGGGATCGCAGCTGGCTCGCGCGGGACGGCGACGCCGATTTCTGGACGCTCGTGCCGCATGATCGTTACGCGGCCGCCCATCCGTCCTGGTATGCGGGCGGGCAACTCGCGATGATGTCGACCGACGTCCGCGCCACACTGGCCGCCGAGATCGTGAAGCGCCTGAAGCGTCTTCCCGATCCGGGCCGCATCTGGTTCGGCATCCGCGACATGGACTGGGGCTGGGACCCGGACGCGGCCAGCCGCGCATTCGCCGATGCGCACGGCGGCGCGCTGTCGGCGGCGTTTCTCGACATGGTGCGGGACGTGTCGGCGCAGGTCCGGGTCGCGGTGCCCGGCGCGCGTTTCGCGATGCCGGCCTATCACTGGGGTTTCACGCCGCCGGACGGCATGCAGGTGCCGGATCACGTTCGCGTGTATCCGATGACGATCCAGGTCGACTACAGCGTCGCGCTCGACGAGGACCGCAACGCGCGGCTGCGCGACGGCCTGCGGCAATGGAACGGGATCGCGCGGCACATCACCGTCTGGGATCACGTCGTGAACTTCGGCGGCTACCTGCAGCCGACGCCGAATCTCTATCCGGTCGGCCGCAGCATTGCGTGGCTCGCCACGCTGCCGAACGTCGACGGCTACTTCGCGGAAGGCGACTGGCAGTCGCGCGGCGGCGAATTCGCGAGCCTGCGCGTGTGGCTGATCGCACGGATGCTGTGGACGCCGACGGCGGACCCGCGCACGCTCGTCCGCGAATATTGCGACGCCTATTACGGCGCGGCGGCCCCGGCCGTCATGCGCTATATCGACCGCATGCATGCGGCGTTGCGCGCGAGCGGCGACGTGCTCGCCGAGCAGACGCCGGTCGGCATGTCGATGTACACGTACGACTTCGTGCGCCAGTCGGAACGCGATTTCGACGCAGCCGCCCGTGCCGTCGACGCGGATGCCGTGCGCAGCGCGCGCGTGCGCCAGGCGCGCCTGCCGCTCGATTTCGTGATCCTCGCACTGCGCGACCGCTACGCGGCGCGGGCCGCGGAGGACGGCTGGGATCTCGATGTCGGCGCGCGGCGCGCGCGTCTCGACGCGGCGATCGCGGCCGCGGGCATCCGCCAGTATCGGCAAAGCGGCAATCTCGCGGCACTCGGCGCGTTGCTCGACATCGACCGGCATCCCGTCGTCGCGCCGCCGCTCGTGACGGGCCTTGCCGACGGCGACTGGCGCGCGATCGACGTGTCGCGGGTGAATCTCTACGACAGCGCGCGCATGGTGGCCGACCCGGCTTCGCTCGATGGCGCGGCGATCGCGATTCGCGGCGATTCGGGCGCCTGGGCGATCCAGCTCAAGCTCGACAAGCTGCCGCGCGACGGGCGCTGGGATCTCTACGCATCGGTGCGCGTGCCGGAAGGCAGCGCGACGGGCGCGGCCGCCGTGCGTGTCGGCGCCTATCCGCCGATGACGCTGCGCACCGACACGCCGGCGCGCACGCTCGACGACGCGCAGTTCCGGTGGCTGCCCGTGCCGGGCGGCCCGTTCGAGTACGACGCCGATCACGAGAAAGGCATCTATGTCCACGGTGTCGGCTTCGCGCGAGGACAGTCCGTGCGCGTGGGCGCCTTCGTCGCCGTTCGTCACCGTGCACCGGACGGCGCGCCGCCGCCCGTTCCGCTGAAAGGAAACGTCTCATGAAAGTCGCCATCGTTTCGCCCATTCCGCTGTTTCCCGTCAATGCCGGCAACCGCAGTCGCGTCCTGAATCTCGCGCGGGCGGTGAGGTCGCTCGGCTGCGACGTGCATTTCGTCTATCTCGAGTCGCGCCAGACGGGCGGCATGGATCTCGATGCGCATCGCGAGGAGTTCGGCGCGGACCGCGTGTCGGTATTGCGTCGAGCGGGCCTGGCGCTGGCGCGCTATCGACTCAAGCGGGTCGCGTGGCTCGTGCGTCGCCTCGCCGCGAAAGCGGCCGGCAGCCGGCATGCGTATTACACCGGGCTCGACGAGCTGTTCAGCGACAGCTTCTCCGGGCAGTTGCGCGCGCTGCAGCACCGCCATGCATTCGACGCCGTGTTCGTCGAGTACGTGTTCTATTCGCGTGCGCTCGATGCGTTTCCCGATACGGTCGTGAAGGTCGTCGACACGCACGACATCTTCGCGGACCGGCACGTGCCGTTCATCGGCCGTCCCGGCGCGAAGCGCTACATGTTCTCGATTCCGCCGGAGCGGGAATGCGACGGACTGCGCCGTGCGCACGTCGCGCTGGCCATCCAGGCCGAGGAAGGCGACCTGCTGGCGGCGCGCCTCGGCGGCGGCGACACGCCGTCGGTCGCGGTCCTGAGTCACCTGCTCGCGTTTCCGCCTCAGGTGGACTGCGCCGGGCATGCCGATGCGACTTTTCTCGGCAGCGACAACCAGCCGAATCGCGATGCCGTGAAGTACTTCGTCGACGAGATCCTGCCGCACGTCGTGGCCCGTTTGCCTGCGTTTCGCCTGCATCTCGCCGGCACGATCGCGGCGGCCGTGCCGGACGGGCCGCACATCGTCAAGCGCGGCATCGTCGCCGAGCTCGGCGACGCGTTCGCGATCGCGCCGATCTCGATCAATCCGATGCTGCTCGGTACCGGCATCAACATCAAGCTGCTCGAGAGCATGGCGCTCGGCGTGCCGATCGTCAGCACGCGGACCGGCGCGCGCGGCCTCGGCGAACACGACCTGCGCGGCGTGACCGTCGTGCGGGACGGCGATCCGCAGGGCTTCTCGGATGCCGTCGTCCGGCTCGCGACGGACCGCGTGCAGCGTGTCGCGCAGGGCGCGGCCGCGCGCGACGCTGCGCTGGCCTGGCACGAAACGCAGCTGGGTGTCCTGCGCGAGACGCTCCGGCGCCGGCCGGTTGCGGCGCACGCGTGACGGATGCATCCACCGAAACCGTCGAACCACACTGGGGAATCGAACATGTCGAAACTGGCCGATCTGAAGCAGCGGCTGCGCGTGTGGCTGTATGTCATGCGGCTGACCAGGCAATGGCGTCGCGAGGCCGCACGGCGTGGCGCGGAAAATGCTGCCGCACCGGGCGCCCATCTGCTGATCCTGCCGTGCGATCCGTGGACGCTGGTCGGCTCGAAAGGCGACGAGGCGATGCTGCGTGCAGTCGTCGAGCGCTTGCGTCTTGCCAATGGCGCGTTGAAGGTGTCGGTCGTCACGGCCACGCCGGAGGCGGCGGACGCCGCGACCCGGCTCGGCTTTCAGGCGGTCGACGCATGGCGCGAACCATGGCGCCTGATGGACACCGTCGAACGGCTGGCCGCATTGCGGCCGAGCGCGGTGGTCGTCATCGGCGCCGACGTGATGGACGGCTACTACTCGCCGATGACGTCGCTGCGGCTGCTGGCGACGGCCGACCTGCTGGTCAGGCGCGGCGTGGCCGGTACGATCCTCGGCTTCAGCTTCAACCGCCAGCCGTACCGGCAACTGAGGCATGCATTCGATCAAATCGACGCGCGGCTGCTGGTCAATGTGCGCGACGGCGTCTCGCTCGACCGATTCAGGCGTTTCAGTTCGACGCCCGCCGAGCTCGTGGCGGATTCCGCCTTCATGCTTCAGCCGGACGACGCGTCGGATTGCGTCAGGCGTACGGCGTCGTGGGTCGCATCGCGGCGTGCGGCCGGCGACATCGCGATCGCATTCAACCTGCACCCGATGCTGATCCGCCGGGCCAGCGACGCGGATATCGCCGCGCTCGTCGCGTCGGCGCAGGAGGCGCTGCGCGGACTCGCGACACAGCATCGCGTCAGCATCGTCCTGCTGTCTCACGACTATCGCGGCCGCGACGGCGACGATACCTGTCTGGAGCCGCTGCACGACGCATTGGCCGCGACGATGGGCGACCGGCTGTGCTACCCGCGTGCCCGCATGTCGGCGGCCGAACTGAAGGCCATTTCGGGGCAGGTCGACGGCGTGGTGACCGGCCGCATGCATCTCGCGATCGCCAGCCTCGGCATGGGTGTACCCGTCGCGGCGCTGACCTACCAGGACAAGTTCCAGGGGCTCTTCAGTCATTTCGGACTGCCGGATACCTTCCTGTTGAAACCCGACGAAGCGATGCGTGCCGCGCGCCTGGCGGCGGTGCTCGATCGCTTCGTGTCGGAACTTCCGCAACTGCGCGCCCAGGTGCACGCGGCGCTGCCGCGCGTCAAGGAGGCGTCATGCAGGAACCTGCGCGGCGTGATCCATGCGATCCAGCGTTCGTGAGCGGGCGTTCCGCCTTTTTTTAGCATGCGAAGCCGCGCCATGTCGCGTGCGGTCGAACCGCAACTGTCGAGTCTTCCCTGAACGTGTCAAATGAAAAGTCCCACCATTCGCGAACTGCAACAGCAACTGGGTCAACTTAACCTGATCGTCGAGGAAGTCCGGCAGAAGGAGAAGCAGGCCCGGCTCAAGGAGATTGCCGAGCACGTCCGGCAGTTCGGCATCACCGAAATCGAGTTGCTGCGCGCGGCAGGCTTCATCAAGGCGCAGCCCCGGAAGGCGCCGGCGAAATACTACGACCCGAACACGGGCCGCTCGTGGTCGGGGAAGGGCGCACGTCCCCGGTGGCTGGCCGGCAAGAACCTCGACGACTACCTGATCCGGGAAACGCCGCAGCCGTGGTGGCCCGAAGCACGTTGACGGTCGATCGGTGCAGGCGTCCCGATGCGACGCCGGTCATGCCGG
Source organism: Burkholderia sp. Bp8992 (assembly GCF_003853705.1). GTDB lineage: Bacteria > Pseudomonadota > Gammaproteobacteria > Burkholderiales > Burkholderiaceae > Burkholderia. Next base: position 103,165 of record NZ_QTQI01000024.1, on the reverse strand, counting down.
CGTGGCGAGAGTGAACTGAATTCCAGAGGCAATGTGGCATATGCGGAATCCCGATACGGACCCGGTCGATCCTCCCGACAGTGTGGAACCCCGGAAAAAGACCAGCTATCGCGCCCCGGCGCTCGAGAAAGGCCTCGATATCCTCGAGCTGCTCATCGATCGCCAGTACGGCATGGCGCAGGCGGAAATCTGTCGCGCGTTGAAGCGCAGCCGAAGCGAGCTGTACCGGATGATGCAGGTGCTCGAGGACCGCGGCTACATCTACAGGGTGGATCGCTACGACCGGTACGCGCTGACCATGAAGCTCTACTTCCTCGGACAGCATCATGCGCCGACCCGATCGCTGGGCGCGCTCGTCACGCCGCTGCTGCAGCAGTTCGCATTGCAGATGGTCCAGTCGTGTTACCTGACGGTGTTCGACGGGGACACGATGATCGTTATCGCAACGGCCGGCGCCGAAACGGAATGGAACATCGCGGTCCGTGTCGGGACGCGTGTGCCGCTGCACGGCAGCGCGGCGGGCGAGATGTACCTGGCCTTTCAGGACGAAGCGGTGCGGGCCGGTTTGTCGCGGGCCGGCGGGCACGATGTTGGCCCGCGCAATCCGCCGCCCGGCGACGACGCGTTGCCACCCCATCTGGCCGACGGCTATCTCTGCCGCCCCAACGCGCGCATTCCCGGCATCACCGATATCGCGACGCCGATCATCGACAAGTCGGGTTCGGCCATCGCGATCCTCGCGTGCCCGTACCTGGCGCTGCCGGGAGAGGCGGGCGCGAGGTCGGTCACGCAGATCGGTGCGGCGTTGTACGAAACGGCCCAACGTATCGCCGCGACGGTCGATCAGCGGTTCATGCAATCGGTCGTCGACCTGCCCGCGCGCGGCGCGGCGTGCGCTTGAGGCGGCGGACCCCGGCGGGCTATGAGCTTGCGTCGAGTCCGACCATCCTGGCAACCGGCATCGGCGACAGCGCTTCCGAGGTACTTTGGGCGGGGGATATGAATATCGACACCACCCAGGTATCGGACGCTCGCCTGGCGATCAGTCTTCTCGCGCAAGTCGCAGCAGGATGTCGGCGAGGGCGCGAATTTTCGGTTGTGCCGCACGTTGGGGCGGATAGACGAGGAAGTAGGAAAGGCCGTCCTGAACCACATCCTCGAACGGTGTCACCAGCGATCCGGCACGGAGCCGGTCTCTTGCCATTCGTGGGTCGCCGATGGCAATGCCGTGTCCTTCCATCGATGCCGCGAGCGTCAATTCGAGGGTATCGAATACAAGGCCGCGCCCCGCATCGATCTGGTGTGCGCCGACATGATCGAGCCAGCATTTCCACTCCGCGTGGCTGGGCCCGGGATGGAGCAGATCGACATGCGCAAGGTCGGCAACGGATCGCAGTGATGTCGCCAACGCGGGCGCGCACATCGGCGTGAGCATCTCGGAAAACAGCGGTACCGCTTCCATGCCGGTCCACTGTCCCGTGCCCCGTACGACGATGGCGTCGACGTCGGACGTCGTGAAGTCCGGCGTATCGTCCGCGGATGTCGAAATACGAAGCTCCGTCCCGCTCATCGCGCGATGAATCTCCGGCAGCCGCGGGAGCAACCAGCGAATGGCGAACGTGGACGGCAGCTGCAACGTGAGAACCGAGGTCGCCCGTGCCTGGACGTCCGCGTGCTGAACCAGTTGCGTGAGCACGTTGACCGCGACCGTCAGCAGTGCATTTCCTTCTGCCGTCAACGTCAGGCCCGATACATGGCGCACGAAGAGCGCGCATCCATAATGCGATTCCAGCTGCTGTATCTGGCGGCTCACCGCGCCTTGCGTACGGCAGAGATGATCCGCAGCCTTGCTGACGCTGCCGAGCTGCGCCGCAGCGACGAATGACTGGATCGCTGCCAACGGCGGGAGCGGCCGCGTCAGGTCAGCCAGCGGATATGCCTGCGCTGCATACCCGGATTGCAAATTTTTCGATTGTTCGGTCATCGGTGCGTCGCTATCGTGCGTCTACTGGATGTCCTGTTCTGACGAATGAACGGGGTTGTCGACGAATGATCGGAGGATAATTTTGAACTCAATGTCGGAATCACGCCATGCGCAACAGGTTCGCGCCTACCTTCGGGAACTGGAGCGAGGCGATGTCGGTGCCATCTGTGCGCTATTTACGCCGGACGCGCAGATTTTCTCGCCATTTCTCGGCTGGATGCACCCTGAACCCTTCTTTTCGAAGGTCGCTGCCGCGTCGGGAGAAAGCAAGATTACACCGATCGATATCTGCGTCAGCGCGAGCGGGGCTCGACGTGCGACAGGTTACTTCATCTACGACTGGGCGCTGAAAGACGGCTCGGTCGCGCGCTTCGAGTGCGTCGACGTGTTCGAGTTCGACGCGGCGGGGCTGATCGAACGGATGATCATCATCTACGACACCCATCCGATTCGCAGTACGGTCGGCGACAAGTATGCGTGACTGAATCGGTGTCGCTCGAGAGCAGGTGTTGCTGCAGCATACGGACATTCGACGCGCGCTTGACGGGTTTCACTTCGAGATCGTGCCGATTCAGTACACGATTGGCGAAGGCGCGTCGTAAGCAAAATGCCACGTTTCCCCCTACTGCGAGGCGGTCCGAAACAACGGATGATTCGATCACATGGTCAGACGGATGACACTCGCGTTTTTTCGCCAGCGAGGAGCTTGATGTAACGGGCAGCAGCGGGGGGTGTCATGGATTTTCTGGAAACAGGGCGGGCGGTGCGTCCGATCGGGCAGAGGGCTCGCACCGTTGAACACGTCGGGTCCGACGACGAGAAACAGACGTACCACGCGGCGACGTCCATGTGGTTGAAGCTGGAGCAGCTTCAGATCGTGCAACAACTCGTCGAGCCACTGGACGCAGGCAAGCAGCCGACACTTTCCACGTCGCTACACGGCGTGGCGGGTATCGAAGGGCACGAGTTGTCGATCATGGGCGACACGCACCGCTCGACGCGCACGCTTCAGGTGACTTTCGAGGCGCGCGACGTCACCGCGGCCGACCTGCTGGGCCTGCGTGCGCTGGAAGACGAGCTGGGTACCTCGTTGTCCGACGTCGCGCTCGGCAGTGCCCGACTCGGCTTCAATCGTGCCGACGACGAAGTCGACGAGCCCGACCAATGGTGGCTCGCCTGCCACATTCCCGACGCTTGCCTGCAGGTGCTTGCGAAGGCAAGCGCGGATGGCCAGCTTGGCGCGGTAGAGTTGGGATTGACCATGCGACACCTTTATTTGGCCGGGCGCCCGACGGCCGACGCCGCGCAGCAGTCCCGACTTTTTCTCAAACCCGACGACACGATCGAATGGCCGACGATTGCAACGGGTTATGTCACCGGCCTTCGAATCGACTTTGCGACGACTTCATTGCGTGGCACCGAGCGGAGCGGAGAGCAGGGAACCGACGCTACGACGAAACTCGTCGCGGATTCGGTGGTCTCGCTGGGCCTCAAGCTCGCAAACCTCAATGTGACGGTGAGATGGATTGGCGTCCTCATCGTCATCTTGCTTTTCCTCGAATTTCTCGAGCGACTCTGATCCATTTTACGTAGGCACACCGACACCGATAAGCATGGAGCGGGTCGATAACGGTCCCACCCAAAAAGGGCGAGCGCCGGGTACGTCGGTTTAGCTGATCTTTGATTTGAACCACGCGGTACTTTCCGAGGTCAGCAAAAATAACCCCGCAACAATTTCTATGGCGATGCTTATCAAGCCCACGACGTTGTTCTGCCCGGAGGATAGTCCATCCGCAAAAAGATGATGGAGCGCAGCTGCGGCAAGGAGTGCCGTAACGAAAAGTGCAAGGTTCCTTGCCCAGAGCTTTCCGGCTGAAAGGCGCGTGATGGTGAATGCGTAAGATACAAGAAATACCGCAAGCAACCCAAACAACGTGATTGCCGCTTCCCTTTCATTCGTCGTGTTGAAAGGCGGAACGCCCACTCCAGCAACGATTCGCAGGAAGGAAACTGAAAATACAAGCCAGTAGACCGCGACTGCGGCTCGAACGGATTGCGGAGCTTGGTGGTCGGGAAAAAAGCTGAACTTGCTTTTCGCTTTCAAGGAAACCTCCGCAAGATTCGATGTCGAGGCCGGCTAGCCTGATGATCTTAGTAAAGTTTCTAAGCATCTTCCAGCAAGAAACAGCGCCGATTGCACACGCGGCTGCTACGTTGGCGACGACGGTGACCACGCTCGATGAGAACACCGTCGCCGCGTTCATTACTTCACTTTGAACGAATAGTCGCCGTGCGTGCGATGTCCGTCCGACGCGACCGCGACCCAATGCACCGTGTACGTGTCGGGCGGCAACGTCGGCAGCGAAACATGCATTGACTTCGTGTTGTTCGGATCGACCTCCGCCTTCGCGGTATTCACCTGCTGACCATTTGCATTGCTGACGTTCAACGAGCTGAACGCAGGTTCAAGCGGTCCGTCGAACTCGATCGCCACCCTTGTCGGTGCCACGACTTCGGCGCCCGCCGACGGTGACTGCTTTTGCGGAAACACGTGAGCGAATGCCGTCGACGCGAGCAAGATGCCTGTCGCGATGGCGGCTGAGCGCAAACCGGGACGATCTCGTTTAAATACCGGCATGACTATTCCCCTTTCCCGAAAAATGGCTTACCGAGCGAGCGGGGCATGACGTCGTCCAGAAACAGGTGCGCCTGAAACAGGACACCTACGCTCTTTCCGCTTGCATGGTTGACTGGAATGACCGCTTCGGCGCCAAACTGGCCCCATCGGTTGAGCCAGAGCAGGCCGGGATTGATGCTGCCCGTCGTGTGTCCCGCACACGGACCGCCGGTACAGGTACTCATCGGGAACTCGACGACCGGGATCAAGTTATTGAACGGCGCCTTGAGTCCCACATCCTGTACGACATTCTGCAGGTACGGAAGGCTGTATTGCACGGTGACGCCCCAGCTAAACGCATCCGGGTCGGCGCTGTTCAACGTCAGGCGCGGACCGAGGGTGCCGGTGATCGCGAGCGGCTTCAGATACTTCAGGCTATCCGGCAAATCGCCGAATCCCTTGCCGACATAAAGCGTTGGCGTGATCGCCGAGTGTGGATCGGCGATCGCGCTTGCTCCGGTGCCGCCCAGTTCCGCGACCGCGCCAACGGAGGCCATGAACTCGTGCCGTTCGTTCACGTAAAAGCGGTATTTGACGCCGATGGCGAAATTGTCGAAGCCGCGGGCCGATCCGTCGTTCGGCGCGTTGATGTTGACGTAGGTTCCGACGACTGAAAGGGCGAAACTGGGCGTGATCAGCTTGTCCCATTCGAGCGATGTCGTATTGGTGTTCTGCTGGTCGCCATCGTCGGTCAGCGATTTGACGTGGCCGAATTCCAGATTGAGTTCGTCGCCGACACCAGGGTCGTCGACCGCCATCGTCGCCGGGAAAACCCGGTTACCGGCGATAGCGTGCGCTGAAACGGGTGAGGGGAACAGAAGCGGGAGTGCAAGCGTAGCCGGCGCGATGACGGCCGCAAACATCGGCATACCGCCGCGTGGAGGAATGGTGCGCATGATTCGATCCTTGTGTGAGGCGCGAAACGTGCTCGCGAGCCTGTAAGACGACGCGCAAGGACACGGCGATGCAAAGGCATCTGCATCGTCGTCGGGCTGACTCGATCAGGATGGAAATGGAGGCGCACGCGGCTGTGCCGCAGCGAAGTGGAACGTGCCGTGGAGCGTTTGAAACGGGGTAGCCGAAGCGCGATGAGCGGCCGAATCGATCGGCACGAATCCCGTGACCCCGCCCAGCAACGCGGGTATGTCGGCAAGCAGCCCGCAATATGCGCATGCCTGCCAGTGGGCCGCATCCCCAGGTAGCGGCGAGTGGTCGGGAGTGGTATTGTCCGCGCCGTTGCGCGCGGTACAGAGCGCCCCGGATACCGCGTCGAACTGGCGTTCGGACGAAAGGCTCTGCGATACCGTTGGCGCGAGCGTCGCCATCAGGATTGCAAGCAATCCCAGGATGCTGCCCATCTTCCTGCGGAATAGAGCGGACATGACGGTGGCGCAATCGCTTACCGGAAGGTGCGTTGCCGGAATTGTGTCATGGGCGCCGAATGGTCCGGATGGGTAAGCACCCTACTTGTGCGTAGGCATTAGGAGGTGCTTCGCGCCTGTTCGCGCGATTCGCCTGTGTCCGCTTTGCAATGTGCGACTGCTTGATTAGGGTCGCTAATGGTGCCCGAAGGAGGGCGAGCATCGGTCCTGGCGAAGATTCATGTGCCGAGCCTTGTCAAACAAGGCTCAGGTACTGCCACATCATCGGGGCGACGGTAGCAGTTGCTGCGGCAGGGTACCTGCGCACGACACGGCACCCCACCGCATGTTCAATCGAACGGCACGGCCAGCCGGTCGATCACCGAGCTGGTCTCGGGGCGTATGCCGCGCCACCACGCGAACGCTTCAGCCGCCTGCTCGACCAGCATGCCGACGCCGTCCGCGATCCCGTGCACCCCCGCGTTTTTCGCGAGCCGGAGAAACGGCGTGAGGCGCTTGCCGTATGCAAGTTCATAGGCCGTGCCGGCCGGACTGAAGACGCTCGGCGGGACCGGCGGCAGGTCGCCGGTCAGGCTGGCCGACGTCGCGTTGACGACCAGGTCGAAACGCCCCATCCGCGCGAGGTCTGCATAGCCGGTGGCAACGAGCGAACCGCGTCCGGCGACCTGCGCGGCGAGTGCACGCGCCTTGTCGACGTCGCGATTCGCGATGACGAGTTCGGCCGGTCCGGCTTCGAGGAACGGCAACAGCGCGCCGCGTGCGGCGCCGCCTGCACCGAGCACCAGTACGCGCTTGCCGGCCATCGGCAGATGGAGGTTCGCTTCGATATCGCGAACCAGTCCGATTCCGTCGAAGTTGTCCGCCAGGATGCGGCCGCCGTCGAACTTCAGCGCATTGGCCGCGCCCGCGAGCTGCGCGCGCTCGCTGCGTTCGTCCGACATCGCGAACGCGTCGAGCTTGAACGGCGCGGTGACGTTGATGCCCTTGCCGCCGCCGTCGAAAAACGCACGAACCGCGGCAGCAAAGGCGCCCGCCGGCTCGACGGGGCCCTCGATGGCCGTATAGACGATGTCCTGCCGCGTTGCTTGTGCGAAGAGGCCGTGAATCAGGGGGGATTTCGTGTGCCCGATCGGATTGCCGATCACCGCGTATTGGTCGGTCATCATTGGTTCTCCTTCGAATAGAGGACGCCATCGGCCTGCATCGCATCGATTTCGGCCGAATCGAACCCGAGGGAGCGCGCGATTTCCGCGTTGTGCTGCCCGAGATCGGGCGCGACGTCGCGAATCGTCGTATCGCAATCGGAAAACCGGAACGGCAGATTGGGCAGGCGCAGTGTCCCGTAGCGCGGATGGTGTTGCTCGACGACCATGCCTCTGGCCTGGATCTGCGGATCGTTCAATACCTCGTCGATGCGCTGCACCTTCGCGCAGGGAACGTCGATCCCGTCCAGCAGATCCAGTACCGACGCGACGGAACGCGCGGCCACCCACGGCTCGACGACCGACAGGATCTCCGCACGGTGCGCGTTGCGTCCGGTGCTGTCGTGAAACCGCGTGTCGGTGCCGAAGCCAGCCGGGCCGCCGTGCGCCGCGATCAGTCCGGCGAAGCGCTTCCACGCGTCGTCGACCTGCGCGGCGATCACGAGATCGCCGTCCGCGGCACGGAATACGCCGTAGAGCGTCGAGGTCGGCATGTCGTGCCCGGTCTGCTCGGGCAGCACGCCCTGCAGCGTGTAGCACTGCACCGCGTATTCGTGCATCGATACCAGCGTGTCGTACAGCGCCATGTCGACGTGTTGCCCGCGGCCGCTCTTCACGCGCCCCAGCAGCGCGGCATTGATGGCCGCGACCGCATGAATGCCGGTGTACATGTCGCCGAGCGAGATGCGCAGCAGCGGCGGCCGCTCGCCCGGCGTGCCCACCATCTGCATGATGCCGCTCTTGGCTTCCGCGATCAGCCCGAAGCCCGCGCGATGCGCATCGGGACCGGTGTGTCCGTACGCCGAAATCGAACAGTAGACGAGGCCCGGATTGCGTGCCGACAATTCGGCATAGCCGAGCCCGAGCTTGTCCAGCGCGCCCGGCCGATAGTTCTCGATGAACACGTCGGCCGAGTCGCACAGGCGCTGCATGAACGCCTTGCCGCGCGCGTCCTTCATGTTGACGCTCACGCCGCGCTTGCCCATGTTGAGCTGGAGGAAGTAGCCGCTTTGCTGGTCGTCGAGCACGGTCGCGTGCTGGCGTCCGGCGTCGCCGGAGCCGGGGCGCTCGACCTTGATGACTTCGGCGCCGAGCGCGGCGAGACAGCGACCGACATACGGACCGGCAAGGAAATGGCTGTAGTCGACGACGCGAATGCCTTCGAGTGGGCGAGCCTGCATTACAGGGCCTCCGGGCGCCGCGGCACCATCAGGCGATGTTCGCCGTGTTGAACGACCTGGCCGTCCTGATTGATCAGCTCCGACGGCAGCACCACGATGCCCCAACCCGGGCGACTCTTGCTGGCGCGCATCGAGCCGACGCGGAACTTGACGTGAAGCACGTCGTCGACCTTGATCGGCAGTGCGAAGTCCCACGTCCAGCCGAGCGACATGCCGGGCAGGAAGCGGTAGTCGCTCTGCGTCTTCAGGCCGTCGGCGATGGACAGGCCGAACAGCCCGTGCGCGACGAGGCAGCCGAAATGGCTCGCGTTCGCGTATTCCTCGTCCACGTGGACGGGCGTATGGTCGCCGGTGAGATCGGCATACGCGAGAATGCGCGCCTTGGTCACGATGTAGCTCGGGCTCGTGCATACGTCGCCCTCGCGGGCGTCGTCCCAGTATTTTTCGACGATCGTCATGTTCACGCCTCCGCGCGCGGATTGATGGCCAGCGCCTGCGCAACGCAGGAAGCCGGTCTGGCCTGGATCAGTTCGACGGCAAGCCCGTCGGGCAGGCGAATCCAGTTCCGCCCCTGCGGCATCTCCGTCACGCCGAATCGTTGTGCCGCAGCCAGCGCGGCCTCCAGGTCTTCGCACATCACGCCGAGATGGGCGAGCCGGCCTTCCGGGCCTTCGTGTTCCGGCGCGTGGATGAACTGCAGGCCGCCGAGCGTCCAGTACTGCCGCGGCGCGTCGAGCGTGCCGTCCACTTCGCGCAGGGGCATGCCGAGCACGTCCTCGAAGAAGCGGATGTGCCAGTGGATATCCTTCACCCAGATCGCGACGTGTTCCAGATAGGCTTTCGTGGCGCTCATGCGGCAGCCTCCTCGCGTTGGCGATCGGCCATCGCGCGCTCCAGCCCCTTGACGCAGGCGACGAGCGTGGCGTTGACCGGCGTCGGCACGCCGTAGCGCTGTCCGGCACGCACGACCGAACCGTTGATGAAGTCGATCTCGGTGATCGAGCCCTTCTCGAGGCTCTGCAGCATCGAGGTCTTGAAGGTGGCGGGCAGGCCCTCCGCGGCGAGCGTCCATGCCTGTTCGGGATCGGTCATCGACAGCTTGACGCCGGCCGCTTGCGCCGCCGCGATCGCTTCGGCGACCGCGGCGAGCGCCGTCGCCTTCAGCAGCGGCTCGTCGTAAAGCTGCCCGTAGGTGAGGCCGGTCAGGCCCGTCAGCGCGCCGGTCGCGACATTCACCAGCAGCTTGTCCCACATGGTGCCGACGATGTTGTCGCTGATCGTCGTCGCGAGGCCGGCCGTATTGAACGCGTCCGCGATCGCCTGCACACGCGGCGTGATGCGGCCGTCGAGTTCGCCGATATAGGTGTATTTGCCGATCACGCCCGATTCGATATGGCCCGCGCCGCGCAGCACGCCGCCGACGTAAGTCTTGCCGGCGAGGACGCGCTCGCGGCCGACGGCGTCGCTGAGGATGTCCTCGTGGCCGAGGCCGTTCTGCAGCGACAGCACGACGGTATCGGGCCCGACCAGCGACAGGGCGCCGCGGATCGCAGCGTCGGTGTGGAACGACTTGACCAGCACCACGACCACGTCGGCCGTGCCGACTTCGGCTGCCTGCGTCGTCGCGTGCACGCGTACCTGGCGGGTGCCGCCCGCGTCGTCGACGCGCAGGCCGTCGCGGTTCATCGCGTCGACGTGCGCGGGCGAGCGGCCGATCAGCCAGGTCTCATGGCCGCCTTGGGTGAGGGCGGCGCCGATCGCACAGCCCAGTGCGCCAGCGCCCAGAATTGCAATTTTCAACGGTGTCTCCTCGATGGTTGGCTTCACGATAGGAGTCGTCGTTCATATTCACAATACAATGGATACAATGACGTCATTGCCATGGACAATAACGTGACGATGCCCGCCGACCTGCCTGACCTCAAGCTGCTTCAGCTTTTCGATCTCCTGTACGACGTGCGCAGCGTCACGCGCGTGGCCGAGCAACTGGGCCAGAGCCAGCCGACGGTCAGTATCTGGCTCGGGCACCTGCGGGAATACCTGCACGATCCGCTCTTCGTCCGGACACCCGGCGGCATGGCGCCGACGCCGCAGGCCGACGCGCTGATCGGGCCCTGCCGGGAAATTCTCGAGTCTCTGCGGCGCTTCACCGCGTGGGAGATCGCGTTCGATCCTGCGACGGCGCAGCGGCGCTTTCGCATCTGCATGACCGATGCGAGCCACATCACGCTGCTGCCGCGGCTGTTGGCCCATGTCCGGGCGCAGGCGCCCGGTGTCCGGCTGGAAGCCGCACGGATCGACGGCAATACGGAACGCGCGCTCGAATCCGGCGAAGCCGATCTCGCGATCGGCTATGTGCCATGGCTGGGCGGCGGCATTTATCAGCAGAAGCTGTACGACCAGGACTGGGTCTGTCTGGCGAACCGGCATCACCCGAGGATCCGTAGTCGTCTCGGGGCAAAGCAGTATCGTTCCGAAGGACATGTCGCCATCACGGGGGGGACGGGGGCGCAACTCCTCGAACAGGCGTTGCGGCAGGCGGGCATCGAGCGGGACATCGTGCTGGAGTTGCCGGGTTTCCTGGGTTTGGGGGCGATCGTCCAGACGACCGACCTGATCACGACGCTACCGCGGCACATCGGCGAGACGCTGGCTCATGCCGGCGATCTGGCGGTTCATGCATGCCCGATTCCGGTCGAAGGTTTCGCGGTACGGCAGCATTGGCATGCGCGCTATCACCATGAGGCCGGCAACCGGTGGCTGCGCGGCGTCGTGATTCGACTGTTCGGTGCAGCGCATTGATCGGCGGTTTTTGCCTACCGATTTGTCTGCCCGTTTGTTAATGTGTCTCCAATTCGGACCGCTCACGGCTTGCCCAGGCAACTATGGAAATCAAGTGGATCGAGGATTTCATCGCCCTCGCGCAATACCAGAGCTTCTCCCGCGCCGCGGAGTTTCGCAACGTCACGCAGTCGGGCTTCAGTCGCCGAATCCAGTCGCTCGAGCAGTGGATCGGCGCGGAGCTGATCGATCGCAGCAGCTTCCCGCCGGTGCTTACGCCGGCCGGACGACTGTTTCGCGAGACGGCTGAAGACGTGCTCAGCCGATTGTTCGATACGCGTGCCATCATTCGCACCGAGCAACGAATCGCCGGCAAGAGTCTGCAGATTGCGGCCGGCCACACGATCGCGCTCAATTTTCTGCCCGGCTGGCTCAAGGCGCTTGCGCTCCATTTCGGAGAAGTTCGGGCGCGCGTCATTCCAACCAACGTGCACGACTCGATCCTGATGCTCGTCAACGGGAACTGCGAGCTGATGTTTGCCTATCACCATCCCGAACTGCCGTTGCATCTCGACCCTGGCCGATACGAGCACGTGACCGTCGGTATCGATACGCTGATGCCCGCGTGCAGGCCGAACCGGCGCTCGGCGCCCATGTTTCGCCTGCCGGGGACGAAGCAGGTTCCGCTGCCGCTCATTTCGTATACGGACACCAGCTACTTCGGACGTTGTCTTGCGTTGCTGCTCACCCGAGCGCCCGGAACACCCGTATTGCAGCTGCACTACGAGTCGGACATGGCCGAAGTGTTGAAGAAGCTCGTGCTGGCGGGCGAGGGCGTCGCGTGGCTGCCCAGGAGTTCGATCGCCGCAGAGCTGGAAACCGGCGATCTCGTGCCTGCCGGGCCGGCGGCGTGGCATCTCGAAGTCGAGCTGCGCGTCTATCGCGATGTCTCCAACCGCAGCGAATTCCTGGACACGCTCTGGCAGCACCTCCGTTCGGCATCGCCGCGGCTCGGCTAGGGTTTTCCCATCGTATGCGAATCTCGCATACGATCATGATGCACTGGCATCACGGTTTTATTGACGCTCCCTACCATTCGTTCCAGCGGCAATTGTGACGTCCGGCCGGCGTCATTTGAGCCCATTCCCAGCGCCCCGCAGGCTTCGGCCGCCCGGCGCCCTCCAAGGACGAATGGACATGAAAAATCGCCTCACTCTCAACATCGCCGCCGGCATGGTTCTAGGTGTCGTTGCCGGCTACGTGTGTCACAAGAACCTCGCCGATCCCGGTACGCTCAAAGCGGTCGCCGGTTACTTTTCGATCGTGACGGACATCTTTCTGCGGCTGATCAAGATGATCATTGCGCCGCTGGTCTTCGCCACACTCGTTTCGGGCCTGGCCGGGATGGACAGCGGTGACGACGTCGGCCGGATCGGCTTTCGTTCGGTCGGCTGGTTCATCTGCGCGTCGCTGATTTCCTTGGGCCTTGGGCTCGTCATGGCCAATGCGCTGGAGCCGGGAGCCGGTCTTCATCTCACGGACTCCGCCGCGGAGGTCAACACGGGGCTGAATACGGCAGCGTTGAACGCACGGGACGTGATCACGCACGCATTCCCGACCAGCCTGCTCGATGCGATGGCACGCAACGACATTCTCCAGATCCTCGTATTCTCGGTATTCCTTGGCATCGCGCTGAGCGCACTCAGGAAAGACCCGCGGGTCGGCGTCGTGATCCAGGCAATCGACGGGCTGGTGCCGGTGATGTTGCGCCTGACTAACTACGTGATGCGAGCGGCGCCGCTCGGCGTGTTCGGCGCGATCGCTTCGGCGGTCACGCTTCGCGGCCTGGATGTGATCTACACGTACGGCAAGCTGATCGGCGCGTTCTATCTCGGCTTGCTCGTCCTTTGGGCGATCCTGGTCGGTATCGGTTATGCATTTCTTGGGCGACGCGTCGTCGGCCTGCTGAAAGCCGTGCGCGAACCCGCATTGATCGCCTTCTCCACCGCGAGCAGCGAGGCTGCCTATCCACGCCTGACCGAACAACTGGAGAAGTTCGGCGTCGACAAGAAGGTGGTCGGGTTCACGCTTCCGTTGGGCTATGCGTTCAACCTCGACGGTTCGATGATGTATCAGGCGTTCGCAGCGATCTTCATCGCGCAAGCCTTCGGCGTGCACATGCCGTTGTCGCAACAGATTGTCATGCTGCTGATTCTCATGCTGAGCAGCAAGGGCATGGCAAGCGTGCCGCGCGGATCCGTTGTCGTCGTGGCCGCGGTGGCCCCGATGTTTCACCTGCCGGCCGCGGGCGTCGCCATGGTTCTCGCGATCGATCAGCTTCTCGATATGGGGCGCACGATGACAAACGTCATCGGCAACAGCGTCGCGACGGCCGTGATCGCGAAGTGGGAAGGCAACCGGTCGGCTGTGCCGGGCAATGCCGCCTTCGACCCGCCGGAGCTGAACGCATGAAACACCCCGAATCCGTGGCCGCTCGGCGGAAGTTCGGCGTCGTCGGCGGTCTTGGTCCGCTCGGAAGCGCCGACGTGTTCTTCAAGATGGTGAAGGCAGCTGCCGCGTCGTCCGATGATGAGCATGCCGACATGATTTTCGAGCAGCGCCCCTTCAATGGCTCGGGATCGAGCAGCGCCGCCACGACGGAGCGCAAGCTTTATGTGTTCGACATGATCCGCGAGTTCGAGAAGCGTGGTGTGACGACCGTCGTGCTCCCATGCTTTCTGAGCCATACGTTTATCGATGAACTGAAGGCGAACACGAGGCTGCCGATCGTCGACATGGTCGACGCGCTTCGCACCTACGTGCGGCAAACGTTCCCCGGCGTTACCCGCATTGGCGTGATGGCTTCGGACTATGTACGCGGAAAGAAATTGTTCGAGACGTACTTTCCTTCACCGCGGTTCGAGATCCTCTATCCGCGGGCGCAGGGCGAAATTGATCCCGTGACCGACGCGATCTACGGGCCGGACGGGATCAAGCGCGGCAACCTCCGAGGGCGGCCGGTCGAACGACTGCGCGCTGCGTGCGAGGACCTGACGGATCAGGGGGCGCAGGTCATCGTCCCGGCCCTGACGGAAATCGCACTTGTCGCGGACACGCTCGGCCCGCAGCGCGTGCCGCTGATCGATTCCAATCTGGTGTACGCGCAGTACGCCGTTTCGGCGCCGGGCGGTTCGTGCGCGCCGACGTTCAAGGTCGGCGTCGTCGGCGGCGTCGGGCCGGCTGCGACCGTCGATTTTCTGAACAAGATCGTGCGCAACACGCCGGCGTCGCGCGATCAGGACCATATCAAGCTGCTGGTCGAGCAAAACCCGCAAATTCCCGATAGAACGGAAAATCTCGTCGGCGCCGGCATGGACCCTACGATTTCGTTGTACTCGACCTGCAAGAAGCTCGAGGACGGAGGCGCGGACGTCATCGCGATCCCCTGCAACACTGCCCATGCATTTGTGGAGCGCATTCAGCCTTGGCTCGGCATCCCGATCGTCAACATGCTGACGGTCACGGTCGCTCATCTGCGCGAGACCTACCCGGCGCTGCGAGCGGTTGGCGTGCTGGCAACGTCCGGGACGATCGAGAGCGGCGTGTACAAGAAGGCGCTCGACGCGCAGGGGCTCACGCAAGTCGCGCCGGGGCCCGAGTTGCAGGCGCGCGTGATGGAAGCGATTTACGGCAGGCACGGCGTCAAGGCGGGTTTCTCGACGGGACAATGTGAAGAAGACATCAAGGCGGCGGTCGATGGATTGATTTCCGACGGCGTCGAAGTGATCTTGCTTGGGTGTACCGAGCTTCCGATCCTGTTGCCCGGCACGGAGTACGTTTCGCGAAACGGCGTTCGGGCAACGCTTGTCGATCCGACCGAGGTGTTGGCACGTCGATGCATCGCCTATGCCGCCGCGGCCGGCGTGGCAGCATGACCGGCCCGCTCGACCGGTCATGCTCCCGGCGCGCGCGCCCCGGTTTCATCCGGCGCCGCCTCGTTGCTTTGCCTCTCGATGCATTCGCGCCGGCGTCGAATGGCTCAGGCCATCGACGGATCGGTCACGCCGGGGGCGCCGGTTTCGACATATCCGGAAAACTGCCGCAGAAAACGGGCATCGGCGTCGCACGTGATGCTGATGTCATACCATCGCTTGCTTGCCGCGAGGGACCACGGAACCTGTACCGTCCGTCCGGCCTGCACGGTCACGGATTGCGCCGCGACACCATAGCGATTGTCCGTGATCGTGAATGTCACGCCGGATGTTCCGCTATTCGTCAGGCTGATCTCGAGGTCGCCCTGGGTGACTTCATAGCAGACCGTCGCTTCCCGTGTACCTGCATTCGAACCGGAGGAACTGAAACGCCGAACGAAGCCGTTGGGGGCGACCACCGTGATGTCGTATGCGGCGACACCGGCCGCCGCGGCGGCAAAGCCCCAGCTGTCGGACAGCCGGGTTCGCGTATCGACCGTATAGCGCCTGACCGACGTGGGTGAAATGCCGGAATGGACGGCAAACCCGGCCGCGACGCTTCCGCTGTTCACGAACGTGAGCGTCAGGCTGCCGGATGCGGGGCTTTCGGCGGCATTGACGAACAGCTCATACGGCAGTGCGCGCGCGTTTCGGCTGCCGCGCTCCTGCTGCGTCATCACCTGGGTGAGCGGCGCCGTGGGGGCCGGCAGCGTGCTTTGTGCGGCCGCCGCCGCACTCAATCCTGCCACCGACGGAACGGTAACGGCGCTCGCGTCGGGGTTCGTGAAGTCGAACGCCGAAGTGAGGTCGCCGCACACTGCACGGCGCCATGCGCTGATGTTCGGCTCGACCACGCCGAAGCGCTTCTCGAGAAATTTGATGATCGACGTATGGTCGAACACCTCCGAGCATGTCCACGCGCCCCTGGACCACGGCGAGACGACGAACATCGGCACGCGCGCGCCGAGTCCCACTGGGCCCGCGGGATTCGTCGCGCTGCCCGAATAGAATTCACGCGCGGTGGGGACGTTCGACAGGCCGTCCTGGCCGGAGGCTGGTGGCGACGGCGGAACGACGTGGTCGAAGAATCCGTCGTTCTCGTCGTAGGTGACGAACAGTGCCGTCTTGCTCCATGTATCGGGATTGGACGTCAGCGCGTCCAGCACGGCGGCGATATAGGTCGCGCCGTCGGCCGGCGCGCGAGCGGGGTGTTCCGAGCACATGTACGGCGGCAAGAGCCAGGATACCTGGGGCAACGTGCCGGATTTCACGTCGCGGGTGAAGTCCGCCAGGGTGCGCTTGGTCGTGCCGTTTGCCACGAGTGCCGGGTCCGCATTCGCCGACGTATAGGCCTGGAAGAAATTCAGGACGTTGTACGGATTCGGAAAATCGACGTTCGTGGATCCCGCGGGGGCCGGCGTGAGTGTCGTCTTGAACGATTCGGTGCCGTCCGAACCTTGATAGACATGCCAGCTGATACCGGCCTTCTGCAGCCGCTCCGGGTACGTCGTCCACGTGAAGATATTCGCCGGCGTGTTGTCGATCAGCGGTCCGCCGCCCGTGCCGGCCACGTCGATCATGCCTGTCATCAGATGGAGCCGATTCGTGTTGGTCGGGCCCATGCACGAGGAGAAATAGGCATCGCATACGGTGAATGCATCCGCCAGCGCGTAATGGAACGGGATATCGTTCCGCGAAAAGTGGCCCATCGTGAGCGCGCCTTTCGCCGAAACCCAGTTGTCCCAGCGGCCCGCGTTCCACGCACCGTGCCCGTCGGCCCAGCCGTGCGGAAGCGAGCTGATCGTTTGCGCTTTCGTTGCGTTGGTATCGAGATGGAAGGGGTTCACATATGCACCCTTGCCGTCCGGTTGATTCCACATCGAGCGTTGATTGTCGATGGGAAACGTCGATCGATCGTTGAAGCCGCGAAATCCGGCGTGCTGGCCAAGGTAGTGATCGAAAGAGCGATTTTCCTGCATGAGGATGACGACATGCTCGACGTCGGCGATCGTCCCTGTCTTCGAGGCCGCCGGAATCGCGAGCGCACGCCGTATGCTGGCCGGCAACAGCGTCATCGCCGTCGTCGCACCCAACACTGCTGCAGATTGCCTGATGAAATCTCTACGGTTAACGGTCATGTTTCGCTTCGTACAATTGATCAGTTGCCGCAGTGAAAAATCTTCTTGGCGACCGGTGAGGAATCGATATGGCCGCTGTCGTCGCCGCATCCCGAAAGCATTGCGCTCGCGAGCAACAAGAACAGACAGGTGACTGCCCGGGTTTTTTTCATCCTCTATCCTTGGCCGACGTCGATGCGTCGCTGTCGTTGCCGGCCGTACACGTGAAATGGAGCTGCCGATGCTCGTACTGGCGTGAAAGCGGCGGGAGACGATTCTGCCGAGTCCGGGCCAAGCCGCTTTCCGCAGGCCTGCTCCTGGCGGTCATGCAGTGGACGACTCGACGCAAGACGCAAGACCGTGCAAGGGCGCAATGCCGACCGCCCCGCACGCCGGAACGCCGGGCGCACCGTCGTTCCGAATCCATGCCGGAGCCGGGACGGGAGCGACGGGGCAGTGCCCGGGCGTGCGCATTCGAACATCGAAAGATGACGAGACGGAGACGGACATATTCGTTTCCATTTCAAATCATTTCGGATGGCTTTCGAAGTCGTTCTAGTTTCGTATTGCCCGGAAAGCATGCCGATGCGACGGAAGACCGCCTTGCCGGTCAGGTTCCGTGCGGGTTTGACTGCGGAATGGTTTCGAGGAATGGAGGGCGATGCGCGCGCAGGCTGCATCGCCCGTGACGGCTCGGGGCAGGGGGAGGGAGCGGCCGTTGCCTGACGTGGGCGTCGATGCCGGCTCGTGCGGACTACGCGTGGACGCCCACCCGGTACCGTGTCGTTTGCCGATACGTAGCGCCCGGATAGAGGATCACGTCGTCACTCAGGCCGGCCATGTTGACCTGATTCGGAAAGCCGCCGGCTTCGACGCACAGCGCGGCGTGTCGCGCGCAAAGCGTGCCGCCGCTCACGCGTACGCCGTCGAGATAATTTCCCGTATAGAGCTGCAGGCCCCGCTGATCGGTCGACACGAGCAACTCGCGCCCGCTTTCCGGATCGTAGACCCGCGCGACGGGCCGAACCTCGCGGGCGCCGTCGCCCACGACGAAGCAATGGTCGAAGCCGCGCGCGCGTGCCAGCTGCGAATGGGGCCAATCGAGGCGCGCGCCGATCGGTGCGCTCTGGCGGAAATCGAACGCCGTGCCCGTCACGTCGGCCGTGCCGGTCGGGATCAGCGCGTCGTCCACTTCGAGGAACGCATCGGCGGCGATGTGCAGCAGATGGCCGCGGACATCGCTGCCGGGGCGCCCGTTCAGGTTGAAGTAGCTGTGATTCGTCAGGTTCAGCGGCGTCGGTGCGTCGGTCCACCCCGCGTAGTCGATCGTCAGCGTGCCGTCGTCGTCGAGCGTGTAGCGAACCTGGACGCTCACGTTGCCGGGGAATCCTGCGTCGCCTTCCGGCGAATCGAGCCGCAGCGTCAGCCCGCCGCAGTCGTCGATCACGTCCCAGCGCACGCGATGAAAGCCGTTCGCGCCGCCGTGCAGCAGGTTGCCGTTCTCGTTGCGGTCGAGCAGGTAGTCGACGCCGTCGAGCGCGAAGCGCGCGCCGGCGATGCGGTTCGCCCAGCGGCCGATCGTCGCGCCGAGGTAGACACCGGATTCGAGGTACTCGGCCGGCGTGTCGTGGGCGAGCACGATGTCGGCAAAGCGCCCCGCGCGGTCGGGGGCGAGCCACGACACGACGGTCGCGCCGAGGTCGCTGATGCCGACGCGCATCCCGTGCGCGTTGCGCAGCGTGTAGCGCCGCACGGGCTCGCCGTCGGGCAACGTGCCCCACGGCTCGGAAGGCACGCGTGTCACGCCGGGTGTCAGGTGTGAGGAGTCGGTATCGAGGTGCATGGATGGAGGTCGGATGGGCGGCAGGCGTCAGTTCGTGGCAGCCGCGCGTTCCTGATATTCGCGCGGCGTGCAGCCGAGTTCGCGGCGGAACACCGCGTACATGTATTGCAACGACGTGAAGCCGCAGCGGATCGCGACTTCCGCGCTCGACACATGGCGGCCGGCGAGCAGCGCCTGTGCGGCCTCGAGCTTGTGACGCAGGATTTCCTGGTGCACGGTGCGCTGCAGTTCGCGACGGAAGTGCTCCTCGAGCAGCGAGCGCGATACGCCGACATAGTCGGCAACCTGTTCGGTCTTGATCCCCTGGCACGCGTACTGGCGAATGAAATGCCGTGCGCGCATCACGTGCTGGCTCGCAAGCGGCTGGTGGCGCGTCGATTCGAGCACGTTGATGCCGACCGGCGGCACGAGAATGCGCTGCCCGGGAAAACGCGCGCCGCGCAGCATCCGGTGCAGCAGATGTGCGGCGGTGCGGCCCATTTCCTCGGTGCCCTGGATCACCGACGACAGCGGAATGCGCGTCAGCGTGCGCGTGAGCGGATCGTTGTCGATGCCGATGATCGCGACCTGTTCCGGTACCGCGATGCCGGCGATCATGCAGGCCTGCAACAGATGCCGCGCACGCGCGTCGGTCACGGCGATGACGCCGACGGGTTTCGGCAGCGCGTGCAGCCAGCCGATCAGCTGCTCGATCGCGTGATTCCAGCCCGACGCGCTGGTCGACAGCCCGCGATAGATCGGCGCGTCGAGCCCGTCCGCGCGCGCGAGCCGGTCGAACGCCAGCTCGCGCTGCTGCGCCCAGCGGTTCTCCTGCGCGATCGGCAGGCTGTACATCGCGAAGTGCGCAAGGCCCGCACCGATCAGGTGCGAATACGCGAGCGACACGAGCTTCGGGTTGTCCGTCGCAATATATGGGACATCGGCCGGGTACTGCGCCGGATCTTCGTACGACGAGCCGACCGCGACGATCGGCAGCGGCGAGCCGGCGAGTGCGTCGGCGACGGCGGGATCGTCGAAGTCCGCGATGATGCCGTCGCCGTCGAAACGCTCGATGCCCGTGAGCCGGCAGCGGAAGTCGTCTTCGAGGAACAGGTCCCACACCACGCGGGTCGTGTGCAGGTACTGGCCGATGCCGCTGATGATCTCGCGGTCGTAGACCTTGTTCGCGTTGAACAGCAACGCGATGCGATGCGGTGTCTGGGCGGAAGGGGCGCGTGTCATCTGGGTGTCGGGGCAAACGTGTCGAGGACGCGGCGCCGTTGTCTCCGGGGTGCGCTCGCGACGGCGGCGCGCGGTGGATTGGTGTACGGCGATTGTAGGACGGAATGCGCGCGGTGCGAGCGCGGCTGGCAAGAAACATCAAGCGTGCTGCGCAATTTCGCAATTGCCGGCCGGCAGGCGCACGGGCACGATCCAGCCAACCGAATTCGGCCGCGTGCGTCGTCGCGACGCGCGTTGCGCTGCAACAAGAACCTGCACGGAGACGCCATGTCGTATTTCGAACATATTCCCGCGATTCGCTACGAAGGCCCGCACTCGGACAACCCGCTCGCCTATCACCATTACGACCCCGAGAAGCGCGTGCTCGGCAAGACGCTCGCCGAGCATCTGCGGATCGCGGTCTGCTACTGGCACACGTTCGTGTGGCCGGGGCACGACATCTTCGGGCAGGGCGCGTTCCGGCGGCCCTGGCAGCAGCCGGGCGACGCACTCGAGCGGGCGCGGCAGAAAGCGGATGCTGCGTTCGAGTTCTTCACGAAACTCGGCACGCCTTTCTATACGTTCCATGACACGGACGTCGCGCCGGAAGGCGACAGCCTGCGCGAATACGCGGCCAATTTCGCGCGGATGGTGGACTATCTCGGCGAG
Source organism: Burkholderia sp. Bp8992 (assembly GCF_003853705.1). Classification (GTDB taxonomy): domain Bacteria; phylum Pseudomonadota; class Gammaproteobacteria; order Burkholderiales; family Burkholderiaceae; genus Burkholderia. The sequence goes on along the minus strand of NZ_QTQI01000024.1, from coordinate 82,158 downwards.
CGCCAGCAGGCGAGCGGCGTGCGGCTGCTGTGGGGCACCGCGAACCTGTTCTCGCACCCGCGCTTCGCGGCCGGCGCCGCGACGAACCCGAACCCCGACGTGTTCGCGTGGGCCGCGACCCAGGTGTGCCACGCGCTCGACGCGACCCACCGGCTCGGCGGCGAAAACTACGTGCTGTGGGGCGGGCGGGAAGGGTACGAGACGCTGCTGAATACCGACCTGAAGCGCGAGCGCGACCAGTTTGCCCGCTTCCTGTCGATGGTCGTCGAACACAAGCACAGGATCGGCTTCACGGGCGCGCTGCTCATCGAGCCGAAACCGCAGGAGCCGACCAAGCACCAGTACGACTACGACGTCGCGACGGTGCACGGCTTCCTCGTGCAGTACGGACTGCAGAACGAGATCCGCGTGAACATCGAGGCGAATCATGCAACGCTCGCGGGCCACTCGTTCCATCACGAGATCGCGAACGCGTTCGCGCTCGGCGTGTTCGGCAGCGTCGACGCGAACCGTGGCGATCAGCAGAACGGCTGGGACACCGACCAGTTTCCGAACAGCGTCGAGGAACTGACGCTCGCGTTCTACGAGATCCTGCGTCACGGCGGCTTCACGACCGGCGGCATGAACTTCGACGCGAAGGTGCGGCGCCAGAGCGTCGATCCGGAAGACCTGTTCTACGGCCACGTCGGCGCGATCGACGTGCTCGCGCTCGCGCTCGAACGCGCGGCGGTGCTGGTCGAGAACGACCGGCTCGACGCGCTGCGCCGGCAGCGCTACGCGAAGTGGGACGACGCGTTCGGCCGCCAGATCCTGTCGGGCGGCTATACGCTGGAATCGCTCGCCGCCGATGCGCTCGCGCGCGGCGTGGATCCGCAGCACGCGAGCGGCGCGCAGGAGCGGCTCGAGAACATCGTGAACCAGGCGATCTACGGGCTGCGCTGAAGCCATGTACATCGGACTCGATCTCGGCACGTCGGGCGTGAAGGCGGTGCTGCTCGATCGCGACGGCGCGGTGCGCGCGAGCGCGAGCCGCGCGCTGACGGTGAGCCGGCCGCAACCGCGCTGGTCCGAGCAGGCGCCGCGCGACTGGTGGGCCGCCGCATGCGCTGCGCTCGCCGCGCTCGTATCGGATGCACGCACGGCCGGCATCGATCCGCGCGACATCGACGCACTCGGGTTGACCGGGCAGATGCACGGCGCGACGCTGCTCGATGCCCATGGCGACGTGCTGCGTCCCGCGATTTTGTGGAACGACGGCCGGGCGGACGCGGAGTGCGAGGAACTCGAACGGCTCGCGCCCGCGCTGCGCACGGTGGCCGGCAACATCGCGATGCCGGGCTTCACCGCGCCCAAGCTGCTGTGGGTGCGTCGGCACGAACCCGACGTGTTCGCCCGCATCGCGTACGTGCTGCTGCCGAAGGATTATCTGCGCTACCGGCTGACCGGCGCGTTCGCGACCGATCCGTCGGATGCCGCCGGCACGCTGTGGCTTGATGTCGCGAAGCGCGATTACGACGACACGCTGCTCGCGGCCTGCGGGCTGTCGCGCACGCAGATGCCGACCGTGTTCGAGGGCAACGCGGTGACCGGCACGCTGCTGCCGGCCGTCGCGCGTGCGCTTGGCCTGCGCGAGATTCCGGTGGTGGCCGGCGGCGGCGACAATGCGGCCGGCGCAGTGGGCGTCGGCATCGTGCGGGCCGGCGACGCGCTGCTGTCGCTCGGCACGTCGGGCGTGTATTTCGCGGTGTCGGACGGGTTCCGCGCGAATCCCGAATCGGCGGTGCACAGCTTCTGTCATGCGCTGCCGAATACATGGCACCTGATGTCCGTGATCCTGAACGCGGCCGGCTGCATCGACTTCACCGCGCAACTCGCCGGCTACGACGGCGTCGCGGCGCTGCTCGACGATGCCGAGGCGAACGCACGCGAGCGCCGCCCGTGGTTCCTGCCGTACCTGAGCGGCGAGCGCACGCCGCACAACGACGTGAACGCGAAGGGCGTGTTCTACGGGCTCACGCCCGATACCCGGCGCGCGGATCTCGCGAACGCGACGCTCGAAGGCGTCGGCTTCGCGCTGCTCGACGGCATCGACGCGCTGCATGCGTCCGGTCTCGCACCCGACAGCATCACGGTGATCGGCGGCGGCTCGCGCAGCGCGTACTGGACGCAGATGCTCGCCGACCTGAGCGGCCGTGTGCTGACGCTGCGCGCGGGCGGCGAGATCGGGCCGGCGCTCGGCGCCGCGCGTCTTGCGCATCTCGCGCTCGAACCGGATGCGTCGCTCGCCGACGTGTGTCCGCAGCCGCCGGTCGTCGCGGTGCGCGAGCCCGATCCCGCACGGCATGCGTGGTATCGCGACGCGCGGCGGCCGACGTTTCGCGCGCTGTATCGCGCGCTCGAACCGGTATTTGCAACGGGCGCGTGACGCACGTTGCAGTGACTCGATGCGGGCGGTGCCATCCGGCGGCCGCCCGCGGTTCGTGAGGTGGTTCCATAACAAGGAGTTTGGAGACATGAAAACCGTGACGCGTCGTACCGTATTGAGTTCGCTTGCCGGCGCCGCCGCGCTGGCGATCCTCGCGCTGGGCACGCCGCTCGCGCATGCGAGCAAGGACAAGCCCGAGATCGGCTTCTGCATCGACGATTTGCGCGTCGAGCGCTGGTCGCGCGATCGTGACTATTTCGTCGCGGCGGCGACGAAGCTCGGCGCGAAGGTGTCGGTGCAGTCGGCCGACGCGAGCGAGGCGCGGCAGATTTCGCAGATCGAGAACCTGATCTCGCGCGGCGTCGACGTGATCGTGATCGTGCCGTTCAACTCGAAGACGCTCGGCAACGTCGTGGCCGAGGCGAGGAAGGCCGGTATCAAGGTCGTGTCGTACGACCGCCTGATCCTCGACGCGGACGTCGACGCCTATATCTCGTTCGACAACGAGAAGGTCGGCGAGCTGCAGGCGCAGGGCGTGTTCGACGCGAAGCCGAAGGGCAACTATTTCCTGCTGGGCGGCGCGCCGACCGACAACAATGCGAAGATGCTGCGCGAAGGACAACTGAAGGTACTGAAGCCGGCGATCGACCGCGGCGACATCAAGGTCGTCGGCCAGCAGTGGGTGCCAGAATGGAGTGCGTCGACCGCGTTGCGGATCGTCGAGGATGCGCTGACCGCGAACAACAACAAGATCGACGCGATCGTCGCGTCGAACGACGGCACGGCCGGCGGCGCGATCCAGGCGCTTGCCGCACAGCATCTGGCCGGCAAGGTGCCGGTGTCCGGGCAGGACGCGGATCTGGCTGCGGTCAAGCGCGTGATCGCCGGCACGCAGACGATGACCGTGTACAAGCCGTTGAAGCTGATCGCGAGCGAAGCCGCGACGCTCGCGGTCGATCTCGCGAAGGGGACGAAACCCGCGTTCAACGCGCAATACGACAACGGCAAGAAGAAGGTCGATACGGTGCTGCTGCAGCCGACGCTGCTGACCAAGCGCAACGTCGATGTCGTCGTGAAGGACGGCTTCTACACCCAGGCCCAGCTGGCGAGCCAGTAACGGCACGACGCGCGGGCAGCGCACCGGCGCGCCCGCGCGCATCCTGCGAGGCATGAACGAATGACGGAACCCCTGCTGACGATGCGTGGCATCGTCAAGGCATTCGACGGCGTGAAGGCGCTCGACGGCATCGACCTGACCGTGCGCCCGGGCGAGTGCGTCGGGTTGTGCGGCGAGAACGGCGCGGGCAAGTCGACGCTGATGAAGGTGCTGTCGGGTGTCTACCCGCACGGCACGTGGGACGGTGAGATCCGCTGGGAAGGCGCGCCGCTCGTCGCGTCCGGCGTGCGCGACACCGAGCGTGCGGGCATCGTGATCATCCACCAGGAGCTGATGCTCGTGCCAGAGCTGTCGGTCGCCGAGAACATCTTCCTCGGCAACGAGATCACGCTGCCCGGCGGGCGCATGCATTACGCGGAAATGGTGCGGCGCTCGGAAGCGTTGCTGCGCGAGCTGCGGATCGATGCGATCAACGTCGCACAGCCCGTGATGAACTACGGCGGCGGCCACCAGCAGCTGATCGAAATCGCGAAGGCGCTGAACAAGCGCGCGAAGCTGCTGATTCTCGACGAGCCGTCGTCGTCGCTGAGCGCGGCCGAAACGAGGATCCTGCTCGACATCGTGCGCGACCTGAAGCGCCGCGGCGTCGCGTGCGTGTATATCTCGCACAAGCTCGACGAGATCGACGCGGTGTGCGACACCGTGACCGTGATCCGCGACGGCCGCCACGTTGCGACCGAGCCGATGCGCACGCTCACCACCGACCGCATCATCGCGATGATGGTCGGGCGCGAGATCGGCAATCTCTATCCGCGCGAGCCTCACGAGATCGGCGACGTCGTGCTCGAGGCCCATCACGTCACCTGCCGCGACGTGACGAACCCGCGCCGCAAGCGCGTCGACGACGTGTCGTTCAGCGTGCGGCGCGGCGAGATTCTCGGCGTCGCCGGGCTGGTCGGCGCGGGCCGGACCGAGTTGATGCAGGCGATTTTCGGTGCGTATCCGGGCGAGAGCACGGCGGCCGTGCGGATGAACGGCCGCACGCTGGCGGTCCGCTCGCCGGCCGATGCGATCCGTGCGGGTATCGCGATGGTGCCGGAGGACCGCAAGCGCCACGGGATCGTGCCGCAGCTCGGCGTCGGCCACAACATCACGCTGGCGGTGCTGCGCCGTTTCGCCACGCGCGGCCGAATCGACGCGGCCGCCGAACTCGATGCGATCCGCACCGAGATGCAGCGGCTGTCGGTGCGCGCCGCGCATCCGTTCCTGCCGATCGCGAGCCTGTCCGGCGGCAACCAGCAGAAGGCGGTGCTTGCCAGGATGCTGCTGGCGGACCCGCAGGTACTGATCCTCGACGAACCTACCCGCGGCGTCGACGTCGGCGCGAAGGCGGAGATCTACCGGCTGATCTTCGCGCTCGCGAAGCGCGGCGTCGCGCTGATCGTCGTGTCGTCGGAGCTGCCGGAAGTGCTCGGGCTGGCCGATCGCGTGCTCGTGATCGGCGAGGGCGAGCTGCGCGGCGATTTCGTCAACGACGGTCTCACGCAGGAACAGATTCTCGGCGCCGCGCTGAAGCCCGCGCGGCGTCCGGCCGAACCCATTGCAGCGAGTGCCACATGAACACCGAACTTTCGTCTTCCCGGCCCGTATCGGCGGACCCCGAAACGCGCGCCGCGGGCGGCCATCCGCTGCGGCGCATCTTCGTGCGCTACAAGGTGCTCGCGCTGCTGTTCGCGGTGGCCGCGATCTGGGCGTTCTTCTCGGTACTGACGGACGGCGCGTTCGTCACGCCGCGCAACGTATCGAACCTGCTGCGGCAGATGTCGATCACCGGCATGCTCGCGTGCGGCATGGTGTTCGTCATCATCGCGGGCGAGATCGACCTGTCGGTCGGTTCGCTGCTCGGGCTGCTCGGCGGCGTCGCCGCGATCCTCGACGTCAACCGCCACTGGCCGGTCGCGGCAACGGTCCCGGCCGTGCTTGCGCTCGGCGTGCTGATCGGGCTGTTCAACGGCTGGTGGTCGACTTATCGGCGCGTGCCGTCGTTCATCGTCGGTCTCGGCGGGATGCTCGCCTTCCGCGGCATCCTGCTCGGCGTGACGGGCGGCTCGACGATCGCACCGGTGTCCGACGGCTTCGTGTTCATCGGGCAGGGCTATCTGCCGCGCATGGCGGGGGACGGCCTCGCGATCCTGCTGTTCGTGCTCGTGACGCTCCTGGTGGTGCGGCAGCGCGGCACGCGGCGACGCTATCGGCTCGCGGTCGCGCCGCTGTGGCAGGACGGTGTGAAGGTCGCGGGGGCCGGTGCGGTGCTGTTCGCCTTCGTCGCGACGCTGGACCGTTACGGCGGCATTCCGGTGCCGGTGCTGTTGCTGCTCGCGTTGCTCGGCGTGTTCTCGTGGATCGCGACGCAGACGGTATTCGGCCGGCGCGTTTATGCGGTCGGCTCGAATCTCGAGGCAACGCGCTTGTCGGGCGTCGACACCGATCGCGTGAAACTTGCGATCTTTGCGCTGATGGGGTTGATGTGCGCGTTTGCCGGCCTCGTGAACACCGCGCGGCTGGCGGCCGGGTCGCCGTCCGCCGGCACGATGGGCGAGCTCGATGCGATCGCCGCGTGCTTCATCGGCGGCACGTCGATGCGCGGCGGGTCGGGCACGGTCTACGGCGCGCTGATCGGCGCGCTCGTGATGGCGAGCCTCGACAACGGGATGTCGATGCTGGACGTCGATGCGTACTGGCAGATGATCGTCAAGGGCGCGGTGCTGGTGCTGGCCGTGTGGATCGACGTGGTGTCGCGGTCGAACCGGCGGTGACGTGCCGGTCGATCGCGAGTCGGCGGGAGGACTTCCATGGACACGAACACGATGCGCGTGCCGAATGTCTCCGCACTGGAGACAGGCACGCTCATGGCGCCGGATGTCGGTTCGGCGCTCGGCCTCGGTGACCCGCGCGACCGCCGGGTCGTCGCGGATGCGCTCCGGGCATTGCTGCGGGAGCGTTCCGAAGCGCTCGCGTTCGCGATGCGCATCGCCGACGAGTGCGGCCGGCCGCGGCCCGATGTGGCCGATTTCGCGCTGACCGACATCATTCGGCTTGCACGCATCGTCGAGCGGATCGAGCGGGACGGCGCGTCGAAGCACGCTGCCGTACCCGCGGCCGCGCGCTGAAAGACGAGGCGGCCGATCCTGCCTTCGACGGCCTCGTGAGCGATTTCCGCATGTACCAGGGGGCGCTGACGGCGGCGCAAGTCGCCGCGCTTGCTCGGTAGGTGCGCCGTACACCGCAATTGGCCGAAACGCCCGACGCCGGATGCCCGGTGTCGGGCGTTTTCGCTTGTGGGAACGTGCGCATCAGCGTATTGCCGACCCCAAGGGTTAACCCATATTCGACATTATTTCTGGCGTCGTATAGTGCAGCCGTAGATACAAATATCCACTATTACTAATGCCTTTCATTCAATATCGAACGCAAGTCCAAGAGCGTGCCACGCGTATTCGGCGTGCGAGCGCTTCGCGGCGAAGCCCAGGGCTCGCGAAAGAGGTCATTGCATGAACATGGACACACGTACGCCATCGCTGCATCCGCAATTTCCCGCCACGGCCGAGGAAGAGGCCTATGCGTATGTGCTCTACCGCATCCGGATGGGGACGTACAAGGCCGGCGATCGCCTGATTCCCGAGGACATCGCCGCCGAGATCGATACGAGCCGCATGCCGGTGAGGGAAGCGTTCCGCCGGCTCGCGAGCGAAGGGTTGGTCGTGATCCGTCCGAATCGCGGCGCGGTCGTGCGGGGGCTAGACGTCGACGAGATGGAAGTGGTGTTCGGCATGCGCGGCGTGCTCGAAGGGCTGGCGGCGCGCATGGCGCTGCCGAACATCACGCCGCAGCATATCGACGAACTGACGCGCTTGATCGATGCGATGGAGCGCGCGGAAGCCGACGGCCAGCAGTGGGTCACCGCGCATCGCAGCTTTCACGAGTATCTGTGCCGGCTGTGCGGGCGCCAGCGCCTGATCACCCAGATCGCCGGGTTGCACACGGTGGTGGAACCGCACATGCGTCTGTGGCTCGAGCGGGCCTACAAGCCGAAGACGTCGCGCGACGACCACATGGGGCTGATCGACGCGATCCGGGGAGGCGATCCTGCCGCGCTCGAGGCCGTGGTGCGTGAGCATATCGAAGCGACCGTCCCGGCATTGCGCGACTGGATGACGGGCGGCAACTGACGGAAACAGGACGAGGCGGCGGTCGGCGTCTCGTTCATGTCGATAAGGTATCCGAATCAATCATCGTACCAAAACCACGCAACACGACCACGCAGTCATTTCCACCGAAACACGTTACGGAGTAGCAACATGAAACGACCCATGATGAGATTCCTGGTGCTCGCCACCGTCATGCTGGCGGCCGTGCAGGCCCAGGCGAAAGAGTGGAAGGACATCCGGATCGGCTACGAAGGCGCGTATCCGCCGTTTTCGTCGATGCAGCCGGACGGCACGCCGGTGGGCTTCGACATCGACGTCATCCATGCACTGTGCGCGCAGATGCACGCCAATTGCACGCTGGTGCAGATCAACTGGGACGGCCTGCTTCCCGCGTTGATGGCCGACAAGGTCGACGCGATCGTCGCGTCGGTCGCGATCACCGCCGAGCGCAAGCAGAAGGTCGCGTTTACCGACAAGTACTACAACACGCCGCGCCGGCTGGTCGTCGCGAAAAACAGCCCAGTCAAGGACGCGACGCCGGCGGAACTCAAGGGCAAGCGCGTCGGCGTTCAGCGCGGCACGCTGGCCGACAAGTACGCGAGCGCGTACTGGGCGCAGAACGGCGTGCAACTGGTGCGCTACCCGACCCAGGACGAGGTCTACCTCGATCTGCGCTCGGGCCGCATCGACGCCGCGTTGCAGGACGCGACTGCCGCGTATTCGGCGTTCCTGACGAAACCGGAAGGTGCGAACTTCAAGTTCGTCGGCACGCCGATCGTCGGTACGACGCCCGAGCAGAAGGCGCTGCTGGGCGAGGGCTACGGCATTCCGGTGCGCAAGACCGACGACGATCTCCGGCAGCAGCTGAACCAGGCGATCACGGCCATTCGCGCCAACGGCGTGTATCAGTCGATCGAGAAGAAGTACTTCGATTTCGATATCTACTGACCAGGCCGCGCCGGCGGGCGTGCACGCGCCGGCGCACCCTGAACGAATCCCGAGAGCGCTGGAAAGGAGCGTCATGTCCGCATTGCAGCAATACCTGCCGGCCCTGTTGCGCGGCGCCGAGGTGACGATCGTGCTCGCCGTGCTGTCCGTCGGGCTCGCCGTATGCATCGGCATGGCGGGCGCGATGGCCAAGCTGTCGGGCTCGCGTGTGCTGGTGTCCGCCGCCACCGCCTATACCACGCTGATTCGCGGCGTGCCGGAGTTCGTCATGATGTTGCTGGTGTTCTACGGCGGCCAGATCCTGTTGAACCGGCTGTCGGCCGCCTTCGGCCTGCATGCGCCCGACGTCGACGCGTTCGCCACCGCGGTGCTGACGATCGGCTTCATTTTCGGTGCGTACTACACGGAGACGTTCCGTGGCGCGATGCTCGGCGTACCGCGCGGCCAGATGGAGGCGGCGCGCGCATACGGATTCTCGGGATGGCTCGCCTTTCGCCGCATCCTGTTTCCCCAGATGGCGCGGCTCGCATTGCCCGCCGCCGTGAACAACTGGCTGGTGCTGCTCAAGACCACGGCGATCGCGTCGCTGATCGGCCTGCACGACGTGATGTTCATCTCCGACCAGGCCGGCCGCACGACCCAGGCGCCGATGACGTTCTATCTGGCCGCCTGCGCGGTGTATCTGCTGGTGACGTCGGGGTCGACGGCGTGCGCGGCGCGTGCGCGCGTGCGCCTGAACCGCGGCATGCGAGAGGGGAGGCTGCACGGATGAGCCATGAACAATGGATCTCGCTGCTCGGCGCGTATGCCGGCGGGCTGTGGGTCACCGTGCAGCTGACCGTGGGCTCGCTGGCACTCGGGTTGCTGCTCGCGATTCCGCTGGCCGTATTGCGCGTGTCGCCGAACCGCTTTGTGCATGGTCCGGTGGCGGTCTACACGTGGTTCATGCGCGGCACGCCGTTGCTTGCGCAACTGATGATCGTCTATTACGGATTCGGCCAGTTCCAGTGGGTCCAGGACGCGTGGCAGCGCGGCAATCCGCTGCTCTTGCTGCTGCGCGATCCGTTCGGGTGCGCGATGATCGCGCTCACGGCGAATACCTGTGCGTATACCGTCGAAATCCTGGCCGGGGCGATCCGCGCCACCGCCTACGGCGAAATCGAAGCGGCGCAGGCCTACGGGATGTCGCGTGCGACCGCATGGCGCCGCATCGTCCTGCCGTCGGCGCTGCGCCGGTTCCTGCCCGCCTACAGTAACGAAATCATCCTGATGCTGCACGGCACGTCGCTCGTCAGCGCGATCACGCTGATCGACCTCACGGGCGCCGCGCGGGATGTCTACGCGAACTACTACGCACCGTTCGAGGCGTTCATTTCCGTCGGCACCGTCTATTTCGCGTTGACCGGGCTCGTCGCGCTGCTGGTCCGGGCAGCCGAGCGGCGCTGGCTCGTCCATCTGCGGCCATTGCCGCTTTCCATGCTTGCGCAATCGCGGAGCAACGCCACATGAATGCACTGTCTGTCGAAAATCTCCACAAGCGCTACGGCGACAACGAAGTCCTGAAGGGCGTCTCGCTGGCAGCCAATCCCGGCGACGTGATCAGCGTGATCGGCTCGTCGGGATCGGGCAAGAGCACGCTGCTTCGATGCATCAATTTTCTGGAGTCGCCTTCGTCGGGCCGCGTATCGCTCGGCGGCGGCGAGGTGCGGACGTCGGTCGACCGCAGCGGCCGGATCAGGATCTCGGATCCCGCCCAGTTGCGCCGGATGCGCACGCGGCTCGCGATGGTGTTCCAGCATTTCAATCTGTGGGCGCACATGACGGTGCTGCAGAACGTCGTCGAGGCGCCGTTGCACGTGTTGAAGCTCGGCCGCGCGGAGGCGCGCGAGCGGGCGGAGCGCTATCTCGAGCAGGTGGGCATGACGCGCTTCGCCGATGCGTATCCGGCGCACCTGTCCGGCGGCCAGCAGCAGCGCGTCGCCATCGCACGGGCGCTCGCGATGGAGCCCGACGCGCTGTTGTTCGACGAACCGACTTCGGCGCTCGATCCGGAGCTGGTCGGCGACGTGCTCAAGGTGATGCGCGATCTCGCACACGAAGGACGCACGATGATCGTCGTCACGCACGAGATGGGCTTCGCGCGCGAGGTGTCGAACCACGTCATGTTCCTGCACCAGGGCGTGGTGGAGGAGGAAGGCCATCCGCGCAACATCTTGAAGACGCCGAGAAGCAGCCGGTTGCAGAAGTTCCTGTCCGGCGGGCTCAAGTAGTGCGGTCCGGCGACCGATCCGGGCTGGTTCCGCACACGGAAGACACGACCATGGAAGAGACTCAACCAGGAAGGTACTCATGCACACGCTGAAGCAGAACGACATCGATCATGTCCTTCATCCGTATACGAACCTGAGCCGCCACCGCGACGTCGGGCCGATGGTGATCGAGCGCGGCGAGGGCGTCTACGTGTACGACACGGAAGGAAATCGCTACATCGAAGCGCTGAGCGGCCTGTTCTGCGCGTCGCTGGGGTTCAGCGAACCGCGGCTGGCCGACGCGGCGGACCGGCAGATGCGCAAGCTGCCGTTTTATCACGCGTTCGGTCATAAGTCGTCCGAACCGTCGATCCTGCTGGCCGAGAAACTGATCTCGATGGCGCCGGTGCCGATGTCGAAGGTGTTTTTCGCGAACTCGGGTTCGGAAGCGAACGACACCGCGGTGAAGCTGATCTGGTATTACAACAACGCGCTCGGGCGGCCGCTGAAGAAGAAGATCATCGCGCGCACGCGGGCGTACCACGGCGTGACGATCGCGTCCGCGAGCCTGACCGGCCTGCCGAACAACCATCGCGACTTCGACCTGCCGATCGATCGCGTCCTGCATACGGACTGCCCGCACTACTATCGTCACGGGTTGCCCGGCGAATCGGAGGAACAGTTCGCGACGCGCTGCGCCGAGTCGCTCGAGCAACTGATTCTGCGCGAAGGGCCCGAGACGATCGCCGCGTTCTTTGCCGAGCCGGTCATGGCGTCGGGCGGCGTGATCGTCCCGCCGGCCACGTACATGGAAAAGATCCAGCGCGTGCTGAAGCGGTACGACATTCTGCTCGTGGCCGACGAGGTGATCTGCGGTTTCGGTCGAACCGGCAATATGTTCGGCTCGGAAACCTTCGGCATGCAACCCGACATGATCGTCGTCGCCAAGCAGCTGTCGGCCGGCTACCTTCCCATCTCGGCGCTGATGGTCAGCGACGCGATCTATCGTGCTCTCGTGGCCGAAAGCGAGAAGATCGGCACCTTCGGCCATGGTTTCACGTACAGCGGTCATCCCGTTTGCGCGGCCGTCGCGCTCGAGACGCTGCGCATCTACGACGAAGACGGTGTGCTCGACCACGTGCGCAGCGTGATCCCGCACTTCCAGCAGCGCGTGGCCGATCTCGTCGCGCATCCGCTCGTGGGCGAGGCACGCGGGTCCGGGCTGCTCGCGGCCGTCGAACTGGTCGCCGACAAGGCGACGAAAGCGCCGTTCGCGCCGTCCGAAGGCGTGGCGATCCATGCCGGAGAGCGGGCACTGACGTACGGCGTGATCACGCGGGCGCTCGGCGATACGTTCAATTTCTGCCCGCCGTTGATCATCACGCACGACGAAATCGACCAGTTGTTCGATGCGTCGAAACAGGCGCTCGACGATACGCTCGCGTGGCGCCGGTCGCTGGCCGCACGCTGAATCGGGAGAACACCATGAGGAATTTCGAACAACCGGGCCGCTCGCTCGTGATGTCGACCGAAGCGATGGCCGCGACGTCGCATCCCGCATCGACGCTGGCCGCTGTCCGGATCCTGGAATCGGGCGGCAACGCGATGGACGCGGCCATTGCCGCGTGCGCGGTGCAATGCGTCGTCGAGCCCGGCTCGACCGGCATCGGCGGCGACTGCTTCGCGCTCTATTCCCGCGGCGGCGGCGACGACATCGTCGGTTTCAACGGATCGGGCTGGGCGCCGGCTGCCGCCAGCGTCGAGCGGCTGCGCGCGCTCGGCGTCACGTCGATCGACCGCCATTCGCCGCACGCGGTGACGGTGCCCGGCGCGGTCGACGCGTGGGCGACGCTCGCGCGCGATCATGGTTCGCTACCGCTTTCCGCATTGTTTGCGCCGGCGATCCGGCTCGCCCGCGACGGCTATGCGGTCGCGCCACGCGCGGCGGCGGACTGGGCGCATCAGGCGCAGTTGCTGTCGCTGGACGACACCAGCCGCGCGCAGATGCTGGTTGCCGGCCAGGCGCCGCGGGCGGGCAGCGTGCATCGGCAGCCGCTGCTTGCGCGCACCCTCGAGACGATCGCGCAAGCGGGCCCGCGCGTGTTCTACGAAGGCGTGGTCGCGGAGGATATCGTGGCCCGCCTGCGCGCCATGGGCGGCCTGCACACGATGGACGACTTCGCGGCGTTCCATGGCGAATACGTGACGCCGATCACCTCGCGCTTTCGCGGCTACGACGTGCACGAATGCCCCCCGAACGGGCAGGGCGTCGTCGCGCTGCTGATGCTGAAGCTGCTCGAAGGATTCGACGCGAACGACGATCCGCTCGGCGCCGAGCGCCTGCACCGGGAGATCGACGCCGCGCGCGTCGCGTATGCGCTGCGCGACGTGCTGCTGGCGGATCCGCGCTATCGTCCGATGGACGTCGATACGCTGTTGTCGGATGCGTCCATCGAGTCGCTGCGCAAGCGCATCGCGGCGCTGCACGCCCTCGGCGCGCCGGTTGCGGCGCCGGTGGAGCACAAGGATACGGTCTATATCTGCGTGGTCGACAAGGATCGCAACTGCGCGAGCTTCATCAACTCGCTGTTTCATCCGTTCGGCAGCGGCATCATGTCCGCGCAAACGGGCGTGATGCTGCACAACCGCGGCCAGAGTTTCACGCTGGAAGCGGGCCACCCGAATGCGATCGCGCCGCACGCCAGGCCGATGCACACGATCATTCCGGGCATGGTGACGCGCGACGGCAAGGTACAGATCACCTTCGGCGTGATGGGCGGTCACTACCAGGCGATGGGGCATGCGCACTTCCTGTCGAAGGTGCTCGACTACGACCTGGACCTGCAGACGGCGATCGACCTGCCGCGCATCTTTCCGCGGCCGGGCACCGATCAGGTGGAGGTCGAATGCACGATGCCCGCGGCGGCGCGCGAAGCGCTCGCGCGGCGCGGCTTCAATCTCGTGGCACCGAACTGGGCGATCGGCGGCGCGCAGGCGATCCGGATCGACTGGGATGCCGGCACGCTGATCGGCGCGTCCGACCACCGCAAGGATGGTTGCGCACTGGGCATCTGACACGGGCGCCCGGACTGTCGGCACACGAAAATAGGGGGGGGTGACGCATCATGCAGAAGCAGTCAGTCGTGCGCGGAGACGGCGCGATCCGCCGCGAATCGCCATACGGTTCGTCGAAGGAGAACACCTATGCGGGCGTGGTGTCGTTCATGCGGCGCCTGTATACGAAGGAGCTGGCCGGCGTCGATCTCGCCGTGACCGGTGTGCCGCTCGATATCGCGACGACCAACCGTCCGGGCGCGCGGCTCGGCCCGCGCGCGATCCGCGCGGCGAGCAGCCAGCTCGGCGTCCTGCTGCCGTATCCGTGGGGGATCAACCCGTTCGACGACTATGCGGTGATCGACTACGGCGACTGCTGGCTCGACGTGCACAACCCGTCGACCGTCAAGGAAGCGATCATCGCGCATGCGCGCACGATACTCGATGCCGGTGCAAGGATGCTGACACTCGGCGGCGATCACTACATCAGCTACCCGCTGCTCGTGGCCCATGCGGAAAAGTACGGCAGGCCGCTTTCGCTGATCCATTTCGATGCGCACTGCGACACCTGGCCCGACGATCAGCCGGACAGCCTCAATCACGGGTCGATGTTCTACAAGGCGATCAAGGACGGGCTGATCGATCCCGCCCACTCGGTGCAGATCGGCATTCGGACCTGGAACGACGATTTCATGGGCGTGTCAGTTCTCGACGCGACGTGGGTGCATGAGCACGGCGTGAACGCGGCCATTGCACGCATCGTCGAGATCGTCGGCGCGCGGCCGACCTATTTCACGTTCGACGTCGACGGGCTGGATCCGGCGTTCGCACCGGGCACCGGTACGCCGGTACCGGGCGGCCTGTCGAGCGCGCAGGCGCTGTCGATCATCCGCGGGCTCACGCCGGTCGACCTGGTCGGCGCGGATGTGGTCGAGGTCGCGCCTGCCTACGATCATGCGGACATCACCGCGCTTGCGGCCGCGCACGTGGCGAGCGAGCTGGTCTGCCTGTTCAGGAATCGCGCTCGCAGGGTGAGGTAGGGCTCAAAGGGGGCGCCGGCGATTCACGTAGTCGGTGAGCCATGGTAGAGAACGGCATCGACATCGCGCATATCAATTCGTTATCCGAATCGAATGAAGAATGATGTCGGAAGCACGTCAATCAGATGGATCAACCACGCAACGACAGGAGAGCACGGCAATGAAATGGATCGCATCGACCACCCTCGCATGCGCGGCCGGCATGTGCGGCAATGCATTTGCGCAAAGCTCGGTCACGCTTTACGGCGTCATCGACGAATCGATTCAGTACACGCACAACACCGGCGGCGCCAGCAACCAGGTCAAGCTGCAGTCGGGACAGATGTCCGTCAGCCAGTGGGGGCTGAAAGGCAAGGAGGATCTCGGCGGCGGCCTGAGCGCGCTGTTCAACCTGCAGAACGGCTTCAACGTGAACAACGGCAAGATGAGCGGCGGCCTGCTGTTCGGACGCAAGGCGTTCGTCGGGCTGGCGGGCGGATTCGGCACGGTGACGGCCGGGCGTCAGCAGGATACGTTGCAGGATCTGGTGTTGCCGGTACAGGGGAACAATTTTCTCGAGTACTTCACGGCGCCCGGGGACGTCGACAACGCCGACGGCTCGGTCCGCAACAGCAATGCGGTCAAATGGGTGAGCCCGTCGTGGGGCGGCCTGCAGGTGGCCGCGATGTACGGGTTCGGCGGCGTGGCCGGTTCGGTCGGCTCGGGCCAGGCGTACAACGCGGCGATGTCGTACACGGCCGGTCCGTTGACCGTCGCCGCCGGCTATGCGCATCTGGACAACGGTAACGCGGTGCTGTCGACGCGCGGCGCAAGCAGCGCCGATACGATCTTCCTGTCGCCGGTCAATAACGCCTATGCGACGGCAAGCGCGGTGAATATCGCGCGTGCCGGCGTGAGCTACGTGCTCGGCGCGTTCACGCTGGGCGGTCACTACAGCTACGCGGAGTATCTGCGCGACGGAAATTCGACGTTCGGCGCGGCCGAGCGCTTCAACAACGGCTCGGTGTTCGTCGCGTGGCAGGCGTCGCCGGCGCTGTTGTTCGAGACGGGTTACAACTACCTGAAATCGCACGGCGATTCGTCGGCGACGTACCAGCAGGTCACGCTTGCGGCGGACTACGCGCTCAGCAAGCGCACCGATCTCTACGCGACGATGAGCTACGGGCACGCATCGGGCAGCAATGGCGCGGGTCCGGCGCAGGCGGTGATCGCGGACGCGTATGTCGACGGCGGCAAGGCGAACCAGGAACTGGCGATCGTCGGCATTCGCCACCGCTTCTGATCGCACACGCCGTGCATCACGGCAGCGGTGCGCCCCACGCCGCCGTCACGTCGCCGCCGAGCCGCCATTCGCTGAACGGGCGGCGCGGCGCGATAATCGCCGGCAGGCGGCGATCGTGAAAGCGCGCGTAGTACGGTTCGACCCAGCTCAGCTCGTCGCGAAACGTCCACGGAAACAGGTCCTGCTTGACCGGCGTGATCTTCTTGAAGCTTGCAGGATCTTCCACCGCGTCGATCACGAGGTTCGCGAGGCGGCCGATCGCACCGTCGTTTTCGCGGTAGAGATCGATGTTGCGCCGCTGCACGAGTTCGGCCGCGAACACGAGCGGCAGCAGCGCGAAGGTGTGATAGTGGAGTGCGCGGTCGCCGCGCTTGACCTCGCGCTCGAGCGACCCGTCCGGGCGGATGTCGCGAATGCCTTCGCGTACCCGCAGCAAGCCGGAGTCGATCAGGCTTGCGTTGTCGGTGACGGTGCCGATCGCGATCAGGTTAAGCCCTGCCCAGTACACGAGATTGTTGTGCAGATGGTTGATCGCTTCGGCATTGCGCGTCGCGATCGCGATGCGTTCGAGCCACGGGTCGATCGCGTTGAATTGAGCGCGGTTCGCTTCGCGCAAGCCGCGCGGCATGCGCAGGATCACCATCGCGAAATCGGTGCCGGCCCACGAGCGTTCGTAGTAGCCCTGATAACCGGAGATAGCGCCCATCAGCGCATCCGATTGCGCCCAAGTGTCGAGCAGCGTCAATGTGCACGACCAGTCGCCGTGATCCGCCGCGGCGTTCAGCTTCGCGACGAAGTCGCGCATCGGCTTCACGTCGCGCGCATAACCGGTGGGGTCGTCGTAGTAGCCGGGCGGATCGATCGTCCGCACGGGGGCGGGCACTTCGCATGCGCGGCTGGCGGAGGCCGTGCCGACGAGTGTACCGACGGCGAACAGGACAGCGAACAAGGCTCGAACGGAAACGGTGCGCATGAGGTGCTCGACGAGGACGTTTCGGGTTGGACGCGGGACCGCGAGCAGTCTAGCGCCCGAGGCTTTCGCCCGGCTTTCCGGGACGAGCCGCCGCCGGTCCGGTCCGGCAGGCCGTCGGTGCGATGCATGGCGGTCGCGGCGGCTTCACGTGCGATGCAATACGTTATTCTGTCGTCCTCAACCGCCAGCCCGATTCGATGAAGCGTCCTTCGTTTTCCACCCAACTCGTCATGCTCTGGGCAGTCGTCGCGGCGCTGTGCGCGACGCTGGTCGCGGTCGTCTGGGTCACGGCGAATTCCGCCGAGAGTCAGCAGGTGGCCAGCGCCAAGGCCGCCGGCGCGTCGGCATGCGAAGCGGTCGCGTCGCGTTACGGCGCGTCTGCCGCGTCGGCGGGCGCCGGGCCTGCCCCGGAGCTGATGCACGCGATCCTCGACATCGTGCTTTCGCGTGCCCCGGACATGGAGGGCGGGTTCTGGATGCCCTCCGCCGCACCCGCCGCGAGCGGCTTTCTCGCCTATTCCTTTCCCACTTATCAGGGCAGCGGCGTCAAACACGATGTTCCGGAAGCGGAAACGCCGCTGATCCTCCGCACGCTGCGTGCCGCGGCCGCGACGCATGCCGCGACGGCGAACGTCGTCGAAGGCGCGCAGGACGCCGTGATCGCGGCGGCCTGTCCGGTACGCGGGGGATCGGGGCTGTACGTCTGGATGCTGACCCGTGCGCGCCCGCCGCTGGGCCGGCACGGGGAATTGCTGGCAACGGGCCTGGCGGCCGTGCTCGCCGTGATTCTCGCGATCGCGGCGGCGCTGGCCGTGGCGCTGCGCCGCTGGAAGCGCAATCTCGCCCGGATCGAAAGCGGGCTGGGCCCCGACGGTCGCGAGCATCACCTGCCGTACGTCGGCGAACCCGATCTCGATCGCGTCATCGATGCGTTCAACGAGCGGGCGCGGCGCGCTGATCAACTGCAACAGCAGGCCGACGAGCTCCGTACGCGCCTCGCGCAGGCCGAGCGTTTCGGCATGCTGGGCAAACTCGCCGCGCAGGTCGCGCACGAGATTCGCAATCCGATGGGTGCGATGCGGCTGAAGGCTGAAAACGCGCTGGCCGGCGATGGCCGGCGGCAGCAGGACGCGCTGCGCGTGATCCTCGCGCAGATCGAGCGCATCGATGCGCAGTTGTCGAGCCTGCTCGCGCTGACGCAGCCGGTGCGCCCGCATGCGACACGCGTCGACGTCGACGCGTGGCTCGCGCAGGTCGTCGAAGCACACCGCGAGCTTGCGCAGCAGCAGGCGATCGACTTGACGTTGTCGCTCGCGGGGCAGGGCGAGCGGCTCGCGTGGCCGTCGGATTTTCCCGCCTTCGATCCCGACCAGATGCGGCGGGCGCTCGACAATCTGTTGCTCAACGCGTTGCACCACGCGGGCGACGGCGGAGCGGTCACGCTCGCCGCCGAGCGGCGTCCGATCGCCGGGCGCGACTGGCTGTGCATCACCGTGTCGGACAGCGGCCCCGGCGTGCCGGCCGCGCAGCGCGAGCGGATTTTCGAGCCTTTCGTGACGGGGCGCGCGGACGGCACGGGTCTCGGTCTTGTCGTCGTCCGCGAAGTGGCGGCGGCCCACGGCGGGCAGGCGCGCCTCGACGAGGGCGCCGCATTCGTGATTGAAATTCCATGGCAAACATCCTCGTAGTCGACGACGACGCGGCATTTCGCGACGGCCTCACCGAAACACTGGCCGATCTCGGTCATCGGGTCGTCGAGGCCGCATCCGGCCGGGCCGCGCTGAGCGCGCTGCGCGACGGTGGCGGTATCGAATGCATCTTTCTGGACTTCCGCCTGCCGGATCTGGACGGGCTGGCCGTGCTCGCGCAACTGCGCGACGATCCGGCGCTCGCCGCGATTCCGGTCGTCATGCTGACGGCCCATGCGACCAGCGACAACACGATCGAAGCGATGCGGCTCGGCGCATTCGATCACCTGACGAAGCCGATCGGGCGTCGGGACATCGCGCAACTGCTCGAACGCGTCGTATCGGCGAATCAGCCGCCCGCGCTCGCGCCGGAGGACGGCGGTTTTGCAGGCGAGCCTTCAGCGGACCGACCGCGACTGCTGGGCGTGAGCGCCGCGATGCGCGACGTGCAAAAGCAGGTCGGCCGGGCCGCGATGACCGATGCGACCGTGCTCGTGACCGGCGAGACGGGCACGGGCAAGGAGGTGGCGGCCCGCGTGCTGCATGCGGCATCGGCGCGGCATGCAGGGCCGTTCGTCGCCGTCAACTGTGCGGCCATCCCGGCCGATCTGCTCGAAAGCGAGTTGTTCGGGCATCGTCGCGGCGCGTTCACCGGCGCGCATGCCGATCGCGCGGGGCGCCTCGTCGAGGCCGACGGCGGGACGCTCTTCCTCGACGAGATCGGCGACATGCCGGCCGCGATGCAGGCCAAGCTGCTGCGGGCGCTGCAGGAGCGCGAGGTGACGCCGCTCGGCGCGGATCGCACCACGGCAATCGACATTCGCGTCGTGGCCGCGACGCACCGCGACCTCGCCGCCGCCGTCGCGAACGGCACGTTCCGCGAGGATCTCTTCTATCGGCTGAACGTCATTCCGCTGCACCTGCCGCCGCTCGCGGATCGCGTGGCCGACATCCTTCCGCTGGCCGCGCATTTCCTCGGCAACGCGGCGGGCATGCGCGCGCTGCATCTGACGAACGACGCGCAGCGCGCACTGCTCGATCACCGTTGGCCGGGCAATGTGCGTGAACTGCGCAACGTGATGGAGCGGGCGGCCGCGCTCGCCCCCGGGCCGGCCGTCAGCGCGGCCGATCTCGGTTTGGCCGCCGTGCCGGCGCGCCAGTCGGGCGCCGATGCGGTTCCGGCCTACCTGCTCGACATGCTGCTGCCCGATGCGCTGGCGACGGTCGAGCGCGCGGCGATCCTGCATGCGCTCGAGCGTGCGAACGGCAATCGCGCGGAGGCCGCGAGGCAACTCGGGATCGGCCGCCAGTCGCTCTATGCGCGCATGGCGAATCTCGGGATCGAGCGCGACGACTAGTAGGGCCGTTTCGACTGTCGGGATTGACGACACCCAGTGAAGCAACGTGTCGGGAAATCCGACATGTCCGGCGCGCTTCATCGTTCGGCCCTTGGCCACATGGGGCGCCGCGGGTTGGCACGGGTATTGCAAATATCGATGTATCGCAACCCGTCGCCCGAGTCCGTCATGAAGCTCACCCTGCCCGTCGTTCGCCGATCGTTTCGCACGCTCTGCGCTGCCGCGCTCGTTGCCGTCGCAACGGTCAGCGTCGCGCAGGTGCCACCGGCGCCGCGTGTGGAAGACCCGGCCGGCGCCATGCCGCCACCACCGCCGCCGCCTCGGCCGCGCGCGCTTTTGCCTGCCGGCCCCGGCAACGACACCGACACCGCATCGGATGCGCTGGTTTCCGGCACGCTGTCGCGCCTGACGATCAATCCGGAAGGGACCGTCGACGGCTTCGTGTTGACCGACGGCACGCTGGTCCGTCTGCCGCCGCATCTCGGTTCGCAACTGGCTGCGCTCGTGCGAGCGGGCGAGCGCGTCACGGTTGCCGGCGAACGGCGCGGTGACGATGAAATCCGCGCCAGCGTGGTCCGCAACGACGGCACCGGCGCATCGTTGTCCGATCGGCCGCCCGTGCCCGCCGCGCCCGCGCCGCCCATGCTGCGCAGCGTCAACCTCGCCCGCTTGAGCGTGTCCGGCGTCGTGCGCCGCGTGATGCGTGCGCCGCGCGGCGAGCCGGACGGCGTGATGCTCGACAGCGGTGCGGTCGTCAAGCTGACCGTTCCGGCCGCCCGGCAATTCGGCGACTTGCTCGTACCCGGCGAGCGCGTGGCCGCCGTCGGCTACGGCACGCGCAACGCATACGGCGAAGCGCTGCAGGCGACGGCGTTCGGCGCGCCGGGTCATGTCGTGAATCTCTATGACGATGTCGCGCGCTGATCGCGCGGTGCTGTTCCGAAATCCATCGAAAGGAGTCCTGCCATGCATTGGATCGATCCCGCCTGCCTGCCCGAAACGCGCGGCCGCGTCACGCAGTTCCTGCTCAATCCGCACGGAGACATCGACGGCGTGATCCTGAACGGCGACCTGCAGGTTCACGTGCCGCCGCACCTGGGCCGCGAACTGGCGCGCCATATCGCGGTCGGCGACCGCATCCGCGTGCGCGGCGTCAAGCCGCGTCGCGCAGAGATGATCGCGGCCGTGCAACTGACCGGGCGCGACGGCGTCGACATCGTCGACGACGGGCCCGCGCCCCCGCACGCCGCCCCGAAGCCGCCGCAACCGGATCGAAAGCCGATGGACCTGAGCGGCGAAGTCGCGTTCGCGCTGCACGGCCCGAAAGGCGAGTTGAACGGCGCGTTGCTGACCAGCGGCGTCGCGCTGCGGGTGCCGCCGCATGCGGCTGAAGCACTGCACGATTACCTGCGTCCCGGTATCCATGTGCAGGCGTGGGGGCACGGCGTCGTCACGCCGCACGGCACGACGCTCGATGTGAGCGAGATCGCCGAGCTCGTCGATGCGGATGCCGAATGAGCGTGCGACGGTGACACGACCATGAGACCGGCGCGCGCGCTCGAATCGCTCAACTTCTTCCTGGCCGACGTGCAGGCGGGCCTCGGCCCGTTCGTCGGCGTCATCCTGCTGTCGCGCGGTTGGGGCGCCGATGCGATCGGCTCGGTCATGACGCTGGCCGGGCTCGCCGCGATGGCCGCGACGCCGCTGGCCGGCGCGCTCGTCGATGCGGTACGCGCGAAGCGGGCGCTGATCTTCGTGGCGACTGCCGCGACGGCGCTCGCGTCGCTGGCGATGATGTTCGTCCACAGCTATCCGGCGGTGGCGGCATCGCAGATCCTGGCCGCGGTCAGCGGCGCGGCGCTCGCGCCGGCCGTCGCGGGCGTGACGCTCGGCATCGTGCGCCGGCAGGGTTTCGATCGGCAGTTCGCGCGCAACCAGATGGCGAACCACGCCGGCAACGTCGCCGGTGCGGCGCTCGCCGGATGGCTCGGCTGGCATGTCGGATTCGACGCGGTGTTCGCGCTCGTCGGTGTGTTTACGGTCCTCGCCATCGCGAGCACGCTGGCGATTCCCGGGCAGGCGATCGATCATGCGTGCGCGCGCGGACTCGATCCCGCCGGCGCCGCGCCGGGAACGGAGGCTGCGCATCCCGATGCGTTCGACACGGCGTCGACGTCGCGCGTCGGCGGCCTGCGCACGCTCGCCGAAAACCGGCCGCTGGTTCTGCTCGGCGCATCGCTCGCGCTGTTTCATCTCGGCAATGCCGCGATGCTGCCGCTCTACGGGATGGGCGTCGTCGTCACGCATCGCAGCAACGCGAGCGCGTTCACCGCACAGACCATCGTCATCGCGCAGTGCGTGATGATCGCGGCGGCCTGGCTCGCGCCCCGGCTGATTCGCTCGCACGGTTACTGGCGCGTGTTGCTGTTCTCGTACCTCGTGCTGCCGGTACGCGGCGTGGTCGCCGCGCTGTGGATGAGCGAAGCGGGCGTATGGCCGGTGCAGGTGCTCGACGGCATCGGCGCCGGCCTGCAAAGCGTGGTCGTGCCCGCGCTCGTCGTTCGCCTGCTGCATGGCTCCGGCCGCGTGAATGCCGGGCAGGGCGCCGTCGCGACCGCGCAGGGGATCGGCGCGGCGCTCAGTCCCGTGCTCGGCGGCGTGCTCGCCCAGCACTTCGGCTATCCGGCCGCGTTCGTCGTACTCGGTGCCGTGTCGACCGGCTCGCTCGCGCTGTGGCTCGGTCATGCGCGCGCGCTGAGCAACGTGTGCGGCAAGCCGGCCGACCTGTCGGCGACGTCGTCTTGAAAGCCGCTTCGATTCTCATGCCTCTGTCGACTTGCCAATGAATCCTGTTTCGCTTGCCTGGCTGATTTCCGCGCTCGCCACCGCGGGCGTCATCACGCGCCCCTTCGGTTGGCCCGAGGCCACGTGGGCCGTGAGCGGCGCGCTGCTGCTCGTCGTGTTGAACTTGCTACCCGTCGCACAGGCGCTGGAAGCCGTTACGAAAGGCGGCGATGTGTACCTGTTCCTGACGGGCATGATGCTGCTGTCCGAGGTGGCTCGTCGCGAGGGGCTGTTCGACTGGGTCGCGACGCACGTCGTCAATCTCGCGCACGGTTCGCCCCGGCGGTTGTTCGCGCTGGTTTACCTGGTCGGGATCGGCACCACGGTGTTCCTGTCGAACGATGCGACCGCCGTCGTGCTGACGCCCGCCGTCTTCGCGGCCGCGCGCCGCGCGAAGGCCGATCCGATGCCGCTGCTGTACAGCTGCGCATTCGTCGCCAATGCCGCGAGCTTCGTGCTGCCGATTTCGAATCCGGCGAACCTGGTGCTGTACGGCGCGCGCATGCCGTCGCTCGGCGTATGGCTCGCGCATTTCGCGGTGCCGTCCGTCGTGTCGATCGCGTGCACGTTCGTCATGCTGCGGATCGTGCAGCGACGTGCGCTTGCCGGGCATTGCGAATCCGGGCTGCCGGTGCAGCCGCTGACGAGCGGCGGACGCATCGCGCTGGCGGGGATCGCGGCAACGGCCGTCGCACTGATGGTGGTGTCGGTCCTGGATCGCCCGCTCGGGTTGCCCACGGCGCTCGCGGGTGTCGTCACGCTCGCGTGCGTGCTGATGCGGGATCGTGCGGCATGCGTGCCGATCGTTCGTGCGATTTCATGGAGCGTGCTGCCACTCGTCGCGGGGTTATTCGTCGTCGTCGAGACGCTCGACCGCACCGGCGCGGTGCGCGTGCTGGCGGAGCTGTTGCGCGAGCTGACGCAAGGCGGCGAACAAGCTGCCGCGGCCGCGGCGGGCGTCACGGTCGCGCTGGCGTCGAACCTGATCAACAACCTGCCTGCCGGACTGATCGCGAGCTCGACGATCGACGCCGCGCACAGCCCGCAAGCGGTGATCGACGCGATGCTGATCGGCGTCGATCTCGGCCCGAACCTGTCCGTTACCGGGTCGCTCGCGACGATTCTGTGGCTTGCGGCGATCCGGCGCGAAGGGTTGAAGGTCGGTTTCGGCGAATTCCTCGCGGTCGGTGCGTGCGTGATGCTGCCGGCGCTGCTGCTCGCACTGGCCGCGCGGTTCGCGGTCGGCGGCTGACGCGCGAAGCCGGTCAGCCGCCCCGGCCGCCCTAGAACGAGTAGGCGAGCGACGCGAACAGGCTGCGTGGCGCGCCCGGCGTGACCCACAGGCTGTTGTACGAGCTGACGTAGGTGGTGCGATTGAACAGGTTGTTCAGCACGACCGACGCACGCAAGTGCTTGTTGACCTGAAGGTAGCCGTTGAGCTGCACGGTCGCGTAGGCAGGCAGCTCGAAGCCGTCCTGCGTGTTGGCCGTGTTGCCGGCTCGGCGCCCGACATAGATCACGCCGGCACCGGCGCCGGCCTTGTCCGCGAACGGCAGCGTGGTCTCGTACATCAGCAGCGCGCTGCCGCTCAGCCGCGGAACGTCGACGAGGCGTGAGCCGGACGCCAGCACGGAATCGCGCGTGACCTCGGCGTCGACGTACGCGAAGTTGGCGATGCCGCGCAGGCCGTGGCCAAGGTCGCCGCTCCATTCGAATTCGACGCCGCGGCTGCGTACTTCGCCGGCCGCGCGCGAGAAGCCCGCATTCGCCGGATCGGCGGTCAGTACGTTGCGCTTGGTCACGTAGAACGCCGAGACGGTCGTGAGCCAGCGCGCGCCGGCCCATTTCGCGCCGGCTTCGTAGCCGTGGCCCTTCTCGGGATCGAACGCGTTGCCGTTGATGTCGGCGCCGTTGTTCGGCCGGAACGAATACGCGGTGTTCGCATACAGCGACCACGCGGGGCTCATTTCGTACACGACACCGATACGCGGGCTCACCGCGGTCTGCAACTGGCTGGTCGTCACGCCCTTCAGGCGGTTGTCGATCGACTGGTGGAAGCGATCCCAGCGCAGCCCGGCCAGGATTTTCCAGTGCGGCCCGAATGCGAGCGTGTCCTGCGCGTAGACGCCCTGACCGTCGTCGCGTTCGAGCAGGTTGGTCGCGGTGCGCGGCGTCGGCGCGGGCTGGCCGTAGACCGGATCGAAGATGTCGATCGCATAAGGCGCCGCGGCGGTCGGCGTGGAGCGCGTGACGAACTGGTCGTAGTTGAAGCGATACGCATCGACGCCCATCACGAGCGTATGGCCGATGCCGCCCGTGCGAAACGTGCCGGTCGTCTCGAGGCGGCCTTGCAGGTCGTTCGAGTGAAACGCGACTTGCCGGTAGCGGCGCCACAGCGTGCGGCCGTCCGGCTGCAACGCGAACGCCTCGGACGAGCGCCCCGACAGGTCGGTGTTGCGCTGCGCGACGCCGGCGTTGATCGACCAGGCCGAATCGATGCGATGCTCGAGCGTGAACTGGTGGCCCGTGTTGCGCACGTCGTAGTCGCCGTCGCGCGGCTCGCCGAGAAAGCGCGATGCGGGGATCACGCCAAGCTGGCCGTTGACCGCCAGCACGCCGCGATCGAGCGGCGCGCTCTGACGCGCGCTCTCGAACTCGTAGTGGAGCGTCGTGTCCGCGCCGATGTCCCACGTGAACGACGGCGAGAACAGGTAGCGTTTGCTCGACACCGTGTCGCGAAAGCTGCCGTTGTTCTCGTTCATCGCGACGAAGCGGTACGCCAGCGATTTTGTGACGGGGCCGGTCGAATCGAGGGTCTGGCGCAATGCGCCGTAGCTGCCGGCCGACACGCCGATCGTGTTCGCGCGTGCGAATTGCGGCTGCTTCGTCGTATAGCTGATGATCCCGCCTGGGTCGCCGCGGCCGTACAGCGCGGACGCCGGCCCCTTGAGCACTTCCATGCGCTCGAGGTTGACGGTGTCGCGCGGCACGCTCATGCCGCGGTTCCACGAAAAGCCGTTGACCAGGTAGTCGGTGCCGGACGTGTTGCCGTCGCCGGCGAAGCCGCGTACCGCGTAGTTGTCCCACAGCCCGCCGAAGTTGTTCTGGCGCGAGACGCCCGCGACCCAGTCGTAAAGATCGTCGCCGCGCGTCGCGGCCACGGTCTGGATCAGCTTCGTATCGACGCTGCTGACCGCGAACGGAATCTCCATCACGTCGGCCTCGCTGCGCGTCGCGCTCGTCGATTCGCGCGTGCGGAACGGCGCCGTCGCGCGTTGCGCGGACACCTCGATGGTGGGCAGCGCCGTTTCCTGCGCGTCGGCGGCGCCCATGCCGGCCGTGCCGACGACGATGGCCATCGGTGCGGCCGCCCAGTTCCTCCTGCTCATACCCCTCCTTTTTTGTGTGATTCGCGTTCGGGCACGGCGGGCGGCCTGGCGCCGGCATCTGTGTTCCAAACAGTACATTTGCGCGGCAATTTAATGCAAATGAGAGGCATTTGCAATCGTAATTTTGAGATTCGGAGGGCGAAGCGAAACGGTGAGACGCAAGGCCACGATCGATCTGGTGTGTAAATTTTGCGAAATTCCGAATTGTGGGAAATTAATTGTGACGTGGGGGAGATCGGATAGCGTATTCGCCTCGGTATGGCGGAAAAAGTGCGCGAAATATCGGGTGATTGCCGACCTCGGTAGATCTCGAAAATGAAATGGGTTGTTTGACAAATCCCGTAATTCGGGATTAAAGTAAAAATACTTCAGCCAAATCCGTCGAGCATCCGCATGAACATCCCACAGTTGGACAGCGTGACCGAAGCAAGCAGCGGGGCGAGCGTCGTGCTCACCACGGCGCGAGACGCCGGCGTCGACGTCTGTTTCGCCAATCCCGGCACGACCGAGATGCCGTTCGTCGGTGCGCTCGACACCGTGGCGGGCATGCGCTCGATCCTCGGGCTGTTCGAGGGCGTGTGCACGGGCGCCGCCGATGGCTATGGCCGCATGGCCGGCAAGCCCGCGATGACGCTGCTGCACCTCGGGCCCGGCCACGCCAACGGCATCGCCAATCTGCACAATGCGCGCCGCGCCCGCACGCCGATCCTGAACATCGTCGGCGATCACACGCGCGAGCATCTGAAGTACGACGCACCGCTGACGTCCGACATCGAATCGCTCGCCCGCCCGGTGTCGGTGTGGTATCGCAGCGTGGCGCGTGACACGGACCTTGCAACCGATACGGCCGACGCGATTTCTGCTGCGATGGGCACGCAGCGCGGCGTCGCGACGCTCGTGCTGCCGGTCGATCTCCAGTCGGTCAAGGTGCGCGATGCGGTGTCGCCCGCCGTCGTTCGTCCTGCCGCGATGACGTTCGACCGCGCGCAGGTCGAGCGGGTCGCGGATCTGCTGCTCAGCGGCCATCGCGCGGTGCTGCTGATGGGCGGCCGTGCACTGTCGGCGCGCGGGCAGCGCTCGGCGGCGCGCATCGCGGCGGCCACCGATACGACCTGCTTCAGCGAAACCTTTCCGGCGCGCGCCGAGCGTGGCGGCGGCCTGCCGGACATCGACCGCCTGCCTTATTTCCCCGAGCCGGCGCTCGCGGCGCTGGCCGGCCGGCGCGTGGTGCTGGCCGGCGCGCTCGCGCCCGTCACGTACTTCGGCTACGAAGGCATTCCGGGCGAACTCGCGCGGCCTGAAGACATCATGACGCTCGCCGCACCGGGCGACGCGGCCGACGATGCGCTCGAAGCGCTGGCGGATCGCATCGGCGCGCCGGAGCACGCCGACGGCGTGCCAGTCGAGTGCTGGTCGATCGAGGACGGGCCGCTCGCGCCGCAGGCCGTCGGCCGCGTGCTCGCGAATGCGCTGCCCGACGACGCGATCGTGTCGATCGAAGGCGGCACGTGCGGCTACCCGTTCGTGACCGCCTCGGCGCGCGCGCGTCGCCACACCATTCTCACGAACACGGGCGGTGCGATCGGCCAGGGTTTGCCGGTCGCGCTCGGCGCCGCCGTCGCGTGCCCGGAACGCCGCGTGTTCGCGCTGCAGTCCGACGGCAGTGCGCAGTACACGATCCAGGCGTTGTGGACGATGGCGCGCGAGCGCTTGCCGATCGTGATGCTGATCGCATCGAACCGGCGCTACGGGATCCTGCAGACCGAGCTCGCGCGCAGCGGCCTGCCGGCCGACACGCCGCACGCCAGCCGCCTGACGCTGCTGGACGACCCGCCGATCGACTGGCTCGCGCTGTCGCGCGGCTATGGCGTGCCGGCCGAACGCGCGAGCACGACGCAGGCGCTGGCGCAGGCGCTCGAAGGCGCGCTCGCGCGCACCGACGGGCCGACGCTCATCGAAATGCAGTTGTCCTGATCGCGCAACGCGCTCCTTTCTTCAATCCCGACTCTCACCTTTCATCGACATGGATCTGCAACTGCACGGAAAAGCCGCGCTCATCACCGGCGGCAGCATGGGCATCGGCAAGGCGGTCGCGCTCGAACTGGCGCGCGAAGGCGTCAACGTCACGATCGCCGCGCGACGCATGGAACACCTCGAAGTCGCGGCCGCCGAGATTCGCGCGGCGCTCGCGCCGCTGGGCAGCGCGGCCGGCGCAATCCTGCCCGTCACGCTGGACACGACCGACATGGCGTCCGTCGAAGCGGCGATGGCCGCGAGCGTCGAGCGCTTCGGCCGGCTCGACATCCTGCTGAACGGCGCCGCGCACCCGGGCGGGCTCGTACGGGCCGAGCTGGAAAACGCCGACCCGCAGGGGCTGCTGCAGGACATCGATATCAAGGTGGTCGGCTACCTGCGTTGCGCGAAGGCGGCCGCGCCCTACATGCGGCGCAACGGCTTCGGCCGGATCGTCAATATCGGCGGCCTGACCGGCCGCGGCAGCAAGCAACTGTCCGGCATGCGCAACGTGGCGATCGTGCATCTGACCAAGACGCTGTCCGACCAGCTCGGCCCGTTCGGCATCACGGTCAACACGATTCACCCGGGCGTCGTCGAGACGCCGCACATCCACGAGCTCTACGAGAAGGAAGCGCAGAAGCAGGGGCTCACGGCCGCGGAGGTCGAGGCCAACTACGTGAAGGTCACGCCGATCCGCCGCGTGCTGCAGCCGGAAGAGATGGGGTGGATCGTCGCGTTTCTCGCGTCGCCGAAATCCGGCTCGATCACCGGCGAATCGATCGGCTGCGACGGCGGGCTCACGCGCGGCATTTTTCTCTGACACAAGGAGCACTTCATGACCGCAACCGTACTGGTCGCCACGGCCGGGCAAGGCATCCTGCGCTCGAACGACGACGGCAAGACCTGGCATCGCCTCGGGCTCGCCGAACCGATCGAGTTCGACGGCATCGTGCGCGCGCTCGCGGTGGACCCCGCGACGCCGTCGCGCGTCTATGCCGGCGCCGATTCGGGGCTGTGCATCAGCGAGGATGGCGGCGCGCACTGGTTCCGGCCCGAGAACCTGCTGAACGGGCAGACGGTCTGGTCCATCGCGATCGATCCCGCGAACCCGGCGGTGCTCTATGCGGGCACCGGCGCACCGTCGCGCGCCGCGCTTTACAAGTCGAGCGACGCGGGCGTGACCTGGGCGAGAACGGCGCCCGAGTTTCCGGAGTTCTGCTCGGGCGTCAATCGTCCGCGGCTGCTGACGATCTGCGTGGACCCGGAAGACGGTCGCAACGTCTGGTACGGCGTGGAGGAGGGCGGCGCGTGGCGCAGCCGGGATGCCGGTGCGAGCTGGACGCGCGTGGACGGCCCGGGCAGCGCGATCCGCAACAGCGACATTCACGCGATCGCCGTGCTGCCCGCCACGCCGGGCCGGCCGAAGACCACGGTGCTGCTGACGGTCAACGCGGTGTACGTGAGCGAGGACGACGGCCTGACGTGGGACGGCAAGCTGTCGCGCGACCGCTTCGACGGGCTTTACTACACACGGACGGTCGTGCAACTGCCGGAGCCGGAGGGCGACCTGCTGATGGCGATCGGCGACGGCACGCCGGGCACCCGCAGCCGCATCTACCGCTCGGTCGATCGCGGCTACGCGTGGCGCGAGACGGACCTGCACACGCCGCCGAACTCCACGTTCTGGGCGTTCGGCGTCCATGCGGCCGAGCCGGCGCTCGTCTATGCGGGCACCAAGTACGGACACCTGTTCCGATCGCGCGACGGCGGCCGGAACTGGACCAAGGAATGGCGCGATTTCAGCGAGATCACGGCCGTGGCGTGGACCCCGTTCGAAGCGCCGCTCGTGGCCCACGCGCAGTCGACCCACTGAGCGGAGCGAGCGATGACACCGTCCGATATCCAGCAATACGCCGAACGTGCGAACGCGAGCGGCCTGCCGCTGCCGATTCCGTGCGTGCAGCGCACCCACCTGTCGCTGTTCGTGCGCGATCCCGTTCACTCGAGCACCTGGTACGCCGAGGTGCTCGGCATGACGGAAACCGCGCGCGGCGAGCAGTGGGTGTTCATGTCGTTCGGCCAGAAGCACCACGACATCGCGCTGATTCGCGCGGCGTCGGATGCGGAGCTCGGCACGATCGGCCTGCAGCACTACGGCCTCGAAATCGCCGGCGGCCTGACCGAACTGCGCCGCCTGTACGGGATGCTGCTCCGCCGCCACGTGCCGATCGTCAAGATCACCGATCACAAGGTCGGGATCGGCGTGTATTTCACGGACCCCGACGGCAACCGGCTCGAATTCTTCTGCGAAACCGTCACGGACGACGAAGAGGGCAAGCGCGTGCTGCATCGCTACAACGCGCCAAGCGATCCTGTCGAGCTCGAGCCGTTGTTCGACTGAGCCGCTGCCTTTCAGTACGCATCATAGACATTTTATAAAGGAATGCTGATGAACAAGACTGCCAATTTCGAAGGTTTTCATATCCGCAAGTGGTACACGCAGATCGAGGATTCGCTCGCGAACGAATCCGGCCAGCTCGCGGATGGCGAGCCGCTGCGCAAGATCGTGATCGCCGCGGCCGTTCACAACCCGTATGCGGGGCGATTCAGCGAAAACCTCGACGATCTCGTGCGCCCGTCGCCCGCACTCGGCAAGGAGTTTGCGCGACGCATCGAGACGCTCGCCGACGGCCGCGCGATCGAAAGCTACGGCAAGGCCTGCCTGGTCGGCTCGGCCGGCGAATACGAACACGGCAACGCGTTCCTCACGTCGATCTTCGCGGAGCCGATCCGGGCGGCGTTGGGCGGCGGGAAATCGTGGGTGCCGTCGAGCGGCAAGCGCGGCCCGATCAATACGGTGATCGACGTGCCGCTCGCGCACAAGGATGCGCTTTACGTGCGCTCGCACTACGACACGGTGACGTGCCTGTTTCCCGATGCGCCCAACGACGACGAAGTGCTGGTGATCTTCGCGTTCGCGACGCGCGGCCGGCTGCACGCGCGGCTCGGCGGCCTGAAGGCGAGCGAGATCGTCGGTCGCGACGGTCTGGTCTGAGTGCGCATGCCAGCCGGGGAGCACATGATGAACACGGCATCCGCCAGGGATGGATGGGTCGACAACGATGGGCTGCGGCTGCACTTCGTAAGCTGGGGGCGCGACGACGCGCCGACCGTGGTGATGCTGCACGGTCTGCGCAGTTATGCGCAGACCTGGGCGCCCGTCGCCGCTATGCTGGTCGACCGCTACCGGGTCGTCGCGCTCGATCAGCGCGGGCGCGGGCTGAGCGACTGGGATCCTCGCCGGGACTACTACGCGGCCACCTACGTGCGCGATCTCGACGCGCTGGTGCAGGCGCTCGACCTGCGACGATTCGTGCTGGTCGGGCACTCGATGGGCGGCGCCAATGCGTTCGTCTACGCGGCGGCACAGCGGGAACGGCTCGCGGGTCTCGTGATCGAGGACATGGGCCCCGGTGCGTCGGCCGGCTCGCCGGGTTCGGAGCGCATCAAGCGCGAGCTGCAGGACACGCCGGACGCGTTCGCATCGTGGGACGACGCGCGCGCGTTCTGGCGGCGCCAGCGGCCGAACATCGCGGAATCCGCGCTCGATTCGCGTATCGCTCACTCGCTGAAAGAGGATGCGCACGGGCGGATCGTGTGGCGGCACGACGCGGAAGGGATCGCGGCGGCCCGGCTGGCCGCGACGCCGGAGCAACTCGTCCATCTGTGGCCGCTGGTCCTGAACCTGCACGTGCCCACGCTGCTGTTGCGCGGCGGTGACTCGGATTTCCTGTCCGCGGACGTGGCGGCCGAAATGGCGGCCGCCAATGCGGAAATCGAACGGATCGACATTCCCGGCGCGACGCATTACGTGCACGACGATCAGCCGGCTGCGTTCAACCACGCATTGCGCACGTGGCTCGATCGTCTCGACGATCCGGCGTGGCGCACGGGAGGCTGACGCATGAAAGCGAACAATCCGGAGCGGACCTCGGTCGCGATCGTCGGCGCGGGCCCGAACGGCGTGGCGATGGCGAACCTGCTGGGCCTCTATGGCGTCGCGACGGTGATCATCGAGAAGGCGCCGCAGATCGTCGAATTTCCGCGCGCGGTCGGCATCGACGATGAAGCATTGCGGATGTTTCAGACCGCAGGCCTCGCCGACGAACTGAGCCGTGACATCATCCAGAACGTGCCGCTGCGCATGTTCAAGGCGAACGGCGAATGCTTTGCCGACATCCGCCCGTCGAGACGCGAATTCGGCTGGTGGCGGCGCAACATCTTCATGCAGCAACTGGCCGAGCGGACGCTGCGCGACGGGCTGGCCCGTTATCCGCACGTGTCGCTGCGGACCAGCGAGGAAGTGGTCGGCGTGGAACAGGACGACGCGCGCGTCACGTTGCAGGTGCGCCGCACCGACGGGCAGCAGTATGCGCTGGAGGCCGACTACGTGGTGGCGGCCGACGGCGGGCGCAGCCCGATGCGCGAGCTGCTGGGCGTCAAGCTGGCCGGCACGACGCATCCGATCAAATGGGTCGTGGTCGACGTGAAGAACGCGGGGCTCGACCAGCCGTGCACGGCGCTGAACTGCGACCCGCGCCGCCCGAACGTCTGCATCTATCTGCCGTTCAATTTCCGGCGCTGGGAGTTTCTCGTGTTCCCGCATGAGGACGAAGAGGCGATCGCGCAACCGGACTCGATCCGCGCGCTGATCGCGCCGTACGTCGACGACGTCGATCGCATCGAGATCGTGCGCGCGCGAACCTATACGCACCATTCGCGCCTCGCCGAACGTTTCCTGGTCGGTCGCGTGGCGCTCGTCGGCGATGCCGCCCACCTGACGCCGCCGTGGGTCGGCCAGGGCCTGAATGCGGGCTTGCGCGACGTGGGCAATCTCGCGTGGAAACTGGCGGGCGTCGTCAACGGCACATTGCATCCCGGCGTGATCGGCAGCTACGAATCGGAGCGGCGCGACCATGCGAAGGCGATGATCGACCTGGCGGACGCGTTCGGCGCGATGCTGATGCCGACCAACCGGCTCGTCGCGTTCCTGCGCGACTGCTTTCTCGGGCTCGCGCGGTATGCGCCGGGCCTGAAGGACTACATCCTGCAGATGCGTTTCAAGCCGATGCCGAGCTATACGCGGGGCATCGTGCTGCCGGGGGCTCCGGGCGATTCAGTCGGCAGGATGATCACGCAGCCCGACGTCGAAACGGCCGACGGCGTGCGCCGCAAGCTCGACGACGTGCTGGGCCCGTGGTTCTCGATCGTCGGCTGGCAATGCGATCCGCAGGCGTGCCTGAGCGACGACGATCGTGCGTACTGGGCGGCGCTGGGCGCGACGTTCGTCCAGGTCAGTCGTTCGCGCAGCGGCATCGGCCGCGCGCGGCGGGTGACCAGCACCCACGGCAGCACGTGCGTCGAGGATGTCGACAACGCGCTGGCGGACTGGTTCGACCGGCACGCCGGCCCGCTCGTGGTGGTGCGCCCGGATCGCTACGTCGCGGCGCAGACGGATGCCGTGGGCATGGCCCGCGTGAGCGCAGCCTTTCAGGCGTTCGCGCCGCGACAACCGGAGGAAGCACATGTTTGTTGAGCAACGCACCTACACGCTGGTGCCGGGCGGCGTCGCCGAATATCTGCGGCTGTACGCGGAATGCGGGCGCGCCGCGCAGGAGCAGGCGCTCGGCACGATGGTCGGTTGTTTTGCGACGGAAATCGGGCCGCTGAACCAGCTCGTCTATCTGTGGGCGTTCGATTCGCTGGACGATCGCGCCCGGCGTCGTGCGGTGCTGATGGCCGATCCCGAGTTCAGGACGTTTCGCGGCAAGGTCCGGCATCTGCTTGTCCGGCAGGACAACCAGATCCTCCGGCAGGAAATCGGCGGCCTGCTGCGTGCGCCGAGCCAGGCCGCGTGATGCGATCGTCGCACCGTCCGGCTCATCGTGCAGTTTCTACCGAGGTATCCGTCTTGATCCCGTTTACGCCCCTGACTTCCCGCATGGCGTCTGATGCGCAACGCGATTACGCGTCGCTCCACCTGTATATCGACGGCCGGTTCCTGCAGGCCGACGGCCGGCGCACGCAGCCCGTTCTCGATCCGGGAACCGGCGACGTGCTCGGCGACTTGCCCCATGCGACACCGGACGATCTCGACGCGGCGGTGCGCGCCGCGCATCGCGCGTTCGCGACGTGGCGCCGCGAGTCGCCGCTCGCCCGTTCGGACATCCTGCGCCGCGCGGCTGCGCTAGTGCGCGAGCGTGCCGAGACCATCGGCCGTCGCATCACGATGGACCAGGGCAAGCCGCTTCGCGAGGCGATCGCCGAGGTCGCGTCGTCCGCCGAGCAGCTCGAATGGCATGCGGAGGAGGGGCGCCGCACCTACGGCCGCGTCATTCCAGCGCGTTCCCCGGACGTCGCGCAGACGGTGCTGCGGGAACCGATCGGCGTGTGCGCGGCGTTCTCGCCGTGGAATTTCCCGTTCAGCCAGGCGATGCACAAGATTGCGGCCGCGCTGGCGTCGGGCTGCACGCTGGTGCTGAAAGGGCCCGAGGAATCGCCGAGCGCGATCGTCGCGCTCGCGCGCATCTTTCACGATGCCGGATTGCCCGCGGGCTGCCTGAACGTCGTCTGGGGCGTGCCGGGCGACGTGTCCACGCAGCTGATCGAGTCGCCGCTCGTGCGCAAGATCTCGTTCACGGGTTCGGTGCCGGTCGGCAAGCAACTGGCCGCGCTGGCCGCGTCGCACATGAAGCGCATGACCATGGAGCTGGGCGGACATGCGCCGGTGCTGGTCTGCGCGGACGCCGAAATCGAACGCGCGGCGACGATGCTGGCAGCGTACAAGTTTCGCAATGCCGGGCAGGTGTGCGTATCGCCGACGCGTTTCTTCGTGCAACGTCCGGTGTTCGACCGGTTCGTCGCCGCGTATCTCGAAGCGGTCGGCAAGATCCGCGTCGGCTACGGGCTGGAAGAGGGGACCACGATGGGGCCGCTCGCGCACGCGCGGCGCGTGTCCGAAATCGACGCGTTCGTCGCCGACGCGAAAGCGAAAGGGGCGGAGATTGCCGCAGGCGGGGCGCGCGTGCCGGCGGCGGGGCCGGGGCACTACTTCGCGCCGACGGTCGTGCTGGGCCCGGCGCGCGAGTCGCGCCTGATGAACGAGGAGCCGTTCGGCCCGATCGTCGGGATCGTGCCGTTCGAAGAACTCGATGATGCGCTGGCCGAGGCCAATCGCTTGCCGTTCGGCCTCGCGTCGTACGCGTTCACCGCTTCGGCGCGCAATGCACACCGGATCGGCCGGGCGCTCGAAGCCGGCATGGTCAACATCAATCACTTCGGGATGGGGCCGGCGGAGATCCCGTTCGGCGGCGTGAAGGACAGCGGCTTCGGCAGTGAGGGCGGAACGGAGACGTTCGACGGCTATCTGGTCACCAAGTTCATCACGCAGATGAACTGACCGTGGGCACGTGGACCGTCGGGCGCGGCGTTGGATGTGACGACGGTCGAATGCTCAGGTGGCGCCGCCGATCTGCGCGGTGGCGTCGATCAGCAGCTTGCCGAGGACGTGTTCGTCGAACAGCGCGAAGTGTTCGGCGCGGAAGATCAGCGACAGGCTGCTGTTGACCTCGCCGCTGCTGGCGGTGCGAATCGGTGCGGCGATGCCGACGAACCCGGCGTCGAGCTCGCCCCGCGAGATCCAGTAGCCCGCGTCGACAATCTGCTGGCAGGCGCGCCAGAACTGTGTCCAGTCGGCCGCGAACTCGCCCAGCTCGGCGTTGTGCCGTTCGTGCAGGCGCTTCAGCCGCGCGCGCGACATCGCAGCCACGATCACTTTCGACGAAGCGCCCTGGAACAGCGGCATGATGCGGCCGCGGCCGAAGCCCAGCTGCAGGTTCTCGGCGCCGGTTTCGTGCATCACGTTGATGATCTGCTCGTCGAACAGCGTCGAGACGAGCGCATCGCCGCCGGTGACCTGAACCAGTTTCTGGATGACGGGCTTCGCGGCGATGAGCGTCGGGTCCGACTGCCGCATGTTGTAGTCGAGATGGATGATGCGCGGGCCCAGCGTATAGCGGCCGTTGGTGCCGACGAGCAGGCCGACGGAAGCCAGTTCCTTCACGTAGCGATAGCACGTGGTGCGCGAAAAGCCCATGTGCTCGGCGATTTCCTCGGCGGTCATCGACGTCGCGGACGAAGAGAAGACGTCGAGGATGGACAGCATTTTGGTGAGGCTCGACATGACGTGATCCGGGATTCAGGCGGCTTGCGGCAATGGAACGGGAAGATCGGCAGCGGTTCGGGCAGCCCGGCTGCGAGACGACTGCGGCAGCGGCGGCGGCTGGGCCGTAGTCTAACTTAAGTCGCGTACGCGGCGGCCGGAACCGCGTCGACAAATGAGCAGGATGCAGGCCGGTGGCGGCATCGTGATGCATGCCGCCCTCCATCGATATGGATTCCTATGTTCGTGAAATGAATCATGGCGGCTCGATGCCGCCGGCGCGCCGGTCGGTTCACAGGCGTATTGACCGGGAAAATTTGCTGAGGAGAAGAAGATGAAAGTGTGGTTCCGGATGGTGGCATTGTGCGGCTGCGGTGCCGTTGCACCGACATTCGCGCAATCGAGCGTGACGCTCTACGGTTCGCTGGACACGGGTGTGACCTATACGAGCGACGTGGCGTCTGCCCCGCATGGCGGGCGCCAGCTCGCGTTGCAGGCCGGCGTGTCGCGCAACGACGTGTGGGGCTTGACGGGCAGGGAGGATCTCGGCGGCGCCAACTATGCGGTGTTCCGGCTCGAAAGCCAGTTCCAGACCTCCGACGGCACGCTGACCGTGCCGGGCTCCGCGTTCAGTTCGCAAGCGTACGTCGGGCTCGGCGGCGACTGGGGGACCGTGACGCTCGGGCGACAGTTCGATTTCGTCGGCGATCTCCTGCCGGCTTTCGCGATCGGCGCGAACACGCCGGCCGGCCTGCTCGCGTGGGGGTTGCCGGCGAATGCGTCGGCAGGCGGTGCGCTCGACAACCGCGTGTGGGGCGTCCAGGTGAACAATGCGGTGAAGTACGTGAGCCCGACATTCGGCGGCGTGGCGTTCGGCGGCATGTGGGGATTCGGCAACGTGCCCGGCACGCTTGCGCACAGCAGCGTGCAAAGCGCGATGCTGTCCTACACGCAAGGCGCGTTCAGCGCCGCGCTCGCCTATTTCGGCCAGCACGACGTGACGTCCGGCGGCAATCTGCGCAACTTCTCGGGCGGGGCCGGCTACAACTTCGGCCAGTTCCGCGTTTTCGGCATGGTGTCGGACGTGCGGATCAGTGCCGCCGCACCGCTGCGGGCAACGACCTACGACGGCGGCTTGACCTATGCGCTCACGCCGTCGTTGCAACTGGGCGGCGGGTTCCAGTACCAGCAGCGCGGCGGCGATATCGGCTCGGCCAATCAGGTCACGTTGAGCGCCGATTATTCACTGTCGAAACGTACCGGCCTTTATGCCGTATTCGCACGCGGGCACGACGGTGCCTACGGCGCCCAGGTCGAGGCGGCCCTCGGCGGGGCGGCGTCCGGCTCGACGCAGACCGCGGTTCGGCTCGGCGTGCGGCATCAGTTCTGACGGTGCGGGAAAACACGGGCTGCCGCGCATGCCGCACGCGAGCCCGTGTTTTTCCGCCGGGTTCAGAAGCGATGCATCATCCCGACGCGCAACGCCAGTTGATTGCGACCCGACGACTGCCCGGCCGTACCGAGCACGTGCGCGTAGTCGAAGTCGGTGCCGGTATTGCCGGTCGCATGCTGATACGCGCCCTGGATGTACGTCGAGGTTCGCTTGCTGAGATCGTAATCGAGCATCATCGACACCTGGTGCCAGCTCGGCGATGCATCGTCCGCCGCCGTCGCGACGTGTGCGCGCGTATACGTATAGGCGGCGCCGAACCAGAAGTCAGGCCGGAAGTAATACTGGCCGTTGACCTCGAAGTTGTCGAATTTCCACGCGTTCTGCGAGCCTGCCGCCGGCTGGTTCGTGAAGTAGAGATTCGATTCGGGGCTGTACACGTCGACGTGCGAATACGCGGCGGACAGCGTCAGCTTGTCGCTGAACTTGTAGGATGCGCCGGCATCGATGTTCTGCTGCGAGCGGCCGCTGAAGACCGTATCGTCGCTCGACAGCGCGCCGCTCGCGGTCGCGCCGCCGTTGTTGGCCTTCAGGTACGCGACGGCGGCGGAGAATGCGCCCATCTGGTACTGCACCGCGGCGCTGTACACGCGGTTCCGCGCAAAGCCGCCCGCCTGGTTCGCGAGCCCGTAGAGCACTTCGCCCTTGAAGCCGCCGTATGCGGGCGACACATACTTGACGCTGTTCTGGATGCGGTAATCCCAGTCGGCATTGTCGTTGTCGTACGGGTGCGCGCCGAAGTCGCCGAGCCAGTTTCCGGTGGCCGTGAAAGGGCTCCACATGTCGAGCGTGGGGTCGTACTGACGGCCGAACGTGAGCGTGCCGAACCGGTCGGAATCGAGCCCGACGTACGCCTGCCGGCCGAACATCCTGGACGTCACGCCGAGCGCACCCGTGCTCGCGTTGAAGCCGTTCTCGAGCTGGAACAGCGCTCTCAGCCCGCCGCCGAGGTCTTCCGTGCCTTTCAGCCCCCAGTTACTGCCGACGGTGTCGCCGCTGACCATCTGGTAGGCCCTGCTGCCGCCCGCGTTGCTCGTGAAATTGACGCCTTCGTCGATCAACCCGTAAAGCGTCACGGTACTCTGCGCGTGGGCCGTCAGGCTGAATCCCATGGCGCCGGCGGCCGATACGGCCGCGATCATCTTCTTCATCGTCGATCTCCAGGTGAGGGCCGGTAGGGCCGTGCGGTGCCGTTTTCGAGGGGCGTGCGGGCGCGCCGGACGCTCGAAACGGTCCGTCAGTAATTAGTAAAACGAAATATTTGAAATGAAAGAAACCGGGCCGCTGTGGTCGAGCGACCCGAATGCGGAGCGTCGCCGGGATCGCGGCCCTGTATTGCCGTGGCGTTACAGCATGCGCCGCAATACGTCGTTTTCTCGGTTCGAGTCGAAGAACCGGTGTTTCAGAGCGGCGAGGATATGCAGGACGACGAGCACAAGCAGCGTGTAGGCCAGCGTCTTGTGCAGCCACTGGAATGCCTCGAACCAGTGGTCGTTCTTCGGCAGCAACTCGGGCACGCGGAAAAAGAAGAACGGCACGCCGTCGCTCTGCGTATACGTGCTGGACATCGAATAACCCATCAGCGGCACGATGATCGCCAGCGCGTACAGCAGGTAGTGCCCGATCTTGGCGAGCTTCCGGTCCAGCTTCGGCAGGCTCGACGGCAGTGGCGGCAACGGCTTCATCGAGCGAATTGCCAGTTGCGTCAGGACCACCAGCAGCGTGAGCACGCCGAACTCCTTGTGGGTCGGGTAGTACCAGTCGAACTTGGCCGGCAGGTTGTCGTCGAGCCGGACCATGGTCCATCCGGTCCAGAGCTGCGCGCCGATCAGGATCGCCCTGACCCAGTGAAGCAGCCGAAGTGCGAGCGGATATTTCTCCACCGAGAATGCAATGGCCTGGTTTTCCATTTGACTTGTCTTCCTTTAAAACGAAACTGCGACAGGCGGGATGCCGATCGTCGACTTCGACGTCCCGCGGCGATCTTCGTCGAACCGAGGCCGGATCGCGGCGCACGAACCTTCGACGAAAAGTCCGTGCGCCCGGCTGTTCCGCGCGGTCAGGTGATCGATCGCGAATCCGCGCAGCACTCCTGCAGCGCCTCGCGCAGCGTCACCGCGATGAAGTCTGCCTCGTCCTGCTGCAGCGTCAACGGCGGCGACATCACGACCTTGTTGGCGATCGCCCGGACCAGCACGCCGCGCTTGCGCGCCGCATCCGCCACGCGCGCCGCGAACCCCTTGCCCGGATCGAGCGGCGTGCGGCTGGCCTTGTCGGTCACGAGATCGAGCGCCAGCATCAGCCCCTTGCCGCGGACATCGCCGACGGTCTCGAAGTCGGCTTTCAGCGGCAGCAGGTGCTCGAGCAGGCGCTGGCCCACCCGTGCCGCATTGCCCGGCAGATCCTCGGCCTCGACGATGTCGAGCACGGCGAGCGACGCGGCGCAGGCGAGCGGATGCCCGCTGTACGTATAGCCGTGCATGACCATGTGCGAGAAGCCCGCGCCATGTTCGATCGCGTCGGCGATCCGCCCGTTGTACAGCGTCGCGCCGAGCGGCACGTAGCCGGCGGAAATGCCCTTGGCGACGCACAGGATATCGGCGGCGACGCCCCAGCCGCGGCTGCCGAGCAAGCTGCCGGTGCGGCCGAAGCCGGTGACTACCTCGTCCGCGATCAGCAGGATGCCGTTGCGGTCGCATACGGCCCGCACGCGGGCCCAGTAATCGGCCGGCGGGACGATCAGGCCGCCGGCGCCCTGCACCGGTTCGGCGACGAACGCGGCAATGGTCTGCGGGCCGTGGAACGCAATCGTTTCCTCGAGCTGCCGGATGCAGTGCTCGACGAGTTGGTGCGGATCGTCGCAGTTCCACGGATTGCGATAGAGCCACGGCGTGTCGAGCAGCACGCAGCCGGGCAGCAGCGGGCCGTGATTGTAATGGTAGACACCGTTGCCGCCGATCGACGTGCCGCCCATGTGCACGCCGTGGTAGCCGTTGCGCAGCGACAGGAATTTCGTGCGCGACGGCTCGCCCGCGGCGACCCAGTACTGGCGCGCCATCTTGAGCGCGGTCTCGACCGCGTCGGAACCGCCGCTGCCGAACATCACCCGCTGCATGTCTTCCTGCGCGAACATCGCGCACAGGCGGTCGGCCAGGTCGTACACGCGCGGATGGGCGACGCCGTCGAAGGTCTGGTAGTAGGACAGCTCGTCCATCTGCCGGGCGATCGCGCTTTTCACTTCCGGCCGGTTGTGGCCGACGTTGACGTTCCACAGGCCGCCGACCCCGTCGAGCATGCGGTGGCCCTCGACGTCGTATACGTAGTTGCCGTCGCCGCGCTCGATGATCACGGTGGGGGTCGTATGGCCGGCGGCCGCCGAGCTCATCGGGTGCCAGAATCGCTTTTGTCGCTGTTGGTAGTCCATGGTAGTTCTCTCACGAAGTGCTTGAACACAGTGCGGCGCGACGTGCGCCGCGGGATTACAGGGCTGCGGTGATGATCTTTTCCTCGAGGTACGAATCGAGCGCGGCCTTCGACAGGTCGCGCCCGATCCCGCTTTGCTTGGTGCCGCCCCACGGCAGGCGCGCGTCGATCGGGCTCCATGCATTGATGGCGACGGCGCCGACGTCGAGCCGCTCGGCGACGCGGTGCGCGGTGCCGACGTCCTGCGTCCAGATCGACGCGGAGAGACCGAACGGCGTGTCGTTGGCGATGCGGACCGCCTCGTCCTCGGTCTCGAACGGCATGACCATGCCGACCGGGCCGAACACCTCGTCACGGGCGATCCGCATGCCCGGGTGGACGCCGCCCAGAATCGTCGGGCGCATGAAGCAGCCGCGCGGCGGCACCTGCTCGTCGCCGGCGAGCAGCACCGCGCCTTCGGCGAGCGCGCCGTCGACGAGCGCGCGGACGCGCGCGAGGTGGCGCGGGTTGATGAGCGCGCCCATCTGCACGCCGGGCTCCGATGGCGGGCCGACGCGCATCGCCCGGGCCGCGTCGGCAAGCCGCTCTTCGAGTGCGGGGGCGATCGAGCGGTGCGCGAGCACGCGCGAGCCGGCCGCGCACGTCTGCCCCTGGTTCGCGAACATGCCGGCCATCAGCGAAGGAATCGCACGGTCGAGATCGGCATCCGCGAACACGATCTGCGCGGCCTTTCCGCCGAGTTCGAGCGTGACGCGCTTGAAGGTCTTCGCTGCGACGCCTGCGATCGCGCGGCCGACTTCGGTGCTGCCCGTGAAGCTGATCTTGTTCACGAGCGGGTGCGCGACCAGCGCGGCGCCGACTTCCGCGCCCACGCCGTGGACGATGTTGACGACCCCCGCCGGTATGCCGGCTTCGCAGACGAGTTCGCCGAGCCGGGCGACGGCCAGCGGCGTGTCCTCCGACGGCTTGATGACCACCGGGCAGCCGGCCGCCAGCGCCGGCGCGAGCTTCCACACCGCGATCATCAACGGC
This sequence comes from Burkholderia sp. Bp8992, assembly GCF_003853705.1. Lineage (GTDB taxonomy): Bacteria > Pseudomonadota > Gammaproteobacteria > Burkholderiales > Burkholderiaceae > Burkholderia. The sequence goes on along the minus strand of NZ_QTQI01000024.1, from coordinate 39,441 downwards.
GCGTTCCACGGGATGATCTGACCGGCGACGCCCACCGGCGCACGCCGCGTGTAGCTGAGGGTCGGGCGGCCCATGAAGCCGTCGGTCGGAATCGTGCGGCCCTCGAGCTTGTCGGCCCAGCCGGCGAAGTAGCGCAGCGTGTCGATGCACATCGGCAGGTCCATCATCCGCATCTCGGCAAGCGGGCGCCCTTGTTCGACGGCCAGGCATTCCGCCAGCCCGTCACGGTCGCGCTCGACCAGGTCCGCCAGCCGAAGCAGCCAGCGGGCCCGGGCCGGTCCGCCTGCACGGGCCCACGCGTCGCCGTGCAGCGCGGCGTGCGCGGCACGCACCGCGCGATCGACGTCTTCGGCGGTCGATGCGGGCACGGCGGCCACGTAGTCGCCGGTCGCCGGCGCCAGTTTTTCGAAGGTACGGCCGGCCGCTGCGTCGCAATGCCTGCCGTCGATCAGATTCTGAATTTTCATCATGGTGTTCCGTGTTTCCCAGGGGCGAATCGTCGGGCCGAACGGGTGAGGGCGATGGCAACTACCGCTGCCACCGTCAGGCTTCGACGTCGCATTCACTGTATGTCGATGAAAACGCGCGCCTTGTCCGCTATCGGCAATCGTTGCGGCGCGATCGGAATAGGGAATACCCGTGCCGGCGCGATGCATGGCGCGTCGCGCCGGCAGCGGGAAATGCGCGGGGCGTGAACAACGAGACGACGGTGCGGCGCGGCACCGTCCGGGCAGCGACTACTGGGCGGCGCGCCCGAGTTCGCGATACAGGTCGGGGTCGCTGCGCTTCAAGCGCAGCGCGGCGCGGATGCCGAGCGCGCCGACGGCGACGAGGAAATACGGAAACATCGCGACGAAGGTCGAATCCGATCCGCTCAGCACGGACAGGTTGCGCACGACCAGCACGAGGCACGCGCCGAGCGCGATCACGCTGATGAGCGGCGCGATCAGCCGATGCACGACGCCGGCGTCGCGGTGATCGCGCCCGAAGAACGCGATCACTGACGCCGCCACCAGGATCTGCACCGCGATGATGCCGATCGTGGCCAGTGCGCTCATCCACGAGAACACGACCGCGAACGGATCGAGGCGGAACGCGGCCGACCCGACGATGGCCGCGAGCGCGATCAGCGTCTGCACCTTGCCGGCGACGTCCGGGCAACGATGCACGGGGCACGTATGGCCGAGCTTGCGCCACAGCACGCGTTCACGGCCCATCGCATAGAAATAGCGCGTGATCGTGTTGTGGAACGACAGGATGGCCGCGAACAGGCTCGTGACGAGCAGCACGTTCATCGCGTCCGTCGCGATGCCGCCGAGCAGACGGCCGCTGACGGCAAACCACAGATTGGCCGGATCGTGGGCCGCCTGCGCGGCGATCTGGCCTTCGCCCCAGGCCTCGACGATCGCCCACGACGACAGCGCGTAGAACGCCATGATGAGAATTACGGCCAGGTAGGTCGCGCGCGGAATCGTGCGCTTCGGATCGCGCGCCTCCTCGGAGAAGATCGCCGTCGCCTCGAAGCCCATGTACGAGCCGAGCACGAACACGAGCGCGGTGCCGAGCCCGGGCGCGAACACCAGCGCGGGGCTGAACGGTTTCGCGCTGAAGCCGCCGGCGCTCGCGCCGTGCACGACGATCGCGAGATCGAGCAGCATCACGATCGCGATTTCGCCGATCATCAGCATGCCGAGCAGCCGGCCGCTGAACTCGATGCGCCGCGCGCCGCAGAAGTGGACCGCGACGACGCACGCGAGCGCGAACGCCCACCACGGCACGTCGACGCCGTAGTGCCGCTGGATGCTGTCGTTCAGGAAGAAGCCGAACATGCAGTAGATCGCGATCTGCACCGCGTTGTACGCGACGATTGCGACGAACGCGCCGCCCACGCCGGCGGGGCGTCCGAGCCCGTTCGCGATGTACGCGTAGAACGCGCCCGCATTGGAGATGTGCCGGCTCATCGCCGCATAGCCGATGCTGAAGATCAGGTACATGACGCCCGCCAGCACGAATACGCCGGGCACGCCGGGGCCGTTGCCGAGCGAGAATGCCGCGGGCGTCGCGCCGACCATCGCGGTGAGCGGCGCGGCCGCGGCGACGACGAAGAAGACGATGTGGGAGAGTCCGACGGCGTTCCTGCTGAGCCCCGCTTCGGACCGGGGTGACGATTCGTTCATGAGTGGTCCCGCTGGCCGGCTCGTCCGTCAGGAGTCGACACCGGCATGCCTGATCGATATCCCCGTGCCGCGGCCGATCCTGACGAGCCGGCAATCGATGCCGACCTTCGTCGACGACACGGGTATGCGCTTGGACGGCCGCTCGATGCGGTGCAGCGCGCATGCGAGCAGGGCCGACGACAAAATTTACGGTGCCGAAAAAACGGGCGTTGTCCGTAATCGGCAATCCGCATGCGCGGGGGCGGCAGGGGATTACCCGGATGCGACGCCGCCATGCGTCCGGGGGGGCTCAGCTCAGGCGCGGGGTGTGCGACGGCAACTCGTGGAAATGCTGGTGGTAGTACGCGGAGAAGCGTCCGAAGTGGCAAAAGCCGAATTGCGCTGCCGCGTCGCCGATCCGCATCGTGTCGGGCGTCGTCATCAGGAAGCGGCGCACGGCGTTCAGCCGGATCGAGCGCAGGTAGGCGGTCGGCGTGGTGCCGACCACGTTCTGGAAGCTGTATTGCAGCGTGCGGCGGCTGATTCGGAGGTGGTGACAGAGATCGATGACCGTCGGCACGTCGTCGCATTCCAGCGCGATTTCCTGGCTGCGGCGCACGATGTAGCTCTGCGTCGAGGCCGACGGCAGCGCGCCGGCATCCGGGTCGTCGGACTGCACGAGATCGAGCAGGATGCCGACGACACTGTGCGCGAGCACGCGTTCGTCGAACGCATCGCGCGCGGTGAGCGAGCCGCTGTCGAGCGCCTGGCAAAGCACGCGCTCGAGGCCGTCCAGTGCATTGCCGTAGCGTGCGGGCGAGATCGGGAGCACCGGCTGCTTCAGGATGCGTGCGGGCAGGTTCGCGAGTTCGTCCAGTTCGCGATCGGCCGTGAGCGTGCGGTCGATCGTGAAGGCGAGCACCTCGGTGTCGCACGGCAGATGGGCGACGAACTCCTCGCCGCCGCGCAGGGTCAGCAGGCTCGGGCGCTCGACGGCGCGCCCCTGGACCACGGGCGCGACCGCGCTGGCGATCGGCAGCGCGAAGCAGAGCCGGTCGCGCGGCGCGAGGCCGTGCTGCATCACGCGCTGGTTGATGCGTTCGCGAAAGACGTGGAAACGCTGGCCGGCGACCTGGCGCAGTGTGGTCGTCGCGGTGCCCGGACTGATCTGGTCGTAGTGCTGCGACCAGTTCACGATCGCCTGGGAATGGAGGAACACATCCGAGAAGCACAGTGTTTCAGCGTGCAGGTTCATGGCGTTGCTAATGCATTCCGTCTCAAATTCGATGCCGGCTGAGGCCGGTTCATGCTGTCCGCTGGATGGCTTCCGAAGGCGCCATGCAACGCGGCCAGGGCTGCCGACGATCATATGCAGAAAAAAAACACCGGGTGACGCGTTCGAAAACCCCGTTGGCGCGCGTCGAGCGAGCACGCCGCGAAAGGCGACGGTGCGTAACCGAACCGAAAGAAATCCGGGGGTACCGGGCGATATCGACACACGACCGTCGTTGGCGATCTGTTTTTATAAATCTCATTATAAGGGATTATATTTATTTTTGAGGTGGGGTATACATAGGGTGTCGCGAGATACCTTGCGATGAGGGCATAGTCGTCCGAGCGATCAAGGAATTTCATAATTATCTTACAATTCTGACGAATTTAGATCGACGGAATGGCCTGGTCGGCGCCCGGCGGCTTCTCTCGTGTTAACTGCCAATAAATCCCGAAATACGGGATTTGTATAATTGCCTCGCAACGCCTCGCTTGCTCGTGACGCATGTCCACATACCGGGAGCGGTCCATGTCCGAGTCACCCCCTGCCTTGTTGTATCGTCGGATCGCGCTGCGCGTGATTCCGTTTCTGTTCCTCTGCTACGTCGTCAATTTCATCGACCGCGTCAACATCGGGTTCGCCAAGCTGCAGTTCCTGCAGGACCTCGGCTTGAGCGAAGCCGTATTCGGCTCCGCGACGGCCATCTTCTTCATCAGTTACGCCGCATTCGAGGTGCCGAGCAATCTCGTGCTGGCGCGCATCGGCGCGCGCCGCACGCTGATGCGAATCATGGTGCTGTGGGGCCTTTGCACGGTGGCGCAGATGTTCGTGACCGGCAGCGTGTCACTGTACGTGGTGCGCTTTCTGCTCGGCGCCGCCGAGGCCGGCTTCTTTCCGGGCCTGATCCTGTACCTGTCGTACTGGTTTCCGGATACGGTGCGCGCCCGGGTCAACAGCGTGCTGCTGCTCGCCGTTCCCGTCGCCGGGATGATCGGCGGACCATTGTCCGGCTGGATCATGGCGCACCTGCAGGACGCGATGGGGTTACGCGGATGGCAGTGGCTGTTTCTGATCGAGGGATTGCCGGCCATCGCGCTCGGGCTGGTCGCGCCGCTGATGCTGAGCGACCGGCCGGAACAGGCGGCATGGCTGTCGCCTGCGGACCGGCAGGCGCTCTTGCGCGATCTGGACGCGGAGCGGGCCTCGGCCGTGGTCGGCCATGGCCGGGTCGGCGTGCTCGACATCGTTCGCAACGGTCGCGTGCTCGGGTTTGCGGCGATCTATTTCTGCGTCTACGTCGGGATGGGTACGGTGACGTTCTGGTCGCCCACGGTGCTGAAATCGGCCGGGGTGGCGAGCGTCACCGGAATCGGTTGGTTGTCCGGACTGATTTCCGTATTCACGATGATCGGCAACGTGGCGATCGCATGGAGTTCCGACCAATACGGCGAGCGCCGGTGGCATACCGTGGTCTGCATGCTCGTCACCGCGTGCAGTCTGCTGCTCCTGCGCTTCTCGGTCGGCCATGTGTGGATCACCGTGACCTTGCTGGCGATCGCGCAGCTGTGCGCGTTCACCGTGCCGATCGTTTTCTGGACGATTCCGGCTGCCCAACTGACGGGCCGGGCGGCAGCGGCGGGCATCGCGGTGATCAGCATGCTGGGTTCGCTCGGCGGCGCGTTCAGTTCGTGGCTGGTCGGCGTCCTGTTCGCGCGTACCGGCGCGCCGTATGCCGGGCTCGCGGTGGTTGCGGGGCTGCTGGTGGTCGGCTCGGTGCTGGTGACGCGCCTGGTGCCGCGCACGCTGCCGCCGCGCCGTAGGGCCAGCGAACGGGCAGCGTTGCAAGGCGCTGAATAGCGCGTTGCCGGGACCCGTGCGCGGTCAATCCGGATCGGGATCGGCTTTCAGCCCGCCCTCGATCCAGCGCGCTTCGGACGCGCGAAGATGCGCGCGGATGGCCGTCTGGGCCGCGATCGGGTCGCCGGCCTGCAGCGCGAGCAGCACGTCCTCGTGCTCGCGCACGGCGGCGGTCCAGGTCTGAGGATTTTCCGCGTGGCCGCGCATCGCGGTCGCGATCGGATCGTGGCGGCTGTCGAACAGCTCGCCGACGAAGCGCGTGAGCACCGAATTGCCGGCGGCTTCCGCGATCAGCATGTGGAACTGCCGGTCGGCTTCGACGGGGGACTTGCCGGCCTCCGCTAGCCGCTTCATGCGCTGCACCGTGCGGCGCAGGCGGTCGAGCATCGCGGCCGTCATCCGCGCGGCGGCCAGCGCGGCCACGCTGCCTTCGACGGCCGCGCGGGCCTGCATCAATTCCGACGGACTGTCGCCGAGCGTGACCATCGTGCCGACGTCGTCGGCCGCCGTGTCGCGCACATAGACACCGGAGCCCATCCGGATTTCGATCTGCCCGCCGATTTCGAGCGCGATCAGCGCCTCGCGCAGCGACGGGCGCGATACGCCGAGCGTCAGCGCCAGCTCGCGCTCGGGCGGCAGGCGCTCGCCGATCGCGAATTCGCCCTGACGAATCAACGCGACGATCTGGGCCGCGACCGATTGGTAAAGCCGCTTGGGTTCTGTCGATTTCATCCGATTGATAGGGATCAATGCGCTTTGGGCGCAAGCGCGTGTCGCGGAGTCTATCACGCCCATCACATCGCCCCTTGCGGCGGCGGGTTCGTCCGGATGTCCGGGTTTTCACTATTGGTAAGATCGGATGCGAATAGTTAAATTGGCTTGACCAAAATTGGTTTGATTGCTGTAATTCATCCAAATTGGACTGACCAAGCGAAGCCGAGGTCGATCCGCCCCAAAGGAGACGCAATGGCAATGCCTCGCAATCTGCCTGGTGAGACCGCGCAGGACGAAGCGGACCGGGAGATCCTGCGCCTGGAAGGGATTCGCAAGCGTTTCCCGGGCGTCCTCGCGCTCGACGGGATTCGCCTCGACCTGCGCCGCGGCGAGGTGCATGCGGTGTGCGGCGAAAACGGCGCGGGAAAGTCCACGCTGATGAAGATCATCAGCGGCCAGTACCTGCCCGACGAGGGCGCCGTCCACTATCGCGGCGCGCCGGTGCAGTTTCGTTCGGCTTCCGAAGCGCAGGCGGCGGGCATCGCGATCATTCACCAGGAACTCAATCTCGTCCCGCACCTGAGCGTGGCGGAGAACCTGTTCCTCGCGCGCGAGCCGCGGCGCGGGCCGTTCGTCGATACGAAACGCATGAACGCGGATGCGGCGCGCTGCATCGCGCGAATCGGCCTGAATGTCGCGCCGACGACGAAGGTCGGCGTGCTGTCCATCGCGCAGCAGCAGATGGTCGAGATCGCGAAGGCGCTGTCGCACGACGCGCGCGTGCTGATCATGGACGAGCCCACGTCGTCGCTGACGGAAGCCGAAACGGTGCAGCTGTTTCGCATCATCGAGGAACTGCGCGCCGACGGCGCGGCGATCCTGTACATCTCGCACCGGCTCGACGAAATGGCGCAGATCGTCGATCGCGTGACGGTGCTGCGCGACGGGCGCCACATCTCGACGGACGATTTCGCCGACGTGAGCATCGACGACATCGTCGCGCGCATGGTCGGTCGGACGCTCGACGACGCGTACCCGTCGCGGCAATCGGTGCCGACGGACGACGTGCTGCTCGACGTGCGGGAACTGCGCCGCGACGGCGTGTTCGGGCCGGTGTCGTTCGCGCTGCGCCGCGGCGAGATCCTCGGTTTCGCAGGATTGATGGGCGCCGGCCGCACCGAGATCGCACGCGCGATCTTCGGCGCGGATCGCCCCGACGGCGGCACGATCGCGCTGCACGGCCGCCCCGTGACGATCCGCTCGCCGCGCGAGGCGATCCGGCACGGCATCGCGTATCTGTCGGAAGACCGCAAGAAGGAGGGGCTCGCGCTGCCGATGCCCGTCGCGGCGAACCTCACGCTCGCGAACGTGCGCGGCATCGCATCGCGCTTCGGATTCCTGCGCTTCGACGACGAACTCGACGTGGCGCGCCGCTACGTGCAGGACCTCGCGATCCGCACGCCGTCCGTGCACCAGCGCGTGCGCAACCTGTCCGGCGGCAACCAGCAGAAGGTCGTCATCGGCAAATGGCTCTATCGCGGCTCGAAGATCCTGTTCTTCGACGAGCCGACGCGCGGCATCGACGTCGGCGCGAAATTCGCGATCTACGGGCTGATGGACCGGCTCGCTGCCGACGGCGTCGGCGTGGTGCTGATCAGTTCGGAGCTGCCGGAACTGCTCGGCATGACCGACCGGATCGCCGTTTTTCACGAAGGTCGCTTGACCGCATTTCTCGACACCCAACACACCAGTCAGGAGGAGATCATGCATTACGCGTCGGGGCGTTCCCATGCTTGAAATGACATCCGATCGCAGCCAGGCCGACGAGCGGGCGGCGCGACAGCGCCGGCGCGACCTGATCCAGAAGTTCGCGGCGCTGGGCAGTCTCGTCGTGCTCGTGTTCGCGTTCTCGATATCGAGCGCGGCGTTCTTCTCGGTCGACAACCTGATGACCGTCGGCCTGCAGGTCACGTCGATCGCCTATCTGGGCGTGGCCGCGACCTGCGTGATCATCACCGGCGGCATCGACCTGTCGGTCGGCTCGGTGCTCGCGCTGGCCGGCGTGTGCGCCGCGCTGCTGGTCAAGGCGGGCGTGCCGGTGCCTGCCGCGATGGCGGCCGGCATCCTGGTCGGCGCGCTGTGCGGGCTCGTCAACGGTATCTGCGTGACGCAGATGGGCCTGCCGCCGTTCATCGCGACGCTGGGCATGATGCTCGTCGCGCGCGGCATCGCGCTGCAGATCACGGGCGCCCGGCCGGTATCGGATCTCGGCGACGCGTTCGGCGCGCTCGGCAACGGCGCGCTGCTTCGGATCTCGCGCATCGGCGCGGACGGGTTCCCCGACACGACCTTTCCCGGCATCCCGTATCCGGTCGTGATCATGGTCGTGCTGTTCGTCGTGGTGTCCGTGCTGCTGTCGAGAACGTCGCTCGGCCGCCATATCTACGCGGTCGGGTCGAACGCGGAAGCCGCCCGGCTGTCGGGCGTGAACGTCCAGGGCGTGAAGCTGTTCACCTACGTGCTGTCCGGCGCGCTCGCGGGCGTGACCGGCTGCGTGCTGATGTCGCGGCTCGTCACCGGGCAGCCGAACGAAGGCGTCATGTACGAACTCGACGCGATCGCCAGCTCGGTCATCGGCGGCACGTCGCTGATGGGCGGCGTCGGGACGATTTCGGGCACGGCGATCGGCGCATTCGTGATCGGCGTGCTGCGCAACGGCCTGAACATGAACGGCGTGTCGAGCTTCATCCAGCAGATCATCATCGGCGTCGTGATCCTGGGCACGGTCTGGATCGACCAGTTGCGCAATCGCCGGCCCTGACCGGCATGAAGCAGTCCCTACCAACGAGAAGCGGAGCGAGACATGAACAAATCCATCCTGCTGGCGGCCTCGGCGTGCCTGTTCGCGGCCTGCAGCAGCGGCGCGTATGCGGCGGGCGGCGAGATCGCCGTGATCGTCAAGACGGTCAATTCGAACTACTGGCAGAACGTGCAGAAAGGCGCGAAGGCCGCGCTCGACGGCGCCAAGGGCTACACGATGACGTTCCAGGGGCCGGCGGCCGAGTCGGACATCAGCGGCCAGGTCAACATGGTCGACAACGCAGTCACGCGTCATGTGGCGGGCATCGTGCTCGCGCCGTCCGATCCCGATGCGCTGGTTCCCGCGATCAAGAAGGCGTGGGAAGCGCACATTCCCGTCGTGCTGATCGACTCGGCCATCTCGGATGCCGGCAAGCCGTATTACCAGTCGTTCCTGTCGACCGACAACGAGAAGGCGGGTGAGTTGTGCGCAAAGGCGCTGATCGACCGCGTCGGGCAGTCCGGCAAGATCGCGATCATGTCGTACGTGCCGGGCGCGGGGTCCGAGGTCAGCCGCGTCGGCGGGTTCCGCAAGTACATCGCGAGTCATTCGAAGCTGCAGGTCGTCGGCCCGTACTACTCGCAATCGCAAATGGCGACCGCGCTGAACCAGACGACCGACGTGCTGTCGGCGAACCCGGACCTGAAGGCGATCTTCGGTGCGAACGAGCCGACCGCGGTGGGGATGGGGCGCGCGCTGAAGCAGTCGGGCAAGGCGGGCAAGGTGGTGGCGATCGGTTTCGACGGCAACGAGGACCTGCAGGGTTTCGTGCGCGACGGCACCGTGCAGGCGATCGCCGTCCAGGGCTCGTGGCAGATGGGGAACCAGGGCGTGCGTACGGCGCTTAACGTCATCGAGCGCAAGCCCGCACCGAAGCTGATCGATACCGGCGTCGTGATGGTCGACAAGCAGAACCTCGATTCGGAGGCGGCGAAGAACGTCCTGTACTGAGCGGCCGCGCCTGCCGCCCGCGCGCGGGCGGCGACCGGCGGCCGTGCCTTTTTTCAGCATCCAGCCACGACTCATGAACGCAAACGATACGCGCACATTGCCGCGCAGCGGGCTGACGGTGTCCGCGCTCGGTCTCGGCTGCTCTCAGCTCGGCGGCCTTTATCGCCCGATGGCGGCCGCCGATGCCGCGTCGCTCGTCGACGCCGCGTGGGCCGCCGGCCTGCGCTATTTCGACACCGCGCCCTATTACGGCTACACGTTGTCCGAGCGGCGCGTGGGGGCGGGGCTCGCCTCGCGCGAGCGCCGCGCCTTCACGCTCAGCACGAAGGTCGGGCGGCTGATGCGTGCAGACGCGAGCGTGCGTCCGGGCGACGACGGCTGGGCCGAGCCGCTGCCGTTCCGGCCGTTCTACGATTACAGCTACGACGGCATCATGCGTTCGCACGACGATAGCCAGCAACGGCTCGGGCTCGCGCGGATCGACATGCTGTACGTGCACGACATCGGCGCGATGACGCATGGCGATCGTCACGCCCATTACTGGGAACAGTTGACGCGCGGCGGCGGGTTTCGCGCGCTGGATGCGCTGCGCGCGGGCGGCGAGATCGGTGCGTTCGGTCTCGGTGTGAACGAATGGGAGGTCGCCGCCGATGCGCTGAATGAAGCGGCGCTCGATGCGGTGCTGCTGGCCGGCCGCTATACGCTGCTCGAACAGGCGGCGCTCGAACCGCTGCTCGACGCGTGTACCCGTGAAGGGACGGCTGTCGTGATCGGCGGCGTGTTCAACTCCGGCCTGCTCGCCGGCAACGGCAAGTTCAACTATGCCGACGCAAGCGCCGACGTGATCGACAAGGCGGCACGGCTCGGCGCGCTGTGCAACCGCTTCGACGTGCCGCTGCCGGCCGCTGCGTTGCAGTTCCCGTTCGGCCATCCGGCCGTCGTGTCGTGCGTGATCGGCGCGCGCAGCGTGGCCCAGTTGCAGCAGAACATCGCATGGTTCGAGCGGCCCGCGCCGGCAGGGCTATGGGATGCGCTGCGCGACGAAGGTCTGATCGATGCGCACGCGCCGGTTCCGGGAGCGCGCGCATGACGCCGCGCATCGACGCCCATCAGCACTACTGGCGAATCGCCGCGCGGGCCGGCTGCTGGCCGCCGGCCGAACTCGATGCGATTCACCGGGATTTCGGCCCCGCCGATCTGGCGCCGTTGCTCGACGCCGCGCGCATCGATACCACCGTCATCGTGCAGTCGCTGCCGAGCGAAGCCGACACGCGCTTTCTGCTCGATCTCGCGGCTGAAACGCCGACCGTCGGCGCGGTGGTCGGCTGGGTCGACCTGAAGGCCGACGACGCGCCGGCGCGAATCGCGGCGTTTGCGTCTGCGCCGAAGGCGCGCGGTTTGCGACCGATGCTGCAGGACCTGCCCGACGATGCGTGGATCGACGACGCGCGGCTGGATCGTGCGGTCGCTGCGATGCTCGAGCACGGGCTGCGTTTCGATGCACTGGTGATGCCGCGCCATCTCGATGCGCTGCTTGCGTTCGCGCGACGCCATCCGGATCTGCCGATCGTGATCGACCACGGTGCGAAGCCGTTCATCGAGCGCAGCGAGTGGCAGCCGTGGCTGTCGTCGATGAGCCGGCTCGCGAGCCTGCCGAACCTTCATTGCAAACTGTCCGGCCTCTGGACGGAGGCCGGGCCGACGGCGGGCCCGGATGCCGTGCGAGCGCGCACGCGGCCCTATGTCCACGCGCTGGCCGAGCTGTTCGGGCCGGCGCGCCTGATGTGGGGCAGCGACTGGCCGGTGCTGCGGCTGGCGTCGGCATGCGGCGGCTACGGCGAATGGCTGGCCGCGTGCGAGGACGATTGCGCGCAGTTGCTCGGCTCCGCGGCGCTGGCCGACCTTTTTGGCGGCAACGCGCGCCGCTTCTACCGGATCGACACCGCACGCCACGACGAATGAACCAGAACGAAAGGAACCCGACATGCTCAGCGTGATTTGCGAATCCCCCGGCGTGCTGCGCGTGCAGCATCGCGACCCGCCCGTGCGCGGCAGCGGCGAAGTGCTGTTGCGCGTGCAGCGCGTCGGCATCTGCGGCACTGACCTGCACATCTTCACCGGCAACCAGCCGTACCTCGAATATCCGCGCGTGATGGGCCACGAGCTTTCCGCGGTCGTCGTCGAGGCGGAACCCGAGTCGGGGCTCGGCGCCGGCGACGCGGTGTACGTGATGCCGTACCTGTCGTGCGGACACTGTGTCGCATGCCGTCACGGCAACACGAACTGCTGCGTGAACATCAAGGTGCTCGGCGTGCATCGCGACGGCGCGCTGGCCGAATACCTCAGCGTGCCCGCACGGTTCGTGCACAAGGCCGACGGCATTTCGCTCGACCAGGCCGCGATGCTGGAATTTCTCGCGATCGGCGCGCATGCGGTGCGGCGCGCGGACATCCGCGCCGGGCAGCGGGCGCTGGTCGTCGGCGCCGGGCCGATCGGGATGGCCGCGATGATCTTCGCGAAGCTGCGCGGCGCCGACGTCACGTGTCTCGACACGCGCGCGGATCGCCTGGCGTTCTGCCGGCAGCATCTGGCGGTCGATGCGACAGTGGAGGTGGGCGCGGACGACGCGGCGCGTCTCGCGGCGTTGACGAACGGCGAGTACTTCGATGCGGTGTTCGACGCGACGGGCAACCTCGATGCGATGAATCGCGGCTTCGAGTTCGTCGCGCACGGCGGCAAGTACACGTTGATCTCGATCGTGCGCGGGCACGTCGCGTTTTCGGATCCCGAATTCCACAAGCGGGAAACCACGCTGCTCGCGAGCCGCAATGCCACGGCCGAGGATTTCGCGACGGTGCTCGACGCAATGCGCGCGGGGCGCATTCCGGACCGCGCGCTGAATACGCACCGGATGCGGCTCGACGAGGTGCCGGATGCGCTGCCGCGTTTGCTCGATGCGGGGCAGACCGTCGTGAAGGCGCTCGTCGAATGCTGATCGATCGAATCCGGCACGCGGAGCGCACGCGATGACGCCGCCGATCCTGCAGTTCGGCACGAGCCGCTTCCTGCTGGCGCACGTCGACCTGTTCGTTTCCCAGGCACTGGACGAAGGCCACGCGGTCGGCGGTATCGGCATCGTCCAGACGACGGGAAACCCGGCCAGTCGCGCCCGAATCGACGCGCTGCGCGCATCCGGCCGCTATCCGGTCCGGATCCGCGGGCGCGACGGCGGCATCGTCGTCGACGAAGTCATCGAGTGCCGCGCCGTGCATCGCGCGTGGGATGCCGAGCGCGACTGGGCCGAGATCCGCCGTGCCGCGATCGAGACGGCGCGCGTCATCGTGTCCAACACCGGCGACGCAGGCTATCGCGTCGATCCGCACGACACCGCGGGCCTGCCGGATCAGCCGGGGCAGGTACCGCGCGGCTTTCCGGCGAAGCTGCTCGTGCTGCTCCATGCGCGCTGGCAGGCACGGCCCGACGATGGCGTGTCCATCCTGCCGTGCGAACTGGTGACGAACAACGGCGACACGCTGCGCGAGATCGTGCTGGATCTCGCGTGCCGGTGGCGGCTGCCCGACACGTTCGCCGACTATCTGCGCAACCGGTGCGTGTGGGTCAATTCGCTCGTCGACCGCATCGTGTCCGAGCCGCTTCACCCGGTCGGCGCGATCGCGGAGCCCTACGCGCTATGGGCCGTCGAACGGCGTGCCGGCATGACGCTGCCGTGCCGGCACGCGCAGATCGTCGTCACCGACGATTTGCGCAGCCACGAGCGCCTGAAGCTGTTCTTCCTCAACCTCGGGCACAGCTGGCTCGCCGAGCAGTGGCTCGGGGCGGGGCGCGCCGCATCGGAGACGGTGCTGGACGCGATGAACGATGCGCGGCTGCGCGACGGTCTCGAAGCGGTATGGCGCGAAGAAGTCGCGCCGGTATTCGTGGCACTGGGCTTGCGCGAGACGGCCGAACGCTACGTCGACAGCGTGCGCGAACGCTTTCTCAATCCGTTTCTAGCGCATCGCATCGCCGATATCGCGGTCAACCATCGCGAGAAGGTCGCGCGGCGGATAGAGCCGTTGCTCGCGCTCGCGGATTCGCTGGCGCTGCCGGCCGAACAACCGCGGTTACGGCAACTTGTCGCCCGCTATGACCCGGCGGCCGGTGAACCGGCGGTCGTCGCAACGACAGGAAGAGGTGCATCGTGACGCAACCGGCAATCGTGATTCTTCACGGCGACGACAATGTCGCCGTCGCACTCGACGCGCTGGCGCCCGACGTGCCGATCGACGTGCACGGCGCGCCATTGCGGCTGGCGGCCGCGGTGCCGGCAGGCCACAAGATCGCCACGGCGCCGATCGCGCGCGGCGACGCGATCGTCAAATGCGGCCAGCCGATCGGCATCGCGCTGCGCGACATCGCCGCGGGCGAGCACGTTCACGTGCACAACGTCGGGATGCCCGAGCGGCACGCGCACGACGGCGGGCCGGCCGGCGGCGCGAGCGACGAACGCACGGATCGCAGCGATTCCTTCGACGGATTCGTGCGGCCCGACGGCCGCGTGGGGACCCGCAACTACATCGGCGTGATCGCGAGCGTCAACTGTTCGGCGAGCGTCTGTCATGCCATCGCCGATGCATACCGGCACGGCGCGCTCGATGCGTTTGGTTATGTCGACGGCGTCGTCGCGATCACTCATCAGAGCGGCTGCGGCATGTCGACGACCGGCGACGCGATCGAACTGCTGCGGCGCACGCTCGTCGGCTATGCGCGCAACCCGAATTTCGCCGGCGTGCTGCTCGTCGGCCTCGGTTGCGAGGTCAACCAGGTCGGCACGCTCGCGCAACGGCTCGACGCGGCAGCGCCCGGCACCGTGCGCACGCTGGTGATCCAGGACGAGGGCGGCGTGCGCGACACCGTGGCCAAGGGCGTGTCGATCGTGCGCGAGTTGCTGGAGATGGCCGACGGCGCGCGGCGCAGTGCCGTGCCGGCATCGCGGCTGACGGTCGGCCTGCAATGCGGCGGGTCCGACGGCTACTCGGGCATCACCGCGAATCCGGCGCTCGGCGCGGCCGTCGACCTGCTGGTCCGCAACGGCGGCACGGCGATTCTGTCGGAGACCCCGGAGATCTACGGCGCCGAGCATCTGCTGATCGCGCGGGCGGCCTCGCGCGACGTGGCCGAGCGCCTGCTCGGCAGGTTGCGGTGGTGGGAGCACTACGTCGCCGACAACGGCGGCGAAATGAACAACAACCCGTCTCCGGGCAATATCGCCGGCGGCATCACCACGATTCTGGAGAAGTCGCTCGGCGCGGTATCGAAGGGCGGCCGCTCGACGCTGCGCGCGGTCTACGACTATGCGGAGCCGGTGGGGCAGTCGGGGCTCGTTTTCATGGATACGCCCGGGTACGACCCGGTGTCGGCGACCGGGCAGATCGCCGGCGGCGCGAATCTCGTGTGCTTCACGACGGGCCGCGGCTCGGTGTTCGGCTCGAAGCCGGTGCCGACGATCAAGATCGCGACGACGAGCGGCCTGTTCGAGCGGATGCAATCGGACATGGATTTCGACAGCGGCGGGATCGTCGCCGGTTCGCTCACGGTCGATGAAGCGGGCGCGCGGTTGTTCCGGCTGATGCTCGACGTCGCATCCGGACGAAAATCCCGAAGCGAGGACAACGGTATCGGCGAACGCGAATTCGTGCCGTGGCTGCGCGGCGCGATCATGTGACGCGCAAGGCGGCGTGCGGCCGCGCGCGCAATCGGACAGCGAAGGAGAACCCGCGATGAAAACCCGCATGAGCGAGCCGGCGATCGGCGAAACCGGCCACGACGGCCCGCTGTCGGAACTGGAGAAGGGGTTGCTGGGCGAGGCGCTGAGGCTGCTCGCCGAGACGCGCGCGCGGGCGCTGGAACTCTGCGTCGAGGTCAGCCGGCGGCAGGGCGCCGCCGCGCCGGACGTCCACGACTTCAACCTGCCCACGATCATCGAGCTGCAACGGCGCTTCGGTACGCGGTCTCGCCCGTGGGCGCCGTTGCAGGATCGATCTTCGGTGCCGGTTACGCTGCCGACAGCGTGATCGACACGCCCGTCGCGGTATAGACGGGCGTGGCCTTGAACCCGTCGACCGTCACCGTCGAGAACTTGGCCGATGCTGCCGCGCCGTCGATCAGCGCGATCGTGTCGCCGGCTTTCGGCGTGTAGCCGTTCACGAACTTCACGTGCAGCGTGCCGCCCGCAACGGTGAGCGGGCCGCCCACGCGCAGGCGTCCTCCGCCGTTGCCGTCGATGTCGAGTTCGAGCGTCGTGTTGTCGAGCTGCGTGTAGCGGGCCGCGATCGTCACGGGCGCGCCGGCCGCGATCCGCATGCTGCCGCCCGAGCCGACGTACACGTCGCCTGTACCGAACGCCGTCGTCGATGCCGCCGCCAGCGTGCCGCCGCTCACCTGCGTGCCGCCCGTGTAGGTGTTGTTGCCTGCCAGCGTCAGCGTGCCGGTGCCCTGCAGCGTCAGCTTGCCGGCGCCCGCGACATCGTTGCGCCACAGGTCGGCCGCATTCAGGCCGCCCTGCGATGCATCCATCGACACGATCACGTTGCCGTTGAATGCGCCGTAGCCGTCGGCCGCCGCGAACAGGTTCAGGCGCCCCCAGCCTTCGGCGTCGTCCATGACCGGATAGCCGGACGGCAGTTCGGTCGTCTTCAGCACGACGCGCCGCTGGTCGGCGCTCAGGTACGGGAAGCGCGTCTGCAGCAGGATTTCCGCGCCCTTCGGCACGACCGGCGGCGCGTTGGTCGATTCGATCGCGCCGAAGCCGAACGTCATGCGGCGCAGGAACGCCGCCTTGTTCGTCGCATAGTCGGCGAACCGGTCGGTGGCCGTCGTGCCGGTGTGCGCGAACGCGGCGAACGTCGTGGCGCTCGTGCCCGTCAGTTGCTGCAGCGCCTGATGGGCCTGGGCGTAGGCGGCCTGCGCGTCGCCGGCGTAGGCGGTCAGGTTCGCCGCGCTGACGGCCAGCGCGAGCATGCGGCCGCCGATCACGTCGAGCGGCGAGTGCATGCCGGCGAGGATCCGGTTCTCGCCGAGCTCGAGGCCGCGGCTGACCATTTCCTGGAAGCGTTCCGGCACGAGCCACGCCATCGTCGTCGCATCGCGCACCGCTTCGGCCGTGTGGCCGCTGATGAACCCGCCGTCGGTCGCGGGCGTCGTGCTTTCGGCCGGCACGAGCGTCGGCGCGACGACCACGCTCGTGCTCCAGCGGTACGGGCGCGCGTATTTGTAGAAGCGCTTGGTCGGCTCGGTCGACGCGTTGTTGCCCATTTCGTTGAGCAGGTCGACGACTTTCCCGAAGCTGGCGTTGCCGCTGCTGCTGCCGACGCCGACGTTGTTGCCGGCGTCGTTGTACAGCACGGTCGTGGCGTCGGCGGGCACGCTGGTGATGCTGGTCGTCTGCTGGGCCGCGGTGCGCCAGGCGGCGGTGAGCGGGCCCATGCCGTCGGTCACGCTGTATCCCTTGCCGCGCCGGTCGTCGTAGTACGCGGCATCGGCCTGCTGCGGCGTACGGGCGGTCGTCGCGTTGACCACGTACTGCACGTTGGCCGACAGCACCGCGTCGTTCACGATCGTGCCGCACGAAACGCCGCTGTTCGGCAGTCCGGAGCAGGGCGATGGCGAGACGGCCGGGAACGCGCCGTTGGCCGACGCGGTCACGCCCGCGTCGACGAGCATCGTGGCCGGCTGCCAGAGATCGAGGAAGCGGCTCGTCACGCGCACCGCGGCGTTGGTCGACAGCGTCGCATAGCGCGCGTCGCCGCGCTGGTTGGTCGCGACGTTGTCGACGAACGCGGGCGCGCTCGGGATCGGCGCGCTGTCGACGAAGCCGGGGTCGGCGGGCGGCGCCGGAACGGCCGCGGCGATCGTGCCGGTCGACGCGACATCGTCGCCGCCGCCGCAGGCAGCCAGTACGATCGCACTCGACAATGCCGCGACGTGCAGCGGGAAACGGCTTCGTGACGCAAACATGCAAGACTCCATCCTGAGGGTTGAAGATGGAGGATTGTGGTGAACGATCGTTACGCGGCCGTTACGGAATTGTTTCGCGTCATCGTTGGCGCGCGAAAATTCCCACTATCTGGTTAATTTCCGGTACTGAACATGACGGGCGCCGGTTCGAGGCGCCCGTCGCGCAACCCTGGCTGCGCATCGACTCGCTACGCGCCGGCCGGGCGCGCGTCGAGCCGGAACAGCGAGACGGCCTCGGCAAGCCGGCTTCCCTGTTCTTCGAGCGATTTCGATGCGGCGGCGGCCTGTTCGACGAGCGCCGCGTTCTGCTGGGTGACTTCATCCATTTGCGTGATGGCCAGGTTGACCTGCTCGATGCCGCGGCTCTGCTCGTTCGACGCGGCGGCGATCTCGCCCATGATGTCGGTCACGCGGGAGATCGCGTGCGTGACCTGGTTCATCGTATCGCCTGCGTTGTTCGCGATATGCGAGCCGTCCTGGATTTTCCGGACCGATTGCGAGATCAGTTCGCGAATTTCCTTCGCGGCGTTCGACGAACGCTGCGCGAGACTTCTGACTTCGCTGGCCACCACCGCGAAGCCGCGGCCTTGCTCGCCGGCACGGGCGGCCTCCACGGCCGCGTTGAGCGCGAGGATGTTGGTCTGGAATGCGATGCCTTCGATGATCGCGGTGATCTCGCCGATCTTGGTGGAGCTGGTGCTGATGTCCGTCATCGTGTCGACCATCAGCCCGACCGCCGCGCTGCCGCGCTGGGCGACCTCCGATGCGTTGTCGGCCAGCCCGCTCGCCTGCTGCGCATTGTCGGCGTTCAGGCGCACGGTGGACGTCAATTGCTCCATGCTCGACGCCGTTTCCTGCAGCGATGCGGCCTGTTGCTCCGTGCGGGACGACAGATCCTGGTTGCCGGACGCGATCTCGGCGGCCCCCGTCGCGACGTTGCCCGATGCCGTACGCATTTCCGAGATCAGGCGGACCAGGTTGGCCTGCATTTCCCGCATGGAAGCCAGGACGCTGCCGACCGGCGCGGCGCCGGCCGTGGATTCGGTGCCGAGATCGCCGGCGGCGATACGACGCGCGATGTCGCTGAGCGCGGCAGGCTCCGTGCCCAGCGCGCGCAGCAGGTCGCGGGTGATGAACAGACCCGAGATCGCGGCCGCTGCTGCGGCGGCGATGCAGATGGCGATCAGCATCAGTCGTCGCGAGGTATAACGGTCGTCCGATTCCTTCACCAGCTGGTCGGCCATCGTGCGCGAGTACTTTGCATACGCGTCGGTGGCCGCGACAAGCTGCGCCAGCAGCGGCCGGCACTGTTCGTTGATCATCGTGACGGCCTGATCGCGCCGGTTGTTCGCCGCCGCATCGACGATGGCGCGCGCCACGGGGCCGTACTGCGCCTCGACTGCCCCGATTTGCCGAACCAGCTCGCGAGACTTGTCGGACGCACCGCTTCCCTCGCGGACCGCATTCGTCAGTTCGCCGAGCAGCGCGCCGACTTCGCGGTCGGCCTGCAGTGCCGCTTCCTTCTCGATGTCCGCATCGCGTGAACCGGTCGCCAGGACCTGGTTGCGGGCGGCGATCGCGCGCCGGTCGACCGCGACGCGAACGCGGTCCACCAGGGTCGCGCGGGCGTTGGTGCCGTTGACATAATTCTCGAATGCCGCGTTCGCGTTGCCGAGCGACACGACGCCGAGGAGGGAGACGAGCACGACCATGCACGTAAGAAGTCCGAAAGCCATGATCAGCTTCGTGCGAACCGTTAACCGTCGATCATTCATGGGGATATTCCGTTCGTTGGTATCAAATAGTTTTCCTTATTATCGGAACGGTGAATGAACAATTTAGGGCAGCGGCCAGGGGCAATCGTTTGCGTGCAACCTGTCGGCAAAAATAATCTGGCTGCGATCCGCGTGCGTCATGCCGAGCGGGCGAGCGGCTCCGGTTCCGAGCAGCACACCCGGTTTCTGCCTTCGCGCTTCGCCCGATAAAGCGCCATGTCCGCCTGATGCGACAGCGCGTGCACGGATGCGGGGCGTGCACGATGGCCGGTCGTGCAGCCGATGCTGACGGTGAAGGGCGGCACGGTTTCCGCAAACCCGTCGAGCCGGTTGCGCTCGACTTCGCGGCGGATCGCCTCGGCAACCCGCGCGGCACCGGCTTCGTCCGTATCGGGCAACACCGCGACGAACTCCTCGCCGCCGTAGCGCGCGGCGAGGTCGCCGC
Organism: Burkholderia sp. Bp8992; assembly: GCF_003853705.1. Classification (GTDB taxonomy): domain Bacteria; phylum Pseudomonadota; class Gammaproteobacteria; order Burkholderiales; family Burkholderiaceae; genus Burkholderia. The sequence goes on along the minus strand of NZ_QTQI01000024.1, from coordinate 19,394 downwards.
GCCGCCGCGTGTGCGCGCGGATGCATTCGGCGAGAAAGCGCAGCGCCGTGTCGCCCTTGGCGTGGCCGTGCAGGTCGTTGTACTGCTTGAAGTGGTCGGCATCGATGAACAGGATCGACAGGCTGCCGTGGCTACCCCGTTGCAGCCGTTCCCATTCGTCGGCCAGCGCGATATCGAGCGCGCGGCGGTTGCGCAGGCCCGTCAGCGGATCGGTCCGCGTGAGGTCCATCAGCAGCGTCTGCTTGCGCTGGTTGTCCCGCAGCGCAAACGCAAGCAGCCAGACCACCGCGCAGAACAGCGTGCTGATCACGGTAGCCGATACGCCGACCGTCCACGACAGGCGTGTAATGCCCGCCAGCACGTCGTGCTCGGCCGGCGCGACGACGGCGATCAGCGGCGTGCCCGGGATCCGCTGGTAGGTATACAGCCGCAGGATCCCGTCGATGCTCGAGCGCGCGGGATAGAAGCCCGATTCGCTGTTCACCATCCTTTCGAATGATTTCGAGCGACGCAGGTGGTTCATCTGGCCGTCGTTCAACGACGGGTTTCTCGCGAGGATCGTGCCGTCCGAGCGCACAATCGCGCTGACGCCGTTCGGGCCGACATCGAGGCGGGACAGGAGGTGCTCGAAATAGGCGAGATCGATGGCGACGACCGCGATCCCGTTGAACGTATGATCCGGCCGCTCGATGCGGCGCGACAGCGCGATGGATTCCTTGCCGCCGCGCGAACGTGCGCGATACGCCCCGGACACGTAGAGGCCGACGTTGTCCGCGTCGCGATGGACCTTGAAGTAGTCGCGATCGCTGAAGTCCCAGCGATGGGTCGTGCCGCAGCATCCGTCGATCAACTGGCCGCGCTCGTCGGTCACGCCCATGCCGGTGAGATACTGGGCCGCGGTGCGCTCGAACAGCAGATCGTGCCGCAACCCGGCGTCCATGCGTTGTACGGCGGGCTTGCCGAGGTCGGCAGCCAGCGCCACCAGCGCGTTGTTCGACGTTTCGACCGTCTTCCCGATCTGGCTCGCGAGCACGGCCGCGACGTTGCGCGACGTCTCGTGCGCATGCTCGACGACTTCGCTCCGGGCGGCCCACAGCGTCGCCGCACTGATCCCGAGCGCGGCGAGCGACATCAGTGTGCCCAACGCGCCGACGGCAAGATGGTTGCGTCCGGCCCAGTCGGCAATTTTCTCGATCGAAGTGAATGCGGCCATGCTCGCGCTCGTGTGGGAAGCCGGCAGACATTGCTCCGGCGCGGGTCAAATCCGAGTTAACGGCATGGTTAGCCAAAAATCGAGGCCGGCGCGGCAACCGGCTGGCGCATGCGACGGCGCCCGCAGGGGCGCAAACGTGTGCGCCCGCATCGAGGGTAATTACCAACGGGATGCCATTCAAGATGAGGCCGCCTCGGCCGATATCTGTACCAAATGGTTAACGTCGCGAGTCCCCTTGCATGAAATTGTCCACGAAACTGATGATGCTCGTCGCCGCCGCGCTGACCGGCATCGTGTTGCTTGCCGCGCTGTCGCTGCATACGTTGCGCGATGCGCTGATCGACAGCCGTCGCGAAGAGATCGTCATCCTGCTGACGAAAGCCGAACATCTGGTCAATTCCTACCGCGCATTGCAGGCGAGCGGTGCGCTGACCCGGGAGCAGGCCCAGCAGCAGGCGAAAGCCGCGTTGTCGGCGCTCAACGCGGATACGCGCAGCTACTACTGGGTCACGACATCCGATGGCGTCAATCTGGTGCATCCGAACGCGAAGTTCATCGGCACGCGGGCCAAGGGAAACCGCACGACCCTCGGCATGACCGATAGCGAGGCATACCGCGCGGGGATGGCACAGGCCCATTTCGCGCTCGTCGACGTACTGATCAAGCGCAGTCCCGAAGCGGACCTGGAGCCGAAACTCCAGGGGGTGGTCGCCATTCCCGACTGGGACTGGTGGATCGGCACGGGCTTTTTCTACGACGACATCAATGCGGCTTTCACGCGGCTCGCGTTGATACTGGGTGCCATTGCGCTTGCCATCTCCGCGGTGCTGGGGGCGATCGCGTGGGGTGTGCTGCGCAGCGTCATGCGCACGCTGGGCGGCGAGCCTGCCCATGCGACGGGCATTGCGGCCCGCATCTCGGCCGGCGAGCTGGACGTCGAGTTCGATGCGGCGAAGGCCGCGCCGGGAAGCTTGCTCGTGGCGCTGAGCGACATGAAGTCGCGGCTGACCGACACGATCGCCGAGATCCAGGCCGCGAGCCATTCGATCGCGGTCGGCACCGGGGAGATCGCGCAAGGCAACCTGGACCTGTCGCAGCGCACGGAGGAGCAAGCGGCGTCGCTGCAGGAAACGGCCGCCAGCATGGAACAGATCACTTCGACGGTCAAACAGAATGCCGAGCATGCGCATCATGCGAATGCGCTCGTGACCCGTGCCAAGGCGGCGACCGAGCTCGGCGGCGGCGCCGTGCAGGAGGTCGTGGAAACGATGCGGCTGATTTCGGACGAGTCGACGCGCATCGCCGACATCACCGTCGTGATCGAAAGCATCGCGTTCCAGACGAACATCCTTGCGCTCAATGCGGCCGTCGAAGCGGCGCGAGCCGGCGAGCAAGGGCGCGGGTTCGCGGTCGTGGCCTCGGAAGTGCGCTCGCTTGCCCAGCGCAGCGCCGCGGCGGCAAAGGATATCAAGGGACTGATCGAGGCGTCGGTCGAGCGGGTGGGCAGCGGCAGTCGGCTCGTCGCGGCTGCGGGGACGCGCATGACAGAGATCGTCCGGTCGATCGACCAGGTTGCCGGGATCATGGGCGAGATCTCGGCGGCCTCTGCCGAGCAAAGCACCGGTATCGAGCAGGTCAGCAAGGCCGTGTCGCAAATGGACGAGGTCGTCCAGCAGAATGCCGCGCTCGTCGAGCAGGCTGCCGCGGCCGCTTCGTCGCTGGATGAACAGGCGGCGCGGCTGAGGGCCGCGGTGTCGGTTTTCCGGCTGGGCACCTGATCCGCGGATTTCGACGAAAGAATCGGGGCGTGCGCGGGCGATGAGCCGCGCAGGCCCGGACCGTTCTCGAGCGGTCGATCGGGCACGTTGAAAAAGCAGGCGTGCCGTGGCGCCCCGGCGCGCCACAAACGGGGCGCCTCCCCGACTACGGCACAGCGCGCAGGCGGCCACGCCCTGCATGGGGGTGCTCTGCCGCCAGGAGCGGAAACCGGCACCGCGCGCCTCCGGCGCGCCGATTGATAACGAAAGAACATCAATTCTTCCAAAAATTGCACTTATCGTTTGGCCGGCATCGAGGGAACATGCCGGAAAACGACAATCGACCAGCCCTCCCGCGTATTCCAGGATTTTCAGGAGACACCCAGATGCACCCCTCGTCCAGCCTTCCGGCCGAACGCTCGAAGGCCGCCGCGATCTTTCGCGTCACGGCCGGCAATTTTCTCGAGCAGTTCGACTTCTTTCTGTTCGGCTTCTACGCCACGCAGATCGCCAACGTCTTCTTCCCCGCGCAAAGCGAGTTCGCATCGTTGATGATGACGTTCGCCGTGTTCGGCGCCGGCTTCCTGATGCGGCCGCTCGGCGCGATCGTGCTGGGCGCGTACATCGACGAGGTCGGCCGCCGCAAGGGCCTGATCGTCACGCTGTCGATCATGGCGAGCGGCACCATCCTGATCGCGTTCGTGCCGGGCTACGCGACGATCGGCCTGCTCGCACCCGTGCTCGTGCTGATCGGCCGGCTGCTGCAGGGCTTCTCCGCGGGCGCGGAACTGGGCGGCGTGTCGGTCTATCTGGCCGAGCTGGCGACGCCCGGCCGCAAGGGCTTCTTCACGAGCTGGCAGTCGGCCAGCCAGCAGGTGGCGATCGTCATCGCGGCGGCCCTCGGCTTCGCGCTCAATCAGTGGCTGAGCGCCTCGCAGATCGCCGCCTGGGGATGGCGTGTGCCGTTCTTCGTCGGCTGCATGATCGTGCCGTTCATTTTCATGCTGCGTCGCAACCTCGAGGAAACCCAGGAGTTCAAGGCGCGCAAGCATCGTCCGGGCATGAAGGAAGTGTTCGGTACGCTGGTCCAGAACTGGGGCGTCGTGATCGCGGGCATGATGCTGGTCGCGATGACCACCACGAGCTTTTATCTGATCACGGTCTACGCGCCGACCTTCGGCAAGTCGGTGCTGCATCTGAGCACCGCCGACAGCCTGCTCGTGACGCTCTGCGTCGGCGTGTCGAACTTCGTGTGGCTGCCGATCGGCGGCGCATTGTCCGACCGGATCGGCCGCCGGCCGCTGCTGGTCGGCATGACGGTGCTCACCGTCCTGACCGCCTACCCGGCGCTCTCGTTCCTCGCTCACGCGCCGTCGTTCGCGAACATGTTGATCGTCCTCCTGTGGCTCTCGTTCATGTACGGGATCTACAACGGTGCGATGGTCGTCGCGCTGACGGAAGTGATGCCGGTACAGGTGCGTGTCGCGGGCTTCTCGCTCGCCTACAGCCTCGCGACGGCCGTGTTCGGCGGCTTCACGCCGGCCATCTCGACCGGGCTCATCCACATGACGGGCGACAAGGCCGCACCGGGCTACTGGATGAGTTTCGCCGCGGTGTGCGCGCTGCTCGCGACGTTTGCCCTCTATCGTCGCCACGCAACGACGCTGACGCCGGCGCATTGATGCCAGGCCCATCCGGAACGTTCACTCCCACCCACGCATCCGCATGACCACGACCATGAGAAATCTGCTCCTGAAATGCTGCGCGACCGCGCTCGTCGCCACTGCGGCGGTGGCGGCCAACGTACAGGCCGCCGAACTGCACGTGATGAGCTCGGGCGGCTTCACCGCCGCCTACAAGGTGCTCGGCCCCCGGTTCACGTCGACGACGGGCAATTCGCTCGCGACCGCGCTCGGCCCTTCGATGGGCAAGTCGCCCGAGGCGATTCCGAACCGCCTCGCGCGCGGCGAGCCCGCCGACGCCGTCATCATGGTCGGCTACGCGCTGGACGACCTGATCAAGCAAGGCAAGGTCATCCCCGGCTCGCGCGTCGAGCTGGCCGATTCGCGCATCGGCATGGTCGTGCGCGACGGCGCGGCCAAGCCCGACATCAGCACCGCCGAAGGCCTCAAGCAGGTGCTGCTGCACGCGAAGTCGATCGCCTACTCGGATAGCGCGAGCGGTGTCTATATCGAGCGCGAGCTGTTCAAGAAGCTCGGCATCGAGGATCAGGTGAAGTCGAAGGCGAAGATGATTCCGCGGATTCCGGTGGCGTCGGTCGTCGCGAACGGCGACTACGAAATCGGCTTCCAGCAGGTCAGCGAGCTGCTGCCCGTCAAGGGGGCGACCTTCGTCGGCAAGATTCCCGAGCCGCTGCAGTCGGTCACGCGCTTCGCCGCTGGCATCCCCGTCGGCGCGCAGCATCCGCAGGAAGCGAAGGCGCTGCTCGACTATCTCGCGTCGCCCGACGTGCAGGCCGACGTGAAATCGACCGGACTGGATTCCGTTTCCGCTCATTGAGCGTCGATCGGCGGGAAGGCTTGCGTCAGACAGCCTTCCCGTCACCGTCGGCATCGCCGGCGGAACCGTCTGCATCGGCCCCGTCCGCGGATACCGGCCCGGCTGCGGCGAGCTTCTGCGCAAGACGCGCACGATCGCACGCACCTTCCCACAACGAAACGAAGATCACCGCGCAGGCATTGCTGATCACGCTCGTCAGCGCGCGTGCCTCGGACAGGAAGCGGTCGATGCCGACCAGCAGCGCCACGCCGGCGACGGGCAGGTCGGGCATGACGACGAGCGTGGCGACCAGCGCAACCAGTCCGCTGCCGGACACGCCGGCCGCGCCCTTCGACGTGAGCAGCATGATCGCGAGCATCACCGCGATCTGCGACGCGGAGAGCGGCACGTCGCACGCCTGCGCGATGAACAGCGCCGCGAGCGTCAGGTAGATCGCCGTACCGTCCAGATTGAAGGAGTAGCCTGCCGGCAGCACGAGCCCCACGACGCCCTTGTCGCAACCGAGCGCCTCCAGCTTGACGATCAGGCGCGGCAGAACGGGCTCCGTGGAGGACGTCGCCAGGACGATCAGCAACTCCTCGCGCATGTAGCGCAAGAGCCGCCACAGCGCGAAGCCGTGCAGCCGCGCGAGCGGTGCGAGCACCAGCGCGACGAACAGCGCGCATGCCACGTAGAAGGACAACATCAGCTTCGCAAGCGAGCCGACCGAGCCGATCCCGAAGCGGCCCACCGTGAAAGCCATCGCGCCGAATGCGCCGAGCGGCGCGAGCCGCATGATCATCGCGAGCACGCGAAAGACGACCTGGCCGATACCGTCGATCAGCGCAAGAACGGGCCGGCCGGCTCGCGGATGTGCGTTCAGCGAGAAGCCGAACAGCAGCGACAGCAGCAGCACCGGCAGCACCTCGCCTTTCTCGAACGCGCCGAGCATCGTATCGGGGATCACGCTCAGCGCGAAGGTCACGAGCCCGGGCGGCTGCGCATGCTTCACATACCGGGCGATGATGCTCGAATCGAGATGGTGCACGTCGATGTGCATGCCGGCGCCGGGTTGCAGCACGAACGCAGTGACGAGTCCGATCGCGAGCGCGACGGCGGTCAGCAGGTAGAAGAGTGCCAGCGCCCGGACGATCGTCCGGCCGATTGCCTGCCCGCTCGCCAGCGACGTGATGCCCGATACGATCGTGCAAAAGACGATGGGCGCGATGGTCATCCGCACGAGCCCGACGAACGCATCGCTCAGGGGCTTGAGCATGGCGCCTGCCGCCGGCCACGCGTGACCGACGGTCACGCCGAGCATCATCGCGAGCAGGACCTGCACGTAAAGCGATCTAAGCAGCCTGGCCAACCTCACTGTCCCGTCTTCCTTCGCGTCTTCTTTGTCGTTGTCATACCGGTGCGCTACCGCCGCGCTTCGCGTCGATGACCATCCGGTGAAAGGCTTCGGCCGCCGGCGTGAGCGGCCGTCCGCGTCGTTTCACGATCCCCACGCGTCGTTTGACGACCGGTTCGACGAGCGGCACGCTCGTGAGAATCGGATGGTCGTGCCCGGGCATCGCCATCGAGGGCACGGCGGCGACGCCGAGCCCCGCCTCGATCAATCCGAGCAGCGTCGTGACGTGGCGCGCCTCGCAGACGCTCGGCCCGCGCGGCGCCACGGCGGCCAGCGCCTGGTCGAGCAACAGACGGTTACCGGACGTCTTGTCCACCGACACGTAGTCGTGCTCGTAAAGTTCGCTCCAGGTCACGCGCTTCTTGCGCGCGAGCGGGTGGTCGCGGCGGCAGGCGGCAACGAACCGCTCCTGCAGCAACACCTTGAACTCGATCTCGGCTTCCTGGCTGCCCATGAAGCTCACGCCGAAATCGGCCTCGCCGCTGATCACGGCGCCCAGCACCTCGTTCGCGCTCGCGTCCAGCAGTTTGACCCGGATGCGGGGAAAGCGCTGATGATAGCTCGCGATGACGGTGGGCAGAAAGTAGTAGGCCACCGACGGAACGCACGCGATGGTCACATGGCCCAGTCGGCTCGACGAAACGTCGCGAATGCCGAGCAGGGCTGCGTCGAGATCGTCGAGCAACTGCTCGGCACTCTGCGCGAACACGCGGCCGACGGTGGTGAGCGTGACGCTGCGTGTGGTGCGCTCGAAGAGGCGCACGCCGAGCGCGTCCTCGAGCTTGTCGATCCGGCGACTCAAGGCAGGCTGGGAGAGGCTGACCGCCTCCGCGGCCTTGCGGAAACTCCCCATTTCCACTACCGCGCGAAACGCCTGCAAGTCGGTTAAATCGAAGTTGATTGCCACGGGCCGGTCTCCGCCTGTCAGATGCGGCGTATTGTGCATGATTCTGCCGGCGTTACCGTGCTGCGATGAAGCTGGGCCGTGCCGTGCCGCTCAAGCAGGTGAAGCCGAACGCTGCGCCGCGCCGCCCTTGCGATACAGCGACAGCGTTGCAAGCAGCCCGCAGCATGCGGCGAAGCTGAGCCAGTAGCCGGGCGCGGCCTTGTCGCCCGTCACCTCGATCAGGTAGGTCGACACCGCGGGCGTGAAGCCGCCAAAGACCGCGGTCGCGAGGCTGAATGCAAGCGAGAAACCGGCCACGCGGACACTGGCGGGCATGATTTCGGTCAGCGCTGCAACCATGGCGCCGTTGTACATGCCGAAGAAGAAGGAGAGCCACAGCAGCACGGCCAGCATGCGGCCGAAGCTGGGCGCGGACGAAAGCCACGCGAGCGCGGGATACGACGTCACGATGGCCGCGACGGCGATGGCGACGAGAATCGGCTTGCGGCCGATGCGGTCCGACAGCGCACCGCCGACCGGCAGCCAGAAGAAATTCGATACGCCCACGCACAGCGTGACGATCAGGCTGTCCGCCGTGGACAGTTTCAGGACGGCCCTGCCGAACGTCGGCGTGTAGACCGTGATGAGGTAGAACGTCGTCGTGGTCATCGCGACGAGCAGCATGCCGGCCAACACCGTGCGCCAGTTCCGCAGCATCGTCGCGAATACCTCGCGTGCACGCGGATGATGGGTGCGCGCCTTGAATTCGGCCGTTTCCTGCAGCGTCCGGCGAAGCAGGAAAATGACCGGAACGATCGCGCAGCCGATGAAGAACGGGATGCGCCAGCCCCATGCACCGATTTCCTGGCTCGTCAGCAGATGATTCAGCAGATAGCCCAGGGCCGCCGCGATGACGATCGCGACCTGCTGGCTTGCCGACTGCCAGCTCGTATAGAAGCCCCGGTGCCCGGGCGTCGCCATTTCCGCGAGATAGACCGACACGCCGCCCAGCTCGGCACCCGCGGAGAAGCCCTGCAGCAGGCGTCCCAGCAGCACCAGCGCCGGGGCGGCAAGCCCGATCGTCGCGTACCCCGGCACGCACGCGATCAGGATCGTGCCGCTCGCCATGATCGAGAGCGTCACGATCAGGCCTTTGCGTCTTCCCACTTCGTCGATGTACGCGCCGAGCACGATCGCGCCGAGCGGGCGCATCAGGAAACCGGCGCCGAAGACGGCAAACGTCAGCAACAGCGACGCGAACTCGCTCGCCGCCGGAAAGAAGACCCGGGAGATGCTGGTCGCATAGAAGCCGAACAGGAAGAAATCGAACTGCTCGAGAAAATTGCCGCTGGTCACGCGCAGGACCGCGCCGAGCTTCGACGTGCCTGCGGCCGTGCCGTCCGGCGCGGTTGACGGTGAGGGATGCATGGGGTGTCTCCGTTGGATGTATTGTGCGAAGCGGCCCGGAAACCGGACTGCTTCGTGTGGCCCGATTCAGTCCGAGCCGAGTTGCAGGCGGTTGGCCTGGCGCTTTTCGATCGACGACTTGAGCAGTGCCGCGCAGCGAAAGATGCCGTGCGCGAATTTTCCGTACGGCAACGTCGCGAAGAGGGCCATCACGATGCCGAGATGAACGGCGAGCAGTATCGCCATCGCGCTGCTGTCGCGCCACGCGAGCAGTGCCAGCCCCGACGCGCTCACGAGCATCAGCAGCGCAATGAAGCCGCGGTCCATCGGGCGTTGCGCCGGATCGGTCCGCGCGGGGTCGCGCCGCAGGTTGAGCCACAGGAGGCCGGCAGGCCCGATCAGCAGGCCGATTCCGCCGGCGGTGCCGAGCAGCACGGGCAGGCTCAGGAACGCGTACGGCGCGTGCAGGTCCAGCGCATAGTGATAGAAGGTCGCCACGAGCGTGGCGGCAAAGCACAGCATGAAGCCGTAGAACGTGAAGTGGTGAAACCGGCGCCGCGCGAGCGTGAACGCATCGTCCGCCTCGTTGCAGCCGTCGCCGTGGCCGCCGTCGAGATAGGTCAGCGCGAGCGCGTGCTTTGCCGCTTCGGCAACCGCCGGCATGCTTGCCGTGCCCGACGACACGTCGCGCCAGAAGCGCGTCACGCCGACACCGAGCGCCAGAACGGCGAGGCCGAACACCGCGCCGAACATCGCGGCGAGCAGGTTGTGCGGAAAGACCGCATAGAAACGGCCGCCCGACGGGCCGTTCAGCAGCGAGCCGTGCATCGCGACGCCGAGCATCAGGAACAGCGCCAGGCCGATCGCCAGCGCGAGGGCGACGGTCAGGCCGTTGCGCCTGTAGAGCTTGCCCAGCGCGGCGGGCCACGCATACTCGACATACGTATCGAGCCGGACCTGCGCCATCGCCTTCGGCACGTTCACCGCGAATTCGTGCGGGGGCGCATATTGGCATGCGTGATAGCACGCGCCGCAGTTGTGGCACAGGTTGGCCAGGTAGTTGACGTCCGCCTTCGCGAACTCGAGCCGGCGCGTCATCGCAGGAAAGACCGCGCAAAATCCTTCGCAGTAGCGGCATGCATTGCAGATCTGCATCTGGCGCGCGACTTCCGCTTCGTTGTCGGTGACGGGCACGATGCGAATCACGTCGGCACCGCTCGCGCGTTTCGACGGCCGGCCGACGGGCGCGAGCGCCTGGGCGTCGCGAAGGTGTTCTTCAATATTGTGCACGTTGAACTCCGGTCGTTTGCGCGGCCTTCGCCGCCTCGGTGCCCGCGATACGTCCGAACGCGGTGCCGATCGACATTCCGACGCCCGCCGTGTAACCCTTGCCGAGCACGTTGCCGGCCATCATCTCGCCGGCCACGAACAGGTTGCCGCTCGGCCGTCCGCCGAAATGGACCTGCGCGCGTTCGTTGACCTTCAGCCCGAGATACGTAAACGTGATGCCGGGACGCAGCGCGTAGCCGAAGAAGGGCGGCGTATCGATCGGGCGTGCCCAGTGGGTTTTCGCGGGACTGATGCCTTCGGTACGGCAGTCGTCGAGCGTCGTGTGATCGAACGTGCCTGCCCGGCATGCGGCGTTGTACGCGCGCAGCGTGTCGACGAACGCACGTTCGGGCAGGTCCAGCCGGCGCGCGAGTTCCCGCAGCGAATCGGCGCGGGTGCCCGGAAATACCGGCGGCATGAAGCGTCCGACGGCCTTGGCATCGATGATCGAGTAGGCGGTCTGCGCCGGCTGCTGCGCGACGAGGCGGCCCCAGATCGCATAACGCTTCGGCCAGAAGTCTTCGCCCTCGTCGTAGAAGCGCTGCGCATCGCGGTTGACGACGATACCGAGCGATACGCAATCGATCCGCGTGCAGATGCCGCCGTCGTAGAGCGGCGCGCGTGCGTCGATCGCGACGCAATGCGACTGCGACGGATCGCCGATCGCATCCGCGCCGGCGTCGAGCATCGCCTTGAGCAGGACGCCCTGGTTGAACCGCGTGCCGCGGATGAGGAAATTGTCGGCGGGCCACTCGCCACGCTCGTTTTGTCCCCACGCCTCACGCAGCCATTCGCGGTTGGATTCGAAGCCGCCCGCCGCGAGCACGCAGCTGCGCGCCTCGAAGCGCCGGCTTCCGCTACGCGCGGCGACGAAACGTTCGCCGTCGAGCTCGATTGCGTCGACGGGCGTGTCGTAGCGAATCTGCACGCCGAGCGCTTCGGCGCTGCGGTAATACGCGTTCACGAGCGCTTTGCCGCCGCCCATGAAGAATGCGTTGGTTCGCGCCACGTGCAGTGCGCCGGACAACGGCGGCTGAAACCGCACGCCATGTGCGCGCATCCACGGGCGGCAGGTCGCCGACGCGCGGATCGCGAGCCGGGCCAGCGCCTCGTTGGTAATGCCGCCGGTGACCTTCAGCAGGTCCTGCCAGTACTCTTCTTCCGGATAGGCGCCGACCAGCACGTCCTGCGGGCCGTCGTGCATGCAGCGCAGGTTGCGGGTGTGCTGGGAGTTTCCGCCGCGCCATTCGCGCGGCGCCGCTTCGAGCAGCAGCACCGAGGCGCCGGCTTCGCGCGCCATCAATGCGGCGCACAGCGCCGCGTTGCCGCCGCCGATTACGAGAACATCGACCATCTGAGTTGTCTCCTTTGAGACGCACTCTACGGATCGGCCTCGCATGCCGCCATCAGCGGAGCGGCAACACGTCTTCAGTTTTTGTGAAGAGGCGGCTCGCGCAGCGTGGCGCCGGGCCACCCGCCGGCCGCGACGATCTCGCGCGCCACGTCGGCGAGGACGACCCGCGCGGCGAGCCCGGCGGGCGACAACTCGTCGTCGGAGACGCTCGCGATCAGGTTCGGCCTCGTCGCCTGGGCGTCCGCGACCGGGACGCTCGCGAGCGCGGCGTTTTCCAGCCGCGCGAGCGCCGCGCCCGGTTGAATGGTCGCACCGAGGCCGCCGCGCACCGCATCCATCAACATCGCGAGGCCGTCGACTTCGGCGGCAATGTGCGGGGTGAAGCCGGTGCGCGCGAATGCGACATCCAGCAACGCGCGCAAGCCATGCGGGCCGCTCGGCAGGATCAGCGGCACGGCGCCGAGGTCCGCCAGATGGACGTGCGGGCCGGCGGGCATGCCCGGCAGGCCGGGGGCGCCGATCACGAACAGATGCTCGTCGAGCAACGGCATCACGCTCCAGCGCTGCGCGGGTTCTTCACGAAACAGGATCGCGAGGTCGATTTGCCGCGCACTCAGCATCGCGCCGAGATAGCCCGACAGGCTCTCGACCATGCGCAGCCGGACGTCCGGATAGCGCTGTCGCATCGCCTGCATGAACGCGAGACCGAGTACGCCGGTCGTACTGGGCGCCAGCCCGACGCTGACGTGCCCCGACAGGCGCGCCTGACGCGCGGCAAGCGCCGCATCGTCGACGTGGCGCAACGCGAGTTGCGCCTGTCTCCAGAATGCAAGGCCGGCGTCCGTCGGCACGACGCCCGTGGAGGTGCGCTGCAGCAGGCGCGTGGACAACTCGCTCTCGAGCCGGCTGATCTGCTGGCTCAGTGCGGACGTCACCACGCCCAGTTCCAGCGCGGCCTTGCCCATGCTGCCGTGTTCCACGACGCTGACGAAATAGCGCAGTTGCCTCAGTTCCATCGACACCTCGAATTGACTCAGCCGCCGTATTGTCGCAGCCGACGAGGCGCCGGTGGGGCGAATCGCGTCCGCCGAACACGTGGAGCGCCGCCGGAACGACCTTCGGGCCCGAGGGAGCAACCGGCGGCGCCGCTCGACGCGGCCGTGCCGGCTCGGCGAGCGTGCGGGGCGGGAGGTGGCGGCCGGCTACGTGCGTGCCGGCGCGAACGCCCGTTTCATACCGCTTCGCCTACGCTTGGTCGATGTCGTTCGCGAAGGGCTGCATGGCGTCGCGTCTTCCCGTTTTCACTCGGCAAGCAGCCCGCGCGCGGCCAGGTTCGCATACAGCGCGCGCACGCCGAAGGTCCACGGCGCGATCTCCGTGCACAGCCGCACGGTGTTGACGAGTGCGCCGAGCGCGGGTGTGGAGATCGTGACGCGGTCGCCGATGTGATGCGTGAATCCGCCGCCGGGCGCGTCGCGATCCTGGATCGGCGAGAACATCGTGCCGAGGAACAGCATGAAGCCGTCCGGATACTGGTGATGCGCGCCGCAGGTCTGCGCGACGAGGTCGGCCGGGTCGCGGCTGATCTCGCGCATGTGGCTGATGCCGTCGAGGACGAAGCCGTCGTCCGCGCCTTCGACACGCAGCGACACGCTGGCCTGCCGTACGCTGTCCAGCGTGAAGCCGTCGTCGAACAGCCGCACGAACGGGCCGATCGCGCAGGAGCCGTTGTTGTCCTTGCATTTGCCGAGCAGCAGCGCCGAGCGGCCTTCGATGTCGCGCAGGTTCACGTCGTTGCCGAGCGTGGCGCCGACCGGCCTGCCGTCGCTGGCGACCGCGAGCACGATCTCCGGTTCCGGGTTGTTCCACACCGACACGGGCAGCAGGCCGACATCCGCGCCGAAGCCGACCGCGGACATCGGCTGCGCCTTGGAGAACACCTCGGCATCCGGGCCGATGCCGACTTCCATGTATTGCGACCACGCGCCGCGGCGCTCGAGTTCCGCCTTCAGGCGCAGCGCGGCTTCCGAGCCCGGCACGATCTTCGACAGATCGGTGCCGATGGTCGCGGCGATGGTGTCGCGTACCTCCCGCGCTCTGGCTGGATCGCCGCCGGCCTGTTCCTCGATCACGCGCTCGATCAGGCTCACGGCAAAGGTCACGCCGCACGCCTTGATTGCCTGCACGTCGCACGGCGCGAGCAGGCGCGTGGCGCCGGGCGTGCCGTCCAGCGTCGCCTGCAGCAACGGCTCGATGCGGCCGAGCGATTCGCCGGACGCGGTGCGCGCGACGGCGACTGCATCGGGGCGGTCGAACAGGTCGGCGGTGGTCGGCACGGTGCGCGTGATGTCGAACACTTCGCCGCCGCGCACGGCGACGACGCTCGGGCCCGCGTGGGCACCGTCATGCCGCCAGACGCGGCCGATCAGCAGTGCGTGTGCGAGGTCGTGCGGCAGGCAATCGGAAACGGAAGGAGTACGCATGGTCAGCTCGGCAGGAGTCGTGGACGGTGGGATCAGTGCGAATGGCGCGGGTTGCCGCGCTGCTCGATGACCTTCAGGTACAGCGTGGCCGGTTCGAGGCAGCCGCCGGTGGACAACTGGCCCACGAACCGGCGATACAGCTCCTGCCAGGGCGTCTGCGCCTGCGGCACGGTGAAGCTTGCGGTCTCGCGGCGGCGCGCGAGTTCGTCTTCGTCGACGAGCACGTCGACGCTGCGGCGATTCAGGTCCACGCGAATGCGGTCGTTCGTGCGCAGCAGGGCCAGGCCGCCGCCGACCGCCGCCTCCGGCGACACGTTCAGGATCGACGGGCTGGCCGATGTGCCGCTCTGGCGGCCGTCTCCCAGGCAGGGCAGCGATGTCACGCCGCGCTTCACCAGCTCGGCGGGCGGCGCCATGTTGACGACTTCCGAGCTGCCCGGGTAGCCGACCGTGCCGCAGCCGCGGATCACCAGGATGCAGCGTTCGTCGATGTTCAGCGCGGGATCGTTGATGCGGGCGTGGTAGTCCTCGGGGCCGTCGAACACGATCGCGCGCGCCTCGAACGTATTCTCCGCGCCCGGCTCGGCCAGGTAGGTGCGGCGGAACGCGTCGCCGACCACCGACATCTTCATGATGGCGCTGTCGAAGAAGTTGCCCGACAGCACCACGAAGCCGGCGCCGTGCTTGAGCGGCGCGTCGGGCGTACGGATCACGTCGCGGTCGGCGTCCTGCGCGGTGTCGGCGATCTCGCCGATCGCGCGGCCCGACACGGTCGGGCAGTCGCGCCGCAGCAGGCCGGCCGCATCGAGCTGGCGCAGCACGGCGGGCACGCCGCCGGCGCGGTGGAAGCTCTCCCCGAGGTATTCGCCGGCCGGCATGCAGTTGACGAGCAGCGGCACGGCTTCACCGAAGCGCTGCCAGTCGTCCAGGCTCAGTTCGACACCCATGTGGCGCGCAATCGCGATCAGGTGCGGCGGGCAGTTGGTCGACGCGCCGAGCGCGGAGGCCACGACGATCGCATTCTCGAATGCCGCGCGCGTCATGATTTTCGACGGGCGCAGGTCTTCGCGAACGAGCTCGACCGCGCGCTTGCCGGTCGCGTAAGCCATCTGGCCGCGCTCGCGATAGGCCGCGGGAATGCTCGCGCATCCCGGCAGCGACATGCCCAGCGCTTCCGCCAGACTGTTCATCGACAGCGCGGTGCCCATCGTATTGCAATGGCCGATCGACGGCGACGAAGCCGTGGTCAGCTTCATGAAGCCTTCGTAGTCGATCTCGCCGGCCGCGAGCAGGTTGCGGGCATGCCAGATCACCGTGCCCGAGCCGACCCGCTTGCCTTCGTGCCAGCCGTCGAGCATCGGCCCGCCCGACAGCACGATCGCGGGCAGGTCGACGGTAGCGGCCGCCATCAGGCAGGCCGGCGTGGTCTTGTCGCAGCCGGTCGTCAGCACCACGCCGTCGAGCGGAAAGCCGTGCAGCACTTCCACCAGCCCGAGATAGGCCAGGTTGCGGTCGAGCGCAGCCGTGGGCCGGCGGCTTTGCTCGGCCAGCGGATGCACGGGGAACTCCATCGGAATGCCGCCCGCGTCGCGAATGCCCGCCTTGGTGCGTTCCGCCAGTTCGATGTGATGGCGGTTGCACGGCGCGAGGTCGCTGCCCGTTTGCGCGATACCGATGACGGGGCGGCCCGACTGCAGTTCCTCGCGCGTCAGCCCGTAGTTCATGAAGCGCTCGACATAGAGCGCGGTCATGTCTGCGTGCGCGGGATCGTCGAACCATTCCTGGCTGCGCAGACGGCGAGGGGTCTGTGACATGGCGGGCTGTCTCCGAAGGGGCCTTTGTGATCTTGTGCGTGCCGGATAGTTACCGGTAACATCGATTGGATGTTAGCACGGGGTTTTTGCGTTGCGGAAGGGATTTCGTGCGCGCGTGGCGAAGGTGAGGGCGCGGGGGCGGTGCGAAGCCGCACACGTCGCGCCTGGGGACGTGCGCGGCCGTCGCCCCGTCAGGCGCTTTCCCGCGCGATGATCGTGTAGTCGATACGGATGCTGTGCGACTCGGCCGGCGCGCCGCTGTCACGCGCCTGCAGCGCCGCCAGCAACGCTTCGCCCGTGCGTAGCCCGATCCCGTACGCGTCGACCGACACGGTCGTGATGGTCGGGTGGCAGCATGTCGCCACTTCGAAGTTGCCGAAGCCGGCCACGGCGATGTCGGCCGGCACGGCGAGCCCGCGCCGGTGACATTCCATGATCGCGCCGAATGCAGACATGTCGCTCACGCACATCACCGCATCGGTGTCCGGCCATTTTTCCAGCAGGGCGGCCATCGCAGGGCCGCCGTGGCTCATCGTGATCGGCGATTCGCCCAGCCGCACGACGCGCGGTTCGCCCAGCCCCAGCGCCTTGATTTCCGCCTGGTATCCCTTGAGCCGGTCCAGGCCGCGGCGATCCAGTTCGCTGGCGCCGACGAGAAAGCCGATGCGCCGGTAACCGCGCTCGGCCAGGTGGCGCACCATCGCGCGGGCGGCGCGCACGTTCGAGAAGCCGACGGCGGTGTCGATGGGACGCGTGGGCAGGTCCCACATCTCGACCACGGGAATCGCCGAGCGCTCGAGCACCTTGCGCGTCGCATCGGTGTGTTGCGCACCCGTCAGCGCGATGCAGCGCGGCTGGTGCCGCAGCATCGAGCGTACCAGCCGTTCTTCACGTTCCAGGTCGTAGTCGGTGTCGCCGAGCAGCAGCTGGAGGCCGTGCGGTTCGAGCGCATCGGTCAGGCCGCGCACGGTGTCGGAGAAGTTGGAACTCGACAGCGACGGCACCAGCACCGCGACGAATTCCGACCGCCCCGACGACAGCGCACCGGCGGCAGCGTCGGCCACATAGCCGAGCTGGTCGATGGCCTCGCAGACCCGTGCGCGCGTCTCCGCGGCCACGCTGTGGCCGGCGAGCACGCGCGACACCGTCATCTTCGATACGCCGGCAAGGCGCGCTACGTCGGACATGCGGGGCGGCCCGGCAGGCCGGACGGCGGTGGGACTGGGCATCGGAAGGGCGATCGGGAGAAAGCTGGAAAGGCTACATCATACCGGTGCGGCATACCGTGCAGGCCGGTCGGCGCGCGCCCGTCGCAGCGGCGACCGCACTAGGGAAAGCACTCGTCCGGCGGGACTTGTACGTGGCTGTCGCTGCATGCTACCTTCGAATTTGTTACCGGTATCAGCGTGCCGATCGCTCCCGTCGCCTCGTCGGCTTTTTTTTGTCACGAAATGTTATCGGTAACATCGATGCATCAACGGACTCGCCGGTACGAAGAAGACCTACACAATCAGGAGACAGACCGATGCCATCCATTACACAGGCCGCGGCAGCACCTGCCGCGGCCGACTCGTCCGAAGACGCCCTCTATCGCAAGGTCATGCGGCGCATCCTGCCATTGCTGCTGCTGTGCTACGTCGTGGCCTACCTGGACCGCGTCAACGTCGGCTTCGCGAAGCTGCAGATGCTCGACGACCTGCATCTGAGCGACGGCGTGTATGCGCTCGGCGCCAGCATTTTCTTCTGGGGCTACTTCCTGTTCGAGATGCCCAGCAACCTGTTGCTGCATCGCTACGGCGCCCGCTTCTGGATCGCGCGGATCATGATCACGTGGGGCATCGTGTCGTCGTCGATGGCGTTCATCGTGCCGCTCGCGCAGTTCTTCCACGTGCAGACGACCACCATGTTCTACACGCTGCGCTTCCTGCTGGGCCTGTGCGAAGCGGGCTTTTTTCCGGGCGTCATCCTGTACATGAACTACTGGTTCCCGGCGCGCCGCCAGAGCGTGGCGATGTCGGGCTTCCTGGTGGCGATTCCGCTGAGCCTGACGCTGGGTAGCGTGGTGTCCGGCTGGCTGATGCAGCAGACGCACGGCTTGTCGGGCATGAGCGGCTGGCAATGGATGCTGCTGCTCGAAGGGCTGCCGTCGATCGTGGTCGCATTCATCGTGCTGGCCTGCCTCGGCGACGGCCCGCAGTCGGCGAAATGGCTGTCCGCCGACGAAAAGGCGGTGCTGTCGCGCAACCTCGAATCCGAGGCCGCGCACAAGTCGCACAGCATCGGCGCCGCGTTGCGCAGCCCGCGCGTCTGGCTGCTCACCTTCATCCTGCTCACGTTCAATACCGGCTTCTACGGGCTGGCCTTCTGGCTGCCGTCGATCATTCGCGCGTCGGGCGTGCAAAGCCCGGTGCATATCGGTTTGCTGACGGCCATTCCGTACCTGACCGCCATCTTCGCGATGGTGTGGAACGCATCGCACTCGCGCAGGACCGGCGAACGCCGCCTGCACGCGGCGATTCCTGCGCTGATCGGCGGCGTCTGCCTGATCGCGAGCGCGGCCTGTGCGCAGAACGTGGCGCTGTCGATCCTGTTCCTGACCGTCGCGACGTGCGGCATCCTCGCGCTGATGCCGATCTACTGGACCTTTCCGGGGCAGATCCTGTCCGGCACGGCCGCGGCTGCCGGTATCGCGCTGATCAACTCGGTGGGCAACCTGTCGGGCTTCACGGGCTCGATGATCACCGGCATCGCGAAGGAAATGACCGGCAACATCAACAACGGCACTTACGCGCTGGGCGCCTGCCTGCTGGTCAGTTGCGTGCTGATCGCGTCGATTCCGCGCGACATCCTGAGTACCCGACGCGAGCAGTAGGTTTGTCGCGGCTCCTCGGGCGGGGGCCAGCGGCGCATGACCGGTGCGGTCGCGCCTGGGCGGCGGCGAGGCGGCACGCAGCGTTTCGCGTCCGCTGTTTGACGATCATTGCGTGTTCGCGTGGGAACGTGAGGCATCGAGTTCGAAGGGCCGGAGCGCGAGGCCTTGCGGGCATTGGCTCACGGTGCGGGCACGGTCCACATTTAAACGAAATGTGATCACTTCCCGCCGCAAAATTTTGGTTCATCGCGGATTACCGGGGAACGCGGCACGGATTTTGAGGAAGAAGTATTCCTCGTCGCGGTACCCGTAAGCCCGACGCTTGATGACCTTGATGGTGTTGTTGATGCCCTCGACGACACTGGT
>NZ_QTQI01000023.1 GCF_003853705.1 Burkholderia sp. Bp8992 | reverse complement strand
CTTCCTCCCGCGCCGCGTTTCCGTTAGCGCGAAAGAGGCGTGATTCTATGCACCTGACGGCAATCGCGCAAGGGGTTTCGCAAAAAATATAAGGCTCCGCACGCTGCCGCGTGCGGAGCCTTATATAGAGGCCGCCGAACCGTCAGGCCGTGCGCACCTGGCGCGCAACGATCTCCATATAGTGATCGAGATCCGGCGTCACTTTTCCCTCCTCCTTCGCCGTGTCGTCCCAGCGGCGCAGACGCAGCGCATCCTCCGCGAACGGACGCTGCAGGAACACCGCCGTCTCCTCTTCGCTGAAGATGCCGCCCTGCAGCGCGAGACTGCGCACCGAGTCCGGCGACAGGCGCTCGAAGTAACCGGTGTCCGTGCGGCACAGGCAGCGCTTCGCATCGACATGCAGCCGGATCGGTTCCAGCACCGCATCGGAAAACAGCGGCCGCAGGAACGGCAGCACGTAATACTGATGCAGATCGTCGATCCCGCGTGCGCTCGGCGTTTCGCCCTGGCGGTTCAGCAGATGGCCGAGGTCGTGCAGGAACGCCGCCGCGACCAGCGCCTCATTCGCGCCCGCCTCCTCCGCCAGCATGCCGCTCTGCAACGCATGCTCGAGCTGCGTGACCGGCTCTCCGCTATAGGCCACATGGCCATGCTCGCGGTACAGCACGTGGATCGCTTCCACCGTCAATGCCATTCCCTTACTCCCACGGCAGCGAAAACGTCTTCAGGTTCGTGAAGCTCTTCATCGCCTCCTGAACGCCTTCCTTGTAACCGAGCCCCGAATCCTTGATTCCGCCGAACGGCGACAGCTCGATCCGGTAGCCGGGCACTTCCCATACATTCACCGTACCGACGTTCAGTTCGTTCACGAACCGCACGACCGCCGCCGTGCTGTCTGTACACAGCCCCGACGACAGCCCGAACGCCGTCCCGTTGCTGATCCGGATCGCGTCGTCGATCGTATCGAACGCGATCACCGGCGACACCGGCCCGAAGGTTTCCTCGCGCACGATCGTCATCGACGGATCGACGTTGTCGAGCACGGTCGGTGAATACAACGCGCCGCGCCGCACGTTGCCGGTCAGCAGACGCGCGCCCTGCGCGACCGCCTCGTCCACGCGCGCCTCGAACAGCCGCGCCGCCGCCTCGTCGATCACCGTGCCCATTTCGTTCGCGGGATCGAACGGATCGCCGTACTTCCACGCGCGCGTCTTCTCGACGAGCAATTCGGTGAATGCCGGTGCGATCGAGCGCTGTACCAGCATCCGCTTGACGGCCGTGCAGCGCTGGCCGGAGTTCCGGTACGAGCCGAGCACCGCCAGCGATGCCGCGCGTTCGAGATCGGCATCGTCGAGGACGATCAGCGGATCGTTGCCGCCCAGCTCCAGCACGATGCGCCGGTAGCCGGCCCGCGCGGCAATCGCCTTGCCGATCGCGACGCCGCCCGTGAACGTGATCAGCGACGCATGCGGATGCGTGACGAGTTCGTCCGCGATCTCGGCCGGGTCGCCGGTCAGCACCTGCAGCATCGGCTCGGGCAGCCCGGCCTCATACAGCAGGTCGGCCAGATAGAACGCCGACAGCGGCACCTTCTCCGACGGCTTCACGATCACGCGGTTGTTCGTCGCGATCGCCGGCGCGATCTTGTGCGCCACCTGGTTCATCGGGTGATTGAACGGCGTGATCGCGACGATCACGCCGTCGAGCGGCTGCCGCTGCGAAAACACGCGCCGTGCCTTGCCATGAGGCGTCAGGTCGCACGAGAAACTTTGCGAATCGTCGCGCAATGCCTCGACCGCCGCGAGCTTCAGCACGTCGGCGACGCGGCCGATCTCGTAGCGGGAATCCTGCTTCGACAGCCCCGATTCGAGCGTGATCAGGTCGGACGCTTCCTCGGTGCGCTCGCGCAGCAGCGCGGCCGCACGTTCGAGGATCTGCGAACGCTCGTAGCGCGTGAGCTTCGGCCGGTAGGCCATCGCGTAATCGAACGCCGCGCGCACGTCGTCGACGCTCGCGAGCGACGCCGTGCCGACGCGCGTGCCCGTGTACGGGTCGGTGACGTCGAGCGTGCGTGCGCGCATCGCACGCGTGCCGCACCAGCGCAGCGCCTCTGCGCGAAACGCCGGATGGTCTTGCCGGGGATGCGCCATCATGTCGTGACCCGGTTCAGCACCAAATCGAACACGTCGAAGTTGCGCGGGCGACGCGCGGGATCGTCCCGCTCGATGCGCCGGTTGAACAGCAGCGGCACTTCCTGCTCCGACACGCCGCCGTGCGAACGCAGCGGCACCGTGAGGCCCGACAGGTCGTGCTCGCGCTCGCGCGTGCCGAGCGTCATGTCGCGGCGGCCGATCACGACGAGATCGCCGATCCGGTCGGCCGGCAGCTCGAAACGTGCGGCAGCCTCCGCGTTGTCGAGCACGAGTTCGACACCATCGAGGCTACCGACACGCCACATCGCCTCGGCCCGGTCGACGCACGGCGCCAGGTAGATCGTCGCGAACGAACCAAGCGCGCCGTGGTGCACGACGTACGGATCGGTGATCGGCAGGATCACGCGCGCAGCCTGTGCACCGTACCAGCCGTCGCAGGCATCCTGCAGATAGATCACGTTCGGGCGGCCCGTCGCCGGGTCGTGCTTCGCGTTCATCCCGTGGTCGGCGGTGAGGCCGATCGCCCAGCCGAGCGCGTCGAGCTGCGCGAGGTAGCCGTCCATCATCGCGTAGAACGCGTTCGCGCCCGCACTGCCCGGCTCGCACTTGTGCTGCACGTAGTCGGTGGTCGACAGGTACATCAGGTCGACCTGCCGGGTCTGCGCGAGCCGTACGCCGGCCGCGAACACGAATTCGGACAGGGCCGCGCTGTAGACGTCCGGCGACGGCAGGCCGACCCAGTCGAGCACGTCGACGATCCCGTTTTCCGCGAGATTCGCCTGCGCGGCCTTCTCGGCGGAAAAGCAGATGCCGCGCATCTGCCAGCCGAGCAGCCGGCGCAGCTTGTCCTTCGCTGTCACGACGGCCACCCGCGCACCGGCTTCGGACGCTGCCGCGAGCAGCGTGCCGGCGCGCAGGTAGGCCGGGTCGTTCATCATCACTTCGGCACCGCGCCCGCCGTCGGCGGCCGGATCCCAGAAATAGTTGCCGCAGATCCCGTGGACCGACGGCGGCACGCCGCAGACGATCGACAGGTTGTTCGGGTTGGTGAAGGTCGGCACGACGCAATCGGCGCGCCAGGCCGTGCCTTCCGCGATCATCCGGGCGGTGAACGGCGCGACACCCGCTGCCACCGCCCGTTCGAGATAGTCGTACTCGCAGCCGTCGACGCAGACGACGACGGTCGGCTCGACCGGCAGCCGGTAGCGGCGGCCGTTGACGTCGACCGAGCGACCCGCAAGCGCCGTCGAGGTACCGGCCGCCGACGCGTCGCCGGGTTGGCGCAATGCGAACGCGGCGTTCATGAGGCCGCCCGCTTGCCGCGCGGCACGCGCGCAGCGATCAGCAGCAGCGCCGCGAGCGACGCGCCGAGCATCAGCAGCGACAGCGCCGATGCCGGAAGGTAGTAACCGCGCTCGACCTGGCCGATCACGACGATCGGCACGGTCGCGAAGCCGGGCGGATAGACCGTCAGCGTCGCCCCGAGCTCGCCGAGCGACAGCGCGAAGCCGAGCGCGAGGCTCGCGCGCAGCGCCGGCACGAGTTGCGGCAGCAGCACGCGACGCAGCACCATCGCGGGCGGCGCACCGAGGCTCGCCGCGGCTTCGCGCAGCACGGTCAGCTCCGGGCGCAGCGCGGCGGCCGCGCAGCGATAGCAGAACGGCAAGATCAGCGCGAGCTGCACGAGCACGACGATCGCCGCCGAGCTCGACAGGTCGAGCGGCTTCTGGTGATACGCGATCAGCACCGCGAGCCCGAGGACGACGCTCGGCACGCCGTTCGGCACCATCACGAGCGCGTCGACCACCGCACCGAGGCCGCGCCGGTCGCGCCCTTCGAGCGCCAGCGCGAGCCACAGCCCGAGGATCGTGCCGATCGCCGACACGCCGAAGCCGATTTCGAGGCTCGTCAGCAGCGCGTCGTATTCCGGCGACCCGAGCCGTTCGAACCAGCGCAGGCTGTAGCCGGCCGGCAGAATCGTGCCCGACCACTGGGTCGACACGCTCGACAGCGCGACGACGACGACCGGCAGCACGAACAACCAGAAGCACGCGAATGCGGCCAGCGCGAGCGCGGCGCGCGACGCATGCTCGAGCAGCGTGTCGCTCCAGCCGATCCGGTGGCGCGGCACGGCTTGCCCGATACGATATTCAGCGGACATCGTTCCCTCCCGTCGCACGCCGGTTCACCCGGCGATAAACCGCATACAGCGCCAGCGACAACGCCAGCATCACGACCGCGCCGGCCGACGCGGTCGGCAGGTCGAGATCGACGGTCGCGCTGCTGTAGATCGCGACCGGCAGCGTGACGAGCCGCGCGCTGCCGAGCACGAGCAGGATCCCGAACTCGTTCAGCGTCAGCAGGAAGCACAGCACGGTGCCGGCGGCGATGCCCGGCCACGCGATCGGCAGCACGACGCGACGCGCGAGCATCCAGCCGGGTGCGCCGAGGCTGCGTGCGGCTTCGATCAGACGCAGGTCGAGCGTCGCGAACGACGCGAGCGTCGGCCGCACGACGAACGGCGTATAGAACACGGTCTGCGCGAGAATCACGCCGCCGATGCCGAACAGGAAATCGAGCGGCGGGTTCTCGAGATGAAACAGGTGCTGCAGCGCGATGCTGATCGACCCCTGCGAGCCGTACAGGAAGATCAGTGTGAACGCGACAAGGAACGACGGGAACGCGACGTACAGCTCCAGGAAGCGCGTGACGAGCGATGCGCCCGGGAACGGCTTGAAGAACAGCAGCGCGGCCAGCAGCACGCCGAGCACCGACGCGGTGCCGGCGCTCGCGAACAGTACGCCGAGCGTCGTCAGCAGCACGCTGCGCGTGTCGGGGTTGCCGAAGAAGGTCCGGTACGCGGCGAAACTCAGCCCGTGATCGCCCGACACGCTCAGCAGCACGAGCCGCACCAGCGGATAGACGACGAGCGGGCCGAGCACGACGATCGCGAGCGCGGCCAGGTGCAGGTCGCCCATGCGCCTGCGGCGCCGCGCGGCGGCGGCATGCGCGGCGGCCGACGCGAGCACGTGCGGCGGCAGGCCGGCTTCAGGGCTCGATAAGGACGACATCGTCTGCCTCGCATTGCAGGGACACGCGCGCACCGCGCTCGGGGGCCGCGCCGCGGCCGCGTTGCATCGTGACGCGCACGGGCTCGTCGGGCGCCGCGTCGATCACGACCGCGATCGACAGGTCCGCGCCCTGCCATTCGACGGACGCGACCGTACCGTGCAGGCCGCCGGCCGACGGCGGCATCACGGTCAGGCGCTCGGGGCGCACGCACGCGACCTTGCCGCGCACGTCGTGGCGCGGATCGCCGAGCGGGAAGATCACGTGCGGCGGCAGCAGGTTCGCCGGGCCGAGATAGCGTGCGACGTAGCCGTCCTGCGGCGCGTCGTACAGTTGCTGCGGCGTGCCGAGCTGCGCGATGCGGCCGTCGCGCATCAGCAGCGCGCGGTCGGACAGCACGAGCGCGTCGTCGCGGTCGTGCGTCACGCAGACGACGGTCAGGTTCGGCAGGCGCTCGTGCAGCGCCTTCAATTCGCTGCGCACCGACGCGCGCAGGTTGGCGTCGAGGGCCGACAGCGGCTCGTCGAGCAGCAGCACGTCCGGCTCGATCACGAGCGCGCGCGCCAGCGCGACGCGCTGCTGCATCCCGCCCGACAGTTGCGCGGGCAGGTGATGGCCCGCATCGCCGAGCTGCACGAGCTTCAGCGCGTCGGCGACGCGGCGCGTCACTTCCGACGACGCCATGCCGCGTGCGCGCAGCCCGAATGCGACGTTCTCGAACACCGACAGGTGCGGGAACAGCGCGTAATTCTGGAACAGCAGACCGAGATTGCGCTTGTGCGGCGGCGCATAGGTCAGGTCACGCCCGGCAACGGTCAGCGTGCCGGTCAGGCCGTCGGCCTTCACGAACCCGGCGATGAAGCGCAGCAGCGTGGTCTTGCCGCAGCCGCTCTTGCCGAGCACGGTCAGAAATTCACCGGCACCGATCGACAGCGACAGATCTTCCAGCACCGTGCGTGCGCCGTAGCGCACGCTCAGGTGTTCGATCTGCACGCCGCCCGGCGCGCCGGACCGCAGCGTCGCGTGCGGTTCGGCGGCGCCGAATGCGCCGGGATGGGTCAGGGTGGTGTCCACCGGGTTCATCCTCTTGCTCACTAATACAGGCGGCGTGCGCCGATCACTTCGGCTTGACGACGTCGAGCTGCTTGCCCGAGCTGCCGATCACATCCTTCTTCCAGCGCTCGATCCACACCGGCTTCTTCGCCATCACCTGGGTCCAGTCGACCGGGATCAGCTTCACGCCCGCGATCGCCTTCTTGACCGCTTCGCCGTTCTTGCCGGCGAGCGGCACGTCCGTGCGGCCCGGGATGCCGTACATGTCCGGCACCTTCGACTGGACGTCCGTCGACATCAGGTAGTCGATCAGCTTCTTGCCGGCGTCCTGGTTCGGGCCGCTCTTGATCAGGCCGATGCCGTACGGGAGCTGGAACGTGGTCGGCTGGTCGCCGTCCTTCGCGGCCAGGAAGATCGGCTTGACGGACAGCGCGCCGTGTTCGGCGTCGTCGAGGTCCATCTGCAGGTCGCCGTTCGCGACGCTGATCTCGTTACGCGACAGCAGCACGTTCAGGTAGCCCGTGCCCTTCGTGTGGAACTTCACGCTCTGCGACAGCTTCGCGAGGTAGTCGAACGCCTTGTCCTCGCCCATCAGCGACGTCGTCAGGATCAGCACGGCCATCCCGTCGCCGGCCGTGGCCGGGTTCGAGTACGCGACCTTGCCCGCGTAGGTCGGCGACAGCAGGTCGGCGAACGTCTTCGGCTGGTTCTTCACGACGTCCGGGTTGATCGCGAACGAGAAGTAGTTGTTCACGAACGTCGCCCACGTGCCGTCCTCGGCCTTCGCGATGGCCGGCACGTTCTTGTAGTTCACGCTCTGGTACGCCTGCAACAGGCCCATCTGGCCGGCTTGCTGGATGAACGGCGGCAGCGTGACGATCACGTCGGCCTTCGGAGAATTCTTCTCGATGTTCGCGCGATTCACGACCTCGCCGCTACCTGCCGTCACGATGTTGACCTTGACGCCTTCCTTCTTCTCGAAGGCCGGCAGCACATCGCGATAGAGGTTCTCGAGACCGTCCGCCGTGTACAGCACGACCGCGTTCGCCGCATGCGCCGGCATCGCGGCACCTTGCAGCAGACCGGCGGCGCAGGCGGCCAGCGCGAGCTTGCGGAACGCGCCGGCAGCGGCGCGCGAGGGTTTCTGCAGTGTCATCTCACTTCTCCGTAGGCGGAACACCAAACGGCCGGGGCACGATCCGGCTCTCCTGTTATCTCCGGGCAGGCCGAACGACGGCCCGCCGCGCTACCGCGCTGCGGTTGGCTTCGCGCGGCAACCGAAGGATCACAGCGTTCGATGACAAACCCGTGACGAATGCCACAATTTCCAAAAAATGACACATTTTGCCAATATCATGCAAGTCATTCAGAAATGCCGCCCGGCGTTTCGTTCGACCTCTGCTGGAGAAAAACCATGCCCGACCCGATTCTGCTTACGCCCGGCCCGCTCACCACGTCCGCCACAACGCGCCACGCAATGCAACATGACTGGGGGTCGTGGGACGCCGCTTTCAATCGACTGACGGCCAGCGTCTGCGCCGACCTCGTCGCGATCGCGAAAGGCGGCGACGAGTACGTGTGCGTGCCGATGCAGGGCAGCGGCACGTTCTCGGTCGAAGCCGCGCTCGGCACGCTGGTACCGCGCGACGGCGTCGTGCTCGTGCCCGACAACGGCGCGTATTGCGCGCGCATCCTGAAGATCCTCGGCCGGCTCGGCATCGACGCGATCGCGCTGCCGTTCGGCGAGGACGCGGCCGTCGACGCGGCGGCGGTCGAGGTCGCGTTCGCGCGCGAACCGCGCATCACGCACGTCGCGCTCGTGCATCTGGAGACGAGTGCCGGAATCCTGAATCCGCTCGACGCGATCGCGGCCGCGTGCCGGCGCCACGGCAAGCGGCTGATCGTCGACGCGATGAGTTCGTTCGGCGCACTGCCGATCACGCTCGCGGACAGCGGCATCGATGCGCTGGTCTCGGCGAGCGGCAAATGCCTCGAAGGCGTGCCGGGGATGGGGTTCGCGATCGTGCGGCGCGATGCGCTCGACGCATGCGACGGCAACTCGCCGTCACTCGCGCTCGACCTCCACGACCAGTACGCGTACCTGCGCAAGACGGGCCAGTGGCGCTTCACGCCGCCGACGCACGTGATCGCCGCGCTGCGCGCCGCCCTCGACCAGTATCTCGCCGAAGGCGGCCAGCCGGCGCGCGGCGCGCGCTACGTGGACAACTGCCGGACGCTGGTCGAATCGATGCGCGCGCTCGGCTTCGTGCCGTTCCTCGACGCAAGCGTGCAGGCGCCGGTGATCGTCACGTTCCATGCGCCCGACCATCCGGCCTATGCGTTCCGCCGCTTCTACGATGCAGTGCGCGACGCGGGCTTCATCCTGTATCCCGGCAAGCTCACGCAGCTCGACACGTTCCGCGTCGGCTGCATCGGCGCGATCGATTCGAACGATATCCTGCGTGCGGTCGCGGCGATCGCGCAGGCCGTCGAATCGCTCGGCATCGCCGTACAGCGCACGTGAGCGCCGCGTGCCGGCCGGCGCGCGCAAACAAAAAAGCCCGGCGGCCGGTTGGCCGCCGGGCTAACGCACGGGCTGTGCGTGGAGCCGGTGCTTACAGTTCGATCCGCTTGATGTCGCCGACGACGAAGATGTACGACAGCGCGCCGACCAGCGCGATCACGCCGATGAACACGAGCGCGCCGACGAACGAGCCGGTCGACGCGACGATGAAGCCGACGACGAGCGGCGTGATGATGCCGGCAAGGTTCGCCGCGAAGTTGAAGATGCCGCCCGTCACGCCGAGCAGGCCGTCCGGTGCGATGTCCGACACGAGCGTCCAGCCGAGCGCGGCCATCCCCTGCGCGAAGAACGCGACCGACATGATCGCGATCACGGCCTCGTTGCTCTGCACGTAGTTCGCGAGAATGATCGTCGACGCGAGCAGCAGGCCCGCGATGATCGGCAGCTTGCGCGCGAGGTTCGCGGACTTGCCGCGGCGCAGCAGCCAGTCGGAGAAGATCCCGCCGAACATCACGCCGACCGACGCGGCGATGAACGGCATCACCGCGAAGAAACCGATCTTCAGCCAGCCCATGTGGCGTTCGGTGGCGAGATAGGTCGGGAACCAGGTCAGGAAGAACACGAGCGTCGAGTTGCCGGCGAACTGGCCGAGGCAGATGCCCGCGAGCTGGCGCTTCTTCACCAGCTGGCCGACCATCGCCCAGCTGAACTTGGCCTGCGCCGACTTGTCGCCCTTGTCGCCGCTCTTGCGCGCACCGTGAACGAGGCCGCCGCCCGCCTCGATATACGCGAGCTCCGCCGCGTTGGCGCCCGGATGGTTGCGCGGCTCGTGGTAGAACTTCCACCAGACGAGGCCGAACACAATGCCGACCGCGCCCACGACCCAGAACAGCGAGCGCCAGCCGAATGCGCCCATCAGCGCGAACAGCACGGGGCTGAAGAATGCGAGGCCGATGTATTCGCCGACGGTATAAGTACCCGTCGCCATCGCGCGCTCGTTCTGCGGGAACCACGTCGCGACGACGCGGCTGTTGGTCGGGAAGCATGGCGCTTCAGTCACGCCGAGGCCGAGCCGGCAAGCGAGCAACGTCGCGACGCCCGGCACGAAGCCTTGCAGGAACGTGCACAGCGACCACAGCGTCATCGACCAGTAATAGGTGACCTTGCTGCCGAAGCGGTCGAGGAACAGGCCGCCGGGAACCTGCATCGCCACGTACGTCCACGAAAACGCGGAGAACATGATGCCCATCACGGCTGCGTTGATGCCGAGCTCCTTGGTGAGCTGCGGCGCAGCCACGCCCAGCACGGTGCGGTCGAGATAGTTGATCATCGTGCCGATTGCGAGCAGCGCGAGGATCTTGTAGCGCGCCGACGTGCGCCGGACCGTACCGGCCGCCTGCGCCGGCGCGGCGCTCGTGTGGGTAGTGTGCTGCATGATTGTCTCCTGGTCTCTCTTTCTGTGTCTGCAAGGGGGTCAGCGCGCGACGAGCGACTGAAAGTGATCGAACATCCGCTCGGGGTCGGGCGTGCGTCCGGTGAAGAGCTCGAACGCGTCGACGGCCTGATACACGGCCATCCCGCCGCCCGGCAGCGTGGCGCAGCCGGCCGCACGCGCGGCATGGATCAGTTCGGTTTCGAGCGGGAAATAGACGATGTCGGCCACCCACATGCCCGCATGGAGCAGTTCGGCCGGCAGCGGCAGGCCCGGATGCTTGGCCATGCCGGTCGGCGTGGCGTGGATCAGGCCGGTCGCGGCGTGCATCGCGGCCGCGAGCGCACCGCCGGACGGCGCGCCGCCCGGCACGACCCGCGCGGCGGGGAAGCGTTGCTGCAGCTCGGCCGCGAGCGCGGCGGCGCGCGTGCCGTCGACATCGAAGATCGTCAGCGCGGCCGCGCCCATCTGCAGCGCCGCGTGCGCGACGGCCGCACCGGCGCCGCCCGCGCCGAGCTGGACGACGCTGTCGAGCCGCGCGTCGGGCAGCCCGCGGCGGAACGACTTCGCGAAGCCCGACCAGTCGGTGTTGTGGCCGATCCGCTTGCCGTCCTTGAACAGCACCGTGTTCACCGCGCCGAGTGCGCGCGCGTCGTCCGACAGTTCATCGAGGTGCTCGATCACGCGCTGCTTGCACGGATGCGTGATGTTCAGCCCGTTGAAGCCCATCCGCTGCGCGGCATCGAGCAGTTGCGGCAGCGCGTCGGCGCTCACGCCGAGCACATCGAGATCGATGCGCCGGTACACGTAGCCGAAGCCCTGGCGGAAACCTTCTTCCTCGTGCATCGCGGGCGACAGCGATCCGCCGATGCCCTGGCCGATCAGGCCGATCAGAAACGACGGGCGGCTCATCGCGCGGCCTCCTGCGCGAACAACGTCGCGAGGCGCTGCAGCGCGAACACGTAGCCCTCGGTGCCGCAGCCGCAGATCACGCCTTCGGCGACCGCCGACACATACGAATGGTGGCGGAACGCCTCGCGGCGATGCACGTTCGAGATATGAACTTCGATCACCGGCTTCGCGATCGCGGACAGCGCGTCGGCCAGCGCGACCGACGTATGCGTATAGGCGGCCGGGTTGATGACGATGCCGTGCGTGTCGAGACGCGCGGCATGCAGCCAGTCGATCAGCTCGTGCTCGGCGTTCGACTGGCGGAACTCGATCTCCAGCCCGAGCGCCTCTGCCGCCGTACGGCAGCGCTGCTCGACGTCGGCGAGCGTTTCGGCGCCGTAGATATGGGGCTGGCGCGTGCCCAGCAGGTTCAGGTTCGGGCCGTTCAGCACCAGTACCTTGTGCTTGCTCATGGTGATTCTGCTCCTGAAACAGGGGCGGACCAGGACCGGCCGCCCCGAAGACATGGGGAATTGGCGCTAGTGTGCGCCCGTGAAGGGATGCTGTCTTTTCGGGTTTTCGCTTATTTGTACCATCTAGTTAGTTTGTACAATATGCACCACTAGCCTAGTAAATTCGGGATATGGCGTCCGCTCACGACTCAACGACTGGTTCATTCGGGGCCAGTTCGTCCGGCGTCATGCCCCGCTCATCCGCAGGAATCGCCATGCAGCGCTCGATCGCCACTGTGTCACTGTCCGGCACGCTCGCCGAGAAACTCGCCGCCATCCAGGCCGCGGGCTTCGACGGCGTCGAAATCTTCGAAAACGATCTCGTCTACTTCGACGGATCGCCGGCCGACGTCCGGCGCATGGCCGCCGATCTCGGCCTCGACATCGTGCTGTTCCAGCCGTTTCGCGACTTCGAGGGCGTCAGCCCGGCACAGCTCGCGCGCAACCTCGACCGGATCAAGCGCAAGTTCGACGTGATGCATGCGCTCGGCACCGACCGCATCCTCGTCTGCAGCAGCGTGTCGGCCGATACGATCGCGGACGACGGGCTGCTCGTCGACCAGCTCGGCGTGCTCGCCGAAGCGGCGCGGCAGGCCGGCGTGGTCGCCGCGTACGAAGCGCTCGCGTGGGGCCGCGTCGTGAAGCGGTACGGCCACGCATGGAAACTCGTGAATGCGGTGAACAGCCCGCACCTCGGCCTCGCGCTCGACAGCTTCCACACGCTGTCGCTCGACGATTCGCCGGATGCGATCGCCGACATCCCCGGCGACCGGATCGCGTTCGTGCAGATCGCCGACGCGCCGAAGCTCGCGATGGACGTGCTCGAATGGAGCCGCCACTTCCGCTCGTTCCCGGGCCAGGGCGACTTCGACCTCGCGCGCTTCACCGCGCGGGTGATCGAGTCGGGCTACACGGGGCCGCTGTCGCTCGAGATCTTCAACGACGGCTTCCGCGCGGCGCCGACCGCGATCACGGCTGCCGACGGCCATCGCTCGCTGCTCTATCTGGAAGAACTGACGCGCACGCGGCTCGCGCAGGACGGCCGCGCGCCGGCCGCCGGCCAGCCGCTGTTCGCGCCGCCGGCGCCGCCCGCGCACGTCGGCTTCCAGTTCATCGAATTCGCGGTCGACGCGCAGGCGGCGGCAACCGTCGGCGAATGGCTCGGCCGGATGCGCTTCCGGCTCGCCGGCCGGCATCGGTCGAAGGACGTGACGCTGTTCCAGCACGGCGCCGCATCGATCGTGCTGAATGCGGAGCGCGACTCGTTCGCCGATGCGTTCTTCCAGCAGCACGGGCTGTCGCTGTGCGCGTCGGCGTTCCGCGTCGACGATGCGAAAGTGGCATTCGAACGCGCGGCCGGCTTCGGCTACGCGCCGTTCTCGGGCCGTGTCGGACCGAACGAACGCGTGCTGCCGAGCGTGCAGGCGCCGGACGGCAGCCTCGAGTATTTCGTCGACGAAGCGCCCAACGCGCCGACGCTGTACGAATCGGACTTCGTGCTGACCGACATCGACGGCCCGAGCGAAGTCGGCCCGCTGACGGGCATCGACCATGTGTGCCTCGCGCTGCCGGGCGACGCGCTCGACACGTGGATCCTGTTCTTCAAGACGGCATTCGGCTTCGAGGCCGAGCGCAGCTGGCTCGTGCCCGATCCGTACGGGCTGATGCGCAGCCGCGCGGTGCGCAGCGCCGACGGCTCGGTGCGGATCGCGCTGAACGCATCGGTCGATCGCCATACGGCCGTCGCCGAATCGCTCGACCGGTACCACGGCACGGGGCTGAACCACGTCGCATTCCGCACGGACGACATCGTGAAGACGGTCGCCGCGTTCGCCGCCGACGGCGTGCCGTTCCTGCGCATTCCGCCCAATTACTACGACGATCTCGCCGCGCGCTATGCGCTGCCGGACGAATTGATCGACACGCTGAGCACGCACCACCTGCTGTACGACCGCGACGAGCACGGCGGCGAGTTCCTGCACGCGTATACAGAACTGGTCGACAACCGTTTCTCGCTCGAAATCGTCGAGCGGCGCGGCGGATACGACGGCTACGGCGCGACGAACGCGGCCGTGCGGCTCGCCGCGCAGGCGCAGCGCAGGAAATAAGGGAAGGAAGCAAATCGGGCATCGCGGGCCGGACCGTGGACGGGGTCCGCGGTCGATACAAAGGGCCGCATCAACTGCGCACCATCGTGGTGAATCGGTCGGCCGCGGACCCGCCCGCGCGGCTCGCCGCGAGCGGGCCGGGAGCCGCGCTGCGTATGACGTTACATACGGTAACCCGTACCGCAGCGCAGCATCCCGTCGCCCGCCACGGTTTTAAGAATCGCTTAAGTCTTCGACGGCACCATCCGCAACCAGTACCCGATGGTTATCTCGAAAAGGAGGAAAGCGATGAGCGCCGTAGAAGCACCCGCGGGCCGCCCGGCCGCGCCCCCTGCAAAGAAGACGATGCTGCGCCGCCTGCTCAGTCATCATGAAATCGCGACGCTGCTCGTGCTGCTGCATGCACCGATCGGCGCGAACGCCAAACCCGAACTGCCCGCGCTGCAGGAAGCCGGTCTCGTCGAGATGGTCAAGCTCGACCCCGATACGGCCCCGAGCTTCCGGCTGACCGAAGACGGCACGGCCGTCCTGAAAGGGCTCGGCTACCGCTGAGCCGCCGATTTCACGGCATCCCCGTTTCCCCACAGTACCCCGCAGCACCCCCGATCCCTGCGATGCGCCGGCCCGGCCGGCGAATCGCGTCACCCTGCCCGCTCCTGCAGCATCAACCGGTATTCCGTCGGCGTCACGCCGACCGTCGCCTTGAACTGGCGCGTGAACGCGCTGTGATCCGTATAACCGCATAGCGCCGCGACGTCGGTGACCTTGTCGTGCGTGACGAGCAGCGCGGTGGCCGCGTCGAGCCGCGTCTTCAGCAGCACCTGGCGCGGCGTCAGGTGGAACACCTTGTGAAAGTAGCGTTCGAGCTGCGCGACCGACATCCCGGCCATCTGCGCGAGCTGCTTCAGGTTCAGCGGCTGCACGTAGTGATCCTGGATATGCTGGACCACGTCGGCGAGCCGGCTGTACGCCGGGTGCGATCCCTCGTGTGCCTTCAGGTCGCGCGAGATGCCCGCAAG
Organism: Burkholderia sp. Bp8992; assembly: GCF_003853705.1. Lineage (GTDB taxonomy): Bacteria > Pseudomonadota > Gammaproteobacteria > Burkholderiales > Burkholderiaceae > Burkholderia. Next base: position 117,378 of record NZ_QTQI01000023.1, on the reverse strand, counting down.
GCCGACCACCCTGCCCGCGGCGTCGCGCAGCGGCTCCTTGCAGGTCAGGCACCAGCCCGGCTGGCGGCCCGGATACAGGTGCAGCTCGAGCTGGTCCATCAGTTGCTGGCCGGCGTTGATCGTCGCCATGTCCTGCTCGAAATAGCTGCGGCCGAAGCGGCGCGGAAACACTTCGTCGGCGGTCTTGCCGAGCAGGTCGCGCTTGTCCTTGTAGCCGCAGCGCATCGCCAGCGTGCGATTGACGATCGCGTAGCGGCCGCTCGCATCCTTCACGAAGAACGCGACGTCCGGCAGCGCATCGAACACCGGTTCGAGCAAGCGGAAGTGCGCGAGCATCGCGCCGAAATCGGCGTTGTCGGGCTGGTAGCGCAACGGTTCGGACAGGCTCATGGGCGGTACGGCAAGCAAGGTCGTCATCCCGGCAACCGCGAAGCGAGTGGCAGATGGCGACGATTATAGAAGCGCCCCTTCGATCGCGGCGCGCCGAGCGTGGGGCAAGCAGGCTGATGATGTCCCGCCGGTCGCATCGTACATCGCGATCGGTCGGCATCGGTCATGCAAAACAGGTTGTGCACACAACCACTGCGACAGGTGCGCGCTTGCCGCCGGCGTGCCGGGTACGCACGCCCGAATTCACCATCCTAAAAATGCGCACGCCCCGAGTCTTGGCGCGATTGCGCATTCGACATGACGATTTCAGCATATATCAGGGTTATCGACGATATGCCGATATCGTCGCCGGCTGCGCATCGAACGCGCAAGACGCCCGCATTTTCGCTATCTAGACTTCGCTTCACGGTCACGAGACGACCTCTCGCTGCTGCTGCAATCGGCACGCAAGGCCCGCCACAAGCGCCGCCGAGCACGCCGATTCCGGCACAGCACGCGGCGCGCCTGAACGGCCGTCGCATCGGCCTGCCGACCGAACCGTCTCGCCCGGTTTACCGGCGCCGGCCCGCATGCCGGCGGCGGCCCAACCACGCCATCAAGGGGAAGTGAAAGTGAAGCTGAAGTTATCGCACGTCGCGCTGGCCGCTGCCTGCGCACTGTCGGGCGCACACGCCATCGCCGCCGACGTCGTCAAGATCGGTTTCGCCGCACCGCTGACCGGCCCGCAGTCGAACTACGGCACGGACATGCAGAAGGGCGTGCAACTCGCGATCGCCGATTTCAACGCGACGCATCCGACGATCGGCGGCAAGCCCGTCACGTTCCAGCTCGACTCGCAGGACGACCAGGCCGACCCGCGCACCGGCACGACCGTCGCGCAGCGGCTGATCGACGACAACGTCCGCGGGATCATCGGCCACTTCAACTCGGGTACCAGCATTCCGGCATCCGACCTGTACGATCGCGCGGGGCTGCCGCAGATCTCGATGGCGACGTCGCCGCAATACACGGCGCGCGGCTACAAGACGACCTACCGGCTGCTGACGAGCGACGCACAGGCCGGCCGCATCGTCGGCACGTACGCGGTGAAGACGCTGCGCTTCAAGCGCATCGCGATCATCGACGACCGCACGGCCTACGGCCAGGGCATCGCCGACGAATTCGCGAAGGCCGTCGAAGCAGCCGGCGGCACGATCGTAAAGCGCGACTTCACGAACGACAAGGCGCTCGATTTCTCCGCGATCCTGACCAACCTGAAGGGCGTCAATCCGGACGCGGTCTTCTACGGCGGCGGCGACGCGCAATCGTCGCCGATGATCCGCAAGATGCGCCAGCTCGGGATGAAGTCGGCATTCGTGACGGGCGAGATGTCGCGCTCGCCGACGTTCCTGAAGGTCGGCGGCGAAGCGGCCGAAGGCGCGATCGTCTACATGGGCGGCCTGCCGAAGGAAAAGATGCCGGGCTTCTCCGGCTATGCGGCACGCTACAAGGCGCGCTTCAACGAGGACGTGATCACCTACTCGCCGTACTCGTATGACGGCACGATCGCGCTGCTCACCGCGATGAAGGACGCGAACTCGACCGATCCGAAGGTGTACACGCCGTATCTCGGCAAGGTGTCGGTCAAGGGCGTGTCGGCCCCGAGCATCGCGTACGACCCGAAGGGCGACCTGAGGGATGCGCCGGTGACGATCTACAAGGTCGAGCGCGGCGCGTTCAAGCCGGTCGACACGATCGCCGGCAACTGAACCGCCGGATACGCCGACACCCTCTCGCACGGCACGTGGGCGGTTCACCGGCCGCCCGCGCCGCGCACGCTTCGGCTGCATGGTCCGAAGCCGTCCCCGGCACGCACTCGCGCGCAGGCATTTCGCGCTCCTGTAGAATCCCCCAACCCGCTTTGACGCCTCGTCTCCGTCGTGCCCCATCCCGGTGCGGCGGCGCGTGTTTCGTGCCTCACCCGGCACGCGCCACGTTTCGACGACGCAAGCCGCGCCTTGTCAGTCCATGCCGAAAAGCGGGCCCTGGAGACGCAGCACCGACAACTACATTCAAAAACCGATCGTCCTGACCATGCAAGCTTCCGAATTGAGCGGCGTGCCTCGCGCCGCCGAACGCGCGCTCACGCGCAGCGACTACAAGACCCTTGGCCTTGCCGCACTCGGCGGCGCCCTCGAGTTCTACGACTTCATCATCTTCGTGTTCTTCGCGCCGGCGATAGGGCAGCTCTTCTTCCCGCACGACATTCCGGACTGGCTGCGCCAGTTGCAGACGTTCGGCATCTTCGCGGCCGGCTATCTCGCGCGCCCGCTCGGCGGCGTGATCATGGCGCACTTCGGCGACCTGTTCGGCCGCAAGCGGATGTTCACGCTGAGCGTGCTGATGATGTCGGTGCCGACGCTGCTGATGGGCCTGCTGCCGACCTACGACACGATCGGCATCCTCGCGCCGGTGTTGCTGCTGCTGTTCCGCGTGCTGCAAGGCGCGGCAGTCGGCGGCGAAGTGCCGGGCGCGTGGGTGTTCGTGTCCGAGCACGTGCCGTCGCGCCACATCGGCTATGCGTGCGGCACGCTGACGGCAGGCCTCACGGCCGGCATCCTGCTCGGCTCGCTCGTCGCCGCCGGCATCAACAGCCGCTATTCGGCCGCCGAAGTCGGCGCGTTCGCGTGGCGCATCCCGTTCCTGCTGGGCGGCGTGTTCGGGCTGTTCTCCGTGTACCTGCGCCGCTGGCTGCACGAAACGCCGGTGTTCGCCGAGATGAAGGCGAAGAAGGCGCTCGCGGCCGAGATCCCGCTGAAGGCCGTGCTGCGCGACCACGGCCGCGCGGTGATCGTATCGATGCTGCTCACGTGGATGCTGTCGGCCGCGATCGTCGTCGTGATCCTGATGACGCCCGCGCTGCTGCAGAAGCAGTTCCACTTGACGCCCGCGACGACGCTGTTCGCGAACAGCGTCGCGACGCTGTGCCTGACGGCCGGCTGCATCACTGCGGGTTCGCTCGCGGGCTGGATCGGCGCGAAGCGCGTGCTCGGCATCGGCGGCCTCGGGCTGGCCGCGTGCTACTACCTGCTGTTCGTGCAGGTCGCGGCCGACGCGTCGACGCTGCCGCTCTACTACGGGATCGCGGGCTTCATGGTCGGCACGATCGGCGCGGTGCCGTTCGTGATGGTCAAGAGCTTCCCGGCCGTCGTGCGCTTCTCGGGCATCTCGTTCTCGTACAACGTCGCGTACGCGATCTTCGGCGGCCTCACGCCGGTGATCGTGTCGCTGATGATGAAGTCGAATCCGCTCGCGCCGGTCGTGTACGTCGCGGCGATCTGCGTGCTCGGCGCCATCGCCGTGCAGTTCTCGAAGGATGCGAAGGACGTGAAGGACGCGCGCTGAGCGGAACGCCGGCGTCGGCGCTCGCTCCATGAAGAAAGGGCCGAATCCCGCGGGATTCGGCCCTTTGTCTTTGCTTCAGCGCGGCGGTACGCGTGGTGCGATCAGCGCAGCACGCCGTACGACGAACTCGGACGGCGCAGCGCGTCGATGCTCGCGCCGCCGGCGCCCGTGACGAACAGCAGCAGGAAACCGCCGGCAATCGCGACGTTCTTCCAGAAGTGGATCACCATGTCGTGCTGGACCGCGGCGTTGGTGGCATCCCAGAAATTGTGCCCGACCATCGCGGTCGCGATCGTGTAGACCGCCATCAGCAACGCGAGCGGCCGTACCTTGTAGCCGACGATCAGCAGCAGGCCGCCGAGCCCCTCGATCGCGACGACGATCGGCGCGACGACCTGTTGATAGGGCACGTTCATCCCGTGCAGGTACGCGACGAAGTCGCTGTAGCCGAGCAGCTTCATGATGCCGCCCCACAAGAACAACGCCGCCAGCGCCAGGCGTGCGAAAAAAATGACGCCGGAATCGACGGTACGCGTCATGCCTCTCTCCTCGTATGCAATTCGGCCGGCCGCGCCGGGCGCGCCCGTGCGGTTCGGCGCCGCGCGGCCCGGGAGGGCGCGCGGCAAATGGGCCAGCATAGAGGGTCTTTTCGCCGTGTCCAAGAAAAAGGTTGTAGCAAATCTTTACACTGCGGCGGCGGTGCCGGCGGCCCGGCGCGGCGAAAAACGCGTTTAGCCCGCGTCGCTCAACAGCACGCCTTTCTTGAAGATGAAGCAGCCGTAGCCGCGCGTTTCGCCGGTAACGATCACCGCGTACGTCTGCTGCGCGCGTTCGTAGAACGCGAAACGCTCGACACCGGTCAGCGGCACCGTGCGCCCTTCCGCGCGATCGATCTCGGCCTGCACTTCGCGCTGCACGGGCGGCACCGCGGTTGCGTCGCCGACGACCTCCATTCGCCACGCCGGCGTGTCGACGAACGTGTCGAGCGGCAGCACGGACAGCACCGCGCGCACGACGCGCGCCGAATCGGCGCCGTCGATCCGCAGCGCGCGGCCGACCACCGTGTGCTCCGCGACGGATTCCGCCGGGAAATTCGCGTCGCAGATCGCAATTTCGTCACCGTGGCCCATCGCACGCAGCGTGTGCAGGATGTCGGCGTGCAGCAGCGGGTCGAGATTCTTCAGCATGTCGGCTAGTCTCCGGGATCAGGAACAAACCGCATAACGTTACCCGATCCCGGCGGCTGTTGCGCATGCAATGTTCGCGTCACGACGCCGCGGCCGGCATTTCGTCGATGAAACCCGTGACCGACGCAAGGCGGCCCGATGCATCGACGGTGCCGAAGTCCGAACCCTTCACGATCGCCGCGCCGTCGGGCGATACGAGCGCCCACGAGAACCGCAGGTGCTGGCCGAACGCGTCGACGTCGGTCGTGCGACGGAAGCGGTAGGCGGGGAAGCGCGCCTGCACGGCCGCGATCATCGTGTCGATGCCTGCGTGGCCGTCGCCGGCCATCAGCGGATCGCGGTAGGCCGCGTCGCTCGCATACGTCGCATCGATCAGTTCGCGGCGGCGCGCGGCGTCGGACTCGTTCCATGCGTCGAAGTAGCGGTCGATCAGGTCGGCGTGAACGGACGAAGCGGATTGGGCGGTGTTCATGGCGAGGCTCCTTGTGTCGATGAGAGGACGGGGTCGCGAACGTTTCGGGTCCGCGTGCCGCTATCGTCGCCGGGCGCGCGCGGACGGTCGATTACGTGACAGGTAAGGAAATCTCGCGAGCCGCGTCCGCGCCCGCGCCGCCGCAACGAAAACGGGCGCCCGAAGGCGCCCGCATCGTCTCGCCGGCCATGCCCGCGCGTGTCAGGTCACCGGCGCCGGATTGAACAGCGTCAGCGCATTCGCGAGCTTCCATTGCTCGGCCCAGGTGCGGCGCTTGCCGCTCGCGACGTCGAGCATCAGCCGGAACAGCGCCCAGCCGGTGTCCTCGATCGTCGCCGCGCCGGTCGCGATCTGCCCCGCGTCGAGATCCATCAGGTCGTGCCAGCGGCGCGCCAGATCGCTGCGCGTCGCGACCTTGATCACCGGCACCTGCGCAAGGCCGTACGGCGTGCCGCGGCCGGTCGTGAAGATGTGCAGGTTCATCCCCGCCGCAAGCTGCAGCGTGCCGCAGATGAAGTCGCTCGCGGGCGTCGCCGCATACAGCAGCCCCTTCTGCCGCGCGCGGTCGCCGGGGCGCACGACGCCGGCGATCGGCGCACTGCCCGACTTCACGATCGACCCCATCGCCTTCTCGACGATGTTCGACAGGCCGCCCTTCTTGTTGCCGGGTGTCGTGTTCGCGCTGCGGTCGACGCGGCCACGCTGCAGGTAGCGGTCGTACCAGTCCATCTCGCGGATGATCTCGCGCGCGACCTGTTCGTTCGCGGCACGGGACGTGAGCTGTGCGACGCCGTCGCGCACTTCGGTCACTTCCGAGAACATGATCGTCGCGCCGGCACGCACCAGCAGGTCGGCCGCGAAACCCACGGCCGGGTTCGCGGTGAGCCCCGAAAACGCGTCGCTGCCGCCGCACTGCACGCCGACGACGAGATCCGATGCCGGGCACGTCTCGCGACGGCGGCGGTTCAGCCGCTCGAGATGCGCTTCGGCCATCTTCATGATCGAGTCGATCATCGAGTTGAAGCCGACGTGCGCGGCGTCCTGCAGGCACACGACGCCGCCGTTGCCGGCCGCGCCGTCGGCGGTCACCGGAATCGCGCCGGGCGGCAGCAGGCGCTCGGGCTGCAGCTTCTCGCAGCCGAGGCTCACGGTCATCACCTCGCCGCCGAAGTTCGGGTTCAGGCTGATGTTGCGCAGCGTACGGATCGGGATGTCGGCGTCCGGCGCGTCGATCGCAACGCCGCAGCCGTACGTGTGCTCGAGCCCGACCACGTCGTCGACGTTCGGATAGCGCGGCAGCAGTTCGTCCTTGATCCGCTTCACCGCATGCTCGACGACGCCCGACACGCACTGCACGGTCGTCGTGATCGCGAGGATGTTGCGCGTGCCGACCGAGCCGTCGGCGTTGCGGAACCCTTCGAAGGTATAGCCTTCGAGCGGCTCGAGCGGCGGCGCGGCGCGCGTCGCGAGCGGCAGGTCGTCGAGCCCCGGCGGCTCGGGCATGCGCATCGTGCGCTCGTTGACCCAGCTGCCGCGCCGCAGGTCGGTCAGCGCGTAGCCGATCACCACGTTGTAGCGGACGACCGGGTCGCCGGCCGCGAGATCGACGAGCGCGACCTTGTGCCCCTGCGGCACGCCTTCGCACAGCGTCAGCCCGTCGGGGAACGTCGCACCTTCGGGCAGGCCGCCGTCGTTGACGACGATCGCGACGTTGTCGTCCGGGTGCACGCGGATGTAGAGAGGGGAAGCGGTCATTGCAATTCCTGAGGGCTGTCGGCCATATTGTTAGTCATCATACGACATTCAACCTCAACCGGCGATGCTGCGTAAACCCTTATCCGGAAAGACCCTACCCTTGACCCACTAGCAAACCGCTTGCGCCACCTTTTCCCTCGTTGTACGATGACATACAACGACATCGCCAATTCGGCTCGTATGCCGTTCCCGACGAACCCAGCACTCGCGCTAGACGGACGACCCCAACCATGACTTCACCGCAAGAACTCAAACAGATCATCTCCCACGGCCTGCTGTCGTTTCCGCTGACGGATTTCGATGCCGACGGCAGCTTCCGCCCGTCCACCTACGCGGAGCGCCTGGAATGGCTGGCGCCGTACGGCGCGAGCGCGCTGTTCGCGGCCGGCGGCACCGGCGAATTCTTCTCGCTCACGCAGCGTGAGTATTCGGACGTGATCCGCGTCGCGACGGAAACCTGCAAGGGCAAGGTGCCGATCCTGGCCGGCGCGGGCGGCGCCACGCGCGTCGCGATCGAATATGCGCAGGAAGCCGAGCGCCTCGGTGCGAGCGGCGTGCTGCTGATGCCGCACTACCTGACCGAAGCGAGCCAGGAAGGGATCGCCGACCACGTCGAGCAGGTGTGCCGCGCGCTGAAGATCGGCGTGGTGGTGTACAACCGCGCGAATTCGAAGCTGAACGCCGACATGCTCGAGCGCCTCGCCGACCGCTGCCCGAACCTGATCGGCTTCAAGGACGGCGTCGGCGAAATCGAGAGCATGGTCACGATCCGCCGCCGCCTCGGCGACCGGTTCGCGTACCTCGGCGGCCTGCCGACGGCGGAAGTCTATGCGGCCGCGTACAAGGCGCTCGGCGTGCCGGTGTACTCGTCGGCCGTGTTCAACTTCATCCCGAAGACGGCGATGGCATTCTACGAAGCGATCGCGAAGGACGACCACGCGACGGTCGGCCGCCTGATCGACGAATTCTTCCTGCCGTACCTGAAGATCCGCAACCGCCGCGCGGGCTATGCGGTCAGCATCGTCAAGGCGGGCGCGAAGCTCGTCGGCCACGACGCGGGCCCGGTGCGTGCGCCGCTCGTCGACCTGACCGACGAAGAAGCGGCCGAGCTCGACGTGCTGATCAAGAAGATGGGCCCGCAGTAAGCGGGCATGGCCGGCGACGCGGGCCCTCATCGGCGCCGCGGCCGGCAGTCCTGCCTCGCGGCCGGCACGCGCCGGCCGCGATCATCTCTGTGTGTTGCCTTGCCATTCTGTTCGGCAATGACGCACGCATCCGCCGCGATGCATGCCGTCGCCGTCACATCTGCGCGATGATCCCGACGATCCGGTAGCGCACGTTCCCCAGCTTCACCCGCGTCGCCTCGATCTGGCCCTGCGCACCCGAGCGGGCGCGCGTATTCGATTCGCCGTCGAGGATCTGCCCGAGCACGTCGCGGTCGACGACCGCATCGAAGAACCGGCCGACCGTGATCGTCGCCGACTGCTTCGCGGTCGCGAGCTGGCTGTTCGCCTGCATCAGCGCTTCGGTGCGCAGGTTCGGGTCGCGTTCGTCGATGCTGCGCCGGTACTGAAGCGCGAACACCAGCGCTTCCATGTCCTGCCGGAAGCGGCGCACGGCCTGCCCGAACACGAGCGAATGCGCGTCGGCGCCCGTGACGAGGCGCCCCTGGTTGATCGTCACGTCGAATTCGCTGCCGCCGAGGTCGTGCTGGAATTCCTGCAGCGCGTTCGCGAGCACGCGTCCTTCGCTGTATTGGCCGACCTGGGTGCGCACGGATTTCGCGACGTCGCCGATTGCTTTCCACAATCCGGCCGCGAACAGGTGATCGCCACGCTTGTTGATGTTCATTGGAAGGTTCCCTCGTTGTCTTTTGTCGGTCTCTCAGGCTCGCCTGCGGGCCGGGCGGCCCGAGGCATCGCTACTGTAGGAGAAAATCGGGAGACAGGAAAGCCGGCCTCGCCTCGCCTCCGCAGAGCATCAACATAAGCACCGTTTGATGCCATAATTGATGCATCGAATTTCTCGGGGGCCGCACATGCGCACCACCTTGTCCCTCGACGACGCGCTGCTCGCCAAAGCGCAGCAATTGACGGGCGTCACCGAAAAATCGGCGCTCGTGAGAGAAGCGCTGCGCGCATTGATCGCCCGCGAAAGCGCGCGGCGACTTGCTCGCCTCGGCGGTACCGAGCCCGACCTTGAATCGGTTCCGCGCCGCCCGTCGGAGCCCGCATGATTCTTGTCGACACGTCAGTCTGGATCGACCACTTGCGGGCCGGCGACGCAGCGCTCACAACATTGCTGGAAGCTGAGCGAGTGTTGATCCATCCGTTCATCGTCGGTGAACTCGCGCTCGGCAGCATGCGCAATCGCCAGACCGTACTGGATGCGCTGCGCGACCTTCCCGCCGCAACCGCAGCGACCGACGACGAAGTCCAGCGCATGATCGACGTTGTACCGCTTCACGGGCTCGACATCGGTTACGTCGATGCACACCTGCTCGCCTCGGCCAGGCTGACCGACGGCACCAAGCTATGGACGCGCGACCGGCGCCTGCTGGCTGCAGCGGAGCGCTTGCAACTCGTCGCCCACTCTGCTCATTGACCCGGCACAACCAGCACAGAGGCCCGCGCTGAAGAAAACAAGGCGGCGGAGCCAGCAGGCACCGCCGCCTTGTTTCAACGTGCCGGAACGCGTCCCTCGCAGGACGCTGCCGTCAACGACTACGCACCTTATTCCGCCTTCCCGTCCCGCAGACGCGGAATCGCCAGCGGATTGCCTTCCTGCAACCCTTCCGGCAGCAGGTCGTCCGGGAAGTCCTGGTAGCACACGGGCCGCAGGAAACGCTCGATCGCCGTCGCGCCGACCGACGTGACGGCCGGGTTCGACGTCGCGGGGAACGGCCCGCCGTGCACCATCGCATCGCACACCTCGACGCCGGTCGGGTAACCGTTGACGAGCAGGCGCCCGGCCTTGCGTTCGAGGACCGGCAGCAGCCGGCGCGCGAGCGGCTTGTCGTCGGCATCCATCTGCAACGTGGCCGTCAACTGGCCTTCGAGCGCGTCGAGCACGCGCGCGACTTCGTCGAGATCGCGGCAACGCACGATCAGCGACGCCGGCCCGAACACCTCGTGACTGAACGCCGGCTCGGCCAGGAACGCCTGCGCGCCGACTTCGTACAGCGCGCCGCCGGCCTGGCAGTCGGTCTGCGCGGCCTCGCCCGCGCCGATTTCGCGCACGCCCGGCAGTTCGGCCAGCTTGCCGCGGCCGTTGCGGTACGCATCGGCAATGCCGGGCGTGAGCATCACCCCGGCCGGCTTCTTCGCGAGCGCCTGTGCGGCGACGGTTTCGAAGCGATCGAGATCGGGGCCGTCGATCGCGAGCACGAGGCCCGGGTTCGTACAGAACTGGCCGACGCCGAGCGTCAGCGAATCGACGAAGCCCGTCGCGATCGCGTCGCCGCGCGCGGCAAGCGCGGCCGGGAACAGCACGACCGGGTTGATGCTGCTCATTTCCGCATAGACGGGAATCGGCTGCGGGCGCGCGTTCGCGATCTGCACGAGCGCCATGCCGCCCTGGCGCGAACCGGTGAAGCCGACGGCCTGGACCGCCGGATGGCCGACCAGCGGCGCGCCGATCACGCGGCCGGGACCGACCAGCAGCGAGAACACGCCGGCCGGCATGCCGGTTTTCGCGACGGCGGCGCGGATCGCGCGGCCGACCAGTTCGGACGTGCCGAGGTGCGCTTCGTGCGCCTTCACGATCACCGGACAGCCGGCCGCGAGTGCCGACGCCGTATCGCCGCCGGCCACCGAGAACGCGAGCGGGAAGTTGCTCGCGCCGAACACGACGACGGGCCCGAGCGCGACTTTCTGCAAACGCAGGTCCGAACGCGGCAGCGGCGTGCGCGCGGGTTGCGCGGGATCGATCGACGCGGCGAGGAAGCGCCCGTCGCGCACGACGCGCGCGAACAGCCGGAGCTGGCCGACGGTGCGGGCGCGCTCGCCCTGCAGCCGTGCGGCGGGCAGGCCCGTTTCGGCGCGCGCACGCTCGATCAGCGCGTCGCCGAGCGCGACGATTTCATCGGCGATCGCTTCGAGAAACGCCGCGCGGGCCGCGAGCGGCTGCGTGCGGTACGCATCGAACGCGTCGCGTGCGAGTTCGCACGCGCGGTCGACGTCGGCCTGCGTCGCGATGCCGAACGCCGGCGCGTCGATCGGCGCACCCTTCGTCGGGTCGAACGCGTGCAAGGTGCCGGCCGAGCCGGCCACCGCTTCGGCGCCGATCAGCATCTCTCCTGTCAGTTGCATGGGGGTTGCTCCGTGGTTCGGGAATGGATTGCTCATTGTAGCTCAACAGATACGATGTCTGCCGACATCATCGTATCACTCTCGCCGCCTGCGAAGGCGCCGACGATACCTCCGAAAGCGTTGCCCGGCCAGAAAATCGCGACGCTCCCACACTGTGACGATGATTTACAAAGGGAAAACCCGAGGTTCCTGAATTCGAGCATCCTCATAAACTCTCGGCCATGTCATACGACGACGTACATTTAAAGTGAACAATCAGACTTCCCCTCGCGATCTTCCGCTCGATCTCGCGCGCACCGCGCGCCGGACCGCCGTGCGCTACTGGATCCTGGCGATGCTGTTCGTCGTCACGACGCTCAACTATGCGGACCGCGCGACGCTGTCGATCACCGGCACGCCGATCCGCAAGGCGTTCGGCATCGACCCGGTGACGATGGGCTACATCTTCTCGGCGTTCAGCTGGGCGTACGTGCTCGCGCAGCTGCCGAGCGGCTGGCTGCTCGACCGCTTCGGCGCGCGGCGCGTGTATGCGGCGAGCATCTTCCTGTGGTCCGCGTTCACGCTGCTGCAGAGCACGATCGGCCTCGGCGGCAGCGCCGCGTTCGCGGTCGCCGCGCTGTTCGCGATGCGCTTCGCGGTCGGCGTCGCCGAGGCGCCCGCGTTCCCCGCCAATGCGAAAGTCGTCGCAAGCTGGTTCCCGACCGCCGAGCGCGGCACCGCGTCGGCGATCTTCAACGCCGCGCAGTATTTCGCGGCCGTCGTGTTCTCGCCGCTGATGGCGTGGCTCACGCATGCGTACGGCTGGCACCAGGTGTACCTGTGGCTCGGCCTGGCCGGCATCGCGCTCGCGTTCCTGTGGCTGCGCGTCATGAAGGACCCGGCCGACCATCCGGCCGTGAACCGCGCGGAACTCGACCATATCGAACAGGGCGGCGGCCTCGTGCGGTCGACGGGCCGGCCGACCGGGTCACGCGGCGCCGACGGCACGCGCGCGGAAGGCAGCCGCGTGGCCGGCTGGTACTACGTGCGCCAGCTGCTGTCGAACCGGATGCTGATCGGCGTGTACCTCGGCCAGTACTGCGTGAACGTGCTCACGTACTTCTTCCTCACGTGGTTTCCGATCTACCTCGTGCAGGCGCGCGGGATGTCGCTGCTGAAGGCCGGTTTCATGACGTCGCTGCCCGCGATCTGCGGGTTCCTCGGCGGCGTGCTCGGCGGGATGCTGTCGGACGCGCTGATCCGTCGCGGCGTGTCGCTGACGCTCGCACGCAAGATTCCGATCGTCGGCGGGATGGCGCTGTCGATGGCGATCATCGGCTGCAACTACGTCGACAGCGAAGCGCTGGTGATCGTGCTGATGGCCGTGTCGTTCTTCGGCAAGGGAATCGGCTCGCTCGGCTGGGCCGTCGTCGCGGACACCGCGCCGAAGGAAGCGATCGGCCTGTCGGGCAGCCTGTTCAACATGTTCGGCAACACGGCCGGCATCGTCGCGCCGATCGCGATCGGCTACCTCGTCGGCGCGAGCGGCTCGTTCAACGGCGCGCTCGTGTTCGTCGGGCTGAACGCGCTCGTTACCGTGTTCAGCTATCTCGTGATCGTGAAGGACATCAAGCGCGTCGAATTGCGTCATCGCGACGCGTGAGGTTCACGCTAAAAAACGGCGGCCGCATAACAGCGGCCGCCGCTTTTGCATCAGCTCGACGCATGCGCGACGCGCAGCATGTCGTGCACGCCGGACGTCATCAGCGCGAGAAACGCGAGCAGGCCGACGTAGCAGAGCGCGTACGTCGTCTTCGTCTCGATCGACGTCGCGTAATACACGCGGTTCTCCGGCGCGTCGGGATCGTAGCGCCACGCGCGCTTCAACTGCGGCAGCGCGAGGATCGCCATCACGATCAGCAGCGGGCTCGGGCGATACACGAACAGCGCGATCAGCACGGGCACGCCCGCGAACCAGATGCGCGGCGACAGCACCGCGGTGATCCGCCCGCCGTCGAACGGCGACAGCGGAATCATGTTGAACAGATTGAGGAAGAAGCCCGTGTACGACAGCGCGAGCAGCAGGTTGCTGTCGTAGTGGCGTGCAGCCGCGTAGCAGGCCAGTGCGCCGAGCGTGCCGACGAACGGCCCGGCGAGCCCGACGTACGCTTCGGTTTCCGCGTCGTGCGGCATCTCCTTCAGCTGGATCCACGCGCCGACGAACGGGATGAAGGTCGGCAGCCCGACGTCGAGCCCGCGCCGCTGCGCGGCCAGGTAGTGGCCGGCTTCGTGCACCAGCAGCAGCGCGACGAAGCCGGCCGCGAAGCGCCAGCCGTAGAACAGCGCGTAGACCGCGATCGACGCGAGCATGGTGCCCGCCGACACGAGCACCTTGCCGAGCTTCAGGCCGCCGAAGATCAGCAGCAACAGCTTCGTCATTCCTTGCGCTCCGTGGCGGCTGCATCGGACGCCTCCGCGACGACCGGCACCGCGGCCGCCTTCGGCTTGCGCCCGAAGAAGCGTTTCAGCGCCGCGCCGCCGGCCAAGAGCGCGACCGCGCCGATCTTGAAGAACTTCACCGCGAACGCGCCGATCAGCGCGAGCAGGCCGAGCTTCTTCGCGCCGACGCCGACGATCAGCGCCGCGAGGCCGTACTCGGCGACGTGGTCGGTCGACTTGTTGAAATCGGCGTAGCGCTTGCCGTCGTTGAAGCTGATGTTCGACAGCAGGTCGTCGGCCGATGCCTTGTATTTCGGCAGGTCGGCGAGCGTCGACGCCATCGTCAGCGACAGGTAGCCGTCGCGGCCCAGCACGAGCGTCCGGTAGTTCACGCCGTCGTTCCCGGCGTTCGGCGCCGCGCCCTTGTCGCGGATGATCGCGGACCACACGAGCCGGTGCGTGGCCGCGTCGTACGCGGGCGCCTTCGCCCAGCCGACCACCTCGGTTTCCGGCAGGCCGCGCTCCTTGCGCGCCGGGTTGTCTTCCTCGGTGCCGGACTGCAGGCTCTTCAGCAGCTCGTCGGGCTTCCAGTCCTTCGCGTCGTCGTCGCGGATATAGCCGCTCGGCTCGAACGACACGACGGAAATCCAGTCGGCGTCGGGATCGTCGGGCAGCACGAGGCCGACCAGCTTCGATTCGTCGATCGAGTTGCCCATCGAGCGCAGGTAGCGGCCGGCTTCGGCGGCTGGCACGAACGACTCGCCGGCCTTCAGCTTCAGCACGGCTTCGTGTTTCACGTCGATGTCGGTCGGCCCCTTCACGACCGCTTCGTTGGCGGCCGCGGCGGCGGCCCTCATTTCCACCTGCGCAGCTTCGGTCTGCGCGTGGCCGCTGGTCGCGGCGAGTGCGAGCGTCGCCACGCAGGCGAGCCGGACGGCAAGTTTTTTCATTGTTGGATTCCCCTGGAATGCCTTGTTGTGAATGTGCGCGGCAACTGGCCCATGCGTTGTCGTCGCGGGTCCGGCACCGCCTCTCAGGTGGCACGGGGGCTATGGTAACGCAGCGGTCGCCCTGCCCCGGGGCGGCGCGCGGCGCTTACCTCGCAGGTAATGCCGAAGCGGCGCGGGATTGCCTATCATCTGCTCCATGAACCCGACCGCTACGTTCCATTCGCCCTCCCCGTCCGCCGGCCGCGCGTCCGGCATCGGCCCGCTGCTGCGCACGTGGCGGCAACGCCGGCGCCTGAGCCAGATGGCGCTCGCGCTCGATGCGGAAGTGTCCGCGCGCCACCTCAGCTTCGTCGAATCGGGCCGCGCGCAGCCGAGCCGCGAGATGGTGCTGCATCTCGCCGAACGCCTCGACGTGCCGCTGCGCGAACGCAATGCGCTGCTCGTCGCGGCCGGCTTCGCGCCGCTGTTTCGCGAACGGCCGTTTTCGGACCCGCAACTGGATGCCGCGCGCCATGCGGTCGAAGCCGTGCTGCGCGGCCACGAGCCGTACCCGGCGCTCGCGGTGGACCGCCACTGGACGCTGCTCGCCGCGAACCGGATGCTCGGCGCGCTGGTCGCGCAGGCCGATCCCGCGCTGCTGCAGCCGCCCGTCAACGTGCTGCGGCTCAGCCTGCATCCCGACGGCCTCGCGTCGCAGATCGTCAACTGGCATGAATGGTGTGCGCACATCCTGCATCGGCTGCAGCGGCAGATCGATGCGAGCGGCGACCGCACGCTGCATGCGCTGCGCGACGAACTCGCCGCCTATCCGGCGCCGGCCGGCCAGCCCGACGACGCGCCGGCGCGCGCCGACTTCGCGGATATCGCGGTGCCGCTGCGGCTACGCACGGCGACCGGCGAGCTGACGTTCTTCAGTACGACGACGGTATTCGGCACACCGGTCGACGTGACGCTGTCGGAACTCGCGATCGAGGCGTTCTTTCCGGCGAACCCGGAGACGGTGGAGGCGATGCGGGCGCTGGCGGAGGCGTTGCCTGTGGAATGAAGCCCGCAGGCGCGCCGGCGCCGCGGCCGCGATCAGCGGCGCTCCAGCGCCAGCTTCACGCCGAGCCCCAGCAGGACCACCCCGCTGACGCGATGCATGCGCGTCAGGATGCGCGGATTGCGGCGGATCGATGCCGACAGCAGGCCCGCGAACAACGCGACCGGCCCCTTGACGAGAAACGTCAGTCCGGCAAACGTCGCGCCCAGCACGAACAGCGACAGCATCGGATGCGCGGCGCCCGCCGGCACGAATTGCGGCAGGAACGCCAGATAGAAAAGCGCGACCTTCGGATTCGACACGTTCGACAGCGCGCCTTGCGCGAACGTGCGAAGCCGCGACACCTGCGCGCCGCTGCTGCTCGCGAGCGTCAGTTCGCCCGACGAGCGCAACAGCGTGATGCCGAGGTACAGCAGGTAAAGCGCGCCGATCACCTTCAGCGCCGTGAACAGCCATTCGGATGCCTGAAGAAGTGCGCCCAGGCCGAGCGTCGCGAGCAGCGTATGCACGAGCAGCCCGACACTGACGCCCGCGGCGGTCACGAGGCCCGCGCGCGTGCCGCCGGACAGCGTGCGCGACATCACGAGGACCATGTCCTGGCCCGGCGTGACGATGATCAGAAGCGACGTTGCGATGAACGGTAGCCAGGACAGATGCGACATGGGGAAGCTCCTGAAGGGGACGGCCGGCGCACGAGAATCGTCCGGCCGGTCGTCAGATTATCGGCGCCCTTCCGTGGAGATTGGATGCGTATTCGGCTACTTCAGGTACACGATTTGGAGATATTCTCTAGTATTCACGTTTCTGGTAGTCAAAAATGTCAACCAAACTGGACGCGATCGACCTGCGTATTCTGCGTGCGTTGCAACGAAATTCGAATCAGACGAATGCCGAACTCGCGCAACAGGCCGGCCTGTCGCCCACGCCGTGCCTGCGCCGCGTGCATCTGCTCGAGGAACAGGGCGTGATCGACGCCTATGTCGCGCTGTTGAATCCCGCCGCCGTCGACCTGCGCTTCACCGCGTTCGTGCGCGTCACGCTGGAGCGCCAGGACAAGACGACGGTCGAACGCTTCGCGCGCGAGATGGAACAGGCGCCCGAAGTGCTCGAGTGCCACCTGATGGCCGGCAGCTACGACTACCTGCTGCGCGTGATCGCGAAAGATCTCGACGACTACCAGCGCTTCCAGATGGAAACGCTCACGCAGATCGAAGGCGTCCGCAACGTCGAGACCGAGATTCCGCTGAAGCGCATCAAGCAGACGGTGCGCCTGCCGATCTAGGTGTCCAGAAACGTCACGGCCTCTCCTGCCGGCTGTCCACTCAGCGCCTCGTCACACACGACGACCTGCCCGCGCACGACCGTATGCACGGGCCAGCCCGTGACCGCGCATCCGTCGTAAGGCGTCCAGCCGCTCACGCTCGCGATCCATTCGTCGCGGATGACCCGCCGCGCGCGCAGGTCGACGATGCTGAAATCGGCGTCGTAGCCCAGCGCGATGCGCCCCTTCCCTTCGATGCCGAAAATGCGCGCCGGCCCGGCGCTGGTCAGGTCGACCAGCCGCTCCAGGCTCAGGCGGCCCGCATGCACGTGGTCGAGCATCAGCGGCAGCAGCGTCTGCACGCCGGTCATCCCGCTCGGCGATTGCGGATAGGGGCGGCGCTTTTCGTCACGCGTATGCGGCGCATGATCGCTGCCGATCACGTCGACCACGCCATCGCGCACGGCCTGCCACAACGCATCCCGGTGATGCCGGTCGCGCACGGGCGGATTCATCTGCGCGAACGTGCCGAGCCGCTGGTAGCAATCGGGCGCATGCAGGCTCAGGTGATGCGGCGTGACCTCGACCGTCACGCGCCGCCGATGCTGCGCAAGAAACGCCATTTCGGCCGCCGTGGACACATGCAGCACGTGCAGCCGGCGGCCCGTCTCGGCAGCCAGCCCGACGATGCGCCGCGTCGCGATCAGCGCACTTTCCTCGTCGCGCCAGCGCGGATGGTCGCGCACGTCGCCGCTCGCTTCCACGATCGCCTTGCGTGCGCGCAGCCGCGCCTCGTCCTCCGCATGCACGGCCATGCGCCGCCGCCCGTTGCGCAGGATCCGCCGCAACACGGTTTCGTCGTCGGCCAGCAGATCGCCGAACGAACTCCCCATGAACACCTTCACGCCCGCGCAGCCGGGCAGGCGCTCGAGCGCCGGCAGCCGTTCGGCATTCACGGCCGAACCGCCGATGTAGAACGCGTAGTCGCACCACGCACGGCCGTGCGCGAGATCCAGCTTCGCCTGCAGATCCTGCCCGCTCAGCGTCAACGGATGCGTATTGGGCATCTCGAAGATCGTCGTGACGCCGCCGAGCACCGCGCCGCGCGTGCCGGCCTCGATCGTTTCCTTGTGCGTCAGCCCCGGCTCGCGGAAATGCACCTGGCTGTCGACCACGCCCGGCAGCACATGCAACCCGCGTGCATCGAGCACGACGTCGGCGCTCCAGGTGCCGTGCAACGCGCCCAGCGCGACCACGCGGCCCTCCGCGCACGCGACGTCGATCCGTTCGGCGCCGTTGGGCGTCATCACCGTGCCGCCCTGCACGAGCAGGTCGACGTGGCGGCGCTTCGGCACGTCGGTGGCTTCACGTCGCAGCCGCTCGCCCATGACTCAGAACTCGTTCTGGATATGCTTGTAGCCGAGCACCAGCGCATTGTTCGTGCGCGCAACGTCCTCGGAGAAATCGCTCGCGTCGGCCGTGACCTGCGGCAACGCGGCGAGGTCGGTTTCCGGCCCGATGCGCTCGGTCGAACGCACGTAGAAGCCCGGCGGCAGGTGACAGCCGTCGACGACCGCGTTGTACCGCACCACGCAACCGTCGTCGATCGTGCAGTTGAACAGCACGCTGTTGAACCCGACGAACACGCCGTCGCCGACCTTGCACGGTCCGTGGACGATCGCGCGATGCGCGATCGACGTATGCCGGCCGATCGTCACGCTCGCGCCCGACTTCGAATGGATCACCACACCGTCCTGGATGTTCGAATGCGCGCCGATCACGATCGGTGCGATCTGGCCGTCGGCATCCGTTTCGTCGGCGCGGATCACCGCGTAAGGGCCGATGAACACGTTCTCCTCGACGATCACGAACCCGCACAGGATGGCGGTCGGGTCGACGAACGCGTTCGGATGAATCCGCGGCAAGTCACCGCGCGGGTTCTTTCTGATCATGAGGATTCCTGCTTGGCAAGGAGGTGGCCGCGCTTGAGCCGCTCGAACAGGCCCGGATCGCGCCACTGCGCGGCGATGGCCGGCGCGAACACGATCGCATCGAGGTCGATGCGGCCCATGCGCGGATTGAAGGCATCGTCGCGAAAGCACTGCGCGTAGCCGGTCTCGGTCTCGTGCACGATGACCGAATGCAGCCGCACGTCGGCTTCGCCGTTCGACATGCGGGTGCACGACAGCGCCGCGTCGACGAGACGAAAGAACACGCGCGAGAACTGTTCGGCGCTCGGCGATACGGGCAGCAGCACCCAGCGCTCGGAATGGCGGCGCATGCTCTCGACGTAGCGTGGATCGTCGTCCGACCACAGCGTCACCGCATGGTCGAACGCGTCGATCAGGTCGCGCACGTCGCCCTTGAGCAACCCGAAGTCGTAGATCATCTGCCCGCGATCCAGCGCATGCGCTTCGAGCAGCAGCTCGATGCGGTACGAATGGCCGTGGATCGAATGCGAGCAGCGCCGCGTGCTGCAACCACGCACGACGTGCGCATTCTCGAACCGGAACAGCTTGCGGATCAGCATGCGTCCGCACCTTCCGGAACCGGCGCGGCCCAGGCCACCGCATCGTGCGGGTGCAGGCTCTCCAAATGGCGCACGTGAATGCGCGGGCTCGCGTGATGACGTTCCAGCGCGGCCTGCACGCGGCGCGCCGCATCCTCGACGAACATCAGGTTTTCGCCGTTCAGCACCGCGAACGCCTGTTCGTCCGCGCGCTTGACAGCCGTCTGCACCGGCGTGCCGAGCGCGTGCTCGACGCGATCGATCAGGTCGATCAGCCCCAGCGCCGCGCCATCGGCGGGCAGCGCCACGCTGGCGACGGCTTCGCTGCGCTGGCTGTGCGGCGTGGCCGCCGTCGCATGCTGCTTCAACCACGCGGCAACCGCCGCCGCCTCCACGCGATCCGCGCGGCCGAACGCCGTCAGGAATGCCTGTTCGACCCAATGTCGCGACAACGCGGCCGAGCACGGACACGTCGACGAATAGGCAACCGTCACCTGCGCGCGCAGCTCGAACGCTTCGCCCGCCAGCCTCGCATCGACCTGAACCGGATAGGCCTTCCACCCGGCCAGCCCCTCGGTCACGAGCGCCGTGCGACGGGCCAGCAGGTCAAAACGCAGCCGCACGCGCGCGCTGCGCGTGTCGCAGTCGCGGTGGCTGTCGACCATCGCGCGCAGCACGCGCCGCAGGCCGGCCGGCGACAGCGCCTCGCCATCCGCGAGCCAGTCGAGCAGCCCGTACAGCCGCGACATGTGGATGCCTTTCACGTGCGGCGCAGGCAGATCGACCTGCACGTCGGCACGCGCGTGCACGTCGCGCCGGCAGCCGGGTTCGGCCACCGTCACGGGCAGGTCGATGCCCTGCATGCCGACCCATTCGAGCGGGCGGCGGCCCGGCGCGACATCGGTCAGGGAAACATCGGGAAGGGCTGCATTCATGCTCGGCATCCGGTGGAGCGCCTTCTCCATCCGGATCGATGCAGGAAGCGCGCGTTCAGGTCAGGACCAGTCGCTAAACGGGTTGTCCCACGTGGTCCAGTGTTCGGGGCCGGTGGCCATCTCGGCGTCGGTCAGCAGGCACGCGTCGAAGCGCGCGCGCAGCGCGGGCTCGTCCATGTCCATGCCGATCAGCACGAGTTCCTGGCGTGCGTCGCCGACGTGCTCGTCCCAGCGCGCGCGGATCTGCGCGACGGCTTCGGCGTCCTGCGGCCAGCGCTCGGGCGGCACGGCCGCCCACCAGTGGCCGGCCGGCCCGTGCCGCGCGACCGCGCCGGCCTGCGACCACGACCCGGCGACGGTCGGATGCGTGGCCAGCCAGAAGAACCCCTTCGAGCGGACGACGCCCGGCCATTCGCTTTCGACGAGCGCGAAGAAGCGCTGAGGATGGAACGGCCGCCGCGCGCGGTAGACGAAGCTGCGGATCCCGTATTCGTCGGTCTCCGGCGTATGCGTGCCGCGCATCTCCTGCAGCCAGCCCGGCGCGCGCGACGCCGCGTCGAAATCGAACAGCCCGGTGTCGAGCACGCGCTCGAGCGGCACCTTGCCGAACTCGGCGATCTCGATCCGCGCACGCGGGTTCAGCCCGCGCAGCAGCGCGACCAGCCGCTCGCGCGCGCCGGCGTCGACCAGGTCGATCTTGTTGATCACGATCACGTCGCAGAACTCGATCTGGTCGATCAGCAGATCGACGACCGTGCGTGCATCCTCGTCGCCCATCGATTCGCCGCGCGACTGCAGGCTGTCGCGCGACGCGTAGTCGCGCAGGAAATTGAATGCGTCGACCACCGTCACCATCGTGTCGAGCCGCGCGACTTCGCCGAGGCTGCGGCCGTCCTCGCCTTCGAACGTGAACGTCTCGGCCACCGGCAGCGGCTCCGAAATACCGGTCGACTCGATCACGAGCTGGTCGAAGCGCCCTTCGCGCGCGAGCCGGTCGACCTCGATCAGCAAATCCTCGCGCAGCGTGCAGCAGATGCAGCCGTTGCTCATCTCGACCAGTTTCTCGTCGGTGCGCGACAAGCCCGCGCCGCCGTCGCGCACGAGCGCCGCATCGATGTTGACCTCGGACATGTCGTTGACGATGACCGCGACGCGCCGGCCCTCGCGATTGTTGAGGATGTGGTTGAGCAGCGTCGTCTTGCCCGCGCCGAGGAAGCCGGACAGGACGGTCACGGGAAGCCGCGTGGGCGGTTGGAGTGCGGTACGCATCGGGCGATTCCGGAAGAGGACGTCGAAGTGGGAATGATATATTGTATCGCAACGATATAACATATCATTTCAGGCGTCCAGCAGGTCGTATGCAGCGAGTTGCGATTCACGATGCCTCCAGCGCTCCGGTTCGACGCGAGCCGAAGGCGGCGGCAGCACCGCGCATGTCATGCCGAATGAAAGGTGTGCTTGATAAGCTCGCCGGCGAGACCGATGGCTACCCACACCCGACCATGAAAAAG
Source organism: Burkholderia sp. Bp8992 (assembly GCF_003853705.1). Lineage (GTDB taxonomy): Bacteria > Pseudomonadota > Gammaproteobacteria > Burkholderiales > Burkholderiaceae > Burkholderia. The sequence goes on along the minus strand of NZ_QTQI01000023.1, from coordinate 95,254 downwards.
AACAACCTTGCCGTGTTGTCACTCTGCGCGATGCTGCCGGGCATCGCGCTCGCGCAATCGATCGCGGCCCCGGCACTGAAGCCGGGCGATACCTGGACCTACATCAATACCGTCGAAATCGGCCCGAACGGCTGGCGCCAGACGCGCGACCAGATTTCCGTGCAGCGCACCACGTCCGACCACATCTATGTCGAAACGCAGCAAAGCGGCACGACGCAGGCGCCGCGCGAAATGATCGTCGACTCGGACTGGAGCCGTTCGCGCAGCGTCAACGGCACCGAAACCGTCGTGAACCGCCCGCTGGCGTTTCCGCTGACGGCCGGCAAGACCTGGGAGATCAGGTACAGCGAAGCGCACCCGAATCCGCAGCATGCGTCGGAAGCGTACGACACGCATTACAAGGTCGTCGGCCCCGACACCGTCACGGTGACGGGCGGCAAGTTCGATGCGATCAAGATCGAGGCCGAAGGCACGTGGAAGGCGCAGGCCGCGCCGGGACAGTCGATCACGTCGGGCGTGTCCCGCAACGCGGGCGGTTCGACGATCGTGATGCAAAGCCGCAACAACGGGACGGCGGAACAGACCGGCAAGACCTACAAGGCGTTCTGGTACGTGCCGGCCGTGGGCCGCTGGGTCAAGTCGGTCGAGGAGTACTACGACGCGAACGGCGTACGGACGGCGCGCTATTCGGACGAACTGGCGTCGTACAAGCGCGCCGGGACGGACGGTGTCACGCCGCTGGCCAGCAGGCCCGCGGTCGCCACCGGCGCACCGGAAGGCCCGCCTCCCGGCGATCAATCACAGTGACGGCGCGCGCGCTCCCTTACGTATAGAGCGACGCCGGCGGCAGTTCACCGGTCAGCGCGAACCGGCCGACATCGCGCAGCCGATAGTCGAGCGGATCGTGCAGCGTATGCGTGCGCGCATTCCGCCAGAAGCGGTCGAGGCCGAGCGACGCAGCCGTCGCGCGCGCACCGCACGCATCGAACAGCGCCTCGCCGTTGTCGAGCGCCGCGCGCTGCGCGACGATCTTCGCTTCCGATACCGCGAGCGCGACTTCCGCGCGTTCGTCGCCCGTCAGCGCATCCTGCCGCACCCACGCGCGCTGCAATGCATCGGCCGCGCGATCGGCCAAGGCCGCCGCGGCAACCGCACGCACGCGCATGTCGCCGAAGCGCTGCAGCGTGTACGGATCGTCCTCGGCCCGCTCGACGTCCGAGTGGATCCACGGGCGGCCATGCTGCCGCACGTAATCGCGCGCCTCGGCCAGCGCGCCTTCCGCCAGCCCGACGAACAGGTTCGTCAGCACGAGCTGCGACACGAGCGTGCGCAGCGTCGCGCGCGGCGTCGGCGGCGCCTCGGAACGGTGCAGCACTTCGTCCGCCGCGAGCGTCACGCCGTCGAAGCGCACGCTGCCGCTGTCGGTCTGGCGCTGGCCGACCGGATCCCAGTCGTCGTTGACCGTGATTCCCGCGCGATCGGTCGGCACGACGCCGAACACGGTGCGGCCGATTGCCGGATCGTGCGCGGACACCGTCATCCGCTGCGACCCGCGCGTGCCCGAACAGAAGCCTTTCACGCCGTCGAGCCGATAGCCGCCGTCGGGCGTGGCCGTCGCCACGAGCCGCGTATCGAGCGGATTCACCGCATTGCCCCACCACCAGCGCTCGTCGACCGTGCCGCGCAGATAGCGTTCACGCTGCGCGGCGCTGCCCCACACGTCGACGCTCACGACCTGCAGGCACTGGAACCCGACGAGATGCGCGAGCGCGCTGTCGACGCGCGCGACCTGCCGGATCGCGTCGTAGATCGCGGGCCACGCGGCTTCCTGCCCGCCGAACGCGCGCGGCACCGCGAGCGTCAGCAGGCCCGCGTCGGCGAGCCACTGCTTCTCCTGCGCCGCGTGGCCGCCCGCGCGGTCGCGCGCGGCGGCCGTCACGCGCAGCGCGTCGATCGCGCGCGCCAGCGCCTCGCGGTCGACGGCCGGTGCATCGGTATCCGGCGCCAGCGTCGCCGGGCCGCGTGGATCGTTCATGCAATGGCTTCCTGTTCAACGGTTGCACCCGACAGCGGCACCAGCGCGCCGAGCGGACGGCCGGTCAGCCGCGACAGGATCTCGCGCCGCCAGTCGTCGTAGATCGCACGATATTCGGCGATATCCGCGCCGAACACCAGCGCGGTATGCGCGTACTCGTCGTGCAGATAGCCATCGAGCCGCGCCTGCATTTCCTCGTCGGCCGCGATCACGCGATCGATCAGCGCGTCGCGCTCGGCGGCCGGCAGCGCTTTCAGCGTGTCGAACCACCACTGGACGATCTGCACGCGATGCCACTCCTCGTCCGGCCGGATCCGGTTCTCGCCGTGCTCGCGCATCGCGCCGTCGCCGATGCGGCCGGTCTTGCGCTGGATCCACAGCTTCGCGAGGATGTGCAGCTCGTAATGCCATTCGAACGCGAGAAAGCCCGCGACGTCGCGCACCGCGATGTCGCCGATACGGGCCCAATGCGCGGCGACGAGCCGGTCGACCTCCGGCAGCGGATCGCGCCCCGTCAGTTCGGTCACGCGTTCGCGGCCGATCACCGCGTGCGCGCCGTCGTCGCCGAGCTGGCGCGACAGGATCAGCTGGAAATGCGGATCGTCGCGGAACAGCGTGTCGATCGCCTTCGCGACGACCTGCACGATGAACAGGTCGTGCGACGCCATCTTCGTGTAGTAGTCGGCGACGGCGGCCAGTTCGTCGTCATTGCGCGGCTCGCGCGGCGGCGTCGCCACCTTGTCGGGGAAGTCCGGACGATGGCGTCGCGCCACGTCGAGAAACAGCGCTTCCTCGAATTGTCCGTTCCATTCGCGCGGCGCGCCGATGGGCAAGGTCATGTTTTTGGTTCTCTCAGAATCGTGAATGAAGCGAGCGGACGCTTGTGGCGTCGCTCAGGTACGCCGGGTCACACGTCGGACCAGGCGGTCGCCCGTGATTTGCACGGCCGAGACGAGCGCGATCAGGATCACGATCACGGTCGCCATGACGGTAGTGTCGAAACGTTGATAGCCGTAGCGGATCGCGAGATCTCCGAGCCCGCCCGCACCGACGGCGCCCGCCATCGCGGTCGAGCCGATCAGCGCGACGACGGTGATCGTGAAGCCGCCGAGCATGCCGGGCAGCGCCTCCGGCAGCAGCACGTGCCACACGATGTGGCGGCGCTTCGCGCCCATCGCGAGCGCGGCCTCGATCAACCCGCGATCGACTTCCCGCAGGCTCACTTCGGCGATCCGCGCGAAGAACGGGATCGCGGCGATCGACAGCGGCACGACGGCCGCCCACACGCCGATCGTCGTGCCGATCAGCACGCGCGTGAACGGCAGCAGCGCGACGAGCAGGATGATGAACGGCGTCGAACGGAACACGTTGACGAGCGCGCCGAGCACCGCGTTCACGCCGCGCCGCGCATAGATGCCGCCCGGTGCGGTCGTCACGAGGATCACCGCGAGCGGGATGCCGAGCAGTGCGGCGATCGCGGCCGACGCGGCGACCATCGACAGCGTGTCGCGGATCGCGTCGAGCAGTTCGGGCCACCAGAGTTCAAACATAGCCGAGCACCTCCGCGTGATTCGCGTGGCGGCGCGCGCGTTCAAGCAGCGCGGCAACTGCGCCGCCACGTTGCGCCGACGGGTCGGCGTCTTCCGCACGCGGCGTCGCGGCGATCACGAGCCGCCCCTGTGCATGACCTTGAATGCGTTCGATCCCGCCGTGCAGGAACCGCACGGATCCGCCGAGCGCTGCCGCGAGCGCGCCGACATCCGGCTCGCCGCCGCTCTCGCCCGTATAGCGGACGTCGAGCACGACCTGCGCGCCGGCGGGCAGCGCGGCCTGCTCGGGCAGCGGCTGCACGCGCGCGGCCAGTTCGGCCGGCAGGTCGTGCTGCAGCGTGCTGAGCAGCGCGCGCGTCGCGCCGTGGCGCGGATCGCCGAACACACGCCACACGGGGCCCGTTTCGACGACCTCACCCTGTTCGATGACCGCGACGGTGTCGCACACCGCGCGGATCACTTCCATCTCGTGCGTGATCAGCACGATCGTCAGCCCGAGGCGGCGGTTGATGTCGGCGAGCAGCGCGAGGATCGATTGCGTCGTCTCGGGATCGAGCGCCGACGTCGCCTCGTCGCACAGCAGCACCTCGGGATCGTGCACCAGCGCGCGGGCGATGCCGACGCGCTGCTTCTGCCCGCCCGACAGGCTCGCCGGATACGCGTCGCGCTTCGCGGCGAGCCCGACGAGGTCGAGCAGCGCCTCGACCTTGCGCACGCGCTCGGCCTTCGGCACGCCGGCGATCTTCAGCGGCAGCGCGACGTTCTCGAACACCGTCTTCGCGGACAGCAGGTTGAAATGCTGGAACACCATGCCGGTGCGGCGGCGCAGCGCGACGAGGCCGTCCTCGTCGAGCGCGCCGACGTCGACGCCCTGCACGCGCACGCGGCCCGAGCTCGGCCGCTCCAGCCCGTTCACGAGCCGCAGCAGCGTCGACTTCCCCGCGCCGCTGCGGCCGATGATCCCGAACACCTCGCCGCGCCGTACGTCGAGCGTCACGTCGCGCAGCGCGGCAGCCTGGCCGCGCGGCGTCGCGAATACCTTGCCGACCTGCTCCAGCGACACGGCGGCGCCGCCGGCGGCCGACGCACCCGCTTCTTCGTGTGCCGTCGCAGCGGCGCCGGCCCGCACGGCAGACGGCTCGATGAAACCCAGCGTATCGAACAATTGCGTCATCGCTTCGCTCCGTCAGGGTCAGGCATGCGCGGGATGCGCGGGTTCGGATACGGCGGCCGGCCGGTGCTGCGCGCCGGTGTGCCACGCAGGCAGGCGCGGGCCGGCGCCGAACAGCTTCTCGCGCAGCGTCGGCGCGGGATCGTAGTCTTCCTTGTAGACGCCGCGGTTCTGCAGCTCGGGCACGACCCAGTCGACGAAATCCTCGAACGACTCGGGCATCACGGTGCGCGTCAGGTTGAAGCCGTCGATGCCGGTCTCGTCGATCCACGACTGCAGCTCGTCCGCGACCTGCGCCGGCGAGCCGACGATCGGCGCATAGCGGCCGCCGAGCGACATCTGTTCGAGCATCCGGCGCACGGTCCACGTGCCGGTCGTGCTCTTGCGCGAGATCGCGTCGACGGCCGACTGGATCGAATCGGTCTTCACGTACGAGATCGGCTCGTCGAGGCCGTACTGCGCGAAATCGATGCCGGTCGAGCTCGCGAAATGCGCGAGGCCGGCTTCGGGGCTCGCATAGCGCCGGTATTCGTCGAACTTTTCGCGTGCGAGCAGTTCGGTCTCGGCCGTCACGACGCTCACGCCGGCAAAGATCTTGATCGATGCCGGGTCGCGTCCCTGCCGCGCGGCAGCCGCGCGGATGTCGAGCGTCGCCGCACGCGCCGCGGCCTTGCTCTGCCCGTTCACGAACACGCACTCTGCATGACGGCCCGCGAACTCGACGCCGCGCGCCGACGAACCGGCCTGGTACAGCACCGGCGTGCGCTGCAGCGACGGCTCGCTCAGGTGGATCGCGTCGATCGAATAGAACGGCCCGTCGTGCTTCACGCGCCGCACCTTGCCGGGTTGCGCGAACACGCGCGCCTGCGCGTCGCGGATCACCGCGTCGTCGTCCCAGCTCTGTTCCCACAGCTTGTAGACGACGTCCATGTAGTCGTCCGCGCGCTCGTAGCGGTCGTCGTGGCCGATCTGCTGCGCGAGGCCCATGCCGCGCGCGGCGCTGTCGAGGTAGCCGGTCACGATGTTCCAGCCCACGCGCCCTTTCGTCAGATGATCGAGCGTCGACATGCGGCGCGCGAACAGGTAAGGCGGCTCGTAGGTCAGGTTCGCGGTCACGCCGAAGCCGAGATGCCGCGTGACCTGCGCCATCGCGGGCACGAGCAGCAGCGGATCGTTGACGGGCACCTGCACCGATTCGCGCAGCGCCGCGTCGGGGCCGCCGCCGAACACGTCGTACACGCCGACGATATCCGCGAGAAAGATCCCGTCGAACTTGCCGCGTTCGAGCGTCCGCGCGAGATCGGCCCAGTAGTCGAGATCGGTGTAGTGCGCGGAGCGGTCGCGCGGATGCGTCCACAGCCCGTGGTTGATGTGCCCGACGCAGTTCATGTTGAACGCGTTGAGCAGGATCTTCTTGCGGTTCGCCGTCGTCATGCCTGCCTCCGTCACCACGCGATCGCGTACAGCGAGCCGAACGCGTTGTCGAGCGCTTTGCGCACAGCCGGCGAGTGCTGGTAGATCGAGATGAACTTGCGGATGCGCGGATCGTTCGCGCTTTCGGGCCGCACGACCCACTGGATCGCGAAGTTCTTGTTCTCGGTGCCGTCGAACAGCAGCGCGCTGTTCGGATCGGTCGTGCCGGCGAGCTTGATGAAGCTCGGGTAGCCCTGCGCGAGATCGACGTCGTCGAGCGACCGCGCGAGCTGCGACGCTTCGAGCGGGATGATCTTCAGGTGCTTCGGATTGGCGACGATGTCGTGCGTGGTCGCGCGGTAGTCGGCGCCCGGCGTCAGCGTGATCAGCCCCGCGCGTTGCAGCAGCAACAGCCCGCGCCCGCCGTTGACGGGATCGTTCGCGATCGCGACGCGCGCGCCGTCCTTCAGCTCGGCGAAGCTTTTCACCTTCTTCGAATAGAGACCGATCTTCATGATCGTGCCGGGCGCGATCGAGATGAAGTTGTAGCCGCCCTGCTTCTTCGCGTTCTCGAGAAACGGGATGTGCTGGAAGTAGTTGACGTCGATGTCCTTGTTCGCGAGCGCGGCGTTCGGCGTATTCCAGTCGGTGAACTCGACGATCTTCACGTCGAGCCCCTGCTCCTTCGCCTCCTTCGCGGCGATCTTCAGCGCTTCGATCTGCGGGCTGGTCGAGATGCCGACCTTCAGCGGCGCGGTGTCGGCGCGCGCGCCGTTCAGCAGCACGGCGCCGAGCAGCGCGGCCATCAGCACGCGGGCCGCACGGCCGGCGGAAAAGCGGGCGGTAAAAACGGGATGCAGCATGGAACCACTCTCCTGTCCAAAGACGGTATCGATGGATGAGCGGCACCGCGGCGAACGCACGGGCGTTCTCCGGACAGTCGTCGTCGCATCGGAAATAGATCAGGCGATGATAGAGAGCGGCGGGAAGGCGGTCTACGAAGCGATTGTGCGAAGAAAATCGCACGCGGCGATATGGCGGGCGGCCAGGCTCGGTCGCGGGCCCGGCCGACCGCCGAACCGGGTGCCCGGCCGACCCTCTGGCCGAAATCTCGGCCTGGGCGCCGGACGAATTCCGAAATCTCGGCCAGCCTGCCGGCCAACCCTTTCGGCAGACGAAACAAATCCCTTATGAATCAAGGCATTGAAAATATTCCGGCCGGCCGGAATTCTGGCACGGGGGTTGCGTAATAGACGGCACACGATGCCGCGAAGCAATGCAGGCATTCCAAACATCAGGAGACACGTCTTGCAGACCTCTATCCATACCCCGTCCCATCCCGAGCCGATTGCCGAAGCCGGCCCCGCCACGCGCGAGCGCTTCTGGCCGGAAGGCTGGTGGAAGCTGATGGAAATCCGCATCGGCATCATTCCGCTGCCGGTCTACGTGATCCTGTTCGCGCTGATCGTCGGCTTCGCGGTGACGGGCAAGGTGCCCGGCGAGATCTCGATGGCGATCGCCGTGCTCGCGTTCTTCGGCTTCACCTGCGCCGAACTCGGCAAGCGCCTGCCGCTCTTGCGCAACATCGGCGCGGCCGCGATCTTCGCGACCTTCGTGCCGTCGGCGCTCACGTACTACCACGTGCTGCCGAAGCCGGTGCTGAACCTGACGGTCGAATTCACGAAGTCGACCAACTTCCTGTACCTGTTCATCGCGTCGATCATCGTCGGCAGCATCCTGAGCATGGATCGCCGCGTGCTGATCCAGGGCTTCGTGAAAATCTTCATCCCGCTCGCGGCCGGCTCGGTCGCCGCAGCGATCGTCGGTACGGCGGTCGGTACCGCGCTCGGCCTCGGCGCACGCCACACGCTGCTGTACATCGTCGTGCCGATCATGGCCGGCGGCGTCGGCGAAGGCGCGATTCCGCTGTCGATCGGCTATTCGGAACTGATGCACCTGCCGCAGGGCGAGATGTTCGCGATGGTGCTGCCGCCGGTGATGCTCGGCAGCCTGACCGCGATCATCCTGTCGGGCGCGCTCGACATGCTCGGCAAGCGCCTGCCGCACCTGACCGGCAACGGCCGCCTGCAGGTCGGCGAGAGCGGCGACATGACGCCGGAGAACGAAGAGATCCGCGGCCACGTCGACGTCACGCACATCGCGGGCGCCGGCATCACCGCGATCACGCTGTACCTGGTCGGCCTGATGGCGCACAAGCTGTTCGGCCTGCCCGCGCCGGTCGCGATGCTGTTCCTCGCGGTGCTGGTGAAGCTCGCACGCGCCGTGTCGCCGCCGCTGCAGGAAGGCGCATTCGTCGTCTACAAGTTCTTCTCGACCGCCGTCACGTATCCGCTGCTGTTCGCGATCGGCGTCGCGATGACGCCGTGGGACAAGCTGACCGCCGCGTTCACGATCGTCAACGTGGTCACGATCGTGTCGACCGTCGCGACGCTGATGGGCACCGGTTTCGTGGTCGGCCGCCTGCTGAAGATGTACCCTATCGACACCGCAATCGTGAACGCCTGCCACAGCGGGCAAGGCGGCACCGGCGACGTCGCGATCCTGACCGCCGCGAACCGGATGCAGCTGATGCCGTTCGCGCAGATCGCCACGCGCATCGGCGGCGCGATCGTCGTCACGGTGACGCTGATCCTGGTCGCGCACTTCGGATGATGCGCGGCCGCGCGCACCGTCGCGCAGGCTGCTTCGCACGCGCCGCCGCCGGCCTTGCCGGCGCGCGGCGCGCGTCGTTCCGGCTCACGGTTGCGGCGGACCGATAGCAGGCATCGACGAGGGTGAACGTGCAGAAAGGCTTCAAGGGAATCCCGTGGTGGGGCTGGGCATCGGCCGCCGTGCTGTATGTCGGCGTGGCCGGCGCGGCCGTCGATTTCGCATGGGAACGCGCGATCGACGCACTCGAGGAAGCCGGCGCGCACCGGCTCGACCTGTATGCGTCGAGCCTGAAAAGCGAGCTCGGCCGCTTCGAGATCCTGCCCGGCCTGGTCGCGCGGCAGGACGGCGTGCGTGCGATGCTGAAAGCCGCGCCGAACGAAGCGCCCGCGCTCGTGCATGCGGTGAACACCTATCTCGAAGCCGTGAACCGCGACGCGGGCAGCGGCGCGGTCGACGTGATCGATCTGCAAGGCGACGTGATCGCCGCCAGCAACTGGAACGAGACGATCAGCTTCGTCGGCACCAACGTGTCGTACCGGCCGTACTTCAAGGACGCGCTCGCGCGCGGCAGCGGCCGCTTCTTCGGGATCGGCACCAACACGGGCGTGCCGGGCGTCTACTTCGCGAGCGCGGTGCGCGACGACGGCGTGCCGATCGGCGTGGCCGCCGTGAAGATCAGCGTCGATCCGCTCGAATCGGCATGGCGCGCGCCGGGCGTCGCCGCGATGGTCGTCGACAGCAACGGCGTGGTCGTGATCTCGACCGAGCCCGCGTGGAAATTCACCTCGCTGCGCCCGATCACCGCGCAGCAGCAGCGCGACATCCAGGCATCGCGCCAATATGCAGGCCGCACCGTCGATGCATTGCAGTACCGCCGCATCGGCGACCGCAGCTCGGCCGCGTGGTTCGGCACCTTCCCCGATCCGCGCCGCACCGGCCGCACCACGCGCTATCTCGTGATGTCGCGCCCTGCGCCGCAGGCCGGCGATTCGCTGATGGTGCTGCTCGACATCGCGGGTGCGCGGCGCCAGCAGCAGACGGCCTTCGTGTTCGTCACCGGCGCGTTCCTGATCGCCGCGCTGCTGGCCGGCTACGCGATCCAGCGGCGCCGGGCGATCGTCGCGCGGCTCAACGCGCAGGACGCGCTGCGCCGTGCGAACGACCGGCTCGAACTGACCGTCGCGCAGCGCACGGCCGCGCTGACGGCAACCAACGAGCGGATGCAGCGCGAGATCGTCGAGCGCGAGCGCACCGAGCAGCGGCTGCGCGCGTCGCAGCAGGAAGTCGTGCATGCGGGCAAGCTCGCGGTGCTCGGGCAGATGGCCGCCGGCCTCACGCACGAGCTGAACCAGCCGCTCGTCGCGATCCGCACGCTGTGCGACAACGCGCGCACGTTCTTCGAGCGCGGCCAGCCGGCGCCGGCGCTCGCGAACCTCGAACGGATCGGCAAGCTGGTCGACGGCATGGCCGTGCTCACCGGCGAGCTGAAGACCTTCGCGCGCAAGCCCGACGTCGAGCGCGTCGCGGTGTCGCTGAACGAGGCTGTCGCGCATGCGCGGCTGATCTACGATGCGCGGATCCGCGACGAAGGCGTGCGGCTCGACGTGAACATCGCGCCCGGCACGACGGTGTCGGCCGAATCGAGCCAGTTGCAGCAAGTGATCGTGAACCTGCTCGGCAATGCGCTCGACGCGGTGCACGACGCGCCGGTGCGCCGCATCGTCATCGAAGCCAGCGGGCCGGACGATGCCGGCCGCGTGCGCTTCACGGTGGCCGACAGCGGCGCCGGCATTGCGCCCGACGTACTGCCGCACCTGTTCGAGCCGTTCGTCACGACCAAGCCGCGCGGCCAGGGCCTCGGGCTCGGCCTGGCGATCACGTCGCGCATCGTCGAGGCGTTCGGCGCGAAGATCGACGCGACGAACCGCGACGAGGGCGGCGCGCAGTTCAGTATCGAATTCGCGGCGGCGACGCCGCAACAGAGGATAGAGCATGGAAGATGAGATTCGCGTGCTGGTCGTCGAGGACGATGAAAACGTCCGGATCGGCGTCGAGCAGGCCGTCGCGCTCGCCGGGTTCCCGGTCGACGCATTCGCGTCCGCTGCCGACGCGCTCGCGCACGTCGCACCCGGCGCGCCGGTGGTGATCGTGTCGGACGTGCGGATGCCGGGCATCGACGGGCTGCAGCTGCTCGATCGCGTGATGGCCATCGATGCGCAGATCCCGGTCGTGCTGATCAGCGGCCACGCGGACATCTCGACGGCCGTCGGCGCGATGCAGGTCGGCGCATACGACTTCATCGAGAAGCCGTTTTCGTCGGACGTGATCGCCGGCCGCGTCGCGCGCGCGGTCGAGAAGCGCCGCCTGACGCTCGAGGTGCAGGGGCTGCGCGCGGCGCTGAACAACTGGCAGGGCATCGAGGCGTTCGTGCTCGGCAAGTCGCCCGCGATGGCCGACGTGCGCAAGAAGATCCTGCGCCTCGCCGATACGTCGGTGTCGGTGCTGATCACCGGTGAAACGGGCACCGGCAAGGAGCTGATCGCGCGCAGCCTGCACGACTTCGGCGGCCGGCGCGACGCGCATTTCGTCGCGCTGAACTGCGGCGGCCTGCCCGAGCAGATCTTCGAGAGCGAACTGTTCGGTCATGAAGCCGGCGCGTTCACCGGCGCGATCAAGAAGCGCATCGGCAAGATCGAATGGGCGGACGGCGGCACGCTGTTCCTCGACGAGATCGAGACGATGCCGGTTGCGCTGCAGATCAAGATGCTGCGCGTGCTGCAGGAGCGCGTGGTCGAGCGGCTCGGCGCGAACGAGCTGATTCCGGTCGACTGCCGCGTGGTCGCCGCGTCGAAGGCCGATCTCGCCGAACTCGCGGCCGACGGGCGCTTTCGTGCGGATCTGCTGTATCGCCTCAACGTCGCGCAGATCGAGCTGCCGCCGCTGCGCGAGCGGCGCGAGGACGTGCCGCTGCTGTTCGAGCACTTCGTGCTCGCGGCCGCGCGGCGCTTCGGGCAACCGGCGCCGGTCGTCACGGCTGCGCAGGTATCCGAACTGATGACGCATGCATGGCCCGGCAACGTGCGCGAGCTGCAGAACGTGGCCGACCGCTTCGTGCTGGGGCTGACCGGCGACAGCCTGCTGTCATCCGGCGAAGCGCCGACCGTCGGCGACACGCTCGCGGAACAGCTCGCGTACTTCGAACGGATGCTGATCGAGGACATGCTGCAGCGTCACAACGGCAACGTTGCGGACGCAAGCGTCGCGCTCGGCATGCCGAAGAAGACGCTCTATCACAAGCTGCGCAACCTGCGGATCCCCGCGCGCGGCGATGCGGCGGCCGACGGCGGCGAATGACGCGAACGAGGATACGCAGAACAGCATGGATCGCATCGAAGTCACCGAACACGGCCGCATCGCCGGCCACCTGATCCGCGGCGTCACCCGCGCGCAGAAGACCTTCCGCCCCAGCGACTGGCCCGAGCGCCTCGCGGGCGTCATCACGCTGTTCGTCGGCGAACGGCGGCCAGGCTATCCGTGCGCACTGTCGCGGCTCGCGATGCCCGTCGTCGACGGCAACGTCAAATGCCTGTTCGTGTCGGACGAATTGCGCACCGTGTGCGCGGATGCATTCGACTTCGCGATGCAGTTCGCCGCCGACAACGATCTCCCCGTCGAGCTTCAGACCGCACCCGCATTGACGGTGCGCTGACGCGCGCCCCCTTTTCCGCTGCAAAGGCGCGTGCGCGCAGGCCGCCGCACGCCCTTTCAGCGGCGAAATGAATCGTCAGACGATTGAAGGCTTCGACACATGTCCACGCTCCGACAAGGGTTTCCGGCGCAGCCATCAAAAAAATTGATCGTCACGATGAAAATTATGCGTTTTCCTTGCAGGTCGCCGTGATGCATAGTTGCGTCGTGTTGACGCACCTTTGAGTCTTTCAGTCATGAACATGCGAATCGAGCCGTCCGTGCTCGCGAACCCCGACCTGCAATTTGCGACGCTTTCGTCAGGCATCAGCCTGCCGTATGTCGAGCGGGGCAGCGGTGCGCCGATGGTGTTCGTGCACGGCTCGCTGTGCGACTACCGCTACTGGGATCCGCAACTCGCTGCGCTGTCGGCCCACTACCGCTGCATCGCGCCGAGCCTGAGCCATTACTGGCCGGCCGTCGAGGCGGGCATCCAGGACGAGTTCAGCTGGCAGAACCACGTCGACGAGCTCGCCGAATTCATCGATGCGCTCGATCTCGGCGCCGTGCACCTGGTCGGCCATTCGCGCGGCGGCAGCGTCGCGTTCAACGTCGCACGCCAGCATCCGCACCTCGTCGAGTCGCTGACGCTCGCCGATCCGGGCGGCCCGCTGCAACAGCCGGGCGTGCGCGAAGCCGCACTGCCGGCCGCCGCACTCGCACTGCGCACGAAGGCCGTGAACCTGATCGATCAAGGCGACGTCGAAGCCGGCCTCGAGATGTTCGTCGATTCCGTGAGCCTGCCGGGCGCGTGGAAGAAGAGCACGTCGCGCTTCCGCACGATGGCGATCGACAATGCAAGCACGCTGCCGAAGCAGCTGCGCGACCCGCTGCCCGCGTACTCCCAGCACACGGCCGGCGACATCGCATGCCGCACGCTGCTGATCGACGGCCAGCGCAGCCCGAAGATGTTCCGCAACAACGTCGATACGCTGTCGCAGTGGATCGGCAACGCGCAACGGCAGACCGTCGCCGGCGCGTCGCACGGGATGAATGCCGCGAGCCCTGCCGTGTTCAACCGCTACGTGCACGAGTTCATCGCCGCGTAACGTCGCGGGCGGCCTGCGCGCCGCCCGTCTTCCTCGCGGTTTTCATACGACTACCGAAACGAAACGACGCGGGTTGCCCGCGTCGGATCGTTTCGCATCCCTTTGCGTCATGCCACCGGCGCCGCCTTGCGCGTCACCGCATCCGGCAACCCGAACACGCTGTCGAACGCCCAGTTGTACGTGAACGTGAAGATCGGGAAGAACACGATCAGCACCGCGTCGTACAGGAACGCCTGCAGCAGCGACACGTCGAGCCACCACGCGATCAGCGGGATCAGGAACGTCACGAGCGCGACCTGAAACCCGATCGCATGCAAGACGCGCCGCCCGACGGTGCGCGTCGTTTCCGCACGCCGTCGCTCCCATGCCTCGAACCCCAGGTTGTACAGAAAATTGACGGTGACGCCCGTCGTCGAGATCATCACGCCGAGCAGCCCGCTCGTCGCCGCGCTCGCGCCGCTGAGCATGCCGAGCACCGACGACGCGACGAGGATGCCGAGCACCTCGAACATCACGACGTAGACTATGCGCCTCTTCCATCCTTGCATGACCGACCACCTTCGTTTCGAACAAGGTGGCGAGACTACAGCGGGCCTGGCGTCCGCAAAAGTCAGGTCCTTTCAATTTTTCTGACAGGAGGCGGCTGACCATGCTGACCAGCGATCACATCGACATGCTGCTGACCGTCATCGACAAAGGCTCGTTCTCGGCTGCCGCGCGTGCGCTCGGCCGTACGCCGTCGGCGGTCAGCATGGCGATCGCGAACCTCGAGGCCGAACTCGACCTCGTGCTGTTCGACCGCGGCACGCGCGAGCCGACGCCGACCGCCGCAATGGCCGCGCTGCTGCCCGACGCACGCTCGATCGCCGAACGGCTGCATGCGCTGCGTGCGCATGCGCAGCACCTGTCGGAAGGTGTCGAGGACACGCTGCGGCTCGGGCTCGCGGCCGAACTCGACGGCGCGCCGGTCGCCCGCGCGCTCACGGCCGTGGCCGCGAAATATCCGGCGCTCGCGATCAGCATCGTCACGGCGCCGCAGGATGCGATCGTCGATGCGCTGCATCGCGGCGCCGTCGACCTTTGCGTCGCGTTCGGCGGGCTCGATCTGCATCCGCAGGAACAGATTCATGCGTTGTGGACCGAGACGCTCGTCGCGGTCGCCGCGCCGAGCCATCCGGCCATCGCCGAATGCGCGCAACCCGAGGCGATCGAGCGACTGTCGGGCTTCCGGCAGATCGTGATCGCCGATCCCGAACGGCCGTTGACCGACGTGCGGCCGTTGATCGGCAACCGCACGTGGAAAGCGACCGACATGGCGACCGCGATCGCACTCGTGAAGGCCGGGCATGGCTGGGCGAACTTGCCAGAGTCGATGATCGGCCCCTACGTCGCCGACGGCGAACTCGCGCCGCTCGTGTTCGCGAACATCCGCAACGGGCTGTCGTTGCCCGTGTTTTTGCGGCGGCTGAAACATGCCGGGATCGGCAAGGCCGCCGGGGAACTCGTGCGGGCGCTCCGCGCTGAAGGCGGCCGGCATTGAGCGGTGCGGCGATGGAATCGCCGCACCGTCCGTCAACGCGCGACGGCTTGACCGTTAGTTGCGGTCACTGCGCCGCCGCGCTCTGGATGGAATCGACCAGCGCTGCGTTGTCGTAACGTCGTCCGGCGATACCCCATCCGCCGTCGACCGCGTGAACGACGTTGACCCAGACCTGCCTGGGCGCGAGTCGTCCACCCGCGCGGCGCAACACGATCTCGGTCGCCCGTTCGACGAATTGCCGCTGCGTGTCGGGCGCGGCGAGCGCGACTGCCGGCAGCTTCAACTCGACGAATGCTGCCGGCTCCGCACGGCCCTGCACGAAGGTCCGGTCGCGCGGCAGCACGTTGAGCGTGCCGATCACGTTCGGCGCCAGGAATGCGTTCCCGGTCAGGCCTTCGACATCCAGCAGCGCATCGGTCAGTTCGGCAAACACCGGCCCTTCGTCTTCCTGCGTGAAAACTCCTTCGGATACTGTCAGCGTAATCGGCATCGCACTTTCTCCAGGTCAGGTCATCAGAAGTCATCGGAATCGTGACGTGATATAAATACCAGTCACTCTCTATACATTAGACACTGATCGCTCTCTATGCAAGTGATAAAGAGCGATCGCTCTGAAGCGAGCCTGTCATGCGTTATTCCGCCGAGCACAAGAACGAAACCCGCACGCGCATCCTCGAAGCCGCGAGCCGCCTGTTCCGCCAGGAGGGCTATGGCGGCTCCGGCATCGGTCCGCTGACGAAAGCGGCGGGCGTCACCAACGGCGCGTTCTACGGACATTTCAAATCCAAGGGCGAAGCATTCCGCCAGATCGTGCTCGACGGCCTCGACCAGCTCCGGCAAGGCGTCGCGGCATTCAAGGCCGAGCATGGCGCGCGCTGGCGGCGCCCGTTCGTGTCGTTCTACCTGGGGCCGCGGCGCACCTGCGCGCTCGGCGAAAGCTGTGCGCTGCCGAGCCTGTCGCCCGAAGTGATGCGCGCCGACGACGATACGCGCGATGCGTATGAACAGGCGTTGCGGCAGATCGTCGACGAAGTGTCGTCCGGGCTCGGCGACACGCCCGACGACGATCGCGCGATCGCATTCCTCGCGCTGCTGTCGGGCGGCGTCACGCTCGCGCGTGCGGTGCGCGATCCCGAACTCGCGCAGCGCATCGCCGATGCGGTCGGGCGTTACGCAGTGGTGATCGCCGAACGCACCGACGTACGGCCCGAGCAGCAGGCGTGACGGACGGCCAATGGAAAGGGGCTTCGGGGATTTTCGGGGACGTCGCTTTCCGACCCGTTGCAGCCGGTCGAGCAGCCTCTGCTCCAAGGGTAGGTATCGGAGTGGAAGGTCGTTCCGTGCCGTCGCCTTGGGGGTAAGCCATCGGCCTCTGCGGACACTTGGACCCGTGAGTTGGTGAGGCGGCTTGGCTGCCCGCGCGGGCAGCTTTTGCGCTCATGCAGCGGCCTCGCGCATGAGTCGTCCGCGCGTCGTCCGCAGATTGCTTGGAGCGAACAGCGTGTGCAATTCTGCGGGTTCTTCATCAAGCCGCGATAGCGCACCTTCAGATGCCACCGTGCGCGGCGATGAACATGGCGACGGCCGACCGGCAATAGGACTCGATTTCGTTGTCGTCAGTTGCCCTCGCCTCATCGAAGCGTGCGATAAGCAGCAGATCGCATCCTTTGAATAGCGCGCCAAACAAGCGGGCGGACCGGCGAGCATCGGGTACGTTCAGAATCGCTTTCGCGTGCAACTGACGCAACACGGCCTCGATTTGGGCGATGACATGGGCAGGCCCGGCTTCGTAATGGAGCTTGCTCAACGACCTTTGATTCGTCTTGTCGGCCAAAACCATGGCTTCGACACTGCGGACGTCCGGGCTCAAAAGCGTGCGAAGCAGGGATGATCCCACCGCCATGAGCTGATCTTCGGCCGAACCGTCGACGCTTTCAGAAAGGGCCTGGGGTGCAAATTGATGGCAGTGGGCCGCCATGGCCGCGCTGAACAGCGCCTCCTTGTTCTCGAAGTGCCGATAGATGCTGAGCTTGGATATCTTCGCCCGCTGCGCGACCTTGTCCATGGTCGTCGCTTGAAAACCCAATTCCACAAAGAGTTCGCAGGCAGCGTCGACGATCGTTTGGCGAAGCGCTTCGTTGGCGGGCCGGCCGCGCCGGCCCTGGCTATTTTCGGTCACGACAATTCCAGTACTTGACAGTATTCAAATTCACGCATTACGATACCATTCAGTATCGCAATCTGCAAGCCAAGGGCAGGTTTCCCCCGAGCCGTCCGGCGATATCGAGCGGCATTGCCGGGCTGGTCAAGACAGCCATGGGCAACTTTCTTGCCAATGTCGAAGCCGTGCTCGCTGACCGTCTCAAACGCGTATCGCCAGACGACGTTGCACACCACGCCCAGCCCAACCTTCCATCCACAACACGAAGCCCATCACCATGAATGACGTCATCATCATCGGCGGCAGCTTTGCCGGCCTCGCCGCCGCGCTGCAGCTCGGCCGCGCCCGCCGCAAGGTCACCGTTCTCGATACCGGCCGGCCGCGTAACCGCTTTGCCAGGCACTCGCATGGCCTGCTCGGCCACGATCACAAGCCGCCGCTGGACATCCTAGTCGAGGCACGGCAGCAACTGGCGCGCTATCCAACGATCAGCCTCGTCGATGCCCGGGCCGAGAGCGTGTCGGGCGCCATCGACGACTTCTGCGTCGTCACTGACGATCACGAAAGCCTGAGGGCGCGCCGCGTGATCCTGAGCTATGGTGTCGTCGACCAGATGCCTGATGTTCCGGGCTTTGCCGAAAGCTGGGGCACGTCCATCGTGCCCTGCCCCTATTGCGACGGCTTTGAGGTCGCCGGCCAGCATTGGGGCCTCGTCTGGTCCAGCCCGCAGTCGCACCAGTCTGCCAGGCTGTTCCGCGATTGGACTGACAAGTTGACTGTCTTCGCCGATGGTCATGACATTGCGCCCGATATCCAGGCCGATCTGGCGCGCCGCAACATACCTGTCGTCGATGGCCGGATCGTCGAGATCGCCCATCACAACGGCCATATCGCCACCGTCAATCTCGATACCGGCAGCAATGTCGCGGTCGACGTCCTGTTCGCCCAGCCGCGCAACAGGCCGTCCGCAAGCCTGCATGAATCGCTGGGCCTCGCCACGGTCGATACGCCCACCGGCATCGTCCTCAAAGTCGACGAGCGCCGCCAAACCAGCATGCCCGGCATCTACGCCGCTGGCGACCTCGCCACGCCCTTCTTGCCCTCGGTCACCCAGGCTTCATCGCAGGGCGCGATGGCGGGTATCTTCGCCCAGCAGTCGATGGTGGTTTGAGCGCACAGATCCCTGCTCTCGTTGCGTCGTCGCCTTCGAAAAGGTTGGCGTAGATCGCCGCGGCGAAAGGCGGATCGTCGAGTCAAGGAGATGACATGGCAAAGCAGAGTGCTGATCAGGTGGGTGACTGGAATGGTCAAAGCGGGGAGCGCTGGGTCGCCAACCAGGCCCGGCTCGACGCTCTGGTGGCGGTGTTCGGCCAGGCCGCGATCGAAGCCGCCGCGCCCGCGACGGGTGAACGCGTGCTGGACATCGGCTGCGGCGCGGGTGCGTCGAGTCTGGCTCTGGCCGCTCGCGTCGGCGCAGGGGGCCAAGTGCTGGGCGTGGACATATCCGAATCGCTGATCGATCGAGCGCGCGCGCTTGCGCGCCACGATACGCCGGCCCTGTTTCAGGTGGCCGACGCCAGCAGCGCAGAGCTGCCCGAAGGCGCGTTCGACATTCTGTTCTCGCGTTTCGGCGTGATGTTTTTCCCCGATCCGACAGCGGCGTTCGCCCATATGCGACACGCGCTCCGGCCGGGCGGCCGGGTCGCTTTCGTCTGCTGGCGCGGTGCGGCCGAGAACGATTGGATGCGACTGCCGGTGGGCGCGCTCAAGGACATCGTCCCGCCGAGCGCGCTACCCGATCCCGAAGCGCCCGGCCCGTTTTCGTTGGGCGACCGGGAGCACGTGGCGCGCATCCTGACGGCGGCCGGTTTCACCGAAATCGTTATCTCGCCCTTCGACGCGGCCGTCCCATTCGGCGAGGGCGAAACGCGGGACGCCGCGATCGACGACGCAGTGAGGATGACGCTCGAGGTCGGCCCGCTGTCGCGTGCGCTCGCTGGTCAGCCCGACGACATCCGCGCCCGTGCCGCAGCCGCAGTTCGTGCCGCCTTCGCGAGCCTCCCCGGCGAGGGGGCGGTGATGATCAACGGCGCGGCGTGGGTCGTCATGGCACGAAATCCGGCAAGCTGACAGGGATTGACAAGGGAGACGCCTCCGCTTGATAGAGCTGGGCGTCGTTGGCCGCTCGGATTGATGTCCCGGCTGGCCGCTGAACGAGCGCTCGTCTTGCAACAACCAGATGGCCGGTTGCGAAGCAGAGCCGACGCCTGAGCGGCCTGCAGGCGGCGCATGTGACCGGCAGTTTGTGGCCGGATGCCGCCCAATGCGTTCGGCTGTCGCCGCCACCCGGCTCGGTCACTTATCGGCACCTTGCTCGAAAAGTCAGCGGATAAGCTGTCCGGAAACCCGAGTCCACACCGCGCGAAGTCGTCGCGCGCGGTCCTCGAAGAGATATGAGGCCGCAAGCGTCAGGAGACCTGAAATTGCCCCCGTCACGATGTGCTCGACATACGGGATACGGTAGTGACTCGTATGTGAATATGCATCGCCCAACGCTGTCAGGACACCAACGACCAGCGCATTGCCGTATCGATGCGCGTAGAGCTTCCCCACAGGTGTGAAAGTCAAAAGTACGGCCAGGAGTCCGGTCAGCAGACCCGTATGAAATGCGATGGTCCAGTGGGCAAGGCTCGCGATATTTCCCCAACTCCCCGGCATGCACGTCATGCACGCACTG
Source organism: Burkholderia sp. Bp8992 (assembly GCF_003853705.1). GTDB lineage: Bacteria > Pseudomonadota > Gammaproteobacteria > Burkholderiales > Burkholderiaceae > Burkholderia. The sequence continues at coordinate 75,178 of NZ_QTQI01000023.1, read as the reverse complement.
GTCGGCTGCCAGAAACGCTGGACAAACAGTCTGACGCGATGCTTCCACTCGGTTGACATGATGTGTTCCCATCAACGCCGTCGTCGCGGATGGGTCCGCTGTGCCCCGTCGAGTCCGGGCAATAACGACATGGGGAGATACTACTCCACGAATGGGCGGCAGCCATGTAGACAGAGACCGGAATTCAACGCTTGCGTCTATCGGCACGGGCCCGTCCGCGACGCGCGTCGAACGAGTCGCCTGCGCGCGATGTCGACGGCCGGCACCCTGCAGAACCACTCGACTTTCCTCCCAGCGAACGTTCGCGCAACAGTGCAACGCACCACGGCCGAATGAGCCGGCTTAGAATCGAATTTTCCATTTCGCTCGAGTATCCGATGCTCACAGCGCGCCCACTTGTCAGCGAATCCGCTAGCGACCGCGCAAACGTCTTGCGTATCTTCACTGAGGCGCCTTCGTACACGGAACTCGTGGCAGGCCGATTGCCGTCCACGAAAGACGTCGACGACTTCTTCTTCGGCAAGCCAGTGGACACGGAAGCAGCACAAAAATCAGTCTTCGGATTCTTTGTCGAACGGGAGATGATCGGCTGCGCAGACGTGATCCGTTCGTATCCAACGGACGACTGCATATGGATTGGCCTGATGCTTCTCACCGAAGCGAATCAGGGTCGAGGCTATGGAAAGGCAGCTTTAAGGCTGTTGATCGAAATGGCAAGCGAGTGCGGCCATCGCGCCATACAACTCGCGGTCGTTTCAACCAATCCTCGTGCATCTGCATTCTGGCAACGCGAAGGCTTCGAGGAGATTCGACGCGCGAGCAGTCCGGAATTTACCGGGGATCTGATCGTCATGCAGCGCCCAATGGGATAGTGAGTTCGATCATCGGCGTCGGACGTCAGGCACGCATACGGCCTCATGACCGACCCGCTCCGATACCACCGTAAATCGGCAAGCGAATTTGATCCACTCACCTAAATGCGCTGCGGAAGCGCTTTGGCAAAAAACTCCGTCACGCGACGCACTCGCGCCGGCACAAATCGACGTCTCGGCCAGACCAGGCTAACGTCCCTGACCTCGTTGATGAATCGATCGAGGATCGTGATCACTTCCGGATCCCGCAGTTCGCAGGCGAGCGACACCTTGGCGAACAAGCCGATTCCAACACCGGCCAGCACCCCGGCCCGAATCGTTTCGACACTGTTGGACGACAGATTTCCGCGGACCGGCACGATGTATGGGCCGTCGGGGCCGACGAAGGGCCAGTTCGCCAACTCGTTCAGGCCGCCATATACAAGGCAGTTGTGATCGATGAGGTCAGCTGGAGTCTCGGGTATTCCGTGTTGCTTGAAGTAGCTTCGCGAACCGACACACACGAGCGGCGTACTCGCCACGCGCTGGACAACCGCATCGGGATCGCTGACGGGCCCCACCCGAATCGCCAGATCGATCCGGTCCTCCACCATATCTCGTATGAAGTCCGAAAGAACAAGATCGACCTGCAGGCCGGGAACGAGTGACAGCAGTTCGGGGATGAGCGGAAGCACGTGCAGGCGTCCGAACGTAGCAGACGCGGCGATCCGGACCAGACCGGCTGTATCGAGCCTGCTGCTCGACATTTCGCAGTCGGCTTCATGGATTTCGTCGATGAGCGGCTTGGTCCGGTCGTAATATCGCTGCCCCTGGTCCGTCAGCGTGACGCTGCGTGTGCTTCGGTTGAACAGCGCCACGCCGAGGCGCTTTTCCAGCGCACCGATGGCCTTGCTGATGGCTGACTGCGATTCGCCGGTTCTACGTGCCGCAGCAGAAAACCCACCCGCTTCCACGACGGCCATGAAGGCGCTCATCTCATGGAACCGATCCATTGCGTTCCTCCCGCTCGACCCATTCTCGACAAGAATAGATCTTATGGGAAATCCGGGAATTATCGTCGGAAGCGATGACAAGTAACCTGCTCCTGTTCATTCACAAACGGAAGAAGGGTTCCATGTCCACGCTCGAAGGCAAAGTCGCCGTCATCAGCGGCGCAACCACAGGTATCGGTCTGGCGATTGCTCGGCGGTTCGTCGCCGAAGGCGCCCACGTTGTCATCTTTGGCCGCCGGCAGGCGCAGCTCGACGAGGCCGCCAGGCTGATCGGACGCAACGTCACCGCCATCCAGGCCGACGCCTCGAACCTCGACGACCTCGACCGGATCACTGCGGCAGTCCGCAAGGAAAAGGGAGTCGTCGACATCATCGTATCGAACGCAGGTTATACGGAGCAGGCTTCGATCGAGACCATCACGCCCGAACACTTCGACAAGGCGTTCAACCTCATGGCTCGCGGCCCCGTCTTTCTCGTGCAGAAACAACTGCCGATGATGACGCGGGGTGGTTCGATCGTCCTGGTTTCTTCAGCCATGCATGTCATGGGCATTCCCGGCCATACGGCCTATGCGGCAACCAAGGCGGCCCTGCGTTCCTATGCCCGCACCTGGACGGCGGAGTTCAAGGATCGCGGCATACGCGTCAACATGCTGAGCCCCGGTGTAACCGACACGCCGATCCTGGACGCCCAGGCGATGGGACGGGACGAACTGGTGAACATGTATCGGAGCATGGTCCCGCTCGGCCGGCTCGCACGCGCGGAGGAGATCGCCAACGCAGCGTTGTTCCTTGCGTCCGACCAGAGTTCCTATGTGACGGGCGCGGATCTGATGGCCGACGGTGGTATCGGCCAGGTTTGAGATCCGAATGTCGTCGACACGACCCGCATACGACGACCGCGCCAGCCGCATCCCGGAGTGTGTTGCATCGCCCGATTGAATCGCCGCCGATCACCGACGCTCCTCCCGGAAAATGCTCGATAACCCATAAAAAACCCCGGCATGCAGACCTGCGCCTGCATGCCGGGGTTTTTCGCTTCATGGCCGGCGAGCGACGAATCGCCCGCCGTTCACGTATCACCGCGCAGCGACCTCCGCCTTGACGGCCGCCACATCGCCGACGGCCGTCGGCGCCGCGCCCCACCCGCCGCCGAGCGCGCGGATCAGGTTGACGGTCGATACCGCCTGCGCACCCGTCAACTGGTTCGCCTGCAATTGCGACTGCAGCACCGAGCGCTCGCTGTCGATCACGTCGAGATAGGCAACTTCGCCTTCCTGGTACTGCGTGCGCGACAGCGTCGCCGCCCGTCGCGATGCGTTGACGGCCGCATCCTGCGCGCGGATCTGGTCGTCGAGCAGGCGCAGGTCGGAGAGATTGTCCTCGACCTCGCGGAACGCGACGAGCACCTGCTGCCGGTAGTTCGCGACCTGCTCGTCGTACTGCGCGCGCGCCTGCTGCACGCCGGCCGCACGGCGCCCGCCGTCGAACAGCGGCAGCGTCAGCGCGGTGCCGGCGAACGGCCCGAGCAGGAACGTGCGGCTCGACCACAGAAACAGGTTGCCGAGCGTCGACGCCTCATACCCGAACGCGCCCGTGATATCGAGCTTCGGGAAGTACGCGGACTTCGCGAGGCCGATCCGCGCGTTCGCGGCCGCCATCGCACGCTCGGCCGCCGACACGTCCGGACGCCGTTCGAGCAGCGCGGACGGCAGGCCCGGCGGGATCTTCACCGCGACCGGCACGATCGGCGTTTCCTTGAACCCGAAATCCGCCGGCGCCTTGCCGAGCAGGATCGCGAGCGCATGCTCGGACGCCGCGCGCCGGCGCGCGACGCCGACCGCGTCGGCCTGCGCGCTGGCCAGCTCGTTCTTCGCGCGCGACACGTCGAGCTCGCTGATGTCGCCTTCGTTGAAGCGGCGCTGCACGAGCTTCAGTGCCTGCTCGCGCAGCTCCACCGTGCGGCGGTACAGGTCCTGGTCCGAATCGAGCTGGCGCAGTTCGAAGTAGTTCTGCGCGACGTCCGCCTGCAGCGCGAGCTGCACCGAACGGAACAGCGCTTCGCTCTGCGCCTGGTCGGCACGCGACGCCTCGACGTTGCGGCCGACGCGGCCGAACAGGTCGGCTTCATACGACACCGTGCCCTGCGCGCGCCACAGCGTCGCGTTGGTCGGGCCCGTGCCCTGCGGCTGGAACTGCGACGCCGACGACAGCCCTTCGCGCGTCGGCCCGAACCCGGCACCGACCTGCGGGAACCACTGCGAACGCGCCGAACGCGTCGCCGCACGCGCTTCCTCGACCCGCGCAGCCGCGGCCTTCAGGTTCTGGTTCGCGGCGAGCGCCTGCGTCTCGAGCGAATCGAGCACCGGGTCGCCGAACACCTTCCACCATTCGCCGCGATGTTCGCCGTCCGCCGGCTCGGCCGTCTTCCACGTGCCGGCCTGTTCGCCGGCGGCGAGCGTCGGCGCTTCCTTGAACGCGGCGGGCGCCGCGGCGTCCGGGCGCTTGTAGTCGGGGCCCACCGCGCACGCGGCGAGCAGCGTCGCGAGCAGGGTGCTCGCAGCGGCTACCTTCGCGAAGCGCACCAGGCCGTTCGTGTTGTGCAAATTGTTCATTTTGTTGTCCTCAAGCATCGGGAGCCGGCACGCCGTAACCTGCCGAATCCTTGCCGGCGACGTGGATCTTGCCGCCTGCGAGCGTGCGCAGCACGACGTAGAACACCGGCGTCAGCATCAGCCCGAACAGCGTCACGCCCAGCATCCCGAAGAACACCGCGACACCCATCGCATGGCGCATTTCCGAACCGGCTCCCGTCGACGTGACGAGCGGCACGACACCCATGATGAAGGCGATCGACGTCATCAGGATCGGGCGCAGCCGCAGCCGGCTCGCCTCGATCGCGGCCTCGAGCGGCGTCCTGCCGTCGTGTTCGAGCTCGCGCGCGAATTCGACGATCAGGATCGCGTTCTTCGCCGACAGCCCCACCAGCACCATCAAGCCGATCTGCGTGAAGATGTTGTTGTCGCCCTGCGTGAGCCACACGCCCGTCAGCGCCGACAGAATGCTCATCGGCACGATCAGGATCACCGCGAGCGGCAGCGTCAGGCTTTCATACAGCGCCGCGAGCACGAGGAACACGAGCAGCACGCTGATCGGGAACACGTACATCGCCGAATCGCCCGCAAGAATCTGCTGGTACGTGAGGTCGGTCCATTCGAACCGCACGCCGCGCGGCAGCGTTTCATGCGCGATGCGATCGATCGCGGCCTGCGCCTGCCCCGACGAGAAGCCCGGCGCCGGGCCGCCGTTGATGTCGGCCGCCGTGTAGCCGTTGTAGCGCACGACCATTTCCGGGCCGAACGTCGGCGTTACCGTGACGAGCGACGACAGCGGCACCATCTCTCCCTTGTCGTTGCGGGTCTTCAGCTGCAGGATGTCGTCCGCGCGCTGGCGGAACGGCGCATCGGCCTGCACGCGCACCTGGTACACGCGCCCGAAGCGGTTGAAGTCGTTCACGTACAGCGAGCCGAGATACACCTGCATCGTGTTGAACACGTCGGTCACCGGCACGCCGAGCTGCTTCGCCTTCACGCGGTCGAGATCGACGTTCAGCTGCGGCACGTTGATCTGGTAGCTCGTGAACAGCGGGCCGAGTTCGGGCGCCTGCTGCGCGCGCTTGATGAAGTCGTTGGTCGCATCCGACAGCTTCGCGTAACCGACCGCGCCGCGATCCTCGATCTGCATCTTGAACCCGCCGAGCGTACCGAGGCCCAGCACCGGCGGCGGCGGGAACACCGCGACGAACGAATCCTTCATCGCGCCGTACTGCTGGTTCAGCGCACCGGCGATCGCGCCCGCCGACAGTGCCTTGCCATGCCGCTCCGAGAACGGCTTCAGCGTGACGAACACGATGCCCGCGCTCGAGCTGTTGGTGAAGCCGTTCACCGACAGCCCCGGGAACGCGACCGCGCTCTCGACGCCCGGCTGCTTCAGCGCGATCGAGCCCATGTCGCGGATCACCTTCTCGGTGCGGTCGAGCGACGCACCGTTCGGCAGCTGCGCGAACGCGATCAGGTATTCCTTGTCCTGCGCGGGCACGAAGCCGCCCGGCACGACCTTCGACACGAGCACGGTCGCGCCCACCAGCACGAGGTACACGCCGAGCATCAGCGTCTTTCGCGACAGCACGCCGCGCACGCCGCGGCCGTAGTTCTCCGCACCGCGATGGAACACCTTGTTGAAGCCGCGGAAGAAGCCGCCGAGCACGCGGTTCATCACGCGCGTGAGCCAGTCTTCCTTGTCGCCGTGCCCCTTCAGCAGGATCGCGGACAGCGCCGGCGACAGCGTCAGCGAGTTGAACGCCGAGATCACCGTCGAGATCGCGATGGTCATCGCGAACTGCTTGTAGAACTGGCCGGTCAGGCCCGACATGAACGCGAGCGGCACGAACACGGCGACGAGCGTCAGCGCGATCGCGATGATCGGCCCGCTCACTTCCTGCATCGCCTTGTAGGTCGCCTGCCGCGCGTTCATCCCGCTCTCGATGTTCCGCTCGACGTTCTCGACCACGACGATCGCATCGTCGACCACGATCCCGATCGCGAGCACCATCCCGAACAGCGACAGTGCATTGATCGAATACCCGAACGCCAGCAGCAGCGAGAACGTGCCGATGATCGACACCGGCACCGCGATCAGCGGAATCAGCGACGCGCGCCAGGTCTGCAGGAACACGATCACCACGATCACGACCAGCGCGATCGCTTCGAGCAGCGTGTGCACGACGGCCTTGATCGACGAGCGCACGAACTGCGTCGGGTCATAGACGATCTTGTAGTCGACGCCCGCCGGCATGTCCTGCTTCAGCTCGGCCATCGTCTTGCGCACTTCGTCCGAGATCTGCAGCGAGTTCGCGCCCGGCGACTGGTTGATCGCCATCGCGACGGCCGGCTTGTTGTCGAGCAGCGAGCGCAGCCCGTATTCGGATGCGTCGAGCTCGATCCGCGCGATGTCGCGCAGGTGCGTGACGCCGCCGTCCGGCGTGGTCTTCACGACGATGTCGCCGAATTCGTCTTCCGTCTGCAGACGGCCGCGCGCGTTCACCGACAGCTGCAGCGGCGTGCCCGGCAGCGACGGCGACGCGCCGATCACGCCGGCCGCGACCTGCACGTTCTGCTCGCGGATCGCCTGCACGACGTCCTCGGCCGACAGCCCGCGCTGCGCGACCTTCTGCGGATCGAGCCACACGCGCATCGCGTAGTCGCCCGAACCCCACAGCTGCACCTGGCCGACGCCCTGGATCCGCGACAGGCGGTCCTTCACGTTGATCAGCGCGTAGTTGCGCAGGTAGGTCATGTCGTAGCGGTTGTCCGGCGAGATCAGGTGGACCACCATCGTCAGCGTCGGCGAGCTCTTCACCGTCGTGATGCCGAGCCGCTGCACGTCTTCCGGCAGGCGCGGCAGCGCCTGGTTCACGCGGTTCTGCACGAGCTGCGTGGCCTTGTCCGGATCGGTGCCGAGCTTGAACGTGACGGTGATCGTCATGTTGCCGTCGCTGTTCGCCTGCGACTGCATGTAGAGCATGTCCTCGACGCCGTTGATCTGCTCTTCAAGCGGCGACGCGACCGTCTCGGCGATCACTTTCGGGTTCGCGCCCGGGTACTGCGCCTTCACGATCACGGAAGGCGGCACGACTTCCGGATATTCCGAAATCGGCAGCAGGAACATCGCGATCACCCCGCCGAGCAGGATGATTACCGATAGGACTCCTGCAAAGATCGGCCGGTCGATAAAGAATTTGGAAATGTTCATGTGTGGCTCTGTCTGGTTGAACGCGGATGCGAAGCGGCGGGCCGCTTACGAATCCGCCTTCGCCGGTGCAGCCGGCTTCGCGTTGTTCGCGAGCGGCGCGGACGGCGCATCGCCGCCCGTCATCGGGACCATGTGCGGCTTCACCTGCTCGCCGGGGCGCACGCGTTGCGTGCCGTTCACGATCACGCGATCGCCGGCCGTCAGCCCGCTCACGATCACGCGGCGGTTGCCGTGCTGCAGCCCCTGCTGCACCTCGCGGTACGACACGCGGCCCTGCTGGTCGACGACGAACACGAACTTCTTGTCCTGGTCGGTGTTGATCGCCGCGTCGTCGACGAGCAGTGCCTCGTGCGGCGCGCTGCCGCCCACCTTCACGCGTGCATACAGGCCCGGGACCAGCGCACCGTCGGCATTGTCGAAGCGGGCGCGCACGCGAATCGTGCCGGACGACGTGTCGAGCCGGTTGTCGACCGAATCGATCTCGCCGCTGCGCGAGTAGCCGGTTTCGTTCGCGAGCCCGAGCTCGACCGGCACCTTGCGGCCGTTGCGCGCACCGTTGATGTATTGCAGGTAGGTCTGTTCGTCCGCGTCGAACGACGCGTAGATCGGCGACACCGAGACCAGCGTCGTCAGCGGCGCGGCCGATGCGCCGGCCGACACGACGTTGCCGAGCGTGATTTCCGCGCGCGACACGCGGCCCGACACGGGCGCGGTGATCCGCGTATAGCCGAGATTGATGCGCGCCGTTTCCAGCGCGGCCTCGGCGGCCTTCAGGTTCGCCGCCGCCTCGCGCGCCGCGTTCTGCTTCTCGTCGTAGTCGCGCTTCGCGATCGCGTTGTCGCCGATCAGCCGCTGCGCGCGCTGCCAGTCGGTCTGCGCATAGCCGTTGCGCGCCTGGGCGGCGGCAAGCTGCGCGGCCGCGCGATCGGTTTCGGCCTGGTACGGGCGCGGGTCGATCACGAACAGCACGTCGCCCTTCTTCACGAGCGCGCCGTCCTTGAAGTTCACGGCGACGATCGTGCCCGATACCTGCGGGCGCACGTCGACTTTCTCGACCGCTTCGAGGCGGCCCGAATAACTTTGCCAGTCGGTCACGGTCTGCGGCACGACGGTCGCGACGTCGACTTCCGGCAGCGGTGCCGCCGCTTTCTCGGGCGCGTTCGCGTTGACGCGCATGGCGCCGAACGTGCCGAGGCCGACGACGGCGAGCGTCACGATCGCCGCGGTGGCGATTCGCGAGCGGGAGGTGCGTAGGATGGCCATGTGGATCTCCAATAAACGTGGATTGGTTTTGGTTATTCGGAACGGTTCGGCTGGCGCGCCTGGAAGCGGCACTGGAAGAAGCGCACGGCTTCCTCGAATGCGGCTTCGTGCGTGGCGAGCGCGGCGTGCGTGATGTCCGGATAGCGGATCACCTGCGTGAGCACGCCCGACGAGATCAGGCAGCTCGCATATTTCTCCGCTTCGACGTGCAGCACGTCGTTCTGCGCGGTGACGACGAGCGTCGGCGGCAGCCCCGCGAGGCGCACCGATTCGAGCGGCGCCGCGTACGGGTGCATGCGCTGCGCCGCCTGCGGCAGATACGCGCGATAGCAGGCCGCGCATTCGCGCGCCGTGATGTCGGACGCGAGGCGCTCGGCGTCGCCGATGCGCGTCATGCTCGGATCGAGCATCGGCCCGAACAACGCCTGCGCGGCGATCGACACTTCGCCGCGGTCACGGGCGATGAAGGCGAGGCAGTTCGCGAGCTGGCCGCCCGCGTCGTGGCCCGCGACCCCGATCTTCTTCGGGTTGCCGCCGAATGCGCGGGCACGCGTCGCGGCCCAGACGGCCGCGCGATACGCATCCTCCGGCGCAGCCGGAAAAGGAAAGGCCGGCGCGAGCGAATATTCGACCGACACTACGAGCGCTGGTAAGCGTTCTGCTAAAAAGCGCGCAGCGAAATCCGCGTCTTCGAGCGAACCGCGGACGAAGCCGCCGCCGTGGAAATAAAGCACTACCGGCAACCCGGTCTTGTCCGGGCGGCGGTAGAGGCGCAGCACGATGTCCTGCGCGTAGCCGGGAATTTCCACTTCGGCGACCGTCAGCGCCGCGCCTGCCAAGGCTTGGGCGGGCAGCGTGGCTTTCAGGAATTTGCTGAATTCAGAAGCGTCCATGACGATGCAGCATCCATTTCGAGATGGAACGAATTCTGGGTCCGGCAGACATTGGGATAAATGCCTATAATCCGGCAACACAATTCAACGCCCCCGAACAATCCGAGGCTGCGTTCACCCACGAGGTAGCGCAGCCTTGTTGTTCCGGCGGCTCATTAGATTGCGGAGGTTGTGATGGACCGGCTTCAGGCCATGCAGGTGTTTACTCGCGTCGTCGATACAAGCAGCTTCACCAAGGCAGCAGAAACGCTCGGCTTGCCGCGGGCGTCCGTCACGACGATCATCCAGAATCTCGAAGCCTTCCTCGGCGTGCGGCTGATGCACCGGACCACGCGCCGGCTGTCGCTCACGCCGGACGGCGCCGCCTACTACGAACGATGCGTGCGGATCCTCGCGGACGTCGAGGAAACCGAAGCGAGCTTCCAGGCCAATAACCGGAAGCCGCACGGAAAGTTGCGTATCGACATGCCCGGTTCGATCGGCCGGCTGCTCGTGATTCCGTCGCTGTGCGAATTTCATACGCGCTATCCGGACATCGACCTGCAGCTCGGCCTGTCCGATCGGCCGGTGGACCTGCTGCAGGAAGGCGTCGACTGCGTGATCCGCGTCGGTGCATTGCAGGACTCGTCGCTCGTCGCACGCCGCGTCGGCCTGTTCGAATGCGTGACGGTCGCGTCGCCCGACTATCTCGAACGCCACGGCGAGCCGCAGACGATCGACGACCTGAGTCAGCACAAGGCCGTCAACTACTTCTCGAGCCGCACCGGCCGCACGATCGACTGGACCTTCCTGATCGAAGGCAAGGAAGTCGAGATGAAGATGGAGGGGATCGTGTCGGTAAACGACGCGGATGCGTACGTGACCTGCGGGATCGAAGGCTTCGGGCTGGTGCAGCCGCCGCTCTTCATGGTGCTGCCGCACCTGCGCGAAGGCCGGCTCAAGGAAGTGCTGCCCGGCGTCAAGCCGCTGCCGATGCCGATCTCGGTCGTCTATCCGCACAGCCGCCATCTGTCGCCGAAGGTGCGCGTGTTTGTCGACTGGGTCGCCGAAGTGTTCGACCGCTGCCCGCTGCTGAGCGGCAAGGGCAGCCTCGACGCAACGTGCAGCAAGCGCACGTTCGAGGAAGCCGAACGCGCGCCGGCGCTGGACACGCCGGTCATCAACGAGTGGGTCGCCTGAACGGCGGGCATCGCCGCGTCACTTCGCCCGCCAGTTCCGCCGGATGAACGCACCGACCTGCACGTGACGCGCGACGCGGCCCGGCCGCACCTCGTGCGCCAGCAGCCGCGCGAACTCGACGCGCTGCGTGTTCACATGCCGCGCGCAATGGCGATCGACCACCGCGATCTGGTGTTTCAGGAAGGCGATCGTCTGCACGATGCCACTACGCACGCTCGCGTGACACAACGTCAGCAGTTGATATTCCGCGATGTGCATGCGCGCCAGTTGACGTCGCCGCTGAACCAGGGCCTGCACGTGCGCCAGTTGCGGATCGGACAGCGGCTCGACGAGGCGCCCGCCCGACGGATGCCGGTCCAGCGCATCGGCGAGCGCCGCCAGAAGGCGCGCCCGCGCCCCTTTTCCGTCGAGTGGTAGCGTCGCCGAATCCGGCAGCCAGTCCCGCGCCTGATGCGGCTTGACGATGGCAAGCGGCAATCGCAGCGCCTGAAGCGCACACGCCACCTCATGCTCGGCCCCGCCGGCCGATTCCAGCACGATGAGCGCGGGCGCCCATGCGGCGATCGCATCAGCCAGCGACTCGATGCCGAACGTCTCGTTCCGGTAGCCGAAAATCACGCTCAGCGACCAAATACACATCTCGAGCGTCTCGTGCGTCACGCCGATACCCACGCACACGGGCTCGGGCCACAGCCCGACGCGATCACGATCGGCCATTGCATCATTCATACGAACTCCCCGTTGCCGACCCACGTCGTGCGCTCGTTGTCGGCACGAAATTGATCTGCTTCACTAAATGTCACAATGAAAATGTAATATGTCCGACATGGAACCGGTACCATTCGTAACAGCGTGCCGCTCCGGATGAGTTCATCGGAGCGGTCGAGCCGGCAAACGGTTTGTGCTGCGGGTTGCACTGCGGATGGCCGGTGTACCACGCAGGCGGACTACCGCGAAGCGGCCGCGTTGTCACGTCGCCCGTATCCATGCACTCATTCGCCGCCCATCACATCGTCAGGAATGCTCAGATTGATTCGAATCACCCGCCGGCGCATCGATCGCGAACCGGCTTCGATCCTGCCCCCGCAACCATGTCGGCTCACGGCCGACGCCTGACCACGTTTGGCCCGTATCCGGATTGACGTATTTCGCGCGACGTTTTCTTGAGGGTGTACCGCCGTCACCGGGAAAAATTTCGTTCGGCGTGAAACCGAACTCCTCGACGCAACGCCGTACCTCGAGCAGCACCGTCGCCGCAATGGCGAGGCGCTCCCGCTCCAGTTGTGTTTCGAGGAGTGCCTTTTTTTCCACATACGACTTGTAAATCAACATGCCCGCTCCCGAATCGTTCGTTCCTGTCGTTGCGCCGACCTGCTGCCGACACGATCAAGCGTAATCGCGTCGTTCGCGCACATTGACAACGTTTGTCAACAAAAACTGGCCTCACTCCCTCCATCCATCCGTCGAAAATTGAGTTATTGCCCCACATTCGCGCATTTCCAACGTTCAAAATCGTTGACAATTTTTCCGGCGCATCGACGCGCATATCGCGGCAAATTACGTGCTGCCGATCATCGCGCGTCGCGTCGGATCGTCCGTTCCCGCCTGGACGCACGATACGGCCCGATCGCTCCGGTCAACATCGAAGGAGACGTATATGAACGTCCTCTATCTCGAGGATGATCCCGCCTATGTCGAATTGATCGCCTCGATATTGGAAATGGCCGGCTATCGCGTGCATGCGGTGAGTAACGGAAACCAGGCCATTCGTCACCTTGAGAGTTCGGTGGTCGATCTGCTGATTCTCGACTGGCAGGTGCCCGGCATGTCCGGATTCGAGGTACTTCAGTGGACGCGCGAACGCATCGGTGGCCGCCTGCCCATCCTTTTTCTGACCAACCGCATGCGCGAGGACGAGATCTTCTCCGCGATGAACGCGGGGGCGGACGACTACATGGTCAAGCCGATCAACCGGTTCGAACTGCTGGCACGGAGCAATGCATTGCTGAGGCGCGCCTATCACGGCGGCAACAGCCGGCATAACGTGCTCAATCTCGGCAGCTACGTGATCGACACGACGACGCGCACCGCGCTGTTGAACGGCGTGCCGGTCAAGCTGACACCGCGCGAGTTCGATCTCGCCGTGCTGCTGTTTCGCAATCCCGGGCGCATCATGCCGCGCGACGCGCTGATTCGGTCACTCTGGGGGCGCGACATGGCAGGCGTGTCGCGCAGCCTCGACACGCATATCTACCGGCTGCGCATGAAGCTCGCGCTGCAGCCGTCGAACGGCGTGCGCCTCAGCGCGGTCTATACGCTGGGCTACCGGCTCGAAGCGATCTGACCCGCCACCCACCAGCGTGCGGCGTAGCTGGCCGCTCCCGTCGGCACGACGCGCGCCGAACGGCACGGCCGCGGCATCGTGCCATCGTGCCATCGTGCGCAAAGGACTGTTGCTGCACTCGCACCGATCGTCGCGGCGCGCTCCGTTCGACCTGCGGTATCCCGCTGTCGGCGCCGCCAGGCAAGGCCGTGCGCATGTCCTCACTGCGTGTGCGGATTCCAATTGTTTCGGTACGGCGACAATTCAATTCGCATCTGCCGCATTTATCGCGACGGAACAGATACCTAGAGTAAACCCTGTCGCGCACCTCGTTGCGCATCGAACAGATCCCGCCTGGCGGGACCGGAGTAAACGCTCAGGCGCCAGCTCCGACATCTCTAGGAGTTAGCCATGAACCGCCGCCATCTTCTCTCCGCCCTCGCTCTCACGCTCGCCGTGTCCGCCCCGGCCTTCGCCGATTCGGGCACGCCGCACGCCGGCGACTACGGCAACACGTCGTGGTACTCGCAACACAACGGCCCGCGTACGCGCGCCGAAGTGAGTGCGGAAGTCGAACAGGCACGCAAGGACGGCACGCTCGCGTACCTGCGCAAGGCGACTTCGTATCCGCAAGGAATCGAGCTCGCGCAAGGCCCGTATCGCCCGACGCCGGAAAGCAACCAGCTCGCCGGCGGGGGCCGGTAAAAGTGCAACGCCGCGCAGCGGGTTGCCCCGCGCGCGGCGTCGCGACACACCTATCGACGACTCGTTGAGTCAGTTAGTTGCAGGAGTACATGATGAACGATCAACTTCCTTCGCCGCTCGATCACTGGGACGACACCACGCCGGTCTGGACGCCGTTCCGTTCCGCGCCGCATTCGCATTGACCCTCGACTGAGATGTCGCGTGGATTTCACCGGCGCGGCACGCCGTCGCGCCATTCGCCCCAGTGCGTGACGATGTCCTGCACGAGCGGATTGCCCGCGCGGTACAGGTTTTCGGTCGCCGGGGCGAAGCCGCCCTGGTCCGCGTAGTTCAGCAGGTTGTCGGCACTCGTCTGCCCCGCATACGGCCGGTCGAAATCGGAACCCGTCCGCAGCACCGCGACGCGCGACAGGTCGACCCGCTTCACGCTCGCCGCACGCTTGAGCGCTTCATACGTCGCGTTGTCTTCCTGCGCGGTCATGCAATAGGTGCCCTTGCCGTCGGTCAGGATCTTCGTCCACTGCCGCGCGCGTTCGCCGATCAGCGTGCCCGAGAACCACGTGTTGCCCGATGACGTGTCGCACTGGATCACCGTCGGCGGCCGGTTCGCCGGCGCATACGTGAACTTCGCGCGCGCGGCCTGTGCCTGCGCGCTGTCGGCGAGCACGACGTTGCGCGACAGCGCGACCGCCGCGTCGGTCAGCTGCGGGTTGAGCTGGAACACTTCGGTGCGATAGTCGAGCGGCGGCTTGTCGTTCGGGCTCTTCGTGTTGATGCCGAGAAAGCCCGTATTCCAGCCGGCCGGAATCTCGCGCGCATCGAGCTCCCACTGCAGGCTGAAATCGACGAGGTACTTCGACCACGCGGCCGAGCCGACCGTGCCTTGCGCGGGGTCGACGCCCGCGATGCCGGAGATCAGGAAATACGTGCGGCGCAGATCGAAGCGCTGCGAGAACGTGAGCGCCATGATCGTCGCCGACGCGTTCGCATAGCCCATGCCGGTCGTCACGACGCACACGTCCTGCTTGTTGCAGTGAACGGCCGGGTAGTCGGGCGACAGGCCCGGCACGGTGATGTCACGCCACGGGCCGAGCCGGTCGAGCCACGCCTGGCCCTCCGGACCGAACATCGTGATGATCATGACCTTGACCGGGCGGCCCTGTGCACCGGTCTCGGCGAATGCGTTGTTGCCCGCATTGTTGCCCTGGTTGTCCTGCGCGATCGACGGCGCAGTGGCACAGGCTGCGAGCGAGAATGCAGCAGCAGAAAGAATGGAGCGAGTCAGCATCGGCGTTCCTTGTTTCGATGATGTTGGGTGAGAACGGCTGTCGGAGACTGCGCGAGGGAGTATAGAACGGGCGTACGCAATGCGGAACCCGACTACGAAACGGCCCGCGGTGTTTCGTGCGAATGGACGCGTGTTGCGTGATGGAATGCACGCGTTCGCCGCCGTATTGCAAACATCAGGAATGCTATCGGGTTGGTCGCCAGGTGCGACGTCAATCGTTTCGTACGGTACTACACGCGCATCAGCCCCGCGACGCCGTAACCGAGCACGACAAGTGCGGCGACCACGTGGCTCGCCGCGAGCCACCGCGGCGATTTCACGAAACGACCGATCGCGCTGCCGCCGAACGCGAACACGAGCTGACCCGCGAGGCTGCCCGCGAACACGCAAGCGGCGCCGAGCAGCCAGTGCCGGTGCGCGCCGGCGGCAGCCGTTGCGTAGCCGTAGAACAGCAGGATGGTCAGCGGGTTAGCGAGCGTGACGAAGAACATCGACATGAACGGGCGATCGCCCGGCGGCGGCGATGCGTCGCCATCGAGCGTGCGGCGCCGGTCACGCAGTGCCTGCCACAGCATCCGCGTGCCCATCGCGAGCAACACACATGCGCCGACGATACGGAACAGCGACAGATGCGACGCGAGCGTACTTGCGAGCAGCGCGCCGATCGTGAACGCGACGACCGCATAGCAGCCGTCCGCGGTGGCCACGCCGATTGCCGCGCGCACGCCGGTCGCCGTGCCGGCGCGCATGCCGTAGTTCGCGATCATCAGCGCGACGGGCCCGACCGACAGCGCGATCATCAGCCCGAACAGGAAGTCGTTCACCGGTCGTCGATGCCTTCGAGGAAAGGCATCGATTCTAGCGACGCCAAAACGATCCGGTGTGTGAATCGAGCGTCAGGCGACGTCGACGCGTGCGGGCCCGTCCACCATCTCGCCGATCACGACCGCGCGGTCGAAACCGTCGGCACGGAAACACGCGAGCACGTCGTCGACCGCGTCCGGCGCGCACGCGACGAGCAGGCCGCCCGACGTCTGCGGATCGGTCAACAGCGCCTGCGCGACAGGCGGCAGGCCGTCGGCGAGCCGCACGTCGGTGCCGTATGCGGCCCAGTTGCGGCCCGACGCGCCGGTGAACACGCCATCGGCGACGAACGTCTCGACGCCGGCGAGCCACGGCAGCGACGCATAGTGCACGCGTGCGGTCAGCTGCGCGCCGCGCGCCAGTTCGAGCGTATGGCCGAGCAGCCCGAAGCCCGTGACGTCGGTCAGCGCATGCACGCCCGGCAATGCGGCCAGCTCCGCGCCCGGCCGGTTCAGCTTGGTGGTCGTCGCGACCATCTGCGCGTACCCGTCGGCGTCGAGCTGGTTCTTCTTCAGTGCGGCCGACAGCACGCCGACGCCGAGCGGCTTGCCGAGCACGAGTACGTCGCCCGCACGCGCGGCCGCATTGCGCTTCACGCGCGACGGATGCACGACGCCGATCGCCGCGAGCCCGTAGATCGGCTCGACCGAATCGATCGAATGGCCGCCCGCGACCGGAATGCCGGCGTCCGCGCACACCGATTCGCCGCCGCGCAGCACGGCCGCGATCGTTTCGTGCGGCAGCACGTTGATCGGCATGCCGACCAGCGCGAGCGCGAGGATCGGCTTGCCGCCCATCGCATACACGTCGGACAGCGCGTTGGTCGCCGCGATGCGGCCGAAGTCGAACGGATCGTCGACGATCGGCATGAAGAAATCGGTGGTCGCGACGATCGCCTGCTCGTCGTTGAGCCGGTAGACGGCCGCGTCGTCGGACGTCTCGGTGCCGACCAGCAGGTCCGGGAACAGCGCGGGCGGCGTCGCGCGCTTCAGCAGCTCGGACAGCACGCCCGGTGCGATCTTGCAGCCGCAGCCGCCCCCGTGCGACAGGCTCGTGAGGCGCGGAACGGCAGGCTGGGCTTGGGTGGCTTCGGTCATCGTCGGCATCCGGTGAATAACAACGTTCTATTATCGACAATTCCGTGCGTGCGCGCCGGATACCCACATAATTGACGGCGCTGCCCCGCTCCCGCCTCCGTCCGCACCTTCGTTCATGGATCACCTGTTCATCGGCCTCGTGCTGTGCTCCGCGCTGCTGCACGCCATCTGGAACGCCTTCCTCCATGTCAGCGAAGACCGGCTCGTCCAGCTCGGCACGATGGCGCTGCCGTATCTCGCGTTCGGCGCCGCCGGCGCCGCGCTGCTGCCCGTGCCGGCACCCGCCGCGTGGCCGTACATCGCCGCCTCGGCCGCGCTCGAGGTCGCGTACTGCTTCACGCTGGCGCGCGCGTACCGCAGCGGCGAGTTCGGGCAGATCTATCCGATCGCGCGCGGCCTCGCGCCGCTGCTCGTATCGGTGCTGGCGCTCGCGCTGCTGCACGAGCGGCCGACGCCGTTCGGCTTCGCGGGCATCGCGCTCGTGTCGTTCGGCATCATGTCGCTCGCGCTGCGGCGCGGCTTCCGGTTCTCCGGAGAAGGCGTGCCGTATGCGCTGCTCACCGGCGTGTTCATCGCCGCGTATTCGATCTGCGACGGGATCGGCTCGCGCATTTCCGGCAGCGCGCTCGGCTACATCGCGTGGGTGTACCTGCTGTGGAGCGTGCCGCAGCTCGTGCTCGTCTGCGCGCTGCGCGGCGGCCCGCGCGCGGTACTCGCGTCGCGCACCGCGCTCGTGCAGGGTGCGATCGCCGGCACGATCTCGCTTGCCGCCTACGGGATCATGATCCTCGCGTACCGGCACCTGCCGGTCGCGACGGTATCGGCGCTACGCGAAACGAGCTCGATCTTCGCGGTCGCGATCGGCTGGTTCGTGATGCGCGAGCGGCCCGGCGCGCAGCGGCTCGCCGCGTGCGCGCTGGTGGTGGCCGGCGCGGCGCTGATCCGGCTTTAAGCGGGCAGCGCGCACCCTGGGCCTGCCGCCGCGTCAGAACTTGTGGCGGATGCCGGTCACCGCGACGATCTGCGTGCGCGTGCTCGACGGGTTGGAGATCCCTTCGATCGCGGCCACCGCGTTCGACGATGCGCGCTGGTAAAACGCATTCACGTAGATATCGGTGCGCTTCGACAGGAAATACTGCGCACCGACGCTCGTCTGCAGGTAGTGCGAACTCGGCTTCGGCCCCTGCGACGCGAGCGCCTGCGTATAGGTTTCGCCGAGCGCGAATTGCAGCGTGGGCGTCATCAGGTAGCGCACGCTGCCCTCGTAGTTGTTGAAGCGCATCGCACCGCCCGTCTGCAGGTTGAACAGCGAGCTCGTGTACAGCAGCCCGAACGTCGCGGCGCCCCACGCATACGCGCCGCCCGCGCCCCAGATCTGCTGGCGCGTCACGCCCTTGATGAACGTGTAGTAGTTGTCGGACGCCGCCGCGCCGGTCGTGTCGATGGCCGGATGATCGACGCGCACGTAGGCCGCGCCGAGTTGCAGCGGCCCGTTTTCGTAGCTCGTGCCGACGCTCCACACGCGGTTCTGCGCGAACGACGTCGAATTCGAGAAGCCGTACAGGCCGACTGCACGCAAGCCGTACCACGTAGGCGTCTGGTACTGCACCGAGTTGTTGGTGCGGAACGTGTTGTTCAGGTCGTCGGTGTCGAACGGATGCAGCGCGTACTGCGTGAGCGCCGTGGTCGCGCCGATCTGCAGCGGCTCGAGCACTTCCTGCGCCGCGTTGTACTGGCGGCCCATCGTCAGCGTGCCCCAGCGGTCGTTTTCCAGCCCCACGTAGGCCCGGCGCCCGAACAGCCGGCCGCCCTGGCTCGCGGCGCCGCTCTCGATGTTGAAGCCGTTCTCGAGCCGGAACACCGCGCGCGTGCCGCCGCCGAGATCTTCCTTGCCGAACAGCCCGAACCGCGTGCCCTGCTCGTTGCCGCCGGTCGCCTGCCATGCGGCGTGGCCATTCTGGTTGTTCGTGTACGTGATCCCCGAATCGACCACGCCGTACAGCGTCACGCTCGACTGTGCATGCACGTGCATCGCACCCGCCGCCGTTGCGATACCCGCCAGCACGACTGCCATCCCTTTTCGTTTCATCTCCGACCCTTTTAACAATTGAATATGGGGAGCGATTTATTTCGCTCGAAACGTGTTTTATTGAATAAAACATCGTCTTATTCATTGTCGAATTCGGTGATTTGAAGCGTCAAGCGATGCCAAAAATCGCGCACGGGAGTCAAATACCCCCGAATCACCAGGCGTTTCGAGGAATGAAACACATCCAATACTGACGGGCATTACAGCCCGATCATGGCGTGCAATCCCGGTATCGCAAAAAGCCCTTGACCGCGATTTTCAGTCGTTGTGAAATATTGATACGCTGTTTTAATGATTAAAACAAACGCCCGAGATACTTCGAGAAACTAGGTAAAGAACCTGATCCCCATGCTGACGTTTAATTGCAACAACGCGACTGCCGATGCATTGCCCGCGTATTTCGTCGTGACACCGACGGTGCCGGCCCTGCCGATCGTCGTCGACTCGCCGCACAGCGGCATCGCGTATCCGCCGGACTTCGCGACCGTCGCGCCCGACGACGCGATCCGCACGACGTGGGACGCCTACGTCGACGAACTGTGGGCCGGCGCGCCCGCACGCGGCGGCACGCTGCTCGCCGCGACGTTCCCGCGCGCGTACATCGATCCGAACCGCGCGAAAACCGACATCGATGAAACGCTGCTCGCCGAGCCGTGGCCCGAGCCGCTTTCGCCGCAGCCGTACACGCAGCGCGGGATGGGGCTGATCCGGCGCGACGCGCTGCCCGGCGTGCCGCTGTACGACCGCAAGCTGTCGCTCGCCGAAGTGCGCCACCGGATCGACGCGTACTACCTGCCGTACCGCCGTGCGCTCGCCGGCATCGCCGAGCCGCTGCATGCCGCGCACGGCGCGCTGTGGCACATCGACTGCCATTCGATGAAGTCGCGCGGCAACGCGATGAACGTCGACGCGGGCGCGCTGCGGCCGGACGTCGTCGTCAGCGACCGGCGCGGGTCGACCGCCAACCCGGCGTTCACCGCGTGGACCGCACAATGGTTCGCCGACGCCGGCTACCGCGTGCGGATCAACGACCCGTATCAGGGCGGCGACCTGCTGACCGCGCTCGCCGATCCGGCGCAGCAGCGCCACGGCATCCAGATCGAATTCAACCGCGCGCTGTACATGGACGAAGCCGCGTTCGCCAGGAACGCAGGCTTCGCCGCACTGAAGCGATCGGTCGACGCGTACCTCGACGCGCTCGCCGATTACGTGCGTACGCGCATCGCGTCGTCGGGAGACCTCGCATGACGACCTACATCGTCGACGCCGTCGACAGCGCGCTGAAGCTGCTGACCTACGTGGCCGAGCACCCGAACCTCGGCGTGACCGAGCTGGCGTCGCAACTCGGCATCAACAAGTCGCGCACGTACCGGATGCTGTGCACGCTCGAACTGCACCGCTTCGTCGTACAGGACGCGCGCACGTCCACCTATGCGCTCGGCCCGCAGGCGTTCGTGATCGGCGTGGCCGCGTCGCAGCAGAACGCGCTCGTGCGCGCCGCGCACCGGCACATGCTCGCGCTCAACCAGGCGATCAACGAAACGATCGTGTTGCGCGTGCGCGAAGGGCTCGAATCGGTGTGCGTCGCACGCTGCGAAACGACGCACGCGGTTCGCTCCGTCGGTGCGGTCGGCAACCGCCGGCCGATCCACTTCGGCGCGTCGGGCAAGGTGCTGCTCGCGTTCGCGCCGGATGCCGTGCGCGACGCATATCTCGTGCAACTGCGCCGCAACGGGCAGGCCGACGATCCGGCGAAGCTGGCCGGCGAACTCGACGCCGTCGCGCGCAAGGGCTATGCGGTGAGCAGCGGCGAGGTAACGCCCGGCGCAGTCGGGATCGCCGTGCCGGTGCGCGACCTGACGGGCGCGACGGTTGCATCGGTCAGCGTGACGGGCCCCGAGGTACGCGTGAGCCACGCCGACATTCCCGACTATCTCGAACGCCTGCAGGCGTGCAGCCACGCGATTTCCGCCGAACTCGGCTACGTCCCGGCGCGCGCCGCGCTGCAACCGGCCTGACGGCCCGCTCCTTCTTCGACGAGGATCCGATGTCCGCCCCTTCCCCGAACCCGGCCGGCGCGCACGGCGCCGCCCCCGCCACGCGCGCGGCCGACGATCCGGCCGCACCCGCCGGCCACGTGCCGCATCCGCACGGCAAGATGCTGCACCCGGTCGTGATGATGCTGTGGGTACTGGCCGTCGCGATCGCGCTCACGTGGATCGTCGACGCCGGCCACTTCGAGCGCAACGGCCGGCTCGTCGTGCCGGGCACCTATCATGTGGTGCCGAAGACGACGACGCTGTCGACGCTCGTCGCGCCGGCCGTCAGCCACAGCACGCCCACGCAGGCGATGCCGGCGAGCCTCGTGTCCGCGTTCGTCGTGGTGCCGCAGGGGCTGTTGAAGAACGCGCCGCTGATCGTGATGGTGATGTTCGTCGGCGGGATGTT
This sequence comes from Burkholderia sp. Bp8992, assembly GCF_003853705.1. Classification (GTDB taxonomy): domain Bacteria; phylum Pseudomonadota; class Gammaproteobacteria; order Burkholderiales; family Burkholderiaceae; genus Burkholderia. The sequence goes on along the minus strand of NZ_QTQI01000023.1, from coordinate 53,354 downwards.
CGGCGTGATGCGCCGCACGGGCGTCGTCGATGCGGGCATCGACCGGCTGCTGCAGTTGACCGGCAACAACGCGTACCTGCTGACGCCGATGCTGATGATCCTGATCGGGCTCGGCAGCACGCTGCTCGGCTTCATCTCCGAGTACCTCGTGATCATTCCGATGGTCGTCGTGATCGCGCGGCGCCTGGGGCTCTCCGACCTGTTCGCGGTCGCGCTCGTCGCCCTCGCCGCGAAGATCGGCTATATCGCGTCGGTCACGAACCCGCTCGCGCTCGCCGTCGCGCAGCCGCTCGTCGGCGTGCCGCTGTTCAGCGGCGTCGCGCTGCGCGCCGCCGTGTTCGTCGTATTCCTGACGATCGGCATCCTGTACCTGCTGCGCCATGTGCGCAACACCGGCTATCGCGCCGGGCAAACAGCCGCCGGTCACGCCGCGCACGCGGCCGCGAAGCTGTCGCTGCGCCACAAGGCCACGCTCGTCGTGTTCGCCGCCGCCGTCGCCATGCTGATCTACGGCACGCGCGAACTGAAATGGGGCAACGTCGAACTCGCAGCGTTCTACGCGGCCGTGAGTATCGCGACGGCCGTCATCGGCCGGCTCGATTCGCGCAGCGCGGCCGACGCGTTCGTCGACGGGATGAAGAACATGATCCTCGCCGCGCTGCTGATGGGGCTCGCCGCTTCGGTCGAACTGCTGCTGCAGAACAGCCTCGTGCTCGACACGCTGATCCATTTCTTCACGCGGCTCGCGGACGGACAGTCGCCGGTGTGGGTCGCGAACGGGCTGATGGGCGTGCAGATGGTGCTCGACGTGTTCATTCCGTCGGTGTCGGGCAAGGCCGCGGTCAGCATGCCGATCATCGGGCCGATCGCGCAGCTGTCCGGCGTAAGCGGCCAGACGTCGGTGCTCGCGTTCGTGCTGGGCGGCGGGCTGACGAACCTCGTCACGCCGACGTCCGGCATGCTGCTCGCGTATCTCGCGACGGCACGCGTCGACTTCGGCGCGTGGATCCGCTTCGTGCTGCCGCTGTTCGCGATCCTGCTCGCGCTGTCGTGCGTCGTGCTGACGTTCGCGGTGTGGATCGGGTATTGAGGTTCGGCGGCGCTACGTCACGCGCGGCAGCGACATGCGCCGCTCAGGCCGCCTCGATCACCTTGCCGAACGCCCGCTCGTCGATCGCCTCGGCGAGCGTCGCGAACGCGGTCGCGATCTCGTCCTCCGGCACGCACGCATAGCCGAGCAGCAACCCCGATGCCGCGCGCTCGCGATCCGCGTAGTAGCCGGACAGCGGCCGCACGACGATGTTGCGTTCCAGCGCGGCCTGCGCGACCGCGCGATCGTCGACGCCTTCCGGCAGTTGCGTGACCAGGTGCAGCCCCGCATCGCTGCCGAGCGCTTGCAGCGTGTCGCCGTAACGGCGCGCAACCGCGTCGAGCAGCACTTCGCGGCGTTGCCCGTACAGCGTGCGCATCTTGCGGATATGCGACACGAAGTGCCCTTCCGCGATGAATTCCGCGAGCACGGCCTGCTGCAGCAACTGGCCTTCGCGGTACAGCTCGGCGCTCGCGGTCGCGAAGCTTTCCGCGAGCGGCTCCGGCGCGACGAGATAGCCGACCCGCAGCCCCGGGAACAGCGTCTTGCCGAAACTGCCGACGTAGATCACCTGCCCGGCCGTATCGAGCCCCTGCAGCGACGCGAGCGGCCGGCTGCCGTAGCGGAATTCGCTGTCGTAGTCGTCCTCGATGATCCAGCAGCCGTGCTGGCGCGCGTATTCGAGCAGCATCCGGCGCCGCGCGAGGCTCATCACCATCCCGAGCGGATACTGGTGCGACGGCGTGACGAGCATCAGCTTCGGCGGTTCGGCGAGATCGGCGGCCGACGGCGCGATGCCTTCGTCGTCGACCGGAATCGGCCGCGTGGTCAGCCCCGACACGTTCAGCACGCTGCGCACGCCCCAGTAGCACGGGTCTTCGGTCCAGATCGCGTCGCCCGGATCGGTCAAGAGCCGCACCGCGAGATCGATCGACTGGTGGATGCCGGTCGTGATCACGATCTGCTCGGGCGTGCAGCGCACCGAGCGCGACGTGCGCAGGTAGTCGGCCAGCGACTCGCGCAGCAGCGCGAGCCCGCCGCCCGGCGCATAGGTCAGCAGGTCGGGGCGCAGGCGCCGCCAGTACTTGTTGTGCAGCCGCGTCCACACGCGCGCCGGAAATCGCGACACATCGGGCACGCCCGGCATGAACGCGCCGCCCTGGCGCTTCGACACGCCGGCACCTTCGACGAGCCGCGTGCCGCGCGCGGACAGCCGCCGGGCGGACGGCGTCACGACGGCCGGGCCGGCCGCCGCGTCGGGCGGTGCGCCGACGATTTCGTCCGGCGCGCTGTCGGCGACGAACGTGCCGCGGCCGGTCGCCGAGTTCACGTAGCCTTCGAGTGCAAGCTGTTCGTAAACCTGCGTGACCGTGTTGCGCGCGATCCCGAGTTCGGCAGCCAGCAGCCGCGACGACGGCACGCGCGTGCCGGCCGGCAGTTCGCGCGACAGGATTGCCTGTTGCAGCAGCCGGTGAAGCTGCCGGTAGATCGGCTGTTCGCCGCCGCGCACGAGGCGCTGCGCCAGCCAGTCCGACAGCACGCTCGCGCGCATGATTGGCTCCTGAATATTTATTGAAATGGCTCTGATTGCCAGAGCCAAATGTGATTATAGTCGCCTCCATGGGCTGCCAAGGCGCCCGATTTCTACCCACCGGAAAGAACATCAAGGAGATGACCGTGAAGAATGCCGACCTGCAGGCCCGCAAGAACGCCGCCACCCCGCGCGGCGTCGGCGTGATGTGCGATTTCTACGCAGCCCGCGCCGAGAACGCGGAACTGTGGGATGTCGAAGGCCGCCGCTTCATCGATTTCGCCGCCGGCATCGCGGTGCTGAACACTGGCCACCGCCATCCGAAGATCGTCAAGGCGATCGCGGATCAACTGAACAACTTCACGCACACCGCTTACCAGATCGTCCCGTACGCGTCGTACGTCGAGCTGGCCGAGAAGATCAACGACCGCGCGCCGGGCGACTTCCCGAAGAAGACCGCGTTCTTCACGACCGGCGCCGAAGCCGTCGAGAACGCGATCAAGATCGCGCGTGCGGCGACCGGCCGTCCGGGCGTCATCGCGTTCTCGGGCGGCTTCCACGGCCGCACGATGATGGGCATGGCGCTGACCGGCAAGGTCGCCCCGTACAAGCTGAACTTCGGCCCGTTCCCGGGCGACGTGTTCCACGCCCCGTACCCGAACGCACTGCACGGCGTGACGACGGCCGACTCGATCAAGGCGATCGAGATGCTGTTCAAGGCCGACATCGATCCAAAGCGCGTCGCCGCGATCATCTTCGAACCGGTCCAGGGCGAAGGCGGTTTCTACGCGGCACCGGCCGAATTCGTGCGCGCGCTGCGCAAGATCTGTAACGAACACGGCATCCTGTTGATCGCCGACGAAGTGCAGACGGGCTTCGCGCGTACCGGCAAGCTGTTCGCGATGCAGCACTACGACGTGCTGGCCGACCTGATCACGATGGCGAAGAGCCTCGCGGGCGGCATGCCGCTGTCGGGCGTCGTCGGTCGTGCGGACGTGATGGACGCGGCAGCGCCCGGCGGCCTCGGCGGCACGTACGCGGGCAACCCGCTGGCCGTCGCCTCGGCGCACGCGGTGCTCGAGATCATCGACGAAGAAAAGCTGTGCGACCGCGCGACGCAACTCGGCGACGTGCTGAAGGCGAAGCTGAACGCACTGCAGGCCGACGTGCCGCAGATCGCCGACGTGCGCGGCCCGGGCGCGATGATCGCGGTCGAGTTCCTGAAGCCCGGTTCGGGCGAGCCGGATGCCGAGTTCACGAAGCGCGTGCAGACGCGTGCGCTCGAGCGCGGCCTGCTGCTGCTCGTGTGCGGCGTGTACTCGAACGTCGTGCGCTTCCTGTTCCCGCTGACGATCCCGCAAGCCGTGTTCGACGAAGCGCTCGTGATCCTCGAGGAAGTGCTGAAGGAAACGGTCGGCGTGCCGGCCTGAGTTCCCGCCCACTTCAACTGAATGCGCCGCCGCCGTCGTGAAGACGGCGGCGGCCGTTTTCTTCCGCCCTTATCCGTCCTTTTCAAAGCAGGCGATTCATATGAGCACCGTTCAGGAAACCCTGGCACTGAAAGATCCGTCGCTGTTCCGCCAGCAGGCGTACGTCAACGGCGAATGGCAAGGCGCAACGAACGGCGAGACGTTCGAAGTCCGCAACCCGGCGACGGGCGGCCTGCTCGGCACCGTGCCGGCGATGGGCACGGCCGAGACGCGTCACGCGATCGACGCCGCGAACGCCGCCTGGCCGGCGTGGCGCAAGAAGACCGCGAAGGAACGTGCGGTCATCCTGCGCAAGTGGCACGACCTGATGATGGAAAACGCCGACGACCTCGCGCTGATCCTGACCACCGAGCAAGGCAAGTCGCTGGCCGAGGCGAAGGGCGAGATCGGCTATGCGGCGTCGTTCCTCGAGTGGTTCGCGGAAGAAGGCAAGCGCGTGTACGGCGACACGATCCCGACACCGGCGAGCGACAAGCGCATCGTCGTGACGAAGGAAGCGATCGGCGTGTGCGCGGCGATCACGCCGTGGAACTTCCCGGCGGCGATGATCACGCGCAAGGTCGGCCCGGCGCTCGCCGCAGGCTGCCCGATCGTCGTGAAGCCGGCCGAGGCCACGCCGTTCTCCGCGCTCGCGATGGCCGTGCTCGCCGAGCGCGCGGGCGTGCCGGCCGGCGTGTTCAGCGTCGTCACGGGCGACCCGAAGGCGATCGGCGGCGAGCTGACGTCGAACCCGATCGTGCGCAAGCTGTCGTTCACCGGCTCGACGCCGGTCGGCCGCCTGCTGATGGCGCAATGCGCGGCGACGGTCAAGAAGGTGTCGCTGGAGCTCGGCGGCAACGCGCCGTTCATCGTGTTCGACGACGCCGACCTCGATGCGGCCGTGCAGGGCGCGATTGCGTCGAAGTACCGCAACAGCGGCCAGACGTGCGTGTGCACGAACCGCTTCTACGTGCATGAAGCCGTGTACGACCAGTTCGCGCAGAAGCTCGCGGCAGCCGTCGGCCAGCTGAAGGTCGGCCGCGGCACCGAGCCGGGCGTGACGCAAGGTCCGCTGATCAACGAGGCGGCCGTGCTGAAGGTCGAGGCGCACATCGAGGACGCGCTCGCGAAGGGCGCGACCGTCGTGACGGGCGGCAAGCGCCACGCGCTCGGCCACGGCTTCTTCGAGCCGACCGTGCTGACGGGCGTCACGCCGGCGATGAAGGTCGCGAAGGAAGAGACGTTCGGGCCGCTCGCGCCGCTGTTCAAGTTCAGCAGCGACGAAGAAGTGATCGGCCTCGCGAACGACACCGAGTTCGGTCTCGCCGCCTACTTCTACAGCCGCGACATCGGCCGCGTGTGGAAGGTGGCGGAAGCGCTCGAATACGGGATGGTCGGCGTGAACACGGGCCTGATCTCGAACGAAGTCGCGCCGTTCGGCGGCGTCAAGCAGTCGGGCCTCGGCCGCGAAGGCTCGCACTACGGCATCGACGACTACGTCGTGATCAAGTATCTCTGTCTGGCCGTCTGAAGCAACGATCAAGAGCCTGCCGCTGCGGCGACGGGCCCTTGAGACCGCCCGGCCGGAACCGGGCGGTCCGACGCGGGCCGGTATCCCTCTCCGCCATGCCCGCGTCACCTTGGTACGCACGGTGCCCCCGCTCTGCACACGCAACTTCCGCGCTGTATCCGTCGATACCCCATATCGCGCACGAACTTCGTTCAAATCTCCTTTCCCGTTTCGCTGCGAGTCGCGAGATTGAGCGCTCCGCCTCGATCAGCTTTGCTCACGCATAAATACCTTACCCGACGATCCGCCGTATCCAAGGTCAGAATGGCGTAACCGACGATCGCATCTCCGCCGCGTTCGCGTCATCTCTTTTCGTACTCACCGAAACACGCTCACCGTATCCACGAGCCGCGTCGCCTGCTGCCCCAAGGCATAACCAACGCCGCCGCGCCCTGCTCGATCTCCCTTCGCCACAGCCTCGCCAATCGCTTCATAGCATCAACTTACGGCGTACTTCGAACTAAAAATCGTACTCGTTCTATAGACAGAGAAAATCGTGCCGGCCACTGTTCATGGCTCGTCCATACACAAGATATCCGAGTCCATGGAAGAAAAACACACCGCCGGCTCTAGCTTTCTTCGCGCATCGATCCGGCGGATCGAGAACGCTCTCGGGCCGATGACCGCATATTCGATCCATGGCCCCGAGTCGCGAATGGAGCATTACCAACTTCGATTGAGGACATAGCCATGAGCCGACGAGCGATCAGAAACGGCGACCCAACAACGACAGGCGGAATCGTCATTGCAGGCACTGCAAGCATATTCGTGAACAACAAGCACATTGCCTTGGACGGCGACAAAGCGACATGTGGAAATTGCGAAGGCAAGTTTCCGATAGCAGGAAGCGCCGTATCCGTCGTCGGCAGAGGCCGTGCGGTAGCCGTCGAAGGCGATGCAGTGCTGTGTCCATGCGGGCAAAACCTGTTAGTCGCGGGCAATGACTGCACGTTTTTCATTGGCGGGGGCCCTGGTTCAGCGAACCCTTTCTCCAAATACTCAGCATTCACACCTCCACGATGCGCACCGGCATCGGACATTCACAACGATCAATTCGTGATCCGCGACGTGAAGACGAAGCAGCCGTTAAGCAACGTGCGCTACTGGATCACGGATAGATCAGGGAACGTGCTGGCATCCGGCGTGAGTGATCGGTTCGGCTGTACCGTGCGTGTGCGAACCGAACAAGCGCAAACTTTGAAGCTTGTAATCGAGGACTGAAACGATGGGAAACCAAACTACCGTCGCCGAGACGACGACAAACACCATCGCTGGATCGCAAACATTCGCGGATGTCGACTTGCGGCCAATCTGCGAAAACATGACCAACTCGGAATTCCGTGCCGTGTTCGCGAAGGCACAAGCTAAAGCCGTCGAGAAGCTAGACGCGCGCACCACCGCTTTGCAAAAATGGTCGCAGTCCGAAAAAGATCGTGTGTTCAAGTGGTTCGGCCGCAACGACGAACGAACGCGGATGCGCCTGCTCACCGGCTTAACGAAGGTGCTTGGCGTAGTCCGAGCGTTCAACGAAAGCAATGTCGTTCGAAGCGGCAGCGCTGGCGATTTGGCGACGGGTTGCACGCCTCATCCGCGCGGAACGGCTGACGAAGCCGCGCACGTATGCGCACCGGACACGGCAACACATACCATCGCCATCAGCGCGCGATTCTGCACGATGCGCCCGTGGACCGACAGTGCTGATTCTCACGTATCTACTATCATTCATGAAGCAACTCACTTCCACGACACCATGTCTTCGACGGACGATCAATATACGATCACGCCATTTCTGGCGCCTTGGGGTCGGTCAAATCCTGATTTGGCCATCCACAACGCTGAGAGCATCGCCGGGTATGTTGTCGATGGCGACTAAATTCGTTAGCGCCACCGTGCTCGTATTGAGCTGCGCAAATGCGGCGTTCGCCTGTGACGGCGCGTCGAACATGCCCGCCCATTACATCGATATTGTTTTCGATGCCGATTCGAGCGCGATTTCTCCGAACGAACTGTCGAGGCTGTCGGCATGGTCGAACGACATGCACAAGCGCTTTCCGATCATTGATACGGTATGGCTGATTGGACTGGCCGAACAGATCGAACGCGACGGGCAACAGCTTGCGACGCAACGAGCTGAAAACGTGATGGCGGTCCTGGATCAGCATTCGATCCGTGGCGAGAAAAGCGCCTTGGCGGGGAAAATTTTTAAGCCGGACGAGTTCGATCAATCCGGGCGACGCGTCGAGGTGAACGTCAGTCCGGGATGCCCTAACCACTGTTGCCCGAACCTGAATCCCATGCCCAAGGCGCAATGACGTAGCAGGACATCCCACGCCGGCCCGCGCAATGCGGGCCGACGCCCTCCTGCCGAGCTCCCCGCTCATCACCGAAACACGTTCACCGCATCCACGAGCCGCGTCGCCTGCTGCTTCAGGCTTTCCGACGCCGCCGTGCTCTGCTCGACGAGCGCCGCGTTCTGCTGCGTGATGTTGTCGAGATGCACAACCGCCTGGTCGACCTGCGCGACCCCCGTGCTCTGCTCGGCCGTCGACGAGCTGATTTCCGCGATCAGATCGGACACGCGCTTCACCTGCGTGACGATGTCCTCCATCGTCTTGCCCGCGCCGTCGACGATCCGCGCGCCCGACTCGACACGCTCGACGCTCGCGCCGATCAGCGTCTTGATCTCCTTCGCCGCGTTCGCACTGCGCTGCGCGAGCGCGCGCACCTCGCCGGCGACCACCGCGAAACCGCGCCCCTGCTCGCCCGCACGCGCAGCCTCGACCGCCGCGTTCAGCGCGAGGATGTTGGTCTGGAACGCGATGCCGTCGATCACGCCGATGATGTCCGCGATCCTGCGCGAGCTGTCGGTGATGTCGTTCATCGTCGCGACGACCTCGCTCACCGCCTGCCCGCCACGCTCGGCCGCATCGCTCGCGGAAACCGACAACTGATTCGCCTGCAGCGCCGTCTCCGCGTTGCTCGACACCGTTGCCGTCATCTCGGCCATCGAGGCGGCGGTTTCCTGCACGCTCGACGCGGCCTGCTCGGTACGCGCGCTCAGGTCGCTGTTGCCCTGCGCGATCTCGTTGCTCGCGCGTTGCACGTTGTGCACCTGCTCGCTGACGTCGTCGACGAGCCAGCGGAACATCAGCCCGAGCTGGTTGATCGTGCGCAGCGTCATGCCGATCTCGTCGATGCGGTTCATCCGCACGCCGCGCCGGCTTTCACCGGTTGCGACATTCAGCGCCTGCTCGTGCAGCCGCTTCAACGGTCGCACGATCTGCGCGTCGAGCCACCAGCCGGCCGCGGCCGCCACGCCGACCGTCACGCCGGCAAACGCCGCGAGCCCGCCGCCGGACAACCCGCCTGCCCACCCGGTGCCGACGACCGCCGGCGCCAGCACGCACAGCGCCGAATGCACGCGTGCGCGCACCGACATCGTCTGCGGCAGCGACGCGATGCGCAGCAGCCCGGTGCGAATCACGAGCCCCTTGTGGAACCGGCGCTGGCCGGCCTTGCCTTCGCGAAACGCGCGATACAGCGCGTCGGCGGCTGCGGTCTCGTCGCTCGGCGCCTTCGTGCGCACCGACATGTAGCCCTGCGGCTCGCCGTTGCGCATCACCGGAATCGCGTTCGCACGCACCCAGTAGTGGTCGCCGTTCTTGCGGCGGTTCTTCACGAGCGCGGTCCACGGCTCGCCGCGCTTGAGCGTCGCCCACATGTCGGCGAACGCCTCGCGCGGCATGTCGGGGTGGCGCACGGCATTGTGCGGCTGGCCGACGAGCTCCTCGTTCGAGAAACCGCTCACCTGCGCAAATGTCGTGTTCGCGTAGGTGATCGTGCTGTCGGCATCGGTCGTCGACATCAGCGTGACGTCGTCGGGAAAATCGAATTCCTGTTGGGTAACGGGCTGGTTATTGCGCATGCAAGGCTCCGAAAGGCGGATCTGTCGTCCGCGCCGCGCTGAAAATCACGCTCAGTAGCCGAAAAACGGTTGATCGCTTTACGACACTCTCGTCCTTACTGTCGGCAATTCAGCGAAAAACCTTAATCCTGTCGCGCACAAAATATGCGATCCGGCCATTACCATGATTTCGATCAAGTATTTCGGCGATAATCGCCGCGCGCGTTCATCCGCCTGCCACAACGCGCCGCCCGGCGCGCCAATGCCGGCAACCGTTGCGCGCAGCGAAGCGATTTGGCCTATCCTGCTCCATTCCACCGGAATTCAAATTCGATGAAAAAGGCATTGCACGAACTGAATCGGCTGTCCTGGAATACGGCGACGGTCGCGCATAACAGCCATAAAGGCGATCAGGCCGCGTTTTTCCGCAATGGCGGCTCGACGCTGTATCCGGAAGAACGCGAACTGCTCGGTGAGTTCGCGGGCCTGCGGCTCCTGCATCTGCAATGCAACGCGGGACAGGACACGCTGAGCCTCGTGCGCGACGGCGCGCACGCAACCGGCGTCGACATCTCCGACGAAGCGATCGGCTTCGCGCGGCAACTGTCGGCCGACGCGGGCCTGCCCGCGCGCTTCGAGCGCGCCGACGTGCTCGACTGGATGCCCGAGGCCGCCGCACGCGGCGAGCGCTTCGATCGCGTGTTCACGTCGTACGGCGCGATCTGCTGGCTGTCGGACCTGAACGCATGGGCGCGCGGGATCGCCGCGCTGCTCGCGCCGGGCGGCCGCTTCGCGATGGTGGAGTTCCATCCCTTCGCGCTGTATTTCGACGAACACTGGCAGCCGCGCTACGACTACTTCAAGGGCGACGCGACCGAGGAGCCCGCGGGCGTCAGCGATTACGTCGCGGCGTCCGGCACGGGGCTCGGCGCGCAGCACGACCACCCGGGTGTCGTCGATTTCGCGAATCCGCATCCGAGCTACGAATTCATGTGGGGCATCGGCGACGTAGTGAATGCGCTCGTGTCGGCCGGGCTCGCGATCGACCGCCTGAACGAATATCCGTACTCAAACGGCTGGAAGGGCTTCGACGGCATGCGCGAGCTCGAAGGCCGCCGGATGGTGCCGCCCGACGGCATGCCGCGCCTGCCGCTGATGTACGGGATCGCCGCGCACCGGGTGGCCGCGTGATGCGCCGCACCGCCGCCGAGCGCGACGCGCTGTCCACCCGCCTCCTTGCGCGCGACGACGTGCCGCTCGTGTGGACCATCGACCGGCGCGAGATCATCGAGCACCTGTACGTGCTGCGCGACGGTACGCTGCACCTCGTGCCCGAGTTCTACGACGTTGCCGGCTGGCCCGACGGCGAAGCCGATCACTACACGCCGATCCTGCTCGACTGCCACGATCGCGGCGGCTGGTTCCTCGGCAGGTTCGACGGCGCGAGGCTCGTCGCGGCGGTCGTCGTCGACAGCCGGCCGCTCGGCCCGCAACGCGACATGCTGCAGTTGAAGTTCCTGCACGTGAGCCACGACTGGCGCGGCTGCGGGCTCGGCGAGCAGCTCTATCGCGCGGCCCGCGTGCAGGCACGCGCGATGGGTGCCGAGCGCCTGTACGTGTCGGCCACGCCGTCGCAGCGCACGATCGACTTCTACCTGCGGCTCGGCTTCACGATCAGCACTTCGCCCGACCCCGAGCTTTACGCGCTCGAGCCCGAGGATATTCATCTGGAAGGGCCGGCGGCCTGACGGTCCGGCGCGCGGATGAAGCGTAGAATTTCCCGCGCTGCCGCCACCGCCGTCAGCCATCACGGAGCACGACATTGAAGAACGACCCGCAGCCGCAAGCCACGCCGAAGATTCTCGTCAGCATGTGCGTGGTCGGCCATCCGGTCCGTTACAACGGCTCGGCGAAAACGGCCGCGCACGCCGCGCTCGAACGGTGGCAGCGTGAGGGGCGTCTCGTGCCCGTCTGCCCGGAACTGGCGGGCGGCTTCAGCGTGCCGCGCCCGCCTGCCGAAATCGCCGGCGGCGAATCGGGAGAGCAGGTCCTGTCGGGCAAGGCCCGCATCGTGGACGTGAACGGCACCGACGTGACGGCACCGTTCGTTGCCGGCGCGCACACCGCGCTGGCTGTCGCGCAGGCGCACGATTGCCGCTTCGCGATCCTCGCCGACGGCAGTCCGTCGTGCGGCAGCACGTTCATTTACGACGGGAGTTTCAAGAACCGGCGGCATGCGGGTGCCGGCGTCACCGCGGCGTTGCTGCGCGAGCACGGCATCGAGGTGTTCGCGGACACCGAGATCGATGCGCTCGACGCGCGCCTCAGGCAACTGTCGCAGCGCGGTTAACGACGACGGGCGGCACGAGAATCCTCGTACCGCCCGTCATCACGGAAACAGCGCTGCAGCGAAGCGGCGCGTATCCGGCCGCTTCACCACGTCACATCGATCAGACGCGTTCGATCGCGATCGCGATGCCCTGGCCGACGCCGATGCACATCGTGCACAGCGCGAAGCGGCCGTTCGTGCGATGCAGCTGGTACATCGCGGTCGTCACGAGGCGCGCACCCGAAGCGCCGAGCGGATGGCCCAGCGCGATCGCGCCGCCGTTCGGGTTCACGCGGGGATCGTCGTCGGCGACGCCCAGCATGCGCAGCACCGCGAGGCCCTGCGACGCGAACGCCTCGTTCAACTCGATCACGTCGAACTGGTCGATCGTCATCCCGAGCCGCGCGAGCAGCTTCTGCGTGGCCGGTGCGGGGCCGATGCCCATCACGCGCGGCGCGACGCCGGCCGTTGCGATGCCGAGCACGCGTGCACGCGGCGTCAGGCCGAAGCGCTTCGCGGTTGCTTCGTTCGCAAGCAGCAGCGCGGCGGCGCCGTCGTTGACGCCCGACGCGTTGCCGGCCGTCACCGAGCCGTCCGGGCGCACGACGCCCTTCAGCTTCGCGAGCGTCTCGAGCGAGGTTTCACGCGGATGCTCGTCGCGCGACACGACCACCGGATCGCCCTTCTTCTGGGCAATCGTGACCGACACGATTTCCTCGGCGAGCGTGCCGTCCTGCTGCGCACGCGCGGCCTTCTGCTGGCTGCGCAGCGCGAACAGGTCCTGGTCCGCGCGGCTGATGTTGTAATCGACCGCGACGTTCTCGGCGGTTTCCGGCATCGAATCGACACCGTGCAGCTGTTTCATCAGCGGATTGACGAAGCGCCAGCCGATCGTCGTGTCGTAGATGTCGGCCTGGCGCGCGAACGCGCTGGCGGCCTTGCCCATCACGAACGGCGCGCGCGTCATGCTCTCGACGCCGCCCGCGACCATCAGCGCGGCTTCGCCCGACTTGATCGCGCGTGCGGCCACGCCGACCGCGTCCATCCCGGAACCGCACAGGCGGTTGATCGTCGAACCCGGCACGCCCTGCGGCAGGCCCGCGAGCAGCGCCGACATGCGCGCAACGTTGCGGTTGTCCTCGCCGGCCTGGTTCGCGCAGCCGTAGATCACGTCGTCGATCGCCGTCCAGTCGACGTCGCGGTTGCGCTCGACGAGCGCCTTGAGCGGCACCGCGCCCAGGTCGTCGGCGCGCACGCCGGACAGCGCACCGCCGTAACGCCCGATCGGCGTACGGATCGCATCACACAGAAAAGCTTCGGTCATCAGTGTCTCCGGTCCCATGAAGGCTGGGAAATGAACAGGGCGCGCCCCTTGCATTGCCCGCCGGGATGCGCTTAAATGTTCTATATACGAACATAAGATCGTGTATCGAACGTTCAACGCATCATAGGGAGTGCAGGGACGACCTGTCAAGCACGCGGTCCGCCGCGCGGTTGGCGTGTCAGGCCCCATGCGCTATCTTCTCGGCTGCACGATATTCCAGGCGCTCATGACAACCGAAGACACTCAGACTAAACCCGGCGACTCCTATGTGCAGTCGTTCGCGCGCGGCCTCGCGGTGATCCGCGCATTCGACGCGGCACGCCCCGAGCAGACGCTCACCGAAGTCGCGTCGGCCACCGGGCTCACGCGCGCGGGCGCGCGCCGGATCCTGCTCACCCTGCAGACGCTCGGCTACGTCGAGGCAGACGGCCGGCTGTTCCGGCTCACGCCGAAGATCCTCGAGCTCGGCTTCGCGTACCTGACGTCGATGCCGTTCTGGAATCTCGCCGATCCGGTGATGGAGCAGTTGTCCGCGCAGATCCACGAAAGCTGCTCGGCCGCGGTGCTCGACCGCACCGAGATCGTGTACGTGCTGCGCGTGCCGACCCGCAAGATCATGACGATCAACCTGTCGATCGGCAGCCGGCTGCCCGCGTACTGCACGTCGATGGGCCGCGTGCTGCTGTCCGCGCTCGACGACGCGGCACTCGACGAAACGCTCGCGCAAAGCGCCATCCGCGCGCATACACAGCGCACGATCACGGATCTCGGCGAGCTGAAGGCGACGATCGCGCAAGTACGCCAGCAGGGCTGGGCCGTGGTCGACCAGGAACTCGAGGTGGGCCTGATGTCGCTGTCCGCGCCGATCCGCAACCGGCGCGGGCAGATCATCGCGGCGATGAACATCAGCGGCAATGCGCAGCGGCATACCGCGAAGCAGATGGTGAAGGAGTTTCTCGGGCCGTTGCAGCAGGCCGCGCAGACGGTGTCGGAACTGGTGGCGCGGCGCGGTTGAGTGCCCTGCCGATTGTCGTACCGGCCGCACGACGATTCGCCAATAAAAAAAAGCGGGCAGCCTGGGCCGCCCGCTCAAACTCTGACTTCATTGCAACGTTCGTCTCACGGAACACGGAGCACACTCCGCGCCGCACAATTTAGTGACACGCGGAAAGCCGGTCAATCTGACGAGAACGAAATTGCGCCCGGCTCATAGGACACCGCGCCGCTCACGCGCCGAGCAGCATCCCCGTGCGCACCGGCACCGTGCCCGTCACGCGGCCGAGCGGCGCGCCGGCCGTCACGAAGCGGATGGCGCGGCGCATGTAGAACACGCCGTCGGTCGCGCTCGAGATCGTCGTGATCGCATCCGTCAGCGGATCGACGATGTCGAACAGCGGGTCGCCCGCACGGATCGTCGCGCCGATCGCCGCGCGGTGCACGAGGATGCCGCTCACCGGCGCATAGAACTGCTCGCTGCCCGCGAGCGGCGTGGCCGGTGCGGCCAGCGGCGGCAGCGGCGTGCGTTCGCCCTGCACCGCGCCGCGCCAGACGAGGTAGTCGACGAGCGCGTCGGCATCGCGTTCGGCATATTCATACGTCACGTCGCGCTGGCCGCGGCACTCGACCGTCACGGCCACGGTGCCGGCCGCCATCGGCGTGCCCTCCGGCAAATGCTGCCGCAACTGCGCCCACAGCAGGTGATAGGCATCGTCGAACGCATGCCCGCCCGAATCCTCCGCGAGCAGCGACACCTCCGCACCGAGATAGCGCGCGAGCGGTTCGATCTCGGGCCACGCCGTGTCGCTCGTGTACACGTGCATCACCGCTTCGAGCGAGCAATGCAGGTCGATCACGACCTCCGCGTCATGCGACAGCTTCAGCAGCGCAAGCTGCAGCGCGTCGAATTCGGTGCGCGGCTCGATGGCGTCGAGCGTCGCACCGACGCATTCGCGCACGATCGCGCGATTGCGTTCGCCGTCGGCGCCGAGCCGGTCGCGCGCCCGCGCGGCGATCTCCGCGAGCGGCAGGAAGCCGCGATTGAAGTTGCGGCCGCTCGCCAGGTCGAAGCGGCCGATGAACTGCCCGAGCAGATGATGATTGAGGCCGACCGGGTTCGACACCGGCACGAGCACGATCTCGGCCGCGAGCCGACCTTCGGCGTCGAGCTGCGCGAGGCGCTGCTTCAGCACGAACGCCGCGAGCATCGCGGGCGTCTCGTCCGCGTGCAGCGCGGCCTGCAGGTAGATCTTGCGGCCGGTATCGGCCGGCCCGAAATGAAAGCTCGTCAGCGTGCGCTGCGTGCCGATCGACGGCGACAGGAGCGGCGTGGTACGAATCTGCATCGATGGCCTCGAACGGATGAAATCAGGGAAGCGGGTGAAACGGCGAGGTGGCGCGGCGCTCAGTCGCCATACGGGTTGAAGTCGAAATACTTCTTCGCGATCCGGTCGTACGTGCCGTCCTTCAGCATCGATGCGATCGCGCCGTCGATCGACGCCTTCAGCGCCGTATCGGATTGCCGCATGCCGATGCCGACACCGCGATCGCCCATGTCGAGCGGTGCGCCGACGAACGCGAAGCCCTTGCCGCGCGGCTGGCGCAGGAACCCGTAGTCGGCTTCCACCGTGCCGAGCAGCGCCGCGTCGAGGCGGCCGTTGACGAGATCGGCGAACACGTCGTCCTGGCTCTTGTACGGCACGACGCTCACGCCGGCCGTCGCCCAGTGCGCGAGCGCCCACGATTCGAACTGCGTGCCCGACTGCACACCGACGCGCTTGCCGGCCAGCGACGCCGTCGTGCCGCCGAGCCCGAGGTCGGGCCGCGCGACGAGCCGCGACTTGAAGCGGAACAGTTTCGACGAGAACAGGATCTGCTTCTCGCGCTTCTCCGTGATCGCCATCGACGACAGGATCGCGTCGATCTTGCGCGCCTGCAGCGCCGGGATCATCCCGGAGAACTCGAGCTCGACCCACTGGCAGCGCAACTGCGCGCGGCGGCAGATCTCGTTGCCGAGGTCGACGTCGAAGCCCTTCAGGCTGCCGTCGGGCGCCTTCGCATCCATCGGCGGATAGGTCGGGTCGATGCCGAGCCGCACGACGTGCGTGTCGAGCGCGGACGCGGATGAGGCAGCCAGGCCAAGGCACAGGGAAACGAGCGGGACGAGGAAACGTTTCATGGTCGACGGAGGGCGGGAAGAGACGCAAGCGGCATGAGCCGGACTGCCTGCGATCCTAGGCGTCACGGGCCGCCGCCGGAACCATCGACTGCCTTATCATGATCGGTATTTCCGATCACCGGCCTCGCCGCTCGCCCATGGCGTTCACGCTGTCCCAGCTCCGCATCTTCCAGGCCGTCGTCGAGCACGGCAGCCTGCGCGCCGCCGCACGCGCGCTCGATCTCGCGCAAAGCGGTGTCACGCAGCAGTTGCAGAGCCTCGAGGCGACGCTTGGCGCGACGCTGTTCACGCGCACCAATCGCGGGATCGTGCCGACGGCCGTCGGCCAGCGGCTGCTCGCGCGCTCCGGCTCGATCCTCGGCGAATGCGAGCAGGTCGAGCGGGAGATCCGTCAGTTGAGCGGCGCGTACGAAGGCACCGTCACGCTCGGCCTCGTGGCCGAGCCGCTGATCGACGCGTTCGCGCCCGTGCTGAGCGCGTTCCGCGCGCGCTTCGACAAGGTCGACGTGCACCTGCGCACCGGCACGTCGCGGATGATGATCGGCTGGCTGCGCGAAAGCGCGGTGGATTTCGCGATCGCGCTGGTCGCGAAGCAGACCGACACGACCGATCTCGCGGTCACCCCGCTGCGCGCGTCGGCGCCGGTGGTCGTCTGCCGCCACGGGCATCCGGCGATGCACGCGCAATCGCTCGCCGAGCTGGCCGGTTACGGGTGGGTGTCCACGCGCTCGCCGAACCTCAGCGCCGACCCGGTCGTCAACCGGCTGCTCGCGTACTTCGACGCGCATGGCCAGCCGCCGCCGAAGATTCTCGCCACCGTCGAAGGGATGTTCGAGACGCTGCAGATCGTCACGCAGACCGATTCGCTCGCGCTCGAAACCGAAGCCATCACACGGCATGGGCCGTTCGCCGGCGCGCTCGTGAAGGTGCCCGTGCGCGAGCAGGCGGAGTCACAGGACATTTGCCTGCTGCAGCGTGCGGCCGTGCCACTGACGCCGGCCGCGCAGGAACTCGCGACGATGCTCGCGTCGTACCTGAGGATGGTGCGCGGGCGGTAAGCGCACGAGCGCGCGCCGCCGCCCGCGTCGCGCGTCAGTCCAGCGATTCCTGCGCCGTCTCGCGCAGCATCGCGACCGCGATCAGCGACAGCACCACGCACGCGGCCACGTAGCCGGCTGGCGCGAGCTTGCTGCCGGTCGTCTTCACGAGCCAGGTCGCGATCAGTTGCGCGGTGCCGCCGAAGATCGTCACCGCGAGCGCATAAGCAATTGAGATGCCGGTTGCCCGCACGTGACGCGGCAGCGACTCGCACATCAGCGCCATTTCCGACGCCGAGCCGAGCGAATAGAACAGCAGCATCAGCGCGGTCAGCGGCAGGATCACCGACAGCGTCGGGTGATGATTCATCAGCCAGAATGCCGGGAACAGCAGCAGGACCAGCACGCCGCGGCCGACGAAGATCGGCAGGCGCCGGCTGCCGAGCCTGTCCGACAGCCAGCCGAACAGCGGGCACGTGACCAGCATCACGCAGCCCGACGCGACGCCGACGAACATCGACAGCTTCATCGGCAGCCCGAGCGTGTGGATCGCGTAAGTCGGCATGTAGAACGTCAGGATGTAGGTCGACACCGTGCCGCCCATCACCGTGAGCATCAGCAGCACCACCGTGCGCGTGTGCTTCGAGAACAACTCGTGCAGCACGCCGCGCTCGATCCCGTGATGGCTGTCGCCGGGCGCGTCGTCCGCCAGCCGGCGGCGCAGATACATGCCGACCGGCGCGATCAGCACGCCGACGAGGAACGGCAGCCGCCAGCCCCAGCCTTCCAGCGCGTCCTTCGTCATCGTGTTCGACAACAGCGCCGCGAAACCCGAGCCCATCAGCGCGGCGCCGCCCTGCGTCGCCAGCTGCCAGCTCGCGCGGAACGCGCGGCGCGACGTGCCGCCCTGTTCGAGCAGCGTCGTCGTCGCCGCGCCGAATTCGCCGCCCTGCGAGAAGCCCTGCAGCAGCCGCGCGAACACGACGAGCAGCGGCGCGGCCACGCCGACCTGCGCATAGGTCGGCGCGATCGCGATCAGGCCCGTGCCGAGCGCCATCAGCATGATCGTCAGGTTCAGCGCGGCCTTGCGTCCCTTGCGGTCCGCATAGACGCCGAGCACGACGCTGCCGAGCGGCCGCGTGAAGAAGCCGGCCGCGAACGTCGCGACCGACAACAGCAGCGACGTGGTCGCGTCGCTCGACGGGAAGAACAGCTTGCCGATCAGCACCGCGAAGAAGCCGTACACCGTGAAATCGAAAAATTCCAGCCAGTTGCCGATCACGGCCGCGGCGATCGCGCCGCGCCGCGTGACGGCAGGCGCGGCAGGCGCGCCGGCTGCGGCGGCGCCCGTCGACGCGGGGTGCAGCGCGAGATGGTCTTTCTGCATATTTGTCGTCTCCACTCAATGCGGCCGGAAGCGCCGGCCGCGCGCCGCCGTTGCGATCACCGACCGAGGTAGCGCTCGACGAGGCGCGTCCAGAATGCCGCGCCGATCGGCAGGTTGCGATCGTTGAAGTCGTATTTCGGGTTGTGCACCATGCAGCCGTCCTCGCCTTCGCCGTTGCCGAGCCGCACGAACGAACCCGGCCGCTGCTGCAGCATGAACGCGAAATCCTCGCTGCCCATCAGCAGGTCGGTCTGCTCGACCACATGCGCATCGCCGACGAGTTCACGTGCGACCTGCGCGGCGAAATCCGTTTCGGCATCCGTATTGACGACGACCGGATAGCCTTCGATGTACTCGACGTTGGCGGTCGCGCCGTAGCTCGCGGCCTGCGTCTCGGCCAGCTCGGTGATACGGCGCTTGAGCAGCGCGCGCACTTCCGGGCTGAACGACCGGACGCTGAGTTCGAGGCGCGCGCCGTTCGGAATCACGTTGTTCGCGGTGCCCGCGTGCATCGAGCCGACCGTGACGACCGCCGGCTGCGACGGGTCGACGTTGCGCGCGACGATCGTCTGCAGGGCCATCACGATGCTCGCGGCGACGACGACCGGATCGACCGTCAGGTGCGGCCGCGCCGCGTGGCCGCCGACGCCTTCGATCGTGATGATCGCCTTGTCGCCCGCAGACATGAACGGGCCGCGGCGCGTGAGGAACACGCCGGGCGCCGCGCCCGGATGGTTGTGCATGCCGAACACCGCGTCGCACGGAAAGCGTTCGAACAGGCCGTCGTCGATCATCTTTTTCGCGCCGCTGTCGACGCCGTGCTCTTCCGCCGGCTGGAAATACAGGTGCACGGTGCCGGAGAAGTTGCGCGTCTTCGCGAGATGCTGCGCGGCGCCGAGCAGCATCGTCGTGTGGCCGTCGTGGCCGCACGCGTGCATCTTGCCGTGCGTACCGCTCGCATACGGCAGGCCGGTCGCCTCGACGATCGGCAGTGCGTCCATGTCGGCGCGGATGCCGATGCTGCGCGCGCCGTCGCCCACGCGCAGCGTGCCGACGACGCCCGTCTTGCCGACCCCGCGCGTCACCTGCCAGCCCCATTGCTCGAGCTTGTCCGCGACGAGCGCGGCCGTGTCGTGCTCTTCGTACGCGAGTTCGGGATGGTGATGGATGTGGTGACGGATCTCGCGCAGCCCGCCGGCGGCGGGCATCAGATCCTCGACTTCAGTGAAGCGGGTATCGGTGGTCATCAAAGGGGCTCCTGCCGTTCGTCTGCGCACGCCGGGGAGGCGTGCGGGAAAGCGAGCCACTATATCCAGCCGATATCGGTTCAATAAGATGCTGAATTTTTCACCGCGATAAGAATTTTTAATCAGGGTTAGTACGGAGGTGTCGGCTTGGCGACACGGCTCACAACCGATAAACCCGCAGCGCGGTGCCGGTGAACAGCGCGTCGCGTTCGTCCTCGCCGGCGCCGGCGACGATCGCCGCAAACGCGCGCCAGAGCGCCCGGTAGTCGGCGTGGAGCCGGTCGACCGGGAAATTCGACGCGAACATGCAGCGTGTCGCGCCGAACACGTCGATCGCCTCCAGCACGTACGGACGGAAGCTTTCGACCGTCCAGCGATGGTCGAACATCGCGAGCCCGGAGAGCTTCATCGTCACGTTCGCACGCCGCGCGAGCCCGCGCAGTCCGTCGCGCCATTCGCGCCAGCCGTGCACGCTGGCTCGATCGACGAACATGCCCGTGTGATTGACGATCACGGGCGTGTCCGGATGCGCATCGATCACGGTGAGCGCCGCACCGATCTGGGCCGGGTACAGCTGCAGGTCGAACGACAACCGGAATTCGTCTAGCATGCCGAAATTTTCGCGCCAGCGCGGTTCGGCGAGATAGTCCACGTCGACGTAGTTGTACCAGGGGTCCGGATGCCGGTTCAATACCTGCCGGATGCCGCGCACGTTCGGATGTGCCGCCGCGCCGGCAAGCCGGATGCGCGCGTCCGGCGCGAACAGGTCGACGCCCGCCACGATGCCGTCCGGCATCCCGCCGCTCGCCGGCGCATCCGCAAGCGCCTGCAGCCAGTCGACTTCGCTCGGTGTCGTCCACGCATCGTGGATCGCTTCGACGTGCACGACCTTCAACACGTCGATATCCGCACCGGCGTCGGCGCGCAACTCCGCGGGCCCGTACCGCCGGGGCAAATCCGCGACCGCGCCGGAGAACGCCGGCTGCGCGCGATCGAGCCAGCTGTAGCTGAGCATGTCCGCGTCCCAGAAATGGACGTGTGGATCGACAATCTGCATGACGGCTCCGTCAGTTCATGCGAATCGGTGACGCACCGCGCGCACCATGCCGCACGCCGCGCGTTATTCGTCCAGCGTCGTCCGGCACGATGCGCCGGCGCCGGCCCTCATTCCAGATGAAACATCGGCTCCAGCAATTTCTCGACCGGACGCCCGTCCGGCCCGGTCTCCATCAGGTCGGCCATGTACGCCCACCAGCGACGCATCACGTCCGTTTCGGCGAGTTGCGCGATCCGGTGATCGGCCGGCCGCTTGAGCACGGCGAACAGGTGATGGGTGTCGTCGTCGAGAAAAATCCGGTAGTCCGATATGCCCGCCGCACGAAGCGCGTCGGCCAGCTCCGGCCAGATCGCATCGTGCCGGCGTCGGTATTCGTCCCGCTTGCCGGGGTGCAGGCGCATCCTGAAGGCGATCGTTTCCATGGCCATGCCTCGTTGTTTCACTGCAGGTTCACGTACATGCCGCCGTCGACGAGCAGCGCGGCGCCGTTCACGTAGCGCGCCATGTCGGATGCGAGAAACACGACGCAGTCGGCGACGTCGTCCGGCTCGCCGAGTCGGCCGAGCGGGATCCGGCGCTCGAAGTACTCGGTCTTGCCGGGCGCCGCGAGATCGTCGTCGTTGATCTCGGTCCGGATCGTGCCCGGCAGCACCGAATTGCAGCGGATCCGATGCGGCGCGAGTGCGACCGCGCACGATTGCATCAGCGCATGGACGCCAGCCTTGGTCGGCGTATAGTGCGTCTGCATGCCGCCACCGACCAGCGCGCTGATCGAGCTGGTCGCGACGATCGCGCCGCCGCGCCCTTGCGCGGCCATTTGTCGTGCGGCGGCCTGGGTCATGTAGAACGCACCGTGCAGGTTCACTTCCATCGTCCTTTGCAGCAGATCGGGCGGCAAATCCAGGAACCCGTGGAACGGGCAGATTCCGGCGTTGCTCGCCAGCACGTCGATCCGGCCGAATCGCTCGACCGCCGCCGCGACCAGTGCGCTTGCCGTGTCGGGCTGCGCGACGTCGCCCGGCACGGCAAGCGCGTGGCGCCCCGTCGCGCGGATCGCGTCGACGAGCGCATCGATCGCGTGATCGGCCTGCGCAGGCAGCAGCGGGTTCGTCCAGTAGTTGACGACGACGTCCGCACCATGCCGCGCGCACGCCAGCGCGATCGCGCGGCCGATCCCGCGCGATCCGCCCGTCACGACGACGACCCTGTCTTCGAGCAACTTCGTCATTGCGCCCCCTTCGACTTTGACGATCACGCCTTCGGCAGCAGCCGGCGTCGCGACGCCGGCGCGCGCCTGCGCGCGCTCAGTGTTCATACGGGCGCTGCATGCGCACGTCCGGATTCAGGCGCACGCCGAAGCCGGGCGTGTCGGGCACCTTCATGCGCCCGCCGACGGGCACCGGTTCGTCGAGCAGCAGCGGATCGAACATCGGCACGACACGATCCGCCTGCGGCGCCATCATCAGGAATTCGGCGAACGGGCTGTTGTGCCGCGTCGTGACGAAGTGATAGCTGTAGACCGACGACCCGTGCGGAATCACCAGCACGCCGCGCGCGTCGGCGAGCGCCGAGATGCGCATCAGCTCCGTGAGCCCGCCGCACCAGCCCACGTCCGGCTGGATGATGTCGCAGCACTCCATCTCCAGCAGCATCCGGAAGCCCCAGCGGGTCGCCTCGTGCTCGCCGGTCGTGACGAGCATGCCGCGCGGCACATCGCGGCGCAGCTTCGCATAGCCCCAGTAGTCGTCGGGCGGCAGGCATTCCTCGATCCATTTCAGGCCGAGCGCGTGCGCCCCGTGCGCGAGCCGCGTCGCATACGGCACGTCGAGGCTCATCCAGCAGTCGAGCATCAGCCAGAAATCGTCGCCGACACGCGAGCGCATCTCGGCGAGCGCATCGAGATTGCGGCGCAGGCCGGCGTCCCCCTCGGCGGGGCCGTGATGCAGCGGCAGCTTGCCGCCGATGAAGCCCATCTCCTTTGCAAGATCCGGCCGTGCGCCGGTCGCGTAGAACTCGAGCTCGTCGCGCACCTTGCCGCCGAGCAGCTGGTGCACGGGCTCTTGCCGCACCTTGCCGAGCAGGTCCCACAGCGCGAGATCGACGCCCGAAATCGCATTGAGCACGACACCCTTGCGCCCGTAGTACAGCGTCGCGTAGAACATCTGGTCCCACATCTTTTCGATGTCGGTCACGCGCTGCCCTTCGATGAAGCGGGCGAGATGCCGCTCGACGATGAACGCGCCGATCTCGCCGCCGGTCGTCACGGCGAAACCGACCGTCCCGTCACTGGCCTCGACTTCGATCACGAGCGTGCCGAGCACGTTGATGCCGAACGACTGGCGGCTCTGCCGGTATTCGGGATAGCGCGACATCGGCGTCGCGATGTGGTCGTCGATCCAGTGACCGGCATCCTGGTCGTGGTAGTCGGCACCGCCACCACGCACCGTCAGCGCGCGGACCGCGCGTATCGTCGGCATGCTCATTCTTCGGGTTCCTTGGTTGGGTCGTCGAGTCCGGAAGCCGCCCGTACGCGTCGTGCGCACGGATTGCGGCGCAAATCGCCACCTCGTCCTGCGAGATCGTCGCGTCAGCGTGCCCAGCGCAGCACCAGCGCGTCGAGCCGTCGCGCAATTTCGACCAGGCCCGCACGCGTCGCCGGATGCAGCGGCGCGAGCGGACGGCGCGGCGCGTCCGATGCGATCACGCCGCCCTCCTTCATCAGCGCCTTCGCCGCGAGCAAGCCGGCCTGACGGTTCTCGTAGTTGATCAACGGCAGCCATCGCTCGTACTGGGCAACCGCCTCGTCCCGCCGCCCGGCGAGATAGGCGGCGAGAATCGGTCGCAGCCCGTCCGGATAACCGCCGCCGAGGATGCTGCCAGTCGCGCCCGCGTCGAGATCGGCGAGCAGCGTGATCGCTTCCTCGCCGTCGAACGGCCCTTCGATCGCGTCGCCGCCGAGCGCGATCAGCTCGCGCAGCTTCGACGCCGACTGCGGCACTTCGATCTTGAAATAGCGCAGGTTCGGAATCGTGTGCGCGATGCGGGCCAGGAACGCGGCCGATACCTGCGTGCCGCTCATCGGCGCGTCCTGGTACATGATCGGGATTGCGATCGCATCGGAAAGCGCCGCGTAGAACTGCTCGATCGCGGCCTCGCCACAACGAATCGTCGCGCCGTGGTACGGCGGCATCACCATCACCATCGCCGCACCGGCCGCCTGCGCGGCACGGCTGCGCGCCGCGCAGATCGCCGGATTGAAATGCGTGGTCGTCACGATCACCGGCACGCGTCCCGCCACGTGCTCGAGGATCGCCGCGATGAGCCGCTCGCGTTCGTCGTCGGTCAGCGAAAACTGTTCCGAGTAGTTCGCCAGGATGCAAAGGCCGTCCGCGCCCGCCTCGATGATGAAGTCGACACAGCGCTTCTGGCCCGGCATGTCGATCTCGCCCGCTTCGGTGAAGATCGTCGGCGCGACGGAGAACGCGCCCGTATAGCGGCGGTGAATCGGCGTAGTCTGGGTCATCGCGAATTCCTCTTTATAATAAGAAGTCCAAATCATGGGGCGCATTCGTCATGCGCCGATACGCGCGCTGCCGCGTGCGTCACACGCGGCCGTACCGGCCGCGCAGCCCGTCCGTCACGCCGCAATAGATCGCCTTCAACTTCAGGCGCTTGTTGCGCGCATGCAGCAGCACGAACGCCACGTGCTTGAGCGTGATGAGATTGATCAGCAGCATGGCCGGATAGCGTCGCCAGTAGTCGCGGGCGACCAGGATGCAATTGCGCGCCGCGTAGTAATGGCGCAGCGCGCTCTGATCGAATATCTCGACGCGCGGCCAGTGCTGCTGCGCAGACGGGCTGCCGAGCTCGTGAGGCAGCGACACGTCGGCGTTGACGCGCACCGGCACGCCGTGCGCCTGCGCGCGCATGCAGTATTCGGCGTCGACGTGATCGATGAAGAAATCCTCGCGGAAGCGGCCGAGGGCGCGATACGCGTCGAGCGAAATCGCGGTGCCCGACGAGA
This sequence comes from Burkholderia sp. Bp8992, assembly GCF_003853705.1. GTDB lineage: Bacteria > Pseudomonadota > Gammaproteobacteria > Burkholderiales > Burkholderiaceae > Burkholderia. Next base: position 28,210 of record NZ_QTQI01000023.1, on the reverse strand, counting down.
TGATGACCGAGCACGACAGCAGGCCATGCGCGCCGCCGTGGATCGGCGTGATCTGCGCGGACCAGCGGCGCACCGTGAACAACGGCAGGTCGCGCTGGAAATTGCGGTTGAAGATCCGCGGGCCGACCAGGAAGCGGCTGTCGCCCACCCGCGCGCAGCCGGCCAGCATCCGATCGAAATAGTCGTCCGGAACGTGCGAATCCTGGTCGAAGATGAAGAAGACGTCGCAGCCGCGGCCGATCAGGAATTCGACGCCGGCGTTGAACGCACCGGCGATTCCGCCGCGATTGTGATTCGCGATCACGTCGACGCCGCCTGCCGCCAGACGCGCGTACAGCGCACGATCGGCGGCAGGCGAATTGTCGACCGCGACGACGGCGGGGCTTTTCGCAGGCAAGGTCAGCAAATGCTCGATCTGCGCTGCGGAGGGTTTATACAGCGTGACCAACGTACCGTGTGTCATGACGGCACCTCGTGACGATCAAGTAGCGATGCCCCGCGCCGGTCGATCCGGGCGGCCCGTCCTCCTTTGCACGACTGCTTGTCTCGCCGACCGGCCCGGTCCCGCCCGTTCGCGTGCCGCACGCGGCCGTCGCAGGCGCTGCCGCCGGTCTTTCTCTATTTTGCGTACAGCTTGACGACGCTCGCCTGGACGACGCGCGTGATCTCCTCCATCCGCCAGCGGATATGCGTGTCGGTCAGTGTCGCGCAACGCGCCGCGTCGCGTTCGGCGAGCGCGTCGAGAATCTCGAGATGCTCGGTGAACGCCTCGTTGCGTCGCTGATCGACATCGACCCACCGCACGTAGTGAATCCGGGCGTTGATCCCCTGCAGCACGCGGCCGATCTCGGCATTGCCCGACAACGCGGCGAGCTCCAGATGAAATTGCTCGTCCTTGACGACCAGCTCGGACGACGACATCCGCGCGGCATTCTTCATCACCTGCTTCCAGAAGCGACGCAGCGCCTTGATGTCGTTGTCCGACGCACGTTCGCACGCCAGCGTCACCGCGGTCGTCTCGATCGAGCGACGCAATTCGAACAGATCGAACACATCCTTCCCCTCCAGTTCCCGAATGAAGAAACCGCGGTTCGGCACGAACACCAGCAGGTTTTCGGCAACGAGCCGGTTCAGTGCCTCGCGAATCGGCGTGCGACTCACGTTGAAGCGCTCGGCGAGTTCCAGCTCGTTGAACCGCTCGCCCGGTCGAATCTTGTACAGCACAGCCATCTGTTTCAGCTGCTCGTAAATCTCGTTGACCGTGAGGCCCGTGCGCGTCGGCGCCGCGGTCTCCCGGCCAGCCATAACGGAAGTCGACATCTCGTCTCCTGGTTCCACCTGTTGTCACCGCGCGTCATTATCCATCGGCAATTTGCCAGCGCGCGTCTTTTTACCCGCACGAGCCATGCATCAGCGCATCAGCAGGCTGCCGAAGCCCGGCACGGGATCGTCGATACCGGCGAGCCGCAGCGCGTGCCACGCGAGCGCATGATTGCTCGACAGCACGGGCTTGCCCGCACGCGCTTCGATTTCGGCCAGCGCATCGACGATGCGAAGGCTCGTGCACGACACGAATACGGCATCGACGGCCGGATCGGCGGCGAGCGTCAGCACCGCGTGCTCGATCGACGCGCGCTCGATCCGCGCGACCTCGTTGTCGTCGCGGTGCTCGAACGAGCCTACCCGCACGATATCCACGCCGCGCGCGCGCAAATACGCGGCCATCGCATCGTTGATCGCGCGCTCGTACGGTGTCAGCAGCGCGACCCCGCGCGCGCCGAGCGCCGCGAGCGCGACGCGCGCCGCGGTAATCGGCGTCGTGCACGCGACGCCGGGCCGCGCCTCGCGGATGCGCTCGAATACGCGCTCCTCGCCGAGCACCGTCGACGCCGACGTGCAGCCGAACGCCACGACGTCGAGGCGCTCGCCCGGCCGGATCAATTCGACCGCGGCGCAGATCCCGCCATCCATCCGCGCGAGCGTCTCGGCCGTGATCTCGGCCGAATTCGCGATCCGGCTTTCGTAGAATGCGACGCCATCGATCGCGAGCAGACGCCGCCACTCGTATTCGATCGTATGATCGGTCGCCAGCACGACCAGGCCGATCGCCGCACGCCGTGCGATGCCGGCGTCGAGCGAGAAACCGAATCGGGCGTAGGCGTCGTGCACCGGGCCGGCTCCGACGCCCGGTTCGGACGCCCGAGAGGAAGAGAGTAGTTCGCTCATTGCAGTGTCATTCCGGTGATGTCGATATCGGGCCGCTTGCCGTGGATCAGATCCGCCACGATCTTCGCGGTGCCGCACGACATGGTCCAGCCCATATGGCCGTGGCCGGTGTTGAAGAACAGGTTGCGGTGCCGGGATGCGCCGATGATCGGCGTGCCCTCCGGCGTCATCGGCCGCAGCCCGGCCCAGTACGACGGTGTCGAGTAGTCGGCGCCGTTCGGGAACAGTGCCTGCGCGGTCGCCAGCATGTGCGCGAAATCGGCCGGCGAATGCGTGGTGTCGTAGCCGCTGAACTCGGCTGTCGCGGTCAGCCGCAGCCGGTCGCCGAAGCGGGCCCATGCAACGAGCTGGTTTTCCTCGACGCCGCCGAGCGCGGGCGGCTCGTGCGTGTCGCCGATCGGCAGCGTGACCGAGTACCCCTTGACCGGATAGATCGGCAACCGGTAACCGAGCGAACGCGCGACGACCGGCGAATACGAGCCGAGCGCGAGCACGTATCGATCGCCGGTCACGCGGCCGTGCGACGTCTCGACGTAGTCGATCGCATCGGCGCTCGCGCGCACGCCGTCGATCGACGTGTCGAAGCGAAATTCGACGCCGAGCGCACGGCAGCGCTCGGCGAGCGCGCGCGTGAAGAGATGCGCGTCGCCGCTCTCGTCGGTCGGGCAGTGAATCGCGCCCGCGATCGCACCCGCCGCATGGCGTAGCGCCGGCTCGCGTTCGATGGTGGCCCGCGCGTCCAGGATGTCGAGCGGCAGACCGTTGTCGGTCAGGATCCGCATGTTCGCGACGCCGCGCTCGAACGACACCGGATCGCGGTACAGGTACAACAACCCTCCGCTCGTCCGGTCGTACTCGAGCAGTTCGTCGCGCGTCGCCTGCTGAAGCCGCTGCTGCGCATAACGACACAGCCGTACCTTGATCGACGTGTTGCGTCGCGAGCGCTCGGCCGTGCAGTTCTGCAGGAACAGCCCGCACCATGCCCACATTCGCCAGTCGGGCGTCCATTTGAGCCGCAGCGCCTGGCCGTCGGCAAACAGCGACTTGAAGAGAATCTTCGGCGCGCGCGGCGACGCCCAGGTGTACGAATGCCCGGGGGCGATCAAGCCCGCGTTCGCGAAGCTCGTTTCGAGCGCGACGCCGTCGCGACGTTCGATCACCGTCACCTCGTCGCCCGCCTTCGCGAGAAAGTACGCAGTGGTCACGCCGACGATGCCGCCGCCGAGCACGATCGTCTTCATCGTTCGGTTCTCCCGCGCTAGCTCGCGGCGATCGCCGCGATCTCGACCGTGTACTGCGGAAACGCGAGCTTCGATTCGACGCACGCCCGTGCCGGTGCGTCGCCCTCAGGCACCCACGCGTCCCATACGCCGTTCATCTCGGCGAAGCTGCGATAGTCGGCCAGCCAGATGCTCGCGGACACGATCCGGCGCTTGTCGAGCCCCGCGTCTTCGAGCAGCCGGTCGATCTTGTCGAGGATCTGACGGGTCTGGCCCGCCACGTCGAGCGACGTGTCGTCCGCTACCTGCCCGGAGACGAATACCAGCCCGCCCGCGACCACCAGCTGGCTCATCCGTTCACTCACGCCGTATCGCTTGATCTCCACCATCTGACCGCCCTCCGATGTCGTGTCGAGTTGGGCAAATTTAAGCACCGCAATTCACCTCTGTATACACTTTTTTCAGAAATACCCTCAATTGCTCCATCGTGGCGCGAGTGTGCACCAAGACTATCCACGCTCTTTATCCGCGTGCATAAATGCATGAAAACAGGGCAATTTTTCTATCACCTCCGAGGCCTTCGCCATTCTTCACAGCAGTTCGAAAATTTATATTCAAACGATTTTTGATCTGTGATTCTGTCGACACTTCTGTATATCAAACCACGCCGCCATCCGTGCGGACGACCATGCGACGGGAGAACGAAGATGAAGACAAGTCAGTGGAGTGTCGGTATCTGGATCGCGCTCGGTGCGATTGCGTCAGGCGCCGCGCAGGCCGACGTCAGCGTGGGCGCGGTGCTGCCGCTGACCGGCGCGAGTGCATCCATCGGCGAAGACCAGCGCCGCGGCATCGAGCTTGCCGTCGCGCAGATCAATGCGAAGGGCGGCGTGCTGGGCCAGAAGCTCGCCGTGCGGATCGAGGATTCGGGCGGCTCGGCCAATACCGCACTCGACGCCGCGCGCAAGCTCGCGACCGTCGAGCACGTGCCGGTCGTGCTCGGCGAGTTCTCGTCGTCGGTGACGATTCCCGTCGGACAGTTCCTGGTACGCCAGGGCGACGTGCACATCAACATCGGCTCGTCGAGTCAGCAAGTGCGCAAGATCGGCGCGGGCTCGTTCAGCGTGATCGGGCTGGACGACCTGTCCGCGCGCTTCGCCGCCCAGGACGTGTACGCCCGCAAGCTGCGCCGCATCGCGCTGATTGCGCCGAACAACGGCTATGGCCAGGGTATCGCCGGCGAATTCAAGAAGCGTTTCGAGGCACTCGGCGGCACGGTGGTGTCGACGGTGCTCTACACGGAAGGGCAGTCGACCTATCGCCGCGAACTGGAGCAGGCGTCGCGCGCGCAGCCCGACGCGTATGTCTACAGCGCGTATGGCCAGGAGGCCGCGACGCTGAACCGGCAGGCATTCGAGATGCAGCTCAACCAGCATCCGTGGTACGGCATCTATCTGACGATGTGCACGAGCGACACGCCTTCGCAGATCGCGCAAGGCCAGATCGGCCTCGAAGTCGCCGCGCTCGGCGCGGGCGCGAAAGCGTATGCGAGCGCTTATCAAGCCGCGTACAACGAGGCGCCGCGATCGGCGTTCGGCAGCTATGCGTACGACGCGACGTTGTTGTCTGCCGCGGCGATCGGCCGTGCGCAGTCCACCGACCCGGCCAGGATTCGCACGGCGCTCGCGGCCTTGGGCAAGTCGTATGCCGGCGTGACCGGCGCGATCGCGTTCGATGCCGACGGCCAGCGGGAAGTACAGCCCTACGAGAAGGTGGTCTACCGCCAATCGGTCGTCGCGCAGCAGTGAGCGGCCGCTCGCCTGGATGAACCCGAGGACATCGCCATGCTGTCATTCATTGTCGACGTATTGATCCGCACCGCCGACCTGATGCTGGTGTCGGTCGGTCTGTCGACGCTCTATTCGCTGATCCGCTTTCCCAACATCGCGCATGTCCAGTACGCGATGCTCGGCGCATTCGCGACGCTCTGGCTGGAGCGCGCGGGGCTGCCGTTCGCGCTCGCGACGGCCGTGTCCTGCGTGCTGATCGGCACCGCCGCGACGCTGCTGAACCTGTTCGTGTTCGCGAGGCTCTTGCGTTCGGGCAGCGCGGTGGCGATGATCGGCTCGCTCGCGATCTCGATGCTCGCGGTCGCGCTGGTGCTCGGCATCGCCGGCTCGCGGCCGCAGCAGTATGCGCAGGACGTGCATCCGCCGCTGTCGATCGCCGGCGTCGCGCTGTCCGTGCCGCAACTGGGCTCGATCGCGTGCGGCGCGGGCGCGCTCGCCCTGTTCGCGGCGCTGCTGTACCGCACCGGCCTCGGGCGGGCGATGCGGGCGCTCGCGTCGAATCGCGCGCTGGCGCTCGCGACCGGCATCGACGCGACGCGCGTGACCAACGTGATCACGTTCGCGAGCGGCGTGCTGGCGGCGCTCGGCGGCACGATGCTCGGCGCCACCGAGAGCGTGCATGTGAATCTCGGCTACGGGCTGCTGATTCCGGTGTTCTCCGCGGCGATCCTGGGCGGTCTCGGCAATCCGCTCGGCGCCGCGGCGGGCGCGCTTCTGATCGCCGTCGCCGAAACCGTCGCGTTGAACGTCGATTTCGGTGCGCTCGTCGATCGGCCGATGCAATTCTTTCCGGTCGAGTATGTCGGCGCAGTGTCGTTCGCGATCCTGCTCGTCGCGCTGATCTTCCGGCCCTACGGAATCTTCGATCGGGAGGTGCGGCGTGTCTAGCTTCGTCATCCATCTGCTGACCATCGGCTGCCTGTACGCGACGATGGCGCTCGGGCTGAACCTGCAGGCCGGCTATGCGGGGCTCGTCAATTTCGGCTTCATTGCGTTCGCCGGGCTCGGCGCGTACGCGGCCGGCATCGCGTCGCAGCTCGGCTGGCCGCTGTTTTCGGCGCTGGCGCTCGCGCTGGTCGCGGCGGGCGCGCTGGCGCTCGTCGTCGCGCGGCTGGGACGGCAGCTCTCCACCGACTACTGGGGGATCGCGACGCTCGCGATCGCCGAGATCCTGCGCACGATCGCGCTCAACGAAAGCTGGCTCACCGGCGGCGCGCAAGGCATCGGCGGCATCGCGCCGCTGTTCCCCGGGCTGCGGGCGCCGTGGGACGATCTCGCCTTTCTCGCGGTCACGGCCGGCTGCCTCGCGCTCACCTACGCGACGTACCGGCGCCTGACCGCAAGCCGCTTCGGCCGGGCGCTGAAGGTGATGCGCGAAGAACCCGCGCTTGCGGTCTGCTTCGGCTACGATCCGCTCGCGCTGAAAGCGCGTGCATGCATTGCCGGTGCGCTCCCCGCCGCGCTCGCCGGGGCGCTCGCCACCTGGTACATCGGTTATGTCGGGCCGGACGCGATGATCGCGTCCGAGACCTTCGCGCTCTGGACCGTCGTGATGGTCGGCGGCCTCGGCAGCCACGCGGGCGTGCTGGTGGGCACGCTGATCGTGCAGGCCGTCTACGCGCTGGCGCCGTTTCTCAAGGACTGGCTCGCGGTCGGCAGCGACCTGACCGGCGCGGTGCGGCTCGGCCTGGTTGGCCTGATGCTGCTCGCGTGCGTGCTCTGGCGCCCGCATGGGCTCGTGCCGGAGCGCCTGGAGGTGCGGCCATGAGCGCGCTGCTCGATCTCGACGGCGTGACGATCCGCTACGGCGAGAACGTCGTCCTGTCCGGCGTCACGCTGTCGGTCGACGGCGGCGAGATCGTCGGCCTGCTCGGCCCGAACGGCTCGGGCAAGAGCACCGCGCTCAACGCGATCACCGGCTTCGCGCCGCTCGCGGCGGGCGCCATCCGCTTCGACGGTCAGCGGATCGACGCGCTGTCGCCGCACCGGATCGCCCGGCTGGGCGTGCGCCGCACGTTCCAGTTGCCGTCGATGCCAGCGCGCATGTCGGTGCTCGAACTCGCGATGGCGGCTTCGTCCGCGCGCCACGGAATCGGTGCCGCACTCTGGCGCGGCCGTGCGACGCGCGCGCTCGATGCCGCTACCCGTGCGCGCGCCGTCGCGCTGCTGGACGAGCTGAAGCTGTCCGGCGTCGCGCACCTGGCCGCCGCGTCGATCTCCGGCGGCCAGAAGAAGCTGCTGGGCATTGCGTGCGCGATGATGACCGAGCCCAAGCTGCTGTTGCTCGACGAGCCGACCGCCGGCGTGCACCCGAACCTGCGCGGCGAATTGATCGACGAGCTGCGGCGGATTCGCGAACAGGGCGTCACGCTGGTCGTCATCGAGCACGACATGCATTTCATCCGCGAGCTATGCGACCGCTGCGTCGTACTGGACCGCGGCGTGGCGATCGCGAACTGCCGTCCGACGGAACTGGAACGCAACCGTCGCGTACTCGATGCCTATCTCGGCCGCGCGCATGCCGCCCGTCGTCCACTGGAGGCCTCATGATCGACGTGCGCGAACTCGTCGCCGGCTACACGCCCGAAGTCGACATCCTGCATGGCGTGTCGCTCACGGTCGGCGCCATCGACATCGTGACGATCCTCGGCCCGAACGGCTGCGGAAAATCGACGCTGCTGAAGTCGATCGCGGGCTTCCTCCTGCCTCGTGCGGGCAGCGTGACGATCCAGGGCGCCGACGTGGCGCGCGTGCCGGTCCATCGGAAGATCCGCGAATACGGCATCGGCTTCGTGCCGCAGACCGACAACGTGTTCGCGTCGCTGACCGTGCGGGAAAACCTGATGCTCGGCGGCCAGTCGATGTCCGCATTTCCGCGCGAAGCGCGGATCGACGAGCTGTGCGAGCAGTATCCCGTCCTGCGGCGTCGCTACCGGTCGCCGGCAGGCGCGTTGTCCGGCGGCGAGCGGCAGATCGTGTCGCTCGCGCGTGCGCTGATGCCGCGCCCGGTGTTGTTGCTGCTCGACGAGCCGTCGGCGGGCCTGTCGCCGAAGATGGTCGACGAGGTGTTCGACGCGATTGTCCGGATGCGCGACACCGAGCATATCGGCGTGCTGATGGTCGAGCAGAATGCGATCGAGGCGCTGCGCATCGCAGACCGAGGCATCGTGCTGACGATGGGCCGCGTCGCGCTCGAAGGGCCTGCTGCCGAGTTGCTCGACAGCGACGAGATGCGGCGCCTGTACCTCGGCGGGCGGGCCGCATGAACGGCGGGAGCGCCACGCCGGCCACCGGCGCGTACGCATCCGCGGCCGCGCGCCCCGTGCTCGTGATGGTCGCGCTCGCGTGCGGTTTCGTGATGGCCATGCTCGACGTGACGATCGTCAACGTCGCGCTGAAGGCCATGGAAACCAGCCTGTCGATGTCGCTGACCGCGCTGGTGTGGGTCGTCGATGCCTACACGCTCAGCTTCGCCGCGCTGCTGCTGCTCGGCGGCGCGCTCGCGAACCGCTACGGGTCGAAAGCCGTCTACGTCGCCGGGCTCGCGCTGTTCGTCGGCGCGTCGGTGCTGTGCGCGGCCGCGCAGTCCAGCGGCGCACTCGTCGCGGCGCGCCTCGCACAGGGCGTCGGCGCGGCGCTCTTCATGCCGAGTTCGCTGAGCCTGCTCACGCTCGCGTTCCCGCCGGGGCCGACGCGCACGCGGATGATCGGCATCTGGGGCGCGCTGGTGTCGGCCGCGATGGCGCTCGGCCCCTGCGTCGGCGGCGTGCTGGTCGAGGCGATCGGCTGGCGCGGCATCTTCTGGGTGAACCTGCCGGTCGGTGCCGCCGGCCTGTGGCTCACGTACCGGCATATCGCGCGGGCGCCGCGTCATCCCGGCCCGTTGAACGCGCTCGGTCATCTGTTCGGGGCGCTGGCGCTCGCCGCGCTGAGCTTCACGCTGATCGAAGGGCCCAGCGCCGGCTGGCGCTCGCCGTCCATCATCGCCGGTGTGATCGTGACTTTGGCCGCGACCGCGGCATTCGCATTACGGGAGCGCTACGCGAACTCGCGGATCCTGTCACCGGCGCTGCTCGCGAACCGGCGTTTCGTCGCGGGCAGCACGCTGGGCCTCGCGATCAACTTCGGAATCCTCGCCGAAATCTTTTTGTTGAGCCTCTATTTGCAGAACGTCCGCGGCGCGAGCGCACTCGTCGCCGGATTCGAGCTGTTTCCACTGATGGCGATGTTCGGCATCGGCAATCTCGCGTCCGCGAAGGTCAGCGCCCGACTCGGCACGCGCCGCACGCTGCTCATCGGGCTCGCGCTCGCCGCACTCGGCAGCATGACGCTCGTCGGCGTCGCGGCGATGCCGTATCCGCTGCTGGCCATCGCGGTCGGCGTCGCCAACTTCGGCGCCGGCCAGGCCATTCCGGCGATGAACCTCGTCGTGATGCAGTCGGCCGATGCGGCGGACGCGAACCTCGCCGCCGCGTCGCTGAACGCGAGCAGGCAGATCGGCTCGCTCGTGGGCATCGCGATCGCATCGGTGATCCTGCACGTGATCGACGACCCGGACCGAGCGACGGCTGTCGGCTTCGCAGTGATCGCCGCGCTGTACGCGCTCGGCTTCGCGGTCGTATTTCGTGCGATTCACGCCGGGGGCGCCGAGCAGCCGTAGCCGGGCGCGCACGGATCTCGGCCGCAGCCGGCGCGATCGACGCATTCGTTGCATTCCGAATATCACGCACGCATTTTTCCTCTTGAAGCGAGGGACCTCATGCAAACAGCGATTGGCCGTAAAGGACTGATTCTGGCGGGCGGCTCGGGCACCCGGCTCCATCCGCTCACGCATTCGGTATCGAAGCAGTTGATGCCGGTGTACGACAAACCGATGATCTATTACCCGCTCAGCACGATCATGCTGTCGGGTATCCGCGACGTGCTGATCATCTCGACGCCGCGCGATCTCGACGCCTTCCATCAACTGCTCGGCGACGGCAGCCAGTGGGGCATGAACTTTTCGTATGCGGCGCAGCCAAGCCCCGACGGTCTTGCCCAGGCATTCGTGATCGGCGCGCCGTTCATCGGCCACGACGCGGCGACGCTCGTGCTCGGCGACAACATCTATCACGGGCCCGCGCTGTCGTCGCTGCTGCAACAAGCCGCCGCACGGACCGCCGGCGCGACCGTGTTCGGCTATTACGTGCGCGATCCGGAGCGCTACGGCGTCGTGTCGTTCGACGCGCACGGCCGCGCGATCGACCTCGAGGAGAAGCCGCGCGAGCCGAAGTCGCACTATGCGGTCACCGGCCTCTATTTCTACGACAACGACGTCGTCGAACTGGCAAAGGCCGTGCGACCGTCCGCGCGCGGCGAACTGGAAATCACCGACCTGAACCTCGCGTATCTTGCGCGCGGCGCGCTGAATGTCGAGATACTCGGGCGCGGCTACGCATGGCTCGACACCGGCACGCACGAATCGCTGCTCGACGCGGCCAATTTCATCCAGGTGATGCAGGCGCGGCAGGGCCTGCAAATCGCGTGTCCCGAGGAAATCGCGTACCGGCTCGGCTGGATCGATGCGGAGCAGCTCGAAACGCTCGCTCACAAGCTCGCAAAAAGCGGGTACGGCCGCTATCTGCTCGACCTGCTGAGCAAGGAGGTCGCCGCATGACACGCGTGATCGAAACGCCGCTGCCCGGCGTGCTGATGATCGAGCCCGCCGTGTTCGGCGACGCACGCGGCTTTTTCGTCGAAAGCTTCCGGGAAAGCTGGCTGCGCGACGCGGGTGTCGACGCAAGCTTCGTCCAGGACAACCAGTCGCGCTCGCGTCGCGGCGTGCTGCGCGGGCTGCACTACCAGCGGGTGAATCCGCAAGGCAAGCTGGTCCACGCGGCGCGCGGCGCGGTCTACGACGTCGCCGTCGACATCCGGCGCGGTTCGCCGTCCTTCGGCCGCTGGTTCGGCGCGCAGCTCGACGACGTATCGCACCGGATGCTATGGATTCCGCCCGGCTTCGCACACGGCTTTTGCGTGTTGTCCGACGAGGCCGACTTTGCGTACAAGTGCACGCAGTACTACGATCCCGATTCGGACGCGGGCATGCGCTGGGACGATCCGGCGATCGGCATCGACTGGCCCGATCCCGGCGCGCCGTATCAGTTGTCGGACAAGGATCGGCGGCAGCCTCCGCTCGCCGAACTGGCCGCCGACGCGCCGGCGATGCTGCCGGCATACGGGAGTGCGCGATGACGATCGTCGTGACCGGCGCACTCGGCCAGGTGGGGCGAGAACTCGTGCTGCGCGCGGGCGGGCAGCCGCTCGTCGGGCTGTCGCGTGCGGCGCTGGACATCGCCGATGCCGACGCGGTGCACCGCGCGCTTGACGAACACCGCGCCACGCTCGTGATCAATGCTGCGGGATGGACCGCCGTCGACCGCGCGGAAACCGAGCCCGATGCCGCATGGCAGGCGAACCGCGACGGTCCGGCCGTGCTGGCCGACGCATGCACCGCGACCGGCATTCCGTTGATCCATCTGTCGACCGACTATGTGTTCGACGGCCGCATGCCGGGCGCGTATGCGGAAACCGCCGCCGTCGCGCCGCTCGGCGTATACGGCCAGAGCAAGCTCGCCGGCGAGGAAGCGGTGCGCGCGCGATTGCCCGACCGTCATCTGATCCTGCGCGTCGCATGGGTATTCGGCGCGCACGGCAGCAATTTCGTGCGAACCATGCTGCGGGTCGGGCGCGAGCGCGACGTCGTCGGCGTCGTCGCCGATCAGTACGGCGGCCCGACGCATGCCGGTGCGATCGCCGATGCGCTGCTGACGATCGCGGCGCGATACCGGGCCGGTGAGACGCTGCGCTGGGGCACCTTTCACCTGTGCGGCACGCCGGTGACGACGTGGCACGGCTTCGCGGAGACGATCTTCACCGAGGCGCGGCGCACCGGCCTCATCGATCGCGTACCGTTCGTCCGGCCGATCCGGACCGACGCCTATCCGTTGCCAGCGCCGCGGCCGGCGAATTCCGCGCTCGACTGCAGCCGCCTGCGAGAACACTTCGGCATCGCATCGCCGTCGTGGCTCGCCGGCCTCACCGAAGTGCTTGCCACCTGGAACCGAACCTTATGAGCTATCGACCGAAACACGTGCTGGTGACGGGCGGTGCCGGCTTCATCGGCGCCAATTTCGTTCGTCATCTGCTCGAAAGCGATCCGCAGGTCAGCGTCACCACGCTCGATCTGCTGACCTATGCGGGCAGCCTCGACAATCTCGGCGACGACCTGCCGGGCGCCGATCGTCATCGCTTCGTCCTCGGCGACATCTGCGACCGACCGCTCGTCGAGTCGCTGCTGCGCGACCATGCGATCGACACCGTCGTCCATTTCGCGGCCGAAAGCCACGTCGACCGCTCGATCGACGGCCCCGGCGAATTCGTCCGCACGAACGTGCTCGGCACCTGGACGCTGCTCGATGCGTGCCGCCAGATCTGGTTGAACGATCAAAAACTCGGCACGGCCGACGCCCACGCGCGCCGCCGCTTTCACCATATCGGCACCGACGAGGTGTTCGGCTCGCTGGCCCCCGACGACCCGCCCTTTTCCGAAACGACGCCTTATGCGCCGAATTCTCCGTACTCGGCCACCAAGGCAAGCTCGGACCATCTCGCGCGAGCCTATTTCCATACGTACGGATTGCCCGTCACCACGACGAACTGCTCGAACAATTACGGGCCGCGCCAGCACGGCGAGAAATTCATTCCGACCGTGATCCGTCATTGCATCGACGGCACCGACATCCCCGTGTACGGCGACGGCGCGAACGTGCGCGACTGGCTGTACGTCGACGACCATTGCCGCGCGATCGACGCGGTCATCCGGCGCGGGACGGTCGGCGAGACCTACAACGTCGGCGGCTGCAACGAATGGCGCAATGTCGACATCGTCGCGCTGATCTGTACGCTGCTCGACGAGCGGCGGCCCGAACACGCGCCGCATGCGCGCCTCGTCCGGTTCGTCACCGATCGCCCCGGTCACGACCGACGGTATGCGATCGATGCGGGGAAGCTCGACCGCGAACTGCAATGGCGGCCGGCGGAGAGTTTCGAAACGGGAATCGTGAAGACACTGGACTGGTATGTGTGACGTCCGGCCGGCAGCACGACCGTCATGAAACCGTGGACCGAATCGAGCGCGCGGGCTCGCGGCCCGCTGCGCTCATTCCCGGATGCGGATGCTGCCGGCAACGAACCGCCCGGTTCAGTCGATTCCCTTCAACGCATCCAGCCCGTCCGGCAGCGTCGCATCCGGAAACTGCGTCGACAGCGTGGTGTCCCGCCACCGCGCGGCCTCTTCCGCGCGCTGCCGCTCCGCCTGCTCGCAGACGAACAGCGCATCGCCGCCGAGCAGCAGGCGCAGCGGCACGTCGTCGCGGCGCGACAGGTCGACGATCAGCGCCGCGATTCGCGCGGGATCGCCGATCTCGTGGCCGCCATACATGCCGAGCAGGTCGAGGATCTTCCCGACCGACGGCTGGTAGTCGGGCAGCAGGTCGTCGATCCCGCGCTTCGCCTGCGCGGCCCATTCGGTGCGCATTCCGCCCGGTTCGAGCGTGCACACGCGCACGCCGAACGGCGCGGCTTCCTTCGCGAGCACGTCGCTGAATCCGCCGACCGCCCACTTCGCCGCCTGATACGCGGACAATCCGGGCGTCGAGGTGCGCCCGCCGACCGACGACACCTGGAAGATGTGCCCCGCGCGCTGCGCGCGCATCGCCGGCAGCACCGCGCGCGTCAGGTTGACCACGCCGAACAGATTCGTCTCGATCTGGTCGCGGAAGGCGTCGGCGCTCGTCTGCTCGAACGGCGCCGTGTGGCCGTAACCCGCGTTGTTCACCAGCACGTCGATGCGTCCGAACGCGGCGCGTGCCGCCGCGACGGCCCGCGCCGCCGCCGCTTCGTCGGTGACGTCGAGCTCGACCGGCAGCAACCGGTCGCCGTACCGTTCGGCCAGATCGGCCAGTCGCGCAGGATCGCGCGCCCCGGCCACCAGCCGGTCGCCCGCCGCCAGCACCGCTTCCGAAATCGCTCGCCCCAGGCCGCGTGCGGCCCCTGTTACCAACCAGACTTTCGACATTTTCCACTCCTTGATCGTGGTGAAACGATGAAAATGAATGATTACTCACTCATTAATATGGGCGACGCATCGATCCTTCGTGACCAGCATCGCCCTGCCTGAAACAGCCTGCCTGTCGTTGCGGCACGCACCGCCACGACGCCAGTTCCCGACTCACACCGCGTGCAACACGGCCCACAACGCACGAAACCCCGCTTCTCGGTAGGCATCGGCCCGCGCCGGATCGCGTGCGATCGACTCCATCGCGGTTTCCGCGATCGACGTGAACAACGCCGCGCAGAACGCATGCGCTTCGTCGCGGCTCAACGCGCCCGACGCGGCGACCTGCTCGCGCAGCAGCGTGCCGATCGCGCCGAAGCCCTCCGAGCCGGCGGCCCGATGCGCGTCGTCGATGCGACCGCTCACGCCGAGCTGCTGCAGCGCGCGCCGGCCGTCCGGATTCGCGACGCCCCACGACACATAGCCGTTCCACGCATGCCGCACCGCCTGCTCGGCCGGCGCGTGTTCCGGAAACCCGGTCATCATCGCTTCGCGCATGTCGGCCTTCAGGCTCACGTACAGCGCGTTGAACAACGCATCCTTGGTCTCGAAATAGGTGAACACCGTGCCTTCCGCCACACCGGCAAGCCGCGCGATGCGCGCGGTCGTCGCGGTCGCGCCGTCCTCGGCGAGCGCGCGCGCGGCCGCGGCGAGAATGGCTTCGTGCTTGTCGGGACTGCGCGGTCGGGCCACGTTCGGTTCCTTTAATGAGTGAGCGCTCAATCATAATCAACACATCATCGGGAACGCAAGCCCTGTTACATCCGGGGGAACGCATACGCAATCCATCAAAACGGTGCACTATTAGCGTTTTGCCGTACCGGCGCCGGCCATCCGGCGCCCGATGCCTCGACGTTCGTTTCACGTTCACCGTTTCAAACCGCGAACCTCCCATGACGAATCAGCCTTCCCAGACCGCGGCCGACCGGCCCGTCGACATGATCATTTTCGGCGGCGGCGGCGACCTTGCCGCCCGCAAGCTGTTGCCCGCGCTGTACATGGCGCACCTGCACTGCAATCTTCCGCCCGAGACGCGCATCATCGCCGTCGGCCGCCGCGACTGGGGCATCGACGGCTATCGCAAGTTCATGGACGAGCAGTCGCGCCCGTTCATCGACGAGAAGGCGTTCGACGCCGACGCGTGGAGCCGCTTCCTCGACCTGTTCAAGTACGTGCTGATCGACGTGAACGCACCGGACGACTACCTGCGGCTCGCCGAAGCGGCGCGCGGCGATGCGATCCGCGTGTTCTACCTGTCGACGTCGCCCGAGCTGTTCACGACGATCTGCGACAACCTGTCGGCCGCGCACCTCGTCGACGCACGCTCGCGCGTCGTCCTCGAAAAGCCGCTGGGTCACGATCTCGCGTCCGCGAAGGCGATCAACAATGCGGTCGGCAAGCACTTCGAGGAATCGCAGATCTATCGGATCGACCACTATCTCGGCAAGGAAACCGTGCAGAACCTGATGGTCCTGCGCTTCGGCAACCCGATCTTCGGGCCGCTGTGGCAGGCGCCGAACATCCGCAGCGTGCAGATCACGGTCGCGGAGACGGTCGGCGTCGGCAGCCGCGCGGGTTTCTACGACCATACCGGCGCGCTGCGCGACATGGTGCAGAACCACCTGCTGCAACTGCTGTGCATCGTCGCGATGGAGCCGCCCGTGTCGCTCGACCCGGACGCCGTGCGCGACGAGAAGCTGAAGGTGCTGCGCTCGCTGCGGCCGATGTCGCTGTCGGACGTCGCACGCGACACGGTGCGCGGCCAGTACACGGCCGGCGCGGTCGACGGCCAGCCGGTCAAGGGCTATCTCGAGGAAGACAACGTGCCGGCCGACAGCCGCGCGGAAACCTTCGTCGCGCTGCGCGCGCACATCAACAACTGGCGCTGGGCCAACGTGCCGTTCTTCCTGCGTACGGGCAAGCGGCTGCAGCGCCGCCAGTCGGAAATCGTGATCGAGTTCGCGGACATGCCGTTCTCGATCATCCCGACCGGCCCGCGCAATTACGGCAACCGCCTCGTGATCCAGCTCCAGCCGGAAGAGTCGATCCAGCTGCAGATGCTCGCGAAGGAGCCGGGCAGCGGGATGAACATGGTGCCGGTCAACCTGAACCTCGACCTGCAGCAGGCGATTCCGGAGCGGCGCGCGGAAGCGTACGAACGGCTGCTGATCGACGTGATCCGCGGCCGCCTCACGCACTTCATGCGTCGCGACGAGCTCGAAGCCGCTTGGACGTGGGTCGAGCCGATCCTCGAAGGCTGGAAGCAGCTCGGCGACCGGCCGCGCCTGTACACGGCCGGCACGTTCGGGCCCGCCGCTTCGTCGGCGCTGCTCGCGCGCGACGGGATGTCCTGGGCCGAAGAGGCGTAACCGCAGCACGACGGCGTGCCGCCCGCGCGGCACGCCCGCTCCCGAAGGGCAGCGCCGCCTGCCCGGCGCCGCTACCGCGGCTCCATCCACGCGGCCTTGCGCCGCGCCGGCGCATCGCCGCTGCCGCCGCCCAGCACCTCGATCAGGTAGTCGACGAACGACGCGATCCGCGACGAGATCGCGGTATTGCGGTAGTACACCGCATGGATCGGCTGCTCGACCTCGAGCGTCTGGCGCGCGAGCACCTGCACGAGGCGCCCCGCTTCGCGATCCTGCGCGGTCATGAAATCCGACAGGCAGACGACGCCCACGCCCTCCAGCGCAAGCTGCCGCAGCGTCTCGCCGCTCGACGAGCAGACGTCCGGCTCGATCCGGCACGCTTCGCCGTCGGTGCCGAGGATCGGCCACACGTTCAGCGATTCGGGCTGCGTGAAGCCGAGCAGCGCGTGCTTGTCGAGATCCTCGACCTTGCGCGGCTGGCCGTGCGCTTCGAGATACGCGGGGCTCGCGAGGATGCGCAGCCGGCTGTTGCCGATGCGCCGGCTGTGCAGCGTCGAATCCTTCAGCCGGCCGATCCGGATCGCGACGTCGGTGCGCCGCTCCAGCAGGTCGATGATGCCCTCGTTGCTGTTCAGCTCCAGCTCGACCTTCGGGAAGCGTTCGCGATAGCCGCGCACGAGCGGCACGATCACGTGGAGCATGAACGGCGTCGCGGCGTCGACGCGCAGGCGCCCCGACGGCATCTCGCGCCGCGCGAGCATCTGCTCCTCCGCGTTCTCGACCGATTCGATGATCGCGCGCGCATCCTGCAGGAACGCACGCCCCTCCTCGGTCAATTCGAGCCGGCGCGTGGTCCGGCGCAGCAGCGTGGTCTTCAGCTTCTCCTCGAGCCGCGCGAGCGTGCGGCTGGTTGCCGACACGGTGAGGTCGAGCTGCTGGGCGGCAGCGGTGATCGAACCGGTGTCGACCACGGCCGCAAAGGCCTGGAGTTCGTCGAGCGTGATCTTCATTGTTGATTTGAAATCAAAACAATTTGGTTTATAGCCCAGTTTTTCCGCAAAAGTAAAGGCGGCACACTGCGATCCATCCTTACTGGAACCCGGATCCCACCATGCCACTCGCCCTGCTTGCGCTGACCATCAGCGCCTTTGCCATCGGCACCACCGAATTCGTGATCGTCGGGCTGATCCCGACGATCGGCGCCGATCTCGGCGTCAGCCTGCCGTCGGCCGGCCTGCTCGTCAGCCTCTATGCACTGAGCGTCGCCATCGGCGCGCCGCTGCTCACCGCGCTCACCGGCCGCGTGCCGCGCAAGACGCTGCTCGCCGGCCTGATGGCGCTCTTCACCGTCGGCAATCTCGTCGCCTGGCAGGCGCCGAGCTACGAATCGCTGATCGTCGCGCGCATCCTCACCGGCCTCGCGCACGGCGTGTTCTTCTCGGTCGGCTCGATCATCGCGACGACGCTCGTGCCGAAGGAGAAGGCCGCCAGCGCGATCGCGACGATGTTCAGCGGCATGACCGTCGCATTCGTCGCCGGCATTCCGCTCGGCACCTTCATCGGCCAGCACTTCGGCTGGCGCGCGACGTTCCTGATCGTTGCGCTGTTCGGCCTCGTCGCGTTCCTCGGCGCCGTCGCCTTCGTGCCGCGCGGGCTGCCGCAGACGCCGCCGGCGCCGCTCGCCCGCCAGCTGCGCGTGCTCGCCCAGCCGCGCCTGCTGCTCGTCTTCGCGATGACGGCCGTCGGCTACGGCGGTTCGCTGATCGCGTTCACGTACATGGCGCCGCTGCTCGAACAGATCGCCGGCTTCACGCCGTCGCAGGTCAGCCTCGTGCTCGTCGGCTACGGCGTGTCGGTCGCGTTCGGCAACGTGTGGGGCGGCAAGCTCGCGGATGCTGTAGGCCCCGTGAAGGCGCTCAAGCGGATCTTCCTGCTGCTAGCAATCGTGCTGCTCGCGCTGACCTTCACGATCCACGTGAAATGGCTCGCAGTGCTGACGATGCTCGCCTGGGGTGCGGTCGCGTTCGGCAACGTGCCGGGGCTGCAGGTCTACGTCGTCAAGCAGGCGCGCCACTTCGCGCCGGACGCCACCGACGTCGCATCGGGCTTCAACATCGCCGCCTTCAACCTCGGCGTGGCCGGCGGCTCGTCGCTCGGCGGCCTGATCGTCGCGAACGTCGGCCTCGGCCACACGCCGTGGATCGCCGCCGTCGTCACGCTCGGCGCCTTCGCGCTCACCGCGCTGAGCGGCCGGCTCGACCGCCGCCACGGGCTGCCGGAACGCACGGCCGAACCCGTCGAACTCGCCCATTGAACGTCACTTTTTTGCAGGAGCGCCTCCGCATGAACGCATCGACCCAACGTCCGCCGTTCGCCGGCAAGACTTTCGAAGTCCGTTACGACGGCCTCACCGCGCTCAACGCGTACGACGAGGACGGCCGCCGCATGCGCTACGAGATCACCGAAGGCCCGTACGCGGGCGCGAAGGGTGAAGTCGAATACACGTGGCAGCCGATCGCCGGCGAGACCTACGCGATCTCGTGGCAGGAAGCCGACCGCGCGACGGTCGTGCACATCGACGATTTCGCCGCCGGCACGTCGCGCTCGTTCTTCACCGCGTCGTCGCTCGATTTCCACCGCCTCGAAGGCAGCCTGCGCGCGGTCTGAACGGAGCCCGACATGTCCACTTCACTCGACACACTCGCCGACGGCGGCTTCAGCGTCGGCATCGAACTGCCGCTCGACAACGACTGGTCGCCGGCCGGCGACGCGAAGCGCCAGCACCAGGGCCGCCGCCCCGGCGTGCCCGACCTGGAGATCCATGCGGAGCTCGCGCAACTGGCCGACACGCTCGGCTTCCGCGCGCTCTGGGTGCGCGACGTGCCGCTGTACGACCCGTCGTTCGGCGACGCCGCGCAGGTGTTCGAGACGTTCTCGTATCTCGGCTACCTCGCGGGGATCACGAACGACATCCTGCTCGGCACGGCCGCCGTCGTGCTGCCGCTGCGCGAGCCGCTGCTGACGCTGAAATCGGCCGCGACGATCCAGGAGCTGAGCGGCGGGCGCCTGATGCTCGGCGTCGCGAGCGGCGACCGGCCGGTCGAATATCCGCTGTTCGGCCGCGATTTCGCGTCGCGCGGCGCGAATTTCCGCGACCAGGTCGCGCTGCTGCGCGACGGCGCGCGCGGCCACCTGCCGCCCGGACTGGAAGTGCTGCCGGCCGCCCGTTCGCCGGTGCCGCTGCTCGTCGCGGGTCTCGCGCAGCAGACGCCTGCGTGGATCGGCGAGCACATGGACGGCTGCCTCGCGTATCCGG
Organism: Burkholderia sp. Bp8992; assembly: GCF_003853705.1. Taxonomy (GTDB): domain Bacteria; phylum Pseudomonadota; class Gammaproteobacteria; order Burkholderiales; family Burkholderiaceae; genus Burkholderia. The sequence continues at coordinate 8,072 of NZ_QTQI01000023.1, read as the reverse complement.
GCACGCCGGCCGACCATGCGCAGCGCGCCGCGAACTGGCGCGCGGTGGCCGGCGACAAGCCGTACGTGAGCTTCATCCACCTCGACCTCGCGGAAGATCCGCACGAGCCGCTGCAGCGGCACCGCTTCGGCGCGCGCGCGGGGCGCATCGCGCTGACGGAAGAACTCGCGGCGATGCGCGACGCGGGCGTGCGGCACATCGGCCTGCATTTCCGCCGCAACCGCCGCCCGCTCGACGAGACGATGGCCGAGATCGCGTCGGACGTGCTGCCCGCGTTCCATCCGAAGACGAACGCGCAAACGCATGCCGCATAAGGCCGGCAACAGTCTCCTGCAGGCCCGGGGCACGACCTATATTTGACTTCAAATCAAATATTTTTGACCTCTAAAGGCGTTTATCTCATCAGTCTCAAGCACCAGAATGACTCCCATACCGCAACCGTTCCATCCTTCCCAGGAGCACATGATGAGCAAGATTCCCGCATTCGGCCTCGGCACTTTCCGCCTGCAAGGCCAGGTGGTCATCGACTCGGTCCGCAACGGCCTCGAAGTCGGCTACCGCGCGATCGACACCGCGCAGATCTACGGCAACGAAGCCGAAGTCGGCGAGGCGATCGCCGCATCGGGCGTGCGCCGTGAAGACCTGTTCCTGACCACGAAGATCTGGGTCGACAACTACGCACCGGAAAAGCTGGTCGCGAGCCTTGAAGAAAGCCTGCGCAAGCTGCGCACCGACCATGTCGACCTGACGCTGATCCACTGGCCGGCCCCGGACAACGGCGTGTCGATCCAGGCGTTCATGACCGCACTCGCCGACGCGAAGGCGAAGGGCCTGACGCGCCAGATCGGCATCTCGAACTTCAACATCGAACTGACGAAGGAAGCGATCGCGGCCGTCGGCAAGGATGCGATCGCGACGAACCAGATCGAACTGAGCCCGTACCTGCAGAACCGCAAGCTCGTCGAGTTCCTGAACGCCGAAGGCATCCACGTGACGTCGTACATGACGCTCGCGTACGGCAAGGTGCTCGGCGACCCGGTCATCGGCGCGATCGCGCAGCGTCACGACGCGACGCCCGCGCAAGTCGCACTCGCCTGGGCGCTGCAGCTCGGCTACTCCGTGATCCCGTCGTCGACGAAGCGCGAGAACCTCGCGAGCAACCTGCTCGCGCAGACGCTGCGCCTGACCGACGACGACATGGCGCAGATCGCCGCGCTCGAGCGCAACGGCCGCGAAGTCGACCCGGCCGGCCTCGCGCCGAAGTGGGACTAGGGCCTGTTCCCGCTAATAACGGGCTTGCGCTGGCCCCCAGAAGGGCCGAGCGCAAGGATTGCGACGAAGCGAATACTCGACGTATTCGTGAGGAGTATGACGCGGCGATCGGCCCTTCTGGGGGCCAGCCCCACGAATGAATTTTTCCAAACAGGGGAACGTGCCTTGCCGGCCGCATTGCGGCGTCGCGCGTCGCTTGTTTGGCTCGGCCAAACGGCGCTCCTTGCTTCTTGCACTGCAGCCGGCAAGGCACGTTCGCAAGCCCGTTATTAGCGGGAACAGGCCCTAGCACCGCGCCCTCGTTCGACAAGACCCGCCCGCGGCCAGCCGGCCGCGGCACTCACAGGACACCACCATGACCCAGGACCCGCTTTTCCAACCGCTGCGACTCGGCGCACTGACGCTGCCGAACCGCATCGTGATGCCGCCGATGACGCGTTCGCGCGCCAGCCAGCCCGGCGACGAAGCCAACGAACTGATGGCCGCGTATTACGCGCAGCGCGCGAGTGCGGGCCTGATCGTCAGCGAAGGCACCTACATCGCGCCGCTCGGCAAGGGCTACGCGTGGACGCCCGGCATCCACACGCCGTCGCAGGTCGCCGGCTGGCGCAAGGTGACGGACGCCGTGCATGCCGCGCACGGCCGCATCTTCGCGCAGCTGTGGCATGTCGGCCGGTTGAGCCACACGAGCCTGCTCGGCGGCGCGCAGCCCGTATCGTCGTCGCCGCTCCAGGCGAAGGGCGTGAACGTGTTCGTCGCCGGCGAGGACGGCAGCACGCCGGGCTTCGTGCAGGCGTCCGAACCGCGCGCGCTGTCGGTCGACGAGATCCGCGAGATCGTCGGCCAGTACCGCACAGCCGCCCGCCATGCGATCGAGGCCGGCTTCGACGGCGTCGAGCTGCACGGCGCGAACGGCTACCTCGTGAACCAGTTCATCGATTCGAACGCGAACACGCGCACCGACCAATACGGCGGCTCGCTGGAGAACCGGCTGCGCTTCCTGCGCGAAGTCGCGCAAGCGCTGATCGAAGGCACCGGCGACGCATCGCGCGTCGGCATCCGCCTCGCGCCGCTGACCACGCTGAACGGCTGCGTCGACGACGATCCGGAAACGACCTATCTCGCGGCCGCGAAGCTGCTCGGCGAACTCGGCGTCGGCTACCTGCACATCGCGGAAGCCGACTGGGACGATGCGCCGCTGATGCCGGTCGCCTTCAAGCAGCAATTGCGCGCCGCGTTCCCCGGCGTGCTGATCTATGCCGGCGCGTATACCGCCGAGCGCGCCCGTGAAGCGATCGCCGCCGGCTGGGCCGACCTCGTCGCCTTCGGCCGCCCGTTCGTCGCGAACCCCGACCTGCCCGAGCGGCTGCGCACCGGCGCCACGCTCGCGCCGCACGACCGCAACACGCTGTTCGGCGGCGGTGCCCACGGCCTGACCGACTACCCGACGCTCGCGGAAGCCGCGGCGTAACGATCGACAGGAGTCTGGAATGAAAGCAACGCTCGCCCGGCTCGCACTCGCCGCGATCCTGCCGTTCGCGGCCGCGCAGGCGGCCCATGCGACCCCGTCCGCGGCGGCGGCCGACTGGTATCCGTCCGTCTATGGCGCCGATGACGAAATCGGCGCGGCCAACCTGCTGACGCCCGACGTCATCAGGCGCGCGGTCGGCCTCGTGAAGGCCGGCAAGACCTATCCGCTGGCCGTGCCGGTGGACAAGAACCTGCCGGCGTTCCGCCACCGCAGCTTCCGGCTGTACAACGTGCAGGTCGGCCAGCAGGCCGGCAAGAGCCTCGGCCCGAACAAGTTCACGTTCAACGACGAACTCGTCAACGCGTGGACCGGCGTCGGCACGCAGCTCAACGGCATCGGCCACATCGGCATCGACAACGTGTACTACAACGGCAACCGGGCGGCCGATTTCGTGACCGTCGACGGCGTGAAGAAGCTCGGCGTCGAGAAGGTGCCGCCGATCGTCACGCGCGGCGTCGTGCTCGACATGACCGCCTACTACGGCAAGCCGATCGTGCCGGGCGGCACCGAGTTCACGGTCGCCGACATCCAGGCCGTGCTGAAGCGGCAGGGGCTGACGCTGCGCAAGGGCGACGTCGTGCTGTTCAACACCGGCTGGCTGGAGCTGATCGGCAAGGACGACAAGCAGTTCCTCGAAGTCGAGCCCGGCATCGGCATGGAAGCCGCGAAGTGGCTGGCCGACCAGGGGATCGTCGCGTTCGGCGGCGACACGTGGGCGTCGGAGGTCTATCCGAATCCGCACACGCAGGACGAATTCCCGATCAACCAGTACATGCTCGCGAAGCGCGGCATCTACAACCTGGAACTGATCGACAGCCGCGCGCTGGTGCGCGACAAGGCGTGGGAATTCCTGTTCGTGCTCGGCCAGCCGCTGTACGTCGGCTCCACGCAGGTCAACATCAACCCGGTCGCGATCCGCTGATCGCATGTCCGCCCCCCGACAATCGCGGCCGCTATCGCCGCGATTGTCATTTCCGGGTTGCGGCCCACGCAATCGGCGTCTAGTGTTGACAGGATCGACTCCACACGACCGTCACCCGACCTGAAAGGACGCCGCGCCATGCCAAGCCGCTCCCCGACACGCGACATGCTGCTGGCCCTCGCGGCCGGCCTTTCCTGCGCGGCATTCACCGCGCCCGCGCATGCCGACGACGCTGCCGGTCTCGCGCCGCCCGAGCCGGCCACGCCGGTGCTGTCGACCAGCGCGAGCGGCTTGCAGGTCTACACGTGCGAATACGATGCCGAACACCGGCTCGCATGGACATTCCAGCATCCCGAAGCGCTGCTGTTCGATGCCGGCGGCACGCTCGTCGTCCGGCACGGCACGGGACCGTCGTGGGAAGCGCTCGACGGCAGCCGCATTACCGGCAAGAAGCTCGCGGAAACGCCGAGCGCAAGCCCGGCCAGCATTCCGCAACTGCTGCTCGCGGCAACTCCGGCCGCAACAGGCACGCTCGCCGGCGTGCGCTTCGTGCAGCGGCTCGACACGGCGGGCGGCACGCCGCCGGCCGCGGCGTGCACGACCGAGCATGCGGTCGGCCGCTTTCCGTACTTCGCGCGATACGTGTTCCTGAAGTGACACGCGCGGCTTCACACGTACCGCGCATCGTCCCGGTGCCTTCCGTCACGCTTCCATTCAATCAGTTTTCCTATCTTTCATGCATGGAAAAGCGAAACGATCGCCGCCTTCGTTTCGCGCGGCTCAGCGTATCCGCATCGACAACTCGACGTCGCCGCCGAACGGCACCGACAGATAGCCGTTTTCCGGTGCGCGCACGTAAGCGAGGTACTCGGGGCTGTATTCCGCGTTGTCGGCCACCACGAACGCCCCCGCCCCGAGACGCGGCTCGACCAGCGCGAGGATTTCCGGATACAGCGCCTTCGCACCGTCGAGCAGCAACAGGTCGACCGCATCCGGAAGATCGGCGGCCAGCGTGCGCAGCGCATCGCCTTCGCGAATCTCCACGAGATCGGCGAGCCCGGCCGCAGTCAGGTTGGCCTGCGCGCGCGCGACCTTCGACGGCTCGAATTCGCTCGTGATCAGCCGGCCGCCGCCGTTGTCGCGCAACGCAGCCGCGAGATGCAGCGTCGAGATGCCGAACGACGTGCCGAATTCGACGATCGCCCGCACGCCGCTGCTGCGCGCGAGCATGTACAGCAGCGTGCCCGTCTCGCGCGACACGGGAAGCGGAAAGTCCTTCAGGCGCGCATACAGATCGGCGTAGTCCGTCTTGCTGCGCATCAGCCGCGCTTGCTCGTCGCGCGACACGCCGGCGAAGGCCGGGCTCGTCGCGGGCGACGACGCCTCGGCTTCGTCGAACAGGCGCGCGAGCAGCGACGCCAGCGGGTCGTGAATCAGGGTGGTCATGCGGATCTCCGGTGTCAGGTTGAGTGCGTCAGTGCGCCCGACTAGAATATGACGAACTATTCAGGTTTTACTATTCGCATTGGCAAACCACCCATGACCGACCGCCGCAACGCCCCGATCGCCACGCGCAGGCTGCCTCGGCAGGCGCGCTCGGCCCGTCTCGTCGAAGATGTGCTCGAGGCCGCTATTCAGGTTTTGGCCGCCGAAGGCGCGCAGCGTTTCACGATGGCGCGCGTCGCCGAGCGCGCCGGCGTGAGCGTCGGCTCGCTGTACCAGTACTTCCCGAACAAGGCGTCCGTGCTGTTCCGGCTGCAGCACGACGAATGGCGGCAGACGTCCGACATGCTGTGCGCAATACTGCAGGACACGCAGAAGACGCCGCCCGAGCGGCTGCGCGCGGCCGTCCATGCGTTCATCCGTTCGGAATGCGACGAGGCGGGCATGCGCATCGCACTCGACGACGCCGCGCCGCTCTATCGCGACGCCCCCGAGGCGCAGGAAGTGCGGGCCGAGGGCAACCGGGTCTTCAATGCGTTCATGCGCGAAGCGCTGCCCGGCGTGCCCGACGCCACGCATGCGCTCGCCTGCGAGCTGATCAAGACGACGCTCACGTCGGGCGGCAAGACGTTTTCCGAAACCGCGCGCACGCCGGCGGAAATCGATGCCTATTCGACCGCGATGGCCGACATGTTCTGCACGTACCTCGCGCATCTCACCCGCGCTTGACGCGACGAGGGCCGGAACGCACGCGAGCGCAAGCCGCGCGCGGCACCGGTATCATCCGGGTGCCGCGGGCGCACGGCCGCGCATCGCGTCGCACGCCGCCGTTTTCATGCGGGCGCGCAGCCCCAATGAAAGATATTCGCAAGACTCGATGCCGCACCCGCTTCCACCCTGCCCGCCGACCCCGCATTCAAATAGTCGCCTTAACGGATTCGAACTAGGCGTATACACGCGTGTCGTCGCAACAAAGCCCCGTTGCACGCCGATATAAGCGCTGCGACATGCGCTGCATGCTCTTCCCCCGATGGGACGTGATGGGCGGCTCGCCTAACCTTCGCTACGGCAAAGCACACGTGACGGGGTCGACCACACCACGCGTCGTCCGACGCGACACCCTCGCGATCGTTTCGATTCGCACGTAACGACACGCATCACGCGTCACTCGTCCCCACGACGTTGCCGACAAATCCCAACTAGATACGAGACACCCTGACGACGGTTCGCTACGGACCGTTTCAGCATGCTGATAAAGGAGCAAGCTCATGAGTGATACCCCGGTGCAGCCGACGGTCGACGTCGGCTCGGCAGAAACGGACTTTGGCACCCAGGGAGTCATCGACCGGTACTTCGGCATTTCGTCGCGCGGCAGCACGCAGCGCACGGAGATCGTCGCCGGCGTCACCACCTTCCTCGCGATGGTCTATTCCGTGTTCGTCGTGCCCGGCATGTTCGGCAAGGCCGGCTTCGACACGAGCGCCGTGTTCGTCGCGGTCTGCCTCACGACCGCATTCGGCTCGCTGCTGATGGGCCTGTGGGCGAAACTGCCGATCGCGATCGGCTGCGCGATCTCGCTGACCGCGTTCACCGCGTTCGGCCTCGTGCTCGGCAAGGGCCTGCAACCGGCGGTCGCGCTCGGCGCCGTGTTCCTGATGGGCCTCGTGTTCACGGGCATCTCGGTCACCGGCGTGCGTTCGTGGATCCTGCGCAACCTGCCCGCGGGCGTCGCGCACGGCACGGGCATCGGCATCGGCCTGTTCCTGCTGCTGATCGCGTCGAACGACGTCGGCCTCGTGGTCAAGAACCCGGGCGCCGGCCTGCCGGTCTCGCTCGGGCAGATCACCGCGCTCCCGGTCATCATGTCGATCGTCGGCCTCGCCGCGATCTTCGGCCTCGAGAAGCGTCGCGTGCCGGGCGGCATCCTGCTCGTCGTGATCGCGATCTCGATCTTCGGCCTGGTCTTCGATCCGGCCGTGAAGTACCACGGCATCTTCGCGCTGCCGTCGCTGAGCGCACCGGGCCATGCCTCGCTGATCGGCGCGATGGACATCAAGGGCGCGCTCTCGATGGCCGTGCTGCCGAGCGTGCTGGCACTGGTGATGACCGCCGTGTTCGACGCGACCGGGACCATCCGCGCAGTCGCCGGGCAAGCCGGCCAGCTCGACGAGAACGGCCGCATCATCAACGGCGGCCGCGCGCTGACCGCCGATTCGCTCAGCTCGATCTTCTCCGGTTTCCTCGGCGGCGCGCCGGCGGCGGCCTACATCGAGTCGAGCGTCGGCGTGGCCGCCGGCGCGAAGACGGGCCTCGCGGCTGCCGTCGTCGGCCTGCTGTTCCTCGTCGTGATGTTCTTCTCGCCGCTCGCGGGCCTCGTGCCGTCGTACGCCACCGCACCGGCGCTGATGTACGTCGGCCTGCTGATGCTCGGCAGCGTGAGCAAGCTGCACATGGACGACATGGTCGACGCGATGTCGGGCCTCGTGTGCGCGGTGTTCATCGTGCTGACCGCGAACATCGTGACGGGCATCATGCTCGGCTTCTCGACGCTCGTGATCGGCCGCATCGCCAGCGGCGAATTCCGCAAGCTCAACGTCGGCACCGTGCTCATCGCGGCCGTGCTCGTCACCTTCTATCTCGGCGGCTGGGCGATCTGACCGCGACACATGCGCGACGTCGCCTGCAGAAGGGCGGCGCGCATCGGGACGACGACGTCTCCTCCACCATCATCGTTGATGGTCTCCAGGCCTGGGAACGCGAGTTTCCAGGCTTTTTTTAGGTTCATCGCGGATTACCGGGGAACGCGGCACGGATTTTGAGGAAGAAGTATTCCTCGTCGCGGTACCCGTAAGCCCGACGCTTGATGACCTTGATGGTGTTGTTGATGCCCTCGACGACACTGGT